>NZ_JAHKQO010000036.1:0-64959 GCF_018861065.1 Paraglaciecola arctica
AACAACATGCAGGAATGACGGGAGTTAGTTCTTAGCCTGTAATTCCGGTCCAACCGAAGCCACACCTCTGTCATTCCGGTCCGACCGCAACCACACCTCTGTCATTCCGGCAGTCTTTTAAGCCGGAATCAGTTTTTTCAAAGGGTAAAACAAAAGAATGGATTCCCGCAAACAGCACGCGGGAATGGCAGATAGTAGATTCCTGCTAACAGCATGCAGGAATGACTGATAGTAGATTCCTGCTAACAACATGCGGGAATGACAGAAAGTAGATTCCTGCTAACAGCATGCTGGAATGACAGATAATAGATTCCTGCTAACAGCATGCTGGAATGACAGATAGTAGATTCCTGCTAACAACATGCAGGAATGACAGATACTAGATTCCCACCAACCACTACCATCACTCTGGAAAGTGGGTTTGTAACCATGTAAATGTCAATATGACATAGAGTAAATCAACCTGTAGCGGTATGTTTGGATCACCAACTATCCGGTCGAATTCGGCTAATAGTAGGGTTTGGTTGATCAGTCCCATGTCGGCCAGTCTGGTGTCTTGCAATATCTCTCTTAGCGCAGGGGCATTTTCACGTACCAGATTGCCAAAATGTTGGTCAAAAACGGTTTTTTGTACGTTCCAACACACACTTTTAGGAAGGTAACTGTCCATGCTTTGGCGTAGTAGCCACTTAGGGTAAGCTCCTTGGATAAGTTGTTTGGCAGGAATAGCGAAAGTAAATTCAGCGAGTTTAGTATCAAAAAATGGATGCCTAACATCTATTCCAAACTGTTGAGCCACTTTGCCGTAGGAATGAACTGAATTGTAAGTAGAGGTGGTTTTTAAACTCGTGTATCTATTATAGCCAACGGGATCTTTATTTATATCAAATGGATTATTGATTCGAGTTTCTTCAAGCGCCAAAGCTTTAGCTTTTGCAGTTAACCATATCGGCACACTATCGGTATCGTTGTTTTTACTATTAAGTGTCAGGATTTTTAACAGTAATTCTGGGATAAATGGTTTCACAAATAAGTTCTTTAGGGCTTGCCGTTTCGACACACCTACTGCACTACTCGCTTTTAATACCTCTGATACCACGCCCCAATCACCGTCTTTAAATCTTTGTGTATAGGCGGCGCTATGTCCCCAGCACATTTCATCACCGCCGTTCCCCGTAAGTAACACGTCTGCCCCAGCTGCCTTAACTAGAGCTAACTCTTGCTTATATCGCGGTGATAGCACTGTTCCTGGGCTTTCAATATCTGATGGATACAAGGCTAGAAAATCCCGGTTTTCGCCTTCGTCTACTGGCATTTGAATACTTTGGTCTATTTCTAGGAAACTCAACATATCCTTAACTAATTGACTTTCATCGGATTTTTTCGACTGAGTATACAAATGAGACAACGGCAACACCTTTTTACCGACGGCCTTAAGGTGGGCATTAGCCAAAGCTGTCACACTTGTTGAATCTAAACCGCCACTCATTTGTGACGCAACTATTTGCTGTTGCGAATCACAAGCAGAAACAACACTGCTATTTAACAACTCCGTAAAACGCTGCGAATATTCGGTTTGGTTGTTTAATATGAGTTTGTTATCAGGTTCAATGTCCCAAAATTTGACGATTTTAGCTTTATTAGCCATCGGCAATTCAAGCCTGTAACCAATGGGCAACACATTTACCTGCTCAAAAAGTGATATTGCAGGGTTAGGATAACCACTCAACCAACTCGATAAACCCCGCTCAGAAAGCGTCAATTCTTTACCCATCATGGTTTGTATAAATTGCAGATCGGTAGAAACAATTCTGCAATCTGTATCCTCTACCCAATAAATTGAACGAGAACTAAGAGGGTTTGTTGCGATATGGATACTATTTTGGTCAGCTGCTATGGCCACAAGTAAAAAACTATTTTCCAATTTCGAAAATATTTCACTTTTATCTTGGGCGAACATTTTGCTTAATTTATGTGCAGAATTATCCAGACTGGTGCAATCATCGCCGTTTAGAGACGATGAGAAAGATATTTTAGCCCCCGCAGATTCGCCTAACAATATGCTTTTATTAACAATTTTTCTATTAAAGTCAGCAAAACCAAATATTGGTTCGAACTTTGCAGAATCATCACAGTATAAAATTAGGTTATTTTCTTTCTCAATAGAAATGAGGCCAGCAAAGCGCTGCGGATAATGTGTTCTCAATTTTTTGCGAAAGCTATCAGAACCATCAAACATGACATTTTTGTTAACGTTTTGTGAAGCTTCTTTGAAAATACATACAAACATACGTTTTTATAACCTTAATCGACACAATCGCAATGATATCAAGAGATAACTATAACCAATTTAAATTTTTATAGCCAAATAATAGACAATTTGGGATCAAAAATTAGGCGGTGTCAGACTTTTTTACATATTTAATATAAATTTAGCCCCCAAAGCTGCTTTATTATACAAAAACAAAAGCAACCATAAATAAAACACTGATTTATAACGACATAAAATAAATGGTTCAATTATTGCTTTGCAAAAATAGAAGTAAAAACTTAATCAACTAACGGGTAGTTGATTACAATTGCTAACTTTTGGAGACGGATATGAAAAAGCTTTTACTATTGGGTTTTCTATCAATGTTTGTAGGTACTCAAGCGCACGCTGGGTTTATTAGCATTGTTAACGGTGCAGATATGGCGGGTATAGAAGTAACAGCCACATTTAGCAATTCAACTACTGAAACTATTGTATGGGAAGCACAAAGTGCTGACTCTGGTGGTGTATCAGGAACTGATTGGTCTCTAAGTCAAGTAGGTGATTCCTTTGGTGAGTTAGGTCCATTGGGCGTAGTTGGGGCATGGACAATTTTTAAAGGTAATTCGGACTTGGTATCGTTGTTTATCAATTTATTACCGGCAAGTTTCGTATTTGATACCGCATACGGTGATGCTTCAGCAAATGGTTCGGGAAATGGACGTGAATTTGTTCCTGCCACGCCAATTGGCTATGCATTTAGTGGTTTAGTGCAAGATGAGTTATATACAGGTTTAACACTAGACAATATCTCAGATGGCGAAACCCAGTTTGTAATTGATACAGATCTCGTTTCTGCGTCTGCTCCATCAACAGTTTCAATATTATTGCTTTCATTACTTGGTTTAGTAATGAGTTCACGTCGCAAACAGGCTTAAGGGGAGTTCACATGACTGATTCAACTATTAATTCAAGCGAAAAACGTGAATACGTAAAGCCTGAACTTACAAAAGTAGGCAGCTTAGCTGAGTTGACTCAAGGTTTCTCTGGAAGTGTTCCAGACGAAAACGGTGGTCATACTAAGCGCAACCCTTTCCAGGGATAGACTGTTTTTTCAGGCTCTAAGGACTAACTTTTGAGCCTGATACTTCTGACAGAAACTAATGTTAAAAGATTTTTATTCTATGCCTTTACATGGCGTAGCATGTGGCGCTTTGGGCTCAAAAAAAAGCCTACCTTACAATCTGTCTTTGAATTTCGACTCAATAATAGAAGGTACGTTAGGCGATAAAATTTGGTCTTTGGTTGATAAGGGCGAGAGGTACCGCACCGAACTCAACCTGTTCAGAAGCGCCACAAGTTGTAGTTTACAAGTGAATTGCGAAGGCCATGGTGTTTTTAAATTTACTGGCAACCAATTAACTATAGATTGGCAGAAACTCGGTACAGGCTCTGCACATTATTTTCAGACGGTTGGATTAGCCGTTTGGTTAGAGCTAAACCAAGTGTTATGTATTCATGGCAATGCACTTGAATACAAAGGGCAAACAATAGGATTGGTGGCGCCAAGTGGCACTGGCAAGTCCACGCTTAGCGCAAAATTATGCGAAAGTGGATTTTCATGGATGACAGACGACATGATGGCGTTACATCCAGAAAATAACGGCGAACAATTTAGGGTTTATCCCAGTTGGCCAATAGCGAGAATGTGGCCTGACTCGGTAGAGAGTGAGCTTAAAGTTAGTCACGAATCGCTAGAAAAGGTGCACGACGGATTTAGTAAACGCGTTGTGAATTTGCAAGGTCAAATAAGTACTAGCAATAGCGGCCAAGTACTCAAGACTATATACATACTAAACCGAGTAACAGACGCAAAAACAAGCTGCGAAGTTAAAACGGTAACAGGTAGTAGAGCATTAATACTGCTGCTACAAAACAGCATTTTAGGCGACGCCTACACGGCGTTAGGCATAGAAATAAACAGAATAGCAACATTAAGTAAGTTGCTAGATAACATAAGTGTAAAAGAAATCACTTATTGTAATGGAAGTCACAATTTAAATATTGTACGCAAATACATTCTTGAAGATTTAGCTAGATAACCCGTTAAATATAGAATGCAAGGGAACGGAATAAGATGACTAAACAACAACATGGCATGGTTAAAAACAATACCAATAAAATGGCGGCCTTATACCGACTAGTTGATATCGTTTTGATCCAAGTGATCCTGTATATCTGTGTAATGTCTTACAACCAAGCATACAACGAGCATTACTTCACAATATCGCTTATTGGCTCGGTGGCATTTGCCTTAATTTCTGAATCTTTTGCGCTGTACCGCTCCTGGCGAGCTGGCTTTTTTACCCAAATCATTTTCTATACCCTCACTTGCTGGGCATTCTCCTCAGTTGTAGTGTTTGGTTACTTGTTTTTCTCAAAAACTGCCACAGACTTTTCCCGTGTAGCACTAGGTTTGTGGATGTGTTCCACACTTTTCAGCTTAATCGCTTGGCGCTTTTGTTTTCAAATATTTTTATCGAGCATGCGCCGCAAAGGCTACAACACCCGTAGCATCGCTATATTTGGTATGTCAGAAAAGGGAATTCGTTTAGCAAAAGAAGTGATGGACCACCCTGATACGGGTTACCGCATGGCTGCTTTTTATGATGATAGAGACAAAAGCCGTTTAGACGAAGATTATCACTATTATCTTCGAGGCAGCATTGCTGAAGGCATTAAAAACGCCAAGAACAACAAATACGACGTTATTTACATCACCCTACCTATTCAAGCCAAAGTGCGTATTGAAGAAATGTTATATGCTTTAGGCGACTCAACCGCCAATGTACATGTGGTACCCGACTTGTTTATGTATTGTTTAATGCACGGAGAAATGTCACATGTAGGAGAAGTGCAAACCATCAGCGTTTACGATAACCCCATGCAAGGCAGTTTAGGTGTGTTGAAGCGCTTAGAAGATTTATTCCTCTCAATTTGCATTTTATCTGTTATTGCGCTCCCCATGTTAGCCATTGCTTTAGCGGTCAAATTTACCTCAAAAGGCCCTATTATCTTTAAACAAGACAGATACGGCCTAAACGGCCGTAGAATAAAAATGTGGAAGTTTCGCTCAATGACAGTCACCGAAAATGA
Source organism: Paraglaciecola arctica (assembly GCF_018861065.1). GTDB lineage: Bacteria > Pseudomonadota > Gammaproteobacteria > Enterobacterales > Alteromonadaceae > Paraglaciecola > Paraglaciecola arctica_B. Next base: position 5,408 of record NZ_JAHKQO010000036.1, read on the forward strand.
TGACGTAGTCACTCAAGCAACAAAAGGTGACTCCCGCATTACTAAAGTAGGCGCTTTTTTACGTAAAACATCTTTAGACGAACTGCCGCAATTTATCAACGTATTAAAAGGCGACATGTCGGTAATCGGCCCTCGCCCTCACGCAATAGCCCACAACGAAGAATACCGAAAAATAGTCGACTTCTACATGCTACGTCACAAAGTCAAACCCGGCATAACCGGCTGGGCTCAAGTAAATGGGGCAAGGGGCGAAACCGAAACCGTCGACAAAATGAAAACACGCGTAGAGTACGATTTAGAATACATTCGAAATTGGTCATTGTGGTTAGATTTTAAGATCGTAATGATTACGATGTTTCGTGGGTTTAATGACAAGAATGCTTATTAATTTTTATCTATGTAGTCGAATAAAATTTGTGAAGACAAGAATAGTAGAGTCTTTGCTGTAGACAGTTTCCTTATTAGTAGCAGTAAATGTAGCATGATTAAAATAATGATAAATCAGTTTTTTTTAAGAAATATAAATGGGAGACTGTTTCATTATTTACACCGTACCCGAGGTAAAAACATCAATGATATTGCCCCCTTTACTCTCTTAAATTCTAACCTGCAACGAAACTTTAAATATAGCTTCACTGTGGCCTCTGTCCCCTCGATGTTTAATAACTTATATCACGAACATTTTGTTTTCTTATTCAATTTGAAGGGTAAATCATTTTTTAATAATTACACTAAAACACTTTTGCACTGAAACTATATATATTTTGCGTTTTGAACAATTACAACAACAATGATTGGAATTAATAATGAGTTACGATGTAAGCGGAGTTGATGTAGGAATTGTACACGATTGGCTCCCTCTTTTAGGCGGTGCTGAAAAAGTAGTGCGTCAATTTGTCCATGTATTTCCGGACAGTGAGATATACACATTATTCAATTTTTTAAATGACGAAGATGAAGCATTTTTAAACGCAAAAAAAATTAACGTAAGTAAACTAAATAAACTCCCATTTGTTGAACATTATTATCGAAACATGTTGCTTATGTGCACAAGGCATATTGAGCAATTTGACGTTTCCAAACACGATATTGTTTTGAGCTCCTCAGCAGCTTTAGCGAAAGGGGTATTAACGAGTGTAGATCAACCACATATTTCCTATATACACAGTCCAGCTCGTTATGCATGGGATCTCAGCCATGAATACATAAATGATATTCAAGGAAAGTTCACCTTTTTTAAAAGAGCAATTGCCAAAGAGCTTATATACAGATTCAGAGCTTGGGATGCCCGCAGTATAAATACCGTAGACACAATTTTAGCCAATTCTAACTTTATCCAAAGACGAATTTACAAAGTATATAAACGTAAATCAAAAGTCATTTACCCTCCTGTAAATATCGACAAATTTAGTTTAAGTACGGCTACCAGAGAAAACTACTACGTTACAGCTTCCAGACTAGTCGCCTACAAAAAAATAGACTTAATAGTAAAGGCGTTTACAAAAAAACAAGATCAAAAGTTAATAGTAATTGGTGACGGACCAGAGTTAGCTAATTTGAAACGAATCGCGACACCAAATATTGAATTTGTCGGATACCAAGAGTTAGACGACATGATAAAAATCATTCAATTAGCTAAAGCATTTGTATTTGCAGCATTTGAAGACTTTGGGATTTTACCGGTTGAAGCACAAGCATGCGGTACCCCTGTTATTTGTTTTGGGTTTGGTGGCACCTCAGAAACAGTCAAACCGCTAGGACAAGTAGACAAACCAACAGGCGTATGGTTCATCAAACAAGATGCAGATCATATCTTAGAAGCCGTAGATAAATTTGAAAAAAATATAGATCAATTTTCGGAAATAGAATGTCGAAAAAATGCAGAGTTTTTTGGGAACCAAAGGTTTTGTAATGAAATTACAGACTTTATTGGACACGGTATGGCAAATGGTTTCGATACAGAAAACCCTAACCTGTTAGCTGATTAAATAAACTTAAAAAATAAATATTGGATAGTCTTTTGAGAACAAGTAGTCCGTCATATTTCAACTCCCATAGTCATTCTAAGTTTAGAGCGAATTTTGTGCATGAAGGAATAGAAAAGAATATCGGAGAGTGTGTTTGTGAGAAGTCTTAATTTGGTACTCAATGGTCGCTTTCTTTTGCAAAACATCACAGGAGTGCAGAGAGTTGAACGAGAAATTCTTGTTGCGCTTGATAAATTGGCCTTACAAGGGATAATAAAAGCACCAGAAGTATTACTTCCAGAAAAAGGCGACATTATTTCAATGCCTGATCTACAGGTAATTAAATTAACACGAAAAGGGCGATTAACAGGTCATCTATGGGAGCAATTAGAGCTGCCTAAATACTGCAAATCAAAAATCTTATGGTGTCTTGGGAATACCTCCCCCGTATTGAGTTTGTTTTTCTCAAATACCAAGGTACTGACCATGATCCACGACCTTTCTTACAAATATTTTCCATCAGCATATAGTTGGAAGTTTAGAGCGGTATACTCAAGCCTTATTCCAATTGAAATATCTAAAAGCAATGCAATAGTGACAGTTTCGGACGCCGAGAAACGAGCCATGGCACAACATTATCCTAAACTAACAAACTCTCCTCGTTTTCATATGGCTCAAAACGGCGGCATTCCTGATGATTCTGCCCAGCAGGCACAAAAAGAAACATTACCCGAATTATCAGACAGAAACTACGGAATTTATGTTGGGTCTTTAAGTAAACGAAAAAATGCCGAAGGCGTATTAAAAGCAGCAATACAATTTTTAGAAACTTATCCTGATATGCATTTTGTGGTTATTGGGGCCAGTTCAGGCGTGTTTGATTCATTTAATATTGAAATTCCAGATAAAATCAAGCCAAGGTTAGAAATGTGTGGCCAAGTCAACGAGCCACAAAAAATCTATGATGCATTCGCCCATGCACGCTTTTTACTATTTCCATCATTTTATGAAGCGAGTCCTCTGCCACCTATAGAAGCCATGACATTTGGTTGCCCAGTAATAGTATCAAACATACCAAGCTTGACAGAACGTTGTACAGACGCAGCGTTATATTGCGATCCTCATGATATGGCGAGCATTAATAAAGCAGTTAACACGTTAATGGAATCAAATGAACTCTGGCAAAAATTAGCAGATGCTGGCCGTAAAAAAGCAGCTGAATACTCTTGGCTCAGACAAACTGAAACTTTGCTGAGACTAAGTAAGTTTGCTTCATGACTAAAACTAAACTACGAATCATTCACGAAACCAATCCACAGAAGTATTTTCCGGTATTGTTTGAACTGGCACAGTCTGCACAGGTTGAGTTAGTAGGCACCCATCGTTATAGCGTGGTTAAAGAATGGATACGTGCGTGGTTACGTGACCGTACATCATTTATGCAGCGCAACCGAAATGCATTTAGCGACTTTCTATTTCGATTGCGTATCCCTTTTATAAAAGGTGAAACTATAGTTATTGGCTTTGCTCCATGGGATTGGCGCTTACTGATTTATCGAAGCCTAGCTAAGTATAACCAAATTATATACCACACCTCTTGGCATGATTGGCGTTTGGATAAAACCCCGCGTCAACCTAAATTACCGTGGTTCAAAGGCTATATGCAAAAGCAATGGCAAACATTTGTGCACCATCCTAATGTCAAAGTGGTTGCGGTTACCTCTCTCGTTGCCAAAACCTTAAAACAAGAAACCGGTATCACAGCAGCAGTGATACCTCATGCTGTGCCTGATGTGTTTTTTGAAGCAGGCGAAAGTCGCTTACATCGCGAAAATGGCCCGTTAAAGCTACTTTATGTAGGTGAAATTTCAGAGAAAAAAGGAATTAAGGTGTTGATTACCCTAATGAATCAACTTAAAGACAATGATGTCACATTAACGGTTGTAGGTAATGGCTCTCTAGTTAGTTTGGTTGAAAACGGCCCAGAAAACGTCACCTATATCGGGCCAATATTCGATAGAGCAAAACTTGCGAAGATTATGGCCAAACATGATGTGTTAATGCTTTTATCGCAAAAAACAGCTACATGGGAAGAACTATTTGGCATTGTTATTATTGAAGCAATTGCAGCCGGATGCGCTGTGATCGCCTCAGATCATATTGGACCCAAGGAAATATTTAATAACCACATTAATGCTGGTTTATACGACCAAGCAGATCTTGCTGGCGTGTACACAGCATTAGAAAATATGCAGAATAATAGAACCCAACTACAAGAGCTTAGAGAGCATCAAAGGGTTGCTTCCCTATATTCAATGTTTACGTTAAAAACGATGTGGCAAAAGGTAATTTAGCAATCATGAATAAATTTGCATTTTTAATAAGATGTTTTGCTTTCGTTATTCTGATTGGGATTTTTTTTATTGCGCCCTTTTCTTATTCTTGGAAAATGGCGCTGCTACTGGCCCAGTCTTTTTTACTCTCATCTATATTATTATTTTTAGCCATGATCCTCGACAACCGCCGTGGTGGTATTTCGTACATGTTTGAGTTTTTCATGTTATTTTTTATTGCACTGCCTGCAACCGTACAGATTTCATTAAACAAATTTCCATGGTTTGCAATATTTCAACCAGTTTACCTTTGCTGGGCGTTTGGAATATTAGCTCTTTCACAAATGGCTTATCAATCGGGAATAGCATTTCAAGAATATAAAAACCAGAATAGAATTGACCCGCCTAATAAGTTTGAACTTACTATTGGAAACTCCCTTTTCTATTCAAAATGGGCTTGGAGCCTAGCATTACTTGCTGTTATTTTTGCTTTAGCTGCTGGCCCTTCGAACCTATTTGTCGCAAGATTTGAACGAGGAGAGGTCAGCTTTAGCGGTTTAACACAGCAATTCTTATTCATGTGCAGATCACTTAGTTTATTAGCTATGGTTATACTTTTATTTTTAGTGAAATATACACCCCATTTCGGATTAAGACGTCAAAACATCTATGCTACTCTCATATTTTTGGTGCCTTTCCTGTGTATCAATTACTTACCCGCACTACCTCGCTTTTTACTTTTTGGAATGTTCCTTGCTTTAAGTACTGTTTTTTTCAATTATTTTCGCCCTAAAAACAAGGCCTTAGTTGCAATGGTTTCAATAGCCGCCTTATTTATTATATTCCCAACGATCAAATCATTGGGAACTGGTGAGTTTGATGTAACTAGTTTTTCACAGCGAGCTGACAGTTCAGCAATTACCACATATTTATTGCGAGTAGATTTCGATGCGTATATGCAGATTGCATCGACTATCCAGTATTATATTCAAAGTCCAAGCCCACTTCGGTATGGTGAAAACTTTATTGGCGTAGCACTTTTTTTTATACCAAGTGCCCTTTGGACCGAAAAACCTATACCTACAGGTGTAATAGTATCTGCAGGTTTAGACTACCAATACATAAATGTATCCAGCCCTTTACAAGCAGAAGCGTTAATGGGGTTTGGTATTATTGGGCCCGCTCTTATATTTTACTTACTAGCTTTTTATATTTCAAAAATAGAATGTCAAGCAAAACCTTATAAAAATAGCACTCCTCTAGCCTCTTCATTTTTTATTTACGCTATATTTATGGGCTTTATCGTTATTATTTTACGAGGCGCACTGAATGGTGTAGCCCCCCAATTTGCTACAGCATTTTTGGCATTTTTTATCATGCAATTTATGAAAAAGCATAGACATATTTTAGTAACAGGCATACGTAAATGATTAATTTAAAAATGAGTATCTCTAGAAAAACCGATACACCATTATTTAGAGAAAAAGAGAGAAAAATTTACACTTGCAGCTCTACTTTATCTCACTTAACACAACTTTACGTTAGCCTCAAAAATTTAAAACGGATAGACTCTCATGAGCAATTATAGGGTACTCAAAAACTTGTTTCGTCCAGTCTATGAACAAGTTAGGTCGACTTGGGAACTATATGCCGATAAACCGACAGGCCATTATCCAATCGTAATTCAAGGGATACAAAGATCTGGAACTAATTATCTAACAACCCTTCTAACACAATCAGACTATAGGATTATCAACAAGATAGATCCAAAACGTAGTAATCCTAGTCATAAACATTTTCGCTGGCAAAAAAACAAGCATTCAATCGTGATGGATGCGCGTTATCAAAACAATAGATACGTTAATTCTTTACAGGACATAAATAAAATATGTGGATATAAACCTGATCTTAAACATATTGTATTATTCCGTACCCCAGAAAAATGGTTGAATTCAATATATCGATGGGGACTTGAAAGTAAATGGTTTAAAAATGAAGATGAATTTTTTGCTCAAAATCTACATATTGCCTACTTAAAAGAGTGGGATGCCTATTATAGCTTTTGGCAGAAAACCGCTGCTCAAACACCTAATCAAGTTTTATTAATGAGTTATGAAAGATTAATCGCGGAATCGGAACTTGGGCTTTCGAAGATAGACCAATTTATGGGTGTAGTACGACACTCTACTGATAATTTAATATATTCCGTTGATAAAGTTCGACATTCACGACCAATTGTTGAAAAAAGAACAGCATTAAATCGGCCTGAATTATCAGAGTTATTAAAAAAGACTACAAATTTTGATTGGCATACTGCAATGGAGAACTCCTTTTGACTCTTACAATTATTGCATGGCCTAAAGAAAAAAATAAGAAAAACAATCCATTTCAACATTTACTCTATGAAGCTATTGAAAAGCGAGAGTTGTTGCTAGTTAAAGAATTTAATCCCTTCATTGTTCTCACTACTAAAGGACAAAAAGTTCTTCATATTCATTGGCCTGATGTATTTTTGGCCACAGCGAAAGGATGGAAATTTTGGACCAAAATTGCCTATTTACGCGTGTTATTCTGGATAGCCCGAATACTTAAAACACCTATAATTTGGACTGCACATAATCTAAAGCGACCGGGGCAACGAAACTCAGATATATTGGATAGCGTTTTTTGGCCTTGGTTTTCTAAACGGATAGACGGAATTATCTATATGACAGCATCATCTAAACGCAATGGAGAGGAATTATTCCCAAATTGGCGAGATATTCCCAACGTGATAATTCCACACGGTCATTATGGTCCAATAATAGATACTCATCACCTAAAACCGCACACGAATAGTGATGACAAACCTAAACTTCTATTTTTTGGTTCTATCACTAAATATAAAAATGCAAACAAGCTATTAAGCGCTTTTTTAAATCTCCCTGAAGGTAACGCTATATTAAATATAAAGGGAAAAATGAGCAGCATGAGTCCAGATACGCTGCTATTACAAAAATTGGAAAAATTGCCATGTAATCGTAAATCTGAAGTGAACTTCGATAATCGCTTTCTAAGTGATGAAGAGCTGATTCAATCAATACAGGAAAGTGAAATTATTATATTCCCATACTCTGACGTTTTAAATTCAGGGGCAGCTATATTTGCTTTGTCAGTCGGTAGACCTATTTTGGCTAGTGACACTCCACTGTTTCGTGAGTTACAACAACAAGTAGGCAGCGAGTGGGTCCAACTCATTAATAACGAACTCGACGCACCTCAGCTATCTTTAGCCATTAAACACGCAAAAACACTTAAAAAATCCAAAGCATCACCTGATTTATCTAAGTTTGAATGGGATCTCATTGCTGAACAAACCATAGCCTTTTACCAACACGTTTTAGCTGAAAAAACCTAAAAAACAATGAAATCTATCTTACTAAAACTGGGCAAATTAATGAGTATGCGTATGCTCGCTATAGGCTTAACTTTTGTTCAAACAATTGTTATGACCCGTGTGTTTGGTAGCGAGGTATTCGGTTTACTATCAATTGCCCTATCTATATCTGCATTGGCCGTGTTACTTTTATCTTTTGGCCTTGATCAAGTATTGATGCGTGAAATTGCCCGAATAGGAAAATCTCGTGTGGTATTTTCACAACGCTGGCAGGATCTATGGCGATTAATCATCAAAAGAGTCCTGCCCATTACACTTGTAGTGACAATTGTTGGGGCTATCTTAGTAACCACTACTTCATTTGCAGGACCTTACCAACTAACTTTGTTAGCAACTTTTTTGTTACTACCGATTATACTTTTTCGCAAGTACATTGAATCCATTTGTTTAGGCACTAAACAAGTAGTGCTTTCCATTACTGGCAGCCAGATTATTTATCCTATATTAATGATTCTAGCCGGATTTTATATATGGTATGCAGGTATAAAACCTGATGCGACTTCAGTCTCTTTCACTTATGCTTTTGCTGCAATAGGCAGCCTCATAGCTTCAGTTCTATTAATTACAGCTACCTTAAAAGAGATACGATCTAAAACACAAAAGATAGACAAAGAAAGATCCGAAAATGCAGATCTGTTAGAAAGTCCTGGAGAAAAAGCCTTATTCAAAAGTGGCTTACATTTCTCCCTCGTATCACTTGGTTTTGTATTAGGCCAACATATTGACGTACTGATGATGGGAGTGCTGTCAACCCCAGAAAACGTGGCATTAGTGCGAATTGCAGCCCGGGTAGCAGAAATGGCAGGATTAATTCGCGCAATTATTTTATTACAATATAGGCCACAAATTGCCGAAGCTTATGGTAATTCTGATAAAAAGAAGCTACAACAGCACGCAACCATAATGGTCAAGTTATTTACCATATCAGGAATCCCTATAACTCTGGGCTTTTGGATTTTCGCTGAAGAAGTAATGATGGTTTTTGGGTCAGAATTTATTGCAGGTGCTTGGGCGATGCGTATATATATCGCGGGGGTTTTAGTTACATTACTTTTTGGGCCAGGAAATGCCATGTTAGCAATGACAGAGAATGAAGGTACCGCCTCTCGAATAGTATTATCTTCACTTTTAATACAGGTATTGCTAAACATAGTACTTATTCCGTGGGCAGGTCCAATTGGATGTGCAAGTGCAAATTTTATAGCAATGTGCTTCATAGCTATAGCAAGTAGATTTTTGTTAGTAAAAAAATTAGGGGTGGAACCTTCTTTAATAGTTATATTAAAAAAAACACCTACTAAATATAGGTTTTAAGGTAATGCAAATTTGATTGGATTATCCAAGTCGCTAAAGTTTTGATTGCTCTAATACCATCAATTAAATTTGTAAAATAACTAAAATGGAGTTTTAAAATATAGTTATGCAACATACTCGAAGAGAATTTTTAAAAAATTTGTCATATCTATTTACTGGAATGTTGACACTTTCAACAGCGGCAATTTTAAATCCATCACCTAATTCAAATTTGTTAAAAATAAAAAAGCAATTTAGCCAAGCATCAATTAGTCATTGGATTGTGGGTAATTTATCAAACTCAGAAACAATAGCTTTAATTCAATCGAATTTAGAATTTATTAATACAATTCCTTTGTTGACATTTCAAGAAGTAAGCGAGCAAATTTCCTCAGATTTTATTGCTGATAAAACCATAATAATTCAAGGGATATACTTTTCTATAAAAGAAGTTGTTTTGTTGGTAATTGTTAATGATCCAAAGTTTAGTCACTTTTTTGAGGAACTTTAAATGCCATTTATTGATGCGAACGATAATCTTATCCCTGAGGAGTTAAAAACAGATATATGCATTATAGGGGCAGGCGCAGCAGGTATCACATTAGCTAGAAACCTTAAGACTGTAAAAGATATTATACTTGTTGAGTCTGGCAACTTCGAGATGTCAGGCGCTAGTCAATCCCTATATAAAGGTAAAAATTTAGCTCTCAAGTACTACGACCTGTTAAAATGCAGATTACGATATATGGGGGGTACTACAAATCACTGGGGCGGATATTGTAGGTCTAATGATCCTATTGATTACGAAGGCAGAGCAGAGCTAGGTTTACCCAAATGGCCTATATCGAAGGATGAACTAACCCCTTATATTAATTTAGCTAAAACAGAGCTTGATTTAAAATATGATTTTTTCGAAAACACAGAATTACTAAAAGATAAAAAGATTTCGAAAGAGCAATTATTAGAAAACCATCACCCCGATTTCCAAACAAAAGTATTTCAAATTACAAAAAAACGTCGATTCAGGGAAATCTATAAACATGAATTGCAAAAACAAACAAATTTACAAGTTCTATTAAATTTAAATGCAATACATATACAACTTAATGAACAAGGAGATAACGTTAAAGAAATCATATTCAAAACAATCAAAGGCAAAAAAATACTAATTAAAGCAAAAAAATTTATTCTATCGTGTCATGCAATTGAAAATGCTAGGTTGTTGCTCAAGTCAAATGATGTTGCAAAAACAGGAATTGGAAATACATATGACCATTTGGGGAGGTACTTTATGGAGCATATTTATCTAAAAGCTTCCAAATTAATACCTTCAGATAGTTTTCCAAAATTGTATGATTTTAAAGAATTGAGAGATTCGAAATTAAATGCTAATTTGAGTTTTTCGGATAACTACACTCGAGAAAACCAATTACTGCAATATTATTGCCGTTTCTATCCAGTATATGTAGAGGATAAAGAAAAAGACTCACTAAGAAATATTAAACGTAACATAAATGAGCCTTATAAATATGAACTATATAATGATATTAAAAATTTAGTAAATAATTTTAACGATGTTAAAAATTTCTTAATATCGCAATTTGGTTTTTATAACCCTGCACCTAAATACTATCAATTGGATCATAGAATAGAGCAAGCACCTAACCCTGATTCAAGAATTATATTATCAAATGACAAAGATCTCTTTGGCATGCCACTAGCTGATATCCAATGGAAACTAACTGATCACGATTATAGATCATTTAAACTTGGGCAAGCTAAAATAGTAAAAGAACTAAGTGCAATGGGCGCCGGAAGGTTTGAGCTGGAAGAATTAACACCTGATTTAATAAGGGAAAGAATTAAAGGTCATTATCATCATATTGGCACTACACGTATGAGTAATTTGGAAGAGGATGGAGTTGTAGATAAAAACTGCAAAGTTCACAATGTAAATAACTTATATGTTGCTGGTAGTTCAACTTTTCCTACAGCGGGATATTCAGGCCCCACGATGATGATAATAGCAATGAGTATTCGCTTAGCAAACCACCTAAGTAACGATTTTTTATACGGACCTAAAAAATGATAAAAATTTTATTATGCTTTTTTCTTCCACCTATTTTGCTTTTAAGGTATTCGAACAAAATATTTTTATCACTACTCTCATTAACGATTTGGTGGTGTGCAATTTATTTTTTTCTAGAAAGATCGGTATCATTAGGTATTGTTATTTATTTGGCTCTTGTCACTTTGGTTTTATATCTAACATTCCAAAAATATACGGGAGACAAAACACAACTTAAAATAAAAACACACTGGATTATGGTCTTATTACCTTTAATTACTTTAGCTTTTTTTACTTCGACAATTGTAAAACGCAATATTCAAGGCAAAACTAATTTAGCTAAAACTCAATATAGTTTAACTTTAGGTAAACAAATATATGATGATAAATGTAGCCTTTGTCATAAGTTAAACGATGGGAACTATGTTGGTCCTAGTTTAAAAGGAATATTTATGAGGCCTGCAGGGAAGTACCCAAATTATAACTATTCTAAGAATTTACAAACTGCCAACTTTGTATGGGACGAACAAAAACTAGTAACGTTTTTAAATGACCAAAACGGTTTAATTCCAGAAACAAGAATGTATATATCCCCACTTACAAATGAAGAGTTAATTACGCTAATTCACTTTCTTAAAAACGAACAATAAGTACATGTTACTTAAAATGTAATAGTTGCATGTTAGAAAAATTGTTAGCCCTTCGGTTCAAAGGGAAATTAATCAACCTAAAAAACACAACAAAATTAATATTAAAGGAGTAACGCTTGAAACTAAAACAGGTAATTCCAAAGGCAGCTTCGAAACACCTAGTGAAAATCAAAAATCACCTAGTATTGATTAATCATGCCTTATATGATCTAGGTAGGTTCATAAAATATTCTTCTATAAATGCATACAATGAAGACGCCATTATTACCTGGTTAATGCAAGATTCGCATCGAATAGAAAAAGGATTAAGTTTAAGAAATCCAAAAAAAGGATTTGGCAAGGATGTTTTAGTTCGCATATTCAAAAATATACAGTTGGCTAAAAATTTCGACAAAAACCTTATGTCAGAATCTGTTGACTACGCTATTTTTGCATTAGATTTATACTTCGACTATCACAAAGACTCTTTAGATTTGATTGCCCCTAAACTTGTTGAAGCATTCCAATCGCTGGAGAATAAAAAAAATGCCATCAGTAGCAATTCTGAGCATGTATCTAAAGATATAAATGAGTACTTCGGTGATTATAAATTTGATGATTTATGTTTCGATCGGGCCAGCGTACGACAGTTCGATCTAAGTAAAAATATTTCAAAAGAAGAATTAGAAGCGCTTATAAAGCCGGTCATAAAAACCCCATCGGTATGCAACCGACAGCATTGTAAAGTTAAAATAATTACTGAAAGAAACCTTGTACTCGATTTATTAAAGCTACAGAACGGTAATAGAGGTTTTACCGAAGACATACCTGCTTTAGCGATAGTGACGAGTGACATTTCATTTTTTGTAAAACCAGAAGAAAGAAATCAAGCGTTTGTTGACGGCGGCATGTTTGCCATGAGTCTTTTATATTCCATGCAGAACAAAGGTTTTGTCGCATGCCCGTTAAATTGGTCTGCAAACATCAAAAATGATAAAGCGCTTTATAAATTTAATATATTAGAAAATAAAGAGTCTGTTATTATGTTCATAGCATTTGGTCGGCCACTAAATACAATCTTATTTGCAAAATCACCGAGGAAATCTTTAAACAACTTCTATCAATATTATAAATAACTTTTAGATTTCACATGTAGTGGCCAATATTACTTGACCACTATAATTCTTAATCTTCTATTGTTAGATATTGATTATATTTAATGGTTGCTATTTTTGTATTGCTAGAGTCTCAATAAGAAAATTTTGTGATCTAGACCTATGAACTTTAAGTTTATCATTTACACTTTTCCAGTCTATTTTCTCATTGATTTTAACTTTAGTTAAATCAGATTTCTGAACCACTAACCGATCTTCTAATCCAAACATTTTTAGTAAAGATTTAAACCTTGCCATCCCCCTATTTTTATTGCCGTACGCAATAAATGGTTTATTAAACAAAATAGCAAACACACAACCATGGAATGAGTCAGTGATGACATATTGTGCATCATCAAACCCTTTAAGCCATGAGGTGACTGTTGGGTACACCATATCGTCAATATTTTCAGCAAGATGTGCTTTAGCATTTATTTTAAATGAGGATATTTTCAATTCGTCAAGAATCATATCGACTGAGGATAATTTTTCGATGGTTTCATCGAGTATATAAGTTAACAATCCCCCGCTATGATTAGGCTCATTCGCCGCGATAATCAACTGCCTATAATCATCAGCACTCAATAACATGGTGGGGTCAAGGACATGCACCGCATCTTTGTTTAAGTGTGTTTTACATAGCTCTACGCCGCTATCCTCTCTAACAGAAACACCACTAAATCTTTGAATTTGCTTTTGATACTTTACTGTTTCTTCTTCTGTGTAATCCCAACTTTCAACACCAAAAGATGGGGCATATGATAACAGGATTGGCTTGTCACTTTTTACAAATCCAAAAAAGGCACGATCAATATGCCTAAACATCCTAGCTCTCCAAACTTGGTCGCTACCTACCACATATGCGTCGTAATTATTCTTTTCAATATTTGAGAAGTCATCAGCATTTTCAAGTGGATGAGTTTTAGGATGAATATATTTATCAACGAAATGAAATGTGTTTTTATAGACTCGCCCATCATACAAATTTTTATATTTACGAGAAAAAACGGAAAGTAGGCTTTTCTTAACCACACCTTTCCAGCTGGGTTGATACTTAGTTTTGATATATAACAATTCCGGTTCGTGGTCTAACTTTTTTAATGTTTCCATTAATGCGTAAGATTGTAGTATTCCACCATAATTCAATCCCAAATTGTAAGTTAACACTGCTATTTTCACCTAACGCTCTCCATTTGATGTTTCCTTTAATTCTTTACAAAAATATCCACTAAATCTAACTTAAGAGCGATATCCATTGATTACTTAGTAAGTTTTAACACTAATTTTGATGAAAATTATAAAAGGATAATAATCCTTAATCCATCAGTCTATGTCATAACTACTATTAAAAAAAACGTCGAATACCACTCAATATTCTTCAGATATATAACAACAAAATTGGACATTTTGAGGTTCGACCGTATTTTACAGCTACCTCTTCTTTCAATAGGAAATGTTTCTAAAAGAAATTTAAAATTATCCTGTTATTCCCCCCAACTTTGAGAAATATTATAGTTATTTAGAGATCCGTTTTGATAATACTTCAGCAAGAATATCAAGTGAATTAGAAATTGGAGCCCTAAAAACATAAGGAATTCGTAACCCCCCTATTATTTTTAACGCTAATAACGGTAATATCAATCCTGCAATACAGCCGACCATTAAGTGAATTGTTACTGATTCAATATTAAACACTTTACTTAAAAGCACCCTAGTACCTGCACCAGCTAAAATATGCATAAGATAAATAGCCATTGAAGATGCCCCTAATAAAGCAATGTAACGATGAGAGCTTTTAGAAAAAGAAATTGATAATGAAACAATAAACAGAATTGAAATGAGAGCAAGTATTAGCGATTCTATACCTTTTTGAGTGTAGACTGCATCTAGGTGACCATGAAACAAATATTGCCCTGTAATAAAAAGTACTAATGTTAAATATAGTGATTTCTGGTAAATTAACTTCTCACACATCTTATATCTCGTAAATACGATGCCAAAAACGAAAAATATCAAGTTATCATAAAGAAAATTAAGAATTAAATAATTAGGAAGTATCGACTTTTGCACATAAATAAATATTGCAAATATCAAAATAATAAAATGCATCTTCTCGTTTATTAAAGAATACATTAACGTGCAAACTATAAACACAATGAATAAAATATAAAGAAACCAAAATTGTGCTCTCGGCTCCCATACTGCAAGCACTACAGAAAGTGTTACATTTCCATTCGTATAATTTGATAGAAAAACTTCTGTAACTCCTTGTAAGAGAGACCAAATCAAGTAGGGATAAATTATGGTATCAATTTTATTGAATACTAAGTTTCTAGAACCCCTTTTTAATAATGAGTCATAAAAAAAAAGTCCCGATAAAAAGAAAAAAAGTGGCATGTGAAAACTGTAAACAATACTATCTATGAGCTTCTGTATATTAGTTGGCAAGCCTAAACCTGCACTATACAATCCTCGTGCGACATGCCCATAAACAACTAAAATAATACCTATGCCCTTCGCATAATCGATCCAATCTACTCTATTTTTCATTACTCCCTCTCTACTGATACGCATTTTCTTATTCTTCATATTTAACTATGGATCGTTTCAATTAGGCCATTGAATATCCGCCGGATATATAACCATATAAGTGGTTGTTTATTATTAACTCCGTACTTAGCGTAAATTTCTGCCTGTGGTGGAAAAACAGTTTCTTTCAGGAATAACCACTTTTCTTTTAACGAGGGTTGATTGCTAAAACTCTCAAGTAAAAGTGCACTTTTGCTATTAATTGTTAACAACGAATCAAATTCTGGCGCTGCTTGTGATGATTCAAGCGTATCAATAATGTTATTTATTGCCGGCGAATCAAAATATTCGGTTGTGAGTTCAAGGGTTTTGATTGTCACTTTCCCCAATCCCACTTCATTAACAAGTTGCAAAAACTCATTAGGATCTTGATCATACAGTTTTTCACATAGCAGAAAGATATCGTAATACCAAATCAACTTAATCAAGTCGCCACGTGCTCTGTGATTCATCAGATGAAAAATGGCGTGTAACAATGCAGGGGCAAAACCGACGAATTGTGCTTTTGTTTCATTGTCTGTAACACTATGTTCCAACAACTGCTCCAAAGAAAGTACATTCTCCAAACGTTTGTTGGTGCTGATTTTTAGGTGTATATCAAAATCAACGTTCAATTTTTCACTGAGTGTTTTACGCTGTGAAAATTGATTAATAATGACCTTAGGTTCCCAGCCTCTGGGATTAAAATAGTCTTGCTGTTTGAATATTTGTTTAACTTTATCGACATCCTTTTCTGAAATGAGTAAGTCGATATCAGCTTTTGTTCGCATATTTGAATTGGGGTAAATGGTTCTGGCTAAAGCAAAACCTTTAAGTACAACAAATGGGGTGCCTTGTTGAACTAAGAGCCTGAGAAGCTTTGCTGCTTCAGCATCGAAAAAATTAGTCGCTATTGTTTTATGTTTGTTAAAAGCATCGACTTTTTGATAAAAAGCGATAAACCGATTAGATTCCAATATAGCTTTATTTTGTTTCACCAGAGCGGTAACACCATGTTGCACAGCTAAGTTGAATAGAGTTAACTCGTCAATATGACAATATTCAAAATTACTTTTAGCTTTAGTAATGCCATTGCACATGTCGGCTAATAGACAAAAACATTCAGTTTTTACATTACTGTCCATATCGTTGCCTAGTTATTTTTTCTTGTTCAGTCATTCTTAACAACAAGGCGACTATCACAAAGAAATACACTGACAAGGCTAACGTCCCAAAATTAAAATCAATTGCGGAATGCACAAGTATACATACTATTGCAACTTGCCCTCCCAGTACGGTACCTACATTTTTGACAGGAACATAGGTTAAAATTTTATGTAGTATTAATAATAATGCGCAAGCAATGAATAACGCTCCAAACATACCTTGGGTAGCTAACAACTCGAGATAGTCATTGTGCACATGATTCCACATCTCTGTGTTACCTAAATTTACGTCTTTGTACTTCTGTTGAATTGCGGAATATGTACCGGGGCCAGTCCCAAACATTGGGTAGTCTTTTAGTATTGAAAGGGCAGTTTTATACGACAGGCCTCTGTTGTTATCCTTTAACCCCAGAGTTTCAAATCGTTCAAATGAATTAGAAGTTAAAAAAATAGCAACAACAACTGTTGAAATCCCAAAGACTAAAACCGCTTTTTTCTTAAACCAGAACTTATTTCTTTGACGCAAACTATAATTCAATAGCGTAATTACAATAGCTACTCCAAATACTAAGCCTCCTCC
The DNA here is from genome assembly GCF_018861065.1 of Paraglaciecola arctica. Lineage (GTDB taxonomy): Bacteria > Pseudomonadota > Gammaproteobacteria > Enterobacterales > Alteromonadaceae > Paraglaciecola > Paraglaciecola arctica_B. Next base: position 22,602 of record NZ_JAHKQO010000036.1, read on the forward strand.
GCGAGAGTTGGTTCCAGTAAAAGTAACCAACATAACAAGTAATAAAATGATAGTAACCATGTATTTTTCGAACAATAGATGGCGGATAGAAATTTCTACATTAATATCATCTAACGTTTGTCGCCTTTCATTCAATTCATCTATTAACACACCAAACCCAATAGCAATGGTCATAGCGAGATAGATTGCATATTGATTTTTATAGCTAAAGGTCCCTGTCAAAGAAATTGACCACGGTAAATTAAAAGGTGGGATAGCTTTAATAAACTCGTATTGTCCCTCAGTGAAATAATTAATCTGCGAATAAATAGCCATTACTGCACTGCTGTAGAATAATGTTTTTATTATTCTATTTTGCTGTTTTTTGTGTTTTGCAAACAAGTAGCAGAGGCAAAATACACAAACAACACTGGCTATTTTTGCTAACTCAATCAGTGTTAGTGCTTTAGATATAGTCAAAGTAATATGTGTCGGTACTACCCCACTACCTTTCATTAATAGGGAAGTATTAGGTGATAGCCATTGCACTACTTCAACTGGCAAAGGTATTAGAAAAATACAACCGTACCCAAACCAGAGAATCAGCAGACACAAGGGTAATTTCACTTTAGAAAACGCAGTAAACACATTAACTTGTTTTGACAGTAGTGCTAGACCAAACGTCAGCATAAACAAAGTAGAAAACAGCATTACCTCCCAATCTAACTCAGCACCATGCATCCAAGGGATAAGCCCTAACATTATTAGAAAACAGTTTGAAATCATTGGTGTTCGAAAATTATCAAGGTTAGGCTGCACTACAGAGTTCATTTGCACCTTCGCTGGTTTGCTTTTTTCGCTTCAATTTCATTGACTTGTTGTGCGTTAATAGCATGAGTAACTAATAAATCTAATACACAGTATTTTTCTGCAACCCGCACCGCTTGCCTAAAGAAGTTAATGTAAGTATTAAACATATTATCTAACATTTTGTGAGTGTTAAGCTGATTGGTTTTAGATAATTTTTGCCAATTTTCAAAGGCAATAGGAAGTAGTTTTTGTTGTGAAAGTTTTTCATATTTCCCTACTTCAAGGGCACGGCTTAGCTTGATATCAATATCTTTAGACCAACCAAAATGCTGATACAAATAATGGGTTTGCCATGCTTGATGTTGAAATGCAGTGGGTTCTAATTCTATAGCTTTTGCAAAAAATTGGGCTGTACTAGCTAGAGAGTATTCGGCCTGTTTGCTTTGATTTAATAATAAGTGATACCTGCCTGCCAAAGTATAGAAATTAGCGTTTGATGGAAATAATTTAATCGCTGTTTGCATTCGGTTAAAATGCTTTGTAAGTTCTTTAACGTTGTCAACATTAGCTGTTCGTTCTAAATCGACAATCGACATAAGTGGTCTTGCTGCAATGATATTTGCTAAGCATAATTTTAAACAAAAACCACTACCAATAAGTAATAAAACACTTAGTAAGCTTTGCAATATTCTTTGCTTAACCAAAACCGCATAACTCCTGTATTTGCTTAGTATGAGCCGCCATTTATTATGAATTATTTGACACGGAATAATCATTAAATTGAGTGACATTTTCAGGCTGAGTTTTACATAACATCATTGCCAACTCTTGACCATGCAAGTCATCGATCTTATCAAAGGCTTGAAGCAAATCAGGTGATCTTCCCTTTAAATTGTGACAATCAGAAGCAATCGCAAATACTTGTTCATTAGCAATCAATTCAACAGCCATATTCTGCGCCTCCACCCCAAATTTTCCAGTTAAACTGCTACCCGTAACTTGCAATGGGCACCCTAAATTAATAAAGGTTTGTAGCTTTGAACGGTTTTTCATAAACGACTTATTCCGTTCTGGGTGCACAATAATGGGTTGGATATTTTTTTGTAATAACCAACGCACCAAATTGTCACTACCGTGAGGCACGTCTATTCGTGGGAATTCTAATAGAAATGCCTTTTTGCCTTGGTATTCACCTAACCAAGGTATTTGATCTTGTTGTACCAAAGTCATCAATTCTGGGCCAATTCTTAACTCAGCGCCTAGTAGCAATCTAATTGATATATTTTGGGAGTCGACAAGATCACGAAATTTCACAAAACTTGCGGTTAATTCTGCCTTGGTATTATTAAACCGACCTAGGTGAATATGCGGCGTTAGCACTTGTGTTGTCACCCCTTGGTCAACTGCCATTTTAAGCATATCAAGGGCTTCGGCTTCGTTGCGCGCCCCGTCGTCGACACCGGGTAAAATATGGCTATGGATATCAATCATGATTTTTTCCGAAGGAAAAAGTAGAAACAACATCTGAACCACAGAGAACACCGAGCTCACAGAGATTTCCCTTATTAAGAACACAGCAATAATTTACCAGATAGAACATCAAGCCTGCTGAGGAAAGCAACTCCTCACCTAAAGCTGCTCTATTCAATAAAGACAAAAACTTTAATTCCAAAATATTCATAATTCCTTTAGACAGCAAAGTTGCACTACACTCAAAGTTAAATCGTATTCAAAATACAAAAAATGGATATAAATACGCTTACTGAAAAGGTGATTGGCTTAGCAATTGAAGTTCACAAAACTTTGGGACCCGGTTTACTTGAGTCAAGTTATGAGTCTTGTTTAGTTTACGAGTTAACTAATCACAAAATACCTGCTCAGCGGCAAGTTCTTCTGCCACTTCAATATAAAGGAATAAATATAGATAATGGTTATCGTATCGATATTTTAATTCCAAACACCCTTATCATTGAGTTAAAAGCGACAGATAAAATTTCACCCATTCATATTGCACAAACCCTAACCTATTTAAAACTTAGTAAAATTAAAACTGGGCTAATTATCAACTTCAATTCAACAAAACTAACCAATGGATTGAAACGCTTGCGCTTGTAACCAATCTAATTACTGTCATATCGCAACTTGTTTTACCTTTCTAAACCTCTGTGTGCTCTGTGCACTCTGTGGTAAAACTCTTATTTTAGTCTTTTTCAGTGCCATAATATTCGCCTGAGTAATAATGATCGCCGTAATAACTCATTTTTTGGGGTTCGGCTTGGGTGAGTACTGCGCCAATTACGTTGGCGTTTAGTCTGCGCAGGCGAGATACCGCTTCTTTTGAGACTTTGATTTTGGTTTCTTCTGCCTTAACGGCAACGATTACTCCGTCGACACTATTAGCGATAACACAGGCGTCGCTCACTGGTAGGGTTGGCGGGCCATCTAAAATGATGTGGTCAAAATGTTTCTTCAAAGACATTAAGGCACTAGTGAATTTTTCAGAGGTTAATAACTCAATTGGATTGTGAGGTATTGTGCCGCAAGGCATCACGTTAAACTCTTTTTTGCCTGTTGGGTTAACAATACAATCACCAAAATTAGCGGTACCCGCCAATAAGTCAGTTAATCCCAGTTTATTTTCTAGTTTAAGATTTTTAATAACACTGGGTTTACGTAAGTCCACTTCCAGTAACAGGGTTTTACCCACTTGGCTATAAGCAGCAGCTAGATTCATAGCTAATGTCGATTTACCTTCAGAACCAGTCGCCGAAGTCACTAGTATGGTTTTAGGGGGGTTATCGATATTAGAAAACTGCAGACCAGTGCGAATAGTATTGATGCTCTCAGCAAATACACTGCGAGTATCGTTTATGTATTCCATCTCAGGAATACCATGGGCATCTTTTTTCTTCAGAACCATAGTAACGCCTAATGCGGGTACTTTAAGGTTTTCTTCTACCGCGTCTGTGGTGCGATAGGTGTTGTGCATTGTCTCACGTACAAACGCAAGTACCACACCAAAAAAAATACCAAATAATCCAGACAGTAATATGATCAGTTTTACGTTAGGTTTAATGGGTAACTTGGGCACAGTCGCTGAATCGATAACCTGTACATTTGAGGCATTAAAGTCCCCGCGAATATTGGTTTCCATCAAGCGCCCAATAAAAGACTCATAAATACGCCTATTGTTTTCTACTTCACGCTCTAATGCTGTTAACGTGAAATTAGAGCCTTGCAATGATTGTATGCTCGCCCTTTCCTTATCAATTAGGTTTTCTATATTGCTCACTTGTTGGCGCGCTAGATTAAAGTCACTTTTGATACCTTCGACTATTTTAGCAATTTCAGCATTTAAACTAGCTTTAACACTTTTTAATTCGCTCACCGCTGCGATCATTTTAGGGTGTTTGGCTTTGTATCGTTCGTCTAACTCATTCACTTTACTTTGAGCGCTAGCTTGCTGTTTCACTAAGGCGCTGGCTGTACCATTTTGTAATACCGCATTAAGAGAATAAAATACCGGTGAGCCTGCAGGTAGATCTTTAACTTGCATATATGACTCTTCGGCACTGCCCAATTTTGTTTGGGCATTGATCAGTTGATTATTCAGGCTCTGCATACGTGAATTAGCATCTTGTTGCTGCAGATTAGTATCAACCATGCCTTGTTTAAGTCTAAAGTCTCGCAACTTGTTTTCTGAGGCGGTAAGTTGATTTTTTAAATCGGCTGATTGTTCGCTTAACCACGCTTCGGTATTTTTTACCTCACCTAGTCGGGCTTCTAAACCAAATTGAATATAAGCTTGGCTAAGCGCATTTACTATCTCGGTCGCTAATTGCGGGTCATCCGATTGATAACTTAGATTAATCACTTGGCTTTGTTTGCCGCCGCTTACCGCTAACCCCGATTGAATTTCTGCGGCTAACATCACTTTAATTTCGATATCTGATAAAGGTTTGGGGGCTTCCTTCTTTTCGGCATTACCAAATAAAGCGGATACTTCTGCTTTGATTTCGCTGATAAGCGACTTTTCTTTGGATTTATTTTCTTGTTGTTGTTTTTTGTATTTTTCAACTAAATCCAATTTATTCACTACCGTTTCAGCAATAGAGCGAGACTGAATTATTTCGTATTGGGTTTCGTAAAATAAAAAAACTAGCGCCGAAGCGATGTACTGTTCCTCACGAGCCGCATTAGGTTGTTGTGGATCGGCCAATATTTTAGTGGTAGCTTGATAAATAGGAGTGGCTGTACTCGCAATATACACACCCACTAACAAACAACATAAGGTAACAAATAGTATCCCCCATTTAGCTCGTTTAATAATTCGCCAATATTGACTAAAATCAATCACTTGTTCTTCTTGATTGATAAGTTTATCCATTTCCATATTACTAGTTTGTTGAAATGCCATTTACTGCGCCCTTATCTACTGACTCAATTCTAAAAGAAACTTTCATCTATGGTGATCACGTCACCAGGTTGCACTTCGTCCCCTAAAGTGACTTTTCGTCTTTGTGACTCATTACCTTCTGGTAGCAGATAAATCTCTTTTTTAGAGGCTCTTTCAGTAAATCCCCCTGCAATTGTTATCGCCATCTGCACTGTCATATTGGTTCTATAGGAATAACTACCAGGTTTTTTTATTTCGCCGTTAATATAAAACGGGCGATATTCAGATACTGCAACGGTTACGCTAGGCTTTTTTAAATAGTCATCACCAAACAATTTCGTCAAAAGGGCTTCTACTTCGATAACTGTTTTACCTTTAACTTGCACTTGACCTAACAGTGGTACCGAAATGTTGCCGTCGTCAGATATTTTGGCTTCTTTTAAGCCCAGTTCTGGTTCATTAAAAACAGTGACCGAAATCACGTCACCGGTCGACAATCGATACACCTTTCCTTCTTGCGCTAACACCACAAAAGACTGTAAAAACAGTATTCCTAGCAATAGTTTACATATGTTCCTCATTACGACTCCTTTTGAAACAACTTATTCTTAAATACTTTAAAACGATGCATTGGCACCTAGGGTTACAATACTTGCGTCATAGTTGTAAAACTCCAATTCAGAGTCTCTTTTTTTGTTTTTATATTCGACGTAGAGCTGTAACCAATATTTTGATTGATAGCTTAGTTTTGCCGTTAAATTTTTCAATTCATCTTTGCGGCTTTGGTTATTATTATAATCAAAGTCGGTATACCGATAACCAATACTAAATTGAGTGTTACTGGTAAATTCATGCGCTAGATTAATGTCATATTCACTACTGATATAACCACCTAAGGATTGCTCTGCGCTTTCTCTAGCAGCTCTGCTAGCGCCTATTTTTAAAATGGAATAGGTGTTTGGTTTCCACACCATATCTAAGAAATATGACAAACCTGAGAGATCAGCTAAGTTTTCCACGTCATAATCTACATCTTGATAGCCGATTTTAAATGTACTCGAGGTAATAGCAGTAGCGTTCCATTCAACCCCAACAAGATAAGATGTTTGGCGACTAGAATTATCAACAAACTGGGTATTTTGATAGTCAAGTTGTACAGCGCTGGCTTCTAACAACAACCTAGTTTTAGGTGCAACGCGATAAAAGAAAGTACCTGTGACCGTATCACTATTGTAATCACGAAATTCTTGACCATTATTTGTGTATTCCAGTTGTTTGTAGGCATATTTCCCCACTAACTGCCCAGTACTTTGTTTAGTGCCATAAAACAATGAAGCAGATATACCTTTGGTAGTGCGTTGATTTAATTCGTCTAACTTCTGCGACAACGCATTAGTACTGCCGGGTTGCTCGATACTATCTTGATAAGCAAAACCAAGATCACTGGCAAACTTATGGCTCAGATCTAATTTTGCTTTAACAAACATCTCATGTTCAAAATAATCTAGGCTACTGTTGTCTTGGTACTTGGCGTAATTTCCTTTGTAGAGAGCTTGAAAATCGTGTTTACCGTATTGAGTGGCATAGGCAAATTCAGGAGCAACTTTGATAATAGTGTCGTCGACTTCGGCTGAAGTACGATAAATATTGCTATCTTGATGGACACTTAAATCAACCATTGGCGTAAGCCCAACTTCTTGAGAAGTTGCAAATTTGGCACACAGACTCAAGATGACCAGGTATGCTAATCGAAGATTCATTTAATCAATTCCTTAAACCATCCCCAAATACCCAATGAAAATCCCTCAAATAAGTTTATCCCCAGCGCTGATTTAACTAAATACAACACTAGCAAACCAAATAAGATGCAAAAACAAAGCCATAAACTGGCTATGAGGGTGACCATAAATGCAGATATACGTTTTTCGCGGCGAGAAAGGGATCGATAATTACGCCCAATTAAAAAAACGTAATACAGTTGTTGCGGGATAAAAGGCACTTTAAGGGTACCACGCACATCAACCTTGTGTCGGCCCCATTTCCTTGCACCTAATGCTACTTTTAAGTGCAATAATTGTTCTTCAGTAAAACTTTGCGCAACATGTTGGGGCATTCTGTCCAGCAACTTTCGAATTGCGACTTCCTGTCTAATTTTTTGTTCGTCCACTACTTCACGCCTAACTCAAAAGACCTCGTTGACAGTTATGTCTGAATGCCTTTGATTTTTTGATACACTGAGCAAAATTGTACCGTATTGAATCACTAATAAACACGCAATTTATACAGAAACTATCGTTTTGCTTTGTTCATCACCCAGCAATCTAAAATCATAACTTTCTTTTTGTAAATCAATTTACTAATTCTTTAATAAAAGCAATGTACGTTGTTACTTTTTTGTGATTTGCTACTACAAAACAACCCGATTTTTTAAGACACTTACCAAAAAGCCAGAGTAACATTCTTGCATAGCATAACCTCATTTAATGGAACACTGCGCAAACTAAAAGAACATCCATCTGGCTAGTTAACGATTTACTTATCAACCCCATGTGCAGCAAGAGCAAAAGCATATTCTTCGGCATAATCTTTTAAACGCCCATATCGGCCGGTATTCGAATAATGCCCTGCTCCCATATTCATGCGCATTAGCAGTAAATTATTATCGGTTTTGGTGGCGCGCATTTTGGCGGTCCATTTTGCGGGCTCCCAATAGGTTACGCGAGGGTCGTTCAGACCACCAGTCACTAACATAGGTGGATATTCTTTGGCTTGAATGTTGTCATAGGGGGAGTAACTTTGCATATATTCAAACACTTCTTTGCTTGCCAGAGGGTTACCCCATTGACCCCATTCGGGAGGTGTTAATGGTAAGGTTTCATCTAGCATGGTATTGAGTACATCAACAAATGGCACGGCAAGGGTGACCGAACGCCATAACTCTGGCGCTTGATTGATTACCACGCCCATTAACTTACCACCAGCGCTACCTCCCTTGATAGATATGTTACCTTTAGCAACATATTTCTTATTGATTAGGTGTTGTGCCACATCAACAAAGTCATTAAAGGTATTGGTTCTTTTATCCAATTTACCATCTAAATACCATTGGTAACCCATTTCATCGCCACCACGCACATGAGCAATTGCAAATGCAAAACCTCGGTCGAGCAGACTTAAACGAATCGTAGAAAAACTTGGGGGCATGCCAATACCATAACCACCATACGCATATAGGAACAAAGGTTGAGATCCGTCTTTTTTAAAGCCTTTTTTGTACACTATGCTAACAGGTACTTTAACGCCATCCCGAGCGTCAGCCATTATACGCTCTGTGGTGTATAAACTTTTATCGTAACCAGAAGGGATAGTTTTAGCTTTGCGTAAATTTAGCGTTTTACTGGTCACGTCGTAATCATAGGTGCTATCAGGAGTAATCATGGATTCGTAGTTTATACGCAGTTGTTTTTGTGAAAACTCAGGATTATTCCCCAAACTGACACTCGCTACTTTTTCAGGCAATTCGATTTCATAACCCTTACCTTGATTAGGTAAAATACTGATTGACTCTAACCCTTGAATACTTTGACTAATAGCCACAAAGTCTTTAAATACTTGGAGGCCTTTAAAATATCGGCTGTCTGAACCGGCAAAAACTGTCTGCCAGTGTTCGTATTGCATTTGCTTTTCTGGCGTCTTGGCAATTCTGAAATTAACGTGGGTATCATTGAGCAACATATAAAAATAGCCGTTGCCATGATCAACGTCTAATTTAAAGTTTTGTTCTCGGGTATTGAGCATTTTTGGGGGTTGGGTTAAATCGGCCATAGGCACAACTGACACTTCTGTTCTATCAGAGTCACCCGTGCGCAATAGTAAATATTGCTCGCTACTGGTAACTTCAAATCCCAAGTAAAAGGATTCGTCTTGTTCAGTCACTAAGACTTTATCGGTACTTTGTTGCGTTCCTAGAGTGTGCAGGTTCACGCTCAGTGGTAGCCATTTTTCTTGTCGTAATAACGAATAAATAAGACTTTGACTATCTTGGCTAAACTGAACATCACCAGTTGTATCAGTTAACTCATCGGCAAAATATTCATTGGTCGTTAAATTTTTGATTTTGATGATACTTCGTTCGCTACCGTCAGTGTCAATCGAGTAGGCGAGGAGTGTATTGTCTTGGCTAATATCCTAATCACCTAAGGAAAAGTATTCATGCCCTTGTGCTAGCTGGTTCTCATCTAAAAATACCTCTTCAACGTCGCTATCTAATTTGCGCCTAACCCACGTTCTGTATTCTTTTCCAGGCTGAAAGTACCAGCGATATTCATAGCCGTTTTTTTGCCAAGGCACTGAGGTATCAGTTTCGTCCACTCGACCTTTAAATTCCTCAAATAGCGTCTCAATCAATGGTTTGTGCTGCGCTACAAATTTTCCGTAGTAGTCGTTTTCAGCGTTAAGATAATCAAGCACTGGCTTATCGTTTACTTCGGGGTAATCTTGATCTCTAAGCCAATGATAATTATCGGTTAGGGTTAGCCCATGATACTGAGCTTGATGAGGTTTTACTTGAGCCTTAGGTGCCGCGACATCTAATTGTGATAAACGGGGGAATGACTCAGATTTTTTTGTACTACTGCATGCGGATAACAAAGACAAAATAACGATTCCTACACTTAATTTTAAAAATACCTTCACGTTTAAATTCCTTCTATAAAAAGTATTGATGATTTGATGCTACCCCTACCTACTAGCTACTATCTACTAACTTCAATTCACTGCTTTTTCTGCCCTTCTCAGCTTTCCTCTGCCCTCCTCTGCATTTCTCTGCAGTTTTCATCGCCCCTCAGAAAAATGCTCACTGATGGTCCTAAACATAGCATAGTGTTTGGCTTTCCAATTTAAACTTTTATCTGTGAAACGATAATTAGCTGAATTCTTTACTACGACCAACTTTTGATCAGGATCAATATAGATATATTGATCATAAATACCCTGAGCCGCAAATTCGTCTTTTGCGCCAAGTGGCAACCACCATTGATACCCATAACCAAACGAAGACGATGAGTCGGGATTATTTTCGCCCGGAAGTAAATGCGGCGCATCGGCTGTGGTTGAATCCACCACCCATTGTTTGGGTACTATTTGCTGTGTAGTATTTTGCTGATCAGTCCAGGCACCTTGATTAAGGTACAACCAACCTAACTTCGCGTAGTCACGGAGTGTCACGTTTAAGCCACCTAAGGCGAGCTCCATATTATTGTCATCTGCTAACCAATATGCAGGGTATTCCATGCCAAGGGGCTCCCAAATTTTGTCAGTCAAATATTGAGTTAAGCTTTGCCCTGTGGCACGAGTTAACAGCATACCTAAGACTTGGGTATCTATGCTTACGTAGTGATGATAGGTGCCTGGAGTTCGTTCGCGAACAAGCGATGCTGAAAACTCATCCAAAGAAGTACCAAATGCTGTGGCACGAGAAAACCGATTAATATCAGAATTAAAATCACCATAGTCTTCATTAAAACGCACACCAGAAGACATTTGTAAAACATCTTTAATACTCACGCCTTCGTAGCCACTGCCCACTAATTCTGGCACATAATCAGTGACCGCCTCTTCAATACTGGAGACATAGCCTTCTTCAATTGCAATCCCCATTAAGGCCGAAACGAAAGATTTAGCCACCGAAAATGAGATATGTTGTTTGTCTTTCCCATGACCTAACCAGTAATTTTCGTAAACGATCTTGCCTTCTTTTAATACTAAGAATCCCGTTGTTTGCGTTTCATCTAGAAATTCAGTTAAAGACTTGGGCTGTCCTTTATAAGTAAATACTTTGGGGAGCGGTTTAGGCTCTTCGGGGAATTCAAAAGCATTGGTGCTGGCTGGAATAACAGTTGAATTAAATGACTCATACATAGATAAAAAATTAGCGGCTATTTTATCTTCATCGTATAAGGTCACGGCTGTATACAAACGAATAAGGTTTTTTTGATAGATAACCAATAACACTAACACTACAATCAAAAAGCCAAGACCGATGCCTTTTACACTTAGTTTTTTTATCATTTTTTCTTCCCATTTGTACAGCGCCAAAATACAGCTTTAGGCTATCACCTTAAATGAGACTTAGATAAAAAACCATCGAAGAGTGCACAAAACCAAAAAAGCCGAGTATTGAATGCTCGGCTTTTTATTAAGGCCTAGTTTTAGCAAGTTAACATCACTTACCTTGCAGATTGAAACGCCACTATCACTGGCACTCTGGCAGCTCGCCAAGCGGGGAAAAAACCACTAACAAATCCAATAATTAAGGCCAAAGTGATACCTTGAATAAACAGCTCTGAGGTAAGCTGAAAACTAAACACCACTTGGGTAAAACTGCCTCCTAGCGTGGACGCATTCATACCGTCAAAAAATATAAACGCGGCTAACGCCCCCACTAAACTACCAATTACAGCTAACGTCATAGCCTCAACCATAGTGCCGATAAAGGCCGACAAAGAACTAAAACCAATGGCACGTAATGTGGCGATTTCCATAGACCTATCAGAGACTGAGGTATACATAGTATTGAGCGCGCCTGCTAAGGCTCCCAACGCCATAATTGAGCTGATCACCCAGCCAAAAATTGCCATGTATTCGAGGCTTTTACCTTGAGTGGCAAAATAAGCGGATTCAGTTTGCACTTCATGTGTCAGCCTGGGTTCTGATTCTAAATATTCATTTATGGCCGTTAGATCATCAGATGAACCAATTCTTGCTCTCACCGTCTGATAGGAGCTACCACGGTTGTACAAATTTTGAATCACCTTAGCATCTGCCCATAACTCGCTTTCAAACACATTGCCACCTGTTGAAAACACCCCGACTACTTTCCACGTATATTTACCAAATCGAATCTCCTGACCTAAGTCAAAACCATCGAACTCACGTAATATGCCCGCGCCAACAATTAACTCATCTGTGCCGGGTGTAAACATTCGCCCTGCAGTTAAAGTAAAGCCATTGCGCATGTCCACGCCTCGCTGACTTAAGCCTCGAAGAGGAATATTCGCTTCCTGTTGCGTGCTTTTCTTTACCCCGTCCACTATCACATATAACTCGGGCGAGACTAACGGCCCCTGTTCATCTTTGAGAATACCTGGCGCATTTTCGATTAAATTGACCTGTTCCCTTGAGGCAGAACTGTTTAACTCTGCGGCAGACCCGGTGCGCATAAAAAAGGCGACATCATCAGATCCAGCACTTTGCATGGTGGCTTCAAAGCCTTTAGCCATAGCTAAAAAGGCTAATAAAATCGCGACCACCACTGCGCTGGCAAAAACCATCGCCAGTGACATCCATAACCGTCTAGGCAAGCTACGAATATTCATCACTATGACAGCGGTACTTTGTGACATTAGATTACTCATAATTAGCCCCTATTAAATGCAGTAATAATATTGAGTTTCAAGGCGCTTATTGCCGGTGCAATTCCAGTAATTAAACCTAGCAGCAGCATGTACCCTAAAGCTTGAAGCAGAATATTTTGGTCCAACACTAAATTGGGCAAAAACCTCGCTAAGTTTTCTGACGCACCTTGTATCAATAAATAAGCCCCGCCTAATCCTAGTAGCCCACCTAAAAAGGCCAACAAGCAAGACTCAATTAAAACCATTTTAAATATACGTATCGATGCAAAACCCAGTGTTTTTAACACTGCAATCTCGGCAGTTCGCTCTCTAATGGCCAAAACCATAGTGTTGCCTACCACTATTAAAATCGTAAAAAATGCCATAAACACAACGCCAAAGATAATCAGTCCAATGTTGCCTATTTGTTCTATGAAGGCTTTATTAAACGCTTGCTCGGTGCTGGTATCAGTTTCGGCATTGGAATTAGCGAAATTATTGTCTATGGCCTTGGCTACGCTTTCGTTCATTGCTGCGTCTTCTGTGGTTAGAATTAGCCAACCAATGCTGTCGCCTCCCCAAGATTGGGTTTCTTTGAAATATTTATAATGAAACAACAGATAACTGGTATCGGTTTTTTGTTCTGCTCCTCTAAATATACCTTCGATGACAAAATCCCAAGTTTGCCCGCCTTCTTTGTGAGAAAAAATATTCGATGAAAGCGGAATGCGGTCGCCTACTTTCCAACCATTGGCTAAAGCAATACGCTCTCCAACCAATATGCTTGCTTGATTATTCAGCCATGCTTTACGTTGTTCGGGCTCAATCACTAGCTCAGGATACACAGCCAAGTAACTTTCTGGCTCAACTGCAAAGGTCACCACTTGATTTGCGGGCTCTTGGTAGTAACCGCCAAACCAGTTTGCGTGAGTCACTTGTTTAACGCCTTCAATTGCCTGGGTTTTATTCACATAGGAATAGGGTAAAGGATTGGTAAAGTTGGTTTTATGTACCACCACCAAACGATTGTCAGCGGACATTTCAACTCCAGAGTTTAAGGCGCCACGAAGTGTCATAATGGCCCCAAAAATAAGAAACGCGATAAAGATGGCAAAGGTAGTTAGAAACAAGCGCATCTTTTTTCGGGTTAAGTTTTTGTAGACTAAATACAAATCTTTCATGCCGATAACTCCTCGGCTTTAACGAACTCGCCTTTATTGAGGTGCACGGTTTGTTTCGCAAATTTGGCAGCCGAAGGGTCATGGGTCACCATAACAATGGTTTTGCCAAACTTTTCATTCAATAGCTGAAGTGTTTGTAAAATTTCATCCGCGGTTTGTCTGTCTAAGTCGCCCGTTGGCTCATCACAAAGTAAAAACTTAGGATCAGACACTACCGCTCTCGCTATAGCTACGCGTTGCTGCTGACCACCTGACATTTCGCTCGGCATGTGATCCGCTCTATCACTTAGCCCAACTAACTCTAAGGCTATTTTCACTTGTTTTTGTCTTTCGCTGCGGCTTAGGTTAGTCAGTAGCAAAGGTAACTCAACATTTCGTGCAGCATTTAACATCGGCATTAAATTGTAGAATTGAAAAATAAACCCAATATTATTGGCACGCCATTTTGCCAATTGGCTTTCACTAAGGTTGTCGATACGCTGTCCATCGAAGGTAATTTGCCCTTCTGTGGGTTGGTCTACGCCACCGAGTAAATTAAGCAGAGTCGTTTTTCCGGATCCCGAAGGCCCCATAATGGCTAAAAAGTCTCCGTCTTTAATTTGCATATTCAAATCCTGAAAAATGCTGATGGTTTCCTTACCTTTAGTGAATCGCTTTGCTACTTGATTTAATTCAAATAAATTTTGATTACTCATTTTCTTATCCTTTGATTATCCTTTAATTTGCGGCGCAATTGGCAAACTAATTGTCTTTCATAAACCCAACTTTGACGCCCATTTCTGGGAGTATTCTGGAGTCTGTTAATTCTATTTTGATTCTAACTTGCACTGTGGCTTTCGCCCTGTCTGCGGTGGGAATAGTTGCGATAACAGAGGCAGGTATCAGCCAGTCAGGGTAAGCGTCTAAAGTGGCATTAACCTTTTGACCGGGATACACACGTCCAATAAAGGATTCGTTGACATCCACTTCTATTTCCAATGAATTCATATCCACTATGGTGCAAATACCTGTGCGGGTGAATCCACCTCCCGCAGATGACGGCGCGACTATTTCTCCAGGTTGTGCATTTTTTTGTGTCACTACGCCGCTAAAGGGCGCTCTGATGGTATGGTCTTCTAGTCGCTCTTGTTGCCTGCGAATTTCCACTTTAGCGACTTGAAGGTCCGCTTCAGCGCTTTCTAAATTGGCCATCAAACTTTGTTGATTAGCGAATCCCCTGGTGCGCTCCGCTTCACTTGAATAAGGGTTTTTAAGAATTCGCTGATAATTGATTTTTGCTTCTTCGAGATTAACGAGAATCGCTTTACGCCTTGCTTGTAACACATCTAATTGCGCTCGAGCGTAGTCAAAATTGACTTTAGCCAAATTGCTATCTAACGTCGCCAGTATTTGCCCTTCTTCAACATTCATACCCTCTTCGACATTAACTTGAGTAATAAGCCCCATGACTTCAGAAGAAACGGTTGCCATTCGCCTTGCGGTAATATAACCGGAGGAATTTAAAATCGTGTCACTTGGTTGTATTTCTGAGGAAGCAGTCTCTGTCACTTTTGTATACTCAGCTTGAACCTTATTGATTTGAACCTCTGGCTTATTCTGTTGTAAACCTGATTGCTCTGGCACAAAATAGCTAAGGGTGATCCAAATTGACAATGCACAGCAAACAAGCAATAGCAGCGCTATTTTCCACACCTTTGTACCAGTGTTTTGCTGTGTTTGATTTCTGTCTAGTTTAAGCTGCTGCAATAACTCACTTTTATCCGTCACCCTAACCTCTGCATAATTTAGTATTTATATTGCCAACTCTGCCTCTTAAAACAAAAGCCTAAGAGATGTTTTAACAATCATGGCATATAAATTTAAAAAATGAATAGGTCAAAAGTCACAACTATAGGATCACAAACGTTGTGAAAGAAAGACGACCCATCAAAAGTGAGAGATTAAGCAGATTTGATGTTTAGAGGATGTTTAAGAACTCGAGTTTTTTTCAACTATATAAGTTTGCTCAGGTGAAAAACTACACGAGAAAGTGGAGCCTTTACCCAACTTACTTTGGATAGTTAATAAAGAATTATGGTGTGACAGTACATGTTTCACGATGGACAAACCTAAACCTGAGCCACCGGTAGTTCTCGATCGAGCTTTGTCTACGCGATAAAAACGCTCGGTCAAACGTTCAATATGTTTTGAGGCAATACCATAACCATTATCTTTTACGCTGAATTTGACCTGCTTGCCTTCTAGCGTCCATTTTACTTCGATGACCCCTCCGTTGGGGGTATAGTTAATCGCGTTAAAAATAAGATTTGAGAACGCACTACGAAGTTCAGTTTCAATACCATAGACATACAAAATGGGTGAGATATCAAAAAATATTTTGTGCTTTTTTTCTCTATTTAGGGCGTCTGCCTCAACCTGAATTTGCCACAATAATTGCGGGACATTGACCAGTTTTTCAAATGCTCTTTCGGTACTGGCTTCAATACGAGACAACACCAACAATTCTTCAATTAAACTTTGCATTCGTACCGATTGAGAGCGCATTTCAGAAATGGCTTTTTTCATCATTGGCTCTGGCATGTCACCATTTTCAGGCAACATTTCTAAGTATCCATTGATAACGGTTAGCGGGGTTTTTAGTTCATGTGAGACGTTTGCTACAAAATTCTTGCGCATTTTTTCTATTTGAGTCAGGCGCGTTACATCACGAACGACAACCATCAAATTATCATCTTCATAAGGCACCATTCTAAATTCCAAAACTTTATTTGGATTGATTGGCGACGTAATCTCTATGGGTTGCTCGAAACGGTTGGCATGATAAAAGGTAATAAACTGCTTATCATCAATACGCTCGTAAATTTTCTTTCCCATATCCTCAGGCCAACTTAGGCCTAATTCAATGCGAGCGAGTCGATTGCACCAAGTAATCTCAGCGTTTTTATCAATTATAATTGCCGCGTCAGGCAGCGCTTCTGAACCCTGCCGAAAACGGCGAATGATTTCACCTAATGCTTTACGTTTATCACGACTTCTTAAATTAGAGCTGTATATTCCTTGATATATATCTGACCAAATTCCCCTCGCAGTAGGAGGAGAAATTTTCTTACTATGCCATAACCAATGGTTAAGTCTGTAAAGACGCCAATAATGCCAGCCTAGCAAACAAAACGCGCCAATCAATAAGGCAAGGAGTAACTGATTAAAATATAAGCCAAGCAAGGTGCAAGAAGTCAGAAAAATCACGACTCCAACAACACTTCTCAACCATGGATAAGAGCTTTGCATTAGGGTGTTATTCCTCTTTGAATGATTAACCTATCCATTTAACCCAAGCCATAAACCGGCTGCATACCACTTAGCCTACTATTTCTACACTTTACTAGAAAAACGATACCCTGCGCCACGAACTGTTTGAATCATATTATCATGGGCATACTCAGACAAGGCTTTACGTAACCTTCTAATATGCACGTCAACGGTTCGGTCTTCGACATAAACGTTGGTGCCCCACACATTGTCCAGAAGCTGCTCACGACTATAAACACGCTCTGCATGGGTCATAAAGAAATGTAGAAGTTTAAATTCAGTAGGCCCCATATCAATGGGCGTCTCGTTAGAGGTAACACGATGTGAAAGCGGGTCGAGTTTCAAACCTTGATAATCAATGGCGTCTTCACTCGAGGTAGGCGACACACGCCTGATCACAGCTTTGACTCGGGCTATCAATTCTTTGGGTGAAAACGGCTTAGTGACATAATCATCAGCGCCAGCTTCCAAACCTCGGATTTTGTCTTCTTCCTCACCTCTAGCAGTTAACATAATGATAGGTATGTCTCGCGCATATTCGTGTTGTTTAAGTTTTTTCGCTAATTGCACACCTGTTCCACCTGGCAACATCCAGTCTAATAGAATCAAATCAGGAAAAGGCTCAACAATTTTTTCAAGCGCTATTTGAAAATCTTCGGCCTCAACAGTTTCATAACCAGACTGTTCTAATACAAATTTCAACATGTCACGGATGGGAGCTTCATCTTCCACCAGTAAAATACGTTTTGCCATTTTATGTTCCTTGCTACACCAACAACGCCCTAGATTATTCAGATTTTGTGTGACACTTTTATTACGGTCGGCATTTTAGCTAACATTTAGTCTATAAAAACAACATTTTATTCGTTTACAAAGCTAAGTTGCGAACTTTCAACAAGGTATCAAAACACATTGTTGATCAACCTTTTAGCTCCATGCCTTGTTTATTTTTTTTTTTCCGCATATTCTTTGTGTTCTTTAATGTGCGCTTCAAACTTAAGGAAATAAAAATTTCGATGCCAAACGTCAAACAAGGGTTATCCAAAAAACTTTTAGCAAGGGTGCTGTCGGTTTATTTTGTATTAACTCTTATTGTGACAGCAGGGCAAGTTTTCACTGAATATCTCAATGCCAAAAGCCACATTGAAGATGAACTGAAAACCCTAAAAAATACTTTCAGCACTAGTTTAACCCGAGCCATTTGGGAATTGAATACAATCCAAGCAAAATCCATCGCGGTAGGACTAATGGAACTCCCCATAGTCGAAGGTGTACAAATTCGCGATGAGAACAGTAACTATATCGCTGATTTAGGGCGCACCACTAAACTACACAACGAATCGATTACTAAAGGTGTCGTGAGAGATCATATTGGCGGAACCTTTGGTTATAGTTTCCCATTGATTTTTGAATTCTCTGGTAGGACGTCATTGGTTGGCGATGTGACTTTGTATTCTAGTTCCACCATTATCTTTAGCAGAATTGAAGTGGGGATACTTTTCTTAATAGGCAATGCCATAGTCAAAACCGCTTTTTTAGTTTTTCTATTTATGAGTGCGTTTCGCACTATGTTAACCAATCCCTTGAACGAATTAACCCAACAAATTGCCGACTTTAATCTCGACGATCCAGAGTCTTCCAAACTGGATTTAAGTATAACGGAAGAAAATGAACTGAAAGTTTTAGAGACCTCATACAATAAATTAATCGATGAAATTATTGCATTTCAATCGAGGTTGTCTGGCACCCAGAATGAATTGCAGCAAGCCAATCAAAGATTAGATGATCAAAATATATCTTTAGAAGAAGAAGTGGCTAAAAAAACCGCCACATTAAGCAGAATAATGTTGGACTTGGAACAACAAAAAGACGAGTTGATAATCAATCAACGTGAATTACGCCAAGAAAATGAAAACCGCCAATTTATTGAAGATGAACTACGTAAGCGAAATACTGAATTAGCCACTTCAATGGAAACCATTCAAATGGCCAAAGATCAGCTAGTTGAATCAGAACGCATGGCGTCTCTTGGTGGCCTAGTGGCTGGCATCGCACATGATGTCAATACACCATTAGGCGTCAGTGTCACTGCCACCAGCTTTTTGCAAGACAGAGTCCAAAAACTTCAAAACGCCTATGATGATAAGAAGCTTACTGGCAGTACTATGACATCGTTTTTGTCTGAGGCTCAACAAACTATCACACTACTAACCAACAATTTGAATCGTGCCTCGGATCTCATTTCCAGTTTTAAACAAGTGGCCGTTGATCAAACCAGTGAAGCGGTGAGAGAAATAAATGTCAGTGAATATTTGACTGAAGTAGTGCAGTCGTTAGCACCTAATTTTAAGAAAACTCAGCATACTATTGATATTCATTGCCCAGATGATATTTCAATCAAATGTGCGCCTGGCGTATTGGCGCAAATATTAACCAACATGATAATGAATTCTTTAATTCATGGCTTCGAGGATAAACCTAAAGGCGCCATAACTCTGGACATTTCTGATCAAAACGGCAACTTGATTATCGATTATAAAGACGATGGTCGTGGTCTTGATGAAGGCACTTTGGCGCGACATTTCGACGCGTTTTTCACCACGCGCCGCGGTAAAGGTGGCAGCGGCTTAGGCACACACATAATGTATAACTTAGTCACCCAAACCTTAGGCGGCTCAATAGAAGTATTCAGCGAACCTGACAAAGGCCTGCAGTACAAAATCACTATCCCTTTTTAACCCAACATTATTGGTTAGGGCGCTATTTATTTAAGTATATTTCTGCCCTTTTCACATAGTAGAAAAGCCTAATTCCTGATAACCTCTACAGCCATTTTTAATCGCGCACTCAGCGCAGATGGCTTGTGTATTTTTCGCAATCAAAGCACTCAATTTCGCTTTGAAAATACTGACGTTTAACGCGAAATGTAAACAGCCTCAACTATAAGCGGATTATTTTCATGTGGTTTAAAAATCTTAAGCTTTACGCAATTACCCAAGATATGGACTTAGACGAACAAGACTTTGAAGACAAGCTGGGTGAATTCAAATTTCGCCCCTGCGGTAGTCAAGAATTAGCAACTATGGGATGGGCCTCTCCCTTCAATCAAGGCGAAGCATTAATACATGCCACTGCGGGCAGGATCTGGCTAACCTTAAAGAAACAAGAGCGTATACTGCCGGCTGTGGTTGTTAATGCAGAGCTGGCTGACAAAGTCGCGTTGATTGAAGCTGAAACTGGCTCTCCTGTTGGCAAAAAGGCACAGCAAGATTTAAAACAAGAAATCATTCAACGTTTATTGCCTCAGGCCTTCACCAAAAATAGCTATACACATGGTTTCATCTCAACTAAAGATAATTTGGTGGTCGTTGACTCTTCTGCAGACGGCAAAGCTGAAGCCTTCTTGGCGATGGTACGTAAAGCCATCGGATCCTTACCTGTTGTTCCTTTAGCCAGACATTCTGTTCAAGGCGAATTAACGGCGTGGTTAAAAGACGACTCAGCGCCATCAGATATAGTTGTACTAGAAGAAGCGGAACTTAAAGCGCAAGAAGATGAAGGTGCGATTATCCGTTGTAAAAACCAAGATTTATACTGTGACGAAATCAAGCATCATTTGGAAGCAGGGAAGTCTGTTCAGAAACTTGCGGTAGAATGGAGCGAAACACTCACAGCCATTATTCAAGAAGACTTAAGCATCAAACGTTTGAAGTTCACTGATGTGATACGAGAACAAAATGACGATATACCCAAAGATCAAATGTTAGCTCGATTAGATGCCAATTTTGCTTTGATGTCTGGTGAAGTGGTGCGTTTTGCCAAACGACTGAAAGAGATATTTAACTTAGACGATGAAAAAGTCAGTTAACAGCGAGGTTTTGGATTTTAAGATGCTGGGATGATCCAGCATCTTATCGATTTATGAATTAAATCTTATTGAAAAATGAGTTTTGCACTTTCTCGTAAGTCTTCGAACTCATCAGTGAGTAATTGAGATAAATTTTCTACGATACCTTTTTTGATTGACGCTTCAAATATCTGATCTTTATGACTCTCAAATTTGCCACATAGTGCCGCACCTAATCTGACTAAATCTAAATAAGAGACACTGTCGGACGTAACAGAAAGGTCTTTCCAATTCTCAGCAACATGCACAAATTCTGGCTCAAATCCCCACTCTTTCATGATGCTAGCGCCAATTTTACCTGCCATTTTGTCCATCGCAACATCCAAGAATGTTGAATTAGCAAACACATCTGCGTGACGCTCTGCTTCTGTCAAAATAGGTAACACCCCTATGTTATGAACCAGTGCGGCTAACATCATAGAATCAAGATTAAGAGTTCGATTCTTAGTGAGCTTTGTATGAACTTGCAGCGCGGCCATTGAATTAGCGACAATCTCAATAGTGTCAGACCAAATTTGCGACATATACTGTTTTACTATTTCGTTTTTAGAAACAAATAATTGCTCCATTGCCAAAGCGGTAGAAATATTTTTAATCTGTCTCAAACCGATACGAGTAACGGCTTGCTGCGCTGAGGTGACTTTGACGGTTCTGCCTAGATATGCACTATTTGATATTTTTATCATTCGAGCACTTAGTGACGGATCTTGACTGATTACATCGGCCATCGCGTTTAAATTGATTTCTGGATCATCCGCGGCTTTCCTTACTTTTAGTGCAATCGCAGGTAAGGTGGGTAGAACCAATGTATCGTTGTTAATTTTTTCTACCAAGATAGTGAGAAGTGCGTTTTCTGTAGCCATGTGTTTACCTATATCCTGTCAAAACCAATCGACCTCTAGAGAACAAGTCGATGAAAATATTTCGTGTCTCACCTGAACATTTCAGCAAGGTTAGTGCTAAATGTAAAAGAATGTAAATGCTAGCATACTTTATAGCGCAAACTAGAGATGATAAACGCAATAAAAGCGAAAAATTTGTTATATTCCATTCGAATTAAGATAATTAGAGCAATACAACAATAAAAAAGGTGACTCAATGAAAAATCTTTCAAAATCATATATTTCAGCTATCGCATTAGTAGTTTGTTCAACACTGACTATGTCCTGCAATAAACCACAAAATGACACAACTGTAACTTCACTCGAGGTACAAGAATCTGACCTAAACGCCTCAGAACTGACATTGACCCCAGAGTACAAAAACCGACTTAATATCTATTTCCCGGTTACTCTTTCTGCAGACATCAGTCATTTAAGTGATAACCAGCAGCAAATGTTGGCCGTATTAATTGATGCATCGCTAATAATGGACGACTTATTTTGGAAACAAGCATTTGGCGAAGATAAGGCAGCTTTTTTATCACGCATTAGCGACCCTGCAGTCAAAAACTTTGCGGACATAAATTATGGTCCTTGGGACAGATTGAATGGAGACAAAGTATTTTTAAGCGGCGAACCTGAAAAACAATTGGGTGCCCGATTTTACCCCGCTGATATGACCAAGGAAGAATTTGAAAACAGTAACTTTGCTGACAAAGATGGTTTGTATTCGATGGTTCGCAGAAACGACCAAGGTGAATTAACCGCGATCCCCTATTCAAGCTATTTTGCTGAAGAGCTAAAACGCGCAGCTCAGCTCCTTAAGAAAGCAGCCACGTTGGCAGAAGATAAGAGTTTTGCCGACTATCTTAATTTACGCGCCGAAGCCTTATTAACCAATAATTACCAAGCGTCTGATTATGCTTGGATGGATATGAAAACCAACCCTATTGAATTGGTTTACGGACCCATTGAGACCTATGAAGATCAACTATTTGGTTATCGAGCCGCATTTGAATCCTACGTTTTACTAAAAGACTTGGCATGGAGCGAACGACTCAGTAAATATGCATCCTACTTACCTGAATTGCAGCAAGGCCTGCCCGTTGCCGAGAAATACAAGGCACAAATGCCCGGTGCCAATGCTGATTTAAATGCCTACGATGTCATTTATTATGCCGGGCATTCAAATGCGGGAAGTAAAACTATTGCCATCAACTTGCCTAACGATGAAGAAGTGCAACTTAAAAAAGGGACTCGACGGCTACAACTCAAAAATGCGATGCAAGCAAAGTTCGATAATATTTTAGTGCCCATTTCGAAACAGTTGATCGTGCCAGAGCAACGCCAACATATTACTTTCAACGCGTTTTTCGCCAATACTATGTTTCATGAAGTGGCCCATGGACTAGGCATCAAGTCAGTGCTAGATAGTGAACAAACTGTTCGACAGGCACTTAAAGAACATGCTTCTGCTTTAGAAGAAGGTAAAGCCGATATTTTAGGGCTGTATATGGTCCAGCAGTTGCTAGCCAAAGGGGTAATTGATGAGGGTATGTTAGAAGATTACTATGTGACCTTTATGGCAGGGATTTTCCGTTCGGTTCGATTTGGTGCGTCCAGTGCTCATGGCAAAGCCAACATGATCAGATTCAATTTTTTCCAAGAATATCAAGCTTTTAGTCGTAGAGATGATGGATTATATCAAGTCGACATGCAGAATATGAGCAAAGCGATTGATGCCTTATCAAATACCATTCTCACTCTACAAGGAGATGGCGACTATAATGGGGTTGCTAAGTTAGTAGCTGACAAAGGCATTATCAAGGAACAACTGCAGCAAGACCTTGATCGATTAACTGCTGCCGATATTCCAGTCGATATAGATTTCAAGCAAGGAATACACACCTTAGGATTAAAATAACTTAATCCTTTAACACGAAGAATTATTTGATTACTAAATCCCCTGCAACAGCTCAAGTCCATTATGAGGACCTGGGCTACTTGTTATTCGGCAATGGACTGGCGGGGATTTTAGTCACTTTGTGAGCATTCAACATCTTGGTTTTGGGATTTCGATTGGCGAAAACCCAAAACTCACCAAAACTACGATTGTAAAAAAGCCGTTACTTCAAGCATCATACTTAAGCTGACTTTATAGTTTCTTGATAGGGTGGCCAGCCCATGGCTTTACCCGCTAATACATGCAAATGGATGTGATAAACAGTCTGCCCACCGTTTTCGTTACAGTTCATGACTGCTCTGTATCCGTCTTTCGCAAAGTCCATTTTTTCCGCTAGTTGTGCCGCGACCCAATAAAGGTGGCCCACTAAAGCTTTATCGGTGTCTTCAATGTCATTTATGGTTTTGATGGGCTTTTTGGGAATAACCAAAAAGTGTATCGGAGCTTGGGGGTTAATATCGCTAAATGCCAATGCCAATTCGTCTTCATAAAGGATATCAGCAGGAATTTCTTTATTAATTATTTTAGTAAAAATCGTTGCGCTCATAGTTTTTCCTTCCTAAATGAAAATAAACAATAATAATGCTGAGCCTAATATCAACCTGTAGATTACAAATGGCAGCATTCCTATTTTAGAGATCCACGCTAAAAATAAGTATATACATCCATAAGCACTTACAAATGAAAAGAGTGCTCCAAACAATAACGCATTCCAATCAACCTGATTAGGGTTTTGTAATAAGTCTAAAGTAGCCAGTAGCCCTGCCCCCAAAATAACCGGGATAGACAATAAAAAGGAATATCTGGCGGCACTTTCACGGTTTAGACCGATCATCAATCCAGCAGTCATCGTTATTCCGGAGCGTGATGTACCGGGTATAATTGCAATGGCTTGCGCAAGACCGATAAAAATCGCGTTTTTCCAAGTAATTTGATGTACGGTTTTAGTCTGTGAGGCTTTACTATCTGCGTACCAAAGTAACAAACCAAATCCTATGGTGGTGATAGCAATCACTAGAGCCGAACGTGTATAAATTTCGATAAAGTCTTTAAAAACAAACCCAAAGAATATAGCGGGTAATGTGCCAATTATAACCCACCATGCCAAGCGACTGTCTGGGGTTTGCTGTGAACTAAGGCCGTGACCAAACCAAGCTCCAGCAAGACGCCAGATATCGTCACGAAAATAGATAATAATTGCTAGCAGACTTCCCACATGAACGGCCACATCAAAAGCCATGCCCTGATTATTCCAGCCTAATACCTGCGAGGGTAAAATTAAATGGGCTGAACTAGAGATGGGTAAAAACTCAGTTACCCCTTGTATAATAGCCAAGATAATAATTTCAATTAACGTCATGTATTGCTTGGACTCCATTCAAATTTAATTGCCCACAGTTTCTGTTGGCTTTTGTCATATTCTTGCCAAAGTTTGCTGTAGTTTTTGTTCACTTCAGGATGAATTTGCTCAGCAGCAATTTCGGCCAGTGGTTTTAATACGAATGCGTTAAAAAGGATCTCTGGACGGGGTAATAGAATTGGCTGAGAAGTGACTAAAGTGTCGTATAAAAGCAAATCTAAGTCGAGGGTTCTAGGCGCAAATTTTTGTTCGCCACGCTGGCGTTTATTATCTTGCTCTATTTTTTTAAGGACACGACACACGTCCGAAATAGACAATTGGGTATTGGCCTTCACCACCAAATTGTAAAAGTTGTTACCTTCAAACCCGACAGACTCGCTTTCGTAAACAGAAGAAAGAGTTAATTCACCAAATGCTTGATACATGCCTTGTAGACCGGCTTTGGTATGTTTTTCTTTTTCCACGTTACTACCGACACTGATATAAATAGTATGTGATGTTTCAGCGTCAATACTCAAAAAGTTTGTTCCTTAGTAAATTCGACTGCAACGTTTTTAGCGTTAGCTAAAATATCTGGCTTACTTAGTTTTAATCGCACAACTTTCAGCAAAGGAAAAGTTTGTAACAACCAGTCGACCATATGGCTAGCCAACGCTTCAATTAATTTAAATTGGCTATTGGCTGCAAAAACAGTTATTCCTTGGGCTATTTCGGCGTAATTAAGTGTTTTTTCTACATCATCTGTTTGTGCCGCCATTGAAAGGTCGGCACTTAGCTCTACATCAACTATTAAACGTTGCTGATGTTTTCTTTCCCAGTCATATACGCCAATTAACGCTAAGACCTCGAGCCCTTCAATATGAATTTTATCCATTAGTGATCCGCGCTGCATTTTATTGGTGTTTGGTATATTCTGCTAAATTGTAACCCATTCTTAATACAAGTACATGACAGCACTTACAATTTTAATATTTGCTTGCACCTATTTAGTGGGGTCTATTTCCAGCGCCATTTTAGTTTGTAGACTTTTTAAATTAGGTGACCCTAGAGCACAAGGTTCAGGTAATCCTGGAGCAACAAATGTATTGCGCTTAGGTGGAAAGCTGCCAGCAATTTTAGTGTTAATCTTCGATGTACTGAAAGGCACCGTGCCAGTTTGGGCAAGTTATTATTTGGGATTGGAGCCAATTAATCTAGCCTTTGTTGCAGTGATGGCGTGTTTAGGCCATATGTACCCTTTGTTCTTTGGTTTTTCTGGGGGTAAGGCTGTGGCTACCGCTTTTGGTGCCATTCTACCACTAGGCTTAGACCTAGCGGCAATATTAATAGTGACTTGGGTAATAGTAGTGCGACTCACTCACTACTCTTCTTTAGCTGCGATTGTAGCTGTCAGTCTCGCACCTTTTTTCACATGGTTGTTAAAACCAGAATACAGTTTACCCGTCGCTATATTGAGCCTTTTAATAGTGCTACGTCACAAAGATAATATTATTCGGCTGTTACACGGGCAAGAAAGTAAAATATCTCAGAAAAATAACCACTAGATTGGCGGCAACTCTTCCAACGACCAACGAGGTCTTGCCTTAGTAGACATTGCTTCAATTTCACCTGCTTTGAGCCTTTGTAGACCTGCGTACGCTATCATCGCGCCATTGTCAGTACAAAACTCTAATCGTGGATAAAACACTTCACCATTAATTTTTTTCATCATAATGGCTAGGTCTTCACGTAGTTGTTTATTGGCGCTAACCCCACCGGCAATAACCAAACGTTTTAATCCGGTATGTTTCAAAGCTCGCTTGCACTTGATAGCTAAGGTATCAACTACGGCTTCTTGAAAGGCAAAAGCAATATTGGCCTGAGTTTGCTCAGAGCCGTCTGATGCTCTAATAGTATTCGCGGCAAAGGTTTTCAAACCACTAAAACTGAAATCCAAGCCAGGTTTCGTAGTCATAGGCCGCGGAAAATCGTAGTGCCCCGCTTCTCCCTTTTCAGCCAATTTTGCCAATAAGGGGCCTCCTGGATAATCTAATCCCAATAGTTTTGCAGTTTTATCAAAGGCTTCGCCAGCGGCATCATCGACTGATTCGCCCAATACCTGGTATTGTCCAATACCCGCAACCTTCACCATCATCGAATGACCACCAGAAACCAAAAGAGCGACAAAAGGAAACGCTGGCGCTGGTTCGTCTAACATTGGAGCAAGCAAATGCCCTTCCATATGATGTACACCTACTGCCGGCTTGTTCCAAGCATAAGCCAAACTGCGGGCAACCGATGAGCCAACCAATAAAGCCCCTACTAGACCTGGTCCTTTAGTAAAAGCAATTCCATCAATGTCCTCAGCGCTGCAGTCTGCTTCTAATAAAGTCTGTTTTATTAGAGGCACAAGTTTACGAACATGATCTCTAGACGCAAGCTCTGGCACCACGCCACCATAATCTGCATGCAATTTTACTTGACTATATAATTGGTGCGACAACAAGCCTTGTTGTTCGTCGTAAATGGCAACACCAGTCTCATCACATGAGGTTTCGATACCTAATACACGCATATTCAATTTCTAACACAAACGTTTTAAACTGACGGCATTTTACTGATTAGCGCATAAACCTCCAATCTAATCTGACATTTGTTACAATTATTAGGATTTTTAGTTCAACAGGACTTTACATCCTTTGAGGATAGGATTAGAATTCCGCACCATTTTTAACCGAGCTGGCTATTACTTATACCGGCCGATATGTTTTTATTTTTTTGAGGTGAGAGTTGAATGCCAATCGTTAAAGTTAGAGAAAACGAACCTTTTGATGTTGCATTGCGTCGTTTTAAACGTTCATGTGAAAAAGCAGGTGTACTTTCTGAAGTTCGTCGTCGCGAATTTTTTGAAAAACCTACTTGGGAACGTAAGCGTAAGAAAGCTGCCGCTAAGAAACGTCTTTTGAAGAAGTTATCTCGCGAAAACGCTCGTCGCATTAGATTGTACTAAATCTCTTCTGGAGCGCGTTATTGTTGTAAATAATGCGCTTTAAGTCGTTTTATCACATATCTTATCAAACATCCTTTTTCCGTTTTTACAGAGTCATTGTATGTCATTATTAGATGATTTAAAAAATGCACAAAAAGACGCTATGCGTGCCAAAGACAAAATTCGTCTTGGTACTATTCGTATGGCTTTGTCTGCCGTAAAGCAACATGAAATCGATGGGCGTACTAATGCCGATTATGTTGCGCTAGATGATGATGGTGTGCTTGCTATTTTAATCAAGATGGTAAAACAACGAAAAGATGCAGCCAGCCAATATGAAACAGCTGGTCGACAAGATTTACTTGATATTGAACAAGCAGAAATTGTAATTTTACAAGAGTTTATGCCCAAAGCCCTTAGCGAAGAAGAGCTTGATGCGTTAATCGTGGAAGCGATGCAAGAGTCAGGTGCGTCAGGTATGCAGGATATGGGTAAAGTCATGGGCTTGTTAAAACCTAAAGTTCAAGGCCGCGCTGATATGGGCAAATTAAGTGGGAAAATAAAAGCCAAGCTTAATTCATAGCAAACTCATATGTAGTTCAATAATAATAAACCGCACGCAGATGCGGTTTATTTGTTTAAGTGCATAAAGTTTTCAAACTTTATGGCATTATGTTTCACCCGTTTTTGAGTATTTAAGAAGGTATAATGTCTGGTCGTATTCCCCGCGAGTTTATTGATGACATTATTGCTCGTACAGACATTGTTGAAATAATTGATAGTCGCGTTCGCCTGAAAAAAGCGGGTCGCAACCACCAAGCCTGCTGTCCATTCCACGACGAAAAAAGTCCTTCATTTACGGTTAGCCAAGACAAACAGTTTTATCATTGCTTCGGTTGCGGTGCACATGGCAATGTCATTTCATTTTTAATGGAATTTGATCGCCTAGAATTTCCGGAAGCAATCGAAGAGTTAGCCCAATACCATAGTATTGAAGTGCCTCGAGAAAAAGGCAGTGCACCTGCTCCTTCAGCAGAGCAAAAACAACAAAAAGAAAACGATTACGAGCTAATGGAAAAAGTCGCTAAATACTTTGCCCAGCAACTCAAAGTTCATCCCGACAAAGACAAAGCAGTAAATTACCTAAAAAAACGAGGGCTGAGCGGAGAAATAGTGAAAGCTTTCGATATGGGTTACGCACCACCTGAGTGGGATTCGGTGTTAAAAACCTTCGGAAAAAGCCCTGTTTACCAAGAACAATTACTCGATCTCAAACTCATAACAGAAAATGATAACAGAAGACGTTTCGACTTTTTCCGCGACCGTATCATGTTCCCAATTCGCGATAAACGCGGGCGAGTCATAGGTTTTGGCGGTCGGGTATTGGAAGACGGCGGGCCAAAATATCTAAACTCGCCAGAAACCCGAATATTTCATAAAGGCCATGAGCTATATGGATTCTATCAAGCTAAACAAGCTCACCGCAATTTAGCTCGCGTGATGATTGTTGAGGGTTATATGGATGTAGTTGCCCTTGGTCAATTTGGAATCGACTACGCTGTTGCATCACTAGGAACCGCCACCACACCAGAGCACATTCAAATGTTATTCCGTGCGACCTCTGAAGTAGTGTGTTGTTACGATGGTGATCGTGCAGGCAAAGAAGCGGCTTGGCGCGCATTAGAAAATGCACTGCCTTTCTTAAAAGACGGTGTAGAAATGAAATTTCTATTTTTACCAGACGGTGAAGACCCAGATACCTTAGTGCGTAAAATTGGCAAAGAAGCTTTTGAAAACACCCTAACAAAGGACGCGGTTCCTTTGTCGAAGTTCTTTTTTGACAATTTATTACAACGCCATCATGTTGGCAGTCACGAAGGTAAAGCAGCGTTAAAAGCTCAAGCATTACCATTAATTGAGCAAATAGCGGGTGAAAACATAAAGGAAATTTTATTTGCTGATTTAAGCAATCATATGGGTGACCAAAACAAACATCGATTAGAGCGTGACATTGCCCAAGCCAATCTAAGAACCAATCCCAAAAAGTTAGATTTTAATACGCCCAACAAGAGCACCATATCACCGGTTCGTATGATGATACGATTATTGTTAGATGATCCTGGTTTAGCGACTAAATGTATTGCAGCAGACCCTTCTCCTTTAGCCGCAATAGGCATTCCAGGTATGGCCATGTTAATTGAACTTTATCAATATTGTTTAGCCAAACCACAAGCCAACACAGCCCAAGTTCTGGAACATTTTCGAGGTCATGCCCAAAGTGCACAATTGGCTAAATTAATGATGTGGGAATATGCTGAACAAAACCAAGCCGCAGTATTTGAAGATAGTTTCGCTAAGCTACTTGATTGGCATTTACAAAGCCGTATGGATGAACTGTTTTCCAAATCTAGGGTGAGCAAATTAACCGATGCAGAAAAACAAGAACTCAACCTATTAATAAAAGAACAAAAGTAGCCTTGTAAAAGAACAAAAATGACCCAAGATCTAGCCCAAAGCCTAGTGAGTCTGCTATACTGGCGAATTCGCTAACACCGCACTAAATACAAAGTATTTACTGGGTATATTAAACAAGTTAGAGCGTGAATCCTCTCACAGAGAGATTTTGATGAATATTCAACTAATTCGAGAAGCGTAAGTTATATGGTGCAAAGCAAGCAGTCGCAGATAAAACTCCTCATTGCTAAAGGTAAAGAACAAGGCTATTTGACTTTCGCGGAAGTTAACGACCACCTACCCCAAGATATTGTCGATTCAGATCAAATGGAAGATATCATCCGTATGATCAATGACATGGGCATCAAGGTATTTGAAACTGCCCCAGATAAAGATGAGCTTTTGATGCAAGAAAGCGATACTGATGATGAAGCCGCTGAAGCCGCAGCTCAAGCTCTATCAACAGTAGAAAGTGAGATTGGTCGAACGACTGACCCAGTACGTATGTATATGCGAGAAATGGGTACAGTTGAATTGCTGACTCGTGAAGGCGAAATTGTTATCGCCAAACGTATAGAAGAAGGGATCAATCAAGTACAGTGTTCTGTAGCTGAATACCCTGAAGCGATTACTTATTTACTTGACCAATGGGACTTATTTGAGGCTGAAGAAATTCGCCTTAGCGATATTATAATAGGTTTTGTTGATCCAAACGAACAAGACGTTGCGCCAACCGCCACACATATTGGTTCTGAATTATCTGAAGAAGAGTTAGAAGATGAAGACGACGACAGTGACGATGAAGATGAAGAAGAAGATACAGGTCCAGATCCTGAATTAGCTCGTGAAAAATTCACAGCACTTCGTGTTCAATACGAAAAGGCACGAGACGTCATCAATGCCAAAGGTCGTTCACACAAAGAAGCCAGAGTTCAAATTTTTGAACTAAGCGAAGTATTTAAAGAATTTAGACTGACGCCAAAACAATTTGATCGCATGGTTAAAAACATGCGAAGCATGATGAATCGAATTCGTGTTCAAGAGCGCATAGTGATGAAACACTGTGTAGACACAGCGAATATGCCGAAAAAAGACTTTATTAAAGCCTTTTCTGGTAATGAAACATCGACTGACTGGTTGTTCAAGATACTAGACTCAACTTTGCCTTATGCAGTAGAAATGCGAGTTCACCAAGAAGAACTAGAACGAGCAATTGGCAAAATGAATTCAGTTGAAGATGAAACTGGATTAATTATTGCTGATATCAAAGATATCAATCGCCGTATGTCTATTGGTGAAGCCAAAGCCCGACGCGCAAAGAAAGAAATGGTCGAAGCCAACTTGCGTTTGGTTATCTCCATTGCGAAGAAATACACTAACCGTGGATTACAATTCTTGGATCTTATCCAAGAAGGTAATATTGGTTTGATGAAAGCGGTAGATAAGTTTGAGTACCGTCGTGGTTATAAGTTCTCGACTTATGCAACATGGTGGATACGTCAGGCTATCACCCGCTCAATTGCCGACCAAGCCCGTACTATTCGTATTCCTGTGCATATGATTGAAACGATTAATAAACTTAACCGTATTTCTCGTCAAATGTTGCAAGAGATGGGTCGTGAACCATCTCCTGAGGAATTGTCAGAACGCATGTTAATGCCAGAAGACAAAGTACGTAAGGTTTTAAAAATTGCCAAAGAACCGATTTCAATGGAAACACCAATAGGTGATGACGAAGATTCACATTTAGGCGATTTCATTGAAGATAGCACTATAGTGCAGCCTTTAGATTCGGCGACAGGTGGCAGCTTGAAAGATGCTACCCAAGAAGTATTAGCCGGATTAACTGCCCGAGAAGCGAAAGTTCTTAGAATGCGTTTTGGTATCGATATGAATACCGACCATACTTTGGAAGAAGTAGGAAAACAGTTTGATGTTACCCGAGAGCGTATTCGTCAGATCGAGGCAAAAGCGTTGCGTAAGCTGCGTCATCCTAGCCGTTCTGAGCAACTTAAAAGTTTCTTAGACGAGTAATTGTCATTTTGAAATTTAGAAGCCCTGATAGCAAAAATTATCGGGGCTTTTTTATTTGAATAAGATTAAAGTCTGTTATTACATGATTCTAAAATTGTGTCCTTTATGTCATCGTTAACCTTTACTTTTCTGGGCAAGCCCTACTCATTGAGAGCCCTAGCAACTTTTTGCGTAATTTTGAGTATCGCTGGCTGCAGCAGCATGGGGTTTACCGAATTATTTTCTGATTATGCCGAACAACTCAGAAATGCCAGAACAGCACAATTAAAGGGGGACTTTAAAACCGCTGCAGCTATGATAGTAGAGCCTAAAACCAATCAAAATAACTACACCTTAAATCTACTCGAGAAGGCTCGTTTACATTATCTGGCGAATGACTGGGAGCAAAGCCGCCA
This sequence comes from Paraglaciecola arctica, assembly GCF_018861065.1. Classification (GTDB taxonomy): domain Bacteria; phylum Pseudomonadota; class Gammaproteobacteria; order Enterobacterales; family Alteromonadaceae; genus Paraglaciecola; species Paraglaciecola arctica_B. The sequence continues at coordinate 55,633 of NZ_JAHKQO010000036.1, forward strand.
AGATTTTGCGTTGGTCTCCAAAGTATTAGATGAAGAAGCAAATAAGGCTAAGCTTAGAGTCAGTAAAGGCATCTCAAACGTGGCGGCTTTAGTCAGTAGTGACAATGTCATAACATACCAAGTGCCAACGTATGAACAAACAATGTTACATAGCTACCAAGCTCTGAATTATCTATTTTTAGGAAAGCTTGAAAGTGCCTTAGTTGAAGTACGGCGGGCGAATTTAGTGCAAGAAAACGCGCTGAAACAAAACCAACAAGCATTGTTAAGCGAACAAACAAGCTTTGATAACAACTCATTAAAACAAGCGTACCCATCAATGTCTGCCATGATTGGTGATATTAAGAATGGTTTTCAGAATGCCTACACCTTTTATTTATCAGCCATTTTGTATGAAGCCGCTTCACAGCCTAATGACGCCTACATCGATTACAAACGCGCATTAGAAATTTATCCTAACAACCACTATTTGCAGCAAGATGTACTTCGTTTGGCCAGTAAACTCAAAATGAAGGATGATCTAGCATTATTTACTAGTCAATTTGGTGCGTACCAATCAAGTGACATTGCTGGCGGTGGAGAGCTTGTTATTATCGTCGAAAATGGCGCGATCAATCCTAAACAAGAAGTGAGAATCAATCTGCCTATTTATAGTCGCGTTAATCAGCCGCGACTCTTTAGTTTAGCGTTACCGGTTTATACCGGTGCTTTGACTAGCTATCCCCCATTACAAATCAATGTTAGAGGACAAAACTATTCATCAGAGCAAATAGTCAGATTACAATCTCTGGCCTCCAAACAACTTCAGGAACAAATGCCAGGCCTAGTCACTCGTCAAGCCATGCGACTTGCTGCCAAAGAGCAGCTTCGCAGCTCCATGAGTAAACAAGGTGGAGAGATAGGTAATATTCTAGCTGTGCTGTACAACGCAACTTCCGAACAAGCAGATACTCGCAGTTGGCTAACCTTACCTGACGAAGTGCAAATATTAAGACTGACCTTACCCGCAGGAAAGCAACAAATTGATGTTCGTGTTGGCGGTAAAACGCAGTCAATTGAAGTAGAGATCCGACCTAATCGAATTGGGTTATTAAATATGACAACTATTGGAAGTTTTCAAGGTCATAAGTTTACATCGTTGTGAAACTAAGACTAAAAACGTCCTATCTGATACTTTCGCCACAGCGCCGATATGACTAGAATTGAACATGTCGCCATTGATATCAACCCCTGTAGTGCCCACATCTATGGCAAGGTCATCTGCATACAGATTGTTTATGTAAACGAACAAGGTGACCAAAATAAAATGAATAGAAGGAAAAGTTAATGAAAAAGTTACTGCTATTAAGCGTTGTGGGTTTATCAATAAGTCTATTAGCAGGTTGTGCCAATAAAACCGTGGTAAGTTATGGCGATGCCCAAGCAGTGGAAACTACCGATATTAATTTTGGCTCAACCGATTTACAAACCATTGCCAAGCAAATGACTGAGTCACTTATACAATCTCCGGTTGTAGGAACCATGACAACCCATTCCCGCCCGATTGTGTTTGTTGATTCTATTAAAAACAAAACCAGCGAACATATTGATACTGAGTCGTTATCAGACTCTATCTCGACTCAATTACTGCGCTCGGGTAAATTTCGCTTTGTCGATATGGATAAAGTGAACGCCGTGCGTGAGCAAATCGATTATCAAAATGAAAGTGGCTTAGTGAATCCAGACAAAGCTCTCCAGTTTGGTAAACAAGTCGGCGCTGAATATATGTTGTATGGGAATTTAGCCAGTATAGTCAAAACCAGTTCGGATAAATCAGACGTATATTATAAATTTACAATGCGCTTAATGGACTTAGAGAGTGGCTTAGTTGAATGGGCTGACGAGACTGAAATACGTAAAACCAGCAGCAAAAAATTGGTGGGTTGGTAGGTTGTAATCAGTAAATTGCTTAGATCAAACAACAACGAGGGTTATATCATGAGAGCACTGCTAATCTGCGTCACTCTATTATTCGCTAATCTGTCTCTAGCTGCAACTGACTACGAGCGCAACAAAGCGGTTCCCGTTGATAAAGTATTGTTTGGTAAAGTCACTTCAGTTCGAAGAATTACAGAAACAGAACTATTGCAAGATCGTAGCCACGGCTGGAAGGTATTTGGTGGAGCACTTGTTGGTGGGACCATAGGCAATCAATTTGGTAGCGGCAGTGGACGCACCATTAGTACCATTTTGGGTGCCATTTTAGGCAGTTCAATCGCGAGCAATGACCGTACACCTAACCAACAAATTACGATTGAATTGGTTGAATTGATGATCAGTATCGATAATGGTGATGAATATATGGTGGTGCAGGATTTAGATCAGCAAATGTTATTCCACCCACAAGACAAAATTCGCATGATTTATCTGTCTGATGGCTCGGTACGTATTGATAAACAATTTTAGTCTTTAACTTTCCCACCACACTAGTAATTGATTAAGATTATTCATTAGCTTGGCCCGCCACGGCAATCTATGGCGGGACAGCAAATCATTCTATGCCAGTATCACTCTATTCCTCGCCTTTTCGGTACGGTATATCCTGTGACAGCTGTTCAATTTTATGAGTCCGCTCATTTGGAGACCCTGAGTTTCTCGCTAGCAGATAATAGGCTGTTGGCACTATATATAAGGTCAAAAAAGCAGAGACCAATACGCCGGCAAATATAACCATACCAATAACGGTTCTACTTTCTGAACCAGCACCACTGGCCATCACTAAAGGCAATGAACTAAATACAGTAGTAAACCCTGTCATCACTATAGGTCTCAGTCGCTGCGCGGCCGCTCTGCGTAGCGCTTTCTCAAACTCTATGCCAGCATCCCGTAACTGGTTAGCAAACTCTACAATCAGAATTCCATTTTTGGCCGCCAATCCAATTAACATCACCAATCCAATTTGACTATAAATATTCAAGGTCATGTCTGCAAAATACAACCCCACGAAAGCCCCAACTAATGCTAGAGGTACGGTTAGCATGATGACAAAAGGATGGATCCAGCTTTCAAACTGCGCGGCTAAAATCAAATAGGTGACGGCTAGTGCTAAGGCAAAAATAAACAAAATAGAATTGCCTGACTCTTGATAGAGTTGTGACTGACCTTTGTAATCAATAGATACTTCTTCAGGGAGCTCAGTATCCACAATTTCTCGCAGGTAATCCAAAGCTTCTCCTACTGTATAACCGTCAGCTAAATTCGCACTGATCGTTATACTACGCATTCGGTTATAACGATTTAAACGTGATGATGTGGCTCGTTCTTCCACTAAAAGTAAGTTATCCAACGGGATTAATTTATTACTCTTGCTTGAACGCACGTAGATATTCTCAATGCTGGAAGGACTTCGATAATCAGACTCCTCACCTTCCATTATCACATCATATTCTTGCCCTTTATCTAGGTAAGTAGATACTCGCCTTTGGCCTAGCATAGTTTCTAAGGTACGGCCTATTTCACTGATAGATACGCCTAGATCAGCTGCTCTATTTTTATCTATATTGACTAATAATTGCGGCCAGGTTTCTTTATAGTCCGAGTCTAATCGAACGAGGTTTTGGTTGCTGCGAGCCTTTTCCAACACAATATCACGCCATTTAACTAAGTCTTCGTAGGTATTACCTTGCAGTACAAACTGCACAGGCCTACCCAGACCACGACCACCAATGCCGCTACGCATAATTGCAAAGGCTTGAATATCAGGAATAATTGCCAACTTGGCGCTAATTTCGTCCATTAGTTCGAAGGTTGAGCGCTTGCGTTCTTCACCAATAGGCATACCTACTATGCCGATCCCGGCACTACCGCCAAAACCTGGAGCACGAATCAACACCCTATCCACTTCACCCTTGTCGGCGTATTCGAGCAAGATTTTTTCGATTTTTTTCATATTAGCTGAATTGCTTTCAAAGCTAGCCCCTTCAACAGCTTGCACCCGAATAAAAAAGTTACCTCGGTCTTCTTTAGGGACAAATTCACTTGGTATAATTTGACTTAATTTAACCAATGCAAAAATACTCGCGATGACTAATATTGCCATCAACAACGGTTGATGTATGGTTGTGCCTAAGGCCTTGTAGTAACGGTTTTCTATTACCTTGAACTTCGCATCGACCCAAAAAGCAAAACCGCTCTGTTTTTGACGTTTTTTAAGCAACAGTGAACACAGCATAGGGGAAAGCGTCAGTGCGGTTACACTAGAAAAAGCCACGGCTGCTGCAATGGCTAGAGCAAATTCAGTAAAGAGTCTTCCAATATTGCCCTGTAAAAAAACCAAAGGAACAAATACTGCTATTAGAACTAACGTGGTCGCAACGACCGCAAAGCCGACCTCTTTTGCCCCTCTATACGAAGCTAATATAGGCGGTTCACCGAGTTCAATTCTTCTTGAAATATTTTCAAGCACCACAATCGCGTCATCTACCACTAACCCGATGGCCAGTACTAACGCCAATAAGGTCAATAAGTTAATTGAAAATCCTAAGGCATACATCACTATAAAAGCAGAAACCAAGGACACAGGCACAGTAATGGCCGGAATTATGGTTGCCCTGAGATTTCCAAGAAAGATATAAATCACCAACACCACCATCAACATGGCAATTGCTAAGGTTTCGTAAACTTCATTTATGGAAGCTTCGATGAAAACTGATGAATCATAACTAGCCACTATAAATATGTTGTCGGGTAGTGTTTGCTCAATTTGTTGAATGGCTTTTTTCGCCGCTCTGGCTACTTCTAAGGTGTTGGCTTTTGATTGTTTAATAATGCCCAAACCAATCATATTGACACCACCACCACGAAAATCGGTTTCGTCGTCTTCGGCACCTAATTCAACGCGAGCCACCTCTCTAAGCTTCACTAAATAACCGTCAGCGCTGGCTTTAATGGTCAAATTGGCAAAATCTTCTGGGGTTAGAAAACTTCTTGCGACTCGCACTTCAAAGTCTCGGTCGATAGATTCCACTTCACCCGCTGGCAGTTCAACATTTTCAGAACGAATCACGTTTTCTATATCACTGACTGTTATCTGTCGAGCTGCCATTGCATTTCTGTCAAGCCAGACCTTCATAGCGTAGCTTCTGCCGCCACCTAAGCGCACTCGTGCGACGCCTTCGGCTACTGATAAACGATCGACAACAAATCGATCGGCATAATCTGTTAACTCCATAACCGATAAATTATCACTGCGTAAGTTATACCAAACAATCACATCTTCATCGGAGTTCGACTTAGATACTTCAGGTGGATCGGCTTGATCTGGTAGGTTATTGAGGGCTCGACTGACTCGTTCACGCACGTCATTTGAAGCAGCGTCAATATCTCGCGACAAATTAAACTCGATACTAATCGACGAACGACCGTTACTACTGGTTGAGCTGATATTTTTAATGCCCTCAATACCACTAATCCGATCTTCTAATAACTGGGTAATGCGGCTTTCAACAATAGAAGCAGACGCCCCAGAATAGTTAGTGTTAATTGAGACTATAGGTGGATCGATATCAGGGTATTCTCTGAGGCTTAAAAAAGTAATAGATACAATACCAAATACAACTAACAGCAAATTGACTACAGATGCAAAAACGGGACGCTTAACTGATATGTCTGAAAGAAACATTGTTTACTCCCCACTGTTGGCGAGGTCAAAAGTGACTTTGGATCCATCGCGTAATTTAAGCGTGCCTTCAGTTACCACCAAATCCCCTGCTTCTAAACCACTTAGTATTTGTACTTTTCCAGGTTTACGTCGCCCTACCTTTACTTCAACTAAAGCTACCGAATCGCCTTTCACCAAAAAGACAAACTGCTTGTCTTCAACAGGCACCAATACGACTTCTGGTACCACTAAAGTTTGCAGAACTTGTTTTTGCAATAAAATTTGTAGCAACATGCCTGGGCGAAGTTTTAGATCTTCATTTTTAATGTTGGCTCGAATTTGCACCGAACGCGTAGAAGGATCAACCCTAGAGGCAATACTGGTAATTTGGCCTTCAAAAACTTTTCCTGGATATGCCACTGACGTCGCTCGTATCTTTTGACCCAGGGCAACACTTGCTAAATGAGACTCAGCGATATCAAAATCGACTTTAATAAAACTTAAATCATCCAAAGTTGTTACCACATCACCTGGGGTGACTAGCGCTCCAACACTGATCTGGCGAACCCCTAAGATTCCATCAAAAGGTGCTTTTACTAACAACTCATCTAGCTGAGTTTTGGCCACATCCATTTGAGCGTTTAAAACATTAACTTTGGCCAGTTGCTCATCTAACAGTTGTTCTGAAGCTACGTTATTTTTGGCTAAATTTTTAATTCGTTTTAGCTGTTTAAGTGCTTCTTGCAGATTCACATTCAATTCCGCCAATCTAGCTTTTTCTTCAACATCGTTTAGCTCCAGCAGTAACTGCCCTTGCTTAACTAAATCACCGTCATCAAAATGAATTTTTTGCACAATATCTGAGGTCTGGGTAGTAATAAAAACCGATTCATTCGCTTTGCCTGTTCCAAGTGCCTCAACGACAACTTCAAAATCCTCTTGATTAACTTTATGAACCTTTACAAAAGTCGCACCCGATTGGTTAGCCTGTTGCGATTCTTCTTTAGGCATATACAAATACACCACCAAACCAAGGCACAAGATAACGGCAAATAACAGGGGTGAGAATTTTAATCCTTTAGACATTGAATGACCTATTTATGTGTTGAAATGAACAAGACCTATGAGGTAAAAATTAAATTACAGGACCTTTACAATTAATTGTGGAGAATACAAAACTAGATGAGATAATACCTCATACCGATATAACAAGTGTACGTATGATTTTGCAAAATAGATTATTTTTCAGCATATTAACTTTAACCATTTTGATCTACGGATGCAGTAGAGAGATCCCTGCAGACCCAATGTGCCGAACCGCTAAGCTTGACACAGAATTGCCCCCAGCTGCAGCAGCTTGTCTTATAAAATCTAACAGTCGTCTATTAGCCATAAAAACCCATAACGATGACAACTGGAATCTACCCAATCTTAAGTTACAGAAAACAACAAGCGCACAATGCACAGCTCATACTGCGGTTTGGAAAACGACAGGACTCAACGTTGAAGTAGGAAAATTGCTTTTTGCAGACCAACATCACACGCAATATTTTGAATGCCAACTTAGTGACGAATATTCTAGCCAACTAGAGACATTTCCCGTCCCCCCATGGGCGAGTCGCAGAACTGCGCACATTGCGCTGATTGACCCCTTTGAAACCCAACAAGACCAGTGGGTAAAAGATATTAACCTCATCCAGTTGAGAGAAGCCTATACTCAACTCAAATAAAATTTTGCTTAAACGTGTTGTCTTGTTTCACTCTATCCAACTGTCACCAACATTCATCAAACAATTAGAGCCATATCAACACTTTTAATAGTCATTACCTGACTTTTAGCAACTACAACGAACAAATAACAGTATAATCTCTGCAGTATTCGATATTTAGAGATTATGACTATGCCCCAATACAATGCCCCAATAAACGACATGCAATTCGTACTGCATGAATGGCTAAACCTGTCGGACCATTATCAAAAATTAGGATTACAAGATTTTGACCAAGAGTTGGTCAATGAAATTCTTATGCAAGGTTCGAAGTTTGCCGAAGAGGTAATTGCTCCCTTAAACCGCGAAGGTGACGAACAAGGTGCCAAATTAATTGATGGCACTGTGACTACTCCTGATGGCTTTGCAGAAGCTTATAAAGAATACGTCGCTAACGGCTGGAACGCCATGTTGGGCAGCGCTGATTATGAAGGCCAAGATTTACCCAACACAATTGCAGTACCAGTACACGAGATGTTGGACTCGGCCAATGTCAGTTGGCGTTTAACAGGCATGCTTAACGAAAGCGCTATTTTAGCCATCACTAAACACGCAAGTGAAGAGCTAAAAAACACCTATTTGGCCAAACTCATTTCCGGTGAATGGGCTGGGACTATGTGTTTAACCGAGCCTCACGCTGGCACCGATCTTAGTTTATTGAGCACTAAAGCCGTTCCTAATGAAGACGGCAGTTTTAGCATTACCGGCAATAAAATATTTATCTCCTCTGGTGATCACGAATGGACCGATAATATCTTGCATTTAGTATTGGCAAGACTGCCAGATGCACCTCCTGGGGTAAAAGGCATCAGTTTGTTCTTAGCACCTAAATTTTTACCTCAAGACGACGGTAGCATAGGCCCTAGAAATGCGGTTACAGTTGGCAGTATAGAGAAAAAAATGGGTCTAAAAGCCAGCCCAACTTGTGTAATGAATTTTGACCAAGCGCAAGGTTTTTTAGTGGGTGAAGCGAACAATGGTTTAGCTTGTATGTTTACCATGATGAATGATGCGCGTTTTCAAGTTGGCTTACAGGGACTAGGTATAGTAGAAGCGTCTTATCAAGGTGCCTTAGCCTACGCTCGAGAGCGACTGCAGTCTCGCGCCCCACAAGGTGTGCAAGAACAAGACAAAAAAGCCGATCCGATTATCCACCAACCCGATGTTCGTAGAATGTTACTGACTCAAAAAGCCATAGGTGAAGGCTGTCGTGCGTTGGCATTGCTTTACGCGCAACAGATGGACATAGAACGTTTTGGTGACGATACAAGCAAACACACCGCCAAAAATGTCATTTCATTCTTAACTCCAATAGTTAAAGGGTTTATGACTGACATGGCGACCGAAATGAGTAATCTCGGCGTGCAAGTCTACGGTGGCCACGGATTTATTCGTGAATGGGGCATGGAGCAACTCGTTCGAGATGCAAGAATTACCCAGTTGTACGAAGGTACCAACGGTATTCAAGCACTGGATTTAATATCTAGAAAACTAGCACGCGACAAAGGCACTATGCTCGAAGACACTTTTGCCTTGTTTACCAGTAAAATCGAGCAAATGAATGATGCAGCGGCCAAAACCCAAGCTGCAGACTTATTGAAAGAATGGTTTGATACAGCTACAGAACTTAAAAAGCAAAATGCAGTGGATTTATCTGGCACAGCCTATGACTTTATGCACTACAGCGCCTACTGCATATTAGGTGTAATTTGGTTGAGTATGGCGGATACCGCACAACAATCGGATAACCCTAGCATCCAATCAGGCAAGCAAAACACCTGTGAATTCTTTGTGAAACGATTACTCCCTAAAAAAGACCTGTTCAAAGCTAACTTGTTTAACGGAGCGGATGACTTGATGGCAGTGACTGATGGTGAGTTTGATTATCAGTAAAAGAGAGACTAGCTTCTAGCTTCTAGC
>NZ_JAHKQO010000036.1:65098-87764 GCF_018861065.1 Paraglaciecola arctica
TCTAGCTTCTAGCTTCTAGAAAAATTAAAAAGGCGGTTGATAGTGATATCAACCGCCTTTTTAATGTTTAAAGCTTAAATTATGCCTTGCGGCGTAAATTAATCAGACCAACTAAAGCTATTGCGAACAAACCTAAAGTGGCAGGAGCAGACACTTCGCTAACAGTGATGTTAAGTGCTGTGCTCTCAAAATCAACAAAATCACCTAAACTAAAACTACCACCATCTAAATCAAGCACTAAGTCACCAGCTGAACTCGCAGTGAACGTTAAAGTAGCTAATAAAATATCGACACCTGATACAGGTACTGGGAAGCTATTTGCAAAACCAGCAATATCAAAAAATGTACTAAAGGGCACATCAAATGCACTGCCCAGAACGCTACTATCTAAACCTAAAAGTGATTCGTCAAAGCCAAAACCAATGTCAAAGGCTAGGAATGCGTCAGTAAAGGCATCTTCAGTTGTCGCTAAAACATCAACCGTAAAAGTGTCACCCACAGAAATATCCGTAGTCGATGGGTCGAAGGTCACAACAATATTAGCATGTGCTGCAGACGCAGTTAGCATGAGTGCAACAAAGGTTGTTTTAATTATATTCATTAATTTCATTTCTTTATCTCATATAGTGGGCCTACTCAAAACCTTGAGTAGGCATGGGTTAATTTAAATTATTGTGCTAAATAGACTTGATACCAAAGTTGGAAATCAGTCATATCGATAATGCCATTACTGTTCATGTCGGCCGCAGCGTTATATGCCGCATCACCTTCAGAACTGCCGTAGGCACCAATAAAGGCGTAATAGTCATTCATATCAAGGTTACCGTCTCCGTTTACATCTCCGGCTACAACTTCGACTTCACTCTCTAGCAGAATACTAATCACAACAGGGTCATGGTCAGACATACGGTATGCATCATCAGAGAAGTAACTGTCTAGATGACTGTCTTTCTTATACTCAACGTTGTAATCCAATACTATTGGCTCATCTGCATTGATGTGCCATTCGACGGCATCAATCACTTTAGGTAGCAGGGTATCGCTAGCCAGTGCGTGGTCCAAGTAACCTAGTAGCCCGTCAAAAGAGTAAGAATAGGCTTCGTCTCCAACGAATGCATTCGCGAGATCAGTATAACCAGCATCCAAAATAGCGGTAATCGGGTCTTCTTTAGCGTAAGCATTAAGATCACCAATAATTAGCGCTGGTGTATCACCAAATTGCTCAGTAATAAAAGCAGTAAGGGCCTGTGCCGCGCGAGTACGAGTAAGGTTACAGTTACCTTGGCCTGTTGTGGTATCGTCATCACCGGCTCCACAGCTTGAACCTTTAGATTTTAAATGGTTAACGCTCACCACCAACTCTTCACCGTTTTCTACCAATGCAAATTTCTGCACTAGTGAAGGACGGTTTTTAGTATCTAGGAACAACACACCATCATTATCAGAGATAGAATTGGAGCTATCCAAAATCGTCGGGGCGGCACTTTGAACAACAACGCTAGGTTTGTAAATTAGCGCCACAGTAATTGCATCAGTACCAATGGTGCCACCAGTTTCAACAATCGCATAAGTAGCTTCACCCATGATGGCGTTAACGTTGTTGACCAACTCAACGATGGCGCTATCTTCTGTAAAACCATCGTTTTCTATTTCCATTAAACCAACAATATCTGCGTCCATAGCAACTATGGCCGCAACCGTTTTCGCTAGTTGACGCTCATATTCAAAGCTACTATCCGCACCGCGACATTCTGCATCACCAGCTGGTCCGCAGATATCCACGTCTAAGTCCAAAGTATTGAAGAAATTCAGTACGTTAAGACTCGCCACTGTTAAGTTACCTAAATTTAGATCGGGTTCTGCCGTTCTTGGGTTAGTTGCCACAAAGGTTGGATCTTGAGTCGGTATAACACGGTACTCACTATAAGAATAATCTAAAATACCTGTTAGAGACGCAACAGTATCGCCTAAACGCAAAGTGTTATTAGCAGACAATCCACCCGTTGGGTACACAACTAATTCAGGGTTTTGTTCGCTACTACCGTCATCTAGTAAGATACGATCTAGTGCGTTTGCCACTTCTAGTTCAGTCGCTTCAATAGAACCAGGGGCAAATACATTAGTAGGATTAAATAACCGTTGTGATGATAATGTCACTTCGCCAAATCGTCCTAAGTAATAACTGTCTGTTACAACTAAAGCCTGTGACGCAGACACTAACATCCCTTCTAATGATTCAGCTTGCGAAGAATCCGCAAAAGGTAAAGTCAAAGTAAAGGCTGTGGCTCCTGCAGTATCAGTACTAATGATTTCAGGGGCTACGGTCGCGGTTAACTGGGTGCGAGCAAATGACTCTGAAACCTCACCTTTAACACTTACAAGGGCGCCTACAACTGGCAATTCGCCAGAATAGGAGACAAATATACCTTCGGATGTTGAAGGGTCTGCATCCATATCGGCATCTTCTTCTTGAACAAAGAAACCACCTATATCTGTAAACGACGCGCTCACAATTCCTTCAACAAGAACGGTTTCACCAGTTAAAGGTGAAGTATCTCCGGCTCCTTGAACTTGATGAATGAAAGTAACCTCTTCGCAACATTCGCCAGGTATGTCACCGCCTGCGTCGCTGCCATTACCAATAAATGAGCTCAAAGGAAAAGGCGTTGTTGATGAATCGTGAGTAGCTTGACCATCCAACACGTTAATGCCGCTGAAGGTCCAATTTTCTAAAACAAAAGTTGAACCATCAGGGCCAGTATTAGACTTACGATACGCCCAACCATCTAGATATTCCCAAGCTTCACCGCTACCGTCTGTGTTGATATCACCAAATACATCAACTACGACACCATCTCTAAACAGCTCGATAGCGTCATCACCGTTTATGCCCGCTGCACCAGAGGTATCAGTAGGTGCAAAACCAAAAAACACTTCAAAGTTTGGTGTTTCAGAGGCGATATATATATAGTCGCCTTTTTTAGCTGAACCAGAAAAAGTGTATTCTTGACCATCAGAACCCCCACCATTGTTGGCAGAACCAAAGCCAAACACACTCAAATCCTCGATATCTGTCGCAGCATAAAACTCGATTGCTTTAGGCAGACCTCCAGGTAACGATGCGTCTACCACGCCGCTGATAATAAGCTTTTCGTCAACAAAGAAAGTGCCTAAAGGAAAAGCAGGGTCCGCAGAAGCGTTATCGCTGACTCCATCCAATGTATTAATGCCACTGAAAGTCCAGTTATCCAAAACGAAAGTAGTACCGTCTGGGCCTGTATTAGCAATTCGATATGCCCAACCATCGAGATAGTCCCATGCTTCACCGCTGCCATCGACATTAATATCGCCAAAAGTGTCGACTACTTCATCTGCACAGAAAAGTTCAATTGCATCATCACCATTAATACCTGCCGCCCCAGAAGTGTAATCGGGATCAAAACCAAAGAAAGCGTTAAAACCTGGTATCTCAGATGCCACGTAGATAAAATCACCAGCACTAGCCGAAACCGCATCAAATGTAAATTCTTGACCGTCTGACCCGCCGCCATTGTTTGCAGAACCAATACCACATTGGCTCAAATCATCAATGTCATTTACAACATATAATTCAATAGCTTTTGGTATACCGCCGCTTAATGGACCATCAATTACACCGCTAATAATTATATCAGTGCTGAGGTTTTCTGGTGTTGGTTCTGGATCCGGCTCTGGTTCAGCACCTGAATCTGAACAAGCTGCCGTTTGATATAAGATATCAACCCATTCTGGATGGTCTATAAAGGGGTTACGGTTACCTTGATATTCGTAGATCGTGTTGTTTCGCAGCTGTTCTGCTGCATTGACAGGATCAGCATTATGCCATTCAATTAATCGACATAAACGACCAAGTTCAGTGGTTCCCGTTGACGTTAGGCTATCGACCAATTGCAAATCAGGCGTTGCATCACTGCCACTGCCTTCATAACGCGTATCCATATAGAACATCATTCGAGCCACATCACCTTTGACTTCGTCACGAGGTTCAAATGAATCTGAATCAATCTTATTGTTGGACGACTCCGTTAATTCATTGTCGCTGTTATCGAAATCCAAGTTACCCCGTGAAGCGTTAACTGAAATATCGGTAGGACGTAAATGATGGATATCGGTATAAGCCTCTGCACTCTCTTGCATATCTGCAAATCCATGACTCTGTGGCCAGCTATGTTCGCGGTTCCAATTATCTTGGTCAGAACTTTGTGAACCACTACCGTTAAGGTTTTTAGCAATAGATGTGCCCTTGTACCACAGAATAACGTTGTCGCTATTTGCAGGGTCTTCATCAGTATGGGTTAAAGCCGTCCATACTTCCGAGTAAGATAAATCTCTATGATCGCTACTAATGATACTATTGATCGCATTTTTAATAATCTCCGCGGAAGAACCAGCATCCACTTCAACAATAGCATTGGCATAATAAGTAGCATCATCAAAAGTGCTAGCGTCGGCAATCTTTGCTAATTCCGGGCAATTAAAACATGGCTCTGTGGGCTCTTCTCCGCCGCCACTGCCGCCATCATCTCCACCTGCAATTTCTTCGGCATAAGTTTTTAGAGGAAAAGGGCTTGTCACAGTGTCATTGGTCGTCCCGCCTTCAAGACCATTAACACCACTGAAACTCCAATTTGCTATGGAAAATATACTTCCATCAGGGCCGGTATCAGCATTTCTATATGCCCATCCGTCTAAAGAATCCCAAGCAGTGCCAGTCCCATCGGTATTGATATCACCAAATACGTCAACGACCGCGCCATCACAAAACAACTCGATTGCATCATCACCGTTAATACTGGCAAATCCAGCTGTGTAGTTAGGAGTAAAGCCAAAAAACGCAGTAAACTGTGAACTTTCTGAAGCAATATATATGTAGCTGCCTGCAGTAGCGGTAATTGCAGGAAATGTGAATTCCTCACCGTCAGATCCACCACCATTATTAGCAGAACCAATACCACATACACTTAAGTCTGCAATATCATTTTTAACAAAAAGCTCAACTCCTTTAGGTGTGCCTCCGGAGAGAGGGCCATCGTACACACCGGTGATCACAATATCACTGGCTTGCACTGAAGACGCTGCTACTAGCGCCAGCAGGGCTGGAAATTTTAATTTCATGTTTTCTCCTGAAAATTTATGAGGGTCGGTTAGCCGACTTTTAATAATTATTTTTGGTGCGAGCGATGTTCTATTACTTCTGTGACATCCGTATGACAGTGAGTGGGATCATGCTACATCAACAGGCAAACTTGACCTATTGGTCAGAAGCTAAGCAACTTCTGTACCCAAATACTATTTATAATAGGAATCAATTAATTACAAAATTGCAAAAAAAACTTTTTGCACAATCTGTTAAAAAACCTGACAAATTACCAATACTTTCAAATGGATAAGAAGTTACCCTTAAAATTTACATTCCGCTAATAGGCAACTTTACGAGAAAAACTGAAGTTTAATTAATATCTTAGAGATTAATTTGCTTTTTATTTAGAACATAAGTAATCTCAATATAATATCATAATGATATCAACCGGGAGTTTTTTATGATTACTGAAAAAAAAGGTTTTTCGATTAACGGGTACTTAGCATTTTTTGTGGTTTTACCCTTACTTCAAGTTAGCTTTGGCATAATGGTAGCGAAACAAATATTGTTACCAATGAGTATCTTTTGCTCCATAGTTGTACTTGTTTGTTGGGGAGGCTTCTTTATGGTGCAACCTAACCAAGCTAAGGTCATGACTTTATTTGGCAGTTACGTAGGTACAGAAAAACGCAACGGTCTGCGCTGGACTATCCCATTTTTTATACGTAAGACTGTTTCATTACGAGTCCGCAACTTTGAATCGGCCAAAATAAAAGTAAACGATAACTTAGGTAATCCCATAGAAATCGCCACAATTGTGGTCTGGTCTGTAACAGACTCGGCAGAAGCCATGTTTGAAGTGGACGATTATGAAAGCTACGTCACCATTCAGACCGAATCCGCACTTAGGAATATGGCCAGTAGTTACTGTTACGATCCTCAAGATGATGATAGCGCCGATATAGCCTTGCGAAGCCACCCTAAACATATTTCTGAAATATTGAAGCAAGAAATTCAAGAACGCTTAGGTAAAGCGGGTTTAACAGTTCACGAATCTAAAATCAGTCATTTAGCTTATTCAGCGGAAATTGCTAGCGCCATGCTGCAAAGACAACAAGCAACCGCAATCATTGCCGCTCGAAGCAAAATTGTGGAAGGTGCAGTAGGCATGGTTGAAATGGCATTAGACAGATTAAAAGCACAAAACGTGGTTGAACTTGACGAAGAGCGTAAAGCCATGATGGTAAGCAATTTGTTAGTGGTGTTGTGCGGCGACAAAAACGCCCAACCCATTATTAATAGCGGCAGTCTATATTAAGATTAAGCACAAGGAATATAATGTCTAAAAAAGCGTTTCCTCTGAGAATAAATGCTGACGTGTTGGCCGCCATGCAGCGCTGGGCAGACGATGATCTGCGCAGCGTTAATGCCCAAATAGAATATGTGCTCAGAGACACTCTAGTTAAACACGGCAGGGTGAAATTAGTTCAAAAGGTGACCACTGAAGTGGTCGATACCAACGAACCAGAAGACAATTAGGCTGACTTCATTAAAAGCCAGCCTTTTTCAAAGCAAGTTTTTGATTGAATATTTTCGAGTGATTATTATGCTGTCTTTTTAAGACGTCTCACCCATATCAAGGGTATAAGAAACAATCCCAATAAACTCAAACTTCCACCGTGTTCACGTACCACTACAACTTGAACCGTTTCGAATTCGTTGCTTTCTAGTGGTAGTAGATACAAATCCGCATCATTATAACCATCGTAAACCGCCACTAATTCGTCGCTGTAAGCGTCGTACAACTCAATTAACACTTCATAATCAGCAGAAGCAAAACCGTTTAATAATTCACTTTCAACCACAAAACTATCTGAGTCATTGTCTGAATAGATATTGAAGTTAGAAGTGGCATGATACTCCTTGAACACCTCATCCTTACCTAAATATAACCTGGCGTAAACAGTTGCGGAGTTAAAATCTGTATCAGCATCAAACTCAACGGAAAAATGGTTAAAATACCCATCTCTATCATCATCACTGTAAAATTCGACCCAAGCATCATATATCCAAAATTCTTGATATATTGCCTTAACATCAGGTCTCGCTGTTAATATTCTGGCTTGTGCCTGAGTTTTTTTAGCATTGCTTGAGGCTATTTTTGATTGAGCATCGGGTGTCAATACCGAAGCATTTTTATGCTCACCTTCAGATGATTTTACTATCATCTGACTAGTTTTATCGAACTGCTTTTCAGTAGACTGGGCACTCCAGCTGTCGCTTTGTGCGCCCAAAACTGAACTCGACAATAATAAACTGCTTAAAATTAATAAACTTGAATTTTTCATTTCACTTTCCTTTTCAAACCTGCTGATAGTGTGGATTGAAAAGCATGAACAAAAACTGAAGAGTAACTTAATCACTTGTTTTCAATTTTTGTCATCCAATAAGTGAATGAAGAATCGCTGAGTCTGATAAAAATTAAGACGCCAGCCATAGCCTAGTGCCACCCATTATTACTAAAAACCGACCGTAGGTATTGCATAGTGCGCGGCTAATTTAACAAACTAACAAGCCTAAGCATAAAACATCAATGAATATTCATGGCTCTGACTCAGATGCTTTGATAAATGAGATAGCCATTTCTTTCCATATTTTGGAAAAATTCGTAAAGTTGTCAGTTTTCCCATTAATATTTATTGCTAAGCTTAATTGATAATCAGGTATGAGCAGCAACAGACTTTGTGCACCTCTGGATACACCTCCATGATGCATAAAATTTACGGTTGTATCTTCTACTTGCCACTGATGAACCCGCCATCCAATGGCGTAATTTTGCCGATTAATCTCACCATTCGGTAGGCGTTGAGGGTCCCATATTTTGTCTTTACTTTTTTGGCTAATAAACTGTTCATCAAAATACGCATTACCTAATTTCACCAATTCTGACGACGTTGATACAAAGCCACCACCCGCTAACCGATGAGTTAAGTCCACGTCTCTCCAGACTCTTACCTTTTGACTTTTGCCACCATCATTCCAGTAAAATTTAGACAATGTGCCTTGCCCTTCAAATCGAGACTCTTCACCAGTATGGGTTAATTCTAAAGGGGTAAATACTTGTTGTTGCATAAGCTCCAAAAAAGGTTGACCCGCAGCCTCTTGCATCACTGCGCTAAGCAATACAGTGCCGTAACTGGAATAACTAAATTGAGAACCCGGATCAAATAATAAGTGAGATTCATCAAACATTTCTAGCGCATCGTTTACATCAGAATAATGGTCTTTTAAGGCCATACTTTTAAACAACCCTATTTTGTCTCCAACTTGCTTATAATGAGGCAAGCCAGACATATGGGCACCTAAATGTTTGACCTTTATTTGCTGCCACTGCTTATTGGGTAGTGCTCGGTGGTATTGTGATATTTGCGCTTCTAAGTCAATAAGGCGTTTGTCTAACATCCTTGCTAACCCAGTTACTGTAATAGCTTTTGAAGTACTACCTACTCTAAATTGTGTTGTATTTGATACAGGAACACCGAGTTCAATATCAGCCCAGCCAGCAGCTCCCGCCCACACAAGTTTACCGTTAATACCAACCGCTGCAGAAATACCTGGGGCGTTGATCGCCTTGTGATGCTCATAAAGTCGCTGCAATGATTGTTCTGCTACTTGGGTAAATTTAGGGTTGTAAACTTCTTGACTATAGGGAGAATCATCTGGAATAACAATCTCTCCCCAGGGTACAAATGGGACTTCGCCTTTGTGAGCATAAAATTGATAGATGGGCCAAAGTAACCAGCCCAACAAGAACGCCACACAAACAAACGCAACCAAGATCTTTTTTAACATTATCATCTTTCCATATAGGTAAAGGTGATGACAATATGGTGTTCTGCAGTTTGGATACTAGCCGATTACGAAAAACTATGGCTGATTTTGAAATTTTTTACGATATTCACTCGGAGTAAGCCCTGTTGTCCGCTTGAAAGCACGATTGAATGGCCCTATCGAACCAAATCCCAACTCCAAGGCAATTGTCAAAATGGGACGTTTTGCTTGTTTTAAATCTCGAAGCGCTGCTTTAGCCGCTGGGATTCGATAACTATTCAAAAACTCCGAAAAATTTTGGTATTTCAAATGCTTATTAATCAACAATCTCAAACGATGTTCGGGCATACGGAGGTTCTCTGCTAACACACCAATAGTCAAATTAGATTGAGTATAAAATCGCTGTTCCATCAACATTCTCATCTTTTCAAGGTCTGCTTTAAAAATGACTGGGACCACTTCGCTGTTTCCTGAAATAGGATTGGATTTTGGCAAATTTGCAGTTGAATGTTCGGCACTGCTTTTAGTCTTTGCCATAAGAATTGAAAAGAGAAAAATTAACATAAAAATAGTTGCTGAGTTAATCACACTGAATAAAGGGTTAACCCGAAGCGAATAATCAAGAATTTCTAATGCGGCTAAAAAAGTACTATATGCGCCAAAAAAAACCGCCATTGCGACTCTTACTTTACGACGTTTCTCCAGCAGGTCATCTTGAAAATCGTATAAAGCCATAAAGGTAATATGGCAATACAACACTATACCTAACACATGATTAATTTGGTGGAAGCTACCCCGACCTTGCGTAACCACAAAAAAATACAACAACCATAAAAACAAACAAATAACCAAAAACCTAATGACCCAATGAATGTCTTCAATACGTGTTTTTGGTTTTATCAAAACAAATACATATAACCATAGACAGTATGGTAACAACTCTGTGAGGAATAAAACGAGTCCACGAAAGTACCCATATATCGCATCATCAATTGGCGCAGTCAGTAGCAGATAACCCGACAAACAAATTAATAAAGATCGCGTAATCCAAAAAGGTAAAGGTGCACTTTTCTCAAGCCAAACGAAATTAATGAAGAGCAAACTACCTACGGACGCAAAACGAAAAAATAAATCAATGAGTTCAATAAACGTAAATACCAACACTAATTATCTAAACCCACGTTTTTCCTTAATCAATTCATATGCAGACTGGATATCTTGAGTTTTATTTTTAGCCATCTCAAGCGCTTGCTTAGGTAATCCTTTAGACACTAATTTGTCGGGGTGATGTTCACTCATCAATTTACGGTAGGCTTTTTTGATGCTTTTATCGTCGTCGGATGTTTTCGCACCAAGAATTTTATAAGCGTCATCTAGGGACTGTTGAGCGGAATAACTTTTTGCGCGGCCTGCGCCTCCTCGTTGCCCTGCCCCGCCTTGACGAAAACGCATTTCCGCTTCAAATGCCGACATTAAGTAGAGCAGATCATGCTGACTAAAACCTAAGTATTGCGATACTGTCTCTAAAATAGTTTGCTCAGCTTTATCTAATTTTCCATCAACATAAGCGGCCTGAATTAAGATTTCTAGATACACCTGCATGATGTCACGGCGCCCATGACAGGACTCTTTAAATTCTCGCACTGTTTGTTTCAATGCGAAGTCAGGATCCTTGCCATCTCTAAAGGCTTGTTGCGCCTCTTTACGCATATCACCTTCAAGGTTCATCTGATCCATCAGGGCGCTGGCCATTTTTATTTCAATATCACTCACTTTGCCATCGGCTTTGGCAACATGTCCCATGACTGAAAACAAACAATGGAAAAAAACAGCCTGACTTTTAAAATCTTCCTGACTGGCAAAGAAGCGGTTAAAACCACCACTTTGATTAAAATTTTTGCTATAACCTTTGTCGAACATGTGCCCAACAAAAAAACCTAACACTGCGCCTGGGATACGCCCAAACATAAATCCGAATATGGTACCTAATATCTTGCCTATCATTTGATTCCGCTAACTGTCTGTTTTATTTAATTCATCTAAACGCTGGGGCGTGCCTACATCGGTCCATTGCCCACTAAAATACTGCGCCATTATCGTCTCTTTATCTGCGGCTTCACGCCACATAGGAGCTAAACGATTTACCCCTGAGGTGCAGTCTTCAAAAAAATGTTTTGAATAAACTGCTATTCCACTACAAGTTAGTTTTCGACCATGATTTGGGTGTAACTTGCCGCCAGAAAAACAAAAGTCGCCTTGTGGATTGTGACTAGGATTATCGACCATCACCAAGTGAGCCTCCACTTTGTCCACTAGTTGCGAAGGCAAGGTAGTAAAGTCGAAATCAGTAAAAATGTCGCCATTAACCACTGTAAAAAATTCATTTTCGTCATCAGGACAAAGTAATGGTAAGGCTTGCTTGATTCCACCCGCGGTCTCCAATGCTTGAGTCTCGGCAGAATAGAGTATTTCTAGTCCAAAACGTTCCCCCTTGCCTAAAACAGTTTCTATCTGTTCACCTAACCAAGCATGATTAATAACGACTCTGCGATACCCCGCGCGACTGAGCGCTTCAAGATGATATTCAATTAACGCTTTACCTTTCACTTTCAATAGTGGTTTAGGCACTTTATCAGTGAGAGGGCGCATTCGCTCTCCTCTTCCCGCCGCTAAAATCATCGCCGTTTTACGCTTCATGTTTCTTTAACTTTAAGTTTTGCAACACCTTTGGTAATACTCTTTCTCGAACAAAAACAGAAAACTCCACATAGGCGGGATATTGACCGGCTACGTCAATTAAATAATTCAAGGTGTGGGGAATATCAGCCAAAAAACTGGGCTTGTTATCCCGTAAACACAAACGGGCAAAAATCCCCGCAATTTTAATTTGCCTTTGCATACCTGCGCAATCGAACCACATTTTGAATTCGTCCCACGGATATTGAGCGTAATATTGCTCATGCCAACTTTTTAACCATTGTTGTACTTTTTCTTTTGGCCAATCTTGATAACTGTCTCTTAGTAATGAAACCGCATCGTAAGTAATCGGACCCACTACTGCATCTTGGAAATCAATCACTCCAATTTCATCATTTTCTAACAACATTAAGTTTCGAGAATGGTAATCTCGATGCATACCTACCTTAGGTTGCATTAAACAAGATTCTTTGACTTGTTCAAAAATCCTTGCCAACATTTTTTCTTCAGCAGATGTAAGTGTTAATTGCAGATATTGCTCCAATAACCAATCGTTAAAAAGCCCCAATTCTCTATCTACAAATGCGCCATCATGAAATGGTAATGGCCCTTTTGCCGTGGATAAACAATGCTGGATTACGGGAATATTGGCTAGTGCTTTAGGATAAAGCTCGTCACAGGAGTCCTCTGATAACATTTCACTAAACAGTTTATTGCCGAAATCCTGCTGTAAGTAAAACCCCAACTTAAGATCATAGGCGTATATCTCTGGTACCTTGAGGCCTTGTTCCCGATAACTTTGCCCAACAGCAATATATTGGCTGGTATCTTCGCTCTTAGGTGGCGCATCTACTGCAATAATTGACCTATCACCGTAAAAAAATCGATAATATCGACGAAAACCGGCATCACCAGACACTATGTCTAACGTTTCACACTCAAAGTCTGTGTTATGGTTAATCCAAGTGTGTAATTGCTGTTTTCGAAGTTGCTTGAAAGATAGCGCTGTTTTCAATGGTTTCTCTTATCGTTGCACAAAATTGGCTACGGTTGTCTACTAATGTGAGGGTCAAGAATGGCGAAATATCGCTTTTTTTGCAAGTTTACTGGTAAATCCCATTGAAACCTTTAAAATTACGAGTTTACTCGCTGTTTTAAATACAACTTTAGGTCACTTTGTTCTTGTCTAGTATACAAAACAAACAATTATGGTTTTTCAGTCTGCTCTTGATGTCGATTGGGCTAGCTGACGCTCAAGAAGTCTGTTTTACACCATTACCCGGACCTAACCTCGAAAATTCGTTACTTGATGGGCAAATTCGAGTCAAGTCTGAAGATAGTGAAATCAACCAGGATACCTTTGCGCAATTTAAAGGCAAAGTAGAAATAGACAGCTCTCAAGTAAAAATCAAAGCTGATGAGGCGTTACTCAATCGTCAAACTCAAACATTAAAAGCAACAGGCAATGTGAGTTTTCAAGACAGTAACATAACTGTATCCAGTGAAAATGTGCAGTTAAACAGGATTTCAAATGAGTTACTCATTGAAGATTCCTTGTATCAGCTAAACAACGTACAAGGCCATGGTAAGGCACAAAAAATAGCCCTTGGAAAAGAAAACGGCATTAATCTTATTGAGTCTAGTTTTACCACCTGTCCAGTAGACGATGAAGTATGGAGAATTCAAGCAAGTAATATTGAAATCGCGCCTAATCAATCGAGAGGAATTATCAAACACGCTCGATTTTATATCAAAGATGTGCCTGTATTGTATTTACCGTATTTTTCTTTCCCAATTAACGACGAACGACAATCTGGTATTTTGTATCCCAATATTGCCAGCAATAGTTCTACCGGAATTAGTCTAGAACAGCCAATTTATTGGAATATAGCGCCCAACTATGACCTGACGTTTAGTCCAAGGTTAATGTCAGAGCGCGGCGTACAGTTAAAAACTGAATTTAGATATTTAACTGAAAAACATGCCGGACAGGCAAATATCGAATATTTGTTAGATGATCTGGAACTAAGTGACGACACAGAACGATATTTCTATCGTTTTGTTCACAGTGGTCAAATAGGCAAAAACTGGCGTGTCACTGCTGATATTAATGGTTTAAGCGACGATAACTATATCGTCGATTTAGGCTCTGATTATTACAATCGGGCTGATACTCACTTGTATAAAACTCTGGGAATAAGTTATTTTTCTCAAAGCTTAGATGTGACTGCGCAATTTAGAGACTTCGAAGTGTTGGGAGACCACGCTGACAGCTACCGAGCTTTGCCGGAAATCAGACTCAACTATTTAACTCCCGTAGGATTAGGAGCCGAGTTTCAAATTAACTCCGAGTTAGCCTACTTTGAGAATCGCGACGTTGATTACCCAACTGCAACACGTTTCCATATTGCCCCCACTGTGCGCTACCCCTATAAAAACCAATGGAGTGAGTTCCTGGCTGAGGCAACGGTTATGCATACTCGTTATATCCAAGAAAACATTGAGAACACCGCTCTCGATAAAAATATTTCTCGAACATTAGGACAAGTCAAAGTATTTGGTTCATTGGCGTTCGAAAGGCCCGCAAGTTGGTTTGGAGCTGAGGCAACCCAAACCTTTGAGCCTAAAGTGCAATATTTGTATACCAGCTTCGAAAATCAAAATAATATAGGCCTGTATGATACCACCCGACTATTTAAAGACTCGGCAGGCTTATTTAGAGGACAAGAATTTACAGGGCTTGACCGTATTAGTGACAACAACCAAATTACGGTGGGTTTAACATCAAGGTTTGTTGATAATAATAACCAAGAGCGCTTTAAACTTAGCTTGGGACAAATTTTCTACTTGAGAGATAACCAAGTGGATGATGCATCCAAAGAAGACGATAAATCTGCATTAGCGGCAGAATTAGATTGGCAAATAGGCAGTAAATGGTATGTGCATACCCAAGCGCAGGTCTCAACTATTACTGATAAAGTGGAACGCAGTAGTTTGTCCTTGGAGTATCAACTCGCCGAAAATAAAATAATGCAAATAAACCATCGCTACGTGAGAGACTTATCCTCTGAAGAAATAAACCAAGTGGGCATTACCGCTAGTTGGCCTCTGGCAAAAAATTGGCAATGGGTTGGGCGCTGGTATCATGATATAAAACTCAGCCGTACAGTAGAAAGTTATGCTGGACTGCAATATGAATCATGTTGTTGGACCGTAAGTTTTGTAGCACAGCGTAACTTGAGTAATCGTTTTGACGACAATGGAGCACAAAGTACCAATGAATTTGAATCGGGCTTTAATGTATACTTCACCACTCGAAATTTATTGCGAGAGGGTTTGTTTGGATATAGACGCCCTTACCTATTGAACTAATTAGGGTTTAAACTAACTAATTGTAGCTAACCTTTTGACATACCCAATGCGCGTCATCAAACAACGCCTTTAACTAAAAAAGTAAAGATAACCATGAAATTATTTGTAGTCGCCCTTTTAATTAGCTCTTTCTTATCAATTAGAACAGAAGCCGCACCCGAACTTTTAGACAGCGTATCGGTGATCGTTGATCAAGGTGTTGTGTTAGAGAGTCAAATCGCAGAATTAGTTACCGTGGTAAAACGTAATGCCGCTGAAAATAACCAAACCTTACCGGCAGACCGAGTATTACGTACTCAAGCAATTGAAAAGCTCATTTTAGATAACTTGCAAATGCAGATGGCGGAACGTATGGGTATCCAAATCAGTGACCCGCAGCTTGAGCAAACCATCGCCAATATCGCAAACGGCGAAAAAATGAGTATTGCTCAGTTTCGTGAAAAAATTGCACAAGAAGGTGTGACTTACGACACATACCGAGAAGAGGTACGTAAAGAACTTATTCTAGGCGAAGTGCGCCGTGCAAATGTACGCCGCCGTGTTTACATTACTCAGCAAGAAATCGATAACTTAGTCAAATTGATAGATGAACAGGGTGACCAACAAGCTGAATACAACTTGGGCCACATTCTAATTGAGTTTCCGGTAGAGCCAACTGACGCTGATATAGAACAATCTAAAGTTCGAGCTGACAAAGTTCTGGAACTACTTAACAAAGGCTCCGACTTTTCCAAAATTGCCACAGCTTCTTCAGGTGGAGCCCGCGCTTTAGAAGGTGGTGATTTAGGGTGGATGAATATTAACTCTATGCCTACGTTATTTGCTGAAGCTATACAGGATAAGTCTAAAGATGACCTTATAGGTCCCATTAGAAGTGGCGCAGGTTTTCATATTCTCAAGATCAAGGATCTGCGAGGCATTGAAAAAGTTGAAGTCGAAGAAATTAACGCTCGACATATACTCATTACTCCTTCCATTATATTAAGCGATGAAAAAGCCAAAAAAATGCTTTCAGAATTTCGCGAGCAAGTGTTAGCAGGTGAAGCGGACTTTGCAGAACTTGCGAAAGAACACTCAGCCGATCCCGGCTCTGCATTAAAAGGTGGAGAATTAGGCTGGTCGGAGCCGAGTAAGTATGTAGTTGATTTTCGCAATGCGTTGGAAAATTTAGAGGTTGATGAAATCAGCCAACCAGTTAAAACCCAGTATGGTTGGCATATAATGCAATTGCTCGGCAAACGCGTAGGTGATATCACCGAACAACGTAAACAAGACAAAGCCTATCAGTTACTTTTTCAACGTAAATTTGCTGAAGAATCTGATATTTGGTTACGTGAAATACGTGCCAGTGCCTATATTGAAGTTTTACCGCAACAAGGCGAATAATTGAAACCACTAAAATTAGCTATTACTCCTGGCGAACCAGCAGGAGTTGGACCAGATTTACTATTGGGCATTGCTCAGAAACAATGGCCTGCACAATTGGTAGCTTTTGCTGATGGCGAAATGCTCAGACAACGCGCTCAGGAACTTAACTTAGACATAACGTTAGTACCCTATGATGCGACGGCTGAGCATACTCTACCTGCAGGACAACTTTTTTTAGTTGATATTAAAACCCAAGTCACAGTGCAAAGCGGTGAGTTAAATAGCGAAAACGGCCATTACGTAGTGGAAACGCTACGCCAAGCCTGTAAGAAAAACCTAGACGGTGAATTTGATGCGGTAGTAACTGGCCCTGTTCATAAAGGTATTATTAATGACGCTGGGATTTCTTTTAGTGGCCATACCGAGTTTTTTGCACACGAGTCTAATACTAACGACGTAGTTATGATGTTGGCTACCGAAGGATTACGGGTCGTGTTAGCCACTACTCACATTCCCCTAGCCTACGTATCTAAAGCGATTACCTTTGAACGATTACATAAAGTTCTGCATATAGTTAATACCGATCTATCGTTAAAATTTGGAATTAATAACCCCCATATATTTGTTTGTGGTTTAAATCCCCATGCCGGTGAAAATGGGCACCTAGGTAAAGAGGAAATTTTGGTCATCACGCCGGCTTTAGATGCGTTGCGTGCTGAAGGATTAAACATCACCGGACCTCTTCCGGCCGATACAATCTTCAATCCTAAATACCTAGAAGAAGCTGACGCTGTGTTAGCGATGTATCATGATCAAGGTCTGCCCGTCCTTAAATACAAAGGTTTTGGGGCATCAGTTAACATTACCTTAGGGCTACCCTTTATCCGTACATCTGTCGATCATGGAACGGCCTTAGATTTGGCTGGAACAGGTCAAGCAGATGCAGGCAGTTTTAATTTAGCCATCGAAGAAGCCTTATCAATAGCAGCGCAAACAGAATGAGCAAACAACATTTAGGACACACGGCCAGAAAACGATTTGGTCAAAACTTTTTGCATGATAACTATGTGATAGACCAAATAGTCACGGCAATAGGCCCTCAAAAAGACCAACACATGGTAGAAATTGGGCCTGGCCTAGGCGCACTAACCGAGCCAGTTTGTGAACTAATCGATGCGCTTACCGTTATTGAACTCGATAGAGATTTGGCCGCCAGATTAAAAACCCATCCTTTTATTGCAAACAAGTTGACCATAATTGAAGCGGATGCATTGAAATTCGATTTTTCTCAATTAATAACAGATGACAAACCGTTGCGAATTTTCGGAAACCTTCCTTATAATATTTCCACGCCTTTGATGTTTCACCTGTTCTCTTTTGCCAATAAAGTGCAAGACATGCACTTTATGCTTCAAAAGGAGGTAGTTAATCGTTTAGCTGCCATTCCAGGTAATAAAAATTACGGTCGTCTCTCAGTTATGGCGCAATACCATTGCCAGGTAGTCCCGGTAATCCAGGTTCCTCCCGGAGCGTTTAATCCTCCACCTAAAGTAGACTCGGCAGTGGTTAGACTGATACCCCATCAAAACAAACCCGTCTCTTTGCAAAATGAAGAGACCTTACATAAAGTTTGCGCCCAAGCCTTTAACCAAAGGCGCAAAACGATTCGCAATAGCTTAAAAGAGAGTCTTAGCGAGCAACAACTTATGGACCTGGATATTAATCCAGAATTACGTGCTGAAAATTTATCGCTTGAGCAGTATGCAAAAATTGCGAATGCGGTAGACTCTTTAGCATAGCTACGCAAAGTGTATGGCAGTGCCACAAAAAAATGAAACAAGTGAATGAAATTGATATTACTGTTGAAACTCAGTATCTAGAAAATCAAATACCCGACAAAGATAAATATGTTTTTGCATACAAAATCACGATTTGTAACAATGGCTTACAGCCGGTTCAACTTATCAACCGTTATTGGCTTATAACCGATGGCAATGGCGAAAAAACCGAAGTGCAAGGTGAAGGAGTGATCGGAAAACAACCTCACATTGCAATAGGTAATTCGTTCCAATATACCAGTGGCGCAGTATTGGATACTCCAGTTGGCACAATGCAAGGTTACTATGAAATGCAACGAGAAGATGGTGATCGTTTCCAAGCTGCGGTCAATGTGTTTAGCTTAGCAGTCCCTAACGCAGTCAACTAAATTATTATGGCCACTTATATTGTTGGCGATATTCAAGGTTGTTATGAAGGCCTGAATGGACTGCTAAAACAAGTCGAATTTTCTCCAGTAAACGACCGTTTGATTGCAGTAGGGGATTTGGTGGGTCGTGGGTCACATCCACTTGAAACTTTAAATTACCTTTATTCACTTGAAGACAGCTTTGATACAGTTTTAGGCAACCATGATTTACATTTATTGGCGATTTATGCCGGAATTCGTAAAGCTAAGCCCAATGATAACTTAGATACATTGCTTGCCAGTCCAAAATTAAAAAGCCATATTGATTGGTTAAGACGTAAACCATTAGCGTTGTTGGCAGACTCAACCACTTTGGTTAGCCATGCAGGACTCTACCCTAAATGGTCTGTAAAAAAGGCACTTAGCCTTAGCAATGAAGTGAGTGAGCAGTTACAAAGTAAAAATTGGAAAACCTTTTTAGCCGACATGTACGGTAATCAACCGTCGGTGTGGCAAAAATCGTTACAAGGAGCGGAACGCTTTCGATTTATAGTTAACGCTATGACACGAATGCGCTTTATAAAAAATGACGACGAGCTGGATTTAAATTGCAAAATGTCGCCAGAGTCTTCCCCTGCCGAGTTTACCCCTTGGTTTAACGTCACCAATAAAAAGCTGAAAGTTGGCCAAAAAGTAGTCTTTGGACATTGGGCAGCCTTAAATGGTAATACTCGCCGAAAAGAGTTTTTGGGTTTGGATACAGGTTACGTGTGGGGCCAAAACATGACTATGTTAAAGCTATCAAGTGAAGAATTATTTTCGGTACAATATCAAGATTAACTCAATTCAGTCGATACTTGATATTAGACGAAAGTCTATGAAAGAGAGTACTAACACTATAAATTATTACTCAGTCGGGTATAGTCGTATCTGAATAAGAATAGATTGCATCAAGCAACCATTTTACAAACACATAAAGCCAGTATGGACACTGCCAACTTGATTTAGGGCAATTCAATGAAAATAACAGTAGCTACTCGAGTCGTCGGCGGATTTACGATAATTACACTCCTATTGGTTGTATTGGGAGTCGTAGCGGTATCCAGTTTATCAAGCATAGATAGTGCCACTGAAGAGGTTAATACCTTAGCCTTGCCAACAGTAAGTGGTAGTAGCCAATTAAAAGTATCATTTCTAAATATGGGCCGTCTCGCTACTGAAGCCTATAATGAAACAACTCTAAACACTTTGGCAGCCAAAAAAACCGCCTTTGAAGATAGCCAAGCCAATTTCGACAATGAATTGCGGATCCTTACCAGTGTGGTAAGCGAAGAAAAAGATTTACGAGAATCTTTAATCGAAACAGAAAATATCTATCGTTTATACATTGAAAATATAAACGCTATTTTTGACAACAAAAAAGCCGATTTAGAACACGGCAATAACGTATTAGACGTACTAGGCAATATTGAAGATAACGCCGATGATGGTTCAACTTTAATTGTGGACTTCGCGGATTTGGACGAGGTGCAGAATAATCGTCAATTAAGTAATGCGGCAGAAATTGCCAATGGCCTTGAGTCTAGCCTTACCTCGCTTCTAACCGTAGGTGCAGAGTACGTTAAAACTCAAACCTTGGTCAGAGCCGACACGATCGGAAATGAAGTTAATTTAGTTGTTGACCAAATTAAGGACAAGGCTAGTCAAATTCAAACAACGGCTGGGGATAGAGACAACAGTGGCACCTTAAGTGAATTATATGAATTAATTGAAGAAGTCACGGATTCGATTTCATCACCGAACGGGCTAATTCAATCTCAAATCAAACGCTTAAATAGTCGTCAGCGTGCCATAACTGCTTATACCGCATCAGAAGAAAATATTAGCAGCGCCATTCAAAAGCTAGATGACCTGTTGAAATTAGCCGACTCTAAAGCCAAATTTGCTAAAGAAGACGTAGCTAATTCTGTTACTACAGGTAAAACGGTTACAATCGTAATTGGCTTAATCTCTGTACTAATAGCGGCTGGGATTGCCTATAGAACGGTACTCGCCATTATTAAACCGCTACATAAAGTAAATGAAATGCTGCATGTTGTCTCTACGGGGGATTTAACTCGTAAACTAGATGATTCCGCTCAAGACGAATTTGGTGAATTAGCCAAGAACTGCAATAATTTAATCGATAGTTTGAAAACTCTGATATCAGGGATCAGTTCACGAGCAGCTCAATTGGCAGCGGCAGCAGAGCAAACATCCACAGTTACTGCACAAACCACTCAATCAATCCAAAATCAAAAGTCACAGGTCGCTCAAGTTGCAGCTGCAACAACCGAGATGCACAGCACTTCACAACTAGTGACTAAAAGTGCCGAAGATACACTTAACCAAATTAAACATGCTGATACTGAAGCAGAAAAAGTCAAGGCGATATCTGACGAAAACAAAAATACCATCCTAATCTTAGCCAAAGATGTAGACGAAGCCGCTATGGTCATTAACAAGCTACATCAAGACAGTGCTAGCATTGGTGGCATATTAGAAGTCATACGAGGTGTTGCTGATCAGACTAACCTACTAGCACTAAACGCAGCAATTGAAGCAGCTCGAGCCGGAGAACATGGTCGAGGTTTCGCGGTAGTAGCCGATGAAGTCAGGACATTGGCAAGTCGCACACAACAGTCAACTCAAGAAATCAACTCAATGATTGAAGTGCTGCAAGCAGGGGCAGAAAAAGCCGTAGCCGTAATGAATCAAGGTAAAGAACAAACTACTGTCTGCGTTACCCAGGCTGAAAACGCAACGATTGCACTTGAATTGATTACTGATGCTGTGCATAAAGCCCATGACGTGAGCAGCCAAATTGAACAATCAGCACGTGAACAGAACATTGTGTCGCAAGAAATAAGCGAAAAACTTGAGAACATAGTGAATATTGCTGAAGAAACAACGGTGGGCGCAAACCAAACGTCTGAATCAAGTCACGAAGTTGCTAAACTGGCTGAAGAGTTACAAAACTCAGTTCAACAGTTTAGGGTATAATTTATCTGCCCATACTTTGAGCAAACTGCGCTCAAGAGTGTATATATAGAAAACCGGCTTCCGCCGGTTTTTTTTCGCCTCTTTTTAGTAAATTCATATACACTATTTTTCCTACTATTTTGGGGGCTTAATCATCAAATATTTTTCTACTACGGCCACAGCTAAGCGCCTTGGATTAGAAGCCAAAGTACTTTTCGCTAAGTTAAAAGAAGTCAATTACATTGAGCGAAACGCAGACAAATGGACATTAACAGCAAAAGGGAAGTTGGCTGGAGGACGAATTAAATCCACAGTGAGATTGGGAAATTACATTGAATGGCCTAATGATTTCAATGTAAGTCAATTGCCTTGTCACCAAAGTCCTGACATCCCGATTAAGCTCGTTAGCTCTACCACGATAAGTCACGACTTTGCTATCTCTGCCATCAAACTAAATTATCTCTTTTCTGAGCTAGGATGGGTTAGTAAAAGTTTGAAAGGCTGGGTGGTGACTGAGCAAGGACTTAAACAAGGAGCGGTCCAAAGTGAGGATAGCCGCACTGGTGTGCCCTACGTAAAATGGCCAGAAACAATCACTCAATCCGAGGCATTACTCAGTTCAATAAAAGATATTACGGGCTCGTCCAGCCTGTATACCCCAAAAGACAACACCTCAAATGTAGCCAATAAGAATATTGAACCTAAATACAGAGCCACCGACGGGCACTTTGTGGATACCAAATCGGAGGTGATAATTGATAATTGGTTATACATGGCTGAAATAGTCCACGCCTACAAGCGCCAATTACCCATCGAAGAAAACGTTTATTGCGATTTTTATATCCCCACCGCCAAGTTGTATATCGAATATTGGAATGACAGCAACGACCCCAAGTATTTGGCCCATAAAACAAAGAAGTTAGCCGTTTACCAAAAATATGAACTTAAATTAATTCAATTAAATCAATCGGATATACAAAACTTGGATGAGGTATTACCAAGGTTATTACTAAAATTTGGAGTGCAGGCTTATTGAGTGTCTACAAGTTAGTTGGTTAGTTAGTTAGTTAGTT
>NZ_JAHKQO010000036.1:87864-836400 GCF_018861065.1 Paraglaciecola arctica
GTTAGTTAGTTAGTTAGTAATTAGGTAGATTATTGCCGCCGTTGTTCGTTAGTTAACGAGGAAGCAGCCCACACAGTGAGAGTTTGGAGAGCGGGGCTGCTAAGTATTGTTAAATGCCTCTAGGGTAGCTAGAAGAGCCATTTACAGAGCCCTGTGGGTTTCTAAAACTAGATATATAAGCATTATGCAGCGAATCGAATTGCACAGAATGCAACTTGTACAAACCGGTAATAGTGCATTCAGTATACTTATCACCCAACCTTGCAACTTTGCTCTCTTTAGCTTTGACAACACCGTCATCTGAGTTTAAAAGAACCAGCTTTTTAGCAAAATACATGTTTTTACAACTATCTGCAGTGGTCAGTAAATAAGATTTACTGTTTTGTGCGACAAGCGCTATATGTTGGTCATTCAATACAAACAGATCAACCGCTTTAAGCGAACCTATACTCTCCATCGGAGACAGTTCTTCGTCCACAATGAAAGTATTAACGAAATTGTCATAATTATTGATGTTACTGCAGCCAACCAACGAAATAGCGGCCACAGCTAGAATACTCTTTACGTAATTCTTCATTTCATTCCCTTAACCTTGTTGTACACATACTAAGCAGTATAGAAACTATAACTAACCACATATATTTGCGCAAATCTAAATACAATTTGAGATAAACTTGGCTATCAAAATGACTCATCGAGTATCAATCACTGTAAATTGAACACTCCCTTTACTAGTAAAGTCCAATGATTCAAATCAATTTGAGAAAACGTTTTACACCAAATAACGGACAACAATAGATTTTGAGTGATAAACCACTTTCAAACATCTCGAGGAAATAAAATGAAAAGTTTACGAGAACAAACTATCGCCAAGGTTGAACAGGGTCGACAAGCTAATCCCAATTTTATGAAAAGCGTAGATGATGCAATTAATGAAGCTAAGAAATTTCAACAAGGTGCCAACGCCATTAACATTGGCCAATCTGCACCCAATTTTGAATTGCCGGATCCGCTGGGCAAGCCCTATACCTTAAGCAACGTACTCTCCCAAGGACCTGTTATTGTCACCTTTTACCGTGGCAGTTGGTGTCCTTATTGCAACTTACAACTTAGAGCGTTGCAATCTCAATTAGATGAGATTCATGCACTAGGAGCGAAATTAGTGGCGATCAGCCCTGAAGTGCCAGATGGTTCACTCACAAATAGTGAAATTCGCGACATGGATTTTATTGTGCTGTCTGACCAAGATGCACACGTGGCTGAACTGTATGGCGTGTCTTGGGAAGTACCAGAAGTACTCCTTACCCATATGAAAGTAGATCGTCAGTTAGATCTTGAAACAATTAATAACGGAAACAGCAGTATTCTACCTATACCTGCCACTTTTATTATTAATCCAGAGGGAATAGTGACTTGGCGCTATGTTGATGTTGATTATCGAACACGCTCAGAACCTGACGATATCATTAATGCATTGAAAAAATTGCTTTAAAAAATACCCAAAAGCTACCCTATAATTGTCGTGAAGGTTGAGAAAGAAATCGGCATTTTGTATTTATTTCGACATTTAATCATCACAACTCTAAGTTAAATTGCTTGAAGCGAGGATAAATTAATGAATTTAATTACCAAAATTTTCCCATTGTTGACTTTACTCTCGATGCACAGCAGCATTATTGCGCAAGCGAAATTTGACTCTAAATTTAACACTCATGGCAAACAATTGCTGCAACAACAATGTACCTTGTGTCACCAACTCAATAAAATTACGGGGAGCTCTGGCTATACACTTGGCCAATGGCAAGAATTGATAAGTACGATGACGGATTTATCTAATCATCCTGAAAGAGAATTATTAACGACTTATCTCGCGACTTATTACCCACCTAATCAAAATCGCCAGCCAACACTTCGCGCAGCTAGTTTGTCTTTAGATTTCAAAGAGTGGGTGGTACCAACATTAGGCCAACGTTCTCGGGATCCAATTCAAGCCTCAGATGGCAGCATATGGTGGGCCGGACAGTGGGGTAACTTAATTGGAAAAATTAACCCTAAAACAGGTGCAATGAAGGAATATCCTTTGCCAGCTGGCTCAATGCCTCACTCAGTGACTCTAGATAACGATGGTAATGTTTGGTACACGGGTAATAAAAATGCCACAGTTGGCAAACTCAACCCACACACAGAAGCCATAACAGTTTATAAGATGCCAGATCCTATGGCTAAAGATCCCCATACCGCAATATTCGATAAACATGGAACTATGTGGTTTACCTTACAACACAGTAATATGTTGGGCAGGTTAATCCCCTCTAGCGGCGATATTGAATTAATAACTTTGCCTACACCTAATTCTCGACCTTATGGGATCAAGCTCGATGCTAAAGGAAACCCGTGGGTCGCGTGCAACGGAAGCAATTGTTTAATCAAAGTCAATCCACAAACCCTACAACTAAAAGAGTACAAACTTCCTGACCCAAAATCCAAGGTTCGGCGTCTCGATTTTGCTAACGATGGACAACTTTGGTTTGTTAATTCCTCCCAAGGGCGTTTAGGTAGGTTTAACCCTAGTACCGAAGAAGTAAAAGAATGGCCATCCCCTAGTGGACCAAAATCACATCCCTATGCCATTGCCGTCATAGATGATGTTGTATGGTACAACGAATCAGGCATGCGCCCAGATACCCTAGTACGTTTTGATCCCCAAACTGAAATTTTTCAGAGTTGGCCAATCCCCTCAGGAAACGTCTATGCCGGAATCATCAGGCATATGCGTTCAACTCATGAGGGCAACCTGTTGATCCATCAAAGTAGCACTAATAGAATTATTCTGGTTACCCTCGACTCTGGCAAAGAACGAGTGAAATAACTAACATTTCGTTGCTCAGTTTTTTGTGCGAATATATTTGCTCAGATATCACTGCGATTGAGTTAGCTAAAATAATTTTTGCATTGATGGAAGTTCAAGATAAAACTGTGGATGTATAGCCAAGCGTTAATATTAAACTTTGCCAATACCCAGTCATGTCATCTAGAACTTCCAATCAAACCGAACGCTTTAATGAGAGCCTTTGTTTTAACGGCCCCCTTAATTATCGACTTCTTCCTCAAACTTCCAAGTAACTGTGCCGTTCATGGTTAATGAAGTATCGTTATCGGTGTTAATAGCCACTGCATCAGTAAAGACAACAGTTTGATTTTCCGAGATTATTTCAACACTACAGGTATCATCACAAACATAATCATACTCACCGCTTGTATGCACAACAGTCATTGATATAACGTGCCCAAATAGTGTGGTATCACCTATAACGATCACAAAACCTTCACTCGGATCTTCAACCTCAAAAGGTTCCAGCTCGTCACGACTGTTAATAGTGATTCCTCGACCTGTTAAAACAACAGAACTTTCTAAACCCGTAAGGTCATCCCTTCCATACACCGCTGACTCCACCTCTAGAGACGTACCATAAGCTCCAGTATCTTCACCAGACATCGTTATTGTGCCGTAATTTCCACCTTCACTACCTTCATTGCCCTCGCCTTCACTTCCTTCACCTTCGTTTCCTTCCCCACCATTGCCTTCTTCTTCATCGACAGGATCGTCCACCACGATTCCCAAACTCGCCCGCAGGTGAACCAATGCTTCATCAGCCGAGGTTAATGCTCGCGCACCTGCTAAGGTTATCGATGTTAAGATGCTCACCACATTTTGCACCTCACCATCGAACTCGAAATCAAATGTACTTTGTTGAAAATCTAAGGTTAAGCCTGTTGCTTCTGTTTGTTGCGCCGCAGTGATAGTGATCCCGTTTTCTGGGTCTCCGTCATCGTCCAGTGTTTGCAAAAAAGCAGCAATATTCACTACAGTTGCGTCAGTTTCGTCCTCTGCCCCCTCGACTAAAGACAATGGAGACAGCATTGCTGCACCTGTAGCACTACCAATAACAATACCTCCTACACTGAATGTTATCTCAGCGCCCACTTCGTAAGTAAAAGTGCCATCTACATCGGTGACTCCTTCTACACTACCTGAAACATAGCTTAACCCTTCAACAGGACTATCTATGAATACGCCTTCGGCCGTCTCGACATTATTTGTTGGGGCATTGACTTCATTTTTGTCAGATGAGCTTCCACTACCACAGGCAACCATAAAGTAAATGAGGGGTAGTAAAATAGATAAAATACGGATTTTCATATTGTTCTCCTTTTCGTATAGTTAAATTCCATTCTTTTAAATAACAAGCAGACTTTTAAAGTAAATAAATAAAAGAAAAGTTCATATTGGTTATTGCTAAAACGGTTTTACAAATAGGAACACCAGATTGGTTAATTTATCTACGTTTTTGATACTTGTCTAGGGTGTTTTTTATGACAATTTAAGGTCAAAAAAGCACTCACATTGAAAATTTTTGTCTAAGTAAAAAGTAAATTGAAAATAATTTAAAAAAAATTGAACTTAAACAATAACTGCTTCTCTGAGTATATAGTTTTTGTGTGTGTTCTCTTTTAAGCCTGATGATATATCAGGCTTTTTTTTTATCCATTTATTAAGCTTGCAACTCTGTTTTCAACCATTCAGTAAAAACATTAATCCTCGCAACTCGCGGCGACTCCTCGTCAAACAACAAACTAAACTTCAGTCCTGGTTCAATTTGAATTTCAAAAGGTTTGATTAAAGCACCTGACTCAATTAGATCTTGCGCCATACAACCTGAAGTTAAAAAAATACCATGCCCACTTAGCACCGCGTTAATTCCCATTTCCCAAGTGGTCACTTCCATCCAATTATTCCCTTGGGGATCCAGCGGAACGCCTGCAAGATTAAACCAGTCTTTCCAACTAAATCCCCATCTTCCGGCTCCAATTGCCTCAACTAGCCAACATTGATTGATTTTTTCTGGATGGTCTAACTTTTGCTCCTGATAGACTTTTGGCGAACAAACCGGAAACACAGGATCTTGAATAAGAACCTCTTGATGAACATTTTTATCTTGCATCTCACCCTGTCGAATAGCCACATCTATATCTGAATGTCGGACGTCTTCATATTGTGCAGATGCAACCGCCCTCACCTGAATATCCGGATATAATGCCGAAAGCTTCCAGAGTCTAGGAACCAACCACCTAGAGCAAAAAGAAGGGGATGCCGTTACAGTCAGTACTCCAGCCTGAGGTTCAACCTGAATACGATCAAATCCTAGCGATAACTCTTCGAACGCTTTTGATACAGCATTAGCAAGTATTTTTCCTTGTTTTGTTAGTCGCATTGCACGGCTTTCGCGAACAAAAAGCTTAACCTTTAAAGACTCCTCTAGATTTCTAATCTGTTGACTTACCGCGGCTTGGGTAATGGACAGTTCTTGCGCTGCCAAACTATAACTTTGATGCCTAGCTGCAGCATCAAAACAACGTAGTAATGCAATATGTCTTAATCGCCTATCCATTAGTAATACTTATATTACATGTCAATTTTGATTGTTCGCTTTTAACACACACAGCAGTCACAATATTTTCAACAAAACGAATTAAAGGCCCTAAATCATGCAAGAAGTTACCGACAAAATCCAGAAAAATAAAGATATAAACCCCAACATTGACGCACACAAACCTGGCACATGGGTCAATCAATGGTTAGCACAAATTGGCAAGTTTTTGAATATATCTCACTTATGCAACTATAAGTAGTGCTTAATTATGTTAGGCCTTTTGACAGTGACTAAAACTGTAACGAGAAGGCTACAAATTTGACTGTTACCCTGTTTACGTCATTAGCAAACACCTATAAAACACCGATGTTTTGTAATAGTCTGTATTCCCGATATATGTACTCGCATTTGTAAAAGGCTCAAACATGGAAATTAATAAACGTCAGTTCTTATTGGCCGGTAGCGCTGCTCTGGCAGCCTTACCCTTTGGTCATGCTGCTTCGACAAGCATCAAAACGGACAAAAGTAGTTCAGCATCCTCCTTACAAGATCTAACAAAAGATGTAGTGCCTATTTCAGCAGCAGAGCGTAATGTTCGTATCGCGAAGGCGCAACGTTTGATGCAACAGTACGATATCGCCGCAATGATATTAGAGCCAGGCGCAGCCATGGATTATTTTACTGGGATCCAATGGTGGCGCAGTGAAAGACTGACAGCGGTAGTGATTCCAAAAGAAGGTCAAATAGCCATTGTCTGCCCATTTTTTGAAGAACCAAGTATTCGAGAAAGTCTGACAGTAGGAGAAGACGTAAGAGTATGGCAAGAGCATGAAAGTCCATTTGAACGAGTCAAACAAATACTCAACGACAGAAAAATCAATACGGGTGCGCAGAGTGGCAACGTTATAGCCTTTGAAGATTCGGTACGTTATTTCGTGCAGCGTGGCATCATGTCACTCTTACCCAATATGCGAGATACCAGTGCTGAGCCGATTACTTTGGGTTGCCGCATGTTTAAAGACACACACGAATTGCAATTAATGCACAAGGCAAATGAAATCACCCTTACCGCATACGCGCATGTTTGGTCAAAACTTGAATTAGGAATGAGCCAATCTGACGTTAAAAATTTAATGTCATCTGCGCAAGCGACTTTGGGCGGCAAAGGTATTTGGAATATGGCGTTATTCAATGAAGCCAGCGCCTATCCCCATGGCACAAAACAGCAACAAAGCATTCGAGAAGGCTCAATTGTATTGATGGATTGTGGCTGTAGCGTCGAGGGATATCAATCGGATATTAGTCGTACGTTTGTGTTTGGAGAGCCAAACAAAAAGCAACAAAAAATATGGAATACGGTAAGGCAAGGGCAAAACATCGCGTTTGAAGCAGCAAAACTAGGCACACCAGCCGGAACAGTAGATGATGCTGTTCGTGCTTATTATGTTAAACAAGGGTTAGGGCCAGACTACCAACTCCCGGGACTTTCCCATAGAACAGGCCACGGTATTGGAATGCAAGGGCATGAGCCTGTAAACTTTGTACATGGTGAAACCGAAACATTACAAGCTGGCATGTGTTTTTCCAATGAGCCAGGTATATACCTACCCGGTGAATTTGGAGTACGTTTAGAAGATTGTGTGTATATGACACAAAAAGGAGTGCAATGGTTTACCGTACCGCCAGACTCTTTGGCTGCGCCTATTGGCAAACTGGCGCCACTTCCTATTTAATATCCTTAACAACAAATTCCATAGAATAAAGACAAGAGAAGCCTATGTTAAAAAAAGCCTTAGCTGTTGTGACTTTCACAACCCTTAGTTGGAACACCTTTGCTGATTCAAATCAGGACCTGAGCCACATCATCGAGCAGCACTGGCAAAATGCTCAAAAGGAAAAGGTATTCTTTCGTACCGACCCTGATGGCTGGAAACCTAGTGGAAAGTTAGCCGAATTCACTCCTAAGGCTATTGCCAGGCGAGCAGCATACAATCAACAAGTATTATCTAAACTTGACAATATTGACTCAAAATCCCTAAACGAAAAACAGCTAATGAACTACCGCTTATTTAAATATGAGCGTGAAACTGAAGCCCAAAGTCATTTGTTCCAAGACAAATATTTTCCAGTGAATTTTTTAAGCGGATGGCACACTTATTTTGCAGAAGCCCCCGCTAATATGGCGTTTTTATCAAGTGAGGATTATGATGATTTTTTGGTTAGTCTGGCCGACTACCCACGCTTTAATCAAGAAAACATCGCCCTAATGAAAGCGGGGTTAAAAGCAGGCTACGTACATCATTGCGAGAGTTTTAAGGACTATCATCTAACCATAAAACAACATATTGTGGACGATGCAAAACAAAGTGCTTTGTATGAACCATTCACTCGCTTTCCGAATACCTTTAGTCAACAACAAAAAACACACTATAGTGCTCAGGCCACTGAGTTAATTCAATCTTCGGTGGTCCCTGCTTATCAAAATTTTTACGACTTTTTTGTTACTCAATACATGCCTAACTGCCGCCAAGAACCGGGTATTTCCAGCGCAAAAGGCGGTTTAGATTATTATGCTTACACCGCAAATTATTACACCACTACCGATGCGACTCCGAAACAAATCCATGATTTAGGATTGAGTGAAGTCAAACGTATTCGCAGCGAAATGCAGGCAATCATAAAGCAAGTAGGTTTCGAAGGAAGTTATGCTGAATTTTTACAATTTTTAGCCACTGATCCCCAGTTCTACGCTGCCGATAGACAAGATGTGCTCGAAAAAACTGCTTTTATTACCATGAAAATGTACGGGAAATTGCCCAGCCTATTTGGTCATCTGCCGCGAAATACCTTCACGATAAAAGGCTCAGCCAGTAGAGGTGCCTTTTATATGCCGCCACCTGACAGTCGTACCCCAGGCACCTACTTTTTAACCTCTGAACCTTCACAACAGCCACTATATAACCTCGAAGCCCTCAGTCTGCACGAGGCCGTTCCAGGACACCACTTGCAAAGTGCCATCGCGATGGAGTTAGAGGTTCCAGACTTTAGACGTACCTTAAGTCATTCAGCTTTTGGTGAAGGATGGGGTTTATACTCTGAACGTTTAGGTAAAGAAGCCGGATTCTATCAAGACCCTTATAGCGACTTTGGTCGTTTAGGTTATGAAATGTGGCGGGCGGTACGATTGGTGGTCGACACCGGTATTCATGCTTTTGGTTGGAGTCGCCAAAAAGCAATTGATTATTTGGCTATACACACCGCACTGACTCAAAAAGCCGTTGAAAACCAAATAGACCGCTATATTTCATGGCCAGGTCAGGCACTGTCTTACAAGATGGGCGAAATCAAAATCCGCGAATTGCGGACCAAAGCACAACGAACCTTGGGGGCTAAATTCGATATTCGCAGTTTTCACGACACCCTAATTGGACAAGGATCGTTACCCATGGAAGTGCTTGAAGATGTTATTAACGATTGGATCAAAGTTCAAAAAGCTAAATAAAAGTGTCTACTCCTTTATCAAGCATTGCGAGTAAACGTAGTGAAATCTGGTGGCTTAAACGCCACCAGCAAAAGCTTGCCGAAATCCAGCAACTCAACAAAGCTATTGAGCTTCTATTTATTGGAGATTCAATCACCCACTCATGGGAAGTAGAAGGCCACGAATATTGGCATCAACACTTTGCGAAACATACAGCTTTGAATTTGGGATTTGCGGGAGATCGCACTGAACATTTACTTTGGCGTATTCAAAATGGAGAATTACGCAACCTTTCACCTCAATGGGTTGTGTTGTTAATTGGCACCAACAACGCTGGACATAGACTGGATCCCCCCGAACACATATCGGCTGGAATATTTACAATATTAAGCGAACTCCAGCGTCGACTACCATCAAGTAAAATTTTACTTATGGCCATTTTTCCTCGTAGTAGAAATACCAATAAGCCGATGCGTCAAAGAGTGGATGCGACTAATGTATTGATTAAAAAGTTTGCCGAACACCAACAAATACATTGGCTCGATATTAATCAGCAATTTCTAACCGAAGATGGTGTTTTACTGGAGTCTGTAATGCCTGATTTATTACATCTCAATGCTGCGCAATATAATAAATGGGGCCAGGCCTTACAGCACTATATTAATAATCATCGGTAACAAAAAAAAGAGCGCTCTGGATCAGTCACTATTTTGTGATAGTTTTACCGCTGCTAGTATTTTGAACAACAAAAATGCTCACTATATAGACGAACCGACTGAATTAACCGAAAGTTGTACCTAAGGCATTGAGTGCATTTGCTCTAACTTCTA
This sequence comes from Paraglaciecola arctica, assembly GCF_018861065.1. Lineage (GTDB taxonomy): Bacteria > Pseudomonadota > Gammaproteobacteria > Enterobacterales > Alteromonadaceae > Paraglaciecola > Paraglaciecola arctica_B. Next base: position 97,608 of record NZ_JAHKQO010000036.1, read on the forward strand.
TATGACTTGACTCTTGGGCAACAATATCGGCTTGTTGCAAGTTTTTGGTCGACGCATCACTCAAATTGACTATATTTGCACGAATCTCCTGCGAGACCGCAGTTTGTTCTTCTGATGCTACGGATATCTGGTTAGCTAAATCCGAAATTTCTGAGACTTGTTCATAAACCTTATACACTATGTCTTGTGTATTTTTTGTATCGACAACACACTCTTCCGCTGACTCTTGGCCTTTAGACATAGATTTTGCCCATGAAAGTAAGGTGGATTGAATATCTCCCACGGACGACTGGATATGTTCAGTTGCAGCATGTGTTCGGCTAGACAGGGTTCGTACTTCATCTGCCACTACTGCAAAACCTCTTCCATATTCTCCAGCTCTAGCCGCTTCAATTGCAGCGTTAAGGGCTAAAAGGTTAGTTTGATCTGCAATACCTTGGATTTCTTGCATGATACTACTAATTTTATTGGCTTCTTCAGCTAACGCTTCTGCTGTACTTGCGGACTGGGCCACTTCAGCCGCAAGACTCGAGACTTTATCCATAGTAGTCGTCATGGAGTTAGTGGCGTGTTTGCAGTCTTGATGAACTGAATCAACTTTAGTTGAAGTTAACGCAGTATTACTTGCTACCTCAGCGTTTGTTGCCACCATCTCCTCTATTGCAACCGAGATTTGATGTAATTCGTCAGTCTGACGTTCAACTCCACGTTTGGCCTGATACGAACTTTCTTTAAGAACTTCTCCACCTTGGGTTAACGCTTGAGTACTATCTATGACTCGTCCAATAATTGTTTTAATTTTTCCCTCTTGCATTTTTTTAGAAAAATCAATAATACTGCTGTTACCGCTACCGGAAAACACAAAACGAGAAACGCTATCGTACTCCTCATTTTGAGAATTAATGTAGGAACGAACCGCAAAAAGTTCATCTTTGAATATCAAAAAAGGCAATATAATCAACAAGAAAGCTAAGAAAGGGTAATAAAGAGACGATGTAGCTAAAATCAGCCCTAGTGCTACAAAAAGACCATCCTTGATTCGCCCTGTAAACCATGACTTCCCTGTAGATTTTGCGTCATTAATTTGGGCATATAAGGTTTCCGCTCTGGCTTGATATTCTGGTTTTAGTACTGTGCGTACAGATTGATAACCAGTCAGTTTACCATCTTCAAACTTAGGAGTAACAAAGGCATCAACCCAATAATAGCGACCATCTTTACAACGATTTTTTACCGCTCCCCGCCAAGGTTGTTTTGATTGTAGTTTACTCCACATATCCGCAAAAGCTTGCTTAGGCATATCGGGATGTCTAACAATATTATGGTGTTGCCCAACTAATTCTTCGTATTCGAATCCTGCTACTCGACAGAAATTGGCGTTTGCATATTGCACCACACCCTGGGTATCTGTAACAGAAACCAGCTCTTCATCTGGTTTAAATGTAACTTCCTCATTTACAATAAATTTTTCTGTCTTTGCCATCGTAATTCTCCCAATGATGCGGTTCCTATTATTGTAAATACGTAATATAAAACACACTAAGAAGTGTTTTATAAAGTCCATAATATCATCTTGTTTAAGTATTGATGATAGGGTTAACAAAATAACCTTAAAAAAAGGAAATCCAAATTTGTTGTTGCCTAGCTATTTTCAAAACAACATTAAGATCGACGCAGCCCCAGTCATGACGATAACTAACCAGCGATAGTGTTTTTCTTGTATGCGTTTAACGATATGAATTCCACTCCATGCCCCAAGTGCGATAAAGGGCAGACTCACTGCACTGAGCATAAATGAGTTTAAATCGATACTGTGCCAGCTGAATAGGTGGAAAGGCACTTTGAACAGGTTGATAGCCAGAAAAAACCAAGCAGCAGTTCCAATATATTCGTTTTTGGGTAAACGCATGCTCAGTAAATACAATGCCATGACCGATCCAGCGAGGTTGCCAATCATAGTGGTGATACCGCCTAATAACCCCATCAGTAAGGCGAACCACAGGTAATCCGGTATTGACTCTTTATTGCCTTTTTCCATCCACAACATAATCGCCAAACTAGCAAAAATAATGACACTCATCACGGTTCGAAAAATTTGGTCATCAATCACATTGCCTAACCAAGTCCCAATGACTACCCCAACAGCAGCTGAAGGAAACAACTTGATCAAATAATGCCAATTGGCATGTCGGTGATAATACTTAACAGCGAACAAGTCGGCCATAATTAACATAGGTAACATCACACCGGATGAGGCCTTACCACCAAATATTATCGCAAGCAATGGCACAGCAAACATCGAAATGCCGTGGACACCAGTTTTGGCCATGCCCACAAAAAACGCCACTAAAAATAGTAACGTTAAAGTGGTGTAGCTAAGGGAATACCCAAATAGTTCTAACATAGTTACTGTGTGAGCGGGGCAAATGTTGCCCGTGTAAGGGTTTGTATATCTTGTGCCTTTAATTCAATCTCCAGCCCACGACGACCGCCGCTCACATAGATAGTAGATTTTTGTTGCGCTGAGTCATCAATTACGGTCTTTAGTGTTTTTTTTTGCCCAAGAGGACTCACACCACCTAATACATACCCTGTACTGCGCTGCACTTCGAGTTTATCGGCCATTTCAGCCTTTCGCCCTCCACAAGCCTTGGCCAAATTTTTCATACTCAATAAACAGTCGACCGGCAGAATCGCCACTACAAGTTGTTTGCCATCTAGCTTTACCACTAAAGTCTTAAAAACGCGGTCAACGTCTACCATTAGCTTTTCAGCTGCTTCCAAACCATAGGAATCATGCCCACTATCATGAGCGTATTGATGCAACTTAAAATCAATTTTAGCTTTCTTAGCGCTGTTTACTGCTGGGGTCAAAACCGTGCCCTATTTATCGCCAACACAAAGTTTTTGTACCCTAGCTTTCACTTGACGGATCATATTAATATCTCCCTCAGCCTCAGCATCAACTAAATCTAAACGCGCATCTTGGCATTTTAATTTATTGGCTTGGATTGCCAAATAGGCTTGGTCTTTTTGTTGTTGAATAGAGCCTTCTACGCCACTATATTCGGTTCGGTCCTCTGGACGCTTATCTTTTTCATAGGGTGGCGCTCGGTGAGAACCACAAGCAACAAGTGTTAGAGTGAAAACGCTAACAAATAAGAGTTTTTTCACGGAATATTCCTTTTAAATTTATATAGTATTTGTAGTTATTGAAATTTTTAAGTACAAAAATTTTAGTCTATATGTACCTTAGCCAAATCGGGCAGTTCGCCTTTAAGACCCATAGCGTGTTGAATGATTCTTTGTTTTGTGAAGGATGAGTGATTAGCCAAACTTAATCCAGTATCTCTGAGTAATTTTTTTAGTGGTTGATCGCCTGCAAATAAACGCTTAAACCCTTCCATTGCCGCAACCATTTTAAGTGCTTCTGTTTTACGCCAACGCTCAAACGGTCTTAGGTTTTTCGCTAAGCCAAAATCTTTGTTATGCATTGCTAACTTAATAATTTGTTCAGCCAATGCCGCTGCATCTAAGATCCCCAAATTAGCCCCCTGTCCCGCCAAAGGATGAATAGTATGCGCAGCATCACCAATAATCGCGACTCTATTATCCACCCATTTACGTGCATAACGCATTTTAAGTGGATAACTTTGCCTTTCACTCACAAGTTCGCATAAGCCTAAAGCGCAATCAAATGCTGCGGTTAGGGCTTTGTTAAACTGGTGCTCCGGAAGTTTGAGCAGCTCGGCTGCGTTAGGTTCGTCTTGTGACCATACAATTGAACAGTGCTGAGCATCCCATAGCGGTAAAAAAGCAAGGGGTCCGCTGTTGGTGAATATCTGCCTGGCAATGTTGTTGTGAGGCATTTCGGTTTTCACAGTTGCAACTATGGCGTGTTGGTCATAATCCCAAAATGTTTGCGCTAAATTAGCGCGTTTTTTCACCACAGAGTTAGCACCGTCGGCGCCTATCACTAATTTGGCAGTTATCTGACTGTTGTCATCCAGAGAAATAAAACATTCTTGTTGCCCAAAAACCAATTGCTGAATTTTTTTAGGTGCTAACAATTCAATAAAATCACTGTTTTGAGCCTGTACCCATAAACAATGGCGAATCGCTTGATTCTCAACTATGTGTCCCAATTGTTGCTTTTGCACTTGCTCTGATGAGAATTCTATCTTGCCAAAACTGTCTTGATCCCAAACCTGCATATCCACATAACTGCATATCCTGTTAGGGTCTAAATATTGCCATACACCTAAATTACGTAGAATATTCTCTGTCGCTAGCGTCAGAGCACTGACGCGTAACTGGGGGTCACCATTTGGCATTCCATGGCTTTCAATATTTTCAATGACAGCAACAGAAAGCCCGCTGTGTTTTAAAGCCAAAGCTTGTGTCAAGCCTACTATTCCTCCCCCGACCACTACAATGTCAAATCCACGCATCCTGTTAATCGCTCTTTTTTTGCATTAATGCTTCAATGTCGTTAATGGTTTTAGGTGCCGCTGATGTTAAGTTTTCATAGCCATTTGTTGTTATGAGTAAATTATCTTCTATACGAATACCAAGGCCGCGCCATTGTTTATCAACCTCTGCATCTGGAGCAATATATATACCTGGCTCTACTGTTAGTACCATTCCTGGTTTTAGGGGTCTATCTAGTTGGTCAACCTTATAATTACCCACATCATGTACATCCAATCCCAGCCAATGACTGAGTCCATGCATGTAAAACTCACGATAAGTTTGATGTTGGATATTTTCAGCCAATTCGCCCTTTAGAATATTTAGCTCAATTAAACCTTGAGTAATGACTGCTATTACTACATCACTAGCCTGTTTAAGAGTATTGTTCGGTTTTATTTGCTCAAAAGCTGCCAGTTGTGCTTTCAACACGAGTTCATAGAGTTGCTTTTGTGATGTTGAAAATTGCCCAGATACCGGAAAAGTCCGAGTAATATCCGCCGCATATCCTTGCCATTCACAACCCGCATCAATTAACACCAAATCACCGTTTTTTAACTGTTGATTGTTTTCGGTGTAATGCAAAATACAGGCGTTATCACCGGCCCCCACTATTGTGCTGTATGCAGGGTATTTGGCGCCTTGCATCGCAAATTCATGATGAATTTCCGCTTCGAGGTGATATTCATTTTTGTCAGCAGCTGCAAATTGCATGGCTCGCACATGGGCTTGCGTCGCTATGGTTGCAGCTGTGCGCATCATCTCCACTTCATAGGGAGACTTAATTAAACGCATTTCATCTAAAATTATGCGACTGTCAATCAAGCTAGAGGGGGCTTGTTTACTCTGCTTCGGCGCATCTCGCAATGCTTGCAATATTGCAAATATCAGTTCGTCGGCTTCGGGATTATGCCCCTGTGCAAAATACAAATTTTGGTGGCCGTCAACTAAATCTAACAATCTTTCATCTAATTCATCCACAGCAAAAGCCATATTAATTGGATAAGTATGTTTGGCTTGTTTGGGACCACACCTACGTCCATGCCAAATTTCCATAGTGGGATCTTTATCTAAGCAGAATAAAACACTCATATTGTTGCTATATTCTTGATGATTAGATAACACCAACCAAGCATCGGGCTCAGGAAATCCACATAAATATTGAAAATAACTGTCTTGCCGAAATGGAAATTCTGTATCACGACTACGTGTGACTAGACTAGCCGCTGACACTACACAAACACTGTTAGGTAGCATCTGTTGAAGCAAACACTTTTGGCGACTTAAAAATTCTAGATTATCCATGGGTAATGCTGTGACTCACTTTTTGGCGTTTAAAATGAAAAATGTAACGGGCTAGTGAACGGTTTGTGGTTCACTTTGCTGTTGTTCAGGAGACTTACCTAGTTCATTAAAACACAACATAGCAGTCACCCGTACATACTCCATGACTTCAAACAATGCCTGCTCAGATTCTTCATCTTCGCTCATTTCATCGTCCATGCGGGCAATTTCAGCAAAGTCTTGCAAACCTTCTTTTACATCCTCAGAACACCCAGTCAAATCATCCTGATGTAAACCAAAGCCCAACATAAAACCTTGGACCCAATTTAATAAAGCTTGGCCTCTTTCGTTAATAGGTGCAGAATCTTCTGGCAAAAACAAGACCAACGCAAAGTCACTTTCAACTAGTTGTTGACAGGTATTATCATAAAGATTTCTAAATGCATCGATTACGTCGTTTGAAAATGTCTCGCCTTGATGAATAAAGTCGGCCAGTGGTTCTAACCAATCTTGGCATTCTAATGGCATTCCCCCTCCTAACATGCCACAAAACATTCCTTGTACTTCAGCGGCTGAGGTTAAAATATCGTTGCGTTCTAATAACGCAGTTATAGTATCGTAAAGGTTGGTTGACGTATTCAAAGTGCACTCTCAATTGTTAGACAAAACAATGCTACCACTCCCGCCAAAGCAAATACATGATATATCCCCATAGGCTTTAAAAATGACTAAGTTAGAATTCGTAACCTATCTAAATCTGTTAACGCGCTAAGGACTTAGCCTTAGCGTATGGGTTTTGAATACGATATCACTAGTAACTCGGGCGACTAACAGATTATAATAGTGAGGTCTGTTGCTAGCTAATGTTTAATTGGTTAAACAGCAGACAATTGTCTATGCCTCCTGGGGTGTTTGCCAGTTTAGTTATGTCCCTGGCCGATGCTTTTTACCTAGGAATTTGATTCCACTACTATTGCGCAAGCTCGGCTCGTATCGAGAAGCCTAAGGTAGCGATGATTTTTCCGCCCTGAACTTTCGGTTCACGGGCTTACACCGAACAGCGGCATTTTGGGAGGCGTCCAAACTATCGATAACGGATTGAGATCAGTAGTCATATGAATGAAGAAGAAAAAATTCAAACTTACGGAAAAGAAGTACTAGAAGCGTTGTCTTCTTTAGTGAAGTGGAAATATGATGATTTTCACAAAGTAATGCTCGCAGAGTTCTCTGTAGATAAACAAGACCAAGTATTATTTACCTTACAACAAACGTTACCTGTTTGTTGGGATGCTAAAACAATCAAAAAAGCACCAGATCAAGTCAAACATTACGCCGGTCAATTCTCGAAACTGGTTAAACAGCAAAAGCTATTCAGTAGCAATATTGAACGTCAACCTAAAGTGATGGCAGCTTGGTGGCCTTGGGGTCATGGAGCGACTGTCTCTGTAAGATTGTTTTTAACCGACACTTCTCCCTATATTCCCAAAACAGGGATTATCCATAAGCTGTCACGCCTTTTTGCGTAAGGGCGGTTACCTTTAAATAAATTTGCTGCCAGAGAAAAAATCAATATACTTACAACTAGACCAAACGGTCAACTTTTCAATAAATGGTTAATTTATGAGTTTATTCAGCTAGAATAATTTCAAAACTGTAACTTTAAAACAAGAGGCACAACAGCGCATTATGGCCGTTATCAATTTTGGTTCAATCAATATAGATCATGTCTATCAAGTAGATCACTTTGTTCAACCTGGTGAAACCATAGCTTCAAGTCACTACCAATGTTTATTGGGTGGCAAGGGCGCCAATCAGTCTATTGCCCTAGCCAGAGCAGGTTCACAGGTACGCCATGTGGGTAAAATTAACGAGTCTGATGTGTCTTTCAAACAAACCATGATCCGCGATGGAATTGATTGTAAATATGTGTCATGCACTGAAACCGCTTCTGGGCATGCAATCATTCAAGTGACACCTTCAGCAGAAAACGCCATAGTGTTGTTTGGTGGTGCTAATCAAGAATTAACGTCTAAAGACGTGATGCAAGCACTAGATTCAGTTTCATCGGCAGATTGGGTTTTAACTCAAAATGAAACCAGCAGCATCGACCAAGTGTTAATTCAAGCCAAAGAAAAAGGATTACAAGTTGCTTTTAATCCCGCTCCTATGACTGAGTCAGTTAAACATCTTCCCAACGAATGTATTGATTTATTGATAGTGAATGAAGTAGAAGCGGAAGAAATTTCCGGACGCCAAGACTTAGATAAAATTGAAGAATATTTTCGCCAAGATTGGCCTCACGCTGAAGTCCTGATTACTTTAGGTAAAGCAGGTGTGCGGATGTTAAAGAAAGACAAAACCATTAACGTGCCCGCTTTTGAAGTTGAGGCTGTCGATACAACAGCCGCAGGCGATACATTTATAGGCTATTTTTTATCTGCATATAGTAGCCATACAGACTCAACGGTAGCGTTAAAACGCGCATGTGCAGCTTCCGCCCTAGCGGTAATGCAGGTAGGCGCAGCACAATCTATACCTAACGAAGAAGACGTGAACCGTTTTCTTGCTAAACAATAATATTTTCGGGAGACATTGAATGAGCCACAAAATTATACTAGATACTGATCCGGGGATTGATGATGCAATGGCAATTTTCTTTGCCTTTCAACACCCTGAAATCGAGGTATTAGGGCTCACTACTGTATATGGAAATGTACCAGTAGAGATGGCAGCTAAAAATGCAATTACCTTGTGTGCCCTAGCCGAGAAGAACATTCCAGTTTGCAAAGGTGTAGGCATGCCTTGGGTTGGTAAAGAATCTGGGTACGCCCACTTTGTCCATGGTGACGACGGTTTTGGAAATATCAATTTTCCCTCTGCTAAGGGCGAATTAGACCCACGTAGCTCAGCACAATTTATTGTGGATAAAGCCCGCGAGTTCCCAGGCGAGATCACAGTCGTTGCCATTGGTCCATTAGGTAATTTGGCTTTGGCCTTACGCCTTGAACCTGAACTACCTAAATTGCTAAAAGCAGTGTCAATTATGGGTGGTGCAGCTTTTGTTCCAGGCAATGTTACGCCTGTGGCAGAAGCCAATATTTGGAACGATGCGTTCGCTGCTGAAATTGTGTTTGGAGCATCATGGGAACTGAATATGTTTGGTCTAGACGTGACAAACTCCTGCCCCTTTACGCCAGGCTTTTTGACTCAACTGAAACAAAACAACCCTAAATTGGGTGGTTTTGTCCATGACGCAGCACAATTTTATGTGAAGTTTTACTCACAAAACAGAGATGAGGACGTGTGCTTTTTCCATGACGCTATGCCGATTGCACATTTAATTGATCCAAGCTTATTTGAATTACAAAGCGGCCATGCAAGAGTATCAACTGATCCATTAAACATAGGCCAAACCTCAGTTGCGCTACCTAACACTACAGCTAGTCCCGACTGGCTCAACGCACAGCAAATTAACGTGGCGACTAAGGTAGACAACGAAAGACTAACTCAATTGTACCTTGATACTTACAGTCTATAATTTAGTCTGTGGATACGTGAGTTATGTCGCAATCAGATGTTCAGTCAAGACAACAAATTCGACTAACGTATCGTAAAAAACGTCAACTGTTATCGCCTCTGCACCAAGCAGAGGCTGCATCGCAAATACTCACAACCTGTTTGCGATCAACGGGACTACCCCAAGCAAAAACCATTGCTTGCTATATAGCAAACGATTCAGAAGTTAATCCTCAAAGAATCATTCAGTTTTGCTGGCAACAAGGTAAACGCGTTTTGCTTCCTGTGTTACATCCCTTTAGCAAAGGCCATTTGCTATTTGTGGAGTACCATCCCAATTCTGCGACACGTAAGAACATATATGGAATCGACGAACCTATAGTGACAAGTTCAAACATCTGTACGTTAGAAAATATTGACCTGATACTGACTCCCTTAGTCGCCTTTGATGCTAAAGGTAACAGGTTAGGTATGGGAGGCGGCTACTATGATCGTACCTTAGCGCCAATTCGCCGCGATTCAATCGCCACACAAATTATTGGATTGGCACATACATGCCAACAAACAGATAAAATTATCGCGGATAGTTGGGATATTCCATTAAATGGAATTGCCACCCCAAAGCAATTTTTTAATATAAGTTAACACTGTGCATGGGTTACACTTCTCTTAACAAAGTGGTTATCAAACTGAACAGGCCTTAAACCCCATGACACAAGACGAAAAAAAGCAAGCAGCAGCTCTAGCGGCCATAAAATATGTCAAAGACGACTCTATTGTAGGTGTTGGAACTGGTTCAACTGTCAATTATTTCATTGACGCTCTGGCTGATATCAAACATAAAATTCAAGGGGCAGTGTCGAGCTCGGAAGCCTCTACAGAGCGTTTAATTGCCATGGGCATTGAAGTGTTTGATCTCAATTCAGTAGACAAATTTGATATCTACGTAGACGGCGCAGACGAAATCACCCAGCACAAACATATGATTAAAGGCGGCGGTGCGGCTCTAACCAGAGAAAAAATTGTCGCGGCTGTGGCAGAAACCTTTGTATGTATCATTGATGATACCAAACAAGTCCCTATGCTCGGCCAATTTCCCTTGCCGGTCGAAGTGATCCCTATGGCTCGCTCTTATGTGGCCCGAGAAATAGTCAAACTTGGAGGCGATCCTGCCTATCGACAAGGTGTGATCACCGATAATGGCAATGTGATTTTAGACGTACACAATTTAAAAATTCTTAATCCAGTTGAACTAGAAAAACAACTTAATGCAATTGTGGGCGTGGTTACCAACGGACTATTCGCACATCGCTCAGCGGATGTGGTTTTGGTAGGCACTGAAAGTGGTGTTGAAACGATAGATTAAATTTTGGTTCGAACACTAAAAGGGCGAGAAAGATGCCTCAAGGCCCCATTTCAAAAGGTTAATTTAGCTGTAGGAGGGCCGATTATCGTTTCTTACAGCTAAATATTGCCTGTCTAAAAAGATAAACAATTTTTAAATTAGTTACGTTTTGCAACATCTCAGTTTTGGACAATTTATACATTGTTAAGCTAAAATTCGCACTCGCGGCTGCGCTTCTATTTCAGTCAACTTGAGAGAAAACATAATGACTATAGAAAATGTGCTTCCCAAAGATTACGCAGAATTGCTTAGAGTTTGGGAAAATTCAGTCCGAGCAACCCATGACTTCATAACAGAAGAAGATATAGCGTTTTTTAAACCTATAATCATCGAGCAGGCTTTTCCTGCAGTGACCTTGAAGTGCGTTAAAAATAAACAGAATGTCATCCTAGGTTTTGTGGGTATTCATGATTCAAAGGTAGAAAAGCTGTTCATCTTAAATGAAGCAAGAGGGCAAGGTGCAGGTAAAGTGCTTCTGCAATATGCGATAAAGCAGTTGGGCGCAACCAAGGTAGACGTGAACGAACAAAATCCATTGGCAGTTGGTTTCTACGAACATATGGGTTTTAAGACGGTTTCGCGCTCACCTCTCGATGATATGGGGAAACCTTTTCCAATTTTGCATATGACACTTTAAAGCTCGGTTCGTCGTTACCAAGTTTGTTAGAAGAAACGCCTAAAGCTAATAACTTTGGGCGTTTCCGTTTGTACACTAAAACAGCTACCAGAGTGTTTACCTGTGAATATTAATGCTGAGAGAAGCCCCCAGCGCTTGCATGTTGTAAGCTGATATCGCAGCTTATATTCACCCCGTGAAGACTCCCCAATTAGCCAAATAAAGTATTTTTGCGATCCCCCTCCCCTTAGTATCGTTGTTACATACGTCATTTAGAAGTTATTTAGAAACTAAGGGTTATCATCATGTCGAATCAATTTGCGGGTAAAACAGCCATTATTTCCGGTGGTGCAGGAGGCATTGGCTTTGCACTTGCCGAAGAATTTGGACAATTGGGTATGAATATAGTCATTGCCGATATCGACCAAAATCAACTGACTGAGGCGCAACGTAAGTTACAAGAGACGAATATACCAGTCTTAGCTTGCGCATTGGACGTTACCAATTACCAACAGTGGCAAGAGACTGTCACAGCAGCACAGAACAAATTTGGCAATATTCATATGTTGGTGAACAACGCTGGTGTAGGTGGTGTGCCTGGCTCGGTAGAAGATACCAAACTCGAAACATGGAAATGGGTAATGGACGTGAATGTAATGGGTGTAGTCAATGGTACACAAGCTGTTGCCCCAAGTATGAAACAACATAATGAAGGCGGTTGGATCATCAACGTTGCATCAATGGCGGGCATGAACGGTGTCCCCTATTCTGGCGCTTATGCGGCTTCAAAAGCGGCAGTGGTTTCTATGTCAGAAAGTTGGGCTGGCGAGTTGAAAAGGCATAATATTGCAGTGTCAGCCTTATGCCCTGCTTTTGTTAAAACTCGAATTCATGAGTCACTTCGCAACCTTCAAGATGAATACCAAGAAGTAAAAGACCAAGGAGCGGCAAAAGCAGCCACGTCCCAAGGAGTCAATAAAGCAAAAGAACTAGTGGAGTCGGGTATTCCTACTTCAATGTTAGCAAAACGTGTAGTTGAAGCGTTGCAATCCGGACAAACATACATTTTTACTCACCCCAATTTCCGAGCACCTATCGCTTATCGTTCATCCCTGCTAGATGCGGCATTTGCTGATGCTGAAAACAGCCCCATTGTCAGTCATCTTAAGGATGATGAAATCAAGATGTTATAGCTATAGTCAAACCGCTACGACTATCAATTACTCGTGGCGGTTTTAATGCCGCCAAAGATGCAATATTTACTATTGGCGAAACTTATGAAGCGGCAAAACTTTCTGCCAGTTTATTAACGTCGGCAATATTTTTATAGGCATTACGGTTTAATAACATGGAAGTAGCCATTTTAAGGGACTGAGTTTCTAGTTTTGCGCGAAACGACTGTTCTTCAAATTGCATCAAATCAGGTACTTTTGCGACCCCTAAAATTCTGCGCATCATCTTACATGCAGCAAAGCCTAAACTATCCGCTAACACTTGTTGCAAAAAGGACTGCCTGAATATTTGATGGCTGTCGCCGCTAAGATCTTTACCCATAAACGGGTTTGGTGCAGATCGCTCATGTTCAAACCACAATGATAGAAATTTGCCTTCAAATTTATACCAAATATCGTCAATGGTCTGCAGTAGCCAACGACTGTAATTAACAGATTCAGCCGACGAGTGATGAGCATGTGAAAAGTAGCATAAATATAGATTTCCAATCAGCGCTCCAAGATCAAACCCCATTGGGCCGACAAACGAAAACTCAGGATCAATAACAAAGGTTTCTAATTGATTCACCATCACAGAACCCGTGTGAAAATCCCCATGCAACAAGGCTTCTGGCTTAGTCATAAAAGTGTATTTCATGTCTGCAACATGCTTTCGAACAATAGGGTTTTTCTGAATAGAATCGACCACCGTTTGGGATAGAGCTGGATTATAGGCATTCATTTCGTGATGTTCGAACGGGTAAGTAAACACAAACTCTTCAGTTATTTTACACATTTCCTGATTATGGCTATTGCTCATCAGTGCCTTCTTTTCAAGTGAAGACAAGGCAAAACTAGAAGAATAAAATAAAGTCTCAGCCAGAAAAGTAGATAAGTCTTCTGCCAGTCTCGGTAAATAGTGCCCTTGTATTAGTTGCGAGCGTAAAATATCGTGCTGACTTAGGTTTTGCATAATAACCACAGACAACACTTCAGATTGATAATATAGCTCGGGTAGCATTTCTGGGCATACGCTGGATTGATAATTTAAGGCATTAATTTCAGCGGTCATTCTTTGGCGGGTTAAGGGCCATTGTTCTCCCATCACTTTAATATACGGCGGAGCTTGTTTGATAAAAACAGATTGACTCGGCTCTTGTTTGTTACTCACCACAAAGGCAAAATTCATGTTGCCATCGGTTATTTCCTGTACCTCTAGATGATCGAAACTCGAAAACCTGTGCTGGATTTCAGGTAAAGAACGCAGGTAATCAGTAAGATTAAGGCGGCTAAGTTGAAAATATTCCATTCAGAAAGGTACACCTTTGATTACATTAAAAAAATTGATAGATAATTGAGTGCCATTGCGCGGCATTTAGTCTGGCAAATGAGCTTGTAAGTAACGCAACATGTTGCCCCCCATGACCTGTTTAATTTGTAGCTCACTAAGCCCTAAATCTAACAAAGCTTGAGTTAAATACACTAGCTCCGACGTATCAAATGGCACACTGGTGGCACCATCATAATCTGAGCCAAGGGCAATATGTTCACTTCCTACTAATTCGATACCATATTTAATCGCTTTCGCTATTTCAATTACGTTAGGCTCACACACTGCACCATCCCAGTAACCCACTGCAATTAGACCGTCGTTGGCTGCAATTTGTTGCATCAAATCGTCAGAGATATTTCTTGCTGAGGGGCAATGTCCGTAAAATCCAGTATGGCTTATGAGTAAAGGCTGATTACTCATCGCCAAAATATCTTTGACTACTTGCTCAGATGAATGAGACACATCCAACATAACCCCTATAGAGCGCATTGTTTGTATGGCGTTTTTTCCAAATTCAGTTAACCCCTCACCACTTACGCCATGTAATGAGCCACCTAACTTGTTATCAAAAAAGTGCTGCAAACTCATCATTCGAAAGCCACTATCAAATAAACGTTGGATGTTGCTTAAGTCTCCATCAAGTGCATGTGAGCCTTCTGTGCCTAACAACATACCCAATAATTTAGGGTTAACTTTACGCTTCTCAAGAAATTGTGATAAATCCGATTTCGAAGTAATTAGCGACACTTGCTCCGGAAACCGCTCAGCTAGCGCTAATGCTTTACTCGCCTGAAACAAAGCTCGCTCAGCTAAACTATCCCAAGTACTGATAGGCCATAGGTTAACTAATGCAAGTTTTGTTATATTGTCGCTGGCATCAGTGCTATTTTCTTCATAGTTGATGCCGTCAGGCGATTTAGTCACAGTGGTAAACATTTGTAATGCAACATTACCTTGTTGCAAACGAGGAATATCAACATGTCCGTAATCATGTTTATCTATTAAATCTCTTTTCCACATTAAAGAATCACTGTGCCAATCACCGATAAACAGCTTGCCATGTAAAGCCCGGGCTTGCTCGGATATCACTGGCAAATTTGAATCATGCAAGCGGTTGGTTTGTCTATCTAATTGCGCGGGAAAAAACACAAAAAAAGCAATAACTGCAAGTATGACTATAATGGCGACAACTTTATAAGTAGCTTTTTTAGAAGGCATAATTAGTAATCTAGTGGTTAAGAATCATTAAACGATACAATCTTCGTTCATCCAATAAATGTCAAACTTAATTGTAAATTCCGATAACCGCCTGCTCACCCCAATTTTAATTCAATTGACAGTTTTTTATTGCCACAGGTTTGTTAAACTTCGGGAAAAATATGTATCAAGCTTGTTTTTTGATATTTAATTTTCACTTTCCTTACTTCGCGGTTTTACAATTAGGTATGGCATGAAGAACCCATTTAGCGTGTTATGGTTATTGAATCTCCTCATTATTTTATTTTCCACTCGTTTATCTGCGCTACCTTCACCTCCTCTGAGATTCTTAACTGAACATAGCCCGCCAGGTGAATATATAAATGAAGAAGGGGTCGTAACGGGTGTCACCGTAGAATTGATCCGCATATTGCAACAGCGCCTTGATGAACCAGGCGAGATAAACATACTACCTTGGGGCAGAGCCATGAAAATAGCTCGGCAAGAAACAGGGCTCGCATTGTTTGAAACAGCGCGAACTGCAGAGCGAGAAGGTTGGTTTAAATGGGTGGGGCCACTGCAAAGCTATACTGTTTCACTGTATGGCCTAAAACAGCGAATTATACATAAACCCGATATAAAAACGGCTCCCCAAAAATATATTGCGTGCACCTATCGCAATTCTGCAATTATTACTGAAATAGAAAATTTAGGTTTTCATATCGATAGAAATTTGATCCTAACCAGTAAAATAGGAGACTGCCAAAAAATGGTATTGCTAGGACGCGCAGATGTAACTCCTGTTAGCGACTTAGGATTAGATAACTTTGTATCCAAAGCGACACAAATGGGTGACAAATTGATACCTGTAGCCTTTTTAGCCAAGCGCCAACGTTATCTCGCGTTTTCACTAGATGTTGATTCTAAACGTATCAATAACTGGCAAAATGCATTAGAGCAGAGCTATCTCGACGGCACCATGCGGCGACTCTATCAACCGGTATATCCCGAATCTGTCATTAAACGTCTTGAAGAGTTTGCGAAAAAATAATGGCCAAAAACGTTTAAAATGAATACCTGAGGGATGCTATTGTTTCACTCGCGCTACCAAAAAATCCACTGCAGCTTTCACTTTAGGTACTAAGTATCTTTGTTTCTGATACAACAGATACACTGCCATATCGTTGTTTTGACTAATTTGCACGGTCGGCTCTACCTTTAACTCCAACAGCTCACCACTTGTTAAATACTGTGCCGCTGACCACCTTGGGGCCATCAATATGCCTTTGCCTTTAGCTGCGAGTTCACCTAACCATTTTCCATTATTTGATATTGCGACTTGAGGAGCAGAAACGTCATGCCATTGATTATTGAGGTAAGCCAACCAAGGTGTAGGACCATTAGGTGTACGAAAATATAGACCTTTGTGTTTTTTCAATTCAAGCGCATCTTTTGGGGTTCCCATGTTTAACAGATATTGCGGAGAGGCAACAGGTACAAACTGATTCCCCATTAGTTTGATAGCTAACACTCTTTCGTTTGGTGCATAACCGCCTCTAATTGCAATATCCACGTCGTCTCTGCCTAATGTAGACAACTCATCACTTAGACTCACATCGAGTACTATTTCAGGGTAAAGTTGGCTGAACTCTTCTAGTAGAGGCAGTAAGATACGCTCTCCAAATCCAACCATGGAGCTGATGTGCAAGTGTCCCATTGGTTTAGCCTGATAACTACGCACCGCTTCATTACTTTGTTCCAGTTGCTGCAGGATATCGGCCACTTGCTTATAATAACGCTGCCCAACCTCAGTGAGTTTAACGTCACGTGTAGAACGCTTTAACAGCGTCGCGCCTAAGCTACTTTCCAAATCTGCAACCCTTCTTGACAATGAGGAAGGTGGCACACCGAATAATCTTGCAGCTTTGGTAAAACTGCCCATTTCTGCAACTTTACTGAAATAGCGTAACGCTCGGATTTGATCCATTAGATTCCTTCAATCTCAATCCCAAATTCTAATTATTGTCTTTATAACAATAAAGATAGCCTTTTTCAGCTATATATCTTGCAATTTTAATTGGCAATACTAAAGGTCATGGCACAATTCAATTCACGCAACCACACAATGGAGAATGCGATACATGAGTACATACACTGCGATTAATCTAGTTGCCCGCCCTGCCCCTGGCCCTATTGGTTCAGAACTTTTTGAAATAGTACAAAAGCCCATTCCAAGCGCTGGTCCTGGACAAATATTAATTAAACAAACCCATATGTCGCTAGATCCCGCGATGGTTGGATGGATGAATCCCGATCCAGAAAGTTATATCCCACCCGTAGCACTTGGAGACGTTATGCGCTCTTCAGGAATTGCTGAGGTAATCGAAAGTAACCACCCCGACTTTAGTGTTGGAGACCGTGTAATGGGTATGACAGGATGGACTGAATATGTCCTAAGCACAGGCGAAGGCCTCAGAAAAGTACAACCGGGATTAGATCCGGAAATGGTGCTATCTGTTTTTGCACTTCCTGGTTTAACTGCAACCCAAGGTCTTTTCGGTTTTGGCAATCCCAAGGCTGGCGAAACAATAGTTGTTAGTGGCGCTGCGGGTTCAGTGGGTTCAATAGTGGGTCAATTGGCTAAAGCGGAAGGCCTCAATGTTATTGGGGTAGCAGGCTCTGACGAAAAGTGTGATTGGATTGCCAACGAGTTAGGTTTTGATGGCGCGATCAACTACAAAACAGACGATATTGATGCAAAGTTATCAGAGTTAGCGCCCAAAGGAGTAGACATTTACTTTGAAAATACTGGTGGCCCTATCCAGCATCATGTAATCGAACATATGAATGCTCACGGCCGAGCAGTAGTGTGTGGCATGATTTCAGATTACACAGCCGAAACACCGAGTGCCGGTCCTAACTGGATACCAATAATCAAAAAACGTATCACTATTCAGGGCTACGCTATGCCTGACCATTTTGCACAGCTGCCAGAATTAGTTGCTAAACTCACTCCCTATGTGATGCAAGGTAAAATAAAACACCGTGCACATGTATTGAATGGCTTAGAGTCGGCAGTGGATGGTTTAAACATGTTATTAACAGGTGCCAACAAAGGTAAACTAATAGTTAAATTGTAAAACCAATTTATATAACCTTCATGTATATTTATTAAACAAACACCTCCAAAATCTGGAGGTGTTTGTGCGCTTTTTGATAGAAACTGTGTGACCCTACACAAAAATCAGCGACTTTTTCTTAAATATCTTCAAAAAATTTCTCTTCAAAACGTAAAGTGTTTTTATCTATATTATTCCAATCCTACCTATCCAACGGTTTGCCTTAACCAAATAAAAAACACACTCAACAAGGCGCTTAAGCCCTTAATACAAAGGCTTTCAGATTATTTTTCATTTAGCAGCAGAAACAACTCTCGCTTAAAGATATTACCAATACTTAACAAACTCTCCGTATTGGTATTACCAAAATAATACCAATCTTTAAATATTGGAATAACAAAATATTGACATGACATGCATTAATTGGTTAGTTTATAGCACAAGCTTGAAACATATTGTTTACAACTCAAACAAAATGTAAACAAGTAAAATCTCACATAACGAATAACACTTATTGCACAGTGAATGGAGAACGCATGAAAACTAAACTAAATAAAATCAGCTCCGTACTTAAGAGTACCAGCGCACATTCAGCGATCTACAGCGCAGCTGTAGTCGCAATTTTGGCAGCTCCCACAGTTTCAGCACAAGAAGCGGCTCCCGAACAAGCTGTTGAAGTCATCGAGGTTTCAGGAATTCGTAGCTCACTTACGAGCGCATTGCTTGAAAAACGTGAATCAACCAACCTAATTGAAATAATTGAAGCAGAAGATATCGGCAAATTACCCGACCAAAACTTGGCGGAAGTATTAGAAAACGTAACAGGAATTCAAATTACAAGAACAGCTGGTGTGGGTACTGGTGTTCAGATTCGTGGTTCAAATTCGAACAATGTTCTAATAAACGGCGTGCAAACAGTAGGCGCAGGAACAGGACGTGGCGGTATAAGTTTTGAAGACGTTTCAGCGTCAATCATCGCTGGTGTCGAGGTGACAAAAGCTTCTGAGGCCAAAACAATTGAAGGCTCTGTAGGCGGTACAGTTAACTTAAGAACTATTCGTCCGTTAGAACTCAGCGAGCAATTAATTAATGTTCGTATTCAAGGCGAAGACAGTAGCTTAACAACTGACGGCATCCAACCACGCTTTTCAGCAGTATATGGTGATAACTGGGACACTGATAGCGGTAAGTTTGGTTTTGTTATGAGTGGCAGTGTAACACGTCAAGAATCTTCATCTTTCCGTCCTCGTGTTGACCGTGATGGTAGTTTAGTCGAAAACTGTGATGCAGTTGTTGTTCGTAGCGGAAGCGTTGAAGACGTTGCTGACCGCCCCGTTTGTCAAGATTTCGATTTCCTTGGAATTCAGTTCTTAAATCAAGAATACGAAAACTATGAGTACGAAACCACTAACATTTCATCAACCTTCGAATTCGCTCCAAACGATAACACTAAATTTTTCTTAGATGTTGTATTAACTGATCAAGAGCGTCGTCAGGATAGTACCCGAGTTCAGGGTTCGGGTGTAAGTTCAGTACTTAACCAAAACTTACCGACTGAATTTGAAACAATTAACTTTGGCTCTTTAGATGGTGTGGAACTTGGCAGTATCCAAGCGGCAGTGCGTGGTGTTGTCGAGCCCGATTTAGCTAAGGATGACGATGATCCTAATTTACGTTTTAGTAGTGACACTGGTGCACGTTTGACAGATACCAGCCTATTCCGCTTCGGTGGAGAGTGGCAGGGTGACAATTTATTCGCTAGTTTTGAAATATCTTCAGCTAGTTCTGATACCACAAATCCAAATTTAAGCACCACTTTAAACTTCATTAACCCGCACGCTCCATTAGACGGTCTTGATGAAGACGGCAACATTACTTCAAACACAAGTAATGATAACGCTGTGCCATTTATCTATGATTTAACAGGTGGAGCCTTAACCTTTGGTATCAACTTTGATTCACCATTTGCGCCAACTGTTGCAGAATTATTGGATCCTGCCAACGTTGTATTAGATCAGGTTGATGTGGGCCGTAATGAAACAAACAACTCATTAGACGCCGCTCGTGCAGATTTCAGTTATTATTTAGAAGACTCTCCTGTTACTTCTATCGATTTTGGTTTACGTGTCAGCAAACGCGAAAGTACCTACAATCAAATAACTGATAGAATTGGTGGCTTCAGTAAGATGGTAGATAGCCCAAGTGGTTCACTGTTCTCGGATATTTTAGTCGCTGGACCTAGTAACTTTGGCGACGCTGATGGTCGTGAATTGGCAATGCGAAACTTCATTATCATCGATCCAGATTTAGCCTTTAACAATCCTGATTTTGTTTTAGACACCTTAGAATCTGCGCTAATTGCTCATGACTCTTCACCTGACTTGTCATCGTTATCTCCGTCATCTTCAGCATTTTTTAGTATTTCTGAAGAGACTCAAGCTATATATGCACAAGCAAACTTCGAGTTCGAAAACGTTGTTGGTAACATAGGTGTAAGACACCTGAAAACAACTGTTGATTCCACAGGTAATACTATTACTGACAGTGGCTCAGAATTAACGACTATTTCTGGTGATTACAGCTATACCTTACCCAAAGTGAATATTGTGTTTACGCCACATGATGAAGTAGTGTTGCGATTAGGTTGGGGTCAAGATATTCGTCGTCCAGATTTTTCTGATTTGAATACCTCTGTGTCTTTCCCTTCTAACATTAACCAGTCGGTTTCAATCGGTAATCCTGGTTTAGAGCCACAAGAGATCACCACTTTAGATTTATCTGCCGAGTGGTATTTTACTGAAGCGGCTGTAGTGAGCATCGGTTATTTCGATAAAGAAATCAGTAACCTGTTCGTTTCTACTTTGGATTCTTCACCAACAGATGCTAACGGTTTCTTTTCTACCGATCCTTCGTGTTCTGGCGGTGGTATCTATAACCCTGCAGCACAAGGCGATGATTTCCTTGCTCCTTTAGGTGTAACTGGTGCTTGTGTAGATAAAAATACTCAAGTAAACGACCCGGCTAAAACCACACAAACAGGTATCGAAATGGCGGTTCAATATGATCTGTCTAGTTTTGAAGATGATTTAGGATGGGCGTCTGGCTTTGGTTTTATGGCTAACTATACCATCCAAGAATACAAAGGTGGTTCAACGGTTAATGCTTCCGCAGGTCGTGGTACTGATATCTTTAACGCCATTAACGGCATTTATGATGATGCTGATTTTGTAACAGTTAATGCCGTTCAAGGTCTTTTAGATTTCTCTGAAAATGCATATAACGTGACAGCTTATTATGAGAAGTTTGGTTTATCTGCACGACTTCGTTACACATGGCGCGAAGCTTTCCGTACCGATGATACTGCAGGTGGTGCATCACGTAACTCAACTTTAGGTTTCCCAGTTTATACTCACGACCGCGGACAACTTAATGCAAGTGTTAGCTATGATGTTAACGAACAACTAAACATAGGCGTCGAAGCGGTTAACTTAACTGAGTCTGATATTACACAATCTTGTGTAAATGAAGATGCGATGCTGTGTTTCCAAGGATTGGCTGACCGTCGCATAACCTTTGGCGCTAGCTACCGTTTCTAAAGTCTAGAATTCGATAGTAAGGGACCACTAAAGCGCTTTTCTTGGCGCTTCGCTACCTCCAGTATGAAACTGGGGGTAGCAAATAACTTCTGTGACGCTAGGTTTAAAGTAGTTAAAATAAGATTCGTAATGTAAATAAAATCACAGTAATTTGTGGAAGTTACGCAGCATCAAATTATTACCAGCCACATTACCAATATTATCAAATATTATTACCAATTGAGTGACCAATAGTGTAAATTAGACGGATGAAAAGTATTAGTCTAACAGCGAATACAAATTAACCCGTTGAGCATGTGATAAACCCAAAGCGCATAGCAAACAGCAAACAGCAAACTAAAATCACTATGAATAGGAATTATTTATGACAAAACCTACCATTGGCTTTATTGGCCTTGGCCTTATGGGCAGTAACATGGTTGAAAACCTTCAAAAAAAGGGTTTTGAACCAATTGTAATGGACCTAAATAAGGACGCAGTTGCCGCCGTGGTTGCTCGCGGAGCCACTGAAGCAGCCTCTCCCGCTGAACTAGCTGCTGCTTGTGATATCGTTATGCTATGCCTAACGACTTCTAATGTAGTTGAAAAGTTAGTCTATGCAGAAGACGGAATATTAGCGGGAATCAAAAAAGACGCTGTCTTAATAGATTTTGGTACCTCTATTCCAGCCTCGACTCGCAAAATCGGTGCCGACCTTGCTAAAAAAGGTGCGGGCATGGTTGATGCAGCACTGGGACGCACACCTGCACATGCTAAGGACGGGCTTTTAAACATCATGGCTTCTGGAGATCAAGCGACCTTTGATAGTGTAAAAGCAATTCTTGAAATGCAAGGTGAGAATGTATTCTATCTTGGAGCACTAGGTGCAGGCCATACAACAAAATTAATCAACAATTTCATCGGCATGACAACTGTTACTGCTATGTCGCAGGCCTTTGCTGTTGCTGAACGTGCTGGTGTAGACCGCCAACAACTTTTCGATATCATGTCTACAGGCCCATCTAACTCACCATTTATGCATTTTTGTAAGAACTATGCGGTTGACGGAGTCAGCGATTTAGGTTTCTCCATCAATAATGCTAACAAAGATTTAGGTTATTTCCTTGAAATGGTAAATGATTTAGGTACCACAGCTAAGATAGCTGAGGGCACCTCAGCTCACCTTCAAGCTGCAGTCGATGCAGGTATGGGAAATGGCAACGTTCCAGAAATTTACGATTATTTTCTTAAATTATAGAAATAATTGAAGAGCGACCAGAAAAACATGATCTGTAAGAATTGTGTTTGATTATTAAGCCTCTTAACTCAGAGGCTTTTTAGTTCTGATGACATTCCGGATAGCTTTTTAAACATAAACTTTCCGCTAACAGGCGAAATAGGAGTTAAATATGAGCCAAAGTGAACACTTTTTATTTGCTGATAAGACAGAAATTGAAGATATTGGCGGCGGTCTAAAACGTCAAATGTTGGGTTATAACCACGAATTAATGGCGGTGAAAATTTGGTTCGAAAAAGGTGCGATTGGCTACAATCATGCACATCGACATTCACAAGTGACTTACGTAGTCGAAGGCGAATTCCATTTTAACATTGATGGGGTCACCCAGATTTTAAAAGCAGGGGATAGCTGCTTGATTCCACCATTTGCAGATCATGGTGCGACTTGCCCAACCGGCGGTATTCTCATCGATACCTTTAGTCCAGCCCGAGAAGACTTCGTGGAAGGTTTATCAGCCCCTGAATAACGGTGACGAATGATTGTGTACTCAAACACCCAATTGGCCTTAACCAAAAGTTTGAGTACGCAACCATATGTTTTGGCTGCCCCCTGCAGATAATCATTTAATCGCAAATACCGAATTTGTGACGGTGAGCAAATCCTCCGATAAAACACATTTTCAAAACTAACAAACTATTTCATTGTTAGAAAAAGGACACCTAAAATGCACTTAAGAAAATTCACAGCACTATTATTGATTGTAGTCGCCATGACGTCACCGCGATTATCACAAGCACAGCCACACCCAAACTTAATATTAACCAAAGAAGGGGTGCAAAAAGTTAGGAATAACTTAGGCAAAGTGCCTTTATTTGATGCCACTGTTCAAAAAGTAAAACAACAAGTTGATGCAGAAATTGCATTTGGAATTGATACTCCTATTCCCAAGGATTTTTCTGGCGGTTACACCCACCAAAGACACAAGATAAATTTCCTGACGGCGCAAAAAGCAGGGGCGCTTTATCAAATATTACAGGATGATAAATATGCAAAATACATTAGGGATATGCTGTTTCAGTATGAAGCTATGTATAAGGATTTACCTGTGCATCCACAAGAGCGCTCTTATGCTCGCGGCAAGCTATTTTGGCAATGCCTAAATGACAGTAACTGGCTGGTTTATATGAGCCAAGCCTACGACGCTATTTACGATACTCTTAGCAAAAAAGAGCGTGACACATTAGAAAATAACCTTTTTAGACCTTTTGCTGACTTTATCTCAATTGGCAATCCGCAGTTTTATAATCGAGTTCACAACCATAGTACTTGGGGTAACGCAGCCGTTGGTATGATTGCCTTAGTAATGGATGACGAAGAGTTATTACAACGTGCATTATATGGTATTGAAGACGATGGCCTTGAAATTGGTGGCAAAGATAATGACGGCGGTTTTATTAAAGTAGCAGGCCAAAAGGCAGGTTTTTTAGCCAACCTAGAAGACCCATTTTCCCCTGATGGTTATTACACAGAAGGCCCATATTACCAACGTTACGCCATGTACCCTTTTTTGATTTTTGGTTTGGCGATGCACAATGCTAAACCTGAGATGCAGGTTTTTGAGCACAAAAATAATGTACTACTTAAAGGGGTGAATGCCCTTCTCAATTTGTCAGATGCCGATGGTGAATTTTTTCCTTTGAATGATGGCCAAAAAGGCATGTCTTATTATACCGCCTCTTTGGTCACAGCTGTTGATATCGCCTATCAATATGGCAATCAAAATCCTCAATTATTAAGCGTTGCTGAAAAACAAAATGAAGTATTATTGGACCAATCGGGCCTTACCGTGGCGATAGGGATCCGCGATGGTAAATCCCAGCCTTTCGTAAAAAATTCGATTAATTTATCCGATGGCCCCGATGGCAAACAGGGCGGCGTTGCTGTACTTCGTTACGGTAATGAAGACCTCACGCTAGTGTTCAAATATGCGGCACAAGGTTTAAGCCATGGCCACTACGATAAGTTATCTTTTTCTTTATATGAAAAAGGTGATGAAGTACTTCAAGATTATGGACTGGCCCGTTTTGTAAATATTGGACAAAAAGGTGGGGGTAACTACCTAAAAGAAAACAAGACATGGGCCAAAACCACCATTGCACATAATACTATTTCACAAAATGAAATGATGCATTTTGGCGGCAAATACGAAACGGCCAGTAAACATCACTCTGAATTGTATTTTTATGATGATTCTAATAAAGACATTCAAGTTGTCAGTGCAACAGAAAGCAACGCTTATCCTGGCACACAATTACACCGCACTATGGCTGTGATTAAGAGTGAAGGATTCAAGAAGCCCTATTTATTGGATATTATGAAAGTAGAGTCTGAGAAACAGAATCAATATGACTTACCTTTCTATTTTATGGGTCAAGTATTGAGCCAAAACTTTGCCTATGAGTCTCCTACAACCTTGTCTCCGTTAGGTAAAAACAACGGTTATCAACATTTATATTTGGAAGGCAAAGGGCAGCCTACTGGCAGCACCACTCAATTTTCATGGTTAGGTCAGGGGAAATATTACACCTTAACTTCGGCCACGAATCAATCTGATGAATTATTACTGACTCGGTTAGGGGCAAATGATCCGGACTTTAATTTGCGCAGAGAAGCCGCGCTGATGATCCGCAGAAAGAATAACGACAACACAACTTTTGCCACAGTTATTGAACCACATGGCAGCTATAGTCCTGTTTCAGAATTGTCAGTCAATTCAAACAGTAACATTGCTGAATTGAAGGTGGTATACGACGACCTAAACTACACCGCCGTTTCAATCGAAGATGTAAAAGGTAATAGCAGTATGTTTATCTTGGCCAATAAAAATGCCGCGGCTAGCAAACAACACAAAGTTAAAATTGCTGGCAAAACTTTCAATTGGACCGGGCCTTATCACTTCAAATAATAATGAAAAGAGGACCCGCTCCTCACCTCACTAATTTATCCAAGCAAGGGCTCTACATACATAGAGCCTTTTCTTTTTTGCATTCTATGCCTGTGACACCGCTCTACGAAAATAGGATAATCGCCAACCAGCAATTTGTATCTATCTCCTATCTTCTACATCCTATCCCCTATCTCGAGACAACAAATAAGCCAAATTTGAGTAGTTATACACTCAAAATTAGGTGTGAATACTCAAGGCCATTCCGTTATATAAACCTATTCTTGAAGCACTAATCTTACTTGACCGATTGAAAAGAAATTATGAATCAACTTTATAAATTTAAGACTATAGATAAGGGCCCTTACCACTACAATCATAAGTTACATAATGTATATGTCTCGAGCTATAGTATCGCCGGCGCAGGCGTATCTAAAATTGAGACAACAAAGTTTGGAATTGGGGGAAAGGGTACACTCACATTGCTTAGGCCGGTCAATTCAGAGACCTCAATATTTCGCACTATTGCGACAACTGGCGCTAGACTAATAGGTCTTAGAGTCATAGGTAAGGCGAGTAAGATCCACCAACAGCAATGGTGTTTGTTGTCATTCGCTGGGGCTAATATTGCGAAGACTAAAACGACTTCAGATCCTTTGCCTGCAGAGAAAGTAACCTTGGGCTATGAAAAAGTAGAATGGGCCTATAGTCATGACTCAAATACTAGGTCTGAGCCCTTCAATATAGCCTATACCGAAATTAAATGGGACTACCCTGCCCCACGCTGAAGCAATTCTATGTGGTTAGTCAGGCTGTTAACTGTTTCCTGGGTAACACTCCAAAATCGACATACCTGTATGTGATTGATATTCAAAGCTGTTCACACCAGCCGGGCGGAAAAAGCGCTCCCAACGCTTTAGTTGAGTCACTTCACCATCAATACAAATTGTTCCCTCTCCTTGAGTCACAATACCAAAGAAAAAAGCCTGCTCTTGGCGCTTAAAACAACCTGTAACAGAGGCTCTTTTTACTGTGAAGCAAGACGTTTTGTCGGCACCGATTAACTCTTCAAGGCAATTCCCCTCGTTATCTGTAGCAAGGGTTTTAGGCAAACAACGAAATTCTGCGTCAATATCTTCAGGGAGAATAGGGTCATAATTAAATACGTCTAATGCTGTTTCAATATCTCTGCCCATAAACCTTGCTTGCTCGGGAATGACAAAACCGCCGCGCTCAAACTCAAACCTGACAGCCAGGTCCGATGGTTCCATAATTTCCAACATGAGTATGCCTGCCCCTAACGCATGAGGGCGACCACCAGGTAGCAGAAACACATCTCCTGGCTTAACTGGAATACGATCGAAACAATTCTCTATGGACTGTATATCTTGTGTTTCAATCCAATGCTTTAACTGTTCTCGACTAGGTGAACGTTGAAAACCGGCGTAAATATAGGGTTCGCTTACATCCTCTCGGGTTTCAAGAATAACGTAAGCTTCAGTCTTTCCACGAGGCATACCCAAGCGCTTTTGTGCGAATTCACGAGTAGGATGCGCTTGAAAATGCAAACGTGTTGCACTATCTAAATATTTAACTAGAGGAATATCGTCCATCGAACGGATAGTGTCATCAGCCTTGCCTAAAAAGTATTCTTGTTTTTTTTGCAATAGGTCTCTAAATGGGACTGACTGACCCGCTTCATCTTGTACCATAGCCAACCCTTCTGACACATGCTCACGACCGACATTGCGAGCCTCTACTGTGGAACCAATCCAGTCCTCAGGAAAACTTGAATCTTGGGGTGCAACTTTGCCTTCAATAGTATCTAGCAATTTGCCACCTTGATAGGTTCGCCAAACTCGATTGGAATCGAACTTCATTATTTGATTCATTGTTTTTTCCATTGCTTCTAGCTGTAATCACTCTTAAGGCAGTCAACTGCTCTTTAAAGCTCACTGTGTTAATTTATAGTGCTGTCAATGTAGCGTAAATACCGTTAAAACTCATATAACTCATAACTAAGGCAAAAACGAAAATTAGCAACAATATCAAATTGATCATTTTTGAAAACTTATGCTCTCCCATTAGTCCTTTTTTATTTCCTAAATAAGCAATACAAAGAACTGTAGCAGGCAAAACTAAGGCACCAAAGGCTTGAGAACCTACCATTACCGCAATAGGCTTAGCGTTAAAAATGGGCACGATTAAACCGAGTAAGGAAATAACTAACGCCATAACTCGGTAACTAGGCCTTTTTAGGTTAGGTTTGCGTTCATAAAAATCGTCCAACAACCAGGGTAACAACGCCACATTAGGAAACTGCGAAGACACACCAGCTGCAATTAAGCCGATTGTAAATATGGCCACTGCTGCAGATCCAGCTAAAGGTTCTAACAAATAAATCATCTGGGTTACATTGACTAAGCTGATTCCCTGAACAAACAACGCTCCTGCCGCCGCTGCCATTATTGAAGTGCTCACAATAAACATCAAAAATGCAGAAAACAGCGCATCTCTATTTTGAGTTTTTAGATCAGCTAAAGTCCAACCGGCTTCTTTGACTAGTATGGTTCGCAAGATAAACAATCCAGAAAAAACTGTCGTTCCTACCATAGAAGCAATGACTAGAAACGCGTTTTTATCAGGCCCAGTGTCAGGCACATTAGGTATCATTCCGTTTAAAATTTCTAAAGCCGGCGGCATCAAAATGAAAAAATTGATTAGAAAACACAAAGCCATAATGGCAACAAAAAACGCTAATACTTTTTCAAATACTTGGGTCTTACCAATTAGAAAAATAATATAAACAAAGGCGATAAAAAACGCTGCGAAATATAGTGGAGCGATACCACCCTCTATAAAATTCTTCGACCACTCAAAACAAACGTCAGCTAAAATCCCCATCACACCGATGACACTTCCGCATATTTGAGTCGTGAGTGCCACTATAAAAAAGCCGCCAACAAGCGGATGAATATTATTCTTAAATGATTGCAGCGCCGTCTGACCTGTTACTAAGGTGAATTTACCAAACAGTTGGATCAAAAAATAGGTAATGGCGCAGGAGATAAATATGGTCCATAACAAAGACATACCATAATCGGCTCCAGCTTTTGCCATGGCGGTCACACTACCTGTGCCCACCGTAAATCCAAATAAGAATATTCCCGGCAGTAGAGATTTTAAAAATGTTTTGATGTTATGCATTGTAAAAATTACCGGAAGTTAGGAAGTGCACGATTACCGTGTAAATTCGAAAAATAAAAGTAATCAAACAACTAAACCGATTTAGTTAATACTTATAGTAACCGTTGTCATCGAGAGCTGTCAATCATTTGGGAGCTCAGCCACGAGAGCTCCGACCAACCATTGGCAGTAAGCAAGAGTTTGTTATTTAAAGTATTTTTTTGCAGGATTGTCGTTCTGTGACAGAACACGCAATCATCAGTTTTTGGGAACCTTTAGCTTTGTCATTTATATTCTCGAGCAGTAACTTAGTTGCCTCTTTACCGATAATATATGGCTCTTGTTTGACCACAGTAATTGGGACTTTGAAAAATTCTGCCATAGGGATATCGTCGAAACCAATGAGTGACACATCTTCGGGAATTGATATTTTTGTTTGGTTTAATTGACTTAAAAGATCAGTAGTAATGGCTAAATGCTGAGTAAAAAAAGCGCTAGGCGCGGCTTTCGATTGTAAGATGCTTATTGGTGAATGTTCGAATCCAGTTTCGCGATGCCAATACTGAATTAGATTTTTATCCAATGCAATATTGTGTTGTTCAAGTGCGGATACATAGCCAAGGTAACGGTCATTTCTTGATTTTACATTTTTGAAATCTTGGGTGACAAAACATATTTTCTTATGTCCTAAGCGAATCAAATACTCGGTTGCGTCGAACGCGGCTTGGCGGTAGTCAGACAAAATGAGATTTTTTTCATTACCATCATGTTCCAACTGAAAGTGAACAATAGGCATACCTTTGTTTATATAGTCAGAGATCAGTTTATTGTTTCCTCCTGACGAGGCAATAATAATGCCATCAACCCTTAATTGATAAAGCGCCTCAAGGGATTTAGCTTCGACGTCAGGGTCAAAATCAGTGTTGTATATTAGTGCGTTATAACCACAAGTTTTACAGAAGTCATCTACTCCACGAATAGTGTGACTAGTATCAAATCCGGTAATGTCTCTTACAATGACACCTATAGTTTTGGTCCTATCTGCTTTTAAGTTTCTGGCGATAGGGTTGGGAACATAATCTAACTCCTTAATCGCTGCTCTAATGCGCTCTTGTGTGTCTTTCGACATGTAATCATAACGACCATTAATGAATTGCGATGCGGTGCTTTTAGATACTGATGCAAGCTGCGCAACGTCTACTAGTTTTACTTTTGCCATAGTCGCTTTTTCTACTGAGGGGTGAAATCTTGTGTTATTAACATACTGCAATATTATGCGAATCAGTTCAATTAATCCGATTTTGTCAGCCTAACAAAATGGTTTAAAGAGTGAGCATCATTTGCAATTTATGAAGGTCGAATTATCAGAATACCAGACTAAAAATACTGGAACCGCTTTATTATTTTTTCTCACTATTTTGAACATATAAACTAACCAACCTATCGATAATGACTTTGTTGGCTTCGGGAAAGTTATATTGACTTAAATCACTAATAGCCACCCACTGACTCTGTTGACCTTCTTGATGACTGGCTTGTCCATTAAAACTCTCAACCAAGCGTACATCTAATCGTACCTTTTTATCGCCGTAATCGTGTTCAATCAACATCAGTTCGCTTTGTTTGGTCACTTGAATACCAATTTCTTCTGCCAATTCTCTGCTAAGGGTTTGTTCTATAGTTTCATGTTCTTCACGTTTACCACCAGGAAATTCCCACTTTCCGCCTTGATGTAACTTCTCTGCTCGCTTGCTAATATAGATCTCGTTACCTTGCTTTATGACACCTACGGCTACTTCTACTATTTTCATGCGCTTCCCATTTATCAATCAACTCATAACGACAAACAAAAAAGCCGAACTGATGTCCGACTTTTTTTGTTTGATGGCTTTTATAGAATTTAAATTAACTCAACTTACCATGACACTGCTTATACTTTTTACCTGAACCACAAGGGCAAGGATCATTTCGACCAACTTTAGGTCCCTGACGTATTCCCGTTTTAGTGGGCTCTGGTTTACTTGCTGATTCATGTTCAAATTTCTTTGGCGTTTCATCGGCCTGACGTCTTTGCTCTTCTACCGCCTCAACATCTTCTTGAGCCTTAACTTGTACCTTACTTAAAATAGTGACCACTTCGACCTTAAGGGCTTCTAACATCTCAGAAAATAGCTCAAAGGATTCACGCTTATATTCCTGTTTAGGATTTTTCTGCGCATAACCGCGAAGGTGAATACCTTGTCGCAAGTGATCCATAGCGGCCAAATGTTCTTTCCAGTGACTATCTAAGTTTTGAAGCATCACCGCTTTTTCAAACTGCCTGATCACTTCAGGGCCAACAATCTCTTCTTTAGCTTTATAAGCAGCATTCACTTCAGCTAGAACTCGTTCACGAAGCTTTTCTTCATAGAGTTTGTCGTCTTCATCTAACCATTTTTGTACTGGCATTTCAGTTAAAAATTCTGCTTTGAAACGCTCTTCTAAGCCGGCTACATCCCACATTTCCTCTAAAGACTGAGGAGGAATATATTGGTCTAGAATACCATTGACCACGTCTTCGCGGATCACTTCGATGGTTTCACTGATTTCGCCTTCCTCTAATAACTCATTACGCTGCTCGTAAATAACTTTTCGTTGATCATTAGCAACATCATCATATTCAAGCAATTGTTTACGCATATCGAAGTTACGGCCTTCAACTTTACGCTGAGCATTTTCGATAGCTCTGGTTACCCAAGGGTGTTCAATGGCTTCACCACGTTCCATGCCCAAACGCTTCATCATATTGCCCATTTTTTCAGAGGCAAAGATACGCATCAAAGCATCATCAAGTGACAAGTAAAAACGTGAAGAACCTGCATCCCCTTGGCGACCCGAGCGGCCACGTAATTGATTATCGATCCGACGTGATTCATGACGCTCGGTACCTATAATATGCAATCCTCCTGCTGCCAAAACGGCGTCATGAGCGACTTTCCATTCTTCCTTAATTTTTTCTACTTTACTTGGCTTAGGATCGTGAATTTTGTCAATTTCTGCCTGCCAGTTACCACCTAAAACAATATCCGTGCCCCTACCTGCCATATTCGTAGCAATGGTAATGGCACCTGGTTTACCTGCTTGAGAAACAATATCAGCTTCTTGTTCATGAAACTTAGCATTAAGTACTTTGTGAGGTATTTTTGCTTTTTTCAAAATGCCCGATATCAATTCCGAATTTTCAATTGAGACAGTACCCACTAGCGCAGGTTGACCGCGTTTGACGCAGTCTTTGATATCTTCAACTATGGCTTCGTATTTTTCTTCCGCAGTTAAGAAAATCAAATCTGCTTTGTCTTTACGCACCATAGGTTTATTGGTTGGAATAACAACTGTATCCAGACCGTATATACTTTGAAATTCGAAGGCTTCAGTATCGGCAGTACCTGTCATACCAGAAAGTTTTTCGTATAAACGGAAGTAATTTTGGAAGGTTATAGAAGCTAGTGTTTGGTTTTCATTTTGAATGCGCACACCTTCTTTAGCTTCTACTGCTTGGTGCAAACCTTCAGACCAACGACGTCCTTCCATAGTCCGCCCAGTGTGTTCGTCGACTATCACTATCTCATTGTCTTTAACGATATAATCCACATCTTTGGCAAACAGTTTGTGTGCTCGCAGTGCTGCATTGACATGGTGTAGCAACGAGATATTAGCTGCAGCAAACAAAGATTCTTCTTGTGACAAGATACCTTCGCGTTGTAAAATTTGTTCTACAAATATCTGACCATTTTCGGTCAAATGAATTTGCTTACCTTTTTCATCAATGGTGTAGTGCCCATCACCCGTTTCACCTTCTTCATCTTCTTTTTCTTGCTTAGTCAACTCAGGGATAATGACATTTATTTTTCGATATAACTCAGAGCTGTCTTCGGCTTGGCCAGAAATAATAAGGGGTGTACGAGCTTCATCAATTAGAATCGAGTCCACTTCATCAATTACGGCAAAATGTAGGCCCTTTTGAACGCGATCATTTGGACTAAATGCCATATTATCTCGTAAATAATCGAATCCAAATTCATTGTTTGTGCCGTAAGTAATATCGGCGGCGTAAGCGTCTCGTTTTTGTTGAGGATTTAACCCTGGAATATTACAACCTACCGTTAAGCCCAAGAACTCAAACAAAGGTCTACTCCAGTCAGCGTCACGACTAGCTAGATAATCATTAACAGTAATGACATGAACGCCTTTGCCTGATATCGCATTGAGGTAGGTAGGTAAGGTAGACGTCAGTGTTTTACCTTCACCAGTGCGCATTTCTGCAATTTCACCTTGATGTAGTACCTGACCACCGAGCATTTGCACATCAAAATGACGCATTCCGAACACTCGCTTACTGGCTTCACGAACCACTGCAAAAGCTTCAACCATGATATCGTCTGTGGTCTCATCTTTTTCTAAGCGCAGTCTAAATTCGCTAGTTTTGTCTTTAAGCTGCTCATCAGATAAAGCTTCGTATTCAGTTTCTAGTTGATTAATAAGGTCAACAGACTTACTTAGTTTTTTAATTGTCCGGTCGTTTCGACTGCCGAATATTTTGGTGAAGATACTAGAAAACATCTATTTACAGCTTCCAATCTAAAAGATTAATAATTTTAATTGATCACAAGCTACAACAACTCATGATCAAACCCTGTACTAAAATAAAACAATCGGCCCAGAGGGCCGATTGTTAATTACGATTTATTGCCCCATTACTATGAGTTAGGAGCTTTTGCGATATACGTAAGGCAATGGATCCTGCTGCTTACCTTTGCGTATGACCTCATAATGCACGTGTGCTCCAGTAGAACGCCCCGTATTTCCCATGACGGCGATACTTTGACCTTTTGTCACTACATCGCCAATCTTAACATTAAGTTCTTTATTGTGCCCGTAACGCGTGACTAATCCGTCACCATGGTCAATTTCAACCAAATTACCATAACCGTATCGCGATCCGGACCAAGTAATAATCCCGGCTCCTGTAGCTAAAACGGGCTCACCTTCTTTACCGGCAAAATCAAGCCCTTTATGCATAGCGGGTAAGCCACTAAAGGGGTCTTTACGAATGCCGTAATAAGATGACAACCAACCAGATGAAATAGGTTTACCCTCTAATCGTCTCTCCTGCTCTATATGGTGACTGAGCATGATAGATTCAAGGGCTGTGAGTTCTTGGGTTTTATTTTGGATGGTTTCTAACATGCTAGTCATTTGTGACAAAAGCACATCTTGAACTTGAATATCTACAGGGCTGCTATCCAAAGGACCGCCCATACTGGGCATTTGATTGAAACTAAACTCATCTGGATTCAGGTTGGCTCTTTCAACTAAACGTGACCCTAAAACATCTAAGCGTTGAATTTGGCTTTGCATGTCGGCCAGTTTTAGCATTACGCCCGTTAAACGTTGTTCGGTAGAAGATTTGAGTAAATCGACTTCATTAGCCTGTTGCTCGAGGCCAGATTTTGCATACTGGATCCTTGCAATATTTTCTTCAGGGGAATGAGTAGAACGTCCGGAAACGAAGAAAAAGCCACAGATCGCCAATAAGGCTACAAGCAATTTAGGCTTGTCTATATTGAGCACAAAACGTGCTTTATTACTTTTAAAGAGTAACGTTAATTTCATTACTATTGACTGCCTTTCAACATGGACTCAATATACTTTGAGTTTAATTCACCAAGCCATAAACTAACAGCATAACAAGTTATATCAGTTACGACATACTGTTGATTTTTTATACCAACCGGATTCCAATTAGAATCTCTTCAACAAGAAAATAATCAACAATAGTGCATTTGTATTATTGATAACTCTATCACTATGTTATTTGGCTAGTTTATTGTCAACTAGTCAAATTACACAAATTGATACTTAATTAGTCAATAATACCGGAGCAAAGCTGATAGGCATCTCTTCTGGTGTGTTATAACCAACAAATTCCCAACACTCTTTATTTTGCAATAATGCGTTAAGTAACTTGTTATTTAATCCATGGCCTGTTTTATAAGCCACTAACTCACCAATAATACTATGCCCACAAAGATATAAGTCACCAATAGCATCCAGTATTTTGTGCTTCAAAAACTCATCAGGGTAACGTAACCCTTCAGGATTAAGTACTCTATATTCATCTAAGGCGACCGCATTTTCCATGCTGCCTCCTAAGGCCAAATCATGTGAATTCATATATTCAAGATCTTTCATAAATCCGAATGTACGCGCTCGACTGACTTCGTCAACGTAAGATGACGAGTCGAAGTCCAAAACCATATGTTGGCGAGTCTGACTAATTACTGGGTGTTCAAAATCAATTCTAAAATCTACCCTAAAACCGTCATAAGGACGAAATTCCGCCCATTTATCACCGTCTTCTACTTTGATAGTTTTATTGATTTTTATAAACTGCTTAGGCGCATTAAGTTCTTCAATGCCAGCTGATTGTAACAAAAAGATAAATGGACTAGCGCTACCATCCATAATAGGTAGCTCATCACTGTCTACTTCTACAATTATATTATCAATACCTAGCCCAGCTAAAGCTGATGCTAGATGTTCAACAGTAGAAATTTTTGCACCGTCATCATTGCTGATACATGTACATAACATAGTATCACCAACAGATTCTGCGCGAGCGGGAATATCAGCATAAGGCTCAAGATCAACGCGGCGAAATACGATTCCCGTATTCGCCGGCGCTGGCCGGAGAGTCATAGTGACCTTGTCACCTTTATGCAAACCAATCCCGGTCTCTTGCACAGATTGTTTGATAGTGCGTTGTTTGATCATAACCTTTTAGCTCAATAGCTTATTAGAATAAAAAGCGGCACGCATAGTACTAAAAATACTTATTTTTGTCAAAATACTGTCATGTTTAGCTCAATGGCCGTCTTAGCCAAATAGTCTGACCGAGTTTTAACTAAATAATTCATTTTAAGTACTAATCAGCTTGCTTACGCAAGAATGCGGGAATATCTAGATATTCCAAATCATTGCCTTGCTCAGTTTTTTCTTCATTCACTATTGTTTTTGCTGTTTCAGGCATAACGTTAGCGCTAGGCATAACATTTGATCCATTTGCCTGAAGCTTGAACTCGTGTGCATCAGCAACCACTTTATTTGCTCTATTAGACACTAAAGAAATGTCAGGTTTCTTTTCAGCGCCAATACCCGTAGCCACAACTGTTACTCGCAATTCATCACTCATTTCCATATCGATAACGGTACCGACTACAACGGTTGCGTTTTCTGAAGCGAACGCTTTAACAGCATTACCAACAGTTTCAAACTCATCAATAGAGAAGTCTGGCCCAGCAGTAATATTAACGAGAATACCTCTTGCACCAGACAAATCGATATCTTCCAATAGAGGACAAGCGATAGCACTTTCTGAAGCTTCTTCTGCACGATCTTCACCTGATGCGCTACCATGGCCCATCATTGCAGTACCCATTTCAGACATAACTGTTCTTACATCTGCGAAATCCACGTTGATTAAACCAGGACGGGTAATCAACTCAGCAATACCTTGCACCGCACCACTTAGAATGTCGTTGGCTGCGCTAAAGGCTTGTAATAAAGGAGTACCTTTACCCATAACCTTTAATAATTTTTCATTAGGAATAGTGATTAAGGAGTCAACATATTTGGATAACTCTTCAATACCTTGATCGGCAAAGTCGGTACGTTTTCTTCCTTCAAATGGGAAAGGTTTGGTTACCACAGCAACAGTCAAAATACCCAATTCTTTGGCTACTTTCGCTACTTCTGGCGCTGCCCCCGTACCTGTTCCTCCACCCATTCCAGCAGTGATAAATACCATATCAGCACCTTCAAGGCTCTGACGTATAGTTTCTCTGTCTTCTTCTGCTGCTTGACGACCAATATTAGGGTTCGCGCCGGCACCTAGACCTTTGGTTACCCCTGATCCAATTTGCAACGTCACGTTTGCTGATGAACTACGTAACACCTGAGCATCAGTATTGATGGCAATAAACTCTACACCCTCAATATTCTGTGCAACCATGTGTTCGATAGCGTTACCACCACCACCGCCAACGCCAATAACCTTAATTACTGCTTCTTCGCTATGACTATCCATTAACTCAAACATTTTTACTCTCCGGTTTGTACATAAAAGCAGTCAGAAATTCTTCCTTGCCTGCTGCTCATTTTTTATCGCTCAATTTATGTGTTAAAAGATCAACTTTTAAAACTCACCCTTGAACCAACTTTGAATTCGTTGCCACATTCCGTCACTTGCTTTGTTTTTCATAACAAGCTGACTTATGACATGTTCTTTTCCGTATTGCAGTAAACCTACTGCTGTAGCAAATTTTGCATCTTCGACATATTCAGACAAACCTTTCATTCCCAAAGGCTCCCCTACTCGAACCGGCATTTGGAAAATTTCTTCTGCAAATTCAACCGCTCCTTCCATTTTTGCCGTGCCGCCAGTTAATACAATGCCCGCAGCGATTTGCTCTTCTAGTCCACTGGCGCGAATTTCATCGTGAACTAGTTCAAATAATTCTTGGTACCTAGGTTCAATAACTTCCGCCAGTGTATGCCTCGACATAGCTCTTGAAGGTCTGCCTCCAACACTGTGTACTTCAATGTTTTCTTCCATGCTAACCATGTCTTTTAAAGCACATGCATGTTTAATTTTTATCTCTTCAGCATGACTGATGGGAGTACGGAATATTTTGGCAATATCACTGGTAATTTGGTTACCAGCCGCAGGAATAACCGCGGTATGACGAATCGCGCCATCTGTGTAAATCACCATATCGATAGTGCCACCACCAATATCTACTACACACACACCCAACTCTTTTTCATCATCAGTTAATACTGCATAGCTAGATGCCAACGCCGAAAATATTAACTGGTCGGCGGTTAGCTCACAACGCTCTACACATTTGACTAAATTCTTAGCCATATCATCAGCACAAGTAATAATATGTGCTTGCGCTTCCATTCTAACACCGGACATACCAATTGGATTTTTAATACCTTCCTGTACGTCTATAGTAAATTCCTGAGGCAATACGTGTAACAATCGACGCTCAGCCGCAATAGGTACCGAGCGAGCGGCATGCACCACGTTGTCGACGTCTTCTTGGGTCACTTCCTGATTATTAATCGGCACCATACCGCTTTCATTTTGGCATTTTACGTGGCGTCCCGAAATTGACATAAACACCGAAGATACACTGCAGTCTGCCATCAATTCCATTTCGTGCACCGCACGTTTAACCGATTGCACGACCAAGTTGAGGTCATTTACGCCTCCCTTATCCATGCCTTTTGACGAATGGCTGCCAACACCCACAATGCTAATGGTGTTGTCATGCAACAACTCGCCCACTACGGCCTTCACATTGCT
Organism: Paraglaciecola arctica; assembly: GCF_018861065.1. Classification (GTDB taxonomy): domain Bacteria; phylum Pseudomonadota; class Gammaproteobacteria; order Enterobacterales; family Alteromonadaceae; genus Paraglaciecola; species Paraglaciecola arctica_B. The sequence goes on from NZ_JAHKQO010000036.1 coordinate 136,116, forward strand.
GGTGCCTATGTCTAAGCCAACAATTAGGCTTCTTTCTGTACCCTTAGACATATTGCTCAACTTTGTCATTCATCACATTCACCACACTCACGATAATTTAATCTCTTCTTTCCAGTTATTAAACTGGTTTAATTTATGCTGCTTTGTCTAAGGTTTTCCAACCTACTGCTAAACCTGTGTCATAACGCAAATCGACATAATCGACTTGTCTTTTTTGCTGCGATATTAGCGGTAATAAATCCACAAATCGCTGCAATCGATCAATAAACTCTGTACGTCCTAAATTTAACTTAATGCCATTGTTTAGCTGTACATTCCACGCAAAACGTTCGCTCAAAAACATTTCTACAATATACAAATCCGAAGTCTCCAATAACGACTGCATATTTCGGTATCCTTGCAATGCCGTTTGTTCACTTCCTCCAGGCCCATATAAATAAGGCAAGGTTATTTTTGAATTCAAATCGGCATCGCTAATTTGCGCGTCAAAAGCATCACCAAATTGGTTTAACAGCATATCGCCGTTCCAAATTGCCGCAGGTTGTTGCTCAACAACAAACACCTCCAATCCATTTGGCCAACGCTTACGGACTGAGGATCGGTATACCCAAGGCATGTCTTCAACCGTTTGATGTGTTTGGTTAACGTCCAATTCAAAAAAACTGCCCGGCTGTGTTTTTTTAATCAACCTTTGTATCTTCTGGTCGTCGATAAATGTTCTTTCACCCGAAATCACAATATCTTGTACCGGTGCTTGTTGTTCATCTTCCAACCAAGCATTCAATTTAATCAATCCAATCACTAACAAAACCAACAAACTAATAAAAAACGCCAACCCCAAATAAAAGTGCGGGCCTCTGCGTGGTTTATCTAATGCTGGCAGTTCGCTCACCTGCACTCCTCAGTGGTTTTGAGCACCGCCAATGACAACTCATCGAAACTCATTCCAGATTGTTTTGCCGCTAGTGGTACTAAACTTTTTTCAGTCATACCGGGTACTGTATTCGCCTCCAATAAATAGAAGCGACCTAACTTATCCTGCATGAAATCAATACGGCCCCAACCTGAGCCTGCCAAAGCATCAAATGCTTGCAACGCCAACTCTCCCAGTTGCCTCTCTATCTCATCTGGCAAACCACTAGGGCAACGATATACGGTGCTATCTGCTTGGTATTTTGCAGTGTAATCATAAAAATCGCGGGGAGTACTCATGCTTATAGAAGGCAAAGCTTTGCCATTCAGTATGCTGACAGTATATTCTGAACCATGTACGAACTGCTCTATTAAGACTTTATCATCAAACTTAAATGCGTCTTGTATGGCAGTTTCTAGTTGTAGTGCGCAACTGACTTTAGCCATACCGATGCTGGATCCTTCCTGCGCAGGTTTGACCATGACCTCATTCCCCAATTCGGCCATTATAGCCTCGCACGATCCTGCATCAAAGCATCTTTTATCAGCTATTTTATATTTAGCGGTAGGCAGTCCCAGACTCTGCCACACTTGTTTACTTCGAATTTTATCCATGCATAACGCAGACCCCAAAACCCCGGTTCCAGAATAGGGTAACTTGAGCTGCTGCAACGCCCCCTGCAATGAACCGTCTTCGCCGCCACGACCGTGTAACATAATCACGACACGCTCAAAATTTTCTGACAACAATTCGGTTAAGGGGTGCTCTGCAGGATCAAAAGCGTATGCATCAATTCCCATTGCAATGAGTCCACGCAGTACGGCCTTCCCTGAATTCAAAGACACTTCTCTTTCAGCGGAGTTTCCGCCAAACATTACTGCGACTTTTCCATATTCAGTGAAACCTAGATTACGCGATGTTATTTGCTGCTTACTCACGACTCTAACCCTTTATTTAATACTTGTGGCTCTAGTTTGCTTTGCTGCAAGAATTTAGCTATTTGCCCAATATTGCCGGCACCTTGGGTTAAAATAATGTCTTGATCACTCAGCGTTTCAGCCATCAATTTAGGCAACTCAGCTATATCGGAAACGTAAATAGGTTCAAGTTGCCCACGTTGACGAATAGAGCGACATAACGAACGACTATCGGCACCATCTATTGCTTCTTCTCCTGCGGAATAAACCTCCAGTAATAACAACACGTCAACCTGAGACAGCACTTTAACAAAGTCTTCGTATAAGTCGCGGGTACGAGTATACCTATGAGGCTGATAAGCCATAACCAAACGCCTATCTGGCCAATTATTTCTAGCCACCGCGATAGTGGCAGCGACCTCAGTTGGGTGATGACCGTAATCATCAACTAAAATGACTTGGCCTTTAGATGTAGTGTAATCCCCTAAAAATTCGAAACGCCTACCTATCCCTGAGAATCCTGCCAATGCGTTTACTATGTATTGGTCTTCGAGACCTTCGTCGCTTGCCACAGCGATGGCAGCCAAAGAATTCAAAACATTGTGCTGCCCTGGAATATTAACCGTTACAGCTAGTGGAGGAAGATTGGCTCGTAATACATCGAAAGTACTTTGATTAAAACCTAATTGAATGTTTACGGCGCGCACATCTGCGTTTTCAGAAACACCGTAAGTCAAGTATTGGCGTCCTAATCGAGGTAGTAATTTTTGAATCACAGGATCATCAATACACAATACGGCCAGTCCGTAAAAAGGTAGGTTATGCAAAAAGTCGATATAGGTGTCTTGCATCTTCTGGAAATCACCTTGATAGGTTTCCATATGATCGGCTTCAATATTTGTCACTACCGACACCATTGGTTGCAAATGCACAAACGAGGCATCACTTTCGTCGGCCTCTGCAATCAAATATTGACTGTCGCCTAACCTAGCATTAGTGCCTGCGCTGTTGAGCAGCCCACCAATAACAAATGTCGGATCCAACTTAGCCTCTGCAAAAATAGTTGAAATCAGACTAGTAGTTGTGGTTTTCCCGTGTGTGCCCGCTATCGCAATACCATGACGAAAACGCATTAACTCAGCTAACATTTCGGCGCGGCGAATGACTGGAATACGTTTTTCGTTGGCAGCGCTAATTTCAGGGTTGCTAAGGTCTATTGCGCTGGAAACCACAACAACATTAGCCAACTCAATGTTAGTAGCGAGGTGTCCGAAATAAATAGTGGCTCCCAAGTTTTGCAATCTTTGAGTCATTGCATTGGCTTGACGATCAGAACCTGAAATCACATAACCTTCATTTAGTAATACTTCGGCAATGCCCCCCATACCAGCACCACCAATCCCCACAAAATGAATATGTTTGATCCTGCGCATCTCTGGCACGTGGTAATGGGCTGGAGTATCTTTGTTCATGCTGCTCGCTCACTTAATTCAATACAACAATGCGCGACTTCTTTAGCGGCATCTAAACGGGCAAGGCTTTTTGCACTTTTGCCCATCTCAATTAATTTTTCCGGCGACAACACATACTCTTGCAACAATCCTCGCAATTTTTGTGCTGTCAGTTCACTTTGAGGCAACAACTCTGCTGCCTGCACATCGACCAAAGTCTGCGCATTTTTTGTTTGATGGTCATCTACCGCGTAGGGCAAAGGTACAAATATCGCAGCAACGCCTGCAGCAGCGACTTCTGCAACAGTTAAGGCCCCAGCTCGACAAATCACTAAGTCTGACCAAGCATAGGCCGCTGGAATATCGTCAATAAATTCAGTAATTTGATAACAATCCGAGTCAATTCCATTTTCTATATATGCCTGTTGCACATTGGATAAATGCCCACCCCCTGTTTGATGCCGTACCTTTACTTGATCTAAATTGACTAGCGCAGAAGGTAATGTTTGGTTTAGCACTTGCGCCCCTAAACTACCGCCAATAACAAGTATGTTGAGAGGTAACTCAACACGCGCCTTAATGGCTAATTCTGCAAATTCCCGACGTACTGGATTGCCAACCCAGACATATTTATTATTTTGTCCTGTGCTTTGCGCTGCAAAGGTTTTGTCGAATCCAGTCATTACTTTTTTAGCAATCCGAGACAACAGTTTATTAGTCAGCCCTGGCACTGCATTTTGTTCATGTAATATCAAAGGTAAACCATTTAACCAGGCAGCCACACCACCAGGACCACTTGCAAAACCGCCCATTCCAATGACAACATCAGGTTTAAATTGTTTAATTACCTTATGGGCTTGGACAATTGCTTTGATAATTTTAAATGGCGCACTTATTAAAGTGAGCAAACCGTTTTTGCGTACTCCAACAACATCAATAAAGTTTATGGGGTAACCCGCTTGTGGCACTATTTGAGCTTCCATTCGACCTGCCGTACCCATCCACTGTATTTGCCAGTTTTTCGCTGCCAATTCTGCAGCAACAGCCAAACCAGGAAAAACATGACCTCCAGTGCCACCTGCCATAACCAATAAACGCTTAGTCATTGAGACCTCCAGCTTTTATGGTTGTTGCAGGCTCTAACGGCACTTCGCTGATGACGTCTTCAATCACAGCGTTAACTTTTTGTTTGGCCTTTTTGGTTAACAGACTTTTTTTACCTTTAGCAGCACTTGCTTTGTTGATAGCTTGAATACCATCTACTCGCATTTCAAAATCAATACGTACTAATATTGCCACTGCTATCGACATCACTATCATGCTCGAACCACCGTAACTCAGTAGAGGAAAGGTAAGCCCTTTAGTTGGCAAAATACCGGCACTCGCTCCAACATTGACTGCTGTTTGCAGACTAAACCAAATGCCAATCGAATAAGCTAAGTAAGCGTCAAATGGGCGTTCCTTTCGTAACGCTAAATTCCCCATTTTCATGGCTTTCATAACAATCATTAAAATAACAATTAAGACCGTTAAGACACCGGCAAAACCTAGTTCTTCCGCAAGAATAGCCATGATAAAATCGGTGTGTGCTTCTGGTAAATATTCGAGTTTTTGTAAGCTATTACCTAAACCTTGACCAAACACATCGCCGCGACCATAGGCCATAAGTGATTGGGTTAACTGATATCCGCTGCCAAAAGGGTCTGCCCACGGGTCAAGAAATGACGTTATTCTGCGTAATCGATACTCTTCAAATACAATTAGCATCACTACAGCTAGCGTACCAGCAATAGCCAAACTGAAAAATTGCCAAAGTTTGGCGCCGGCCAAAAATAGTAGCCCAATAGTAGTCAACAACATAACCACTACCGTACCCAAATCAGGTTGCAACAATAGTAGTAACGCTAAGGCAAAAAATACTACTAAAGGTTTAATAAATCCTTTTAAGTTTTCGGTTACTTCTTCGTAGCGGCGCACCAAATACCCAGCTAGATAACAAAAGAAAAACAACTTGGCAGGCTCTGCTGCTTGAATAGTAATAGGGCCAACGACTAACCACCTAGTACTACCATTAACACTGCGGCCAATTAACAGCACCGCAACTAACAACACCACAGCCAATAATAACAACCAAACGTTACTCATGCGCCACCAGCGCATCGGAATTTGCATCACTATCAATGCGCCGATGAGCGCGAGCATAATATAAATGCCATGGCGAATAGCAAAATGAAATGGGTTACCAAACAACCTATCAGCTATTGGCATTGAGGCCGAAGTGACCACAACCCATCCGATTGATAACAAAGCCACAGCCAAAAGAAGTAAAGACTGATCATATGGCTTCAGGTTAGCTTTTGTAGCAGTCTCAGAGTTATCATGCCTAGACATGAATAACAGCCGAAGTGAGTTGCTTTTATTTTCAGCATTCACGCTCATACTGCTAGCTCCTGAACAGCATGGGAAAAACAATCCCCCCGTTGCTGGTAACTAACAAACATATCTAGACTGGCACAAGCAGGCGAAAGCAAGACAATATCGCCCGATTGGCTGTGTTTAGCCGCTACTAATACCGCGTCCTGTATTGTTTCTACCTTTATATTATTGTTATGTAAGGCAGCAATTTTGTCACCGTCTTTACCAAGGGTAATTAGCACGCTAACAAATTGTGTTAAGCACTGCTTTAACACTGTGAAATCAGCTCCTTTGCCTTCGCCACCTGCGATAAGAATTAGCTTCCCCTTAAGGTTTGAAACCAATCCATTGATAGCTGCTAATGTTGCTCCTACATTTGTTGCTTTAGAATCATTGATCCAGCGCACGTTATTGAACATGGAAACGGTTTGGCATCTATGGGGCAAGCCGCCAAATTTTTGCGCTCCCTGACGAATACTGTCATCGTCTATGCCAAACACTTTTGCTAAAGCCGCAGCAGCTTGGATATTCAACATATTATGGGCGCCAACCAATAAACAACTGCCACTTTCTATATATGGCTTGCCGTCTAACAAGATACTCGCGTTATCTTTATCCCATGAGAAGCCTGAACTAGATTGAGATAAACCGTAGGTTAAGGTCGCTTCGCAGTTTGTTGGGTAAGACAAAATATCGTCTCTGTTACAAACCATAAATTGGCAATTTTGATAGATGCTCAGTTTTATTTGCTGATAGCTTGCTAAATTCCCATGGCGATCAAGGTGATCTTCGGTAACGTTCAGTACGGTTGCCGCCAGTGGAGTTAAAGAGTAAGTGGTTTCTAGTTGGAAGCTAGACAATTCTAGAACAATGACATCAGCGGACTGCTGCAGCAAATCCAAAGCTGGTACGCCAATATTGCCTCCCATTAATACTTTTTTACCCGCAGCTTTGCACATATCAACTACTAGGTGAGTAACAGTAGACTTACCATTAGACCCCGTGATAGCAATCACTGGAACTTCATTAAATTGAGCAAACAATTCAATATCGCCCACCACATGTACACCAGCGCTGATGGCTTGTTGAATAGCGGGGGTATAAAAATCTACGCCTGGGCTAAGTACAATCAAGTCAGCTTGAATTAATTTCGCGATTGATAATTCGCCCAGAACCAAAGGGATATCGAGTTTAAGTGTCAATTCATTGCGGCTGTCCATCGCTGTGACATTGGCTCCTTTAGCTAACAAAAACCGTACACAAGATAAGCCAGTAAGGCCCATTCCTATTACAACGATATTTTTGTTAACTAAAGTCATGTTTTTCACGTTTGTTTACTCGACCCTTAACGTAATTTCAAGGTGGCTAATCCCACCAAAACTAACATTAATGAGATGATCCAAAAGCGCACTATTACCCGTGGTTCTGGCCAACCTTTTAATTCGTAATGATGATGGATAGGCGCCATTCTAAAAATCCGTTTGCCACGCATTTTGAATGATCCAACCTGTAAAATTACCGATAAAGTTTCGGCAACAAAAATACCTCCCATAATGAATAAAACGATCTCCTGGCGAACCAAAACAGCCAGTATTCCTAATGTGCCACCTAACGCCAACGATCCCACATCACCCATGAATACTTGAGCTGGGTAAGTGTTAAACCACAAAAAGCCGAGTCCCGCTCCTACTATTGCAGTACAGACAATGACTAGTTCGCTGGTGAGTGGAAGATAGGGAATATTTAAATAAGCAGAAAAATTGATGTTACCTGTTGCATACGCAAAAATGGCAAAGGCTCCAGCCACTAAAACAACGGGCACAATAGCAAGCCCATCCAAACCGTCAGTGAGATTCACTGCATTACTGGTACCTACAATCACGAAGTAGCTGACAACAATAAACAACATTCCCATTTGTGGCATCACGTCTTTAAAAAACGGCACTAATAAAGCAGTTTCAGCTGGATTTTGTTGACTTGAATACAAGTAAAATGCCACTAAAATGGCGATGACAGACTGCCAAAAATACTTCCATCGTGCGATTAAACCTTTAGCATCTTTACGAATAACCTTGCGGTAATCATCAACGAAACCAATAATTCCGTAGCTTACTAGAACAAATAACGTGACCCATACATACCTATTGGCCAAATCACTCCATAACAAAACACTGGACACTATTGCCGCAAGAATTAACAAGCCGCCCATAGTGGGTGTACCAGATTTAGCCAAATGGGACTCAGGACCATCGTCTCTGATGGTTTGCCCAATCTGCATTCTCTGTAACCAACGGATCATTTTTGGTCCAATTATCACAGCGATAAGTAAGGCCGTTAAGGTACTCAAAATAGCGCGCAAGGTTAAGTACGAAAAAACTCGAAACCCCGCGTCAAACTGCTGTAGCCAATCAGCTAACCAAATTAGCATGCAATTCTCTCCCTAAACCGTTCAAGCTTTCCCAAGGGGGATTCCTCCAACGCTTTAACCACTAATTCCATACGTGCACTTCGAGAACCTTTTACTAATATGCTGATATCGCATTTTTCCGATAATGTTTGTTGATTGATAAATTCAATCATTTGCTCCAAACGACTAAAATGTCGTCCTTGTTCAGCAAAAACATCACTCGCACTTTGACTCAACACACCCAATGTAAACAGTTTATCAATACCTTTTTGTTTGGCGTATTCGCCTACTTGCTCATGGTAATAGCGAGCTTTTTCGCCAAGTTCTGCCATATCTCCAAGGATCAATATTTTTCTTCCGGCGAAACTCGACAATAAATCAATTGCGGCGTTCACCGAACCAACATTGGCATTGTAAGTGTCATCTAAAATTTTCACTTGATTAGTCAGGGCTTTAACATGTAATCGACCAGCCACATGGGGCATATCTCGCAAACCCTCGCGCACATCCTGCAAAGTAGCTCCAACTTGTAAAGCAAGTGCGGCTGCCACCAGCGCATTACTCACATTATGGGCACCGGGTAGAGATAAACTAATAGCGATACGACCTTTCGGTGTGACTAACTCAAACTGAGCACAACCGTCTAAACCTAGAATGATATCTTCGGCAAACACATCTGCAGCCTTTTCGGCTGAGAAGGTTTGCACCTTATTGTATTTAAGTTTCCCCATCCAAAAGTCAGCAAACTGGCTATCTGCGTTAACTATCGCCAAACCTTCTTTTTCTGATAAACCTTTGAAAATTTCACTCTTTGCTCTGGCAACACCAAGCAAGCTACCAAAACCTTCTAAATGCGCGGCGGCGGCGTTGACTATAGTGGCCACATCAGGCTTAACTAAATTAGTGGTATAGGCAATTTCACCTAGATGATTGGCGCCCATTTCTACCACAGCAAATTCGTGATGTTGTTCGAGTCTTAACAATGTCATAGGCACACCTAATTCATTGTTTAAATTACCTTTGGTGGCCAATACTTTTCCGCGGCGAGATAAGATGGCCGCGACCATTTCTTTGACTGTTGTTTTACCACTGCTGCCAGTAATACCTACAGTTTTAGGCGCCACTTTCGCTTTCACTGCTGCCCCCAACATGCCAAGTGCTAGAGTGGTATCTTCAACTAAAATATAAGGAAGTTGTGTATCAACATCTTGAGATACAATTAAGGCAATAGCACCTTTACCTTCGGCTTGTTGAACAAATTTATGACCATCAAAATTGGGGCCTTTTAATGCTAGAAACAAATCCTTAGGCAAGATACTTCTGGTATCAGTACTAACGCCTTCGATTACCAACTCCTGCATATTCTGAGCAACTAACTGCCCATTAACTTGTTCCGCAACCCAGGAAAGTGAAACCGGGATCATACTTTTTTCCCCTTTTGAAGAAGTGCTACAAACTGACGTTCATCGTACGCCACCGTTTGTGTTCCTATTATTTGATAATTTTCATGGCCTTTACCCGCGACCAAAATCATATCGCCAGCTGATGCTTGCGTAGCAGCTAACTTAATCGCTGTTTTTCGGTCATGTTCAACTTGGATAGATTGGGGGTAGGCACAGCCCGATAAGATGTCGTTTATTATGTCTTGAGGGGTTTCACTGCGCACGTTGTCATCGGTCACAATAACCTTGTCAGACAACCTTTCAGCAATCTCTCCCATCAAAGCACGTTTGCCTACATCACGATCGCCGCCACAGCCAAACACACAATATAACTTTCCATCGCAGTGCTGCTTAGTCGCCATTAGTGCTTTTTCTAGGGCATCTGGAGTGTGGGCGTAGTCCACGACTATAGTGGCTTGGTTTTGACGGCTATATAGCTCCATTCTTCCCGCTACTGGTTTAAGCTTTTGAACAATGTAAGCAATCTGTTTGAGACTTTTACCTAAACACAATTGGCTACAAATAGCGGCTAACACATTAGCCACATTAAAGTCAGCTAGTAAGCATAAGCGCAGTTCGCAGTCTCCCCAAGAGGATTGCAACGTAAGCGCAATACCGTCAGTGGTATAACGCACGTTATTTGCCACACAATAGCGATATTCACTGGGTAAGTCCGTTGCACTGATATTCTGGCCAAAAAGCACCACTGTGGTTTGCTCCGGCATATTGACTAGCCAGTTTTTATGTTCAGGATCATTCACATTAAGCACAGCATAAGCCAGACCTGGTTGCTGTAATAAAAGCTGTTTTGCTAAAGCGTATTCAGCCATAGAGCCGTGATAGTCGAGGTGGTCACGGCTTAGGTTGGTAAAGACCGCGATGTCAGTCTTAACCGCTTTTATGCGGTTTTGTACTAAGGCATGTGAGGAAGCTTCCATTGCTACTTGGAATGCCCCTTCATTAACAAATTCAGCTAGTAGCCGTTGTATGCTGATAGCATCGGGAGTGGTATTCACCGTGTTTTCTTGGGTTTCAAACTCAGCATTGGATGAATACATACCCGCACCTAAGGTGCCAATAGATGCAGCTTGCTCTCCCATTAAGTTCGCCAGTTGACTGGTTAACTGCACGGTTGAAGTTTTACCATTAGTACCGGTCACTGCGATAATTGACATCGAGTTAGCTGGGTGTTGATAGAATTGAGCAGCCAATTCTGAAAGTTTTTCAGGCAATTGAAAAAACCACACTATGACACTTTGTTCACGCATCTCTACTTGACCATGACTGCTTTTATCGTCACATTGCGCCACTATCACTTTGGCACCTAAGCTAATCGCTTGGGGAATAAAATTTCGTCCATCTAACGCATGACCATTGAGGGCGATAAAGGCTTTATGTATAGCCACATCTCGACTGTCTAACACCAGTTCGCTGATCATAATGTCCGGTGCATCAATGCCAAAATGTGCCATAAGGGGCTTGATGCTCTGGTCAAACACCTCGGGAAATTGTTTATTAATGCTGACCATATCAACCTGCATTAGCGGCCCCTCCACTCGCACTAGTAGATGAAACTGCTATTGACGAAACCGTCTTGTCATCAGGAGGAACATTTAGCATTTGCAAACTGGCAGCCATGATTTTGGCGAAAACCGGAGCCGCTGTTTGACCAGCATAATAAAGTTCACCTTTAGGCTCATTGATTAAGATAACGACGGCTAATTGAGGGTCAGATACTGGAGCAACCCCCGCAAAAATATTGACGTATTCCTCTCCGTAACCATTGGCTATGGCTTTACGACTGGTACCTGTTTTGCCAGCAACTCTATACCCCGGCACATTGGCTTGCTCTGCAGAGCCATTTTTTTCGGTGACAGTTTCCATCATTTGCAATATTTGTTGAGTTGATTGAGCACTAATAACACGTTCACTTTCAACTGGAGCATCGGGTTTGATAATACTCAAGGGACGACGTATACCACCGTCGCCTAAAATGCTATACATTCTAGCTAACTGTAACGCGGTAACCGAAATACCATAACCAAAAGACAAAGTGGACAACTCAAAATCAGACCAACGAGGGCGGTCACTGAAAATACCGTTAATTTCACCAAGTAAGTTCGCGCCACTACCACTCATTAATCCGACGTTGTAAAACATATCCAGTAAAAATTCTTTAGGTACCGACAAGGCCAATTTCGAAGTCCCCATATTGCTCGACTTACGAATAATTTCGGTTAAATCAATTTCACCATAGTTACGTGAATCCCTCACTATGTTGCCACCTAAGTGCATCCAACCAGGGGAGGTATCTACCAAAGTTTCTGTGTCGGCGGTTCCAAACTCCAACGCGCTTAATACTGCGAGCGGTTTAATTGAGGAGCCCGGTTCGTAGGCGTCAGTTACGGCTCGATTGCGAATTCTATGGGCCGACACTCCGGCTCGATTATTGGGGTTATAAGAAGGACTATTAACTAAGGCGAGGATTTCTCCTGTACTTACCGCCACAACAACCGCAGACCCTGAGGTCGCTTTGTAATATTGAACCGCTTGCTTTAGTTCTTTATAGGCTAGAGCTTGAATTCGTTGGTCAATGGTTAATTGAATATTTTGCGGCTCTTTGCCTTCTTCAGACTCAATTAGCTCAACCATTCTCCCTTTGCCGTCGCGACGTATTTTCCTTGAACCTTGCGAGCCAGCCAGCCACTTGTTGTATAACTTTTCAATACCTTCGATACCAGCATCGTCGACGTTTGTAAATCCAACAACATGAGCTGATACTTCGCCACTTGGGTAATAACGTCTCGATTCATCACGTAGATATATTCCAGCCAGCTTTAATTCTTCAACGTAATCAGCCATAGCGGGTGAAACTTGGCGCTGGATGTAAACAAAACGCTTTTCTGGGTTGCTCACTTTTTCTTTCAGCTTACGCACGTCTTGGCCTAATACTTCTGCCAAGGCCTGCCAGCGTTTTTTGTTTTCACGTTGCCTAGCTTGCAAATTAAAACTGGGGTCATCTTTTGCTTTTTGTTGCGTTTCTTGCTCAGCTTCAGCAATGGCTTTAGGGTCTGCCCAAATTGCTCGCACCGGCACACTGACCGCCAATTGTTGTCCATTACGATCAACAATCAATCCGCGATGCAATGGGTTAGCTCGGGTACGTAGTGTGCGGCTATCACCTTGTTTGATTAATAAATCAGGTGAGACTACTTGTATGTATGCAGCGCGAATTCCTAAGCCAACAAAAACCAATAGAATTGCTACAACCACCACAACAAAACGCCAATGTAGGAAACTCGGCACACTATTGACCTTAGCTTGATTGGATCTATTCTGCTTTTGTGACTGGCGATTAACAGTATTCATTTGATACGCACCACGACTTCGTCACTGGGCAGCGGACGGTGCATATTGAGCTCACTTTTTACCAGTGATTCAATACGGTTGTGTTCAGTTAATGCGCTTTGTTCAAGGACTAAATGACGCCACTCGACATCAAGCTGATCCTTCTCTTGCATAAGACGTTCAATGGCAATCGACATTTGTCTATTATGGTGAGCACTCAGTATCACTAACCCAGCACTAACTAAGAGTGCTAGAAACAACAAAACCCGCACTGGATGGCGGGCTAAATCAGCAGCTACAAAACTGAAGAGATTAAAGTTGGTGTTGTGACCACTCATAACTTTTCAGCCACCCTTAACACCGAACTTCGTGCCCGAACATTTCTTTTCAATTCATCGGCCGAGGGTTTAATTGCCTTTCCTATAGGCTTCATAGCCTTTGAAGCGTCTATTTCTGCTTGCAGTATAGGCATGCCATGAGGTACATCAAGACCCCGACTCTGCTCCCGCACAAAACGTTTCACTAGGCGATCTTCTAATGAGTGAAAGCTAATTACCGCCAAACGCCCTTGTGGAGCTAAGGTATTTAACGCCGCTTTGAGGCCGGTTTTGATTTCGTCTAATTCGCTGTTGACATAAATACGTATCGCTTGAAAACTTCGAGTAGCCGGATGTTTAAACTTATCTTTTACTGGTACGGCTAAATCAATAATTTCGGCAAGTTGAGCAGTATCGGTTATAGGCGCAATTTGACGAGCATTCACAATACCGTGGGCAATGCGTTTACCAAATTTTTCTTCACCAAACTCCTTGATAACTTGGGTAATATCTTGCTCTTCGGCAACCGCTAACCACTGGGCTGCGCTTAAACCTCTAGTGGTATCCATTCGCATATCTAGTGGTCCGTTACGCATAAAACTGAAACCACGGTCAGCATCATCAAGCTGTGGTGAAGACACCCCTAGATCCATTAAGATGCCATCAACTTTTCCGATCAACCCTAACTCTTCAGCTACGACTTGCAACTCTGAAAACGGACGATGATGAATTGAAAAACGCGGGTCATCAGCCAAAGACTTAGCGGCTTCGATTGCACTAAGATCACGATCGATGGCGATCAACTGCCCTTTAGATGATAAAACCTTGAGGATCTCCCTAGAATGACCTCCACGGCCAAAAGTCGCATCCATGTATATGCCATCAGGATTAATGGCTAGACCATCAATGGATTCCTGCAACAATACAGATAGATGTGAAAAATCGTTTTCCATTAAAGTGAAAAATCCTGAAGTCGTTCGGTCAATTCAAAATTCGCTTCTTGTTCTGTGGCTACATCCAAATTGATTTGTTGTTGCCACACCTCAGCATCCCAAATCTCAAACTTATTAAATTGACCCACTAGCATAATTTGTTTGTCGAGTTTGGCGTGTTGACGCAGAGGCGCTCCCAGCAGAAAACGGCCGTTTTTATCCATCTCACCTTCGTTTGCATAACCCAGCAGTAAACGCTGCATTCTGCGCTCGTGAGGGTTCATACTAGAAAGACGGCTTAATTTGAGTTCAATTTCTTCCCATTCAGGGAGTGGGTAAAGCAGCAAACAAGGTTGTTGTGTGTCGATAGTGCAAACTAGCTGTCCCTGACAATCATCCAGCAAGGACTGCCTATACCTTGTAGGTATAGTCACTCGACCTTTAACGTCTAGATTGATTGCATTAGCGCCGCGGAACATGATTCCCCTAACCTTTTTTTATTTTTATCTATCGAAAATTAACTAGTAAAGACAACACTAAACAGAATCTGAATTTATATTTTTAATGTTTTTATTGGGATTTCTTAACCCATTAGATCCACTTTATGCCACTTTTACCCACGATAGACAGTTTAGGTACCACCCGTCTATCATGTCAAGGACTAAAAGTAGCTATTTGCTCGGATTCGAGGCCTTGTTATCAGTGGATTTATAGAAGTGTCTGAATTAGTAGATAAAACCTACAGACTGGCGCAATTTGGTAACGGTAAAAATATCAGAAGGGTTATTTTTAATAATAAGGAAAGAACACAAGCTCTTAGTAGGTTAGAAGTTTTAGTTGCTTAATTTTGTGGTTGAGATGTTAAGGATGGACTAAGTTGCAAACGGCTAAACACATAATCTAACATTTTCTGTTGTTCAACCAAGTGATTCTCGCCCACATGCCCGGTTGCTCGTTCTGCTTCAATATTGATATAACGCACACCTATCTTTTGCGCGTAAACCGACAACGACCCGTCGTCTTCTGATGGATCGGTCACTACTTGAGGGTGCTGCAACACCGCGTTCCAGCCATTTTGCTCCATAGCATTAAAGTCTTGTTGCTGGGTCACAAAAAACAGATCATCTTCGTCTCCGTTTAACTTGCTAACCGCTTTAAGAAATGAAGCCCCCTTAGCTAACTTTTGTTGATACTGAACTATCGAAATATTCCCAATACCTTGTTGGTTATCTCCCAAATAACCTTGAGTATTATTATGAATTGCTACCCAAGTGCGTGAGGTATTTTTCCCCCCCATAGTTGCAACGATGAGTTGAGCTAAATCGGCAGACAAGCGCATCGCTCTATGAAACACATAAGTATTAGTGCGCAAATTAGGGTTATGTTTGATGATGTTATTACGCCTGCCTTTTTTGGTGAAAATGCGATTAGGGTCGATTTTAACTTCGAAAGGCTTAACATCAAGACGCAACAGTCGTTTGCCGTTTTGGCGCAGAATCACAAAGACTCCACCTCGTTTAAGAATTTGTTGGCTTACATATTCATTCGCCACATTTTCGTTTTCGTGAGGAGCAAAAAAAGACCACTGAGGCGTATCTGACACCTCTCCAATCACTTCAAGTTTGATGTTGGGCTGGGGAGAAAACACTACGATTTGGCTCAGGAGTATAAAAAATAAATTCACGTTAAGGTAAGGGACTCACATAAAAACGGCTCTTTAAAATAACAAGCTTATTGAGTGGATTCAAAAGAAATTTCGACTCTTAGCGTTATCCTCTACGGCGACTCCATTTAAGTTTATCAGTAGCTTAAAATGAACTTAGGTTAGAATTTTTTATTCAAGGCCACTGACTACAAGCACTCTAGAAGGCCTGAATAACAAACATCAGCTTGAAAATTGGTTATGTTCTTTGCGTAAAAATATTATACTCAACCTACATTGTTAAAAAGATGTTAGTTGTCAATTAAACATCTGAAAAATTTACTGTTTTTTGCTTATTTAATAACCCCAAGGAGCTTATATGCCGCTGGAAAACTGCATTCTGTCGATTGACCAAGGTACCACTTCTAGCAGAGCTATCGTTTTTGCCCCAGATTCAAGCATTGTAGCTGTTGCTCAACAAGAATTTCCCCAACATTACCCAAATGATGGTTGGGTAGAACATGATCCTGAAGACATTTGGTCAGCGACATTTAATGTATGTGAACAAGCTATTACTCAAGCCACAATTAATGGAGCGAAAATAGTTGGCATAGGTGTCACCAATCAAAGAGAAACCACTTTGGTATGGGATAAAAAGTCCGGTAAACCCATATACAATGCCATAGTTTGGCAAGACGGACGTACAGCGCAGCAATGTAAAGATCTACAAAAAGCCGGACATTTGTCAGCCGTTCAAGAACGCACCGGATTGTTGCTTGACCCTTATTTTTCAGCCACAAAAGTAGCCTGGATTTTAGATAATGTCGAAGGCGCAAGGCAAAAGGCCGATGCCAATCAGTTAGCTTTTGGCACGGTGGATAGTTTTCTTATTTGGCGCTTAACCGGCGGTAAAATGCATGCCACCGATGTCACCAATGCTAGTCGAACCAACCTGTTTAACATCCATACTTTAAGCTGGGACGAAAAATTACTCGAGATATTTAACGTCCCAAAATCGATGCTACCTGATGTCAAAGAGTGTGCCGCTGATTTTGGCAATACCGCTCAAGGGTTATTTGATTATTCAATACCTATCGCGGGGGTCGCAGGTGACCAACAAGCCGCCAGTATAGGCCAATGTTGCTTTAATCAAGGTGATATCAAAAGTACCTATGGTACCGGTTGTTTTGTATTGTTAAATACCGGTGAAAAAGCGCTAGAATCTAAGAACAAACTGCTCACGACTGTCGCTTACAGCATCAAAGGTCAAACTCATTACGCGTTAGAAGGCTCGATATTTATTGCTGGAGCGGCTGTGCAGTGGCTTAGAGATGGCTTGAAAATTATAGAAAGTGCCTCAGAAACAGAGGCATTAGCCAAGAGCATTCCCGATGACCATGGGGTTTTTCTAGTACCCGCCTTTGCTGGTTTAGGCACACCTTATTGGTCGCCTGACGCCAGAGGCGCAATATTTGGGCTAACGCGGGCTACAACAAGCGCACATCTTGCTAGAGCCGCACTCGAGTCGGTGTGTTTACAGACCTCAGATTTACTTAAAGCGATGCGCGAAGATGGCGTTAGCCCTAAAAAATTACGGGTAGACGGTGGCATGGTCGCCAATAGTTGGGTGTGTCAATTTTTAGCAGGTGTACTGAACGTAACTGTAGAGCGTCCCAAAGTAATGGAAACCACTGCTTTAGGCGCGGCTTACTTAGCGGGTTTACAACTAGGCATTTACCAATCAACGAGTGAATTGGCCAATATGAATCAAATCGATAGTTGTTTTGAACCAGAAATGGATACGACAAAACGACAGAAATTATTGAACGGATGGGCGAGCGCCATTCAAAGCACTTTGGGGTTCAAAGCATGATAGAGCAAACAAACTTTGGCTCAATGCCAGATGGCTCACAGGTAACACAATTTTGTTTAACTAATCGCCTAGGTGTCAGTGTTGAGATCCTTGATCTTGGTGGGATTATTCGTCGCTGGCTAATACCTAACCACAAGCAAAACCACACTGACATAGTTTTAGGTTATGACACAGTAGATGAATATCTAGCTGACGATAGTTATTTAGGCGCCCTAGTCGGCCGCTATGCAAATCGTATAAAACACGGAAAATTTAGCTTAGCGGGTAAAGACTATCAAACCGATATCAATCAAGGTGGGAATTGCCTGCATGGTGGAGGCCAAGGATTTAACAGCAAGGTGTGGCAATGCACTGTGTTATCTAACTCTGACAACCCATCAATAATGTTAGAGCTAACTAGTCCAGATAGCGATCAAGGATTCCCTGGCCAAATTTCTGTAAAAGTGATTTATACCTTAACTGAACAAAATCGATTAAAAATCGAATATTTCGCAACGACAGATCAAACAACTTTATACAACCCCACTAATCACAGCTATTTTAACTTAGCTGGGCATAGCAGTGGCTCGGTTGCGAATCAGCAAATTCAGTTATTAGCCAGTCACTACACGCCAACTGATGAAAACGCTATTCCCACAGGAGAAATTTCTGTGGTTGATAACACTCCTTTTGATTTCAGAACACCCACAACAATAAACGTGCCCTTAGCATCAAAACACCAACAAATTGAATATGCTAACGGATTAGATCACAACCTGTGTTTAGATGCTTATACAGCCGATCTAAAGTCAGCCTCTTATGTCGGTAAAGCGGTTGCTAAACAAAGCGGTATCGAGCTAGAGGTTTATACCAATATGCCTGGTATCCAAATTTTTACCGCGAATCATTTCAGCAATAAAAAGGGCAAAGAAGACTCACTTTATCAAGCCCATCAAGGCGTGTGTTTTGAAACACAATTTTATCCCGATACACCCAATCAACCGAATTTTCCAAGTGCTACGTTAGAAGCGGGTAAAGATTTTTATAGCGTAACCGAATACCAAGTCTCGTTTTAAAAAAATCACAAAGCGAAGGTGCTTGTTTACTGGAAACAAAAAAGCCCATTACAAATAAATTGTAATGGGCTTTTTAATTTTACGAATTCTATTTTTTAGCTGTTTTCTTCTTTTCAGCTTTTGCTTCTGGAGCCGCTTCTTCTGTTGCTGGCGCTTCCGCTTGAAGTTGTAAAGATTTTACTGGGTTATCGCTAGTTTGAGTCAATTGTACTAAACGATTTAATTGCCCAAGCGACATCAATACCGCGTACATTGCACCTAAGTAACCAGATTTATGTAAATCAGCTATCGTATCTGTGTCTAATGCCTGAAGGCGTTTTTCACTGATAGTCTGCATACCATTAATATTGCGTTGTTGGCCGTTAGCATACTGAACACGGATAACAATGGAATCAAGTAAATCAAGCTCTTTGATTTTATTAACAAAATCACGGGTTGCCAATTCACTATTGGCTAGATCAGACAATAATTTTTGACGATTATCTAAAAACGGGCTCGCATCACCATCAGTGAAAAGAGGCTCACCTTCTTTTCCAACTAAATCAGAGTTCTCATCGATAAATACCGCTAATTTGTCGCCATCAGGACGCACATCAAAAGGGTAACGTTGAATATTAAGAGGGACAACATGGCCAGACCATTTCCCATCTTTCATAAATACGTTAACACCTTGTTCAATACCTAACATAGCAATACTGTGAGTGGTGTCGCTATTTGGATCTTTGATAAAAATGATTGGCATACAACTCGCAAGTTGTGCGTACTCACGAATTGACGCTGCGGCTAAATGGGTATCTTTAGCGTGAGCAAAATCGTTAGTTACCTTTACATGGGTATCTTGATGTTTCTTTTTATCTAAGGGGATGTAATTCATTGTCATTAAAAAATTCTCTAATTATTTTTTGGAAAAGCGGTTTTTGTAAGCCGTCTTGGTTTTAATAGCCGACATAACAAAGTAACTGGGGATCATTAACTTTTTTACAAGCAAAAACCACAAGAAGTGTGATTTATTTGTAAATAATAGTGACTTTTAAGAATGAATCAGCGACTTGAATGCTGTGGACAACATTTAAAGTTAAATGTTGTCCCTACTCATTGGCATGCTATTGAGATACTAGTGGCTAGAAATGATAGTGCGTTAAGTATTAGCGACCAAATCGATATATTCTTGCAGTTTAGCGTCGGCCTCGTCTGCAAATAAAATTTCGCAGGCCTCTTTCAATCCCGGAGCGGAGAGAATATCTTCCTTTTTAACAACTAAAGATATTTTTGAGCGGCGCCTTAAAAAGTCTTCAAGTTTGGTCACCATTTCGCGCTCGGCAGCATGTTCAATTTCTACTCTCAAATATTCAGAGTTTTCGATTAGCAATTCCGCCATTGCAGGGTTTTCGCGGATTTTCTCCAACATATTAATGGCGTTACGCCCGTAACGACGCCAAAACCTTTTAGTTAAAGGCTCTGAAGAGGTAGCCGGCGTTAATGCATCAAAATCCATCAATTGAGCACGATGGAAAAATTCATCTCGCACCGTATCGTCAGGCTCACCGTACCATTTGTAATCTTCAAAAGGTAAATCAATCCCCAGCCCTTTAACCAAATCTGCCACTTCGTCACCGACGTTGATGCAATCAGTCAGTTTACCCCCAAAAATTGACAGGTACTTATCTGCTTCATGGGTGTCAATGGCGTGTTTTCGCGACAGTTGCACCCAATCCGCTTTTCCTCCCTTTCCTTTTATGGCTAGGGGGCGCACTCCACAACGTTCGGCTATGACGTCTTCTTTAGTTAAGGGTTGCGGTAAATCTAAAAGTTTATTGACATTGTCTAAAACAAACTGTCTGTCTTTCTCTGTTACTCTTGCATGAGGGTCGTCAACTTGAGTGTCGGTCGTGCCAATACAAGTTTTAGGGCCCATAGGAATAACAAAAAACAAACGTCCATCGTCAGCAAAAAAAGTCAGCACTTTATTGCTATCGGTGATTTTGTTTACAATCAGGTGAATCCCCTTTGAAAACACATGATGATGTTCAGTTATTTGTTGATTAAGTTGATTCAACGGGTCCACAAATGGCCCCGCTGCGTTAATGATCACCTTAGAGCGGATCTCGAACTTTTCTCCGCTTATGACGTCGTTAGCCTGAGTTTTCCAGCCGCCTTCGACTTTTTCTGAACCATTCGCTTCAACATAGTTAGCTGCAATACAGCCATAACTCATACTGGAGCGAATAAAATTAAACACAAAACGAGCATCATTATCATGTAAAAATGCGTCAGAATACTCAAAACCACCGTTAACATTTTTGGTGTTCACTACATTTTCAAGAGACTTAATTTTAGCGGTAGATAAATACTGCGGACTTTGGGTGAAAAAGCGCCCCATCAACCAATACACAATAGTGCCCATATAAATAAACAAAGGAGGAAAACGAAAACCTTTTTGAATACTAGTAAAGAAACGGATTTCTTTGACGGTTGATGGGTAACTGCGCATTAAATGATTGCGACTTTTACACAGTTTATTGACCAAACCATATTCATGACTTTCGAGATATTTAATACCTCCCCAAGCTAAATTTGATGAGTTAGAGCTAGTAAAACCCGCAAAGTCACCTTTATCAATCAAAGCAACTTTTGCCCCTTTTGCGGCAAGTGCCGCTGCCGATACTGCGCCGTTAATCCCCCCGCCGATAATCAATACGTCGAAGTTTTTCTCAGGCAATTTTTGAATGTTACTTTTTCTAAGATTGTTCACAGTGTTTCCGCTATTTTAGGATTCTTGAATGAGTCCGTCGTTGCTGCCCCAAGCAAGTTCAGCTGATTGTTTATAGAATACTTTATTAATTAACAAAGCCATGATCACACAGGATATCAATGTAACAAACATCAAATGAATATAATGCAGATCAAAAGGTGCATGCCATGGTGAAAATTCGAATGATAGTGAGCCATACAAAAACACCCCAAATATCACTGCGATAATACCCGCATTTGCATGTACGTTTCTAAACACTAAACCGACTATAAAAATTGATAAAATTGGCATACTAAACAATCCCCAAAGTTGTTGCAGAAGGTTGATAATGCTATCGGCTTTGGCGTAAACAGGAACTAAAAATAGCGCGATGACTGTTAACGACACCGTAATCCATGCACTTAACTTGGCGACATTTTTGGGGTGCCCAATAAAAGGTTCGTGGAGATCGCAGACATACAGTGCTGTCGCAGAGTTAAGATTACTATTAAAAGTAGATAATACAGCGGCAGCCATAGCGGCAGCAAAAATCCCCGACAACCATGTAGGTAATATGTCACCGACAATTTTTCCGTAAGCGGCATCACCTATGTCACCATAGAGTTGAAACGAAACAATACCAGGAATAACAACGATGGCAGGCACAATCAGAAGTCGAATTCCTACAGCTGCATATACCCCTTTCTGCGCTTCTTTTAGTGAAGGAGCCGCCATGGCGCGTTGGGTGATAACTTGATTAGTGCCCCAGTAAAACATTTGAATAAATATCATACCAGTCAACAGCGTGTGCCACGGAATAGGAGAATCATTATCACCAATCAAGGTAAGTCTATCGGCTGGAATTTCAGAGAAATCATAACCTATAGCATTAAGGGCTAAAAATACGATGACTATAGCCATGGTCAACAGCAATATGCCTGAGTAGGTATCTGACACTGCAACAGCTCTAAGGCCACCAAAAATAGCGTACATTGCACCTAAAGTCGCAAATGCAAATGCGATATACATCAAAGGAATATCTAAACCAAACATGGTTTTCATAAACAAAGAGCCAGAGTAAATGACCGCAGGACAAAATATCAACGCACTACTTAAGAAAAACAACGCCCCAATAACCGCCCGTATATTTTTGTTTTGATAACGTTTTTCTAATAACTCTGTAGTTGTGGTGCATTGATAACGGTAATACAGTGGCAAAAACACTTTAGCCAGTATAAATAACCCAACCAAAGCAGCAAATTCCCACCAGGCTAATAACGCCATTTGGGTACCGTTAGTACCTACTAATTGATCGGTACTTAGGTTGGTTAAGGTTATCGAACCTGCAATGAAATACCACTTAAGCCCGCCACCAGCTAAAAACAACTCTTTATTTTGTTGACCTTCGGTAGCATTTTGTAAGCGACCTTTGCCCCTACATTGTAGGTAAGTTAACAACCCAATAAGTGCAGTAACAAATGCAAATATTGATACTTGGATCATGGTGTCTGACATCTACTTATTCCTCTGTGCTTACGCGCATTTGTACACCCAGAATTTTATTTTCTGAACAGTTGTTATGATATTTAATCAGTCGATTGACTTGGATTAGTGATAAAACCATGCCGTGGATTGGAAGTATAAAATTGGCTTTGTTGAGTTCTAGAATAGTGGCGTCATCTAACTGCCGTAGCCTTTCTTCATCTATGGTGTAGATACCCTTGATGCCGGTTTTTTTACCATCTGAAAATTCGAGGTGCAGCTCAATTTCCTTTAACAACTTCAGTGTTAATAATTGTTGAGTGAATTGATGGGTAAGTTGTTCTTGTTGGTAGTAATCGGCCATTTTACTTTGTACTTGCTGCAAAAACTGACTGGGTTCACCATCTTGGTACAAAGCTTCACCTGCAGTTGTATTGACATAATCACTGTGGTCATCGAGGTAAAGGGTAAGTGTTTTTTCTTGGCTAGGATCAGGCCCAAGCTCGAAAGGTGTGCGTAAAAAAGCAGAAGGCAAATGTACCCCTTGCCATTCCTTGTCACTGTAAAAATGGTTTTCACCGGCAATAAGGCTTAACAATGCCACAGCGCGAAATTGTCCTTGTTGAGGTTCTTTCATATAAACAACAGGAAAACTACTCGCCGCAGCACCAAACTCGTGAACCACTAACGACACTTGGTGCTGATGTTTACTGAATGAAAAATTACTGTGCGCTTTTATTTTTATATCCTGATGCTTAGCAGGATCAAGTAATACATAATTAGACATTTTTATCTCTTGATAGCTGTCATTAAATAGTTGAAAAACCAAGGCTATTTACCTTGTCGATCAGTTCTCTGTGTTTTGGCAAAGTAAATTGGAGTTGTTCAATGCGTTTTTGGGTCATCAACAGCTGTTTTTGTGCGGCTTGCCCTTGTTTATAGATTTGACTCATTTGTGTGAAGTCTGATTTAAATCCAGCCCCATACAGAATATATTGGTAACTGGCTGCGCTAAATGCTTCAACATTATCAGTAAAATCATATTCGCTTGGCGAATTGTATCGCCACAGTGTTAATAGTTCTTTTAGAGAATCAGGAATGCTCTGAGCTTGTCTATGTTGCAGCCAGAACGGCTCAGGACGTTCACTTAAAACGTAATGCAACTTAAGAAAGTCAATCACTCCGCGCCATTTTTTTAACATCATAGCGTTAAATCGTTTCGCCACTATGGGCATAATTTTAGTGTTGGCAGGTAGTTGCTCTGCGATATAATTCGCAGAAGTTTCAATGAGCATTAACGCCGATGCTTCAAGGGGTTCTAAGAAACCAGCTGACAATCCCACTGCTACACAATTGTTTTTCCAAAAAATTTCTCTATGTCCTGGCTTAAAGTGTATTTTTTTGACGTTCTCTATGGTTTCACAGCCTATGTAATTAGCCAAAGTATGTTGAGCTTGGTCTTCACTACAGTGTTCGCTCGAATATACGTATCCTACTCCACGCCTATTTTGTAAACCTATGTCCCAAATCCAACCGGCGCTTTGCGCGGTAGCAATAGTTTGACAGGCGATAGGATCTTCAGGCTGAGCATAAGGTACTTGTGTTGCCAATGCAGTATCGGCTATGAATATTTGATCACAGGGCTTAAACGGGACCTTTAAGGTTTCACCAAGCAATTTGCTGCGCATCCCAGAACAATCTACAAACAGATCAGCATGCTGCTGACCATTGGCTTTAGTGAGTAATGATTCAAGGTCACCGTCATCATTCACATTAACCTGTTCTACGGTATCGCAAATATGTTGCACACCCAGTTGTGAAACACAATGATCACGCAATAAGGTTATGAATTTCGCAGCATCCAAGTGATAACCATAATTAGCGACCACTTCATATTCTTTATTGGCAATGGATTTAGGTGCTAAGTTATTTTCACATAAAAACTGCTGAAAACTCACCGCTTCAGAAAACGAACATCCAGGGGCTACAAAAGACTGCCAATAAGGAGCCGGGTCAACTTTATTGAAACCTTGTGGTTCGGTAAATGGATGATAATACACATCATTTTGGCCATGGATCCAATTAACAAATTTGCTGGCTTGTTTAAAGGTGGCGCCACAGTGCCTAATAAACTGAGTTTCAGCAATGCCCAGTTGAGCCAAAGTTTTGCGCATTGTAGGCCAAGTTCCTTCACCGACTCCAACAACCCCGATATCAGCAGATTCAATTAAACTAATTTGGATAGGTTGTTGTTCAGGGTTTGAAGCATGTTTTCTCGCTAGAATACCTGCAGTAATCCATCCAGCGGTGCCACCACCTAGCACAATAATTCGTTTTATATCGCCCGCCAAAGGTTCACCTATAACATTGAGTTAAATGACTTACAGCAAAAAAGGGGAGCGAGTCCCCTTTTCAATTTTAACAGATACTACTTTACTAGAATGAACCTCTCACACCAACTGCATATCGCGCACCAGAGCGGACTTGCTCAGTGAAGTGACTCGCTAAACGGCCACTTTTGGATGTGTATTCGTCAGTCACGTTAATACCTTCGAATATCACAGTGAAGTTTTCATTTATGTCGTAGCTAGCACTGACATCCCATTGACCATATGTATCTACGTATTCTGGCTCACCAGTGTCACCGTTACGTAAAGTTTGTAGGAATGATTCACGATTGTTGAAAGCGATTCGTGCTTGGAACGCGTCTTTTTCATAAAAGGCGACGATGTTTTGTGAATCACCTAAGCCTTCCAGTTGGAAGTCGTCTTCACTGGTACTGTCAACAATAGTGGCATTAGCTTGTAAACCAAAACCACTTTCCCAAGTATGAGTCCACGCCATTTCTAAACCTTGTACCGTCGCTTCTGCACCGTTTCTAGGACGTGTTACCTGGAACTCATAACTGCCACTGGCTAAGTTAAAGGTCTCTGCAGCAGGAGTAGAACTAATAAACCCTTCAGCTTCTTTACTGAACAATCCTATAGATACAGCACTCGCATCGGCGTAATACCACTCATAAGACACATCCCAGTTAGTAGACAAAAATGGCGATAGATAAGGGTTACCACCACTTGCCAATAATAAGTCAGGGCGAGTTGTACCTATGTTGGTAACAGGGCGCATGTCTGACATGGTTGGACGAGTTAAGGTTTCTGAATAGCCAAAACGCAATAACATGTTTTCTTCAATTTCAAACTTAACATTTAAGCTAGGTAATAAATTGGTGTAAGTATTTTTTAGAGAAATAGGTACCGATACACGTTGCCCGTTAGCATCAACTTGATAAGTTTGATCAAGTATTGTTCCGTCTAATGGGTTTTGTGAAATATCTAACAAAGTAGCTTGGTTACCTGAGGCAGTAGTCGTGGTTTCGCTGTATCTAAAGCCCACATTGACTGTCCAAGGCATGTCACCCAAATCACCTTGGAACACAAAATCAGCATAAGCGGCAAAGATTTCTTCATCGATTTCAAAACTTGTTCCCAACTCAACCGGAGTGTAGCCCTCTAACGCTGCAAACGCAGCTATATTAGCAGCTGCATCTTCACCGCGATTCGCTGATTGTCCTGCGATGGCTTCATCTGACTCTAAAAAGCTTAAATAAGCGTCAACGTCGTAACCGTAAAACGAACTTGGGATGCCGTCAAACCAGCCATTAGGTGTCACTAAGTAAGCCAAGTCATCTGGTACATCTAAGCCATAACCACAATAGAAACAATTAGGTAAGCTTGGAGATTGGAAAACCTTGGCTGATTTGGTTCTATCTTGTGTGTACAAACCGTATCTTAACTGCGTAAAGGTATCGCTGTCTGGTGTGTAGGTAAAATCTGCACGCATTTCTGTAATTTCATCTTCACGTTCGTCGCCGCCACGTTCAACATAGTGGGCACGAAGTTTACTCGCATCTGACTCAGTAAAAGGGCCATCAATGCCATCAGATGAAAACGCAGGTAAATCGCCGCCACCAGTAAAGTCATAGGTATAACCATTGGCATAACCCATTACAGTAAATACTCGGCTTTGATCACCACTTAAGTCTTCAGCAGACGAAGTTGATATATCGATATTAACGTTTAGTTGTTCAGATAAATCCCAATCCGCATTGAAACCAAATCCCTGAATTTTCACATTGCGATCTAAACCTTGTTGCACGAAGTCAGTCGCACCAGAGCCAGATCCCATAGGATCATCAAAGGCATTGTGTGACCAATAGGTAACGGTTTCAGTTTCAGCATCAACTTCAAAGTCTCGGAAATTACCCGGAGTGAACCAGTTCGCGTAGTTGCTTACTTGTGATTCAACTTCAAACTTAGAATACAAACCATCAAATGTAATAGTCAATTCATCAGTAGCCGCATATTGCACAACTAAGGTACCACTAGTTCGAGTTCTGTCTTCTTCATTCGAAGTTAAATCAAGGTTGCGCGGTACCCAAACGTTAAAGGCTTCTTTACCCGCCCCAGTAGCCGCATCAAAATCATTGGTTGCAATACGATCTACACGATAAAAGCCGCGAGTATCTGCTTGGTTGATTTGAGCATCACGTTTTTGCACAGACAAAGAAGCTAAAACGCCTAATCTGTTGTCCATAAAGGTATTACTGACTAAACCAGAAAATGCAGGAGTGGTACTTTCAGAAAGACTATCGTAGGTAGCTTTGGCACTACCTACCGCCTTAAAACCATCCAAATCGAAAGGTCTGGCTGTTTTTAAATTAATGTAAGATCCAATGCCACCTTCTTGATTCGAGGCATTAGATGTTTTGTAAACGTCAGCTCCGGCAATTAATTCTGAGGCCAATGTATCAAAACTAAACTCGCGGCCTGATCTTTCAGAAGCCATTTGACGTCCGTTAACTGTTACTAAGTTAAATTGTGGACCAAAACCACGCACAGAAATTAACTGCCCCTCACCACCACTACGATCAATGGCGACACCTGTTATACGTTGTAGTGATTCAGCAACGTTTTGATCAGGGAATTTACCTAAATCTTCAGCTGCAATACCATCAGAAACAATCAAGGCTTCTTTTTTATCAGAGAAAGCGCGTTTAAGACTACTAATTAAGCCTCGCACCTCGATAACTTCCATATTGTCGTTTGCGGGTACTTCTTGAGCAACAGCCGAAGATATACTCATACTCGCTGTTGGTACTATTAAGGCGGCTTTTACAGCCGTCCAAAGGTAATTTTTTTTCATGTAATGTGTCCTGTTATTGTCTAATCAATTTTTATTTTAGGTGTAGGATATTTTTTGTTTCATTGGCCATATTATTTTTATGATTCTATTATTTAGCCAAGTCACCTCAATTAGCAGAAACTGATTTAGCTACAATTTGCTAACATTTCTACAACAGAGAAGATTTTAGTTAACACCACCGTTAAGATCTAAATCGTAAATTCAGTGCTAAAACTTACTCCAACAATCAACACAAATGCATAGCGTTTCGCTTTTACCATGTTAATTGATGGACTAAGTTACACTTATATAAGACAGAAGAATATTTTTTTCAATGATATTTGCCATTCAACTTCATTTATATTTTATTAACAAGTGGCCTGACGGCCACACAAAACCTTAACAAATGAGTTTTTACATGTCTGTTGACTTGTCTATTTACCTGTCGATTGCCAAGAATGTGATGAGTTTTAATTGCAAAAGATACTGCTGTGAGGCATAAAAGCAGCCAATTTTGCTGTCAATTACGCAAACAACTTCATAGGATTAAGCCATGTCCAATTCTTCACACAACTATATATCTTTGTCCGGACGCAACAGTAGTTTGGTTATCGATTGCAACAATGAAACGCCTCAAATAATTTATTGGCGAGAACGTCTATCTAAGCAAAGCACCGGGCAGATGATGGACTTATTACGCCTGAGGCAAGAAGCGCCGGCCTCGCCAATGCAAGAAATTGCTCTAGCCATCACCCCAACGACTGGACAAGGGTATATAGGGCATCCAGGTATTAGCTTACACGGCGATACAGATCAGTGGTCAGCGGCCCCTGAAATATCAAAACTTGAAACAGTCGCAGCTAATCACTATGTAATCACCAACACTGATTCAAGCCGTCAATTAACGACTATCCATACCCTCAAAATGGATAGCGATAGTGACGTCCTCGAAATTACCACTAAGCTAATTAACAATAGTGAATCCGCTGTTCATGTGGATTGGTGCGCGGCGGCAACCTTTCCCATTCCTAGTAACTGCCAGCATATAATAGGTTTTGAAGGGCATTGGTCTGGAGAGTTTCAAGAGCACCAGCTTGAACAGCATTTTGGTTCCTATGTAAGAGAAAATCGCCGCGGTAGAACCTCTCATGATAGTTTCCCTGGGCTAATCATGCGCACCAAAAACACCGACCAATTACAAGGTGAAGCTTATGGATTCCATTTAGGTTGGAGTGGAAACCACAAAATTGTGGCTGAAAAAATGGGGGATGGCCGAGCTTACGTACAAATGGGCGAATTACTTTTGCCAGGTGAAATCATTTTACAGAAAGGCCAAAGTTACCAATCACCCACTTTGTATGCCAGTTATAGCAACCAAGGGTTATCTTCACTGTCGCAGCAATACCATCAATACGTGCGCAGCCATTTAATTCGCCAAACCGTCAAGAACAAACCACGTCCAGTCCATTACAATACTTGGGAGGGCATTTACTTTGATCATGACCAAGAGACCTTAAAAGACTTGGCGACACGAGCAGCCAGCATAGGTGCAGAACGTTTTGTATTAGATGACGGTTGGTTTATTGGTCGTAATGATGACACTGCTGGTTTAGGTGATTGGTATGTAGACCAACAATACTATCCTCATGGATTAGGCCCACTAATAGAACATGTCAAAGCCGCGGGTTTAGAGTTTGGTCTTTGGTTTGAACCAGAAATGATTAATCCAAACAGTGATTTATTTCGAGCCCATCCAGAATGGGTGTTATCTACACCTCCTAATCCACAACTCGGCTTTCGTAATCAACTAGTATTAGACTTAAGTCGTACCCAGGTTTTCGATTACCTATTCGAGCGCATTAATAGTTTACTAACTGAATATGACATTTCCTATATTAAATGGGACATGAATAGAGACATCAATCATCCTGGTGATGCCAGTGGCAAACCCGCTATTCACAATCAAACACGTGCTTTTTATCGGTTATTAGCCAAGTTGAAATCTGCGCATCCCAATGTGGAAATTGAAAGTTGCGCCTCTGGCGGTGGCCGCGCTGATTATGGCGTATTAGCTCACACCGACCGCATTTGGACATCTGATTCAAACGATGCGTTAGAACGATTAAAGATTCAGAAAGGTTTTTCCTACTTTTTCCCTGCAGAATTGATGGGCACACATGTTGGTCCGAGAGACTGTCATATAACCCATAGAACTATCAATATGGCGATGCGCGCGTCAGTAGTGTTGTTTGGTCACATGGGTATGGAAATGGATTTAAGAGAGTTAACCGCTGACGAAATTGTTGAACTCAAAGCCATGATCACCTTGTACAAAAAACACCGACATTTAGTGCACTCTGGGGATTTATTTCGCCTTGAGCTACCCGAATATATGCATGGCTTAGGCATTGTGTCTCAAGACAAATCCGAAGCGTTGTTTTCGTGTAGCTTAGTAGCTTGTAGTCCTGCGTCGTTGCCAGACCAATTCTTCTTTGCTGGTCTTGATAAAAAGGCCCTATATGAATTGCAGATTATCTGGCCAACAAAATCAGGTGAGCATTGGCCCAAAGCCTCGGTTTTCAATTTTAAAACCAATCTTCCTGAGATAGACGGCAAACAATTTTCTGGTGAATTATTAATGCAACTCGGTATGCAAATTCCATTACTCACACCGCAAAATAGCTTAATTTTCCATTTAGCTAGAATTAATTAGTTGATTCATTATTAATAATGACAGAGCTTCTACATCAAGAGGCTCTTTTACTTTAATTCATCAACCTATAAACTGCTTGCAGGGGAATTCTCCTCGATACTCATTATAAACAAAACGACTAAATCTATTTCAATAGGTACGACGGAAGATAGTTAAACAACGGAGACTAAATTTGTGAAAAAAATACTTAGCATCTCGGCAACCTTTGCTTTGAGTGTACTGTGTGCCAGCAATGTCGCTGCCATCACAGTAAGTGACAAAGCAAACAAGCTTGCCCAAGAAAATATCATTATTGATTCTCATATCGATGTGCCTTATCGCCTAGAAAAGAACTGGGTGGATGTAACTAACGCCACACCAGATGGGGATTTTGACTATCCTAGAGCCAAACAAGGTGGTCTCAA
This sequence comes from Paraglaciecola arctica, assembly GCF_018861065.1. GTDB lineage: Bacteria > Pseudomonadota > Gammaproteobacteria > Enterobacterales > Alteromonadaceae > Paraglaciecola > Paraglaciecola arctica_B. The sequence continues at coordinate 167,339 of NZ_JAHKQO010000036.1, forward strand.
CGCACCTTTTATGTCGATTTATATTCCCGCTAGCCTAGATAATTCAGCTAACTCGACTAAATTGGCTGACAAACTCATCGATTATGTAGAAGCGATAGTAGGCCGCGCACCCCACAAGTTTGCCATTGCAACTAGCTCTGCAGATGTTCAACAACAATTTGAAAAAGGATTGATTTCATTACCATTAGGTATGGAAAATGGCTCTCCTATTCAAGGTGACTTAGCTAATTTAAAACACTTTTATGATAGAGGTATTCGCTATATTACTTTGGCTCATTCCATGGCCAACCATATATCGGATTCATCATACGACTTGCGACGCAAGTGGAAAGGACTTAGCCCTTTTGGTAAAGAATTAGTCAAAGAAATGAACAACCTAGGTATCTTAGTAGATATCTCCCACGTTTCTGACGCGGCCTTTTATCAAGCCATTGAAATTAGCCAAACACCTGTTATTGCCTCTCACTCCTCATTGCGGGTTTTTACACCTGGTTTTGAGCGTAATATGGACGATGCGATGATCAAGGCACTAGGTGAAAATGGTGGCGTAGTGCAAATTAACTTTGGTTCTACCTTTGTTACAAAACGCGCCAATGCGTGGAGCAAAAACCGTAGTGCTGAGCAAAAGAAAGCCGCTGAAAAATTTGGTAAAGACAGTGATGAATTTAAAGCTTACGTCACTAAATTTAACAAAGAAAATCCTCTCCCCTACGCTACGTTAGACAGTGTTTTAGATCATATCGACCATGTAGTAGAACTGATTGGCATTGATCACGTAGGTATTGGTTCAGATTATGATGGTGTTGGCGATTCGCTGCCCACAGATCTAAAAGATGTTTCAACTTATCCTAATTTAATCCAAGGATTATTAGATCGCGGATACAGTGACAACGACATAATCAAGATACTAGCCGGAAACTTCATACGTGTTTGGAAAGCCAACGAAGAATACGCAGCTAAACACTAACAAACTAATTACTGTGAACTAGTCACTACTCAAAAACAGAGGAGTATTGGCTAGTTTCAGCCTAGATTTACACACGACTCCCCCTATTTATTATCCGCTATCCCCTATTCACTCTTCGCTGTCCTCTATCTAATTATTACCAATAATTACTACTAAAGTACAATTGTTTACTTAGGGCTTTCTCCTATAAATTATGGAGTAGTTTAATTCGCTTGCGTAATGCGAATTAATTTTAGGGAGAAAACAATGGTAAAACAAATAGTTGATTCGTGCTGTAAAGATATTTCAAGCGCAACCATATTACTGGTCGATGACGATCGCATGAACACCGCTACTTTAAGCACTGCATTTGAGCAATTTGACAAGGTCTATTCGGCACATTCCGGTGAAGAAGCCATAGAGTTTTGTCAAAAAAACCTGCCAGATTTAATAATATTAGATGTGGTAATGCCAGGGCTAGACGGGCATACCACCTGCAAAATCCTCAGAACCATTGACGGTATGGAAGACTGCCCCATTATATTTTCCACTTCATCGACAGGCGTACAGGACGAATTAAAGTGCTGGGAGGCAGGCGGTACCGACTTTGTATGTAAACCTGTGTCAACAGATACACTTTTAATGCGGGTCGAAAATCACATTCGACGAAGGCTAGAATCTAATGAACTAAAATTTTTGGCTATTTACGATAGATTGACTGGATTACGCAACCGTCGCTTTTTTAATGATTACTACAAACAACAATTACATGTGAGTCAACGCAGTAATTCTGATTTTTCCCTGGTTGTGTCAGAGATAGATTACTTTGAGCAGTACCGAGAGACTCACGGCAATACTAAAGCTGATTTATGTATGAAGTTTCTAGCAAAGACGGTTTCTGAGCTGCTGCACTATCCCACTGATGCGGCCGTTAGATATGATAACAACAAACTTGTAGTGGTATTACCTAACACCGATATAAGAGGCGCACAGTATATTGCCAACGAGATTATTAATCAGTTTGAAAAACACGCCATTGCAAACCCTGAATCCCCGCGGGACATAGTAACAGTAAGTGTAGGTGTTTCTTCATTTGCCACCACAGTGGATGGTGAAGACGTTTTTGCTCTAGCTGAGCAACGACTTTACTCCCTTAAGGATGACAAAAAAAAAATAAGCGCATAAAGCCAAGAATAAAGCGGCTAGGCCATTAAGAACTTGTCTCGGCCCTGCCGTTTAGCTGTATATAGCTGCTTATCAGCTTGTTCAATTGCATTTTCAACTTGTTCCTCTCCTTGTTCTACAAGCGCGCCACCTATGCTGACTGTTAACTTTTTGAACGGGGACCCTAAATGTTCAATCTTAAGCTCATGAACGATTTCTATTAGGTATTTCCCTAAATGTTGCATACCTTTTAAATCTGTACTCGGTAATACAACAACAAATTCTTCACCACCGTATCGGGCCACACAATCGGTTGGTCTGACAAATGCTTTAGTGAGTGCGTCAGCCACCACCTTCAAACAATCGTCTCCCTTAATGTGACCATAGGTGTCATTGTATTGTTTGAAATAATCGATATCGACCATTAACAAACCTAACGGCTCTCTATTTCTCGCAGCGAGCTTTGACTGTGCCAAAAAATATTCATCAAAAAAGCGACGATTTTTAATGTTAGTTAACGCATCTGAAGTGGCTAACCGTTTAAGTTCGTCAGTAAGTATTTTTACTGATAAATGTGAGTTAACCCTGTGTCGTAAGGTTTTAATTGAAAAAGGTTTGCTAATAAAATCCACACAACCCGCGTCCCAACATTCATCCTCTGACTGTGGATCACTCGCTGCTGTAATAAACACCACAGGAATATCTTTTGTTAGTACATTACGTTTCAAAATGCCGCAAGCTTCCAGACCGCTTATACCTGGCATATTAATGTCCATCAGCACTAAATCAGGTGGCGTCATTAGACAAAAATCCACAGCAGCTCGTCCATCAGACACATGATGGGTATCGTAGATATCTGACAAAGCCTGAGTAGATATAATGGCACTAATAGGATCGTCTTCCACTACCAGCACCGTTATTTTCCTTGAAGCAAATGTGTGCTTGACGAGGTTATCTATCAAGATAATACACTCCTAAAAACTGAGTAAACTTAAGCGTCAATGAGCGAAAGAACTACTACCTTTAAAGCTAACACATTCAGACTACGCACTAGCAAAGTATCACAGCAATACACATTTACTTTTAGACACAGTAACAATATAAACATCATAAATGTATAAGTACGCAATACATCCGTTACAAGTTCACCTGAATGCATGTTATCGATAATATTGCAGTCTTATTCAGCGTTATCTAGTTTATCTTGAGTTTTATTTTCAAAATCACTGGCATCATTACGCTCTCGAAGTTGCCCCGCAGGCTCTCCCCAACTACGATTGACCATTTTACCGCGCCGCACTGCTTCTCTAGCATCTATTTGTTCAGCCCAACGCAGCAAATTTTTATATGAGGTTACATCTAAAAATTCAGCGGCATCATAGAGCTTACCTAATACCATGGCGCCATACCATGCCCATATCGCTATATCGGCAATGGTGTATTCGTCACCACAAATATATTCTTTGTCTGCTAAATGTATGTTTAATACATCTAGTTGGCGTTTTACTTCCATCGCATAACGATCAATCGGATATTGGTACTTTTCTGGAGCATACGCATAAAAATGTCCAAAACCACCACCGAGCATAGGTGCGCTACCCATTTGCCAAAATAACCACGATAAACACTCTGGCTTTTTAGCCGGGTCGCTAGGCAAAAAGGCATTAAACTTCTCTGCCAAATACAATAAAATTGCACCTGATTCAAAGACTCTTGTTGCTGGGCTAGTACTGTTGTCCATTAAAGCAGGTATTTTCGAGTTAGGGTTAATAGCCACGAAATCACTGCCAAACTGGTCACCTTCCATAATATTGACGATATAAGCGTCATATTCAGCTCCACTGATACCAGCCGCTAATAACTCTTCTAACATGACCGTCACTTTAACCCCGTTAGGCGTGGCTAAAGAATGCAGCTGTAAAGGATGTTTACCAACTGGCAAAGTTTTCTCATGGGTTGCACCTGCTACAGGACGATTGATATTGGCAAATTTTCCGCCACTTCCAGCGTCCCAAGTCCAGACTTTTGGTGGGACATAAGTTGCATCTGACATATTAAGGTTTCCAATTTAAGTAAGTTCAATAGTGACTAGTAAGTGTAAAGGTCATTAATCTTTCAATTTATATGGGTTATCTTGCAAATACTAAGTACCGCAACAAAAAACTCAGTGTTAAAATAAAAAAGGGCTCCAAATACTTGAAACCCTTAAAATAAAACATGGCCAAGTTTCTAGCTTAGTATTCCCACCAAGACTGTCGCCACCATTCCAAAAACTCATCAAAGTCTATAGAGCCATCATGGTTTTTATCGATTAAACCAAACCCCTCTTCTACATGGCTAGCTTTAGTTTTGGGCGATAATACTGTCAAGAGTTCAATAAACTCACGTAAGCCTATTGTGCCGCTACCATCAGCATCAAAGAAATCAAATTCTTTACGAGCTTCAGCAATTTGTTCTGGAGTTAATACTTTATCAGACATAGTTTCTTCAACCTTTAATGTAATGACCTAAGTCTACCGTTTATAACATGTAGGGTCTATGCGCTATTAGTATAAGAAGGGTTTTTCGGTCAATTTATCAACCGTTACTTTTCCCCATGGCAGTTCGCTGCGCACGACGAGCCGCAGCCTTTTGCTGTCGCCTTAGTTTTATTGCTTTACGCGCCTCTAAACCTAAATGTTCTTCGTCACGTTCGCGAGCTAAATTAACTTGTTTTTCACGCTCTCGAAAACGCGCAATCTGTTCTTCACTATGCTTACCATGGCACTTAGGGCAACTCACCCCCGCTTCAAATACCGGACTTTGTTTATCTTCTTCAGTAATTGGCAAACGACAGGCATAACATTGGTCGTAATGACTCTTTTCTAAATCATGGTTAACTGCCACACGGTTATCAAATACAAAACAATCCCCTTCCCATAGGGTATTGTTTTTGGGCACTTCTTCTAAATACTTAAGAATGCCCCCTTCAAGATGATAAACCTCATCAAATCCTTGCTCTTTTAAATAAGCAGTGGATTTTTCGCAGCGAATGCCGCCGGTACAAAACATCGCTACTTTTTTATTTTTATTCGGGTCGAGGTTGTCTTTTACGTACTGTGGAAACTCCCTAAAAGACTCAGTATTAGGATTCACTGCGTGTTTAAAGGTACCGATTTCAATTTCGTAGTCGTTACGAGTGTCAATTAGCAATACGTCTGGATCGGATATCAAATCGTTCCAGTCAGCAGGCTTTACGTAAGTGCCCACTGTCTTACGAGGGTCGATACCTTCCACCCCCATTGTCACTATTTCTTTTTTAAGCTTCACCTTAGTGCGATGAAAAGGCTGAGTTTCATCCAGAGATTCTTTAACCGAAATCGGATTAAGGCGCTCGTCGGCATTAAGCCAATTAAGCAATGCATCAATAGTTTGCCGAGTGCCCGAAACAGTCCCGTTAATACCTTCTTCCGCGAGTAACAAAGTACCTTTGATATCGTTCGACTCCATAAATTGAAGTAAGGGTTGACGGAGTTCCTTGAAGTTTTCAAGAGAGACAAATTTGTATAACGCGCAGACCACGTATTTTGGAGATTCAGAATGTAAGACTTCAGACATAATATTACCTTGCGAGTTGGGGCGTAATCCCAGAGCAAAAAATTGGGTGCGGATGGTAGCAGATCTCGCGGTTTTGCGTCAACGCTTGGGACATTTCATGTACTGATTGGCCCGTGAAATTGTAATTAGAAGATTAACAAATTATCAGGCCAGCTAGGTTCATTGCCTATAAAAACCGTCGGTGTGTATTCAGCCTTTAGCAATACTCTCACTAAAGGCTGAAGTCACTTTTATTTCACACGGTATTTGTTATTGGTGCGAATGTAGATAGTCGCTGGGATATCCCCCTTATTTTTAAGAGAATGGCTAAACTTGCCCGTTGATTCTAGGTAACTACCCGGGCTTAGGTTTTGAGGTGTTTTTTGCGCTTTTGAGAGGTACTCTACCGCGCCTGCAATTACTACAGCTCGGAACTCACTAGCAGCCGTGTTAATTTCACCATCAAAGCCTGCTGGTAATCTAATCATAGAGCCGTTCATGTCGGCAGTACTTCCCCACAAATAACTAGTCTGTACACCTGGCGCGTGAATATCACTCAAATCACTGTCATTTAGCCAAACAATGTTATCTCGGTGCAGGTTTAATGGACGTTCGCCATTGTCAAACTTCTCTGTTGAGGGTTTGACTAGATAAGGGCCTGAGTCAATTTCAAGGTAAATTAAGTTAGTCGCTGTGTTAGCCGCTGTGGTGTGATCTTCACCTGCAGGTTGGGTCCAAAACGAGCCCGCTGGCATCCACATTTTTGCTGCGTTTGGGTCGTCATTATGCATTTGTCCTTCAATCACTATACCTCGGTAAGTAATGTTGTGAATATGTGGTGGAGATTCGAAACCTTTTTTGAAGCGTACTAACATGCCTGTGGCAGAATCAGTGGTGCGATCACCCCAAAGGTCAGCTGCTCCGGGGCTTTTATCACCGCGAAGTGGGTTAAGGTAACCCCATTCGATATCGTTTGCTGCCACAACTTTCGACGCCGTTGTGTCTGCAAAAGCAGCGGGGGATAGCAGCGCAGCCACTAAGGCTAAAGTCGGTATATTGAATCGTGTTTTCATTTGTTCGTCTCCATTGATTGAGTATGTGAGTATCTTAAGTCCTAAGATTTATTCGATAAATGGGCAAATCTTTAAAACACTTTCGCGAAAACGTGGATAATAGATATAACTGAAATTCATTATTGTCACACAAGATACACGAGGCCTGAATGAAAATTGCTGATTTACAAGTATTGCTAAAGGTTGCTGAATTTTTATCTATTACCGCAGCTGCCAATAAATTAGATATGAGCTCATCCGCTGCCAGTGTCTCTTTAAAACGCATTGAACAAGAGCTTGGCGCTCAATTATTTGTGCGTACCACCAGACAATTGCGACTCACTCCAGAAGGGGAGCGCTACCTGCCGCTATGCCAACAGGCGTTGGATTTATTGCAACAAGGCCAAGTATTAATAAACGAAGAACAACAATCCATAAGTGGCGAAGTGCGTATTGCGGTATCTTCAGAAATGGGCAGGAATTTAATGCGTGTTTTGCTCAATAAGGTAATGAGTAACTACAGCGAAGTGACGTTACGCCTGCATGCTAGTGATAGCCGAGCCGATTTTTATCGAGACGGAGTAGATGTGGCATTACGTGCCATCACCAAAGAGGCGGCAAAAGACCTGAATTTATACGGCTTTAAAATTTGTAATATCCCCCATGTGTTATGTGCCGCACCCGCATACATTACTAAATATGGCGAGCCACAGACGCCAGACGAGCTCCCACATCACAACGCACTGCTTTATAAACTTTATGAAGTAGTACATGACGGTTGGGAGCTACATAATCAGAATCAAAAATTCAAAATAAAAATGAACAGTGACAGAGCGGTTAATGATGGAGATATAGTCAGGCGTTGGTGCGTCGACGGCGTTGGCATTGCCAAAAAGTCTGCCATTGATGTCGCCCAAGACTTATTGTCTGGAAGGCTAAAACGTTTAATGCCAGAATACAGAATTCCCTTGACTGAAATGTGGTTAGTGCTGCCAAGCCGCCAGTTAATTTCCCCCGCGATTAGGTTGATACGTGATGAACTTAAACACACCATTAACGAGTTGAGAGAGCAATTAATCACCCACAAGCTGTTGGAAGAAGACGAATGGCCGGCCACAGAAATTGAATAACGTTTAAAGGTCTCCACTAAGCAACTATCAAAAATAATAGCGGCAAAGCTTGATTGATTGCCTACTAGTAAAAATATTCGTATTTAAAAAACCCCAAGCCATACAGTCGCGACCACACCCACTAACAAACAATATGCCATCATTGGCAGTAAAGTTAGTCTTATTACTGCACCTTCCTTACCGTTTAGTCCCACAACAGAACAAGCGGCAACAACATTGACGACACAAATCATATTGCCGGCATTAGAGCCCAACATTTGTAGCGCTAATATAATGTGCTCTGCGATACCTAATTTTTGTGCAGTAGCCTGTTGTAAATCTGCAAACATCATATTAGAAAAAGTCGCAGAGCCAGATATAAATGCACCTAGGGCACCCACGAAAGAAGCAGCCATAGGCCATGCTTGCCCAAATATTTCAGCCATAGTCGCAGCAAGCTCTTTGGGCATGCTGCCAAGTGTGGCCCCCTCCACATTTGAATTTATGAATATCCTAACTAATGGTACAGCTGTCGCTAAGGTCAGAGCAGTTGGTATGATAGTTTTTGCTGAAATTGTAAGTGAGGACAAAACTTGTTTAGAAGACATGTTATGCAAAAAGAAGGTGATAATACTGACAATCACAAAAATAACCCCAGGCAAATACAATGGGCTAAAAGAAGCCGAAATGTTGGTCCCCAAAATATGTAAAAATTCAATCTTTGGCGCTTCAAGAAATGACTTAAAAGGTAGTGAGTTGAGTCTGGTTAGCACTAAAAACATTGCCACCAGCACATAAGGCATCCATGCCAAATAAAGGGATATGGGTGCGATATTGTTGGTTATTTTACTCTGGGGTATTGTTACTGAAGCTTGCTGTTGATCTTGGGGAAATCGCCACACATTTTTTGGCACTAAAAAATTCAATTTTACCGCAGTTATTACCACAATCAGGCCGACCAGAGCACCAATAATAGAAGGAAACTCTGGGCCAAGTATGTTGGCCACCAGCCAGGCGGGAAATAGAAAAGCAAATCCCGAAAACAATGCAAATGGCCACAATGCAAGGCCTTCTTTAAAGCTGTTATTTTGGCCCCAAAACCGAGTCAAAATACCCACTAATATTACAGGGATCAAAACCCCTACCAACATATCAATACTAATGGCAGAAGTTGAAATTTGCTGTAATTGCCCAGCGCTCACGTTATCTAAACCACTGCCGACACCCACTAACACTGGTGTTCCCACTGCCCCAAATGAGACTGACGACGAATCTGCAATTAAAGCTAACGCCACAGCGGCTAGTGGGTTAAACCCCAAAGCAACTAATAAAGGAGCACAAATAGCAGCAGGGGTACCAAAACCCGACGCGCCCTCTAAAAAGCTACCAAATAACCAAGCAATAATAATCAGTTGGATGCGTCGATCAGGAGTAATATCGATGAAACCCTCACGTATCACCGCTATCGCGCCACTTTGCCTCAATGTGTTGAGTAAAAAAATGGCACCAAACACTATGATTAAGATAGACGCGGTAATAATCCAGCCTTCAAACACAGAGGCTGATATTTGCACCAAAGGCACCTGCCAAAAAAAGGACGTCATCAGCGCACTAATCACTAAACTTATCGCCATTGCTTTCATAGCAGGCCAATGCAGAATAACTAAAAATAATAGTACAGAAACGACTGGCATTAGAGCCGTAAGTGTTTGTAACAAAGTCATCTGAAATCCAAACTCAAAAAGTACTCGTTTAGTAGTCCACTTGGGCACTTACTTCGGTTGCGTAGCCTTAGTTTTGGTTACTGTTACTTACCTACCCTAAACTTGCAAGCGACTTTAGGGTGTCACACTAAAAAGTAGTTAGGTATGAGTCTGCGGCGGTTTTATGCGAGATATAGCAAACACCATAATCAAGAATTTTAATTCCATAATTACCTTTTATTTCTTTGTATCCGTGGCAAACTATAGCAGCGTATTGTTTTATCTAAGTTGTAAATGAAAGCCGTAACATTTTTTAGAATTGTACCCTACTCGTTGTTTGTTGCTTTTGCTATTTGTACTAGCGCAATGGCGACGAGCCCTTCTTTCGAGCCTAAGGTTAAACTTTCTTCTTCTGGCATATGCCATGACCAAACTAGCGCTTCGTTTAACCGAACCAAAAAATATCAAGCCTTCGATACAATAACCGACTGCCTTAATCAAGGTGGCCGATTACCTAAGGCAAAAACTAATCAAATAGATAAAGCGACCGATGAGGCAATAGAACAAGGTCGAGCCTTTGTTACCCTATACGACAGAAGTGATTGGCCTCACTGGTTGGATAGTGATAAAGATTGCCAAAATACCCGTCATGAAATGTTGCTGCAAACCTCAACTAAAACCGTTTCGTTTAAGTCGAACAAAGAATGTAACGTGCTAACAGGCGAATGGTACGACCCTTATTCCAGCGAAAAATTTACCCAATCCACAGATTTGGACCTTGACCATATTGTGCCTTTAAAATTTGCTCATGGGCACGGCGCCAGCAACTGGAGTCGCGAACAAAAAGCACTATTTGCTAATGATAGTGAAAATTTGATACTGGCACAGGCTTCGTTAAATCGCCAAAAAGGTGCAAAGGGACTTAGCGAATGGTTGCCACCCAATCATCAATATAGATGTGAATACATCGCGCAATTTAACAAGGTAATGACTAAATATAACTTAAGTTATGCCCCTTCCGAGCAACGTATTGTTAAACGACTAGTCAAAGCTTGTAACCGAACGGTATAATAAAAACAGCAAGCAATTGCAATAATTCTTGCGGATCGCGGTCTGTTACTAAGCCGCAGTAAATTACGGTGCGCCGCTTTAGTTCATGGCGATTAGCAATCTAATATACAACCCCACAAAGTGACTTACACTTACTAACATTGAGATAACCATGCAATTTACCCAACCCCATCGCGCTAAAATTTTAATCGGTCTTTTGGTTTTATTAAGTGGTCTTAGCTTTACGACGCAAGCCACCCCAAAACCTAAAGTGATCATATTCGACGTCAATGAAACCTTACTGGATTTAGAGACCATGCGTAGTTCCATCGGAGCAGCGCTAGATGGAAAATCAGAACTGACCACTTTGTGGTTTTCAACCATGTTGCACCATTCATTAGTCACAACTGTTACGGGTGATTACCATGATTTTGGTAAAATTGGTGTCGCTGCGCTTTTAATGGTGGCACAAAATAACGGCATAGCGATCACTCCTGAAGAAGCCCTTACAGCAATTAAAACGCCTTTACTGTCATTGCCACCACATCCAGACGTTAAATCCGGATTATCTAAGTTACAATCCTTAGGGTATAAAATCGTCAGTTTAACTAACTCATCAAATCAAGGTGTAAAAACCCAGTTCGCTAATGCCGGTTTAACTGAATACTTTGAGGAAAGATTGAGCATTGAGGATATTAAGATATACAAACCTGACTTACGTTCTTACGCATGGGCGATAGAAAAGCTTGGTATCGAACCGCAGGAAGCGTTAATGGTAGCTGCGCACGGTTGGGATGTCGCCGGAGCAAAAGCTGCGGGCTTACAAACCGCCTTTATCGCACGACCAGGGAAAGCCTTATATCCCCTTGCGCCTACGCCAGATTATATAGTTAAAGATCTCACTGAATTAGTTGAAATTTTAAAGTAACAACTCTGTAGCCCACCCTCCCTTAGTGGCTAGGGTGGGCTATAGTTAACCTGAACTCAGGTTAATTAGTCACTCAGTACCGGACTAATAACTTGCTCCCACAAGCTTTGACAATGTGCTTTATGCCAGCCGATATGCCCAATACGTTTTAGGCCTACGCCTTTAGGCTCTACAACATGACGAGTAACATCAGCGCCAATAAATTGTTCATGTAACATATCGATATTTTTTAGGGACATCATATCGTCATCACTAAAAGCGATAGCGGTAATAGGGAAGTTCACGCTAGCAAATCTGTCTTTCAACCACTGCCCTTCCCCTTCGACCGCATAGCCGTCTTTCAAACACCAACGACGCCATTGCATCATCACACCTTTAGGCAAATTACACATAACCTTTAACTTATCGCCAGGGAAATACCCCAACAAAGGTACAGTCGCTGGAACCAACACATACCACAAAAACCAAGAAACACGTTTGGTGCTAGGAGAGTTGTACCACCAGGTACCAGTGCCCACAGCCACGTTAATGGCTCGAGATATTTGTTTTGTATCAGGCATCATGCCTAACATATGCCCCCCAACGCTGTGCCCTATCCAAATACATTCTAGGCCACTAAATTGCTGTTCAACGGCCTCAAGCACTGCCGGACAGTCGTTACTCGCCCAACTGAGCACATCGCTCTTACAGTGTTTCACATGTCCATCAATAGACAACCCAATGCCATCATAATCAAAGGTCACTGCATGATAACCCTGGGTAGTTAGCCAAATCGCAAAGTCGCGATATAAACGCTGCGCCACGCCTGTGGCTGCAGCAATGATGCATACCCCTTTTACCGCCTCTATTTCGGTTCGGAAAACGGTAATCGCGACACTGTGCCCTGCCTTAGTCGGCAATTTTTGAAGTTGCCCCACACTTTGTGAATTAACCGTTTTTTTACCTGTGTTCATCGCACACCTCTTACTTTACGTTTTCTAAGACAAGTACTTTTATGCCTACCCATTATAAAAACATTGTTTATTTCGCATGTAAATAAATTTTATTTCGAATGAGAAATAAATTCACAGCCGCCTTGGAAAAACTCATTGTTTGAGCCTTGCGAAACCGATATTTATTTCGTATATTAAATAAATATTTTCTAATGAATACCGTGATGAAAAAACAGTTAAAAGTATTCCATCTATTGCAGTTAGCACACAGCGCTTTATTTAAGGCAGCAGATCGTAAACTTAAACGTGACATGCACATTAGTACCACTCAACTAGCGGTACTTTTTTCCCTTGCTAAATGTGACAACGCTCCTATCACAGCCATTGCTGATCAGCTCAACATGAGCTACTCAAGCATGTCTGGTGTGGTCGATAGAATGGCAGCAATTCATTTACTCAAACGTCAAAAAGACACTAAAGACGCTAGGGTACAAAACATTATTTTATTACCCAAAGGTAAGGCAATTGCGCAGCAGTCGAATCAAGAGGTTAGACACATTAATCGCGCCTTATTGGATGAGTTTAGTCTCTCTGAACAAGAAACCATTGTGCGATTTTTAGTGCACATTGCCAAGAATGCCGAAGACATTGTCAATACCGATAAATAGTCTTCATCAAAAACAGGAAAACATGATGCCAACCAATCTCATTGTAGAAATCAAACACCGCGTAATGCGCCTCACCATTAATCGACCTGAACTTAAAAACGCATTAGATCGCAGCTTATATGGCGCTTTGGCGGATGCTCTAGAAGCGAGCGAATCTGATCCACAAATCCGTGCGGTGCTACTGACCGCAACTGGAGACATATTTACCGCAGGCAACGACTTAGCTGACTTTGTTAACCCAATTGAAGAAACAGGCACGCCTAATGTTATTCGCTTTTTGAAGGCGATCTCTGAGTGTGAAACACCGATTATTGTGGCAGTAAATGGCCCCGCAATTGGTATAGGCCTCACCATGTTGTTACATTGCGACATGGTTTACGCCTCCAAGAGCGCCAGCTTTCGTGCGCCTTTCACTCACGTTGGAGTCGTCCCTGAAGCAGCCTCTAGTCTTTTGTTGCCTATAGCGGTTGGCAATGCTTGGGCCAATGACATAATGATAGCAGGACGCACTTTAAACGCCGAAGAAGCCCTAAACTCGGGTTTAATATCTCGAGTATTTGAAGATGAAAACCTGTTAGTAGAAAGTCTTAAAGTTGCCGAGCAAGTGGCGGGGTTAGCGCCTAATTCGGTCAAACAATCTAAGCATTTGATCCGTGGAATCAATAAAGAACAAATAAAATCCCAAATGAAACAGGAAGGGGAAGTTTTTGCTGCACAATTGGCTTCGGCTGAATTTAAGGAATCAGTGGCTGCCTTTTACGAAAAACGTGCTCCGAAATTTGACTAGAGCAAATAATAGAGTAAATCATTTAGTCGCAATTATGCCCATTAAGGTTAATTGCGCCTATTTGACAGTGAATACGCCACACTGAATGAGCCACAGCATATGAGGCAAATCCGGGCAATCACATTTGAAATACCCTAAGAATGACACCGAGCGCCTAAACAAAAGATACAATTAGATACAAATATTTATTCCGTTTTAAGGTCAAATACTAGTTACTATTACCTGTACGCTGAAATGGAAGTAATATTTTGTATAAACTCTTAGGCTATTGGTTTGCCTTGGCAACCCTAACAGTATTTTTAGGATTAAACCCAACTGCCGCCACTGCACAAACATCCGATGAAGAAGACAATAGCCACGACGGGTTTATGGAAGCAAGCTTTGCATTTGCTGCCTTCGATAGCCGTTTTGTAGATGCCCCACACCACTTTGGCGGCGTTTTAAATCTCAGATTCAATTATCAATGGAAGGGTTTCTTTATTGAAGATAAAGGACTGAGAGGCTTAGGCCTGCCGGGAATGGGGTATAATTTTTATTCCGACCCCACTTGGTCATTTGATATGTATATCAGCGAGGTACATACATCTATTGGGGTCGACGATTCGGATACAATCAATGATGAACAAAACGGTCTCGTTGGAATTAATCCACGGAAAATTGATAACCGACTTGGATTGCGAGCGACTCACTATATTGACGAGACCAGTGCACTTCGAGTGTTAATTGCCCCCTTTTCTGATCTTGAACACCATGATACACACGTAGCCTTGTGGTACGGTAAAACGTGGCAATACTTCAATGCTAACTTTTATACTACCTTCAGCGCCCAATACGATAGTAGTAAAACACTGAACTATTATTACGGCGTTTCCAACTCTGAAGCCAGTGATAAGTTTCCGGTCTACCAAGCGGGCAGCGGTATTACCCTTGGCGCGGAGTTTGGCATCAGTTATCCCTTAGCAACTGATTGGGTACTTGAAAGTTCGATAAAGTTCACCCGTTTACCAAGCAGCGTGTACAACAGCCCGCTTGTTGATCCAAAGATTGAATCAATTGCGCACATTTCTATCGTTTATGTATTGTTCTAAGGGCAATCTCATGACATGGATTAGCAGTACTTTGTATGCGATATGCAAGGGTATCAGCTTGGTTTGTTTATTGAGTATGAATCGGCATGTGTGGGCTGATTCCACGATATCAACAACCGAAAAAAATCAATTGCTAATCGAACCCAACACTTGTGTTTCTTTACATATGAACCAAGCTTGTTTTGTGAATCTAAAAATGCGTTGGCGTACCACAAAACCCAACAACTATTGTCTCTATGCATCAACTCAGGAATCACCACTTAAATGTTGGGTCGCTAGCAATCAAGGGATTTATACTCAACAATTCACCACAGACAAAACTGCGTACTTTTATTTGAAGTTGCAACAAAACGACCTGGTGATTGCAGAGTCTGAATTGAAGGTTTCCTGGGTATATAAAAAACAACAAAAGTCCCGTTTAACTTGGCGCTTATTCTAATGAACGAAAAAATTGCACAAATATTGTTAGTTGAAGATGACGTTTCATTGTCCGATTGGATCCGTGACTACTTAAGTAACAAGGGATTCAACGTCACCCAGTGCATGCGGGGTGACGAAGCTGTGCTAGCTATTCCTCAGTTGCAACCTGATGTCGTCATTTTGGATGGAATGTTACCCGGTTTAGATGGTTTTGAAGTATGTAAACAGGTTCGCCAGGAATACTCTGGCGTTATTATCATGCTTACAGCCCGCGACGAAGAGATAGACGAAGTGCTTGGTTTAGAGCTGGGTGCAGACGACTACATCACTAAACCAGTGCGCGCTAGAGCCCTACTCACACGTATAAACAAAGCTATTACCATGCGCTCCAATATCGCTACTCAATTGCGAGATACCCCTTCACAGCCCAATCATGACTCATCCCAAGAGCCGTCAAAATTAACATTCAAAAGTTTGCAGGTAGATAAACTGTCTCGCAGTGTGAGCTTAAATAATCAACCTATTAAGGTGTCGTCAAAAGAGTTTGATGTGCTGTGGATATTGGCCTTGAGTGCCGGTACGGTGATTTCAAGAGACAGCCTAATTAGCCAATTACGTGGCATTGAATATGACGGATTTGATCGTTCTATTGATTTGCGTATTTCCAAATTGCGTAAAAAACTAGGCGATGAATCTCGCGATCCTTTAAAAATAAAAACAATCTGGGGTAAGGGCTACTTGTTTGCGCCTGATGCTTGGTAGTTCAATGCGCTTATTAACGCTGTCTTTAATAGCAGCCGTTTTGGCGGCCACTATCGGGTTAGGCCGAATCTTGGACAATTTGTTTTATTTTGTTGTGCCTAACTCTTCGAGTGTAAATAACGATACTGTGCTTGTACTGGAACAAGTTGGCAAAGACCTAGCGGCAACACTAAACGCCATAGAACGTCCACAAGAGGTGGTGGCAGGTTGGCCGCAACAAGGGCGATATCAATTAAGTATAATGCCGTTAAATCAAATCCAACTGCCACACTCGCTAGTGCAACAAGTCAAATCCGGCGAGCCTCTGTTATTAACAAGCAACAATGAAATCAGCCTATATTTCTATTTAGACAAACAACAATCTTTGTTATTACTGAAACCCACTTTTGCAATTCACCCAGCTGAACCAAGCAACTTAAAATTATTGCTTACTCTGTCGTTTTATGGGGCTTTGGTATTGTTGATTTGGATTTGGACTTACCCACTGGTTTCACGCTTAATCAATTTACGTCATTACGCTCAGTTATTTGGGAAGGGCCAGTTAGATCAGCGCATTAAAGTCGGTAGTGTGTCCTACGTCAAAGACTTAGAGCAAGAGTTTAACCATATGGCGCAGCGCATCCAAAACTTAGTCAGCGACGTGAAATTACTCAGTAGTGCCGTGTCCCATGACCTACGAACTCCATTGGCGCGAATGCGCTTCGGAATTGACACCATTGCTGAAGAAACCGATCTAGACCAACGACAACTCTATTTAGAGCGTTTAGGCAATGACGTAGATGAAATGACCTGTTTGGTAGAAATGCTCTTGGATTATGCCCGATTGGAACAAGCCATGGTTAAAATTGATAAACAACAAGTTAACCTAAGTCTACTTGTTCACCAATGTATAGACACTAAAAGCCACGCTATGAATTCAACACAGCAAAAAATTATTCTGCAACCTAGTAGCGAAACATTTTGGGTAGTGGGCGACCCCAAATATTTACAGATTGTAGTCAACAATTTACTACAGAACGCATTGCAATATGGTGAAAATCAAGTCTTAGTAAAGATACATCAAAGTGAGCAGCATGTTTGCTTAAGCATAGCCGACGACGGTTGTGGGTTTTCTGAAGATGAAAAGGACTTAATAAAGCCATTTGTACGAGGAAAACATGCCGTAGAAAAAAGCCAAGGTTACGGTATGGGATTAGCAATAGTCCAGCGTATCATTGAGTGGCACAACGGTGAGTTGCTGATGACTCAAAGTGAAACACTCAAAGGGGCTGAGGTAATAGTAAAGTTGCCCATTCAAACTGACTGAAGCCTATTCACTCCTTGGAACTTGTTCTAAGCCTAAATTGCTTGGTGTTAACAGCCTAAATTGCAGTAGCCTAAATTGCAGTAGCACACATCTGGTCTGACATTTTGAGTCGATAGGTTTTGCTCTATCTCGACAGGCGGCAATGAGATCAACGGTTATTCGATCTACCTATGCCGACCGTCTGCTTTGCCCAAGAAAGCGGACGTAGCGATTTATTGTGATTTCATCCGGTTCGAGCGTGAAGGAGTCACTCGACTTTCCACGTTCGGACGGCTCCTATGGGGCAGATTCCGGACGGAACTATTCCGTTCATTTACTTCTAGTTTTGCCTGATTGAAGACCTTTCACATATTAAATTAACGATTACAATTAGGATATTTGACACAAAAAGTACGATTCGTTTTTTGAACAATTCGCCAGTTTGATTTTAGGTATCTCATTTTGATTGCTTTGGAGTAATATTGTCAAAACTAGCATGTTTTCTGAATATTGAAAGGACACTCGACATGTCGAGATACGCATTAGTCTCTGTTTTCAAAGCACTCGCTTTTTGGGCGATATTTCAATGCTTGCTTATATCAGGAGTGTTTTCGTTTTTAGAATTTGTGCCTCGATGGGCTACTGGCATGCTTGTTGGGCTTCTTACCAGTGCGTTGATGATGGCAGCAACATGGGTATTTTTAAAATACGATGAATTAACGCTACAAGATTTAGGACTAGTACCTAAAAAACACTCTGCGAATAGATTTATTGTATCTTTATTGACTGGTATGGTGTTATTCGGACTAATATATTCCGCTTTTTATGCTTTAACCCCCATTAATGTTTATGCCAATGAAAATGTAAATATATTCAACACATTAGTATTGATATTGCTGCTATTTATCGTTTTAAGCCTAATGGAAGAAATTCTATTTAGAGGCTATTTTATGAAAAAGATCGAAAGTGTGATCGGTATAAGAGCATCAATCTACATAACATCGATTACATTCGGGCTATATCACGGAATATCGGTAGATAGTATTACCGGTCCGGCAATATGGGGGTTATGGTACGGATTACTGACATATTGGTCAAAAGGGCTTGCCATCCCCATCGGGTTTCATGCAGGAGTAAATGTTACGCAAGGTCTATTTGGTGAAAAGGACAAATGGATTGATGGGATATGGTCGTTTGAGTTAAGCGAGTCGATAACATTATTTACCGTTGGCCAGATAGCAACAGCTATTCAATTTGCCTTGCTTGTGTTTGGATTGACACTCATAGAGTATTATTTACGTATCGTCAGGCCAAGACATTAAAATCTGGAGTTTTTTGTACATGAGTTTGGGATAAAATTGAAATGTATAGATTCATTTTGCACTTTAAAATCTTACATTCCTTATGTCAGCAATGTCGCAGCTGCTGAAGTAAATGGAAGGGTCTCAATGTCGGCTTTTGGATGGCAACCGCCATTCGAAAATGACCATATTAACGTCGTTTTGTGGCACAAACTTCGCCATCATGCTTAACGATCGACTGTCCGCTATTAGGCTCACAGCTGACTGTCAGATAACTCCTGTTCACCGACTGCAAATGGCACAAAACCGTCTGTAATGATTAGTCAATCTCTGTAAATCGCAAATGTAACACTGAATTCACCTAAAGTGAGCCTAAGTTAAATAGCAAGCTCATAACTGAGCTTGCCGATATTCATACTGTTAAAGCTATTCTGCTGAAACAGTATTTTTAAAACGTCACACTTAACCCAATCGACGGTCGTAATTCAAAATTGTCGCTCTCTTCAACTATTATTAAATCGTCCGTCGAATTAATTTTGGCGTAATCTAGGTCGATATAACTGGTATTTTCTTGACCATAAATATTCATCACCTCGAATACCCAAGTTGCGTCTAGCCCCCACAGACTGCTCTTGTATTCTGCTCTGACGTCTAGGCGATGAGCAAGATCAAACCGTTCTGAATAGGCCTGTCCATAAATGGGTAGAAAATACCCTTCGGCTCTGGGGTTTTCTCGTACACCAATAATCGGGGTGTAAGGTTGGCCACTACGTGCGGTAAAGTTAAAACCTAGATTCCACTTTTCGCTAAGTTGGTAATTTAGCACCATATTAATCACTAAGGGCGTGTCAGCATAATATTCAAAGCTCTGTTGCTCACGTAGGTTAGTGCGCTCACTTTTTGAATAACTGAGTGATAGCCAACCATACCATTTGTCCACCAGGTTTTTATTGATCAATAAATCCACCCCATAGGCCTCTCCTTCTACATCATTAGAGTACAAAAGATCAGCATCGTTCTCTGCCTCGTCTAGGGCTAAAGGCAAGTCTTGCATCTTTTTATAGTAGGTTTCTACTGACCAACTCCACTCATTTGCTAGGTGCTGCTCAAACCCTAAGGTAGTGTGAGTTGCCGTTTGCGACTTAAGGTCGGGATTACCTAAGGTCGGCAAAATATAATCGATATCTTGTAGACGATTATACTTACCGTATTTTGCGGTTATCGTACTGTTATCATTGATAAAATAACTCAAGCTAAATCGCGGTAAAAAGAAGCTTTCTTCGCTGTAGTTATTATGTTGCCACTGCACACCTAACTCTGTTTGCCAGTTTTCGCTGAAGGTCCATACGTCAGTAATACCTACAAATTGGTTACTGGTATCAACTTCGTTTATATCGTTAACACGCTCGCCGAGATCGCTGTCACAATCCGGGTCAATGTCAGTACAAAGCTGTTGAAAAATATCATAAGCGTAGGTTTCAGTAACATCATAATAGGCCGCATCAACAATCAAATGGTGGGATTGAGCGAATTGGTAGTTGAGGCGACTTTTATAGGATATTTGTTCTTTTTCACTGTCGATGAATAAACCTATTGGATTGGCGTCACTCTTACCTAGTTCGAGACGTTCGCTATCATTTAAAAACCCGATACCACTTTTTATGTGTAAGTTTTTTGAATAGTGGTCCCAGATAATACTTTGACTATTAAATTTTTGGGTAAACTCGGCATCCCCTTGATAATCCGGGATTTTTAAAGCTATATCTGCACGTTCATTAAGGTTAATGGCTGCGCTGTCTTGGGCACCGGTAACTGAAACAGATAGCATATTATTATTATTAATATCCCACACCCATTTGCCTTGATAATCATTGTCGTCTGGTGCGGCGTTAATGGTGTAACCACTGGGTTCCCCGTCATCATCCTCTAGCTCTTCGCCTGTTTCAAAAAATAACGGCAACATACTTTTACGTACAGAAAAATAAAACGCGCTGTTTTCGCTCGCTTGCCCTTCCACAAAAATGCCAGAATTGAACAAACTGAAATCTATGGTTGTTTGAATGTCCTGATGTTTAGGGTTGCGCAAACTCACGTCAAATACCGCACCTGTAGCCGCACTATAGCTGGTGCCATAACCTGCCGAATACAATTGAAAATCTTGCACTAAATGGCGATTAAATATTGATTGCCCAAAGTCATGAAAAATGTAACCGGCGGGCATAAAGTCAATCTCAAATAGGTTATCTTCGGGAGATGATCCTCGTACAGCGGGAGAGCCTACTGCACCGCCGGCCGCCACTACACCTGGCAAAGCGAACACCGCTTGTAATGGGTCACCGTTGGTGCCCGGCATAGCAACTAATTTCGCTGCGTTTTCAGTTATTTCAGACATCACATTGCTACGCTTATGGAGCACTTCAATGCGATCTGTTTTCACGGAGTCTGTTTTAACTTTATCTGGTTGAGTATCCGCATTTTCCTGACAATAGGAATAATGTGGAAATAAGCTGCATAACAACAATGCAAGTGGAGTAAGTACAAGTTGGGTTTTCATTCTAGTCCCTTAATGTGAGTATATTATGAGTAAATTGAATTGGGAGAAGAATAGAGAAGAATCCGAAAGCGAACTGTTAGAAATATAAGAAACTTTGTATCGAGTTGTAGCCTTTTGTTTACTGCATAAAAAATCATCGTAATTTCGGTAATTCGACATAGATACAGCTTCAGCAAGTTTATTTAGATGCAATGGTGTACTCTAAGTTATCGGTTCTATATTTCTCATGTTATTCATGCAAAATCACCTCTCTATTCGTTCTTACAGCCGCCAGCGCAATGGACATTTTCATAGTTACCATCAATTGGTATTGCCACTACGTGGCGCCATAAATATAGAGTTAGCGAGTTATTCGGGAAAAGTTGCTCCCGGAGAGTGTGTGATTATTAAACAAGGTGAGATGCATCATTTCACCGCAAATAAAGAGGCCAAATTTGTAGTGGCCGACATGGCGGATTTACCCGAAAACATCTTAAGTTCGCAGCACTTAGTTTTTGCCATTACCCCGCCACTCATGAGTTATTTGAACTTTGTGGAAAAACAGCTCGAAAACCAAGTCAATCCAAAGCTTGAACAATCGATGTTAACTACCTTCGTTATTTTATTAGAAGAGCAAAGTCTCTTTAAACAGCGTGATCATCGTATCCGACAAGTCGTTGAATATATTCTCGAGAACCTATCCGCGTCTCTTTCAATTGAATCCTTAGCAAAGGTCGCCTGTTTGAGCCCAACCCAATTCAAAAAAGTATTTACCCAACAGTTAGGTTTAAGTGTCTCTAAATACATCATTCAAGAGCGTATGGAAAAAGCCAGAGCCCTATTGATGCATACCGATTACCCTATCCAGATTATTGCCGAACAAGTGGGGTATACGGATTTATCTGCCTTTAGTCGCCGCTTTTCACAGTACTATGGAATCTCTCCCAGAGAGTTTTCACAATAAAAACGCCCAAATAGCCAACATAAACGTCTGAACTGCAAAGTATGCTTCAAACTCTTCCTTTACACTAGGCTTCAGTTTTCAACCTAAGTTCGGAGCTTTTTGTGCCTGACCACAAACAAGTATTAAGAGGGAGCGTCGCAATTATTTTGGCCTGTTTATTGTGGGGAACAACTGGTACAGCGGCGAGTTTCACACCTAATGTGAGTCCATTGGCTAGTGGAGCATTTGCTATGGGAATAGGTGGAGTTTTATTAGTAATAAGCGCATTTAGGTGCCTTAAAATAGACAAAGCGAAACTGCTATCGAACTACAAATTGTTAGTCGTAGGCGGAATGTCAGTCGCAGTTTACCCTTTGGCATTTTACAGTTCAATGCGGTTATCAGGTGTTGCAATAGGCACGGTCATATCACTTGCCAGCGCACCATTTTTCACTGTGTTATTAGAATGTCTAATTAGCAAAAAAAATATAGCGGCTAAATGGTTTATCAGTTTTTCGGTAGGTGTGGCAGGCATAGTACTTTTGTCAATGGGAAAAGTAGAGGATAGCACCCAGCATTCTTCCTTACTGCAGCATTATTTGGGCATATTACTGGGTTTGGTGGCGGGCTTAAGTTACGCATTATATTCTTGGGCAGCAAAGTGTTTGATAAGTCAGGAAATACATTCCAAATCAGCTATGTCTGCTTTGTTTGGACTGGCGGCTTGTATATTACTTCCCTCTCTTTTATTCACCGCTGACAATTTGTTTGCCACCACTTCCAATACTGCGGTTGCTTTGTATATGGCGATTATCCCAATGTTTTTAGGATATATTTTATTTGGTTACGGGCTTAACTATATTGAGGCAAGCCAAGCCACTTTGTTAACCATGCTAGAACCCGCACTCGCAACTGTATTAGCTGTGGTGATTGTAGGAGAAAAGTTCACAGCTATTGGCTGGATTGGCATCACTTTAATATTACTGTGCTTATTGATTCAAATGACATATAAAGCAGCAGTGCCCGTTACACCAGCGGTTACCTAACTAACCTTAACTCGGGATAAGCCATACCGTCCAGCACCGCTATTATTGCGCCTATCTTCGTTGAACTTGCTCGCAATAGCTGGCTATTGCTTCACAATCTCGCCTTGATAAACACAATAATATCAGCACTGGATGCATTAAATTGGCGGCTAAATAAGTAATAAGATTATAACCTATTGTTTTTATTATATTTACTTCAGAGGAAGCGGCACGTCTTAACCCGAGCTCATATATGGTCTCCTCCCTTACTGCAAGGCTTTTCATATTGATAACAGGGACAGGACAGGGCAAGATCATACTTTAACTTGCACACCCAAGTCAGAGTATGATCAAATCTAGCTTTTTAAGGCTAGGCTCATGTCATTTATCACCCATTTCGATAATCTCGAAGATACGCGCTCTCATATCAATAAGAAACACGAACTACTGGACATCATCTTTTTAACGGTTGTCGCTATCTTATCAGGTGCCGAAGGGTGGAAAGATATCAAGCAGTTCGGTGATAGCAAGCTTGAATGGTTGCGTAAATTCAGAGACTTTGAAGCAGGTATCCCAGTGGACGACACAATCGCTCGTATTATCAGTCGGTTAGAGCCAAACGCCTTATTGAGTTGCTTTATGAGCTGGGTCAACGAAATACGGGAAAGTAACGGTCAATCTGTTATTGCATTTGATGGTAAAACGCTTCGACATTCATTTGATGGTGATAGAAAAACAGCATTACACAGCGTATCAGCCTATGCCGTAGAGCAAGGCTTAGTGCTGGCACAATGTAAATCATTGAGTAAGAAGAATGAAGTCTCTACTGTTTTGGAGTTGATCGAATTACTGGAGCTTAAAGGCCACGTTATGACTGCTGACGCCATGCATTGTTTAAAGAAAGTGACGCTAGCCGTAGATAAGAAAGGCGGCGACTATGCATTACAAGTGAAAGATAATCAGGGAAAGTTAGCGAATGAAATCAAAGCCTATTTTCATAAAGTCCGCCGTGACGCACCTGAAGAACTCAAGAAGCACACATTATCATTAACCAATGATGGACATGGTCGCGTAGAGCATAGGCAATATGTACAACTTCCCGTCACCGAATGGTTAGAACAACGCAAAGGCTGGAGCAACTTAAAATCAGTGATTGAAGTAACAAGGACGAGATACATCAATGAGAAAGCCAGCTCAGAAACCGCCTATTACATCAGTTCATTGGAAGTTGACCTGCCACGTATAGCGAAAGTAATACGTAGTCACTGGGCAATTGAAAACGCCTCTCATTGGGTGCTAGATGTGACGTTCAAGGAAGATGAGTCTCGTATAAGACGGGGGGATGCACCTGAAAACATGGCCACCTTCAGACGATTTGCTATGAACCTAGCGCGTTTAAGCCCACTAAAAGACAGTATAAAAGGAAAACTTAAACAGGCTGCATGGTCTGATGATGCCAGAGAAAAGCTGATATTTGGTTAGAAATTATCCAAGTATGATTTTGCCCTGGGGACAGGATTGCTGTCATATATACGGTCTTTAATTAGTCTTAAGACTATGACCTAGATGTAAAACGCGCATATTGTCCTAATCAGGTTATCGGTATTTTATTACCGCTGAACTCTACAGGTTTTCAATATGCCGGTTTGACCTGTTATGTCATCTTTATGCAAAACCAACGCAATTCGTGGTGAGTGTTACTTTTTACCTTTCTTTCTAAGTGCTTAAATAATGGAATACTCGGTGTCATTCACGGTAATAGCCCATGCCATTCTCGCCATTTTGTTGGCGTATGCCACACAGGCTCTATTGTGACCTCGCGTTTTCACTAAGTGATTTATCCAGCTACTCAACTTATCCTCCTTATTTTTAGCGCGAGACACGACGGATTTAGCGCCCTGAACTAGTAAACATCGTAAATAAGCATTTCCGCGCTTGCTAATGCCTAACAACACATTTTTACCACCGCTACTATGCTGTTTGGGTACTAATCCTAGTGATGCTGATACATCTCTGCCTTTGCGGTAGGCACTACCATTGCCGACTTCATTGAAGTAGGCGCTGGCTATCATAGGGCCTACTCCAGGAATACTTTGTAAACGCTGACAAATCGGATTCTCTTTGGTTGTCACATTTATCATTTCGTTAAACACTTCAATACCGACATCTAGCATATTCAATTGCTCTTTTAACTGAAAAAGCAATTGCTTGAACAACACGCTCAGTTCGGTGCATTCATCACTCATCCAAACCATGATATTTTGTCTCACTGCGCTAACACTTCGACTTATACAAATACCGTACTCAGCGGCCAAACCTCTTATTTGGTTGCACACTGCGGTACGCTGTCTAATCGCTAACTCTCTGGCCTTATGTAGCGCTTGATTATCTTGCTGCTCAATCGTATTAGCATTCACCACTCTAATGTGATGTTGGCGAGCGGCAACCGCGATAGCCAATGCATCGTTGTAATCATTCTTATTGCCTACTAAAAATGCTTTAACACGCTGTGGCGGAATGAGCTTAACCGTATGACCGCAACGTTCAATTTCGCGCGCCCAGTAATGTGCGGTGGCGCAAGCTTCTATTGCAACAATACAACTAGGCATGTTGCTGAAAAATGACAGTACAGCCGCTCTTTTAAGTGTTTTTTTCTTAACTAACTTTCCTTGCTCATTACAGCACGCTGCGTGAAATACTTGCTTTGCTATATCAAGGCCGATTATTGTAATATTCATATTGGTCTTCTCCCATTCTGATTGTTTTGTCAAACTCAATCATGGCACATTGATGCCGATAAGGTGGGAGGAGACCATCACATCAGGTTAACTAAAATTCAGCATTTGCGGTAAAACTCATGGCGACTTTGCTAACAGGATGAGTCATGTTCAACGTTTGCGCATGTAAATGTAAGCGCTTGCCGCGTACCCCGTATAAATCGTCACCTAGTATGGGCATATTTAAACCCTCTTTGTGGGCACAATGCACTCTTAACTGGTGGGTGCGACCAGTATGCGGGGTTAACAGCACTCTGGTTTGGTTTTTCTTAGGGTAGCGCTCCAGCACTTGCCACGAAGTATGGGCTGGCTTTCCGGCTTGAAAACACACGATTTGTTTGGGTCGATCGTAAAAGTCACCTGTTAACGGCAACCTAATTTCGCCGCAATCCTGCTGTGGAATACCTTCTATAATTGCGACGTATTTTTTGTGTACTTCTCTTTGAATAAACTGTTTCTGTAGATATTTATTGGCTTGCGGATGAAGTGCCAGAACCATTAAACCAGAGGTAGACATATCAAGCCTGTGAACGATTAACGCTCCGGTTGCTTGAGGAAACTGCTCTTTAATACGCTGGTAGACTGAATCAGAGATTTCTTTGCCGGGTACAGATAAAAATTCAGTGGGTTTGTTAACGATTAATATGTCGGTATCTTGGTACACCAGCTCTAAATCTTTATCTTCACCGTAATTAACTATTAGTGGGTTTTCATCTAAGGTCATGCCCGCCAACATGTGTTTTAGAATAGGCTGGCACTTTCCTGAGCAAGCTGGGTAATACTGCTGATGTTTTTTCACTTCAGATTTTGGAGACGCTCCCCACCAAAATTCGGCCATTGCGAGAGGGGTTAATTGATGTGAAAAAGCATAGTGCAAGAGTTTAGGGGCTGCACACTCCCCCGCTCCAGCAGGTGGAGTTTTCATGGCTGTTTCTGCAAAAATATCCAGTAAACTTTTCGACTGTTGCGCTTGATTTAAAAATTGATAATGACTAAATATTTTATTCTGTAACTCAGCTGAAAGCTTTTTTCGTTGCCACTTTAACTCATTTATTTGCGTCGTGAATTGTTCTATTTTACGTTGCAGTTTCTGGGCTAGTTGTTGGGAATGTTCGTTTAGTTCTTTCAAGCGCCACTTATCAAACACACTTTGCTGTGCTAATGCCTGTAGACCTGAATCTGCGGTTTTGTTATCTGACTCACTTTGCAGCAACTGTCTTTGCTTTTTACGTTTTTTTCGGTTTTCGATTAACTCAACTTTCAGTTCGTCGATCTTTTGTTGCTGCTGTGTGTCTAATAGTTGTAAATCTCGCTGCAAACTTGCCAGTTGCGGTGTGTTGGCTAGTGTGTCTATTTGTTCATTGAGCTCGTTAATAGTTATTTTTTCATTCAGAAAGAAACTATTACTCGCCAATAAATCGAAAACCGGTGGCACAAATCCTTGGATATGATTTTGCCCAGCTAATTTACCTGAAAAAGCCGCAATAAAGCCCAACTCACCTTGCTGATTTTTAACCAACAACACTCCGAACATTTTGCCAATTATGTTTTTAGGATCATCAGACAAACCAAAGTTGTGTTGCCATTGCTTTTGAGTCTTTAGATGCTGTTGTAATTGGTTTGCTGCCAAGACACATAAGGGGTGTGGCTGATAATAAAATGGGAACGTAAAACGTTTGGGTAAATCGTATTGTTCGGTAGGTACGGTGAATTTCGTAAAACACCGCTCTTCAATATACATAACACTTGGCTCTTAACTACGAGGAGATAAACTGATATTTCTTTTCACTAACACTGTGTTTTTATTGAGGCTTCAAGCTCATTGGATAACCTCATGAGTGGTATTGCCTAGATTTTCGCCGCGCATTATGCGTGCTCTAAAGTGCAATGTATATTAAATTAATTAGATAAAGTTTCAGTTGTGGTTTAGCTTTGCGTTAACTTTGATTGACCTAAACCTCATATCCTAAAAATTGTTACCACAATAGTCGGTTATCAAGAGACAAACTATGAATATCAAACACTTCGAAAAAACATCCTTAGGCTTTTTCCCCACACCTTTAGTCGAATTATCAAATCTAAGCCACTTTCTTGATGGCCCCCAAATATTCATGAAAAGAGATGACCTGACAGGTTTGGCATTAGGGGGCAATAAAACCAGAAAACTTGAATATATTTTGGCTGACGCATTACAACAAGGTTGCAACACAATCATTACCGCCGGAGCGGCGCAGTCCAACCATTGCCGTCAAACTGCGGCCGCCGCTGCTAAATTAAATTTAGAGTGTCATTTATTGCTTGGCGGAGAAGCACCAACAGAGACTCAAGGTAATTTACTGTTAGATCAACTCTTTGGTAGCCGCATTCACTGGACTGGCTCTAACCGCAAAGGGCAAGATATCCCTCGTATATTCTCGCAACTGCAAGCAGAAGGTAAAAAGCCTTATATCGTGCCTTATGGTGGATCTAATGAATTAGGCGCCTTGTCTTTTATCGATGCGGTAGCTGAGTTGCAACAACAAAATACGGGTATAGAGTTTTCACATGTGATATTTGCTTCAAGCTCGGGAGGTACTCACGCAGGGTTAATTTTAGGCAAGGAAATTTACAAACAAACCTTTGATTTAATAGGTATTAACATCGATAAAGAAGCCAATTCAGATTTACCATTTGAGCAGCAGATTACCCAATTGGTCAATAGCACCGCCGAAAAAATAGGTCTTAATTATCAGTTTCAACCACAGCAACTTATGCTAAATGCTGATTATGTGGGTGGCGGGTATGGTGTAATAGGGCAACAAGAAAAAGAAGCGATTTCACTCACGGCAAAACATGAAGGCATATTGTTAGATCCCGTTTATACCGCCAGAGCCATGAGTGGACTCATTCATTTGGTTCGTAGCGGCAAACTGACTAAAAACGACAAAGTACTTTTTTGGCATACGGGTGGCGCGCCGTCGTTATTTGCCTACGCGCAAGAGCTAAATTAGTCAAATTCTGCTAAATCAAGTCAAACCTCCATTTAGGTATATGATAGCTCCGCAAAGTCCGACTAATCTATTGCGACTCTAGTGTGTTGTTATAAAATTAACACTTTGTTTTCTAATAGATTTAAAGGTCAATATTGATGGAAAAACCGGCTACTGAGAGCTTTTGGGGACTAACCCCTATATTACTATTTATGCTCTTAGTAATAGGCACTGGGCTGATGACACAAAGTTTTTCTACTATGCCCATCTTAGTTGCATTTATGATATCGGCTGGATTTGCTTTATTACTCAATAATAAAGCCACAAAGTTATCCATATCAGAAAAGATCGATATTTTTTGTAAAGGTGGTGGCGACAAAACGATTATTCTATTAGCGGTGATTTTTCTATTGGCCGGTGCGTTTTATGCCGTGACTATCGATATTGGCGCCCGAGATGCCACTGTTAATTGGGCCTTAAATTATGTGCCTACAGCCTATCTTTTGCCTGGCTTGTTTGTGATTGCGTGTTTCATTGCTTTTGCCATGGGCACTTCAATGGGCACCATCACCGCCATTACCCCCATTGGCATTGGATTAGCTGAAAGTCTTAGTGTGCCTGTCCCTTTGACTGTGGGTATAGTCATTGGTGGTGCAATGTTTGGTGACAACTTGTCCTTTATTTCCGATACCACCATTGCTGCAACTCGAACTCAAGGTGTGCAATTACGGGATAAATTTAAAGCTAATTTAATCATTGTGCTACCTGCAGCGTTCATAACCGCACTATTACTTTTAGGGGTAGATATTGATGGTAGTGCTGTTATAACACCTGAAGAATACGACCCTTGGTTAATGTTGCCATATTTGTTGATTATTGGTTGCGCACTGTTTGGAGTGAACGTGATTGGCGTGTTAGCCGTGGGTATAGGCAGCGCCTGCGTAATCGGCTTGTCAAAAGACCTATTTACCCTTGCGTCTATGTTACAAAGCGTACAAAAAGGAATGGGATGGATGCAAGATATGGTAGCCATTGCCCTTTTAATAGGCGGCATAGTGGCACTTATGCATGCCTATGGCGGTATTCAGTGGTTGGTCAATCACATTACTAAAGGGATCACCAATAAAAAAGGTGCAGAATATGGCACTGCGGCATTAGCGAGTGCGTTGGACATAGCCACAGCCAACAATACGATTGCAATACTTGCCACAGGACCCATTGCCAAAGACTTAAGTGACACCTACCAGATTGATCCCAGGCGTACAGCAAGTTTACTTGATATATTTTCATGTGGTTTTCAGGGCTTAGTGCCCTACGGTGGACAACTTTTGGCCGCCGCTAGTCTGGCAGGAGTCTCCCCCATAGCGTTAACACCTTATTGTTGGTATCCCATGTTAATTTTAGTGTTTGCACTACTGGCGATCGCAACCGGGTTACCCAAATTCAAAGATAAAGCTACCGATGACTTTGGCTAAATTGCGCAAAGCTTTTGTGACGGATATGAATGTTAGGCTCGCCCTTTAAGCCGAAGTAGGTTGCAGTTGTTGTAAAATATCGTACAGGCCAGTTTCATCAACTTGCAGGGTATTGGTGGCGGCTTGTTGCAGCCGAGCCTGAGCAATAAAGCTGCAGTTCGCGACTACTTCTGGATCGATAACCTCAGCATTATTATGTTGTGATAAAGGTTCTGGGTGCATCGCCATCCACAGGTGCGCAGATTGTATTTGACCTTGGTCTATTAATTGACTGGTATTCTGGCAAGTATGCCAATAGTTATCATCCGCTTTAAGAGGATTGGGGCGATAGTAATTAAGATCTTTTAAATGTTCTGGGCTTTGATTAGTTTGTTGATTTTGCTCTATATGCGGTCGCTGTGAACAATCTTGCTCAAGCATGGCCATAATCAACGCAAATTTTGCCCCTTGTCTCGAGGCGCGGTTAATTGTGCCATTTAATTCATAGTCGCTAGATAAAAGCGCTTCAGAACTAGAATTGAGGTCAGATTGAGTTGTGTTAACCGAATCGAGCAAGTGGGTGTTCACTAAGAAAAAATAGATACCTTAGTTATCGTATTTTCTAGCAAAGACTTTAGGTACTTGAGTATCTAGTCAAGCGATACCAACTGTAATTTGGGCCATGTTGTTAGCCATGATTTTTCGGCTATCCTGTTTCTAAAAACCCGTTCATCTGCTTTTGGATTAAAGGTAATCTGTTGTGCAAATAATGAACTAAGGCCAAAAGGCGCATTAATAGCAATACCTCCCCTCGGATCTATTTTTACCGCTATTGCGGTTTCTTGTTCCGGCCAGAATGTCATGGCATCGGTGCTATTTAAATAACGACTGTGAAGATGTTTCTTGTGCATCAAGGCCTGATTTTTTACTTGCCAGTTAACTTGAGGCAGTAGCGATTTTAGCTGTTGGGTAGCAATGTCACCTAAATGGGACCTTGTTTCACATAGGGTGTCAGATTCGGGGTCAGGTTGGCTGTAATAGATCACATCCACATCATTCAATTCAGTTTTTTTTTGATGTAAGTGATCCCATACTAAGTTACGCACAAAACCAGCCGCCACCCAACAATCAGGCAATGTTAAGGTAGCGACTGCTTTTAGAACCGCCATTCGATCGGGATCATCTTCCAACAAACGAATTAAGTGTTGTTTGTGGCTAGATGTCATTCATCGCTAACCAAAAAGTTTCGGGATAAGAACTGGGGTTTTGTTTTTGTAATTTTGATAATCAGCATTATCGGACCAGCGTTGATCTGCTTGCTCTTCCTGCAACGAAATTCCGCTGATTTTTGTCAATAATATTACAACAAACAAAGGTGAAATCAGAGTGAGGTGCTGCCATTGATATAGAGCGGGATAAGCAATAATTGCGACACCAATCCACAATAATATTTCACCAAAATAATTGGGATGACGAGAACGAGCCCAAAGGCCAGATTGAATAAACTGGGTTTTAGTGTCTTGTTGTTGTTTAAATTTGCGCTTTTGATTATCGGCAACTGCCTCAATTAGAAAACCCATTAGCCACAGAATAAGTCCAACTCCTCCAATCCAACCAAAATCAGTCTTATGGCTTGAGGTTATCGCCGCGATTGCTGCGCCAGCTGTAATTAAGACCCATAACCCTTGTACAGTCCAAGCTATGGAAAAACGCCAAAAGTTATGTTTGATTTGGTCGAATCGACTATCAGATCCTTGTTTGCGTACTCTTAGAAACAGAAAACTCGCCAAGCGTGTGGCCCAAATAGCCACCACCGCCGTAAGAATTAAGGAACGAACATCAGTTTGTTCACTTTGCAGATAAGCAAAAATGATGACGGCTATGTAGGTCGCTCCCCCAGTCAAATCATAAAAATGTTCTGTTTTAAGTAAGTGAGCGGGGATCAACACCAGCCACTGCACCACAAAAGCGATCAGCGCACAACTTGCAAAAATCGACAAGGTGTTAGCTACAGCAATACTACTTATATCTGAATTAAGTAACTGACCACCATCACTGCCAGCCCAAACCATTGCACCAGCCAATACAAAAACCACAAGATGAATAATTAAAGCGCGAATAAATTGCATAGTTAAGGTTCCTAAGTTTTTATGTGGATTAACAATCCATAGCGCTTTTATACCCTTTCTATTCAAAAAAAGTTCTGCTAACTGATTTTATTTTGACAAATAATCAATTTGATAGCATTCTGTGATCCTAATTTATAACCGAGTAAGCCAATGAATAATTCAATTGCCAGTGTTGCCCCTGCGATTATCAGCTCGGTTATGAAATCTGAGATTTCCAGCCAAGCATAATCTTTCTGGGCGTAAGGCCACAACAAGCTTTATTGCCCCCCAAAAAAAACAAATTAATTAACATCCTAGCGACTGACTATTTTTGCTGCGCCGAAAAAAGTTTAGCTGTCTAGGCATATGGAAATCATTATGCAAAATCAATCAAGTACCAATTCAGAACAAACTAAACAATCTATCTATAGCTTATTCAAACAATCCCTGAGCAGTGACAACCAGCAAGACTTGACCCAAGGTTCAATTGGCAAAGCGGCATTTTTGCTTTCTGTGCCTATGGTGTTAGAAATGATAATGGAATCGATATTTGCTATCACCGATATCTTTTTTGTCTCTGCTTTGGGTCCTGAAGCCATTTCTGTTGTGGGCTTAACAGAAGCGGTAATCACACTTTTATATGCGGTCGCAATTGGCTTAGGCATGGCAGTCACTGCCACTGTAGCCCGTCGAGTCGGAGAAAAAAACATTGACGGGGCGAATCAAGTTGCAACACAAACTCTTTGGATCGGATTAGGTGTAGCCTTAATGGTAGGTATTCCAGGCAGTATTTATGCTGTCGAGATACTACACCTGATGGGCGCTGCTCAAGACGTGGCAATAATGGGTGAAGGCTACACTTCCGTGATGTTGGGTGGTTGTGTCAGTATTTTATTTTTGTTCTTGTTCAATGCTATTTTTCGCGGTGCCGGTGATGCCAAAATTGCAATGAAATCTTTGTGGTTAGCCAGTGGCATTAATATTGTTCTCGATCCCATATTAATATTCGGATGGGGACCCTTTCCTGAGATGGGCTTAACAGGGGCGGCCGTGGCCACTACTATTGGTCGTAGTGTTGGGGTGTTGTATCAGCTATACCATCTGTTTTCTGTCAGCGGAAAAATCCAGCTGTTTATCCATAAGTTAAGACTAGATTTAGCAGTGGTCGCTGGAATATTAAAGGTTTCTGTCGGTGGGGTTTTACAGTTTTTGATTGCCACCGCGAGTTGGGTGTTCTTAGTGAGGATAGTGTCACACTTCGGCAGCGACGCGGTGGCGGGATACACTATTGCTATTAGAATAGTGATGTTCACCATGTTACCCGCCTGGGGCTTGAGTAATGCTGCGGCAACATTGGTAGGACAAAACTTAGGGGCTAAACAGGCCGCAAGAGCTGAAGTCTCAGTGTGGGCAATTACAAAATATAATCTTGTTTTTATGTTAACTGTGGCTTTCGCTTTTTATTTTTTCTCAGCCAGCATCATTGGTTTATTTAGTGACAATGCTAAAGTCATTGAATATGGCACACAATGTCTAGAATTTGTGGCTTATGGTTATGGATTTTACGCTGTGGGTATGACTTTAGTACAAGCCTTTAACGGTGCGGGTGATACTATGACCCCCACAGTGATCAACTTTGTTTGTTATTGGTTATTGCAGATACCGCTCGCATACTGGTTAGCGATTAGCTTAAACATAGGTCCCGCAGGGGTGTTCGCAGCCATTCCTTTGGCATCACTGTTTATCGCTATACTGGCATGGGTATTTTTCCGCAGTGGTCGCTGGAAAACTAAGCAAGTTTAGCGGTTAATTGACATTTTAGAATAATCCACGAATATAGCGGTTGCTCAAAACTAAAAACGCGACAACAGCGTATCGCTTTATAAGCACTAGAATAAACTATTGGGAAGTATCTATGAATAAACTTTTATGTGCGGGGCTATCAGCCACGTCACTTTTGTTATCCAGCCATGTTTTGGCAGAAAAATCGCCGCTACAGCCAAGCAATAAAGCAAGTAATCAACTTGCTGAAACTCGTATCGTTGGTGGTGAAGAAGCCGTTCAGGATAACTGGCCTTGGATGACTGCCTATGTATTCACTTTTACCGACTTCCTGACATCATTGAGTGTGAGTGGCGTTGATTACGAAACTAGACCTTTTACATCTGGGGCACCGGGTGAAGCGAGCGCTGCAATGATTTCCTGTGGCATTGCCGATGAAGTCTGTGCTGAGGCGACTGGTAAGGTATGTTTAATTGAACGAGGAGAGGTAGATTTTTCCCTCAAAGCAGACAACTGTGAAGCCGGTGGTGGCATCGGTGCAATTATTTATAACAATGTTGAAACAGGCAATATCTCTGGGACCTTAGGCGACGACTATAGCGGTACGATTCCTGTAGTTGCTATCACTCAAGAAGATGGTTTAGCGCTATTAGAACAAATTGAAAGCGTTGCAACACTTTCGGTCAGTGCCACAGCACAATTACAACAAGATTCTACTTGTGGTGCATCATTCTTGGGTGATAAATGGGTACTCACTGCAGCCCATTGTGTGGATGACGGTAATCCATCTGGCTTTAAAATGAACGTGGGGGAATACGATTTATCTGATGGAGCAGAAAATGCCATTGATATCGCTAATATCTTTATGCATCCAGAATATGATGCCGATGAAATCAGTAGTGATATCGCCATTATTGAATTGGTGTCTTCAGTTGAAGGGCCGGCAGTACAATTAGCCAATTCTGAAGATACAGATCAATGGGCTATTGAGAATAGTGTGGCAACAGTCGCCGGCTGGGGTGGCCGTGAAGGTTATGCACCCGGTGAAGGCCCCACTTCTGATTTTCCCGATGTGCTGCATAAGGTTGATTTGAGTCTTTCGACCAACGCGCAATGTAGAGAAGTGTTAGGGGAAACCTTTGGCATTTCACCAGACAACGTATCTGTAACTGATGTGATGATTTGTGCCTCTTTTGCAGAAGGTGGTAAAGGTTCATGCCAAGGAGACAGTGGCGGACCGCTTGTTGTTAATACAGGTTCAGGTATACAACAAGTTGGTATCGTAAGTTGGGGCTTTGGTTGCGCTGAAGCAGGTTACCCTGGTGTCTATACTCGCGTCGCAGAATTTACAGATTGGATATCAGCGATTACTGACGGAATAGCAGTGCCGCAAACTCAAGATTTTGGTATTGGACTTGAAGGGGTTGAACAAACCACCGAACTGACTGTTTCTAATAACAGTGAAATCAATGTAGCCCTAAGTTTTGCACTTTCAGACAATAGCAATACTGACTTTAGTTTAGATGCCAGTAGTTGCGCTACCTTAGATGCAGGTGCAAGTTGTCAAGTTAGCGTCAGTTACCTTCCCACTACTTTAGATGCTGTCACTGCCCAATTGATTATCACCACTGACAACGATCAAGTACCAGCCAGTAAGACCTACATTCTTGGTACGACCTTGGGGTCTGCAAGTGATTTATCAGCTGCCGCAGGTACAACTTCTGATGCAGTCACTATATTTAGTGGTGGCTCAAATGGAGCATCAGGCTGGACAGCCAATGAGACCGAAGGACTTGAGAGTGGCACTAATAATGATTTACAGGACAGCGTACTGGCAGTTCAAATTGAAGGTGAAGGTGTATTAACTTTCGATTGGTCAGTTTCTTCTGAAGAGAACACTGACTTAGAAGTCACTGATCCAGATTTCGAACCCTACGATGCACTGTATTTGTACCTTAACGGTGAATTAATTGAATTCATTTCAGGAGAAGTGGATTATACCGAGATGAGTATTGATTTAGCTGCAGGTACCAATGTTATCAATTGGACCTATAGTAAAGATCCTGCAGTATCAGAAGGTGAAGACAAGGGTTTCATACGTAACTTGGTATTTACGCCAACAGTAGTGGAAGAGCCGACACCACTTCCAGTTCCCTCCGATTCATCGGGTTCTTCAGGAGGCGGTAGTTTAGGATGGATGATACTGTGCTTATTTGGACTTACCTTTAGATTGAGAAACCAACACTAGTTGTCGTCAATAAGGTTACTAAGGCAGGGTATGTGAAAACTACCCTGCCTTTTTTTGTATCTAGAAAACTTTCAAAGAACCGGAAATCGTTTTGCATAAGGCCCTTTAGAGTCAGCGGTATCAAAGGTGCTAATAAACGATTCATTTGTATCTTGATCACAAGTCGCGATGTGCCGAGTTTCGTTAGACAGAATTGCAATGCAACTTACTAGCAACATTAATCCACAAAACCATAAACCTATCAGTGCTTTTTTCATCAAACACACCCAGAGTGTTTGTTATCGACATACTAGTAAGTCGATGGGCAATTCGAAAAAGTTTATAAATGTTGAAAATAAAATAGAATGACAGTGTTCCGCTGCTTGATTAGTCTTTCTTAATCTTTTGCCAGGCGGCTTCCATCTGTTGCAGGCTAGCGTCGTGCATATTCATGCCTTGACTATCAATCTCTTGTTCGACCTTTCGAAAACGTTTCTCAAATTTACGATTGGCTTTGATTAATGCGGTTTCAGCATTGACTGAGCTATGTCTGGCTAAATTAACTACGGCAAATAATAGGTCACCAACTTCTTCTTCAATTGCCAATTGATTAGGTTCGGGGGCGTTAATTTCGGCCAGTACTTCTTGTATCTCTTCGTGAATTTTATCAACAACTGGCGGCAACTCAGTCCAGTCAAAACCAACATTGGCGCATTTTTTCTGGATTTTTTGCGCTCGCAATAAAGGTGTCATGCCTTTGGGGATATTCGCCAAGGTGCTGTCATCTATAGGTTTACCCGATGCTTGACGCTCTTGCTGTTTGATGTTTTCCCATTGCTGATTGAGTTGTTCTTCACTCTTTATGGCTACTGCTTTGACCGCGCCTTTAACCTCACCTTTGACGTCACGTTGAAAAACGTGGGGATGACGCCTGACTAACTTATCACTGATAGTTTGTGCAATATCCTCAAAATCGAATTGCTGTTGTTCCTGGGCAAGTTGCGCATAAAACACTATCTGGAATAACAAGTCGCCTAACTCGTCCTTAACATCAAGCATATTACCGCTCAAAATGGCCTCTACTACTTCATAGGTTTCTTCTATTGTATGGGGCACTATGCTCGTAAAACTTTGTTTCTGATCCCAAGGGCAACCGGTTTTTGGATCTCTTAATTGCTGCATTATTTTTATCAAACGGGAAATTTGCTGATTAGACTTTTCTACTTCAGACACTTATTTATCAACCTTAATCACTTCAGTTACCCCTTTAATGACTTGCAAGCGACTCCTGGCTTTGGACAAAAGACCGAGATTTTTCACTTCTAAACTTAATTCAATTATGGCGGTATTAAGCTTAGTATCGCTTTTACTGTTGACTCCCAAAAGGGTCACTTGTTCGTTAGCGATAACAGTGGTTACATCTCGTAAAATGCCGTCTCTGTCTTCACATATGACTTGCAATTTAGTCTGAAATGCCGCTTGTAAATTATTAGCCCAATTAACGTCTATTTGCCTTTCAGGGTGTTGATCCAACAAACTCGCAAGTTGTTCACAATCTTCTCTGTGTACACTGACACCGCGACCTTGGGTGATATAGCCCATAATTTCTTCGCCCGGTAATGGTTGGCAACAACCGGCGATTTGGCTGAGTAGATTGCCGACCCCTTCTACAACTATGCTGTCTTTTTTGAGTTTCGCCGATTGTGGTTTTTTAGACCTGATTTTTAATTCCGGCTCTGGCGCATATTTTTGCTGTAAAAAATGCACCACTTGCATTATGCGAACATCACCACCACCTACACCGGCATAGAGGTCATCGATACTTTGCATGTTAAATCGCGAAATGGCTTCGCCCGCCAGTTTCGGCTCAATATTGGCTTTGACTAGCTCTCTATCAAGTAACTCTTTACCCGCTTGTTGGTTTTTATCTTTATCTTGTTTTTTAAAGTATGTTTGGATTTTGGCACGAGCACGGGATGAATACACATAACCTAACCCTGGGTGCATCCAGTCGCGACTAGGGTTTGAACGTTTACCCGTCAGAATTTCAACCTGATCTCCAGTTTGTAATTGGTAAGTAAAAGGAACAATTCTGCCGGCTATTTTGGCACCATTACATCTGTGCCCTACATTACTGTGGATGTAATAGGCAAAATCCAGTGGAGTTGAACCTAGAGGTAAATCAACCACATCACCTTTGGGAGTAAAAACATAAACCCTATCATCGAATACCTGACTACGAAGTTCTTCAACTAAATCGCCACTGTCGGCCACTTCTTCTTGCCACAGTAAAATTTTCCGCAACCAATTGATTCTTTCTTCGTAGGCCGAACGACTCGAAGTTGTTCCTTCTTTATAGCGCCAATGCGCAGCCACACCTAGCTCGGCATCTTCATGCATTTTTGCAGTGCGAATTTGAATTTCAATGGTTTTACCTTGTTTACCCAAGGTCACCGTATGAATGGATTGATATCCATTAGGTTTAGGCGTAGCTATATAATCATCGAATTCATTCGGGATATGTTTCCAGTGAGCATGCACTACTCCTAACGCGGCGTAACAGTCTTGTAAACGTTCGGCTATGATGCGCACCGCTCGAATGTCATACAGCTGTTCGAAACTAAGATGCTTCTTTTGCATCTTTTTCCAAATGCTATAAATATGTTTGGGCCTACCGTACACCTTAGCTTTAATATTTTGACTATCGAGGACCCCTTGTAATTCCTCAACAAAATCTTCGATATATTGCTCACGGTCGGTGCGACGTTCATCGAGTAGTCCGGCAATTTGTTTATAAGTGGTAGGATGCAGATATCGAAAGGAGTGATCTTCTAGCTCCCATTTTAACTGGCCTATGCCTAGTCGATTTGCCAACGGGGCATAGATAGTCGAGCATTCTCGCGCCACCAATACTCGGGTTTCTTCATCCTCATGTTTAACTTTTTGTAAGGCGCAAATACGTTCAGCAAGTTTAAGTACGACGGCGCGAACATCTTCAACCATGGCCAGTAACATGCGGCGTACGTTATCGATTTGCTCTTCATCGTTTTTCTTTTTACTGTTAGCCCGAGAATGCAAAGACTTGATTGCGTCCATACGTCTCACGCCGACAATTAGCTTTTGAATACCTTCACCAAAGAGTTCTTTTATTTGCTCTTCATCTAGCTTATGAACTTCACAGTAGGGATAAATTAGCGCCGCCTGCAAGGTCTCATCGTCCATGTGTAATTCGTGCAGAATCTCCACCATTTCCTGCCCAATTAGCAGGATTTCAGGGGTGTCAGATACATCTCTGAGTTTTTGTTTGCTTGTTTCGGGCAGGTTTAAGCCTGCCAACCATTTATCAAACGGAGGGCGGTGATCTTCATGTACTGTTCGAATTGAAACCATATAAATCTATCCTACTTCACCGAAATTAGATGAATTGGGTACAGCAATAATTAAGTGCGGCAACATAAGCTAAGTCCATTTTTGCAGGTTACTTTGACGTTAGTATTGAATTTTCCATCTTTTATCTTCAATTTTACAATCATATTACGCGCCAACATTTTTGCTACACTGCGCCCTAACTAAAAGGCTTTCATGGCTTAGCTGACGACTGCTGCATCAAGCTAGCGCTTAGTGGCACCAACTTAGTGCGTACCTATCTAAAACTATTTTACTTCTATATTTGATGCTTTTGATTACAGCGTTTATTCAACAAGACTCTAGAACAACAGTCGCCATCGCATAATGCTGTTCATCTGAAATCGATATAAAACTGTTATTGATAGCCTGTTCTTCACAAAGTTCAGCAAATTTCCCTGAAAAAACCAGTGTCGGTTGCCCAGAGTTCAAATTCACCACTTCTACATCTTGAAAACTTACTCCGTTTCCAATGCCCGTGCCCAACGCCTTTACAGCCGCTTCTTTAGCAGCGAAACGTTTTGCCAAAAAGCGCTCTGGAAATTTATGGGTAGTAAAAATCGCTAACTCAGTAGTGGTTAATACTCGCTGTGCTAGACGTAGTGACTTGTTTAGTTGACTCGCAATCCTCGCGATTTCCACCACATCCGTACCTAGCCCCCTAATCGCCATCGGATTATGCTCTAGCTTGTTGCATTAATTGACGCATATCACTCACGGCTTGGTGCAAACCATCAAAGGCTGCGCGGGCAATAATGGCATGACCAATGTTGAGTTCATACAATTCAGGAATGGCGGCAATGGCTTTTACATTGTGATAATGCAAACCGTGGCCAGCATTCACTTTAAGGCCTTTAGAATGGGCATATTGAATCCCTTCTATCAGGATCGCTAATTCTTTTTGCTGCTCAATTTCATTTTTAGCTTCAGCATATTGCCCAGTATGAATTTCAATGTAAGGCGCATTTGCTGCTACTGCTGCATCAATTTGTTTTTTATCGGCGTCAATAAACAAGGACACCAAAATACCTTGCGCTGCCAAACGAGCGCAAGCCGCATTCATACGTGACTGATTACCCGCCACATCTAAGCCACCTTCTGTGGTTAACTCTTCTCGTTTTTCGGGAACCAAACAACAAAACTGTGGACGTATTTGTTCTGCAATTAGCAACATTTCTTCTGTCACCGCCATTTCTAGATTCATACGTGTTTGAATCGTTTCTCTAAGAATACGCACATCGCGATCTGTAATATGGCGTCTGTCTTCTCGTAAATGCACGGTAATACCATCGGCACCTGCTCGCTCTGCTACTTCAGCTGCGTGCACAGGATCCGGATAAGATGTACCTCTGGCATTGCGTAAGGTAGCGATGTGATCGATATTCACACCAAGTAACACTTCTTTCATTTCACGTTTCCAATATTGTTTACTTTAGTAGTCGACCAAGTTTGTTGAAACAACTCACGACTCTTTAAGGGTTTGTGTCCCAGTAGCGGCGAAAGTGCCATTCTCGTTATGCGTTTTGCGCATTGCAGACTGTTAGGCGTCCACACATTATTGCTCACTTGTAACAACGCTTCCCCGTCGAACCGGTTGGAGCCTTGTGCTGAATATTCTGCGCGTTTAATGCCATTTTCTAGTACCAAACAGTAATCTATACCGGCCTCTACCAACTGACCATTTTCGTAGTCTTGTGTTAAATCAAAACCGTATCCCATATCACCCAGTAGTAACAGTTCAAACTGGCGTAAACATGGCTCAATTTCACCATCATTCGCTAACCATTGTAGACTTTGTTGATAGGAATGAAACAACTCAGGGTGCGGCACTTCTTTGGGTAATAACCGATTTAACAACTCGTTTAAATACATGGCTGAAAATAGTTGATAACCAACAAGTTTCAGCATCGAACCTGCTGATTCAAATTGATTGAGATTGCGTAACTCGTGTTTACCTGAAAGCGATAACAATAAGGGCTGAAATGATTGCAATAAACTTTTTTTATCGCCTTTATTCCCTCTGACACCTTTGGCAACGGCACTAACCTTACCTAGTTCAAGTGTGAATAAATCTGTTAAGTAACTGGTTTCTCGATATGCGCGCCGGTGCAGCAAAAAGCCAGTCAGTTGCTCTGGAAGCATCAGCACAAACCTTATAAAGGAACTAAATGCTAACTTACTTTGATGCGCACAACTTTCATGGCTTCAAACTCCATACCGGCTATTTCTTCGGTCATGGGGTAATAAGTTAAATTTACTCTAGCATTGGTCAGATTTTTATATACTTTCCTACGACGGAATTTAAAAGGTACGTCAGTCCCTTCAACCATCAATGTATTCAAAAACCAATCATCGTCTTTACGTTGAACATGAGAAACCACAACTAACTCTTCAGAATGAGTTAGGTTTTCGTGTTTATCCAGTAATTTTTCTACGTCGGATTTTTTTGCCATGATCACTAGTTAGTTGCTAAAAAAGTAAGTCTAGCACTTTTCCTAATTTCACTAAAGAAGGTTAACACCTAGAATACTTGATTCGACAGTTAATTCGAAGGTTCGCTAGTTTGAGAAACCACTTTTGCCTTTAAACCAAGTACTTTTTCATCATCTATCGACATACGGCTCGTCACGTCTAGGACTAAATTAGAAGTCATATTAGTTATCCCATTTGGATTCGTTACAGCAGCCTCGTAACTGAATTCAAGATCTTGCGGATAAAAATGCACTTCTAGATCGGTATCACTAAACGGCCTGGCTTGGGGCAGCAGTTGTGCACCATCACGGTTGTCTCGAGCCATGTAAAGTAATTTGTTGTCGGAACAGTAGCCACTGTTGCTCACACGTATCCGTTCAATTGGCATGACACTAGGCAATTCAAACTGTTCCGCGAGTTTACAATCTTCTAAATCTAGTGTTGCGTAGGTCTCTTCACACTGTTTGCTCTCGTAGCGTGATTCAGCTTGTTTTAATTTGCGCTCGGCGGGTTTACAGGTGTTCTTGGGTTTTGAAGGTTTTCGTGGTTTTTTACCCATTCCCATGGCTTCTGACATAGCCGTTTGTAAGTACGCCGAGGTTTGCTGCATGCAAGCTTGGTAGGTTTTCATATCCGTATCTGCTCCCATGGTACCGCAAGTTTCCACAATACATTTTTGCATATCCTGAGCGATAGTTGCCATGTTTAAGGGTTGTGCTAGGGTGCATTTAGGCTCAACTGTTGGCTCGGTCTCCACAACCGTTTCTTCAGCAAGCCCACAACTATTGGCTTGCGCCCGTTCAAGTTCAGATCTCGCCTTCTTAATGTCTTGTGCATAGCCGTCACAACGATCGACTTGGCTCTGGGCATTTCGATTATGGGATTCACATTGCCTGACTCTCTGCTTAGCTGCATTTTTAGCCATATTGATATTACGCACTGGCGCATCTTTAGGCATTTCAGGAATGAAACAACGGTTTCCAAACTTAAGGGTGTCAGATTGGTATTTAAGCTCAAGTGGGATCGTAAACTGCGAAGGCAACTGTTGCGCTAATTGTAATAGCCAGTCTTTGTAGTCGATTCGTAAAGCTGCTAATTCGGCATAACTCGGCGCCCTGCGTTCAACATTAAAAAATCTCCCCGCGTAGGGGTTCTCGGAATATTTCTCATAACTCCAGCGCGCACTCAACATGGCGTCTAAGGTACGGTCAGTTAACTTTTCGGGGGCGAATTTGACTAACAAGATATCTTCAACAAAA
Organism: Paraglaciecola arctica; assembly: GCF_018861065.1. GTDB lineage: Bacteria > Pseudomonadota > Gammaproteobacteria > Enterobacterales > Alteromonadaceae > Paraglaciecola > Paraglaciecola arctica_B. Next base: position 211,064 of record NZ_JAHKQO010000036.1, read on the forward strand.
GGATTAAGCTGCGCTGGCGAATTAAACTGATGAATTGCTGGAGGCTGCAATGCCTTAATTTGTGTATAGCTGGCTGCTCCCTGCATTTGTTCTGCGCTTTCGCTCCACCAAATATTGTCGTCTTTATCGATAATAGAAACTTTGTTAACTTTTGCTTCTAATAAAACATCTACAAATTCTTTGGTTTGTCCCCGCGTTGTTTCTACATGATTATGGGTTCGTAACTTGGGTGTTTGTAGTTCAATCACCACTCTCCACCCTGGATGTGCGCTGGCTCTTACCAATGCAACCGCTTGTTCAGATGTCAACGATGACACATCTAAACTCGAAGGAATATTAATCTGTTTATTTAACCCTAAATATTGGAGTCTTTGTGTATACGCCAAACTCAACACATTGCCCCAGTGAATGGCACAGTCCTGTGATTTACGTTTATTATTGTTAAAGCAACCTCCTTTGGGATTGTTAGCCAAATCACCGACTTCGGACTCGGAATTACGTAAGTAGTATAGGACATTATTGCCTATGAATTCTGGCGCTAAATCAGTCGTTGTAACTGGATGCATACTAGACCTTTTATTAAATTCAAAGGTTTGTGTATCTTGTTGATAACGTAAATCTTTCAATTGTATAGTGAGGGTTAAATGCTCTATTTTTTGGGAGTTTGCTAAGTCCATGGCAAATTCTTGAATGAGCGACTTGTCCTCTCCTTCAGCAACTAAATGCATGGCTTCTTGGCTGACTTGCAAATGACCTGGCCTAAAAACGGTGGCCAGATTTAGCCCCCAAGGTACGCTTGGCAGAATCTCAGGCCAAACAGGCTGAGAATCTTTTATTTCTCCGTAGCCAAGGATATAGTCGTAAAAAGCTTGTAGTTGTTGGGCGTTCATTTGCTGTTTATCTTGCCAACTAAATACCGATAGATTTGCGCGGTCTTCAGCTTGTTTGACTTGAGACACTAAATCTTTCTTAGTCGGGCTACTCGATAGTGACGCTGCATTTTCTTTGGCGCGCTCAATGTTATCTTTACGTCTTATATGATCTTGCCAAAATTTACGCTCGGTAACCGGTACATTGCGCCACATGGTCTCGAAATAGTGCTCTTTAAGGTCATTATTTTGCAGAAACATCAAAGGAATAATACGCCCATCTAAGGTTTTAGTATTTTTAACAGTTTGATATTTTGGTTTAGATACAACGCCATCTAATGTGTCTTGTTTTTGTGCATAGTTTTCTAGGGGTAAACTCGTTTCGGCAATTTTTTGTGTTAACTGCAAATCCGAGAATATTTCTATTTTCGGGCTCGCGAACTTGTACGCCCACTCACCAGAGTTGAAGTGTTGTCTTTGAGATTTCAAAGCAAATGGAAAAAAGTCTAATTTAACAACAGCATAGAGTTGTCTGTTTTTTCCACCTGTTACTAAGTCTTTGGCTTGCTGACGCCCCATCGCTAAAGTGACTTGATAACTTCTAGGATATTGGGTTCTATTAAATTCTTCTGCTGTGCCTTGGGGTGCGTACCTTGCCGAATGTTGAAGTTTCCTCGACTGAAAAGCCAGCCGCTGCAAACCACTTTCACTGTAAGCTTTAGTGTCATTGAATGGTGAAAAGAAGTTGGATGGCAAATTATAACGAAAAGAGAAACTCTCCTCGTTAAATTGGTAATTGCCTAAATTAACTTTAGTCACTAACCAAGCTTGTTTAATGGTACTGACATTTTTACGATAATTAACAAAGTTCTGATAGTGCGCATTCATCAAACTATCTGTTATATCCCTCACCTCAAACTCATCGGGACGTCGATATTGCGCACCTCGGTTAGTAGTATCTTTCACCATAATGTTTTCGACACTTTTGGCCGCACAAGGTGAGTCCATATTTTTGCAAAAAGTATCCTGATGGGTTTTAGGGCGCATCGAAAACGCCATCATTTCTATATGTTGTGACCAGAATTGGGTTTGTTGGTTGTGTTCAATAAAGGTATCTTGGCATTGCTCGACCCGAACCTTATAACCTTTTAAATTATTGTAACAATCAGAAAATTGCTGCATATATTGCAACTTACTACTTAATCCAATGGAATAGTTGTGCAGTTCAACTGCCTCGACTGACTCGCTACTACTGAGCTCCCCCATTCGTGGCAAACCTTTATAACTACTTAATTTGATCGGTCGATAATCGTTTGTACCTGAGGAAAGTGTGATAGTAGCATGAACCCTCAAACTGCATAAAAAGGCGCTCAACAAGAGGGGGATTACGAGGAATTTATGCGCAAACATGTTCTGTTCCTTGAAGACATATCAGATTCGTAAGGTCTAATATAATGCCAGAACAGAACAAAAAACACACAACTAAATCATATTTTTAATATTATTTATAGAGCGCTCATGCCTTCCACCAGTAACTGTAAGCTAGTTCTGCCGCGAAATTCGTTAATATTTAATTTGTAGGCTAGATTCACATGAGAACATTGTGCGTTGGGCCACAGCCCTAAATCGATATTAAAGGCAATGGCGTCAATTAACACTCCACTTTCATGTTTCACCATAATCTTGAGATGTTTACTGCCTACTATACGTTGCTCCACTAATTGAAACTCTCCATCAAAAAGAGGTTCCGGGAAACCTTGCCCCCAAGGGCCTGCGTCTTGCAAACACTGGGCAAATGCCACTGTGAAGTCTTCGCCTCGTAACTCTCCGTCAGAAATCAACTCACCTGCTAAAGGTTTATCTTTAAGGTTCTCTTCGGCTATTTGCTGAAAAACCTGTTCAAAGGCGGTTAAATTTTTTAACGGCAAACTCAGCCCAGCAGCCATCGCGTGTCCACCAAATTTATCAATCACATCAGGGTAACGATTGTTTATTTCTTCCAACAAATCGCGAATATGTAAGCCTGGAATTGATCGAGCTGAGCCTTTTAAGGTGTCGTCATCTTGGTGAGCAAAAGCGATAGTTGGACGAAAATATTTATCTTTGATACGCCCCGCTAAAATCCCTATCACGCCTTGATGATAATCGGCTTGGTACAACACAATGCCATAGGGCAATTTATTGGCTTGAATATTTAGGTTTTCTAAGGCATTTACAGCTTCCTGCTGCATCGAACCTTCTATTTCACGCCTTTCTTTATTCAAACTATCAAGTTGCACAGCGATTTGCCTAGCGCGCGCTGGGTCGTCTGTAATCAGACATTCAATGCCCAATGACATGTCATCTAATCTACCTGCTGCATTTAAGCGCGGTCCCACTACGAAACCCAAATCAGAGGCGACCAAGCGACTTTTGTCTCTGCCTGCCACATCTATTATTGCTTGAATGCCTGGGCGGCATTTATCGCTTCTGATCCGTTGTACACCTTGATGTACTAAGATTCTATTGTTTTCATCTAACGGCACCACATCAGCGACTGTACCTAAAGCCACCACATCCAACAAATCCGCCAAGTTAGGGACAGGTAAACCCTGCTGTTCAAACCAACCATTGTTTTTAAGTTGAGCACGTAGTGCCAACATTAAATAAAAAGCCACTCCCACACCCGCCAAGTTTTTTGACAAAAAGTGGCATCCTGGTTGGTTGGGATTCACTATTGCATCGGCAATAGGTAATGTCTCTGCTGCTAAATGATGGTCGGTCACTATGACAGTGATCCCCAAGGATTTAGCTTTTTCCACTCCTGCAAAACAAGCAATACCATTGTCTACTGTCATGATCACTTGCGCATTTTGCTGCGCCGCTACTTCGACTATTTCCGGGCTTAATCCATAACCAAAATCAAAACGATTCGGAACCAGATAATCGTGATTGTTGGAGCCCATCAATCGAAGCGCCATAATGCTTAACGCAGTACTAGTAGCACCATCAGCATCAAAATCCCCAACAATAATAATTTTTTTGTTGTTAGCGATCGCATCTACCAAAAGGGAAACAGCTTTATCGACACCTTGCAACTGCTGGTAATGTAATAGTGCTTTTGCGCTGCGATTAAGTTGTTCTGCACTCTCTACGCCTCTATCGGCATATATTTGTTTTAATCTAGGATGCAACTGTTGGGGAAGATGTTGGCTGTCTTTTGTGGGTCTGCGACTGATTTGCACTTAACTATTTACCCTTTGGGAAATGAAAATAAAAAAGCCTGTATTAGATGCGAATTATCCAAATACAGGCTAATGAAGGGTTTTCTAAATAAATTATAAAAGCGCTTTCAATGCTTGTTCAAGTTGTTTGGGTGGTTGATATCCAGGAATCACTGAACCATTAGGCATGATGATATTAGGTGTGCCGTTTACCCCTATTTTTTGGCCAAAAGCGTACTCTTCTGCCACTTGTGTCTGACAGTTTTTAGAAGGTACTGAGCCCCCCGCTTTAGCATTATCCATGGCTTCCTGTTTGTTATCTGCACACCAAACTGAAACCATATCGGAATAAGTGCGACTCTTTAAGCCACCTCTAGGAAAAGCTAAGTACCGCACAGTAATACCAAGTTCATTGTACTGATCCATTTCATTGTGCAACTTACGACAATAACCACAGGTGATATCGGTGAAAATATTAACGACATATTTTTCGTTATCCGCTTTATATTCAATCACTCCATCTTTAAACTTTTTTAAACCGTCTAAACGCATACTACCTAAGGTATCTTCAGTGACGTTACGCATACCTTCATCAATATTGTAAATACTGGCGCGGAATAAATATTTACCATCTTGGCTAGCGTAAAATAAACCTTTCTCTGTTATCACTTGCAATATTCCAGGTACTGGTGCATCACCGATCGCACTAATATACATACCTAGACCCGCCTGCAGCTTGGCTTTTACTTGGTCATAGTTATCTGTTTCAACTGAAGCAGATAGGTTAAAACTAAGGATTAACAAGAATCCATTCAAAACAGTGCTTATTTTTGTCCACTTTTTCATAGTGTTTTCCAATTAATTACGATTCTAATATGACCCTAAATCTGGGAAATAATTTCAAATATATATCGAGGTTAGTTTATCTGAATCAAAAACGGAAACCAATGGCCTTTAAGGATGTATACCCACACCATAGGTTTATTATTGCATTTATTAACACGTTACCCTCTTGGATGATGTTCTGCCACCAATTTTTGTAGTCGTTCAGTGGCTACATGGGTGTATATTTGGGTAGTAGACAAGTCACTGTGTCCTAACAACATTTGCACCACACGTAAGTCCGCCCCATGATTAAGTAGGTGCGTTGCAAATGCGTGGCGCAAAGTATGCGGCGACAATTCAGTTTGAATATTAGCCATTTGGCTATAGATCTTAATACGATACCAGAATGTTTGCCGAGTCATCGCCACTCCACGTTTACTGGGAAAAACTATATCACTCTCAGATTTAAGTATTGCCCCACGACCTTGTTTAAGAAATCTTGCCACCCAATCAATAGCCTCTTCGCCTAAGGGCACTAATCTTTCTTTATTTCCCTTACCGGTAACTCTCACTACGCCTTGCTGAATACTCAATTGATCTAATCGCAGACTGATTAATTCTGTCACCCGCAAACCTGTTGCATACAGAACCTCCAACATCGCTTTATCACGTAATTGAATCGGGTCTTCTGTATTAGGGGCATTGAGTAGGTCAATAACTTCAGATTCGGTCAATGTTTTAGGTAGAGACTGCGGCAGTTTGGGGTTTTGCAGCAAACTAAGCGGGTCATCACTGCGAATTTTTTGCCGCAACATATATTGGCACAAACTACGTAAACTACTTAAAAAGCGTGATGTACTGCGCTCCGATAATCCAGCGTCATATCGTGTAGCCAAATATTGATGAAGGTCGTCTTGGCTAAAATCACGCAACAACACCGACCGTTTTTCGTCTTTTTGCAGAGCTAGATAACCTGCAAACTTGGATAAATCTGAACGATAGGCACTTAGGGTGTTTTCACTCAATCCTTTTTCTAACCACATAGCCTCAACAAATTCTTCAATTTGGCTAAGGTTGCTATTTTTTAGCGTCATAGACCTTTGCTTTAGTAAAACTTATTGGATGAAGTCTACGAGGCATTTTCTGTCCCGCATTGCCAACACAACTCAAAATTAGCCAAGTTGGTTTCGTGACATTTAACACAAACCCAAGGCGTTTGATTTGAAGATTGGGACTCGAATTCTTGTACAAACTGTTTTACAAAAAGCCGTGCTTTAGGCAACCATTGGGGATCGCTAATCCAGACTTCGGGCAATACATCCATGGGAGACAATTCTCCCATGGCACCTATAGCAAATTCGTTTTTTACAAAACACGGTATACCCTTGCCATCTAACAATTGTTTGACTTGAAAAACCATAAACCTGTCAAAGTGACTAAAAACTTTTTCCAAAACAGTGGTTAATCCATATCAATCGAAACATTAGACAAGGAACCTAGTTGATTACCCTCATCAGAGTCTAATTTGATCATCAAACGTAGATCATTAGGCGAATCAGCATGATGAATAGCATGTTCCAATGTGACTTTTCCTGCTTTGTACAAATCATATAAAGCCATGTCAAAACTCTGCATACCGATTTCTTTACCTTTTTTCATCGCCTCTTTTAACCCACCAATTTCGTTTCTTTGGATAAGATCTGTTACTAAAGGCGAATTAAGCAAAATTTCAATCGCAGCGACTCGCCCTGAGCCATCTGGAGTAGGCACCAATTGCTGAGCAACTATGGCTCGCATATTCAAACTTAAATCAAATCGTAATTTTTCATGTTGATCAGGGGGAGCTAAATGCATGATACGTTCAATGGCTTGGTTGGCATTGTTAGCATGTAAGGTCGCCACACATAAATGTCCAGTATCGGCAAAAGACATAGCGTATTCCATGGTCTCCATAGAACGAATTTCCCCAATTAAAATCACGTCAGGAGCCTGGCGCAATGAACTTTTTAATGCGTCATCGAAAGACTTAGTATCTATACCCACTTCTCTTTGGGTCACCACACAGTTTCCATGTTCATGTACAAATTCTATTGGATCTTCAATGGTTAAAATATGCCCTTTCGAATTTTGATTTCGATGTCCCATCAAAGCTGCCAACGACGTTGATTTACCTGTACCTGTCGCGCCGACAAATAACAGTAATCCTCGTTTTGACATAATCACATCTTTTAATATTTCAGGTAATCCTAGCTCTGCGACTTGGGGAATTTGCGTCACAATTCGTCTGACAACCATACCGGCCATATCTCGCTGCCAAAAGGCGCTACAACGAAATCGCCCTATTCCCTCGCGCGCTATTGCAAAGTTGCACTCCTTACTTTGTTCAAATTCATCTCTTTGTTTATCACTCATTGCGTCATGCACTAACGCTAACGCATCTTCTTCTGTGAGACTACTGCCACCAATGGGGGTCATCTGACCGTTCACTTTAGCACTAACAGGAAAACCAACAGTGACAAACAAATCCGATGCGCCCAAATCTTCCATCTCTTCCAAGTAAGGGGTGAGTTCCATAATAAATTCCTAAAAACTAGAGGTCGGTTTTTTGTCGGTTGACTTAGCAGCTGCGTCTTGTGCGGTAATTAACCCCTGAGCCACTAACCTTTGCAGGCATTGATCCATAGTCTGCATTCCATGAGCTTGACCCGTTTGTATTACCGAATACATTTGCGGTACCTTATCCTCTCGAATAAGATTTCGGATCGCTGGGATACCTAACATAATTTCATGTGCAGCGACCCTTCCCCCGCCCACTTTCTTCAACAAGGTTTGAGAAATAACCGCACGTAAGGATTCAGATAACATTGAACGTATCATGGATTTTTCAGCCGCAGGAAATACATCAATTAACCTATCAATGGTTTTAGGCGCCGAGTTGGTGTGTAAGGTGCCAAATACTAAGTGCCCTGTTTCAGCGGCCGAGATAGCTAAGCGGATAGTTTCTAAGTCACGTAACTCACCCACCAAAATAATATCAGGATCTTCACGCAATGCTGAACGAAGTGCATTATTGAAACTATGGGTATCCCTATGTACTTCACGCTGATTGAGCACACAAAGTTTGTTTTCATGGACAAATTCGATGGGGTCTTCGATGGTTAAAATATGCTCACGCTTTGTCGAATTTATATGGTCAATCATCGCAGCTAGGGTGGTACTTTTACCGGAACCCGTTGCGCCTGTGACTAACACAATACCAGTAGGCTGATTGATAATATCTTTGAATATTTGTGGTGCACCTAGATCGTCTAGACTTAGGATGTCACTTGGAATGGTTCTCAACACTGCAGCCGCACCGCGATTTTGCACAAAAGCATTCACCCTGAAACGAGATAAATCTTTTACTTCAAATGAAAAATCAGTTTCAAGGTTTTCTTCGTATTCCTTACGCTGCTGATCGTTCATAATTTCGAATATCAAAGCATGTACTTCTTTATGGTCGAGAGCAGGTATGTTTAATTTTCGCATTTCTCCGTCAACCCTTATAATTGGGGGTAAACCAGCAGAAAGGTGTAAATCAGAGGCTTTATTTTTAACACTAAAGGCTAAAAGTTCGGTAATATCCAAGCAATATTCTCCGTATATCAAGTTGCAATATGGAAACCATAGCAGAACGACTCAAAAGCGTACAAAATACTGTCGAGCAATCTACCTTAGATGCCCATCGTCCATCAAATTCGGTAAAATTGCTAGCGGTGAGTAAAACCAAACCCGTATCTAATATTGTGCAAGCGTATGAAGCGGGACAATATTGCTTTGGTGAAAACTATGTGCAAGAAGGGGTAGAGAAAATCCAAAATTTACGGGCACTTAACAAAATTGAGTGGCATTTTATTGGCCCAATGCAATCAAATAAAACCCGTTTAGTGGCGGAACATTTTGACTGGGTGCAAACAATCGACAGACTCAAAATAGCACAACGACTTAATGACCAAACCCTCTCATTGAAAAAACTAAATGTTTGTATCCAGGTAAATATTGACAATGAGGACAATAAAGCAGGGATACAACCAGAGCAACTCAATGAACTAGCCCAAGCTATTTCAGAACTGCCTAACCTTAGATTGCGCGGCCTAATGACCATACCTATGGCGAATCAAACATCGGAAAAACAAGCGGCTAGCTTTGCTAAGATGAGTGCTCTTTTTAGAAATATGCAAAAACACTACCCAACTGTGGATACATTATCGATGGGTATGTCGGGAGATATGCATAACGCCATATCAAACGGTAGTACGATGGTCAGGGTAGGTACAGCAATTTTTGGTGCACGTAACCAGTAATTAACACAAGGACAACTATGCAACATAGAAAAATAGCCTTTATTGGGGCTGGTAATATGACAAGAAGTATTATCAGTGGCTTAGTCAATAATGCTTACCCTGCACAATTAATAACAGCTAGTAACCCATCTCTCGGTAAGCTAACTGCGCTTCAATCTGACTTTGGGATTAACATCACCCAGCAAAACTCGGAAGCCGCAGAAGCAGCTGAGGTAATTGTGCTCGCAGTCAAGCCACAATTGATGGAACAAGTCTGTAAAAAATTGCAGCAGCAAGATCTAAACAACAAGCTTTTTGTCTCTATTGCAGCAGGTATCACAACGAGTAGGCTACAGCAGATGCTTGGTGGAGACTTTGCATTGGTGCGAACTATGCCAAATACGCCAAGCGCTTTAGGTAAAGGTATGACAGGTTTGTTTGCAGATAACCGAGTCGAGTCATTAGATAAAACCTATGCCGCAGACTTAATGGCTCAGGTAGGTGAAATTGCATGGGTTGAGAGTGAATCAATGATAGATGGGGTTATCGCCGCAGCTGGCAGCAGTCCCGCTTACTTTTTCTTATTTTTAGAAGCCATGCAAAAAGAATCACAGCGCCAAGGATTTGATCAGCAAACTGCGCGATTAATGGTGCAACAAGCAATGTTGGGCGCTGCGGAAATGGTTTGTCACAATCCTCACATTGAATTAAGTGAGTTACGCACCCAAGTTACCTCTAAAGGAGGCACTACTGCTAAGGCCATCGAATCGTTTCAACAACAAGATTTAGAGAAAATAGTCGCCAACGCCATGCAAGCGGCCGTCACAAGAGCTGAAGAAATGGCGCAACAGTTTTAGTCGGTAAAGTTAGACATCTTAGATAAAACCGAGGAAAGTCGAGAATATGAGTTCAGTACAGTTTTTAATTGATTTTGTTTTTAACATTTATTTGATGGTGGTGTTATTGCGACTGTGGTTACAATTTGCCAGGGCCGACTTTTACAACCCTTTCAGCCAGTTTGTGGTCAAAGCCACACAACCAATTGTGGCTCCAATGCGCAGATTGATACCTGCAATTGGACGTTTAGATACCGCAACCTTAATACTAGCGTTACTGGTAGCAGGACTAAAAATTGTGGTTCTGAACTTAGTACTAGGAGGGACAGGATTAAACCTATTGTCTTTAGTCATAGTGTCATTTGTTATTGTACTAAAAGAATCACTCACCCTAGTGATGTATGTATTGATATTACGCGCCATTATGAGCTGGGTAAGCCAAGGAAGAAATCCAATGGAAATGGTACTCGCTCAACTCACTGAACCTATGCTGGCACCGATACGTCGAAGGATGCCTGATATGGGAGGATTAGATTTGTCTGTCATGGTGGTGATTGTGTTATTACTGTTTATTCAGAAGCTACTCGGTGATTTATTTGGAATTTTTTAAAATGAAAAATAACAAAAGCCTCTCGGCAATTCTTTGCTTAACTTTGGGTTTGCTTTTTTTAAACTCTGCCAACGCCGAACAAAAGCAACAACTGGGTAGCTGGGATGTGCACTATATGGCGTTAAATAGTACCTTTTTAACACCCCAAGTAGCCAAGGAATATGGCATTGTGCGTAGCAAATATAACGGACTGATAAACATTTCGGTACTAAACACCGAGGACCAATCTGCGCAATCTGTGGTATTAACAGGCCAAGCCAAAAATTTGCTTGGCGTAGTTAAAGAGTTAAAGTTTAAACAAGTAACTGAAGGCAAAGCTATCTATTACTTGGCCACATTGCCGTTTAGTGACCAAGAGCAATATCGCATATCAGTTGATATTAATAACGGGCTCGAATTAAAAACTTTAAAATTCCAACATAAATTTTATGCTGATTAAATCTCGCACTTTAGACTTATGGCTAATAGCGAATAAATCATTGATGTTTTAAAGTTAAGAGCTAATTTTAATCTTTCGAAACTTTTTGAGATATGGCCACTAACAACTTGCCTAAAAAACAGTCTATAAAAGTGAGTCGCCGCCAAGCTCTTAAGTCTATCGGTCAAGCTGTCGTGGGTGCAACCGTAATTACCCAAGCCCCTTATGTATTTGCTAAACAACGCACCCAACTCAAAGTTTTGGGTACCCATGTTACATTGCAAGCAGAGATACGTAAAAAAGCCATGGAAGACTTGGGTATAGACTTGATTTTTGAGCCTAGAGGCAGCGCTGCAGTTTTGCAAAAAGCATTGATGAACCCTAGTTCGTTTGATCTTTATGAGCAGTGGTCCAATAGCATTAAGCCGCTTTGGACAAGTCGTTCAATACAATCGATTGACAAGAAGCGACTACAATATTGGGACGAAATTAACCCCTTATGTAAAACTGGGCAAGTCGCTGCCAATGCAAGCTTTGGCGCCGGTGACGCTCCATACAAAATGTTACATGTGCAACCCGATGGAAAGTTAGGCAGCGAACATACCGAGCAAATTAGTTTTTTACCCTATGTTCACAATGTTGATTCATTTGGTTATAACACCAATGTAATTGAACCAGGGGAAGCCTATAAAACAGAAAGCTGGGGTTGGTTACTTGACCCAAGATATACAGGCAAAGTAGGTATAGTGAATGCGCCTACCATAGGTTTATTTGATTTAGTCCTTGCCACACAAGCACAAGGATTAGTTAAATTTGAAGACATTGGTAATTTAACCAAAATAGATTTAGATCGCCTTTTTGATGTGCTCATTGATTTTAAGCGCCAGAATCATTTTGGCGGTTTTTGGAATTCGGTACCTGAATCTGTAGATTATATGCGCACTAATCGTGTGGTAATTGAAAGCATGTTTTCGCCCGCGGTATCCGCATTAAACGGACAAAATATACCCGTCAGATTTGCAGCACCTAAAGAAGGTTACCGCGGTTGGCATGGGGTAATGTGTTTATCTGCCGCTTCTAAGGGAAAAAATAAGGACGCGGCCTATGACTATATGAATTGGTGGTTATCTGGCTGGCCCGGCGCCTTTGTCGCCAAACAAGGATACTATATCTCTAACCCTCAACGTTCAGCTCCATATTTGAGTTCCGCAGAATGGGACTATTGGTATCAAGGAAAAAGAGCCTCTCAAGACTTAAGAGGAACAGACAACAAAATTTCAGTGAGACAAGGTGATATACGTAACGGGGGAAGTTACATCAAACGTTTTAGTAATGTTGCTGTTTGGAATACCGCTATGCCTACCTACGATTACAGCGTGCAAAAATGGTATGAATTTATTAGCTCTTAGTCAGCTCAGGGGATCACGTGTTCAGAACCATAAAAGTCCAAATACTACTGATATTAGTTACCCTAGTATTGTTGTTGTTATCACAAGTATTTTTATCTAGAAACAGCCAATCCACTTTCGTCGACGTTCTTGATTTAACCCAACAAGCTGTAGTTAAGGTGGGTTTGGTACGAGAGCTAGAAAGAGATGTTATCGATTTACAGCGTAACGTACTCATCTATAAAGAATCTGCCAGTGGTTCCGCCATTCGCCGTTTTGACTTACTAATCGAACAAAGCCAAGACAACTTAAAACGCTTGGAAAGTCTCATTTCTAAAGAAGAAAATAATGAAGTTTTTTTCGACTATATCACTCGAATGCGTTCTCACCTATATGATTACAAGGAAAATTTTAGCAGTGTGGTGGCTGGTAGAAGCGAACAACAAACACTTTATAATTCGGGACTATCCAGTGAGCTTGAAACCTTATTTAATAGCATTAAAGATAGTCAATACCAGGCACATTCAGGCTTGGATATTCTTGAAAATGCCAAGTACCATATAGCGCGAGCAGAAATTCTTCTGCTGCAGTATTTGCAGACCCCAGACCAACAATTGGTTGAGCCATTTCAGCAAGAAATTATGCAGGCCAAATTACAGATTAATAAACAGTTAAGCATAAATGGACAGTATCAAGCGGTTATTGATAGACTTAGTCTATTAGAAAATAACTTTCTGCAATTGACTCAAATCACCCGCGGTTATTTATTTTTAGTCAACGTAGTAATGGCTGGTACAGCAAATGAATTTTTGTTTCTAGCCAGAGAGTTAGACAAACTGGTGACTGAGCAATTAGTCGCAACCAATATGGGGGTTAAACTGACCCTCGACAATACAAGCTTAAGTAGCAACCTGTTTTCGGCAATAGGTATTATTTTAGCCATTGCCACCGCATTGTTTTTAGCCTACAAAATAATGCTACCAATCAATACGATCACTAGTGTTTTCCAGCGCTTAGCCTTGGGAAAAGATGTTAAAAGTATTCCTAGCCTGCATCGCAGGGATGAAATAGGTCAACTAGCAAAAGCAGCGGACGTTTTCCGTAAAAAAAACCAACAAACTGCTACTTTGTTGCAACAATCACAATCTTTAAATGCGCAACAAGAAGCACTAAATTCTGAATTAGTGGCGTCCAAACAAAAAGTCGAACAAGCGACTGCATCTAAGAGTATGTTTTTAGCTAATATGAGCCATGAAATTCGTACACCAATGAATGGCATTATTGGAATGTTAGAGATTGTATTACGTTCAAAATTAACCGAGTCCCAAAGAGAACAACTGACTAAAGCAGCGCACTCTGGTCAAATATTAATGAGTTTAATTAACGACATTCTTGATTTTTCTAAAATTGAGGCCGGTAAGTTAGACATTGAAAGTACCGAATTTTCAGTGGAATCACTGTTTGCAAACGTATTAGCCAATATTGGTAATCGAGCTCAAGAAAAAAATCTCAATGTACGCTTTAACGCCAATCCCAATATGCCCGCAAAATTAATTGGAGACCCGTTGAGGATCAGTCAAGTTTTGCTGAATCTATGCAGTAACGCTGTTAAGTTTACTCGAAATGGGCATATTTCCATTAACGTCGATTTCCAATTACATGATGATACACAACTCGTTAGTTTGTTTATTGAAGTAACTGATAGCGGCATTGGAATGACTCAAGAACAAGTCAGTACAATATTCGATTCATTTACTCAAGCTGATGGCTCTACTAGTAGAAAATTTGGAGGTAGTGGACTAGGGCTTTCAATAGTGACCCAGCTAGTCGAATTGATGGGTGGCAGTGTCACCGTTAATTCTGAAGAGAACAAAGGCAGCACCTTCAAAGTTAACTTATTACTGAATAGGTCACAAAGCCTAGACCAAGTCATGGCAAGGCTACCCGCACAAAATGGCAAGTTATATTATTTTAGCGCAGGCCGTAAAGGGTTCTTTAACACTGAATATATCGAAAAGTCAGGATTAAACTACCACCATTTCCCGCAGAGACAGATGTCTGCGATGCTTAAAGACATAAGTTGCAACGACACGGTTTTACTCGACATTGAAGATCAAGCCGTATTTAGAAGCAACCATGAAATAATCGACAAACTTTTCAGCCAATCAATAAAGGTAGGCTTTGTTACTGACTCCCAACCCAGTAACTTACCCAAGCAATTATTAGCCACATGGCCAGCTAAGTGTTTATCACACCCTTTTACACCGCAACAAGCCAGTACCTTCTTAAAACATTTAGTAGATACTAATTTAAACGCTGAGCCTGCTGACATTATTTCCAATCATAACCATCAGACTACCCTCTCTCAATATGAGGGACACATATTATTAGTTGAAGATAATAGTATTAATCAAGCTGTTGCCAGCGAAATGCTGAAATTAATGGGCCTCACCTACGACATTGCCGAAAATGGTTACCAAGCCGTCACTAAAATAGTCAATTCGCCACAATACGATCTAGTCTTAATGGATATACAAATGCCTGTCATGGATGGTTATGAAGCAACACGTACATTAAGACAACGAGGCCACAACGATCTGATTATTTGTGGTTTATCCGCAAACGCTATGAAGCAAGATTATGCTAAAGCCAAAGAAGCTGGGATGGACGATTATATAGTCAAACCAATAAAACAACTCGTTCTAGAAGACCTAGTCGCCAAGTACTTACCCAAAAAATCCATGATAGAGAGTGACATTGTTGGCTTAGAGCAGTAAACCAATACCCACGCCTAAACCAACTTGCCACTCATTTCTTTAGAAAGCTCTGGATGAGCTCAAAACATTAATATCGGATTCGACTAACCTTGCATTTCTTCCAACTCTTTTCCTTTGGTTTCATACACAAACTTAATCACAAAGAAGATTGAAAGCGCAGCACATAAAGTATAAAAGCCGTAAGCTCCAGCCAATCCAATACTTGCGAGCATAATAGGGAAAGTCATGGTAATCGCAAAATTTGCTAGCCATTGAGCTAAACCCGCAACCGCTAGTCCTGAACCTCGGATTTGATTAGGGAACATCTCTCCCAACATGACCCACATCACAGGTCCCCATGATAAATTGAAGAAAAACACATAAGCGTTAGCTGCCACTAAGGCTAATGTACCCAGCTCACCTAGATCTAGGTTGCCATTTGTGTCTACCACCGCATTGCCAAACGCGTAAACCAATAAACCTAAAGTCACTGCCATGCCAATTGAACCAAGGGTCAAGAAGGGTTTACGGCCTACTTTATCGATTAGATACATAGTTAACACAACTGCCGCTATGCTCACCGCGCCACTGATAATATTAATAAGCAGTGCGTCACCTTCTGAAAAGCCTACTGCTTGCCATAACACTGCACCGTAGTAAAACACTACGTTGATACCCACTAGTTGCTGAAAGGTCGCTAAACCAATACCAACCCAAACAATAGTGCGTATCTTTCCGGTGGTTTTTTCTTTTAAGTCAGCTAGTTTAGGTTGCTGAATTTCAGTCGACAACGACTGTTGAATTTCAACAAGTTTTTGCTGACCAGCGACATCACCATATAATTTTCCAAGCACAACTTGCGCTTCTTCGTTTCTAGTATCTAATACTAAAAACCGTGGACTTTCGGGGATAAATATCAAAGTGACCAGAAACAGTGATGCTGGCAGCAATTCTATCCAAAACATCCATCGCCACGCCTCAAACTCCATCCAAAATGTCGCGGTAGACGCTCCAGCAAAATTAACGATCAAATAATTACTCACAAAAGCCGTGAATAACCCAATTACAATGGCAACTTGTTGAATCGACGCTAAACGACCACGTAACCTAGCGGGGGCAATTTCACTTATGTAAGCCGGAGCCATAACCGATGCAGCACCTACCGCTAAGCCTCCTAAAAACCGATATATAATGAACTCTGCTGAAGACTCAGATACCCCTGAGCCCCAAGCACTGATAATAAAAAAAACGGCTGTAGCCAATAATAAAGATTTACGCCCATATTTATCGGCTAGTCGACCTGCGGTAAACGCGCCTACAGCACAACCTAGCAACATACTAGATACATTAAAACCTGTACCTATATCTTGTGAGTTAAATGCAATCCTTAATCCATCAACCGTGCCATTTATCACACCACTATCAAAGCCAAATAAAAACCCACCGATAGTGGCAACACAGCTGATTAAAACAATAAACAGCATATTCTCGTTATTCTGCGCCAAAATTATATCCTCTTGTGCAATTAGCCCATTTTTCTGGAGGCTATGGTGAACTAATAGCGTTTTAATGTAAACGTTTGCATATTATCATGTTAATTTTTTGTGTTATTGTTTTTTGTATTCAGAGAGCTTGCTCAGGGTAACTTTCGGCCTAACTCCAACATCAACTCTATTCTAATTTTGGTCGGATATAGTGTTGTGATTGAACTAGGAAAATAGGCGTGTCGATACTGGTTATGTAGATATTAATATGACCAGCTAATATGCTAATCTCACATTAGCGAATAGTGTTTTAACAATTAACGCAGTTTATATACAGCAGATGCGACACTAGGACATTTAACATTCATATAACACAATCGATATAAATCATGACGCTTGAATATTGGTGATTAGTATCAATCACTTGTATTCTCGGTCGTTGTAATTTTTACTTATCCCATTTCACTAACTTTAACCTCGAGACAAGCATGCATCCTAACCTTAAACCTAGCAACCCTAACTTTTCATCTGGCCCATGTGCTAAAAGGCCCGGTTACGATGTCAGTAAACTGGATTTATCTGTATTGGGAAGATCTCACCGGGCAACCATTGGTAAAAAAGCCCTCAAAAGTGCCTGTGTTGATACAGCAAAAATTTTGGGATTGCCGCAAGGATATAGAGTAGCGGTGGTTCCCGCTTCCGATACTGGTGCGATGGAAATGGCTATGTGGTCAATGTTAGGTGAACGCCCAGTAGATGTAGTGTATTGGGAGTCTTTTGGGCAAGGCTGGGCTACCGACATTACTAAACAGTTAGATTTAGAAGACACTCGTATTTTAAGTGCAGACTACGGACAAATTCCCGCATTGGAAGAGGTTAACTGTGACCACGATGTAGTCTTTACCTGGAATGGCACCACTTCAGGTGTAAAAGTGCCGAATGCTGATTGGATAGATGAGAACCGCAAGGGCTTAACGTTTTGTGACGCCACTTCGGCTGTATTCGCCCAAGAAGTAGACTGGAACAAACTTGACGTGATTACCTACAGCTGGCAAAAAGTGCTGGGGGGAGAAGGTGGTCATGGCATGTTAATACTTAGCCCTCGCGCAGTAGAGCGCCTTGAGAGTTATGTGCCCCCTCGTCCATTACCTAAAATTTTTAGAATGACTAAAGGCGGTAAATTAATTGAAGATCTATTTACAGGAGCCACAATCAATACCCCTTCCATGTTGTGTGTGGTGGATTATTTAGACGCGCTAAATTGGGTTGAATCATTAGGTGGCGTAGCGGCAACTATCGCTCGTGCTAATGAAAACTTGGCCACCATTGAAGCGTTTGTAGCACAACAACCTTGGATAGAGTTTTTGGCACAAGACAGTCATATTCGTTCCAATACAAGTGTATGTTTAACCCTAGACATGTCCCCTGAGCAAGTTAAATCCGTCATCAAACTGCTTGAAGAACACCAAGTCGCCTATGACATTGGAGCCTATCGAGATGCCCCAGCTGGATTAAGAATTTGGTGCGGCGCTACCATCGAAAACAGTAATTTAGAGTCACTATTGCCTTGGCTAGAATGGGCTTACCATAGTGTCAAAAAACAAATTCTTTAAACAATTTACCTTGTAAATATACGCCGCAAAATAGATTAGGAGCAAGATGTTTAAAATTAAAACCTTCAATCAAATATCAGTCAAAGGGCTAGATCGGTTTAGCCGTGAAAAATACGAAGTGAGCTCGGATATAGGTCGCCCTGACGCGGTATTATTGCGCAGTCACAAACTACACAATGAAGTACTCGCAGATTCAGTTTTAGCGGTAGCAAGAGCTGGAGCTGGCGTAAACAATGTGCCGGTCGAAGACTACAGCAACAAAGGCATAGTGGTATTTAACACTCCCGGAGCCAATGCGAATGCGGTAAAAGAACTGGTGTTAGCCGGACTACTTTTAGGCTCTCGAGGCATTAAGTCAGGTATCGATCATGTCACTACTTTGCACGACGTCCATGATGCAACTGAATTACATAAAACCTTAGAAACACAGAAAAAGCAATTTGCTGGCAATGAACTCAAAGGAAAAACCTTAGGCATAATTGGATTAGGCGCTATTGGCTCCTTAGTTGCCGATATGGCACTGGCACTAGGTATGAATGTAGTAGGTTTCGACCCTGCATTATCTATTGAAGCGGCATGGCGTTTATCAAGCGAGGTGCAAAGGGCTGAAAACATGCATGCCCTGCTGGCTCGCTGTGATTATGTCAGCCTACATGTGCCGGCTATCAAACCAACACAGCATATGATTAATCAAGATGCACTGACTCAAGCCAAAGCTGGTATGGTTTTGGTCAATTTTGCTAGGGAATCTATAGTCGATCCACAAGCAATTGTTGAGGCACTCGATAGCGGCAAGTTAAAAGGTTACGTATGTGACTTCCCGGAACCTGTTTTTTATGGACGCAGTGATGTGATTGCCATGCCACATATCGGCGCTTCTACAGCCGAGGCTGAAGAAAACTGCGCCATCATGGCTGCGGAACAAATTATGGACTTCCTCGAAAACGGAAATATAAGAAACTCGGTTAATTTTCCAGAAGTGAGCATGTCAAGGTGTGAAGGCCAGCGTATTATTTTTGCAAATGAAAACGTGCCTAAAGTACTTGGCAGCGTGTTATCTGTTTTGGCGGACCACAATGTTAATGTACTCGATATGATGAACAAGAGTCGTGGTGATTTAGCCTACAACATACTCGACGTTGAAAAAATGGAAAATGGTCATGTGATTGATGCAATTGCAAATATTGAGCATGTCACTTCTGTTAGACTAATCAACTAAATTAAAGGGCTAGTTCAAATACGCAAACTAGCCAACTATTTCCTATTTTCCGCCCTTATTTGGATCACATACCTCGGTAATAAACAATCGGGAATAACTATTTATAAAACGCGATGAGCAAAGCCCGTTCTAAAATTTCAACCCTATCGATGACAAAGTGGCAAAAGCTACTTGCCAGCTTGCGATTTAAAGCTTATTTTGCGTGTTAACGTATGGCTTGACGATATTGTGAGAATTGCCAGAGCGCATTATCGCTCGATCGTATTTTTCTAACAGCAATTTTGTTCCAAAGAAAAAGTGCCTGCATCGCAAAGAAAACTTATTAGTCGCAATCAGTAATAAACAATATTGGTGATATTGTCCCCTTTGTTCAAACATCTCAATCTTAAAGGTAACTAGATTTGAAGCGCTACATTGTTAGGGTAACTCAATCCATAAAGCGCCAAAATACTGTGATCAAACGTAAGGCGCTCATTCCGCTAAAACTCGGTTTGTTGGCGGTTAAGCGTGGTTTGGCGCAGGAGAGCCGTGAAACAAAAGTCATGCTAATTACCTACAAACGGTTTACCCGCGGCCAAGCCAGTAAACTCGAAATGCAGCAAGCTAATCAACAATTTGTTGATGTTATTCGCGGGCTAGGTTTAGGTGTACTCGCAATTTTGCCTTTTGCACCAATCACTTTGCCTTTTGTTGTCAAATTAGGTGAAAAAATAGGAGTAAATGTATTACCCAGCGCCTTTATGAAAGATTTGCAAGAAGACGATGTAATAGAGGTACGACAACAAATAGAAGTTGTGGTAGACACTGAAAATGACACCAATGTAACTCATAACAAACAGTAAATATTGTTATCCAACAACGAGTGGGTCACCTTTATGGAATTCGAAACATCAGGTGATAGAGTAAGTTATGTTAGGTTACAGTTCAAAAGGCAACCTACTCCCCTCAAATTCAATAAAAAGGTGCGCTAAAGCCACTCTAGTGCACCTTTATTTACAGCATTATCAACAAGCATATCCGTAGCAATAACCAACATTATTTTAAGATTATTGGCTCTTTCACAACTTATTAGTTACTCAAGAGCATAGGCAATAACGTAACCACCTTTACCATCTCTTACACTTTTAGAGTCAGTGTAGTTATTAGTATCAGGGTCTCTGGGATAGGTCCAACTAGGGTTGGGAACAGTGACAATTAAATGCTGCTTACCTGTTTTTGCTGACATATAAGTCATAGGAGTAGATTGACCATTTCCGGGCAAGTCTTGCGACCACTTCTCTTCGCCACTGCGTATATCAAATGCCCGCACCGTGGCATCCATAGTTGAGCTTACGAAAGTTAAACCGCCACGAGTAGTCAGGGTGCCGGCCCTTACTGCCACACCCACGTCTATGGGTAACCCCGAACGCCAACCAAAGGGCCCCGAGTTTTTCATATCACCCAATGCACGACTCCAAAGTAACTCTTTAGTATTTAGATCCATAACAGCAATCTTTGCCCATGGTGGCTCAAAACAAGGTACCCGGGTTCCTAACTTAGACATAAAGGGTTCTGGCCAGCCGTAGAATTTAATACGCACATGGTCATAAGGATCATCGGCGTTTGGCTCGCGAGGTTTTGGCATGGGGGCCTCGGGATCCATCCTAACGGCTGGGTGATTTGGCCCCAGTAAATATTGCGCTATTGGTCCTGCCTTAGCAATTTGCTCGGGGGTGACCATATTTAAACGATGTGCCAGCATTTGCGGCGCAGCAATCAGTAAACCATTGTCGGCATCCACCGAAACACTGCCCCAATTAAAGCCTCCAAAATTCCCTGGAGCCAGCAATGTGCCCCCTATCAATAAAGGTCCATCGGCTGAAGGTGGTGTGAACATTCCCTCATAATTCATGATTTTGTATTCAAGTCTACACACCAGTTGATCAAGTGGCGTTAAACCCCACATGTCCTTTTCATGGCGAAATGGATGAAAGTTAGGTAGCGGTGAAAACGGTTGCGTAGGCGATAAAAGTTCACCATAAAGTTCACTTTGAGGCACAGGGCGCTCTTCAATTGGATGCACTGGTGTGCCATCTCGTCTATCAAGTAGAAATATATCTCCCATTTTGGTGGGTACCGCCACCGAAGGCACCATTTCACCGTCACGTTCAACATCCACTAAAACTGGTTGCGCCGGTAAGTCATAATCCCATACATCATGGTGAACCGTTTGATACTTCCAGCGAGGTGCGCCTGTCTCCCCATCTAATGCAACAATCGCAGAAGACCACTCATCATCAAACTCACGTCTAACGCCCCCCCAATAATCCGGTGACGCATTACCAGTTGGCGCATAAATTAAATCTAGTTCAGGATCATAACTCATGATACTCCAAACATTAGGCGTACCTGGTGTGTAGATTTCACCCTCTGGGGGTTCGCCATGATAACCAGGTTTGCCCACATCCCAAGCCCAAGCAAACTCGCCTGTGGTGGCATTAAAGGCACGGACTACACCAGAAGGTAATCCAAGATCTTGTGAATCAGCCACTAGTCCACCTATCACAGCGACATCGTCCGCTATAAGTGGTGGTGACGTAACATAGTACTCACCTAAGTCAAATAACCCCAAGTCCTTAGTTAAGTCTACTGAACCTGCGTCTCCAAAGTCGCTACAAACTTGGCCAGTCATGGCATTTATCGCTATCAATCGCGCATCTACCGTACCCACTAAAATACGTTTTGGGCATTGGCCGCTATAGTCTGCTTCGGCTTCATGGTAGCTGATACCGCGACAAGTTCTTGCGTACTGGTTTGAACCTGAAGGTATTGCTTGAGGGTCGTAACGCCACACTTCTTTTCCGGTATCGCTATCAATAGCCATCAGGACATTGGCCGCGCCACATAAATAAAGATGGTTATCAACTTGAAGAGGTGTCATTTTGAAATCTTGTTCTACACCAGTGCGATAACGCCAGACCTCTTTTAACTGCCCTACTGTTTCGGTGTTAATTTGATCTATTTCTGCGAAACGTGTACCACCGTCAGTATTACCATAATTGCGCCAATCGGTAATTTCTGAAGAGGCTGATACCTGTCGGTCAGTGCCAGTCCCATTTTGTTCGTAACCTTGAAAAAACGATAGCAACACTGCCACTGCCGACAAAACACCGGGAATGGCAATCCAGCGTTTATTCACCGATGCGTCGCTTTCGATTGGCTTTAACGTTGCAAGATACCAAGGGGTGATAAACCACAAACCGAGTACAACCCAAGTCGCGACTCGGGGTAATAAAGCCAGCCAATACATGTCCGATTCGTAAACTGCCCAAATCAACGTGACACCGAGTAATCCACCAAACAGCTTGTAAGCCTTCGAATTACCCTTAATCATATAAATCCCAGTGGCAACCAGCGCTACCCCTGTAAACACGTAGTAAGGACTTCCACCTAGGTAGGCCAAGTAACCACCTAGAAGGCTCAAAATCAGCCCTAACACACAAAAAATGACAATTAATGTCCAGTGGACAATTCGTGAAATCATAAAATCATTGGCTCCGTAAACCGCTACTCACCCATGTTCCCCATGAGGCAGTAGTACAGACAGTAGTTGGATGGGTAAAGTTATTCAGCATTCGATTAATGACGCTTATTCAATCCCATTGTTCTTAAAGTTTTTGGCAGAAAATGGTGAACTATTTGGTATGGTTTGAAAGCCCAATAGGTTGCCATCTGGATCTCGACCAAAAAAACCTAGTCCATCGTTAAATTGCTGAATGTCAGTGACTAGCTTGCCACCAGCATCGCTGAAAAGTTGTTTAGCCGCATCAACATCGGTCACGTCGAATACAATCATGTTGTAGCCAGTGGCATCAACTGGCTTTGGAATAGCCGGTATTTTGGGCTCAGGGTGATAATATTGGATAAGCTCTAACTCAAGATTTCTTACCTGAAACCACGCCATTTCTGTTTCACTTCCAGGCAGGCCTGAGACATTATCAATAAATTCGCCTTCGTTATGTAAATAATGTCCAACTCGGCGCGGGTTTTGGGTTTCAAGCAATTCAGAATAGAAATCAATTGCTCTATCCATATCAAGAGTGGCTAAAGAAATATGTCGAATACGCCTGTCATTTTTGGGTGGCTTAGGCAAGTCGAGTGCATCAATATCAACGTGTTCTATTTCAACAATAATATTATCTTTATCGTACACATAAGCGTAAGACACATGTGTTTTTGGATTGGTCATCATCTCTTTTGAGCCAATATGAGTCGCTCCAGCGGTTAAAAACGCTTGATAGGTTTGTGTTTTTTTATCCACTTGAAACGCAAGGTGGGCAATACCTGGACCATTGGCTTGCATACTCGGATAATTCTTAGCTGCGTCTGACGGGTTGTTAAACTGCATAAATAACAACTGCGCATTCACCCCCTTCATCAACCGTGTTTTTGCGGTGACTCCCTCACGTCCAGCCAACTGATTCAGTAGTGGATGATCAGCAAATTCGCCCTCCTGCACTACTTGGATATCGGTAGATTCGGCATACAGAGCTTGAGTTTTATCGAGGTTTTCTACGGTCACCCCCACATAATGCACTCCTGCAACTATAGGGTTAGCCACTCGGCTAGGCGGAGTGACCAACCAAGAACAAGCTCCCAATAATGAAGCAACTGAAATGAATAAGATGTATTGACGCATGGCTTCCTCCTAAGGAATATTGATATACACAGAGACAACTCCGCTGTGTGATTGCGATTAGAAATTAACGGTTTTCACTGTGCCGCCGTCGACTCTTTGGTTAGTGGCAGTAATATTTGATGCTGCTGGGCTAGATAAAAACGTAATGGCATTGGCCACTTCAAGAGGAGTACCCAAGCGATTAAACAAAGATAAAGACGCCACATAATTGTAAATATCAGGCTGGTCTTTTTTCATCATCTCCCAATGTCCGTCTTTATGCACAATAGGTCCTGGTGATACAACATTGACCCTAATTCCGTATTGCCCCAACATATGCGCCATCTTCATAGCATAAGCAGTTAACGCTGCTTTTATAGCGCCGTATTCCAGCTCAGTAGACGAGTTGTTAGCCATCACCGAGGCAATAGATGCCACATAGACAATGGAAGGATTTTTACTTTTCTTTAAGTAAGGCAATGCCATCTCCGTCAAACGAATGTGTTGCATTAAATCAACGTCTACTCGACTTGCCCAACGGTCTTCCCCCGACGCGGCTGTTAAGGTACTCACATTACTGACCAATACATCCAAACCACCCAACGCACTTATTGAGGCGTCAAACCACTCTTGGTAGCTTGTTTCATCGGTTACATCTAGTGGCTTAACAAACACCGGATAACTACTGTTTACCCAATTTTTCGCCACTGAGTTGAGGGTTTCTTCATCTCTTGCGCCAGTGGCCAATTGCATATTTTCAGCAATGAAATTTTCAATAACGGCCTTACCTATACCTCGACTGCCACCAGTCACCATTCCTTTTAGGCCTTTCATATTTAAATTCATTGTGCTTTCCTGTTTTCAATTGAGCCTATCGTGCCAGTACAACGCCACGAATTGGCTCAAAGTATTATTGACTCATATACGTCAGTGATTTCACTCATTATGAGCGACTTAAAATTCGTAGGCGACACTCACGCCATAGGTGCGAGGTTGATTAATAAACGCTCCAACCGTTCCGGTTTGACCTGGTTGCCCAAAGACCCCTAATAAGTTTTCATCATCGGTTAAATTGCGCCCCCACAATTGCATACTCATACCATTGCCAAAGTTCACGCCAGCACTTGCGCCTAAATTATTCACTTGTCTCGTAAAGTCAGGGTTGTCTGTGGTAATTGTGCCTGCAGGTGCAAAAACCAGAGAGCTTTCATAACTATAATCAGCACGTATATACAGGTCTGCGGTGTCGAAGGATGCGGTGTAAACTACACCTGCCACTAGGCTTTTTTCATGAATATTCAAGGGGCGGGTGCCAGATAAATCTTGGGGTAGATAGTTCCCGTCAGCATCGCGGGGGGAATTCGGACCAGGAGGTGCATTACTAAAGTCATCATATACCGGGTCTAATAAGGTCCCTGCAAAGGTAACGGCTAAATTGTCTGTGACCGAGTAACGTAAATCGAACTCCATGCCATCTACCGAAGTTTTGCCTGCGTTAGCCTGAAAGAAATCCACACCGTCAAAACTTCTTACTTGAAAATCTTCAATTGACTGGTCAAATATGGCAACATTTGCTTGAAAGTTTCGGTACCACACCTTCATACCTATTTCTGTCACTGTGGCATATTCTGGTGTTGATAAACGTGAGCCATAAATTGGATTGCTTGAGTTTTCTCCCGATGCATCTAAGGCATCGGCAATAGCACGATCTGGACGCGAGAAATTTGTGAGATCCCAAGCAGAAGATTTAAACCCCGTTGCTTGGCTGATGTAAAAATTGAAATTTTCGTTGTGTTTGTATGCTAAGCGAACCAAATAAGTCGTATCACTATCATCAGACTTACCGTCTTCAAGAGAATTCGGATAACTCACGATAGGAGGCCTAAATTGCGCCGCTGCTAAACCTGCAAAAGCGCCACCTGCTAGAGTATTAAAGTTAATCGACGAAAATACATCCTCGTTAGACACTTCTGTTACATAGGCTTCCTTTTTATCATTGGTATAATTGAGACCAACAGTCCCAGTCAAAGCGTCGGTAAACTCGTAATCAGTGGATGCAAAAACCGAAAAATCTCGGTTATCCTGTCCTTCGGCGTAAGCGACGGCTATACCATCTGGGTAAAACGTACCTTGCGGGAATCCCAGCGCTGATTCAACAGCTACCAAACCTCCCCCAGTTAAATAGTTTACAAAATTGCGTAAATCGGGACCGTACTCCAATGCATCAGTGGAAACGATATCTTCATCGTATA
The DNA here is from genome assembly GCF_018861065.1 of Paraglaciecola arctica. Classification (GTDB taxonomy): domain Bacteria; phylum Pseudomonadota; class Gammaproteobacteria; order Enterobacterales; family Alteromonadaceae; genus Paraglaciecola; species Paraglaciecola arctica_B. The sequence goes on from NZ_JAHKQO010000036.1 coordinate 237,516, forward strand.
AGAACCCACCTAAAATCCAATTAAAGGGCCCCTCACTTGACGAAGTGAGTCGTATTTCTTGACTAAACGCAGTGATTTCAATATCTCGTACTGACCTAGAGGTTTCAATCGAACTGCTTCCCACTGGATTAGACGCAACAAGGGTATTCAAACGATAAGCCGAAATAGAAGTTAGAGTAAAATCGTCATAGTCCACATCTAGATGTAGAGATAAGCCTCCGTCTTCCACCTCATTGGTAGATGATTCAATTAACACAGATTCACGAGCGAATGGGTCTGAGGCGTCTAATACACTTCCTCCTAATGCCAACACAACGTTATCTACCGGACCACTGATAACATTTGGGCTCGAGCAACAAATTTCATCTATTTCGCTGTAGTCAACAATAGCTCGAAAGGTCACATCTGCAGAAGGCTCCCAAAGCGCTTGTCCACGAAGATTCCAACGATCTCGATTATCTGGGTCCGTCACCCCTTGGTACAGTGCCTTGGTGTAACCATCGCGTTTGTTAATACCTGCAGCAAAACTCAACGCAAGTTCGTCACTTACACCACCTGTTACATAACCTTTTAAGAGACGTTGATTGTAATTTCCTAAGGTTGCCTCGACTCGCCCTTCAGTCACAAACGAAGGTGCGGAGGTAACCACACTAACTACCCCTGCTGACGCATTTTTCCCAAACAGGGTACTTTGCGGACCACTTAACACTTCCACTCGTTCTAACTTAGGCAAATCAGTGATGGCTCCACTTGCCCTAGAACGAAAAACGCCGTCGATAAACACGCCCACAGAAGGTTCTGTGCCTATGTTATTAGAGGAACTACCAAAACCACGAATACTAAAGCTTGAAACTGTAGTCAGACTAGTTTGCAACACTTTTAAAGAAGGAACCAAAGTTTGCATATCTAATACGTCTACCACCTTAGCTTGCTCTATATCTTGCGCACTGGTTACTGACACTGCTATCGGTGTGTCTTGTAAGGTTAATGGTCGTTTAGATGCAGTGACAAAAATGCGTTCAATATCTTTATCTGGTTCAGATGTATCCGCTTGTTGTGCGCTTGCAATAGGCAGACATAAAACACTCGCGATAACACTCGAAATAACAGTACGCCTTAAACCTTGGTGTGTGCTGTAAAACATGCATAGCCCTCCAAAATGTGAATATCCAATCTGCTCGTATCCGCTCATGGCGTTTTGAGCCCGGAATTTTAGTCATCAGCGATGACCCGTCCACCGCTTGCAAACAAAAGTTATTGCACAAACATTCATTAGTCAACAATACTTTAACAAAATTTAAACAATAATATCGATTAGAGAATTTACACAACCTATCGCCAGACCATTAAAACTCTTTTAATTCAGCATCTTACAAGTATCAATTTAATGATAAATATAAATACATACTCAAACATTTATTGATACATGAAATTTTATGTAGGTCTAATAAATTTACAATTTAGATTATTTTCATCCTTTATTGACATTTTGAGCACCAGTTGCAAGTATTAATAATCACTAATACATTAAGGTTCAATTATGCGCGTTTTACTTTTTTGGATAATGGCATCGATAGCACTTTTGGGGTGCTCTGATCTAAATGATCCTAACGACGCTATCATTGCTAAAAGCCATATGGGCTTTAACTCAAAAACCGTCACTGTGAATGGTTTGCAGTTTCGATATGTAGAAAAGGGAAGTGGTGAATTAATGTTGTTTTTGCACGGGTTTCCCTATTTTAGTGAGTCCTGGTACAAACTTTTACATGGCTTTGGAGACCAATATCATAGTGTTGCTCCCGATAACCGCGGTTATGGCTATACAGAAAAACCAACGGAAATAGCTGACTATCGTCTCGAAGTTTTAGTCTCGGATGTAATCTCGCTTATTTCCAAGCTTTCCCCTGAAAAGCCAGTGATTTTAGTTGGCCACGACTGGGGCGCAGGGTTAGCATGGGCTACAGCTCAAACCCGACCGGAATTGATTAAAAAACTTATAATAATCAATGGGGTACCTCCCAATGCGTTTCTCAAGGTACTTGATCGAAGCCTGTTACAAAGAGAACGTTCTGATTACATTGGCAAACTTGATGGTTGGCTAGCTAAGTTGATGTTCGCGATCAAGGGACCAGATATGATTTGGCAAGGCGTGTCGAGATTGCATGAAAGCGGCGACGTAGATGATAATTTTAAACAGGCTTTTCTGGAGGCTTGGGAGCAACCAGACGCTGCTCAATCCGCAATCAATTGGTATACAGCCAATTTCCCCGAGTTTGATAACATTCAAGATAAAGACTATTGGCCTAGTAAAGATGCACGCGTTACTGTGCCAAGTCTATTAATCTGGTCGAAAGATGATCCAGCGTTTACTCAAGATGCTTTCGAGATTATTCCTGAGTATGTTGACGATTTGACCATTAAAGTAATCGATACCAGCAGTCATGTGCCCTTTCTTGATCATTTTGAAGAAGTATTCAGTTATATGTCTGACTTTATAAATAAATAGAAAGACAACAATAGCCAAGACGCAACCAATGGCTTAAATCATCGAGTTAATGCTCAATCGAGCCACATTTACTCGATGCAAGCTTTAATATAACATGCCGCAGAATGTGGCGACAAAAGCAGCGAAAATCTGACAGGTTTATGAAAACATCCGGAAAAACAAGAATACGTTTATCACCCGAGGAACGGGAAAAGGAGATCCTAAAATACACCGCCGAAATAGTGGCACAAGAAGGTGTATTCGCGGTGAGCATTGAGAAAATAGGCAAAGCCCTAAATATTAGCAAATCCACTGTGTATTCATATTTCCCAAGTACCACTGAGTTGCTTCAAAAGCTATTTCTACAGGAAATGAGATCGCTGCGAGCCAAACAAAATGCCGCAATCGAAAAAGCTAAGACTATTGAACAGCTTGTAAGAGGTATTACCCATGCGTATTTAAATTACATTGATGAAAAAGGGTTGTTAATCAGTCGTCTACAAGCAGAACCAAGTTTGATTTCATTTGGCGGCCCCACCGATTATGCGAGGCAAAGCGCCATTAATCATCTAGCCAAAACAATATCCGAAGCCTGCGATATCCCTATGGCGATAGCCATTCCCGCGACAGATATCTCTTTTGGTCTCCCAGAAGCTGCAGGACATTGTTTAAACCGCAAAGTTACCGATAAACAAACAATCGAAGATTTAACTGTGGCGATGATTCTTGCTAGTATCAAAGCTACAAAAGATAACAGCGAATTCAATTTTAAATCACTTCCCGAGCAACCCGTAAACAACAAAAAACCTACTGAGTAAATACCAAGTGTATTGATAGAATTTAGGTCCTGACATTGCTCGTACTGCTGAATCCACACCCTGCAATCCGCTATAAAATTGCGAATTTTGAGATATTGTAAAGGCTAGAGATAGCGCTTATTCTTTGTTTACTCATAAAACTAGGATCTAACCCATGCAAACAACTCCCAATAAAGCCGCGCGTTGGCCCCTTATTCGGCAAGGCATAGTTTTCCAATTAAAGTTAGGCTTAGACGCTCTGCGAGATATATTAATGAGTCCGGTTTCAATTGTGCTGGTCATAATTGATGTAGTTATGGCAAACAATCAGCAACAAAGTTATTTTATGAAGTTAATGGGACTAGGTAAAAAAAGTGATCATTGGATAAATTTATTTGCTGTTGAGCCACTCGACAAGGACGCCAAAGATAATCCCCAAGCGGATGACAACAATGTTGATTATTGGTTTTCAAAAATTGAAACTGTAGTAAAGGAGCAACGAGTAGATGGCAAGTTGACCAAGGCCGGCAAAGAGAAAATTCAGCAATATTTTAGTCGCATCAATCAAACCTCAGACACACCTGAAAGTTAAATTTCCGCAATCGTTAGCCTTAACAGCTAACCTTAAGACTAACTGTTAGTTTGATTTGAAATGCTCATCAAGAAAATTGAAATGATAGTTAATGGATTTCTGCCAATACTCTAATGTGTGGCCTCCGGGCATTTCAAGGTAACTATGGGGGATATTTTCGGAAACTAAAATTTCGTGGAACTGCTTGTTACTATCGTAAAAAAAATCATCCACACCAATATCAAAAAATAACGCTAGTTTTTTTCCTTGCAGCAAGTCTGCCATGTTGACTACAGAGTACCGCTGCCAATTATCTGGATGTTCAGTTTGACTACCTATACGTTTGGCAATATCCCAACTATCTGGAAAGGGCCTTAAGTCAAAAGCGCCGCTGGTACTGATTGCTGCACTAAAAACATCGCTATGGCGAATGGCTAGATAAAACGCGCCAAATCCCCCCATACTCAATCCCATGATTGCTCGATCGGCCTTATGAGTTTTAGAATTAAACTTGCGATCGACAAAGTTAACTAATTCCTGACTGATATAAGTTTCATACTGAAAATTTGCATCGATAGGGCTGTCAATATACCAACTGGTTTTTGCGCCGTCGGGACACACTATAATAATGCTATATTGGTCTGCTAAGTTTTTAATTTTAGGAATGATTGTTGGCCAAAAGCTATGATCGTCTGTTGCACCGTGCAAAGCATACAAAACGGGTAAAGCCCTTCCATTTGCACTGTATTCTTTGGGCAAAATAATAGTATTAGAGATATCTTTGTGCATGGATTGACTGTAGACCTTAAATGTCGCGACATTGGCACAAAAAACTTGTAGTGATAGAAAAATTAAAGAGATAAAACAAGATAACCGAAACATAATGCCCCTAGATGAATTATTCCTGAAAACAGAGAGTCTAACCGTCATTGCTGCCATTAACTTTGAGTAAAATTTTATACTAATGTTAAAAAGTAACAACTAGTAGTTGACCCTAGTGACTCTGCTTAGTAATGTCGAGTGTAAATTCAAAAAAACAATTTATTTAGTCAAAACAATCGATTAGTAAAGTTTCCCCACTAATTTAAATTTTTGTTTGGCTAATAGGAAACTCGATTTTGTTCATCATAAACACTAATGTTTATTGGGCTAAACTATTACCGATAAAGTTTAGTCGTGGGGTAAAACCCGATGAGTAGACTGTGCATATTCCTAAGTTTTGGTTTTTTCAGTCTATTTATTGCTGCTCAGGTACAAAGTAAATGTCTTAAAACTATGGCATGGGATGACGACTACCCCTATGCATTTCAACTAAGTCCAGAGGATATACAACCTAGTGGTTTAAATATCGAATTGGCCATGGCAGTGTTGGCAGAATCTAACTGCCAATTACGCTTTTTGAAAATGCCTTGGGCAAGAGCACTAGTAGAATTGTCACAAGGACGAATAGATATTATTGGCGGTGCCTACCCCAATCAAGAACGACAACAATATGCTAGGTATTCAAAGATAAACTTTTATTTCGAAAACGTGCTTTTTATTCGAACCGATATTTCCAATAATGTTGCTTTGCACACCCTAAGTGACATCCAAAAGAATCAACTTAAAGTAGGTGTACAAATAGATGTTTATTATGGCGAAGCTTTCGATACCTTAAAGTTAAGCCCTGATTTTTCTCGATTGATTTACCCTAATACTAGCCGTAAAGCCTTGTGGGGTATGTTAGGTTTAGGCCGACTTGATGGAGTGATTGCTGACGCTCGCTCTGGTCAGGAGGAAGTAAAAAAACTGAATTTAAGTTCAATTATTGTGCCCAGTAATCTAGTTATTACTAACCAAGCCTCGCACTTTATTTTTTCAAAGAAATCAGTCAAACAAGAATTCGTGGAGAACTTTGATAAAACACTAAATAAATTAAAAGCCAATGGCTTAGTTAAGGCTATTTTAGAAAAATACTCTCCAAAAACTAATCAGTAGCATTTTTTCTACTGTGATAACTCATTGCTAAATAGATAAATTGTTTGATCACTTGTGTTTGGATTGGCTCGCGACTATCAAACAACACACCACGATTTTTATCATAGCGTAAATCAGGGTAAACCAGCCTAAACTCTTCGATTATTGATGTTTGGCAATGCACGAACAAACCAAATTCATATGGGTTAGCTTTAAGTTGTGACAGTCTTAAAGTTGTCCCTGACTTAGGTGTATGCGTCACGTAACTAGGCTCACCCCACTTGAGGCATTCTTCGACTTGACCTATTTGTTCTGTGTTTGCGGCCACTTCAAAGATCCATTGGCGGATCGTCAGCAAAACGTGTTGAGTTTGCGTCTGGTACTGATCAAATACCTGCGTGATTTCCGAATTATTAAAGTCCATTAAGATAGTTCTTCAGTAATATTGTAGCTATATATAACATCGAGTTTATTGGCAGCAACTGTATCGCTTAGACCTAGACTGGCTAGTCCCGACAGCACGGCCAGTTTTGTTTTGTCGAATGCGCTATTCATATGATACAACCCCGCATTTTTGCGTGCACCACCTTGAATACTACTAGCTCGGGACAAACGTATTTGCTGGTATTTAAGCAAAGCGTTTTGAATATGATTTTGATTGAGTGAGCTTTGATCCGCCACTGTTTGCTCCACCAAACAGTGCGCAAGCGCATAACTGTCTTCAATCGCCATGGCAGCGCCTTGAGCCAAAAATGGCAACATCGGATGACAAGCATCTCCCAGCAGCGCCACATTTTTATCGGTCCAATGACTCAAAGGTTGCCTGTCAAATAATGCCCAAAGAAAACACTGCTCAGTTGCAGCCAATAACTCCGTTACTTCAGGATGCCAGTCAACAAAAGTATTTCTCAATTCCTGAATATCGCCTGCCTCATGCCATGACTCTTTTTGCCAATCAGAACGCTCCTGTACAGCAACAAAATTGACCAACTCCCCGCCTCTGAGGTAATAACTCACAAAATGTTTGCCCGGCCCTACCCATAAGTTGGCATTGGGTTTAATTAATCCTTGAGGCAATTTATCAGCAGCTACCACACCTCGCCATGCGACTTGCCCAGTAAACTGAGCAGGAGTCTGGCCCAACATACAAGCTTGAACTTTTGATTTGATGCCATCCGCACCAATGAGTAAATCAGCTTCTAGATTTTGATCGTTTTCAAATTTTATGCTGAGTTTATCCGTGCGATGGTGATAACTTTGCAACTGCTGCCCTAAATGAATACTAACATTCGCTTGCTTACATTCAGCATATAATACTGAGAGTAGATCCGCGCGGTGAATATGCAGATAATCAGCGGCAAATTTATGTAACGCTGTGTCACCCAATGGAACCGTAAAATAGGTTTTTCCGCTTTGAAAATGGCGCATTACCGCTGATTTGGGGCGAAATCCTTTAGCCTTAACTTGTTCTGCAATTCCTAACGCTTTAAGAACATGCATGGCATTAGGACTAAGCTGTAATCCAGCACCAACTTCAGCAACTTGTGAGCTTTGTTCATAAACCGCCACTTCAAAGCCACGCTTAGCCAATGCTAAAGCAGCACATAAACCACCAATACCTGCTCCCGCAACTACAATTTTTATACTCAAAACTACTATCCAGTGGTTTATACATCTTTGCAGCAAATAGTAATACGCTTGTAAGCAGTTTGGCTAGTGTGTTGAATACTTTCAAACTGTCTCATGCACGTTATGGTTATTAGCAATAAAAATATTAAATTTTTAGATCTAGAAAATCACTTTATCAGTAATACTTAGTTCAACTTATGACATTTACAGGTTTTTTATGATCGCCTCTACTCTTATGTGGTTTCGCCAGGATTTGCGATTAAGAGACAATCCAGCTCTTGATTATGCCTGCGAGAAAGGTGCGATTATTCCACTCTACATTTTTGATAATGAATGCGAGCAACATTTTATTCCTGGCAGTGCCAGCAAGTGGTGGCTGCATCAGTCACTAAGTGCCTTAAATGATTCCTTAGGCAATCAACTTCATTTTTCAAAGGGTGATGCCAGCAAGATTTTAATTGAGTTGGTTGAAAAACATAATATTAAAAGTGTAGTGTGGAATCGCTGTTACGAACCATGGCAAATCAAACGCGACTCGCAGCTTAAACAAACATTGTTAGCAGCGGGTGTAGAGGTCAAAAGTTTTAATAGCCATTTATTGTGGGAGCCATGGCAAGTATTAAAAAAGGACCAAACGCCATACAAAGTATTTACGCCTTATTATCGACGCGGTTGCTTGTCTAACACTGCCCCTAGAATGCCAATAGCAATACCTGAAAACATCCAAGTAGAATATCTACCGCAGTTTGACCAAGGGCTTGATGCACTGGAGCTGTTGCCAACTATTAACTGGCATAACACAATTGAAAAAATGTGGACACCAGGTGAACAGGGTGCGGCAAAACACCTTAGCGAATTTTTACCTGATGGCGCTAAAGCATACAAACAAAAACGCGACTTTCCTGATCTAGGTGCTACTTCTAAGTTATCGCCACACCTACATTTTGGTGAGATATCCCCAAACCAAATTTGGTACAGCGCGATTCATGCCTTAAATGGTAACACCGAAGATGCAGGTTTAGATTGTTACCTTAGCGAATTAGGTTGGCGAGAGTTTTCGTACTACTTATTGTTTCATTTCCCGCATATCCCTCAGGAAAACTTCAGTCCTAAATTCCAACACTTTCCGTGGCGTAACGACCCTGACTCACTAAAAGCTTGGCAACAAGGGCAAACAGGCATTCCCATAGTAGACGCAGGAATGCGTGAATTATGGCAAACCGGCACTATGCACAATCGAGTGCGTATGGTGGTGGCTTCATTCTTAGTCAAAAACCTATTAATTCATTGGGGTGAAGGTGAACGCTGGTTTTGGGATTGTTTACTTGATGCAGATTTAGCCGCCAACAGCGCAAGCTGGCAATGGGTAGCTGGCACTGGTGCTGATGCTGCGCCCTACTTCAGAATATTTAACCCAGTCACACAAGGTCAGCGATTTGATTCAAAGGGCGATTACGTAAAACGCTTTTGTCCTGAACTTAGCAAAATGCCTGAGAAATACATACATAACCCTTGGGAAGCCCCGCAAAATATTTTGGATTATGCAGGCGTAAAACTAGGTAAAAATTATCCTAAGCCCTTAGTGGATTTAAAAGCTTCACGGCAAAGAGCGCTAGATGCTCTAGCCCAATCCAAACAACAACCTAACGAAGAATAAGCCGACCGATGGCCACCTTAAGATTAATTTTAGCTGACCAACTTAGCCATAGCCTTGCCAGCTTACAAGACTATGACCTAGAGAACGACTGGGTATTAATGGCTGAGGTAAGAACAGAAGCCAGTTACGTTAAACATCATAAAAAGAAAATTGCCTTTTTATTTTCAGCCATGCGTCACTTTGCAAAAGAGCTAACAGACCACGGGCATAAACTCGTTTATCGACAATACGATGATAAACACAACCAAGGTAGTTTAAAGGCCGAAGTAGAGCTTCTCTGTAAAAAACAAAGTATAGATAGAATAGTACTCACCCACCCCGGTGAATATCGAGTGTTAGCTGATATGAAGACTTGGCAAGATAATCTAGGAATTGAAGTTGAGATCCGCGAGGACGACCGCTTCTTAGCAAGCCTTAGTGAGTTTGCCGACTGGGCGAAAGATCGCAAACAACTTCGAATGGAGTTTTTCTATAGAGAAATGCGCAAAGCGTGGCATTTTTTGATGGATGGCGATAAACCCGTTGGCGACAAGTGGAATTACGACAGCGCCAACCGAAAAGCCTTACCTAAGGACATGTCTCCTCCGAAACCAACTATGTTTGAGCCTGACTCTATTACCCAAGATGTTATCAAGTTAGTCTCTACAGAGTTTGCTGATCACTTTGGGGAACTTGATAAGTTTCACTTTGCAGTCACCCGAGAGCAAGCTTTAGTGGTGCTGCAAGAATTTATAGAGCAGCGCTTAATCAACTTTGGTGATTATCAAGATGCCATGGTTGAGGGCGAACCTTGGATGTACCACTCTCATATTAGTTTTTATCTAAACTGCGGATTGCTAACTCCAAAAGAAGTGATTGAACAAGCTGAGTATGCCTACCGTAAAGGCGATGCTCCACTAAACGCAACCGAGGGTTTTATACGTCAGGTGCTAGGCTGGCGAGAGTATGTGCGAGGTTTGTATTGGCTGAAGATGCCTGGTTACAAAGATGAGAACTTCTTAGAAGCTAAAGGTTCATTGCCCAAGTTTTTTTGGGATACCCATACCCAAATGAACTGCTTACATCAGTGTATTAAAGAAACCTCAGAAAATGCTTACGCTCATCATATTCAGCGATTAATGATAATAGGTAACTTTGCACTGCTTGCAGGGTTACACCCAGATGAAGTTAACGAATGGTATTTAATCGTTTATGCCGACGCTTACGAATGGGTAGAAATGCCCAACGTTACGGGCATGATACTGTTTGCAGATGGCGGCCTTCTTGCCAGTAAACCCTATGCGGCTAGTGGTAGTTACATTAACAAGATGTCTAATTACTGCCAAAACTGTCACTACAGTGTAAAAGAAAAGAACGGCGCACAAGCCTGCCCCTTCAATTACTTATACTGGGATTTTTTGGACCGCAACAAAGAAAAGTTAGGCAATAACCCGCGTCTAGGAATGCCCTACCGCACCCTTAACAATATGTCGGATGAAAAACGTCAAACTATTCAACGAGATAGTCAGGTCTTTTTTAAAGCCTTAGAACAAGATGAAAAAGTCTGACTTACCCAGTAAACTTTGCCCTATATGCCATCGCCCTTTTAACTGGCGCAAAAAATGGCAAAGGTGTTGGAATGAGGTAAGGTATTGTTCGAAACGTTGTGGCCAAAAGAAACAAGCCACGCGGCTTTAGATTTGTACTAACCTTATCAAGTTGCAAAACCTAGAAAAAATTAAGAAACAAACGTAATAGGAGAAATATATGTATCCCCCAACACACTCAATTCACGCTTTGTTTGATCAATTGGGCCTAGATAGTTCAGAACAAGGAATCAATGAGTTTATCAGCAAACATGGTCCACTTGCTGCCAACATAAAGTTACACCAAGCTGATTTTTGGAATAGCTCACAAGGCGCATTTTTACAACAAATGACCAATGAAGATGCCGATTGGGCAGAAATCGTAGATGAACTAGACGCCATGCTTCGTTAGTGTCTCAACGTCTGGCTAAAATCGCCATAAGGCTTAGCAGTAAATGAATTCTCAACTACCGCAGTAATGTAAAGTCTTCACGTTATTGCCCATCACTCATCATTGCCGCTAAAACAGGGCGCTGGGCGCAACGTGCAAACCAAGCGTCTATATTTGGAAAGGCTGACAACTCCAGCTCCATAGACAAAGCCCAAGCAACCAAAACAAACACATGTGTATCGACTAAAGAGTAATCATTCAACAAAAAATGGCGGTCGGCTAGCGCGCCATTTAAAATTTCGAAACAGTGATGCAAAGTCTGCCGCGCCTTTAACAATGCTTGTGGTCGACGTTGTTCTATCTCTACAAAATCTTGTGAGCCTTGTTGTACGGCACCTGGAGCATCGGGTGGTAACTCAGCTGCCAGTTTACCTGCAGCATCGGCCAAATTAATATTTGACCATACAACCCATTTCATAGCCTCGCCACGACTGGGGCCAGACTCTGGAAACAAAGCCTTCTCAGTTCCAAATGTCTCACCTAGATACAAAGTTATGGCAACCGATTCCCAAATAATGACGCCCTCATGCACTATCACGGGAACTCTGCCATTTGGATTGAGTTTTAAGAAAGCTTCTGTTCGTGTATCACCCGCATCGATATCTAATTCAACACCTTGGTAATCTACACTTAACTCTGCTAACACAGCCTCTGTAATACTAGATGTAGACATAGGCGCATAATAAAAACTAATGCTCATTTTTTCCCTTGTAACTAAAGTGGTTGTTTAGCCCTTAATTGACTATCCGTTAGTCAGACAGAGCACCCGCTTAGCGGCGGCCTCCAGATTTTAACACGTCCCCACTATAGTAGGGACCTAATTACGTATTGCAAAATACCTCCGTGGCGGAAATACTCAAACTCATTAGGAGTATCGATACGGATCTCTGTTTCAAAATCAATGCTACTACCGTCTGACTTTTTAACTTCTACTTTTACTTGTTTCTGGCCAGCCTCAATCGCCTCAATTGAATACTGCTCTGTGCCATCTAACTCATAAGTATGCGCTGTTTCACCTTGCTTAAATTGCAATGGTAATATACCCATTCCGATAAGATTAGAGCGATGTATTCGCTCATATGTTTCAGCAATTACCGCTTTAACGCCCAATAACAATGGCCCTTTGGCAGCCCAATCACGGGAACTCCCAGTGCCGTATTCTTTACCAGCAATAACAATTGTGGGTATTTTGTCAGCAATATACTGCTGAGCGGCCGCAAATACTGTGGTTTGTTCACCACTAGGTTGTTTACAGGTAAAACCGCCTTCTGTACCAGGAGCCAGTTGATTTTTAAGCCTAACATTGGCAAAAGTACCGCGCATCATGACATCATGATTACCGCGCCTAGAGCCATAAGAATTAAAGGATTTTTGCTCAACATGATTCTCACGCAGATAATCAGCTGCAGGCGTATCTTTGCCAATCGAACCCGCTGGGGAAATATGGTCAGTGGTCACACTATCTGCTAACTTGAGTAAACAGCGCGCTTCTTGGATAGCTTTGGTTGGCTCGGGTTGTGCTGGCATATTGTCAAAAAATGTCGGCTTTTTCACATAAGTACTGTCAGGCCAGTCATAAATATCTGAATCAACTGTTTCCAATTTTTCCCAAATATCGCCGCCGTCATATACGGCACCATATTTTTCTGTGAACATCGATTTATTAACGACCCGTGTCACTATCTCTTGAATTTCTTGCTGGCTTGGCCATAGATCTTTCAAATAAACGGGGTGTCCAGCGCTGCTGATGCCAAGAGGATCTTTAGTAATGTCTATTTTCATATTACCGGCCAACGCATAGGCAACCACTAGAGGAGGCGATGCCAAATAGTTAGCTTTTACATCAGAATGTATTCTGCCTTCAAAGTTTCGGTTACCTGATAAGACTGATGTCACCGTTAAATCAGCTTTTCTAATCGCCTCAGAAATGGCCTCTGGCAGTGGTCCTGAATTACCTATACAAGTGGTGCAACCGTACCCTACTAAGTTAAACCCCAGTTTATCCAATTCTTTAGATAATCCAGCCTTGTTGAGGTATTCGGTTACCACTTGTGATCCCGGGGCAAAACTGGTTTTTACCCATGGTTTCACTGTCAATCCTAACTCATTGGCTTTTTGTGCCAACAAAGCAGCAGCAACCAGCACCGATGGATTCGAAGTATTGGTGCAACTTGTGATCGCAGCAATCACTACGGCTCCCTCGTGAAGCGCGAGATCTTGTTGATTATGACGATATGAAACTGTGGTTTTAGCCCCTATATTTTCTACCCCACCTTCACTATCAAAACGTTGTTCGTGTTTGCCTTGGGGCGAAATCGCCAATTCGTTTTGCTCTGTCAACCAATTCTCAAATGAAGTGGCGGCTTGATCTAAATTAATTCTATCTTGAGGTCGTTTCGGACCAGCGATAGCAGGAACAACAGAGTCCAAATTCAGGGAAAGTGTGGCGTGATATTCTGCATGTGTTTGAGCTTCACTGCCCCACATACCTTGAGCTTTTGCATAAGCTTCAATAATTTCAATTTGTAGTTCACTACGGCCTGTAAGCGCCAGATACTGACTCGTTTGCTCATCAATTGGAAACAGTCCACAGGTTGCCCCATACTCTGGAGACATATTGGCAAGTGTTGCACGATCAGCCACCGTTAGGTGTTGTACCCCAGCGCCATAAAACTCTACGAACTTGCCTACAACGCCAAATGCTCGCAATTGTTCGGTCACCGCTAAGACTAAGTCCGTGGCGGTGGCACCTGGTGGCAACTGGCCTTTTAATTCCATTCCAATCACTTCAGGTATTAGCATAGTGACAGGCTGGCCTAACATTGCCGCTTCAGCTTCGATACCTCCTACTCCCCAGCCCAGAACTCCTAGGCCATTAATCATTGTGGTATGTGAATCTGTGCCAACTAGGGTGTCGGGGTAAAGCATTGGGAGGTCTTGCTGCTCATCAACAAAGGTAACTCGCGCCAAATATTCTAAATTGACTTGGTGCACTATTCCTTTACCTGGGGGCACAACTTTGAAGTTATCAAACGCACTTTGACCCCATTTCAAAAACTGATAGCGCTCTTTATTACGCTTTACCTCAACTGCAGTATTATGTTCGAAGGAATCAGCCTTACCGAATTCATCTACCATAATGGAATGGTCAATCACTAAATCCACAGGTTTAAGTGGATTAATTTTATTAGGGTCACCACCGAGATCCAACATAGCGTTGCGCATAGCCGCTAAGTCAACAACAGCGGGCACTCCTGTAAAATCTTGCAGTATTACCCTAGAAGGAACAAATGCAATCTCGGTATCAAAAGAGGTGGCAGTATCCCATTTCGCTAGGGTTTGAATATCCTCTGGCTGAACATACATCTCATCGCTATGGCGTAATAAGTTTTCTAATAAAATTTTTGCGGTCAGTGGTAGCCGTTTGATTTCAGTTTTCACCGTGCTTAAATCAAAATATTGATACTCTTTTCCGCGCACATTTAAGATAGAAATATGTTTATTTGATGCTGTCATTTGGCTCTCCTTTTGACCCTACAGGCCTTTTGCTAAGGTAGTTTTTCTTTACGTATATTGAATTTAGTCGTTTTTAATCTGTTTGTTGTTTCTTGATAACATAATAAACAACAAACAGAATTGTGGCGGCAACGATTGAAGATACTGCCAACCCAGACGGTTCTTTCATTAGCTCTAGCGCCCCTTGCCCAAAAAATACCGCACCTAAACCCAAGGGTGCAATGCCTATAGTTGAACCCAACATAAACCTGAAAATATTAATTTTAAGGGATCCAGCCAAAATACTGGTTGCGGTAAAAGGCGGGGTGGGTGCTAATCGCAACGCTAAAATAGCCCAAGCGCCTTTGTCATCCATTTTTTTCTTAATGGTTTCAGTGTGTTTTTTGACTCCTTCTCCGAAGAAGTCTGCACCTATCACACGGCCAATACCATATCCGCTTAAACTAGCTAGAAGGAAACCAAAGATACAAATTAATACACTAATCCAAAGGTTAAACACTAAGCTAACAGTAAATGCCATTAGCGGAACGGGGATCAGAATTGAGCCTCCAATAAGGAAAACAACTAAAAATATTAAAGCGGTAAATGTGGTGTCGGGTATATCACTAGCTAACTCGGTGAGTTTATCTATTTCAAGATACTCGCTAAGAGGTGTGAAAAAATACAAGGCAACAATAGCCAATACCACACAAATGAATATGCCTAACTTGATGATGTTTTCCTTCTTCATTTTTTTGCCTCGCGAATTAACCAACTAAAGATTTTTCTATGTGCCTTCATGTAAAAGAGATATTCAGGGTGCCACTGTACTCCTAGTACTTTATCGCCGTTGTTACTTTCAATAACCTGGTTAATGCCTGCATTTTCTCTAGCCGTTACTGTTAAAGCGTCGGCCGGCTCTGCAACTGCTTGGGAGTGTATTGCGTTCACTTTTAAAGGATCATCACCGGCTATTTCAGCAATTAAAGAATCGCTAGTCGTATAAAGCACCGTTTTTCTAGGAAATGGGCTACGGATCCTCATATCGTTTTTTAAAAGCGGTAAAGTCGATTCGTACATTGAACCACCTAGCTCTGCATTGAGTAACTGATGACCTCGACAAATTCCTAACAATGGCAAGTTATTATCCAGCGCAAAATGAATGAACTTTATCTCCATATCGTCTCGGTCTTTGTCGTATTCAGATGAGCCTAAACGGTTCAACAACTCCATGGGATACAACACACACTCTTTTAACCTTATCCAGAAAGTGCGCTTCACCATTGGTGTCTCTTCCTTTATGTAATTATCAGGGTGAATATCTGAACCGCCACCGATAATAACCCCATCATAATCAAGTGTACCGTCGAAAGAATTAGGCGTGACGCGAATGGGTTTTCCACCAGCAAGCCGTATGTTGAGAGCAGTAAAAAACCAAGCGGTAGAGCCAGATTTATTTGGCCCAGTAATCGCAATTTTCGGTTTTGTATTGGTAGACAAAATTTTTCCTTAGGGTGACTAAGTCGACCCACGTATATACCTATCACTCAGAGGGTTACCAAAAAATTTCAGGCCTTAAAACCGGTACAGATAAGCCACACTCAAAAAGTCTAAACCTGGATTTTTGGTGTTGAGTCCACCATTTGAATAATGAATGTAGCGAACCGCTATCTCAGAGTTTTGGCTTTTGTCTAAACCAATAAGCAACCCCAAACGATCTTCAAACTGATAAAAACTACCAATATCAACACCGCCAAATTTTTCCTCATGCACATACGCAACACCTATACCGAATTCAAGGGTAAGTGGATAATCATCGGATAAATTAGGCAAGGCTTTTGAAAAAACAGGTGAAACAGAAATCCCATAAGTCGCTTCATTACGCGCACTACCGTGCAAATCAAAAAGATTAAGACTGGTTTCCCAAGATAAACGAGTTGCACCAATGAGAGGGATCTCAAGGTCGTAGTTAAAATTCGGTCTATAGGCGATGCGCATACCATGCATATCACCAGTACCAGTCATATATTCAACTGCCACGACTTGTTTGTCTTTATCGGGTAGTTGAGCGGCTGCAACTTGGAAACTTAATAATACAATAGTGAACAACAACACTGGTTTAACTGAGATGATGGTGTGAAATATTGATTTATCGATAGTCCCGCTATTATTTTTACTACTTTTCATGGTTTTCCTTGATTGAATGAATGAGCGACCTTTAAACCTAACGTCACTCAAATATGATTAATGAATCATATGTAGCAAAGAACAGACCAGCCACAAAAGCCACAAAAATACCTATTTAAAACAAAAGGTTAACGTCATTAGATTGTGTGAAAATGTGGATATGAGAAAATTAGTTTGTAAAATTTACTCTCTACTTAGTAATATTTTACTTAGTAATGTCTTGTGCACTCATAATGATGTTTTCAAAAGTAAGCGGAGTGAATGGCCGTTCCGTGCAAAGGGTAATGCCCAGCATTGGCGAGATAAACTAAAGTCGGGTGACAAAAAACAAAGCCCAGTAGCGCTTAGCACGACTGGGCTTTGTTATATATTTGACTCAATGAGTTTAGTGTTTTGTTTGTTCTTGAAGCGCTTTCATTTCATCATGCAACAATTGTGCATCCGCTCTAATGTAAGTCAGGGTATTCAAGGCTTGAACGGGCTGCTCTTGGTTTAAGGCATCGTCTAATACTTCAAGCACCTTATCTTCGACTTCTTCAAGTTGTTTGACATAGGTGTAATCCTCGTCGCTTGCAAACAACGCTGCAAATTTGGTATACATTTTACGTGAATCGACAGCTAAAGATGTGCCGTCCTCAATCTCACCTTGCTCGTCTATAGCTAGTGGTTGCAAAGCCTGTATCGCAGCTTCTTTGTTTGTTGCCATTTTTCTGAAGGTGTTTTTGACAAATGTATCATTCACTTGTTCTATTGCGTCATTGTAAAACTCAACGCCTGCTTTCATAACTTGAATGACGTCTGTTACTTTCTCTACACTTGTTGTCTGATTTAACATATTAACTCCTGTTTTGATTGTACCACTAGCCATTGCTAGCTTATGATACAATAAGCAACTGACATTCCATTATTAAAATCAAACTAAACCAATGATAAATAAAGATATTTTTTATTTGTTGAATGATATTCGTTTTAGTCGTTATGAACGATTTACAAGAAATCGTGAATATTTTACAAATCGGTCTACAACCTAAGTTGATAAAATGATTAATCTACTTTTTAATGTGTCAGTTTGTTTACCATTACCTTGAATAAGAAATAGTTAGGGCCTAGTCAAATCACTATAATAATGAACTTGCCTAAACTATCTTTCACCCTAAAATCGATCAACTCGATGACCTAACTCTACATGAGGATAACCATTGTTAAACGTATTACTAGTCGATGATGACAACGAATTTACTGATGTAGCAGCTAACATTATTGAATTTTTAGGACACCATGTATCGGTTGCCGCTAATTTAAAAGAAGCGTATGAGTGGCTTGATAGCCAACCTTTTGAGCATATATTGTTGGACTTTATGCTACCCGATGGCAGCGGATTACATTTAGTCGACCACCTCAAAAAAATACAATCAAAGGCACAGGTTACTTTTATTACAGGTCACCCGTCAGTTAAAGGGATTCTTGCCGAGATAAGTGGTCCGCAAATGGACTATTTAGTGAAACCTTTACAGCGTGAAGACATTGAAGGGGTATTATCTAAGCAACCCAAAATCAAACCTCAAGCCAAAACCTCATCGATAAAGCGTCACTTTGGATGTTTAATTGGCGAATCTGCGCCCATGCAAGAATTGTATTTGATGATCGAGCGGGTTGCTAAAACTTCTGCCAATGTCATGCTGATGGGCAGTAGTGGCGTGGGTAAAGAAGTGGTCGCCACCGCTATTCATAAAGCTAGCCAAGTCAAAGGCCAACTAGTAACAACTAACTGCGGCGCGTTGTCCAAGGAGTTGATTGGTAGTGAATTATTTGGCCATGAAAAAGGGGCGTTTACCGGAGCTGTAGCCAAGAAAGAAGGGGTATTTGAACGAGCGGAGGATGGCACTCTATTTTTAGATGAAGTGACCGAAATGCCGATTGATATGCAGCCTAACTTGCTGCGAGTGTTAGAAAGTAAAAAAGTCATAAAAGTAGGTGGAACTAAAGAAATACCGGTTAATTGTAGAGTGGTATCAGCCAGCAACCGCACTATGGAGTCAATCGCCACAGACAAAGTGTTGCGTGAGGACATTTATTTTAGATTAGCAGTATTTCCGATTCACATACCTTCGTTACGAGAGCGTAAGGAAGATATCCCCCTTTTGGCAAAAGCATTTTTAGAAGAACTCAACACAGAAAATGGCTGTGAATATGTGTGGACCGATGCTCAACTAGAGCGGTTAAGTAATTTTGACTGGCCGGGCAATGTACGAGAACTCAGACATAGTGTACATCGTGCATTCATTATGAGCGATCCAAAGGGTAAAGAAATTCAGTTACCGCATACATTTGAGTCACCTTTTTCACTGACAAAAAAACAAAACAATAACGTCACGGCTGGTCAAACAATAGAAAATGTAGAAAAAGAATTGATCCGTATCACCTTAGAAAAAGTAGAGGGTAATAAGACTGCTGCCGCAGAAATGTTAGGCATTAGTACTAAAACACTCTACAACCGCTTACATGCCTATGGTGACTTTGCGGAATAGACATGCCGTAACATTTGCGAATTTAATTGTCTCTCAATCTGTATGGAGGAAACTATGTCATCTGATGAAGACCAGTCAGTTAACCAATTAGTGCATGATGCAAGGTCACCACTGAATCGTATTTCTATGAATGCAGAACTCATTAAACTCATTTTGGAAAACGATATGCCAAAAGAAAAAGGGATACAGGCTATCGATAAAATCATCAACGCCTGTCAAGAATGTAGCGATACGCTGCAAGTGCTAAGCGCACAACACGGTAACCAATAAGATGGTTGAGCAGTTAAGAAAAAAAAGACTACTCGATAACTCTTTGCCTACTTGGTTACTGATTGCGCTCATAGTGCTGTGTTTAATTGCTGGAAATGCTTATTTGGCTATCAGAACAATCAGCGCTTTATCCACAACACAACATCAGCTATTTCAGACCTCTGAGTCAGTTATGGCCCTTAACAATTTGCATATATCAGTACTCTCAGCAGAAACCGGGCAGCGTGGCTATTTGTTAACGGAAATTGATGACTACTTAAAACCATACAGAAGAGCGCTCGAAGAGGTATCCGCGCAGATGGATATTGTCAAAAAACAGACCTTTCAACATAAGCAGGCCCAATCAAAAATAAATGATTTGTTGGAGATCAGCGCCAAAAAAATAAGTGAGTTGGAAACAACGGTTGGACTGGCACTAGTTAACAACGAAAAACGCGCAATTGGCTTAATCATGACGGGCCGTGGCAGAAATTGGTACACAGAAATTTTGTCACTTATCAACGAATTACAACAGGCTGAAATTGCCTTCAGAGATAGCCAATATGACAAGCTTCTTAAGATTCAAAAAGAAGCCAAAATTACCTTTATCATTTCAGGTAGCATTAGTGCTTTGCTGCTACTTGGCATGTTAGTGCTTGCAAGGATCAATATTGGTAATGAAGGCAAACTTCGCAAATCTTTAGAACAACAAAACGATAAACTAGCCGAACAAGTTAAAATTAGAACCAAAGAATTAACCGTGTATTCAGAAGAATTGACGCGTAGCAACCGCGAACTGGAAGATTTTGCTTTTGTCGCTTCACACGACCTACAAGAACCACTCCGAAAAATCCGTGCATTCGGTGACAGGCTGATGACAACCTACGGTGAAGAACTCGAAGGCAAAGGTATCGACTACATTACTCGAATGAAAATGGCCGCTGAGCGCATGTCGAATTTAATTAACGATTTGTTAGAGTTCTCACGTATTACTACTCGAGGCAAAGAATTCAGCGACGTAGACATGGGAGCACTTATTGATGATATTTTGAGTGATTTGGAAATAGCGATCGAAGAAAGCGACAGCCAAATAACCGTTGACACATTACCTGTTGTTAAAGGTGACAAAGGGCAAATGTATCAGCTGTTTTTAAATTTGTTATCCAATGCGATCAAGTTTCGTAAAGTTGATGTTTCTCCGCAAATATCCATTAGTTACACTCAAAGTGAATCCTACGATGAACTAACCGAACGCTCTGTACAATGGTATGTGATTACAGTGAGCGATAATGGCATTGGTTTTGAGCAAGAGTTCGCTGACAAGATATTTGTACCATTTCAACGCTTGCATGGTAGAACTGAATATAAGGGAACAGGTATAGGATTAGCCGTTTGTAGACGGATAGTTGAACGGCATGGCGGCACAATATCAGCCAAAAGTGAATTAACTAAAGGTTCTGTATTTACAATCAATCTCCCTGTTGCGGCCACACTATTTAAAAATAACGGATAAATACATGAACACATTAATTAAAAAACCTATCACCATATTAATGGCGGATGACGACGAAGATGACAGGTTGCTTACCAAAGAAGCCTTAGAGGAAAGCAAAGTACTCAATAATCTACTTTGTGTAGAAGATGGAGTGGAACTCATCAGCTATCTGAAACGCCAAGGTAAATATGCTGATGTTGAAGCTTACCCTTGGCCGGGCATAATTCTACTCGACCTTAATATGCCGCGAAAAGACGGCAGAGAAGCGCTAAAAGAATTAAAGTCAGATCCAGAACTAAAAGCCATCCCAGTGGTTATCCTCACCACCTCTCAACAAGAAGAAGACATGGCCAAAGGTTATGGATTAGGTGCGGCATCTTTTATCACTAAACCAGTTAATTTCGAAGGCTTAGTTGAATTAATGAAAGCCTTGGGGAAATACTGGATCGAATTTGTAGAATTGCCTAACCACGATTAATGATAACTAAGTCTATTCTGAGATCACTATGTTAGAAAAAAAAGCACGGATTCTAATTGTTGAAGATGATGAAGATGACTATGTCATTGCTAAAGATTATCTAGAAGAACTCGACGAATATAAATTTACAATTGACTGGGTGGCGACCCCAAATGAGGCACTTAAAAAACTCGAGCTAAATCAACATGATATCTGCTTATTAGATTATCAATTGGGTGCCCACAATGGCTTAACGGTTTTGCAAAAAGCGACAGAAATGCAATGCCGCGTACCCATCATCATGTTGACAGGCCAATCAGACAAAGTTCTAGACAAA
Source organism: Paraglaciecola arctica (assembly GCF_018861065.1). Classification (GTDB taxonomy): domain Bacteria; phylum Pseudomonadota; class Gammaproteobacteria; order Enterobacterales; family Alteromonadaceae; genus Paraglaciecola; species Paraglaciecola arctica_B. The sequence goes on from NZ_JAHKQO010000036.1 coordinate 259,375, forward strand.
GCCGCTTTAGATGCGGGTGCCGTAGACTTTATTGTTAAAAGTGAATTAGACGGGCCAAGATTTGCTCGAGCAATTCGTTACGCCATCGCCCGTCAAGAAGTACAAAAAGAGCGTCTAGAAAGAATTAATGTCGAAACCCAAATTCGCTCTAAAGATAGATTTTTAGCGCACCTTAGCCATGAATTGCGCACCCCTTTAACCTCGATTCTCGGTTATACAGAATTACTCCTAGACAGCGACAAAGCGCAACCTGTTTGTCACGAACTCAATATCATTCTCAACAACGGTAAACATCTATTGAGCTTACTCAATGATGTTTTAGACTTGTCGAAAATAGCCGCTAAAAAACTTGAGTTAACCCCCACGACTTTTAACTTAAATAGTTTCATGGCTGATATATATACGCTGATGCAAGTGGCAGCAAATGACAAAGGCATCGAACTAACCTTAGTGTCAACTACCGCGCTTCCTGAAGAAATTCACTGTGACCCCACCCGCCTGAGACAAGTGTTAATCAATCTAATCCACAACGGTATAAAGTTTACCGACAGTGGCAAAGTGAGCGTGTCTGTTAGTGCCAAATTAGAGAATAACCAATACACCTTATTTTTTGAAGTAGTCGATACCGGTAAAGGCATTCCAACAGAGGCCATTGACAAAATTTTCCAACCATTCGAACAAGTAGAAGACACCATATCCCGAAAGGAAACTGGCACAGGATTAGGTCTGGCCATTTCTTCAGAACTTGCTAACAAACTAGGGGGAGGAATAGCAGTAAAATCCACCGAAGGAAAAGGTAGCTGTTTTACTTTAAGTATTTCATGCCCCAATCTAGCTGGTACTAAATTGTGTTATTTGTCGTTACATAGAAAAGTGACTGGAGAAAAAATTGCCGCGATTACCCCCCTTTCAGGTCGGGTCTTAGTGGTAGACGATGTAGCTGATATCAGGATGCTTATTGGTCACACAGTAAAAACATTTGGCCTTAATGTAGACTTTGCTGAAAACGGCAAACAGGCGGTAGAAAAAACCCTATCCAGCATTGAAAAAGGTCATCCGTATGTTGCGATCTTAATGGACATTCATATGCCCGAAATGGATGGAAAAGAAGCGGTAGTTGAAATCAGAAAACGCGGTGTCAAACAACCTATATTAGCGCTAACCGCTGCCAATATGAAAGGCGTTAAGGAAAACTTACAAACCTTAGGGTTCGACAATTTAGTGTCAAAACCCATTGATAAAATGCTGTTATATAAACATCTATCCTTGGTTATTAACGCTAAGACTACAACAAAATGCGCCCCCCAAGAACAAGTCAATCTTCAGCAGATAGAAAAACAACCACAATATTTTATGCTAGTTGAAGATGACATTGATGCTGCCCAAATTACCCAAATACTACTCGAATCACTGGGGGTGAAAGTCGAAGTGGTGCATACAGCTCAAGCTTGTAGAGAGAAACTAACTAGCCGTAAAAACTGGGATAAAATTTTAGTCGACGTACATCTACCAGACGAAAACGGATTAGAATTGGCAAAGTACCTGTCTACTCAAAACCGGTCCAAAGAAATAGTCATAGTCAGTGGTGCTGAAATAGAAAATGCTGCGATTACTAGTCATGGCGCTAGTCGCGCCATTTTGAAACCGCTTAATAAAGAGAAACTACTAGAATTAACACTTTAAGTCTTAGTATTACTGTGGCGCAATTATTATGACCTTTGTTTATCTAATGGTGACTTAAATTAGGGTTTGATTACACCAGTGACGTTACCAGAATGATGCACTGAGCCTATTTCTGCTGCCTTATCATAGCGGGCAAACCAATTATAATGGCTGACAGATTTACAAACGGATGTGTTAACCACACTGGGAGTCGAAGAACGAAAAAGTTTGGTGGGATTGAGATTGAAAAATTTAATAACCACTACTCCTGAAACTGAAGAACCGCGCCAAAAGGCGCGGTAGATTCTAAATGATATAGCTTAGTTACGTGCTACAAGTTCTTTAAGTTCAAGTTTATCGATGACATTTGTCACATCATCTGTGTTTTTGGCAATGGCAACCGCTAGATCTCGTTCTGAGTCAGTATCAACACTACCTGTAAGTGTTACCTCGCCAGCGTTAACCTCTACTTCGATGTCTAGGCCACTCACTTGTGATTCAAACAACAATCTAGTTTTAACCACAGTTTCAACTTTAGAATCTTTGAGCGTTTGCATCATCTCATCATCTTGTTTTACGTCTTCCTGTGAAACTATAGATAGTTTATTGTCAACGTCAGTTACACCTTCAAGAGAAGCCACTAGCTCTTCGGCCAAAGCCTTATCTACTGAGTTGTCGACTTTACCTGTTAACACTACCGTACCGTTTTTAACATCAGTATTAATGTCAAACGAATTTAGGTTGCCGTTAAAAAGTAATGTTGATTCGGCTTTTCCATCTATCCATGCGTCTTTAGCACCATCTTTCCATGTGTTTGCTGCATTTACGTTTAAAGAAGCGGTACTAATAGCAGTTGCGATAAGAATTGAAATAGTTGTACGTTTCATAATTTTTCTCCTGTTAAAAGTTCACATTAACTAATGCCAGTTCGATGCCAAACTGTAAGCAACTGATATAATTGAATATTTTTTAATTTGTGGAATTGGGTACCAGAAAGAAGCTTGTAACTGTTGCTTAGTACTATGTAAATATTTCACAACACCAAAAGTGACAATAATTGGAAACTGTGTGTATCAGACTCGTTAACAACCCAGTTATGCCCCTACAAACTTGGATAAAGGCTATCCCTTGTTAGCTATTTTGATATAGGTAATTGACACACTGGCGTGAAAACACGGTAAAGTAAGTTTTCTAGGCAGCGTTGCGCAGCACCAGCCGACTCAATTATTTATGGGTTATTTTAAACAGATTATCTTTTAGGTTTATCGACAAATTATGAATTCACGATTGCTCGCAGTTATTTTAGCCTTAGTCTCTGTTGCCGCCATTATTATTGCTACACAAAGCTTTATGACTGAAAGTGACACGGTAATCGTGGTCCCTCAAAACAACTTACATACAAATTACACCGATGATGTTCGACCAATCCTTGAGAAAAGATGTGTGGTTTGTCATGCCTGTTACGACGCCCCGTGTCAGTTAAAACTTGGCTCTATTGAAGGTCTAACAAGAGGCGCCAATAAGGAACGTGTTTACGATGGAGAGCGCCTACTTGAAGCCAACCTCTCCAGGCTTTTTGAAGACGGTCATTCTGTAGATCAGTGGCGTGAAAAAGACTTTTTCCCAGTCGTCTCTGATCAAGCGGGAACCAAAAAACAGAATATTGAAAACAGTCTACTAGCAAAAATGTTATTGCTAAAGGAAGCTAACCCACTGCCAACTCAAAAGTTACTGTCTAAAGAATTTGATCTGGACTTAAACCGCGACTATCAATGCCCAACCGACCAAGAGTTTGCGGATTATGCACAGGACTATCCTCTTTGGGGCATGCCCTACGGATTACCCGCGATTGATAACGTAGCACATCAACGCCTTATTGATTGGGTAGCCCATGGCGCAACACAACCACAGCCTCAGCCAATTAGTTCAGAGACCCAAAACCTTATTGATAGCTGGGAGTCATTCTTAAACCAAAACAGTAAAAAAGCTCAATTAATGAGTCGTTATTTGTTTGAACACTTATTTTTGGTAAACCTTCAGTTTAGTGATTCCGAAAATAAACAGTTTTTCAAACTGGTTAGATCCAACAGCCAACCCGGTCAACCAATAAAGGGGATTTTTACCCGACGCCCATTCGACGACCCTAAAGTTCCTCGCGTTTATTATCGAATGCAACCCGTGTTGGAAACCATAGTTCATAAGTCTCATATGCCAATTACACTAAACACCGCAAGGATGGAGCGTTGGTCAAAATGGTTCTTAGAAGCAGATTATACCGTTGACACACTTCCCTCTTATCAGCCTGAAGAAGCATCGAATCCCTTTATTAGTTTTGCGCAGATACCGGTCAAAACTCGATACAAATACATGTTAGACGAAGCCCAAAATACCATAATGCAATTTATCAAAGGGCCAGTTTGCCGAGGTCAGTTGGCGCTAAATGTAATTAATGACCATTTCTGGGTATTCTTTGCGTCTCCCGATTTGGATGTGGTTGAGAATAATGATGAGTTTATGCAACAGGCTAGACAACAAATATCTTTACCAGCAGAAGCCCAAAGTAATGCATTGCCTACGTCTTGGTTAACTTATGCAGCAAAGGAAAAACAATACTTAAAAGCCAAATCCGAATTTATTGAACAACACTTGAAAGACAAAGTTGAGGTAACCCTTGACCTTTTGTGGGATGGAAGTGGAAGTAACGGTGGAGATAATAGTGGAAAAAATGACAACGCAACTTTAACTATCTTTCGCCATAACGATGCAGCAACCGTTGTAAAAGGTCTGGTTGGTAAGCAACCTCAAACGGCTTGGGTACTAACCTATCCACTATTCGAAAGGATTCACTACCTGTTGGTCGCTGGATTTGATGTATACGGTAATGTTGGGCATCAGTTAAACAGCAGGATGTATATGGATTTTCTGCGTATGGAAGGTGAGTTCAATTTTCTGAGCTTTTTGCCTAAAAAGAACAGACAAGAAGTAAGAGAAAAATGGTATCGCGGCTCGGTCAGTGAAGTAGAAAAGTATGTATATGATGCGAATCAGACGTCAGTTGAAACCGATCTTAATTACAAAACCGAACAGCCATTAATCGAGTTGTACCAAAAATTACAAAGTCATTTTACCGACGTTAGCAATCAACAACACCATCTAGAACGTGGTTCAAAACACAAATCCGTCTTAGAACCACTGCAACAAATTAACAAGGTACAAGGAATAAGTGCTGCACTGATCCCACAATCATCAATTGTGCGAGTGGTAGACGTCGAGAATCAAAACACTCATTTTTATACTTTGTTACGCCATAACGCCTATAACAATATTTCCCATTTATTTGGCGAAGATGACAGACGATTGCCTGAAGAAGACACCATGACCATTGCTCCAGGATTAATGACTTCACATCCCAATGCTTTTTTTACAGTGACAACAACGGAACTCGCAGATTTTGCTAATGGCATTGAAGGGTTAAGTTCCGAGCAAGATTACCAGGCACTCAGAAAAAAATATGCGGTATATAGAACTTCAGCAGATTTTTGGGAGTTTGCTGATGCTATGCATCAGTATTTTAAACAGCTCAATCCTTTAGAATTTGGTGTTCTAGACTTTAATCGATTAGAAAATCGATAACTAACTTTTGAATTGAGTTTTGCTGTTTCCAACTCTTAGTTGCCCCCTTATTAGCAGTACCCCACATCTACAGTTTGAGATGATAAGTTTCGGTTTATTCTGCCTGTCAGCTAGTCTAAAGCGGACTTAGGCATAACTCGATTTTGCCCACTTATGATTTAAAGCCTATTGATTATCTTGTCTAACAACTGTGTTTTTATATTACTAATCCACTGTCCGGAGTTGCATTTCGAAAGGATTATCGTTAAATTGCCCGCATGAAATACATTTCAACACCTACCTCATTCTTTTTCTGGTGGCGCTCTATTTAGAGCGGCACAGAATTCTTACATTCTTAAGCTGCTGGAAGGTAGCTAAGACTGTCATTTGTTTTATATCTCCAGTAGCGAACTATTTTAGCTAGGAGATACCCCCATGAACACAAAACAAAATACTGATAAACCAGAAATTATTTTAACCGGAGATAGAGCGACAGGCCCGTTACATCTCGGTCATTATGTTGGTTCGTTAAAGCAACGCGTTGTTTTACAGGAAATTCATGAGCAAACGATTCTTGTTGCTGATATGCAAGGTCTGACTGACAATGCTCACAATCCGCAAAAAGTATCATCCAACATTCTAAATGTCGTAGCAGATTACCTAGCTGTTGGTATCGAACCTTCTAAAACAATTATTTGCCTTCAATCACAACTGCCGGCCCTTGCTGAGTTGACTATGTATTACAGCAACCTCGTCACCATCAGTCGCTTAGAGCGAAACCCGACAGTGAAAAGTGAAATCCAAAACAAAGGATTTGAACGCTCCATCCCAGCTGGCTTTCTAACCTACCCTATATCGCAAGCAGCTGATATAACAGGGTTTAATGCATCTTTAGTGCCTGTTGGAGATGACCAGTTACCCATGCTTGAACAAACTAATGAAATAGTGAGAAGGGTTAACTCACTAGCAGGACGTATTGTTTTAAGTGAGTGTCGGCCTTTACTCAGTAATGCACCGCGGCTTCCTAGTACAGATGGAAAAAGTAAAATGTCTAAGTCTATGGGCAACGCCATTAACCTTGGAGCGACTGAAAAAGAAATCTCCACAGCGGTAAAATCTATGTATACCGACCCTAACCACTTGCGGGTTGAAGATCCCGGTAAAGTCGATGGAAATGTTGTTTTTACCTATCTCGATGCCTTCCACCCTGATGAGGACTATATCTGCCAGTTAAAAGATCACTATCGACGTGGAGGTCTTGGTGACGGCACAACAAAAAAAGTACTAGAAGGGTGTTTGCAGGACATGCTTCGACCAATAAGAGAAAGAAGAGACGAGTTTTTAAATGATAAGGCACAACTAGTGGATATTTTAGTCAAGGGAAGTCAAATCTCTAGAGAAAAAACAGAAAAAGTACTGTTTGATGTTAAAGATATCTTTGGATTGAATATTTTCTAAGTAACTTGTTTTAACAGCCAGTTTCTATACGCTCGCTAGTTAACAGAGCGTTATTTCAAAGAAGGTATTGCGTTGGAATCACTAGAGTTAAACAATTTCCTGCATCCTAGGCCATCACCTAAAGGAATTGATGTGCTATGCAAGTTGCAGCACTTTGCCATAATCACTTACGCAGTAGATCCTGCTAGATTCGTTGGGCTTTTCCCTAACCGATTTAAATTAGATACCGTTGAAATAGAAGGAGAACAAAAAGCTCTCATTTCAGTGGTGCCTTTTATCGATGTAGATTTTACTTCTGCTGTTTATCCATTTCCAAAGTTCACTATGGGCCAAACCAACTATCGAATTTACATTATCGATAATCAAACAAACGAACGTTGTGTTTGGTTTCTCGGTACCACTTTGGATTCATGGACACTCGCTGTACCTAGGTTTTTATGGAATTTGCCTTGGTATAGTGGCGAAGTTAAATTCGATTGCGATTTTGATGAATCACAACAAATATACTTGAAATACAAGATGACCACTGATGCAACTTGGGCTCCTGCCAGTGTTGAATTAACCCAAACTAACCATGCCAAAATTGAGTTGTCTGGCTTTCCTGATACCGAAACTGGACTTGTATATTTAACTCATCCACTAGCAGGTTTCTATCATCGCCGCGATGGCAAATTAGGTACCTATCGCGTGTGGCATAAACCACTAGACGTTTCTTCTGCAAATCTCAAATCGGCGCGCTTTGGGTTATTGTCACGCTTGGGGTTAGTCACCCAAGAAGAGCAACAAGTTGCACATAGTGTACTTGTTGAACCTATTAATGAATTTACTATTTATTTACCACCAAAAATATTGGAATAGAAATATAACCAAGCAACTTAGGCATATCTTGATTGGCCAAGTTATTCGATGCCTTAGTTGCTTTGGCAATAAACACTATTCCACTGAGAAACTGGCTCGCTGGGCTTTAGCAAGCTCAGGTCTATAAAATCCTGGCATATTAACTGAACGTTGATGTAGCTCTACTAGCAGTCTTCCCCTATGAGCATAATCAATTGCTTTGGTTCGCCAGTTTGCTTTGAAATATTCAACAGCACTCGAATAGTAAAATTCAGCTCGCTCTAACCGCAGCACACTGTTTCTATCTGTTTTTCTACGGTCGACTTTAGCCAATGCTACTTTTAGCTGATGAATGCTGGCTGGCATCGGCTCTACTTGTTTAGATTCAACAGTTTGTGACACAGCCATTGCAGAACTGACAATGGTTAATATGATAGCGGCAACAAGAGTTAAAAATTTCACGGTAAAGCTCCTAGGTACGAAAATTATAATGACTTGTCGTAGCTATTGCAGAAAGGATACCAATCTAGGAAGAAAGTCGTATCACCACTGATAAAATTCTGGATAGACCGAATTCACTGGGCTAAGCCAAATTGCGAAATAGTGATACAGCTAGTTAAGGAGAATATTTTTGTGAAGAAGAACGTTCACAGGGAACTATTTACAGTAATTTTTTCAGAGGCCTTGAGTAAATCCTACACAAGCTCGCGTTAAAAAACTCACACCAAGAAAAAAGCTCAACTCTGGAAAAGATACTCCTAGAAAAGGAGCTCCAGAGCTGAGCCAAAACTAAGTGAATCTTAACTCGGGTTAATTCGGGTAAAGTCACTTATTACTGCGCTAAAAACTATTACGCTAGAAAAGCTTGAGAAACATTGACAGAAATATCGATGCAGGCGGTTTAGGTACCTCGGCAGTGGCCCCTTTAATTGATCCCGCTACAAACATACTAGTGATCCCTACAGGGGATGAGATAAACGACTCACTTTTAGATCTGGCTATTGCAAGTTGTCGTCTTGAATACTTATTCGCTAGTTCAGCATTGGTCTTAGCTTGCTGCAATTTCGCTTTATGTTTTTTCAACGGATCAAACATATTATCTTCTCCAAGTTACTCGCTTTTAGAGTCAAACAGCAGGTCAGCAGATGCACTCATATTGACCGATTTGAGGGCGTTACGCAGAATTCGCTGGGTGACGTGCCACGCCACTAGATTAATTACCAGCACTAACAGTAAACTCCAAAACCAATGGAAACCGAATGCCATCAAACCATAGGACATACCCGCCAATAAACTAACCCAAATCACAACCGCTAAAGCAACTAACACTAGGATACAGGTCAAAGTGACAACAACCGCCTTGATAGACAGCCTAATGTCCGCCGCAACAACTGATGCGTTAGTTCTCATCCGAGCCTTGACTCCTTGAAATACTTTATCCCAAGCAGATATGACATCAGAAATGCTAGCGTCAGCATTGGATGCTGACGCTTGCTCGTTGGCTATGTTTTGCTCTGTTGTGGTCATGATAGGTAAACTATTTTCTTCTAAGTAAGGTGGTCAGTAACATACCTGCAGCAAACGCTATACCTGCAGTGGCAACCGGGTTTTCTTTGGTGTATTTACCCACAGCAGATTGATCCCAATATTGTTTCACCTGTTGCTGTTTTTCACCCATGGTTTCAGCCGATGCTGATGCAGTGTGACGTAGTTTTTCTTCTGCAGTCGCAGCGTGCTCAGATAATGTATCGACTGATTGATGCAGCGTTTCAGTGACTTTATCTGCAATAGGGGTACCTGAGTTGGTTACTGCGGCTTTTGTCTTTGTTGACGTGCTCATAATTCGCTCCTGTTAAATTAAGTGAATCTAGTGCGATGTATTGCGCATTAGTACTTCAGTAGGAGCAACCTCTATGCCAGACCACAACAAGAAATTAACTTCAATAAAATCAGATACTTAAAAACAAAACCGAAACCACGAAATTGAGTATTGTTTAAAACAATGTAAATAATTCCTAGTCACCTGCAAGAATTACCTCATCTCAATAAAACTCACTATAAAATATTGTCGCCTTCTTCGGGATCTCTGGCTTGAGCAGCCTGTTCCCTTATTTCATCATGATCGCTGCTTGTATCGTCATTGGCTGACTCGTTCGGCACATTGTTAACTTTTTCTTCTGAATTTACTTGGCCTGATTTGATATTAGAAACTGAAGGAGTCGCCAATGTTTCAGGGTTCAAGATAATCCGCTCACGAGCATCATCAGGCATGGCAATATTTTCGGCCAAAAACCTTTCAACCACTCGTTTCATTAAAACCGACGATACCTTTAACGGACTATTCACTTCGCTATTAACCCAAAAGTATAAGCGCAAGTTACAGGTCGATGCGCCCAAAGAGTCTACCAGTGCTTGAGGCGCTGGATCGTCTAATATTGCTGGATGAGAAAGCATGATATCCATGGCCAAAGATTGAGCATGGTCAAAGTTAGAATCGTACCCTACCCCAATATCAACTGTGCTACGCATATAGGGGTTGGCTGTCAGATTACGAATGGCATTTTTATATATTGTGGCGTTAGGAAGTTGCACATGATCACCATTAAAATCAACCAAAGTGGTGGCTCTCGAAGTCATTTTTTTCACAACACCTAAATAGCCTTCGACCTCTATAATATCGCCTAAGTTAAAAGGACGTTGCACACTTAACAGTAAACTAGATAAGAAGTTTTCAGCTATATCTTTAAAGGCAAACCCTATAATTAAACCAAGCACACCGGTGCCGCTTAGTAGTGCAACAGCAAATTGAGTGAGTCCAACTAAGCGTAATAAAATGTAAAGCCCTACAAGCACAACCAACATACTCATAATTCTGCGTACTACCATCTGTATCAGTTTACTGGTGGTCGCTTTTGCTAACGGTTTGGTTAATAAATTAGCAATTGGTCTTGATAGCCAGAAAAATATGGCGAATATTAAGACCCCTAAAAAAATAGAAGGTAACTTTTCTACAACGAGTTGGGTAAACTGACTCAAATCATCGAGTACCAATTGGGTTTGCATAATGTTGACCTTTTAATTGTATTGGCGGTGTGTTTTATTTGATTACTTACTTAAGCCTTATGTTTACAGTAAAAGCAAATTTAATGCCGTAAGTGGCTCTAAATGACTGTCCGCTTCTCAATGGTAAGTAGACACATTGTTCGCTATTAAACTCACAAAGGGTAAAAATATTGGAAGCTTTGATAATAATTCTCACCATAACCATGCTAGGCGTAACATTGGTACCTTTGCTACCATCAAACCACTGGCTTTGCCGGGTATGGGAGTTTCCTAGAGTACAAATAGCCGTCATTGCAATTTGTCTATTGTTAGCAAGTTTCTACCTTACGTCATCCATTACGCAAATAGTCTTGGTGATAACAAATGGCTTAATCACTATTTATCAACTCGCTTGGATATTCCCTTACACTCGCCTTTACCCTATACAGGTGCCTAAAGCACAGAAATCGAGTCAAACCCATTCGATTAAAATATTAACCAGTAACGTATTGATGCCAAATCATAGTGCTGAGAAATTAATCACTTTGGTTTCGCTGCATCAACCTGATGTTATTGTTACCCTTGAAACAGATAATTGGTGGCAAGAAGCCATGCAACCAATCCACCCTGATTACCCCCACAGAGTTAATCAGCCTTTGGACAACTTGTATGGCATGCACCTTTACAGTAAATATGCATTAGAAGACGTGGAGGTAAGAAATCTAATTGAAGATGACGTGCCATCGATTCATTGTTATTTATTGTTGGGAAATGAACTTAAGATAAAGTGCCACTTTCTGCACCCAGCCCCACCGAGCCCAACTGAAAATAAACGCTCAACGCCCAGAGATAGAGAGTTACTATTAATAGCTCGTGAGGTAGCGGATAAAACTGAACCCACTATTGTCACTGGAGATTTAAACGATGTTGCTTGGTCCCCCACGACCCGAGCTTTCAGACGCATCAGTGGTTTAAAGGACCCCAGGATTGGCCGTGGCATGTTTAATACTTTCCATGCAGACTATCCTTTTTTACGTTGGCCACTAGACCATATTTTCCATAGTGAGCATTTTGCCTTGGAAACAATTCAGAGGATGCCTTCTATTAATTCTGATCATTTTCCGTTATTGAGTGAACTCGTCTACCAGGAAAACTAACGTTATGAGTCAACTTCATCCTTGGCATCAGAAATATTTTTATGTGCGCTATCAGGCTCATCCAGGCCACTAACAGAATTCTCTACTTTTAGGCTATATGCCTCTATGAATGCGTTTCTGAGTATTCCTGAAAGCGCATCAAAAGTAGATACGTTAGGATCATCCAGTGCCCCTTCAATCGGTACACGTGTTGCGACTAAGTCTTTATCATTATTTGCAAACAATGTAGCTAATGCCCCGCCAATCATCTCAACGATTAATAGAGCAGGATTATCACCATCTTCTACCACATCTTCGTGCCACGAAAAAACATCGAGTTCATAGATACCTGCTTGCAGGTAGCCGGTCACTTGGCCCTCCACAGCCTTCAGTTCACTGGCCAAATCAAGCTGTCCGGCTTCAAAATCAAAAGGGGCATAGAATTTAATTAAAGAATCAATGTAAGAAACCGGCAGTTTTTCCATCTCAAGATTAATATCAAAAGTAGGTTTGGCGGTGTTAGGGTCGAAACTAGCGTTTACCAAAATCTTGGCGTGATCCTGAATATCACCCGTTAATTTAGCACTAGCAATAGTCGTAGCACTTTTAGAATTAGAAATATCAGTAGCGGCAAGTTGAATATTCTGCACAGTAAATTTTGAACGTTTCAACTGTGATTGGGCATCCATGCTAAACGTACCATTTTCTACAGTCAGTTTGTCTATGGCAAATGGACTCAAATTTCGCGCTAATCCCAACCAAGTTTTTTCATTGGTTACCGCTTCAGACTCAAATACTTTGTCTTGCGGTCTGTCATATAAGCTAACTAGGGGCCTAATAATGTTTACTTCTGCTACCCATTCGCCCTTTAATAAAGCACTCCATAAAATGGATATATCTATTCTTTCAACAACAAATAAAGGAAGATCTTGGCTATCCCCAGTTTGTCGAATATTAGTTTGAAAAATACTGTATGAACCTGCAATCACATGCAAATCCACATCCGCTACTGAACCGCTTATGCCATCAGTTTGTTGGATTGTGCGGTTTGCATACCAAGTGATGATACTTGGTGCAGCCACCCGCAACAGGGTCACCGTAAGCAATCCACAAACCGCGATAACGGTCGATACCTTAAAAGACTTCAGCCAACTCATGTGTATCTACCTTTGTTTATGACAATTAATTGCTACTTTTTGGTTATTACCCAAATAGCGTGAATGATACCCGGCAGATAACCTAATAGAGTAAGTAGGATGTTTAGCAACAGAGTCATAGATAAACCAACCCGCAAAAATACGCCAACAGGTGGTACCAAAATAGCAATGATAATACGTAGCAGATCCATGGTTTTCTCCTTGGGAATAATGTTTATGAATGTAAGTAGTAACAACGAAAACAGATTGAGTGTTTCGTCCTACCTACACTGGTACAGCAGCTCCTGTACCAGTGTGTACAACATCAATCAAAAAGAAAGCTAACCACCTGATATTAAAAAACTTTATTAGAATTAAACCAATAGCATTAGCTCTGATCCAAAAACATGACAACCTAGAAACCGCTAAAATTTTTCAAACTTTTTGTAATTTTTACTTAAGGTCAATACCGTCTTAATCAAATAATCGCAGCCAAATTGTGGGTCTTTCCACTGATCTCAAATTCTCAATAACATCCAAAGTGAAAAACTAACATTTAACACTGTAAATCTTACACATCGGTCACCTTAAGCAGCCACTCAAATAAAACCTTTTCCTATTATTTTCAACAATTTAGCTTATTGGCATAAGGTTTGATTGTAGTTGAACTGTAAATCACTGATTCAGTTAAAACCTGAGTCACCTTTTAATTAATTGTTGATGAATGAACGATTTAAATGATCAGGAGAAAAAAATGAATAAAGACACAGTGAAAGGTAAGTGGAAACAAGCTTCAGGCTCTCTTAAAGCAAATTGGGGCAAACTCACAGACGATGACCTACAGGAAATCGACGGCAACTTAGAGAAGTTTCAAGGCAAGATGCAAGAGAAGTATGGAATGGCCAAAGAAGAAGCAGAGAAAGTCTTCAACAAAAGCCACGCTTAATCAAAATGAAATACAGTGCTAAGCCTGCTTAGCACTGCCCCCTATCAATTATCTGGAAAGTATTATGGAATTGCTAAAAATCGAAAAGTTTTGGAGTTTAATTAACGACAAATTAGAAAGTTGGCTCGAAGCAGGTATAAAACACCTTCCCAATTTTGTAGTCGCTATTTTAATTGCCATTATTTTTTCGGTCATAGCCAATATCGCTGGTAAGACATTAAAAAAAGTATTGTTGAAAACCCTCGAATCACCGCAGATCGCTAGCTTGTTGGCTTCTATTTTTAAGATGTGTATTTTAATTGCTGGAGTGTTTGTCGCCTTAGACTTCCTTGGGCTAACGGGTACTGTGACATCTTTATTAGCTGGTGCTGGTATAGTGGGTTTGGCCATAGGATTTGCTTTCCAAGACATGACCGAAAACCTAATAGCGGGTATAGCCATGGGGATCCGCAAACCCTTCCAAATTGGCGACGTAGTTGCAGCAGATAAAGTATTTGGCACAGTTAAAACTATTAATTTACGTAACACCCTAGTAGAAACATTTTTTGGTCAACTAGAAGTCATACCCAACAAAATCCTATTTAGAAACATTCTAACCAATTACTCAATTAATGGGGTGAGAAGAATAGAAGTGCCTGTGGGAATTTCCTATGCAGATGATCCTGAACAAGCGGCAGAAGTAATTAAAGAATTTATTAATCAATATGATTTTGTCATTAGGAAGGAAGAAACCGCCGTATTTGCTAAAGACTTTGGTGACAGCAGCGTCAATTTATTATTGTGGTTTTGGATTGATTATCCTGGTGAGATTGGTTTTATGCAGGCACGCCATCAAGCAGTAGTAGGCATTAAGAAAGCACTAGAGAAGGCTGATATTTTAATCCCATTCCCAATCCGCACCTTAGATTTTGGAGCGAAAGGCGGCGTCAATTTGGACACAATGATCCAATCTAAGGTAACTGCTGTGAACAGCGATAAAAGTAACAATGATAACCCAAATGTTAGTGACTCGAATTGAACCAAATTCGAAGTAATCGTTTTACGACTGAATTACGTATTAATCAAATGGGCTATGTACAGGGCAGCAAGATTGCCAACAATATGCGTCACAATATCAAATAATGGAGTAATAGATGGATTACAGTCGCGGTAAATTTTCGTCCCTAGTGTTGCTTGTTATCTTGAGTTGTTTGGCGGGTTGCGCATCTAAAAACGCACTTGAGCAAAATCAAGGTCAAGGCCAATTGTTTCAAAGTGGATTAGGTCAACCCCAAGCCTCGATTGAAAGTAACGATCTAGTTGAGGTTGAAACCTCTAATGGTGTAGTTGCCATTACTCCTACAGTAGTGGGTTATACAGACTCACAGTTTGATGACCCTTTTGAATCCATTAATCGCCCAGTGTTTGCCGTAAATCATGTGGTTTATACTTGGGTGCTCAATCCGCTAGCCAAGGGTTATACCACTGTCATGCCCGATCCTGTTGAGGCAGCCGTTAGCCAATTTTTCAGTAATTTACGGGAGCCTTTAAACGCCGTTAATCACCTTTTACAAGCTAACGGTAGTGATATGGGTAGTAGTTTGGGACGTTTCTTAATCAACAGCACCATAGGTATCTTTGGACTGTTTGATCCGGCACAAGCCTGGTTTGAAATTGAACCGAAAAAAGCGACGTTGAACGATACATTATCATCTTGGGATCTAGGTTATGGCGCTTATGTGGTGTTACCTATTCTTGGGCAAAGCGATGTTAGAAATGGCCTGTCGACTTTAACCGAATCGGCGTTTGCTCCTGTCACTTTTGTATCCGAACCTCCGCAAACTCAATACATCCAAGCCTATGATGGATTTCATGAGTTTGCTCCAAGAGCAACCAGTTATGAAACCTTATATCAAGAAAGCGACGACCCTTACGTTTTTTTTCGAAATATGTATATGCAAACCCTGTTGAGAGATAAAGAATATCAAGATAAACAAAAGCAAGAACCTGAGACAAAAGCAGTAACTGTTGAGGCCAACACTCATGATTGAACAAAGCAACATCTGGCTTACAAAAAAGCCACTGCTAACCGTTATCTCTGTGCTACTGATAACCCTATGCCTTGGTTGGTTTGTACAATATTTTAAAATAGATGCTTCAGCCGAAACATTGCTCGTAAAAGACAATAGGCTTTATATACAAAGTCAGGTAATGAATGAAAGATTTTCACCTGATGAATTTATATTGTTGGCTTACGAACCTAAAAATCATGACCTTTTTAGTGATCAAACCTTTGAAGACATTCAGGTCCTGTCTGCAAAATTAAAAACCCTACCAAGGGTGAAAAGTGTCACTCATATACTCAATGTGCCTTTACTTTCACAAATGAGTGCACTTGATCCCAATCTTGTTGCATCAGACTGGACTTGGCAAAGTAAACAGTTTAGCCACCAGACAATGCGCCAAACCTTCGAGCAACATCCAATTTTTACCGACTTGTTAGTGAATCAAAAAATGTCGGCAACATCGATTCAAGTAATCTTTAAAAAACACCCTAAACTATCTGAAATCGAAAGCGAAATAATTAACCTTGATAAAAAACGTTTAACTCAAGAATTTACCCCCGAGGATGAAGAAAAAGTACAACAACTTAAGGCACAAGCCGATCCGATTCGACAAGAGGTTAATAAACAACGAGAGCAAGAAATACAACAAATCTATGCCTTTGCCGACTCTGTCAAAACGAATGCCAATGTTTATTTAGGTGGTTCTTACGTTTTAGGTCATCAATTAATCAACATTATCCGCGCCGACCTAAAATTATTTGGCAGTGCAATTGGTCTCGCCATTTGTATTATGTTGCTCATTTTATTTAGAAGTTGGCGCTGGGTGGTTATCCCCATTGCCTGCTGTGTCACTAGTGTGATCATGACTATGGGATTGTTTGGCATTTTTGACTTACGCACGACTGTTATTTCTTCGAATTTTATCGCACTTCAACTTATTCTTACGCTGGCGATATGTGTGCATTTGATCGTGCAATATCGGCAACTAGCGAATGACAACGATAAAGCCACCCAAGCACAATTAGTCTCTCAAACCCTGAGACAAAAAATCAAACCATGTTTTTATGCTGGCATCACCACTTCGGTAGGCTTTGGATCTCTTATTTTTAGCGGTATTCAGCCGGTAGTGAGTTTTGGCTGGATGATGATCATTGCTATGTTGGTTTCAATTGGACTTTCATTGATATTTTTGCCGGCGTTACTGAGTTTATTTCCTCGCAGTCAAGCAACAGCACCTAACAAACTTAGTCAAAACTTCATTCAATGGATCTCAGTTGTCACCTTAAAGCATTCTGCTAAGGTGATTGTTGTGTTTGTGGTGTTAACCGCCATTGCTATTTTAGGAGTTTTTCGGCTCAGCGTAGAAAACAGCTTTTTGAATTACTTTGCAAAAGACACCAAAGTGCATCAAGAATTAACCTTTATTGACCAACAATTTGGCGGCTCTACACCTTTTGATATTATTATCGATATACCAGAAAACATGCAAAAAACAGACTTAGCCTTAAGTGCAAAAAGCATACAACAGTTGCAAATAATTCAAACCATACTTAAACAATATCCTGCTAGTGGTAACACCACCTCAGTGGTTAACTTTAGTGAATTGGCCATGAAGTTAAACCAAGGGCGTCCGCTGACTGAATACGAACTCACCGCCATCTACCACTTAGTCGATGAAAATTTACGAGAATCTTTATTGGGAAGTTATTTTTCACTAGAGAACCAACAATTGCGCCTAAGTAGCAGAGTCAAAGACAGTACTGCAGGTTTTAACCGCAAAGAATATCTCGAAAACTTGCGTATTGACCTAGAAAAAAATGGTATCGCAGAAGACCAATATCAGTTTACTAATCTTTTTGTGTTGTATCAGGACATATTACAACGCTTATTTAACTCACAAATCCTAACCCTAGGAATAGTCTACATCGCCTTATTATTAGTGATGTGGGTGCTGTTTAAAAGATTATCTGTGGCGTTAATTGCGTTAATACCCAACGTGATTTGTACCCTAGTGATTTTAGCGGTAATGGGCTACGCAAATATCCCCCTTGACCTGATGACTATCACTATTGCGGCCATAGCTATGGGCATTGCAGTGGACGACACCATACATTTTGTGCATCACTATCTCAATGGCAATTCAACTCCAACCAAGGCTGTTAAACAGGCATATTTTAGTGTTGGTTACGCCATGTTATTTACCACTATGATTATCTGTGTGGGTTTTGCCTTATTAGCATTTTCTGATTTTGTTCCCAGCATGCTGTTTGGGTTACTAACCGCGTTAGCCATGATAGCGGCACTCATCACAGACCTAACTTTGTTACCTGCTTTGCTGACCCGCTATATTTCGCCGGCAACGGCCAAAAGAAGCTAGAAAGTCACGGCAATTTTTAAGTTTTTTTTAGGTACAGACCTAGAAAAATTTCTATTGGCTGTTGTTGGTATCATGGTCTACCCACAAGCTTGATTATATTTTCATTATCAATAGAATGTGTAAAAAAAACACCTAGATAAAGACAACTACACGGAGATGTTTAAGGGATATGTACAAAAAAATTATCATCGCATTATGTTTTCTACTGCCAATCAGCTACTTACAAGCTGAATCGTTACCATTAGAATATTTCAATCAAATGCCAATGCTACAACAACCGATTATTTCGCCAAGCGGTGAACATCTGGCAGGGATTTATAATAGTAATAGCAACACTCAAGTCGTAGTCATGCCTTTTGGTTCGCAAGACCTCAAAGCTTTAGTGACTTTGGGTGGTGAAAAATATCGAATCGAGAGTATTGATTGGGCAAATGATAAGAGGTTACTTATTAATGTAAGCCAACCTTATGAATTTAAAGGCTTAAAATTAAGAACAACCCATTTATATTCTGCAGATATTGAGGGTAAAAACGTATTTGAAATGCGTCGTTCAACCAACGCCCGAGTTAGCACCAAAACTACCGAATTAGACTTTTATTATAACAGTCCCAATTTACTCAATATTTTGCCTAATGACGCAGATCACATTTTAGTTACCACCAGAGACTCGAGGGATGGCAACTACGCTTCCGTCTACAAAGTGAACGTAAATGATGGAAAGTTTGAGAAACATATTGCCAACAGCAATAGGATCACCGATTGGATAACTGACAAAAATGGGGAAATCTTGCTCGCAGTTGGGGGCAGCGATAGAGCACGAAATGAAACTAAATACGTCTACCTCAGAGAAAACCAAGATGCTGATTGGAAATTAATTAAAACTTATACCCCTTTTGAATCCGAAACCTTTGACCCAATCATGTACGAAAAAGAATCGAATTCTTTGCTGCTATTATCTGATCATAAGTTGAATAAAACGGCACTATGGCGTTTCGATATCGACAAGAATCAATTTTCTGAACTGGTAGCAGAGGCACCTGGAAAGTTTGATATTACTAACGTCATTTTTAAACCCAGTCATACTGAGATGAAAGTCATTGGGTATACCTACGTAGATAATTTTGTTCGACGTGTTTATTGGGATTCGGAACAAAAAAACATCGGTGACCAGTTAGCACAATTACTGTCTAAAAGTGGCCTGCAAAGTAACATTTATGACTATAGCCTAGACGAAAACCGCTACATCATTTCTGCCTTAAGTGACACTAGCCCCGTAAAATATTACTTATTTGATAAAACTAAGAAAAGTTTGGGCCTTTGGTTTAGTCAATTTCCTTACCTTGAAGGCAAATCTCTAGCTAATGTTACTCCCATCACTTTTAATGCTAGAGATGGTATGGAAATTTATGGCTACATCACTTTACCGGTTGGTGTTGAAAAACCTCCGGTGATTCTATTTCCTCAT
Organism: Paraglaciecola arctica; assembly: GCF_018861065.1. Classification (GTDB taxonomy): domain Bacteria; phylum Pseudomonadota; class Gammaproteobacteria; order Enterobacterales; family Alteromonadaceae; genus Paraglaciecola; species Paraglaciecola arctica_B. Next base: position 279,091 of record NZ_JAHKQO010000036.1, read on the forward strand.
GGAGGGCCATTTGCCAGAGATTATCAATATTTTGATCCCTACGTTCAAATGATGGCAAATGAAGGGTACGCAGTGTTGCAAGTTAACTTCCGCGGCTCAACTGGTTACGGTAATAAATACATGACAAGTGGCTACCATCAGTGGGGCAAAGCCATGCAAACTGACCTGTTAGATGCTTACGACTGGTTATTAGCAACGGAATTAGTGCATAAAGACAAAGCCTGTATAGCCGGTGCCAGTTATGGTGGCTACGCGGCGTTAGTGGCCGGTTACCAAACACCGGAATTGTTTGACTGTATTGTAAGTATTGCAGGTGTATCAGACTTAAATAATCAAATGACCATGTGGCGAAGATTAGGCTTTTTTGATTATATTGATAATGCCGTAAGTGATGATGACACCGATATTAAGGCGGTTTCACCCTACTACCACGCTGACAAATTTAAGAAACCTGTACTACTTATACACGGCAAAAAAGACACTCGGGTTAGTTACCGTCAGTCTAGTTCGATGTACGACCAGTTAAAATCAGAGGACGTTGACGTTACCTATAGAGAATTTGAATACGGTACTCATTACTTGGACGATGCCACAAATCGTATCAATGCCATGAAATTGATGAAGGATTTTTTTGAAGAACACTTAAAATAATCCATTGCAATAAGATGGAGCAGATTGAAGAGTCTGTTTCATCTTTTTTATTTAATATCTTTAGGCAATAAGACCATTTTAGAACCACCTAGCAAACTATCACCGCCCCTCCTTGCCTAACAGAACCGTAGTTTTTTCCAAGTAAAGTAACCTCTATTGAGAGTCTGAATAAATCGAAGCCACTCTCTTATTAATAGTCTTTAAGTCATCTTCAGCTAACGACAGTTTATTTTGTTGCTCTTCAATCATCTTAGTTTGATTAAAAACGAAATGTTTGTGCTCGTCATTTTGGGCTTCCATTATCAAATTATGTAACGAATCAAGTAGCCTAATAGTCACCGCAACATCACGATTCGCTTGTTGCCTTATTTGTTCAAATGCAGCGTTGGCAATATCTCGAAACGTTAACACTTTGCAGCTTAATCGCAGCATACCGGCTTGGTCAAAGTGCTCGGGTGAGGGAAAGTTTCTTTTTGTGAGTCCACACAACACCGCATTTAATTTATCGATACAAGTGATGGCTGTATAGGGGTCACTAATACCGGGTGAAAGTGCACGTAACGCAATTTCCACCAACTGATGTATAGCAAATTCTGGATCTTGAACCGGGGTTCTACAAGCACCTAATATTAGCATATCTGCGGTGTCATTGTTCAAGGTATCAGGCACTGCCGTGTTTGAATAAACCACAGCTATCACGGCATCTTTAACAATAAAATCCCCTGGTCGAAAACAACACTCAATCAAAATATTATTTTTGGTGGCTAAGATAACTAAGGCTTTTTGATCTATGGTTTGAACATAACCACTACACTTTGCTACTACCTTTAGTTGTGTATTTCGCTGCGAAATATCGGTGGCTGTGAATGCACTATTATCCGTAGAAGTTTGTTGCTTTGAATGTGTAGGAAACAGATTTTGGATAGCGTTTTGAAGCTCTTGATAAACATCATCAATCACCACATCTGCCTGAATTGACTTAGCCACATGGTGAATAAAGTAAATTAACACCCCCACGCTAATGCAGGTCATGATCACGGCGATAACAACAGTTAAACCGGGCTTAAAGGTGTAAGGGGCTTCAAAGCTAATAGCGCAAAACACTAAGATACAATAAAGAAAATTAGAGATAAATGCCCCCAGTACCACTTGTGTACCAGGATCCATCATGAAATTTCGCAATAACCGTGGCCCAAATTGTGACGAGGCTAACGTTAACGCAACAATAGTGATGGAAAACGCAATACTCGTTACCGTAATCATGGCACCTGCAATCGTCCCTAATAACGACCTAATAGCGTCAACATCAATCCCGTAAATAAGGGGAATATCAAGCTCAGAATTATTCATATACGACGCATCGAAATACACCGAAGCGACCGCTAAAATGATAGAAGAAAACACCATAACGCTGGGCACAAACCAAAAACTAGTACGCGCTTTTTCTATTATGGGTGCATATTTGACAACATTTAATGACATCACATCTCCTAATTCTTGTTCGCTCAGCCATAACAGAGCTATGGACTTTTTTTAGTTTAGAGTTAGCTCTTAAACTAAGACAGTTAAAGAACTAGGTTGCACCCTTATTAAAAGTTCAGCTGCTTCACGGTTTTCACCATCTATCATGTATTTTAGACCCCCATTACCAGATATTCGAACCTGACTACATTGCCTGAATTGAATATCAGGGTTTGCCACCTCACCAGCCAAACCACTAAAAGCCAAGTCAGCCAAATTAAACATTTGTTCAGACACAGTGTTGTTAGCAGGCAACCAAGTCATATCTAATAAACCGTCTGTTACTTTAGGTCCCCCTCCTCCTTGCGCAAGCACTGTAGAAAAGGGGGCAGCATTGGCAACCACCAAACTTGTGGTTTCTATGGACATTTCAGGATTATCGTCAATCACTAGTTGCAGCTGATAGCTTTGCTGAAGTTGCACTGCATCCCACAATCCTTTGAGGTAGGCAAACTGCCCACCCAGATCTTTCTCTTTGCGATCTGCTGATTCAATCATTTTCTGCCCAAAACCAATGCTAGCCATCAGTAATACCAGCTCGTCGTTGCATATAGCCGTATCTATAGTTCTAGACTTACCAGCAACAATAACGTCACAGCATAAATCAATGGGATACACTTTTGAGCCAGTGCCATGTAAAACATGACTAAACGCGTTAGTGGTGCCCATAGGCATCACTCCTAAAATGCATTCAGTATTCACAACAACCGAGGCGACTTCTGAAATAGTGCCGTCACCACCACAGGCCACAATTACCTTAAAACCATTTTCCATGGCTTTTTTAGTAAGACTTTGGGCAGTTAGATCAACTTTAGTTTCAAAAACTGACAGCGAATATTTAAGGGACAAACGTTGTATGATTTCATCTTTATTGTCTTGCCACTTGCCACCGCCGGAAACGGGATTAGCAATGATTGCTAAGGGTTGTTTCTTTGTGAGGACCCCAGAGGTCTGAATTTTTCTGAGCGCTTTTAGCTGTTTTCGATTCAAACCCGCAGTGCTGCGCACACCTTGAATAGTTTCCAGCGCAGTTCCAATATCCCAATCTGGATTTTTACTGAGTAAATACGCAGCCATCACGAACACCGATCTGCCCCGACCCAACGCGCAGTGAATCACAACTGAGTGCTCACGAGTTTGCATGTCTACCCAGTTAACTGCATGTATTAATTGCTCAGTAGACGGATTTTGATGATCGAGCACAGGCAAATTTAAATAATGGAGATTAGCCTCTGTTGCGGACCAATCTAGGCCATCAAATTCAGCCGTCACATCGAGAATAGCCCGAATATCATTACGTTTGAGTTCATCTATATCTGAAGGAAATAACCTACACGCTAAAAACAAGTTATCAGCGATTTTTTGAATCGCTGGCACTGAATCATTGTTACGTGCCCAAGCGTTGTAAAGTTGCGCGCCAAAAAGAAAAGGGACAAACAACCACCTGATATAAAAAGGTATGGAACCGTCGTGTTTTTTCCTAAAAATTTCAGGTCGCTCAAAAACGTAGGCAACAGAAACGGCAGAAAGTGATCCCCCAATCCAAAACCATACCAAGCTAAAATAGACGTTTGGCGAGTAGATGCCCGCCAAAATTGCTAAACATGCGGCGACTATGTAGTAATATGTGATTGCCATTTTGTTTCTCTCTAGCTTCTATTCTAGTTAACGTTTTGGTTTAGTTTTCTTAGCAAACATCATCATTCCAACGACTGCAATCACACTCAAAAGTCCAAATGCAACTAAAAAGGTGGTGATAAATCCACCGTTAACCAGACTTGTCACACTAAGCAAAAAACCTACTGTGATAATCACGGCAATTGCCAATACTTTTAATAACATCTTGCTACCCTCCTAATTCCAATTTATTTGACAGTTTCTGTGTTTAAATTCAGCCATAAAAAAAGGGCCAAAAAGCCCTTTCTTCTGCAAAGTGTTGCTGCCTAACAGTTGTCGTTTTCAGCCTTTGCCGCTTCTTTTAGATCTTCACAAGCATCTTCAACTGCGTTGCCCGCGTCTGTTGCGATTTCATCTAGTTTTTCACCTGCATCTTCCGCTTCACCATCACAAGCAGATAAAGCAAATACAGCAGTTAAAGCAAGTAAAGTGGTAGTAAAATATTTTAAAGTTTTCATGGTTCTCTCCGTTTAAATCAATAGTTAAAATTAAAAGTTAAAACTTGCATCCCTAAATTTTCGGGGACTTTCCTCTTAGCGCATTGGAAATAAGTGACAACACCAACAACACTATAAAAATAAAGAATATAATTTTAGCAATACCTGTTGCAGCGCCTGCTATACCACCAAAACCAAAAACTGCAGCGACGATGGCGATAATAAAAAATGTTAATGCCCAGCCCAACATAATAATTTTCTCCCGTTTGTTATGTTTTAAGATTTGACACACTTAACTATGCGACATCTATGCCAAGCAAACACGACACGCCAACACACTGTTTTATAAGGGTTTATTTTAAGGTTGTGATTTCCACTTGAAATTCTAAATATAGGATTGTGAAAATTTTACACACCAACTAGGAACAAGTTTCATTATTTGTGAGGCACTTTCTTAAATACCTTTTTGCAAACAATAACGTGGCATTAGAACAAGCATTTATTGCGCAATTGAGCTATTTACTTAGTTTAGAAGTTAATACAAACCACACTAAGGCGAGGATCTATTATCCAAAGCTGATAATTTTTTAGTTATGACGGTTACACACGATTACAATTCTTCTAAGTGCAAGGGTGAAATGTTTCCCTTTTTTGATATCAGTCATTAGCAACCGATAGTACAATGCAAAGCTATATACATACTGGGGATTACCCTTGGAGACCTACCCAATGTTCAAATCAATAAAGCTGGCTATCTTTGTCCTGGCGATGAGTTTTAACGCTTTAGGAAAGCCGTCAGAAGACCCCTATATCTTTGTTAAAGAGGTAGCGACTGCGACTTTCGCTAAGATGAAGCAAGATCAAATGCTAATTGAGGGTAATCCTGACGCGTTGAAAAAAATTGTAGAACAACAGTTATTGCCACATGTAGATCACGTATATGCGGCTTTGAGCGTGTTAGGTACACAGGCAAAAGATATACCTCGTGAAAAGCTGATTGTATATTTTGAGGAATTTAGAGTGTATTTGTTATCTACCTATTCTAATGCGTTAAGTAGCTATAAAAATCAAATTGTAGAGTTCGAGCCTTCTCGACCTACCGAAAACAAAAAGACGGTGCCAGTTAAAGCCATCATTAAGGAATCTGGAAAACCAGATATCAGCATCACCTTTCAAGTGCGCCGCAACAAAGAAGGCGAGTGGAAAGCCTTTGACCTTATAGCCGAAGGGATAAGTATGGTGCAATCCAAACGAGCAGAGTTCGCCCCTATTGTTCGCCAGCAGGGTATTGATGCGGTGATCGATTTTATGCGTATGAAAAGTACTCAATCCTCAAAAACTGATAAGTAACTAGACAACTAAATGTCCAATACCCATCCAAAAACTCAGGCTATGTTGTGGGCAATCAATAACATTGGTAAGCCCCACTCCACCCTATCCACAGCCGTTGAACATACCACTGATGAAGCCTCTTCTTTAGGTTTTGATTGGTTTCATATTCAATCTGATACTAAAGACTCGAAACAATGTTTACAGGGCTTAGGGTTACCAAACGAAATAATAGATGCACTTTGCACCGCTGAAACTCGCCCTAAAGCGATACAGTTAGGTGACGGAATGTTGCTGTACTTACGAGGAATTAACCGCAATCCTGATGCAGACCCTGAAGATATGGTGTCGTTACGCTTATGGATTGGAGAAAACATATTGATTTCTGCTAGACGTAAAGACCGGCAACTACTATCAGTACAAGATGCTAAAGAAGAACTTGAAAAGGGCCATATTCCCGAGTCGCCATTGGACTTAGCACTAAGAATTATTACCAAGATTGCCGACAGGATCAGCGAGACTGTGGATGTGTTAGATGAAGATCTCACTGAATTCGAGGCGTTAGATAAATCTGCCAAACGAGATAGAATAAAACTGTCGATGATCCGCCGCCAAGCCGCAGCTATTCGCCGTTATTTAGCGCCGCAACGAGATGCACTTGATGCCATGTATCGCTTCAATAAATCCTTGAATCAACAGCAAGCATTTGAATTGCGAGATCAAACTGACCGCATGACTCGCTACGTTGAAGACCTAGATCTGGCTAAAGAGCGGGCTATGGTATTGCAAGATGAATTACGGAATCGCATTGCTGAACAGCAAGGTATGCGCATGTATGTGTTATCGTTAGTTACGGCAATATTTTTACCTTTATCCTTTCTAACAGGTATATTTGGAATGAATGTGGCTGGTTTACCAGGAACACAAGAGCCTAAAGCTTTTGTATATTTAACCGCAACTATGGTTATATTGGCCGTAGCATTGCTAGTAGGTATGTTATGGAAAAAGTGGTTTTAAACATTTTATTAGGAGCAAAACCGGTGATGAAACATCTTGTTTTAGTTCTGAGCCTGTTTATTCTCAGCAGCTCTGCAGCCTATTCCCAAGTGGAAAAGTCATTTGAAATTGTAAAAGCCAAAAAGATCAACCGTAATCTGGCGTTGCAATTTCCCATTAAAAAATCATTCCAAGGTATCCAAGCCACTTTCTCTGACGCGCAAATACTCATAGATACTCTAGATCAATCAATTAAATTACAAATGCTGGTGTCAGCTAATAACAATAAACAAGAGTTTTCTGCGAAATTGGTGTTTATTGGAACAATGGAATTTGATCAGTTTTTAGAGTCATACTTATTTGAAGACCTGCTATTGGACAGTTTTATAGTCGAACAAGATTCTTACGTTGACTCCCAACCCACTGTAAAAGCAATCAAACAAAGTCTAATTAACGACTTCAAAGATATTGAGTTATTTAACCTTACAGAATTAAACGCGTTTGTTCCTAAACGTAAAGCTGACAAGATTGAAATTTCGACCGGACAACTACGATTTATATGGTATTAGAATAGCCATTTAGACAAGCTAATCTGTCGCTAAACATTTGTATTCAATAGTTAAAGAATGGCTTGCCATTTTCTGCTAAGTTACCAGTGTTAACACATTTAGTTTATTTTATTTAGACAACTACAAGAGTTGAGCAGTATGACGACTAGAAAATTTGGCCTTGTATTGCTAAAGACGATAAACACTTTATTTTGTTGTACTTTTATTGTCGTAACCCTATTCGGTCCGGTTACTATGGCAAAAACCCTTCATATTACAGACCAATTTAACAAGCCTATTGAAAATGTAGTGGTGAGTTTTGCTACAACTGAGTCAACTCAAACTGATAATGCAAAACTTTTGGTAATGGATCAAATCGATAAACAATTTGCACCTCGCCTGTTAGTAGTCCAAAAAAATCAGAGGGTTTCTTTTCCAAATAGCGACAACATTCGCCACCATCTTTATAGTTTTTCTAAGCCTAAGCCTTTTGAATTTAGAATGTTCAAAGGAGGCGATACTAAAGAGCTGGTTTTTGATCAAGCGGGCATAGTGGTGCTTGGCTGTAATATACATGATCAGATGGTAGGCTACATTTATGTCGCCGATAATGAGCAAACCGTTGTGACTAATGAAGATGGTGTAGCGGAAGTCCCCGAAAACGGATTAAAATTGAAGTTATGGCACCCCAATTTATCTACCAATAAAATTCTCAGAAAAGACTTTCAACTTCCTGAAACATCGAGTGAAGCCGCCTTTCCTATTGTTTTGAATTTGCTTGAAGAGACAGTCATTCCCACTCAACGTACCTTTAAATCGAAGAAATTTGACAGAGGAAATAACTAATTGACCCAAACTCCACTTAATCAGAGTATTTTCAGGCTAGTTGCAGGCTTAGTGATACTCACGGCGCTCACAACCTTTATCAATGTTTGGATAGCCACCGATGAACAAACTCGAGAAAAGTTAGAGCGAGACTTATCGATTGCCGAAAACGTATTACAGCGGGTATTACAAAGTCGCGAAGATTTGCTTTATATTTCAGCCTCGGTGCTCACCGCTGACTTTGGTTTTAAACAAGCAGTTGCATCCTCAGATAAAGGCACAATCGATAGCGCCTTATTTAATCATGGGCAACGCATTAATGCCGATCTAATGGCGCTTGTATCCTTAACTGGCAGTTCCATCACCAGTGTGCCAGCAGCATTAAAAATGGATCAAGAATTTCCTTATCCACAAGCTATAGAAAGTGTGATTAAAAATGGCGGCTACACCTCGCTGATGATGCTGAACAAACAACTTTACCAAGTCATCATGTTAACTGTAGACGCACCAACACCAATTGCCATTGCGTTAGTTGGCTTCAAGCTAGGCGACCCGATTTTAGCCCAGTTGAAAGATATAACTAAACTCGAAACAACCTTACAAGTATATAGCCGGCAAAACGAAATATTTAAAATTAGTACTTTACCGGCACCTTTGGTAGAACAGGCCTTAGCACAAATCAATGAGCGCCCATCCTGGTTGTCTATTACCATAACTCAGGACACACCCTACGTTTCTCAACAATTTACTTTAAGCGATGCCCTCGAGCACCAAACAATCATTACCTTATCTGAAGACGCACAGTTGTTATTTGCGGACTTTAATTCACTGCAATTTAGTATTACTGCATTAGGCATAATCGTTATTTTGCTAGCGACGTTTTTAGCAGCGTTATTTTCACGAAGAATATCCAAACCTTTAGTGGTACTGGCCGATATTGCCAAACGAATAGCTGTGGGTGATTACACTAAAGATGCAGTAGTAGAAACTAAAACTACAGAAGTCAGTTTATTGTCTAAAGCCTTCAGCAAAATGCAAAGTAACGTGCAAACCCGTGAAGAAAAAATAATATTTCAAGCAAGACACGATGTTTTAACTTCGCTATATAACCGGCAGCATGTCGAAACCTTGCTAGAACAAAAGTTTAATGACAACGACAATTTTGTTGCCATTGGCATTAACATTTTTGGCTTTCGGGGCATTAACGATGTATTTGGTTATCACAATGGAGATCGTTGTCTTGAGGAACTCGCACAACGCCTCTCAAAATTTGATGGTATTGCCGCAAGACTAACTGGTGGTGAACTATTGTGGATACCCTCACAACAACCATCTCAAGAATCGATTGAATCAATAAAGTCAACATTGGAAGCACCAATCAATGCCATCGATGTAATAATCAATATAAAGGTTGCTCTTGGCTTAATATATTGTCCTAAAGATGCCAACAATGCAGAACAAGTGTTTAAGCGGCTCAATATAGTATTGGATGAAGCACAAATCACTCGCCGGTTTGTATTGGCTTTTGATTCTAGACTAGAAGAACGCTATTCGCGGCGCTTGTCTATTATTACCGAATTAAAAAACACCCTAGATCACCGCCAAGAAGAATTAAGTCTTAACTATCAACCCAAACTCGACATACAAGAGGGCAAAGTCACTCATGTTGAAGCCTTGATACGCTGGACCAATACCAGCTTGGGTTTTGTCTCACCTGAAGACTTTATCGCTGTGGCCGAACAAGCCGGGTTTATTGAAGCCATTACCCACTGGGTCATCAATCGTGCAATCAAAGATGCAGCGATATTCCGAGATGCCGAAGTAGATGTGTCGATAGCAATTAATCTTTCAGCAAAAGATATTATGAATCCCACACTATTACCTAGGGTTCTAGAATTACTTAAGGCAAATAACCTCAACACCCAATGTTTATCATTTGAAATAACCGAGGGTGACTTAGTGAAAGACCACAACAAAGCCATCACCCATCTACAAGCATTTCGAGATAATGGATTTGAAATAGCCATCGATGACTTTGGTACCGGATATTCATCCATGGCCTACTTACAAAATTTACCTGTTAATACCTTAAAAGTAGACAAGAGCTTTGTGCTTAATTTACATGAAAACCAAGGTGACCAAAAAATTGTTAAAACTGTCATCAGCCTTGCTCATAGTTTTGATATGAATGTAGTGGCAGAAGGCATAGAAAACATTCAAGCCTTAACACTTCTAGCCCAATGGGGCTGCGAGTTAGCCCAAGGTTATTATATTTGTAAGCCAACATCTGCAGATAAGCTCATCTCATGGTACAAGGATAATCTAACTACAAAATGGCTATAGCAAAAACAAACAAATGGTGCTTGTGTTGGAGCAAATCCTTAATCATTTTTCTAGGTTTACTTTCGCCTATTGCCAAGGCGAGTGACGGCAAATTAATAGGCACCGCAGGGCTAAATCAACTTGAAGGTAGCGGTGGTGGCGGTATTGTGGCTTGGGCCACATTGGCAGGTTATGATTCTAGAGATCAAATATCGGTGAACGCTTTTGGCACTCAAGTTAATCTAGATGACTATCGTTTAAACGTATTGGGCGTCAGTGCTTCTTTTTACGATAGAGTCGAAATAAGTCTAGCCCAACAGCGTTTTGATTTAAAAACCCTAGGGGGTGATATTAAACAAAATATCTACGCTGCTAAGTACCGAATCTATGGTGACGTGGTGTACTCAACTTGGCCACAACTTAGTCTAGGTATACAACACAAAACATTAGATGACGGCAGCATTGCGAGTGCAGTAGGAGCAACAGATGACTCTAGTGGAACCGATCTGTACTTAGCGGCGACCAAAGTACATTTAGGAGCTATTGCTGGCTTTAACGCCCTGTGGAGTGTAACGGCTAGAGCAACCAAGGCTAATCAACTAGGATTGCTTGGTTTTGGTGGAATTAAAAATGATAGCTACCAAATTATGGCAGAAGCTTCAGTTGCTGTGTTATTGAGTCGACATCTCGCTGTTGGTGCAGAATATCGCCAAAAACCTGATAATTTAGGGCTAGGTGAAGAAGATTGGTTTGACCTATTTATTAGTTATATTCCCAGCAAAAATTTAAGCGTTACCCTCGCCTGGGCTGAACTCGGCAGTATTGCCGGCGCAAAGGATCAAAAAGGATTGTACCTGTCGCTAAACGGACAACTTTGGTAACCCTATGAAAACCTTAATTTTACTATTTACAGTGTGTTTATTGTTAAGTAGCTGCGCCACGCAAAACGGCAACACTTATCAACAATTGGGCGGACAAGCCAAAATCGAAGAAATAGTTGATAATTTTATTTATGAAATTGAATTTGACCCGGTTCTGTTCGAGTTTTTCAAAGATTCCGATATCAATCGTTTTAGAGAAAAACTTATCGAACACCTCTGTTTACTTACAGGTGGGCCATGCCAGTATACCGGTGATTCTATGGAACAAGTACATGCAGGTATGAATATCAGCGAGTCTAGCTATAATCATGGCGTAGACTTGTTTATCAATGCAATGACTAAGGCCGAAATCCCACATCCTATTCAAAACAAAGTACTAGCAACTATGATACACACTAGAGAGCAGATGATTTATCAATAATTTGCGTAAATATGTCAACGCGCGGTGCGTTAACCGGAGGAAAGTCAATGCCATTTGCTGATGAAGTGATTAAGAGAAACCATGTCACAATCGAAGGTTCAGGCGACAAAACTTTACTATTAGCCCATGGTTTTGGCTGTGATCAGAATATGTGGCGCTTGATGTTACCGGCTCTTGTTCCTCACTATAAAGTGGTTTTGTTTGACTATGTAGGTTCGGGTAATTCGGATATTTCCCATTACGACCAAACTCGTTACAGTTCACTGGAAGGTTACGCGCAAGACGTTCTGGATATCTGCCAAGCATTAGATTTACAGGATGTTGTTTTTATCGGTCATTCAGTTAGCAGCATGATTGGCCTTATTGCGTCAATAAAACAGCCAGAGCTTTTCAGCCAGTTAACAATGATTTGCCCTTCTCCTTGTTTCTTAAATTTTGAACCCGATTATATCGGAGGATTTGAACAAGCAGATTTAGAAGAACTTATTGATTTAATGGATAAGAATTATATTGGATGGGCCAACTATCTAGCTCCTTTAGTTATGGGCGCTAACAACTCTGAAGAACTTGTTGCAGAGTTGTCTGGAAGCTTTTGCTCTACTGACCCTGTGGTTGCAAAAACATTTGCTAGAGCCACTTTTTTCTCTGATTATCGCCACCTATTAAAAGACGCAAAACACCCTGTGCTAATTTTTCAAAGTAGCCAAGATGCATTAGCTTCGATAGCTATTGGCGATTTTATGGTTAAACAATTGCCGGATGCAAAATTAAAGCTAATAGAAGCAAAAGGGCATTGTTTACATATGACTCATCCTGACACAGTCAACCAATGCTTAAGTGAATACCTTGCACAGCAAACTAGTTAGTTCGGAGTTAGAGTTTTTAACGCCTGATGAATTCCAATTTGGCGCGTTAATAACAAATGAAAAACGTATCATAATTTACGCTAATGAGTATTTTTCTGATGAATTAAGCTGGAACCTTGATTCGTTAATTGGAAAAAATTCGGAAGACTTATTTACCCACTCGTCGAAAATATTTTACGAGAGTTATTTAATGCCTTTGCTATTGCATGAAAAAAAATGTGAAGAAATCCAGTTAACTATGTTGGACGGTAAATCAAAACGTTTACCCATTATAGTCAACGCTAGAATGGACGAGAGAGGATATATTTATTGGAGTTTTTTCAACGCTTCTAAGCGCGATAAATTATATGAAGAATTGTTAGACACCCGAACTAAGTTAGAACAACAAGCTAAAATACTGCAATCCAAGTCATCTACTGATGAGTTAACTGGGCTTATGAATCGCCGAGAAATGAATCTACGCGCCCCTGAACTTATCAATCAAGCAAAACGATATAGCCATACAATCGCGTTATTAATGATAGATATCGACCATTTTAAGAATATTAACGATTCATATGGGCATTTAGAAGGAGACCGAATATTGGAAGAGTTAGGTCACTGGCTGCAAACCTTTGGTCGTGAAACGGACTTAATTGCACGTTTTGGTGGTGAAGAATTTATTATGTTATTGCCTGACACTGGTATTGAAGAGGCAAATTTATTTGCTGAGCGCTTGCACAAATTAGTATCACAAGTAGAAATTGCTAACTCCCCTATAACAGTTAGCATAGGCATTACTTTGAGCGATGGAAATAAAACCCTTCATGAACTAACGAGACAAGCAGATATTGCCCTTTATCAAGCGAAAGAAAGTGGCCGCAACACAACCCAATTTTTTGAAAAAGTCAGAGATGTGCTAAAACCAATTTGTTAACTTAAATCCAATACCTAACCGTTGGGAATGACGGTTGTAATAAATTAGGCTTTCTCCATAGCCGTTAAAATATTCAACATACCCTTGAAGGCGGCCATTAATCGGGAACGACCAACCTAATTGGATCGCCCCTCTGTTCTTATCTGAACGTAGGTTGTTGCGAAACATAAATTCTAGCGAGTTATTTTCTGAAATACGCCACAAACCGCCTAATTCACCGTACCCCATGTACTTTTCGATATCAGGATTGTCGTCACCTGAAGGGTCGAGAGGGTCGACTTTTTCATCTTCGGGTAACCGGTACCAAGTTCTAAATCCCCATAACACATTGTCTGCAGGTGCAAAGGCAAAGGATAAAATAATTCTATTCCAACTTCTCGACAACAGCCCGGTTTGTCCATTTGACTGGTGGTTAAATGACAATGAAGTTTGCTCGATAGGTAAGCCTAACAATGACCAAGAATGATGATAATTAAATATTAATTCTGGTTCGTAATTTGTTTCTCGAAAAGGCGCTGAAATCTCACTATTGTAGGCTTGCCACCAGCTAGTGGTGGTGAAAGCAACCGCTAAATCAAGATCTTTAAATACCAAGTCTTGCACCGCTAAATATTTCAACGAAACTTGAAACTTAACTTCAACGTCATCCAGTTGAGAATCGACTGGAGTATCAACATAAGGTTCTTGGTTGATACTAGTGATACTCGCGGGCAACACAAAATTAGGTTTGTGGGGTACTATTGCAAATCGGTTTTTCGAGGCTTGCTTTTCTAAATCGACACGGTGTTTAAGCAACGTAGGTGATGTTTTTTCACAACTTTGTCGTAACTCAGCCACAGTTTGCTCAGGCGCTGCTTGTTTAAGGGCAACTAATACACATTCGTCAAAAGCGTTGTGATCAACAGGTTCGGCTGCTGTTGCCGTATTAATAGTCGTTACACCAATACCTGCTAATAAAACCAATACAGCGATTTTCATTACTAAACTATTCCCAAAAACTTATAGTAACCTCTAACACCGCGTATTCTGACAGCCCAGTTGACGAATGCAAACAATCTCCTACTTTTCTGTTATTTTCTATCCTTTTTAAGTTTTTGATAACCTCTAATCAAACCAATGCTGAGTTCTATTAACAAAATATACCAATGACAACATCACTGGCACTTCTACCAATACACCAACCACAGTGGCTAAGGCGGCACCTGAATGTAACCCAAACAGCGATATTGCTACAGCTACCGCTAATTCAAAAAAGTTAGAGGTACCAATCATACTGGCAGGCCCTGCTACATTGTGAGGTAGTTTAAGGCGCTTAGCGATGAAGTAAGCGATGGCAAAAATACCATAGGTTTGAATAATTAATGGTATCGCAATCAACAAAATCGCTTGTGGTTTATCTAAAATAGTTTGTGCTTGAAACCCGAACAGCAGTACTACTGTTCCTAGTAACCCCACAATCGACCAAGGTTTAAGTTTGCCAACAAAACTATCAATATTTTGTTGATCGTGATGTCCATCAACCTTTTTATCTAACAGTGAGCGAGTCAACGCCCCAGCCACTAAAGGCAATAAAACGTATAGCACTACAGATATAAGCAAGGTATTCCAAGGCACTTGAATATCACTCACACCTAACAACAAAGCGGTGATAGGAGCAAAAGCAAAGATCATAATTATGTCGTTAATCGACACTTGAACCAAGGTATAATTGGCGTCGCCTTTGGTCATTTGACTCCAAACAAAAACCATAGCAGTACAAGGCGCAACACCCAACAAAATCATACCGGCTATATATTCGTTTGCCGATTGCGGATCGACCCAGTCAGCAAAAAAGCCTTTAAAAAACAGCCAACCTAACGCAGCCATAGTAAAAGGTTTTATCAACCAATTAATCGCCAATGTTAATGCTAGGCCTTTAGGTTTTTTACCCACATCTTTAATGGATGAAAAGTCTATTTGGATCATCATCGGGTAAACCATTAACCAGATGAGTACTGCCACCACTATATTTACGTGGGCATATTCCAGACCCGCTACCGAAGCGAAAGTACCAGGAATAAGTATTCCTAGGATGACACCGGCTACAATGCTGATGCCGACCCATACAGATAAATAACGTTCAAATAATCCCATCTCTTAACTCCTTTAGATTGAACGCTGATTAACGCGCGCAGAAACTTGCTCAGCGGTTTCTACTCGCTCTGAATAACGGTCAACTAAGTAATCACTGTTGTCTCGAGTTAATAGCGTGAACTTCATCAACTCTTCTAAAACATCCACTATGCGGTTGTAGTAAGGCGAGGGTTTCATGCGGTCATTGTCATCAAATTCCATAAATGCTTTGGCAACTGACGATTGGTTAGGAATAGTCAACATTCGCATCCATCGCCCTAACACTCGCATCTGATTCACGGCATTAAACGACTGTGAGCCTCCGGAAACCTGCATTACCGCTAAGGTTTTGCCTTGAGTGGGGCGTACTGCACCTATACTAAGTGGCACCCAATCAATTTGACTTTTAAGGATGCCAGTCATGGCACCGTGACGCTCAGGAGAGCACCAGACTTGGCCTTCGGACCACATCATTAACTCTCGCAATTCCACCACTTTGACATGGCTTGCGTCATCGCCATCTGGCAAAGGTAATCCCGTTGGATCAAAAATTCGGGTCTCTGCTCCCATGGCATTTAATAAACGAGCCGATTCTTCTATCACTAAGCGACTAAATGAACGCGCCCGAAGTGAGCCATAAAGTAACAGTATTTTAGGTTTATGCTGTGAACTGGCCTTCGCAAAACTTTGGTTATGGGGCACATTAAATTGTGTCACATCTAGGTTAGGCATAGTTGCATCAAGTTTCGGCATTATGCGGCTCCTAATTCTGCAAGCGCGGCTTTAAATGCGTCTTTGTCTGTTACATCAACATCAAGATTGACCAACTGTTGCACTCTTTGTTTTATCTGCTCAATTGTGCCTCTAAAGGCTTCGGCAAGTTGTTCCTCCGTTCCTTGCAACTTAGAGGGATCTGCTAAACCCCAATGTACTTTTAAACTCTTACCAAACCACAAAGGGCAACTTTCGCCGGCAGCTGAATCACAAACAGTTACCACTAAATCCGCGTCGAATGCTTCAAAATCATCCCAAGACTGGCTACGCAAACCATCAGTTGCAATCCCCGCTTCTTGTAAATATTTAATCGACAAAGGATGCACCTCACCAGCAGGTTGACTGCCAGCACTTTTTGCGATGAGTTTGCCGTCAGAAAAATGATTAGTAATAGCTTCCGACAAAATACTGCGACAACGATTATGGGTACAGATGTATAAAATTTTCATGTAGACACATTCCATTTCATTAATGAGGTTAACAACAACTAACTTGTTGGTTCGCTAAATCTAGATTTTTTAAACTCTCTTCCAAATAGGCAGAGTTATCTTTTGTGGTCACCCTAAGCACCTCTAGAGCCCATTGAGGTAAAGCTTGATTAAGTTGATAAAACACCCATTTTCCGCGCCTGTCATCAGCCAAAATCTCACACTTACGTAACTCAGCTAAATGCCGCGACACTTTAGGCTGACTTAACTTTAATGCACTAATCAAATCACACACGCACATCTCACCTTTAAGGGTAATCAATAACAAACACTTCAATCGAGTGTCATCTGATAGACATTTATAAAAAGAAACAGGATTCATCAAAGTTTAGGCTACGTCCAACTTAATACATACGAAATATCATATATGTGGAATTTCGCATGTCAATAAAATTATAAA
Source organism: Paraglaciecola arctica (assembly GCF_018861065.1). Taxonomy (GTDB): domain Bacteria; phylum Pseudomonadota; class Gammaproteobacteria; order Enterobacterales; family Alteromonadaceae; genus Paraglaciecola; species Paraglaciecola arctica_B. The sequence goes on from NZ_JAHKQO010000036.1 coordinate 296,255, forward strand.
ATGATTCGTTGCGTTGAAGTTAAAATTTGCTAGACGAGGCAAGTGACTTCCCAGCAAAACTGTTAGTATAGGGAAGTGTTTTTTTAAGGTCCGTTGTATGTCGCAAAATTTACCCTACTTGGCCCACTACCCCGTTCATTTGCAGAATGAAATCAGTCGTTTAATTGAAAATAATAAACTAGGGAATTGGTTGCGTGGCCGTTACCCAAACACTCACAAAGTAGCCAACGATAATGATCTACGAGATTATGCGTCAGCCTTAAAAAGCCAATATATGAAAAAGACCCAGCCACTCAGCAAGGTGATTTACGACGGTAAAATTCATATAGTCAATCATGCATTGGGGTTACACAGTTATGTGTCGAGAGTGCAAGGCGGTAAGTTAAAAAGTAAAAATGAACTACGAGTCAGCACATTGTTTAAACACACCCCTGAGGCATTTTTGAACATGATAGTGGTACACGAACTCGCCCACCTAAAAGAAAAACAACACAACAAAGCTTTTTATCAGTTATGCCAGCATATGTTACCTGACTATCATCAAATTGAATTTGATGTGCGCGTGTATTTAACCGAGTTAGAACGCTCAGGTTGGGTATTTAAAGAGCCGTCCTAGTCATTCAATACGATTATTTAAGGGAGTGATGCGTAAGGCACAATTAAAATAACCTATAATACCAAGCTAGTATTTAATAAGTGGTGACACCAAATGGACTACCAATTTTCCCGTGATTTTTTAGGCAACCCCGTCGCAACATGTGAACTCGAATGTGAAGCGTTTGGCGATTGGTTAAGCCAAGATATCGCCCAAGACACCTCACAAATAAACCTGTTGCTTAACATTGTCGAAAAATTACAAAACAAACAACTGGTCGATTACCAACATAACGGCAAAGAGTACCACTTGCTGTTTGATAAAGACGAAGTTGAACTGGTGCTAAATAATAACCTTATCCAAGAAATGTCGACAACGGATGATGATGAAAGCCAAGAATTATCCGATTTGCATATTCAATCGGGTTGCGGTTTAGCAGATTTTAAGTTACTTCTTAGGGCCTGGCAGGGTTTTGTTGACCAAACAGTCTAGCGCACTATTTTGGTGACTTTTGAATTTTTTCTCACGGTAAACGTGCAGTCTCGATAATATTTCCACACACAAAAAACCTAAGCCTTTGTTTTAGTTATATAAATAATTATGGCCTGATAACTGCTTTATACGGGCAATGAGGGATCTGTCTTCGAGAGGTAGGGACTAACCAAAGTGTACAGACAACACATTGGTTGCCGAAAATAACAGCTAATAGTTATAAAGGCAGAAGACAGCTCCACTCAAAAAACAGAGGCGCCGGACCGTAGTAATATGAGTCGGCGCTTTTTGTTTTAAGCCAACGTTCAGTTTTTTAGAGCTCGTTGGGTTTCATCACTATCCAGCCATTTATATAAATATTCCTAGGCCTAACTGCCGCATAAATGGCATGGGACTCGAATAGTTCTGAGATCTGCTTTAGGGTCAATTCCAATGATTCTTTACGATAATAGTTCGGATGCATCGCTCTATCAGACTTCACATGTTTTGAGGGTGACAACTTTTTACTTTGTCCTACATTTCCTACTTTAAATACTAACGAATTTTCTTTCACTTCCATCACTCGCATCGGGATATAGCGATACTTTGCGTCAGAATTATCATCAATCGCAAAATAATCGACAAAGAAAAAATCATTACGCAGTGGTTGCTCTACCACCATTTTAGTGACTCGGTTGTCATGCCAAGACGACAGCATCAATCCCACCAATAATACAACTACAAGGACCCACTCGAAATTTTCACCATTCCATTCAACAAAGCGCCTAATCTGGGAAAAACTTGGCAGATTTATATACCCCCCTTGAATATTGGCCAACATAAATGCTCCTTATTTTCCTGTTGTATATCCTGATGCGAATTGGAAGTTGTGCAAATAATAAACACCCATAATCACACGGCAATCCACAAGTATCAATTTTTCGTTCAAAAAACTGCCAACTCACCTTTGGGCAAATTATTTGTTTCTCAAACCTACACACAATCACGACAAACCTTGTTTTAGATCAGTCATGGGCAATTCGCGTAATTTAAAATTAGTTTATTCAATATAAACACACAGAGAAAAGAGCAGAGAAATCTATGAAAAAATTACTTTTGTCACTAGCAGTAACTAGTGCGCTACTCGCTACAATCACGCCAGTTTGTGCTTACGAAAAGGGAGATTGGGTAGTCCGGGTGGGAATGACTAGCGTGGCGCCTGACGATTCAAGTAGCAACGTGGTTGTTGGTGGCACAGACTTGGGCATTGGAGTGAGTGTTGATAACAATACTCAACTCGGATTAAATTTTGTTTATTTCTTTAAGCCACGACTAGCCATTGAAGTTTTGGCCGCGACTCCCTTTAGCCACGACATAGGTTTAGATACAGTAGGTGCCTTGGGTAGCACCAAACACTTACCACCCACTATAAGTGCCAATTACTATTTTGCAGATCCCAGCGCCAAGCTGCAACCCTATGTAGGCGCAGGTATTAACTACACGGTATTTTTTGACGAAGAATTCACCAGCGCCAATTCTGACGCAGGTTTTAGCGAGCTTGAACTAGACAACTCGCTAGGTTTAGCCGCACAGGTTGGGGTTGACTATATGCTTAATCAAAACTGGCTGCTCAATGCATCGATTAGATGGATAGATATAGATACTGAAGCGAACTTTGATCTAAACGGCTCTGCTGGCAGTGTCGATGTGGATATTGACCCTTTTGTATATTCTATTACAGCGGGTTATCGTTTCTAGATAAGCTCAACCCATTAAAAATAAAAAGGCCGCAACTCTTTCACAAGTTACAGCCTTTTTTTATCTATGAGGACTACCTAAGCGTTGTAGGTAGACGAAGAGGTATTTCCGCCTCGGCCAGTCCAATTGGTATGGAAGAATTCACCTCTAGGCTTGTCTGTGCGCTCATAGGTATGGGCACCAAAATAATCACGTTGCGCTTGTAACAAGTTAGCCGGTAAACGCGCGGTGCGGTAGCCGTCAAAATAGTTAAGGGCGGCGGTTAAACATGGTGCTGGTACACCATTAGTAATAGCATTTACAGCAACACGTCTCCAGCCATCTTGAGCACCTACCACTGTGTCTCTGAAGTAATCATCTAATAACAGATTATTTAACTCAGGATTTTTATCATAGGCTTCTTTAATTTTACCTAAGAAAGCAGAGCGGATAATACAACCACCACGCCACATCAATGCGATGCCGCCGTAGTTTAAGTTCCAGTTGTACTCTTTAGCCGCTTCACGCATTAAAGTGTAACCCTGCGCGTAAGAAACAATTTTAGCTGCCAGCACTGCTTGGCGTAAATCTTCAATAAATGCAGCTTTATCACCATCGAATGTTTTTGCTGGACCAGTCATCACTTTAGACGCTTCAACCCGCTCTTCTTTAAGTGCAGAGATACAACGTGCAAATACCGATTCAGCAATTAGGGTTAAAGGTACCCCTAAATCTAGCGCGACAATACCTGTCCATTTTCCAGTGCCTTTTTGGCCTGCAGTATCGAGAATTTTTTCAACTAGCGGTCCACCATCTTCATCTTTATAAGCCAAAATATCGCGGGTGATTTCTACTAAATAACTATCTAACTCAGTGGTGTTCCATTCTTTGAATACTTCATGCATTTCATCTGCAGACATACCCAGCACTTCTTTCATGATTTGGTAAGCTTCACACAATAGCTGCATATCACCGTATTCGATACCGTTATGTACCATTTTGACAAAGTGACCGGCACCGTTTTCACCTACATAATCACAACAGGGTGAACCATCGTCAACTTTAGCTGAGATGTCTTGAAAAATAGGCTTCACTGCCTGCCATGCTTCAGCCGAACCACCGGGCATGATTGAAGGACCTTTAAGGGCACCCTCTTCACCACCAGACACACCTGCACCCACAAAGTTGATACCTTTTTCAGCGCAGTATTTTTCACGGCGGATAGTATCTGGGAAATGGGTATTACCACCATCGATGATGATGTCGCCTTTGTCTAACAAAGGTAAAAGTTGTTCAATAGTGGCGTCCACAGGGGCGCCTGACTTCACCATAATCATGATTTTACGGGGTGTGGCTAGGGATTGAACCAACTCTTCTACTGAATAAGCACCACGAATACTTTCGCCTTTTGCGCGACCGTTAATAAAGTTTTCGACTTTATCGGTTGAGCGATTGTATGCCGTGACGGTATAGCCTTTACTTGCCATGTTTAAAATAAGGTTTTCACCCATTACAGCAAGGCCGATCAAGCCAATATCAGATAGTGTTTTCATAAAATTCCAATGTTTATTTTAATTAATAATGCTTGCTTAACCATTTCACATTATACGTCAAACGATGATGCATAGTCCAAAGATGCAGGGCTAATCGAACCAAGCAAAACATGATGTTAGGACGCGCAGTCCCTCTATACTAACCACTAAACTGAAACTTAACACTTCATAAATGCATAAATAAATAACGCATTAGTATAAGAAATAATTGGTATGACCAATTATTTCTTATAGATTTTCTAAAAAACGTCTTTGCTAATATCTAAAATTTTCTGCTAATCACTGCCTCGAAGGGAATTAACCGCCGGTTGATTAATGAATCTTCGTAACGGCCAATAACAAGCAAAAATCGACAAGAACAAAATAGGTGTGACTGTCAGTACAAATGCGAGTATTAAATTTTCACTTAGATAGACAGTTAATACTTGGTTAAAACCTAAATACAACGCCAACAATACTAATACACCGCTTAACATTCCCAGCAAGATCATCGAGCTATTGTCTTTAATAATGAGTTTAATCACATCACTGCGTTTGGCACCTATCGCTAACCTTGTACCTATTTCAAAACGGCGCATTTGGGTGCTGTAACTCAATATCCCATAGAGTCCAATACCCGCTAACAAAAATGTTAAAATAGCTAAAGCTCCGCTGGTAACGGCTGTAGTGTATTGTGAAAATAAACGCTCAACACGACGGCCTTCTAAAGTAGACAAACTGAAAAGTTTTAGCTCTTTCGACACTTGTGATAACACCTGCACTACCTGCTCGCGAGTGACACTTTGGCCTTCTTGGGTGTTAATTAAGAACATGTTTCTGGTGGGTGATGCTGGGAAATAAAAACGTGGTTCGATTGTTGTATCTCCAGGAATAAGTATACCTTTAACTACCCCCACTATTTTTGCACCATTATCAAAGGTCAAACCCAGTGCGTTGCCGTTTGGCGCTAATTCTTTAGCAAACACATCATTAACTATCATCACGTTATTGCTATCTTTGATATCTGCTTCACTAAAATAATTCCCTGCAAGCAAAGGTTGTTCTATCAATTGAAAATAGCTGTGGTCCACGTCTTTGGCTCGTATTGAATAGCGCTCATCGCCACCAAGCCGGCTCAAGGCCAGAGAAAAAAACGGCATAGGTGCCATAGACTGACTGACGTTATCTACCTGAGGTAGCGCTGCTAATTTATCGCGAACTTCAGCCATATTTGCCACTAAGCCATCGCGTTCAGACTCATCAACCCTTGGCAACGAAAGCACTAGGAAAGAAATATTCTTGGTAGCAAAGCCAGAAGGGCGGTTGATTGTAGTCATTGCCTCACTGAACAACACGATATTGATGAAGACTAACAAGGTTACTATGGATATTTGCGCAAACACTAAGCCCTGGCGAACTTTTTTAGACACTTGTTTGCCGATACCTTTACCGCCAGTTTGCATGGATTGATTCAAACTTTGAAAATCAATCATTCTCATGCAGATATAAGCAAAAAACCATGCAAACCCCACAATCAATATCAATGCGTAAACAATAGTATTGAAATGCAACGACAACTCGTCAATTCTTGGTAAATACTGATTTAGAAACATCTGCATGCCTTTAAATCCTAACGAGGCAATATACATGGCGATAACGGTCGCTACTCCTACTAGTAACGCAGCTTCAGCCAACAACATATGAAAAACCTGACGACGGGACGCGCCAATAGCAGCACGAATAGCAATTTGACGGCTGCGCTCGACAGTGCGCGACATAAACAAGTTAGCAATATTAGTCGTGGCTATTAGTACTAACCCAATGACCGCAGCAATCAGCAAATATACCGTTTGTTGGCTATTTGCTAAAATGACGGATTTCAATGTGTGCAGTTTAATACCAATACTCCAACCATTAAAAAACTGATGTCCAGCCACCTGCTGTTGCCAGTTATCGCTCACCAAACTAGTGAGTTGTTGTTCTGTTTGCGCTATTGAATTACCGGGTTTTAATCTGCCTAACGTCATCAAACCACTGTCATCATTACCCCACTTTTTACGTTCGCTGGCGCTAATGGAATTATAATCCCAAGGTAAAAACACTTGGGATTTGTAACCCACCCCATAGATTTGGGGCTCAACAAATTTTTCGTCCAGCACTCCTACAACTCGATAGCTTACGTCGCCGAATTGCACCTTCTTAGACAAAATATCTGAGTCCAGTGAAAAATCATTTTTCCACGTTTGGTAGCTCAATATGGCCACAAGGTTGTAACTATTCAGCGCTTCAGTCGCTGTAAAACTTCGACCTAATGCCATTTCTGCACCTAATAATAAAAACCACTCAGGCGTCACAAATGAAATAGACAGAGTAGGATGAGAAGGCTGCGAAATCAGTACATCGGCATCGTAGTACATCAATGCTAAATCACTAAAAGCAGTTTGCTTAGCATACAGTTGCATCAAGTTAGGATAAGTAAATGCTGTGCCGTCGATGCCAGCATTGTTATCAACAAGGTTATGCTCAACTGTGTATAAATTATCACTTTCAGGGTAAGAAAGAGGCGACACCAATAACAAATACGCTAAAGTCAACACACACAATAACGCCCCAAAAGTCACGCTAATAGTCGTCACGACCGCTGTCACAAACCCGGGGGTAGTTTTTAAACTAGCCCAGGCTTGTTTCAGTAAATATAGGGATTGACTCATCTCTATGCCCTTAATCACTGCCACGCAATGAACGTATAGCGGGATGATTAATGTACTGACGTAAAGGCCAATAACATGCAAATATCGACAAGACAGTGATAGATAACACGGTAGACACAAACATAGGTAACAAATCTGCACTCATATAAGCTGACAGTACTTCGTTGTAAGCTAAATACACACCTAGCAATATCACTATGCTAAAGGCCACTCCGAGCACAATGACCCAGGCATTATCTTTAACAATTAGATTCACTAAATCTTTACGTTTGGCCCCAATAGCCATACGGGTGCCCAGTTCAAACCTACGCATTTGGGTACCATAACTTAAAATACCGTACAGACCGACACTCGCCAGAAACAAGGTGATGATGGCAAGTACTGAGGTGGTGATGGCGGTGGTGTATTGCGTAAACAGGCGACGCTTCTTTTCGCCTTCTAAAGTATCCAAACTAAACAGTGCATACAAGTTACTTACCTCACCAATGGCAGTTGCCACTTGTTCTCGATTGACGGTTTGTCCTTGCTTTAATTTTAAGGTGATTTGTGACGTCCCTGAATTCGACGGTGTGTAGACACGCATTGGCATCTCAGTTTGCGCGGGCATAATCACCCCTTTTACTACGCCAACTATAGTGAAAATATTGTCCGGTCCACCACCTGAAATCTGCATACCCAATGCGCTGCCAGTTGGGTTAAGGCGTTGTGCGAACACATCATTCACTATCATCGCTAGATTGCCATCTTTGATGTCAGCTTCGCTGAAATAGTCGCCTTCAAGTAACTCTTGGCCAAATAGCGTAAAATAATTGTGACTCACCCTCTTACTTTCTGGCGTAAAATTTTCACCTGAAGCTATGGCTGTCAACGCCCATAAACCAAAACCGTTCAAAACCGAGCTTGATTGCGAAAGGCTCTCTACCTCAGGCATCTGCAACAGTTTTTGTTTAAGCTCAGTCATCACTGCCGCGACTTCCTCTTCAGGGGGAAATTCTGGCGCGGAAACTGAGAGGCTCATTTGCTGCATGTTGTCTACACTATAACCGGGCTCTAGGTTGATGGAATCCATAGCCTCTTTGAACAGGGTGATATTCGCAAAAACCAGCAAAGTTGCGATGGCGACCTGACTGACTATTAGTCCTTGTCTAAAACGCTTAGAAACCTGTATTCCCGTGCCCTTACCACTAGATTGAAGCATAGAATTTAATGCACGATAATTGATCATATTACTGCTTAAAAACGCAAACAGCAGAGCGAAGAAAACAGCTAAAAGTACCGAAGCTAAAAGCGTAATATGACTGACGCCAAGTTCGCTAATGCGCGGTAACTGAGACGCTAGATTCGATTGCAACAACGAAAAACCTAAGGATGCGACGACTAATGCCAGTAACAGAGACAGCCCCATCAACAGCCCTGATTCTGCCAAAAGCCCTCGAAATAGATGCGACTTCTTAGCACCAAGTGCGGCGTAAATGGCCAAGTGTCTTTGCTGCTCGGCGGTGCGTGACATAAACAGATTGGCGATGTTGGCAAAAGCAATTAAGACTAAACCAATCACCCCTGCTAGCAATTTATACACAGTATTTTGACTGTCTCCCACAATAGCGGTTTGGAATGACTCTAGTTCGACACGAACTGACCATCCATTAAAAAACGGAATTGACGCTACATTTTCTACCCAAGCATCGTTGACTAGTGGTGTAAGGGTCTGCTCTGCCTGTGAAGCCGTTACTGTGTCTTTTAACTTACCCACAAAAGTCAACGCGCCGCTAATGTTGCCCCAACGCTCCTTCATGCGAACATCTAGGTTGTAGTCCCATGGAAACCACATGCCTACATCACGACCGGCACCTTTAATTTGCGGCTCAATAAAATCTTCACCCAATACACCTATCACTCGAAAGCTAACACCACTAAAGGAGACTTTTTTGTCTAACATATCTGCTGCAGAGGCAAACTCTTGTTGCCAAGTTTTATAACTTATCACTGCAACAGGAGTGAAAGTATCTAACCCTTCTGAAGTTTCAAAAGTGCGACCCATCTGCATGTTAGCCCCTAAAAGTTCAAACCATTCGGGAGTCGCATAGGCGGTATTTAAGGTGGGTTGTGTAGGTAAAGAAGTGAGTACATCTTGTCCGTATTGAATTAATGCTACCTTTTCAAACACATCTTGATTCTTGTAAAGATGGATAATGCCAGGATAGGTAAAAGATTGCGCATTGGTCTCACCTGTTTTGTCACCAATGGCGTGTATCACTTTATAGAGCTTGTCTTGTTCAGGATAAGGCAAAGGCTCAATGATTAATAAGTACCCTAAGGTTAAAACACAAAGCAATGCGCCTAATGTTGTCCCCATAGTTGTTACTACTGTGGCCACAAAGCCGACTTTTTTCTTGAGGCTTACCCATGCTTGTTTTAGCTGGTAAATGAACTGGCTCATACGGCCTCCTGTAACTCAGGTGTAGTCAAAATTGAGCCGTCTAATAATTTAAGTTGGATATTGGCCATATCTGCATAACGCGGATCATGGGTCACCATACAAATAGTAGTGCCACAGTCGTTAAGCTTTTGTAGGACATCCATGACTTGATCGCCACTTTTAGAGTCTAAGTTACCCGTTGGCTCGTCTACTAGCAAAATCGCAGGGTTAGCAACAAGTGCTCTGGCAATAGCGATACGTTGTTGTTGTCCACCAGAGAGTTGATTGGGTTTGTGACTTGTGCGGTGGCTCATGCCCACTAGTTCAAGACATTCATGTACTCTGTCTGCAATATCTTTATCACTGGGAACCTTATTTTTATAGCGTAGTGGCAACGCTACGTTATCGAATACTGACAACTCATCTATCAAGTTAAATGACTGAAAGATAAAGCCTATTTTGCTATTTCTAATTTCTGCAGCTTGATCAAGTGACAGATCGGTTACGTTAGTGCCTTCAATGTAATATTCGCCGCCTGATGGCATATCCAACAAGCCTAAGATGGACAATAAGGTGGACTTACCACAACCCGAAGGGCCTGAAATCGATACATAATCACCAGAATTAATAGTGATATCGATGTTTTTTAAAGCATGGGTTTCAAGTTCATCTGTTTCAAAAATTTTAGAAATGCCTTTCATTTGAATTTTAATATCGCTCATAATTACTGTCCTTTCATTGTATGTAAGTTATTAATTTTTAATGCGTTTAACTTTTAACGTTAAATATTTTTTAATTAATGCTAATGGTTTGACTGGCCCCTTGGAGATTCGACAAGTCTGAAATAATGAACTGTTCACCGACTGAAGCCCCTGACAAGATCTGCATAAACTGCCCTGCCTGCACCCCAAATCGTATGTCTTGCGACGAGGCGTTGTCTTGATTATTGAGTCGGTATAAAGAAGTTTTGCTGTCTGATTTCGCACCTGCTGGGCGTTTGATGTAAACCACATTTTGCAAAGTGTCGGCAATAATAACCCCATCCACACTAAGTTGTGGCCTAGCGCTAGCGGGCAAGGTAGCGGGTAAGGCAATTTCGATTTCGACTGTATTGTTGTCAACGATCGGGTCGATACGACTGACCACACCTTCAATTTTGTCGCGACGGGTATCGATGACTGCTGCTTTGCCTACTGTAATTAACTGAGCTTGGCTTTGGGGCACACGTATTAGTGCAATCAAATCTGTGACGCTACCAATCAAAGCAACTTCTTGCCCAGCCGCTAAGCTTTGCCCAAGCTCCACTGATAAACGTTGTAACACCCCATCAAATCCCGCTCTTACCGTTAATTTATCTAAACGAGACTGGGCGATACTTAAACGGCCTTGCTGTTGCTTTACCCGTTCAAGCTGAATATTGACTGATTCATCGTGAACCAATTTCAGCTGCTCGATACGTTGTTTTAAAATCGCAATTCGTTGTTTAAGTTGTTTTTCGTCTAAGGCAGACTGCTGAAACGTTAGCTGAGACACTATGCCCTGTTTTACTAATTTTTCTTCGGCAACACGCTTAAGCGAAGCGGTATCAAAGCGCGCGGTAATTTCAGCTAAATTGGCTGATTCGTTAAGAATTTCTCGTTGATTGTTGAGCTTTAATTGGCGCAGGTTTGCCTTTACTTGAATTAACTCCTGCGCCGCGTTTTCAACTTCTAATGCAAGCTCTGGGTTTTCTAAGCGCACTATTACACTGTTGGCACTCACTTGAGCACCGGGCTTTAATACTATTTCTTTCACTGTGGCGGCTGAGAAAGAGGTAATCAGTTGTTGTTTGTCTGAAGTCAAGGTGCCGTAACCTTCTATAATGACTTCTAAGTCTCCTTGCACAACAGACTCAATGATGAGGTTTTCTCTATCCACAGACACAGCTGAGTTGTTGCTGATTACAAAATAAATCAACACACCAATCACCGCAGTTAACCCTATCAATAAGTTACCTTTGGTCGCTTTAAAGGGAGATGACTTTTTCGTTTTAACTACGTCCATTTTTATTCACACTCAGTATTTTTAACTTCAATATCCCTGTCATATCAAGAGTTATGCCAAACTATAAAACCCATACTTTTCAGTAGTTTATAGAAATCCAATTCTAAAAAAATAAGGAATGGGTCCGATACCGGACCGAACGAGTCCGAAATCGAAAATAGGAGATAGGAGATAGGAGATAGGAGATTATATGCGTTGCAGGTAAATATCTGAGTAGCTCGTCTTATATGTGCCCTGTATCTAAAACTCAAAGTTCAAGATACAGGAGGTCAGAGTACGTATTGCAGATCTAAAAAGTGACTCGTTGCCATTCACTTGTGAACAAAGATTTTTCCACCTTTCATCACAAAATCTACATCCAGTAATTGTTGAATGTCTTCCAGAGGCGAACCGTCTGTGGCAATAATGTCAGCTTGTTTACCAACCGCTAAGGTACCAATTTGTTCGGTCATACCTAATAAATCAGCACTATTGACCGTGGCTGATTTAATCACATCCATATTGCTCATACCCGCTTTAACCATAAGTACGGCTTCATAAGCATTAATGCCATGCTTTGATACACCGCTATCAGTGCCAAAAGCGATTTTGACACCCGCCTTGTAGGCACGCTCCACATTACCTTGCATTTCTTTGCCAACAGTTCGGGCTTTATCTTTTATAGCGTCACTCATAAAATCCGAGTTTTCGGCCATTTCTAACACTGTATGTCCTGCAAGCAAAGTGGGAACTAAGTAAGCGCCGGTTTTCTTAAATAGTTTAATCGCGGCTTCACCCGCATAACTACCGTGTTCGATACTGTCTACTCCCGCTTCAAGTGCAGCAATGATGCCGTCTTCTTGGTGGGCATGGCTAGCCACTTTGCGACCCATACGTTTAGCAGCCAGAACCACTTCTTTTAGTTCGTCCATTTCCATTTGCTGCCCTGTACCTGTAGCACGATCAGTCAACACGCCACCAGTTGAGGTGATCTTGATTAGATCCGCACCATACTTAATGGCATGACGAGCGGCACGGCGACAATCAAAAGGTCCATCACATATGCTTGAACCGGTATAAAACTCCATTAATTCTGGCTTTACTCCGCTAATATCAGCGTGGCCACCGGTTATGCCTACACCACCGGCGGCAATAATACGTGGCCCGTCTATCCAGCCATTATTAACTGCGTCACGCAAAGCATACATTTCTTGAGGAATAGAGCCCACATCTCTAACGGTGGTAAAACCCGCCTTTAAGGTTCGCATCGCAAACATGATTGAACGCATCTGTACCAATTGATCAGACACCTTCAGGGTGTCACTGTCGTTCTTTGGACCCAATTCAAATTGCAAATGAACATGCATATCCATTAACCCAGGCATCACAAAACGTTCTTTGAGATCAATCAATTCACTATCTGGACCGTAGGTTGCGGGGTCTTGATAGCCATCCACAATATGAGTTATCAGGTCATCTTTTAATACTACAGTTTGTTCAGATTTAGTCGCTTGACCTGGCTCTGCCAGTAATCGGCCAATATGTAATACTTTGGTATTGGCAAGTAACGAAAAATTCGTGAATAAGGCAATTAACAAGGCCCCACAGGCGAATGGGTTGGTTTTAATACAACAAGAAAATGTTTTCATGGTCTGTCCTTGATTGTAGAGTAGGAGTTATCAAAGTAACGCTTGATATCACTATAACTTAACTACTGTACCTGCCCTTCAATAAATGTCTATTTTTTGTTCGATGCATTAATCTAGCGGACACTCAAATTAACAACCACTAAACGCAACTGAATGAGTCATATTTCCGAAATGGCTCTGAAAATGACTCTGACCTTGTCCCTAAAATCAACTTAGTTAAGCCTTCGCTGAATCTATAGGGGATTGCTTTGGTTTGACCTCAACTGGCAAGAGAATACTGACAGTCATCCCTTTTTGTGACGAGGGATTATTTTTAATTTCTATGCTGCCACCATGTTGTTCAATAATATTGCGGCAAAAAGTCAGGCCGATACCCTGCCCTTGCTGTTTAGTGGTAAACAAAGGGACAAATAGATTGTCTGTGTTGGCCAAACCGTGACCGTTATCAGTAATTTTGATTATTGAGTATTGGTTTTTCTCGGTTATTTTAATCGTAACTTTTGTGGCTTCAGCTTCAAACGCGTTTTTAAGCAAGTTAATAAAAACCTGTTCGATAAAAGTAGGATCGGCCCACAACCATTGCGGTTTAGATACAAATGTCACATCTTGCTTCGAAAACAAGCCTTGCAGACGCTCAGCAAAGGTAGCGAGGTTAATGGTCTGTAAGTCCAAATTGAGATTTTGTGATAACGAGGAGTAACGACTCACAAAGTCTTGCAAATGGTGGCAGCGCTCAGCAATTACATCCAAAGCTTGTTTCTCTCGAGGTGAATTAGATTTACTGCCTAGACTTTCTGCTAAGGACGACACTGGGGTAAGAGAGTTACGAATTTCGTGCCCCATAACACGAATAATTTGCTGCCATGCGTTCAATTGGCTGGCGCGAATTGCAGAATCGATATTACTAAATACCAATAATTGATGACGTTCACCGCTGTCGATAAACTCACTTTGACTCACATGCCATTGCTGTTCTTTACCCGCCAAACGCCAACCTTTATCGGTGTAGGTTAAGCCCAATAATTTAGGGGAAGCAAGACGATACATTTGCCAAGGCTGACCAAATAGGCTCGAAAACGCAGCATTGGCATAGGACAGTTTCTGTTTTTGATTAAACACCAACATAGGTGTATCAAGTTGGTCAATCAATTGATACAAGAGTAACGCATGTTGATCATACTGTGATTTGTGAGTCTGCATTTGTTCGCTTAGTAGCGTTAACTCATTGTGTAATTGCGCGGTGACACCTTCGTTAAATTCGGATTTAGCATACTGATTATAGTCTTCGACTTTTACCGCTTCGATATGCAATAAGGCACGTTCAAAAGACGACATCACTCTATTCTTAAAACGTATTACCACCACCAAAAAAAACAAACAGGCAACAACTAAGGACAAACCGATATTCCACGCCTGCCAATCTGCAGCAACTAAAATCCACGCAAGTGCCAATATAAACAGTATTGAAAAACAGCCCGAAACCCAGAGTATATAGGCACTTAAACTTTTACTTTTGAAGATCGGCATATTTTTCCAATCTTCGGTACAGTGACGATTTTGTTAAACCCAGCAACTTCGCGGCCTTAGGCACATGTTGATCTTCAAGGTTTAGTGCTTGGGAAATAAGTTGTTTTTCGGCGTCTTCTAAGGTCATCATAGGTAATTGGCTATCTGCTGATGCCTCTTCTTGACTCGGTTTAAGATTGAGATCTCTTACAGTCAACCGCTCATTTCGACATAACAATACCGCACGCTCCATCAAATGACTGAGCTCACGTATATTTCCGGGCCAGTGGTAATCCTGTAGCGCGGCCTTAGCGTCGTCGCTAAGTGTGATATTGGGTTTAGCGTACTTTTTACAGTACAGCTTTATGAAATATTCAGACAAAGGCGCAATATCTAACGTTCGCTCTTTAAGTGATGGCACCCTAAATTCAATAGTGTTGATTCGATAGAATAAATCTTCACGAAATAACTCGTTGTCTATTAACTCTTTAAAATTGCCGTTGGTCGCACTAATCAAACGAATTGACGTGAACTGAGTTTGACTGGCACCTAACACTTCATATTCACCGGTTTCCAATACCCTGAGTAACTTTGACTGTTGGGTCAGAGGAATATTGGCAATTTCATCTAGAAATAATGTGCCATTTTTGGCTAACTCGAAACGACCAATGCGGTTAGACTTCGCATCAGTAAACGCTCCTTTGGTATGCCCGAACATTTCACTTTCAAATAGTGTCTCTGAAATAGCCCCCATGTTTACCGCAATAAAAGGCCCATTACTCACCTGAGATTGTTGATGAATATAACTGGCCAACTGGCTTTTTCCGGTACCGTTATCACCAGTAAGCAATATCGCCACATTGGCGCTCGCGACACTACTAATTTGTTGCATCAATTCATGCATACAAGGAGAGCGCCACTGGTAATCACCCTTTTCTATTTCGGTATTATCAAGTCGTTGTTGCAGCTTTTGATTTTGTTTTTTGAGGCCACTTACTTTGATTTGTTGTGCGACCACTTGTAACAACCTTTGGTTTTTCCAAGGCTTTTCGAGAAAGTCTCCCGCCCCCAATTGCATTGCTTTGACCGCAAGCTCAACATTAGACCAAGCGGTCATCGCGACGGCAGGAATTCCCAAGTCAGCCTTATTAAGCCACGCCAACAACTCCAACCCTTCCTCTCCCGATGTAGTATCGCGAGAATAATTCATATCGAGTAGCACTAAGTCAATCTGCTGTTGTTTGATTAACTCTTTTGCCATAGCAGGACTTTCTGCTTCTGTGACTTGATAATGGTTATCCTCAAGAACGAAGCGCGCACTAATGCGAACGTCAACTCTGTCATCAACCACTAATACATTGGGTTTATTGGAACCTACTGTAGGCATTTTTCGCCCTTTTTATTTTAAGCGTTATAATATTTTCAACAAATCATACAGAATGTGCATCAATAAATATAAGGCTTAGTGGTTTAGATTAATCGGTTGGCTTTCTTTGAAAAACAACCCCAACCAAGTATTGTGGCTTTTGCTTCTGAGACTTAACACTAAGACGGTTAATAACAAGGCCAGAAATTCTGTACTTGCTGCGGCATACCAAATTCCCCATTCGGCAAAGAAAAACGGCAGTATAAAAATCAATGGCAAAGAAAACGCGTAAGTTTTCATAATACCCAAAACTCCCGCACGCTTAGCATCACCTATAGCTTGAAAAAACATACCTACCATCATCTGCGGGCCAACCACAAAAAGCGCTAGCGTTATAAAAGGTAAAATGCGCTCTACTTCGTTAATGACCCTTTGGTCACTCACAAACAATGCACCTAATTCTTCCTTAAACACAAAGGCAATAAGCTGAAATGTAATGCAGTATATAAAAGAACTACCCAAAGCAATTTTAATGCTCTCGTTGACTCGACCTAATGCGTTGGCTCCAAAGTTGTTACCCACAATAGCCTGAAACGCCATACTCAAACCTAACAACGGCAAATAGATAAAGGTCATCAATCGAGTGACAATGCCATAAGCGCCAACAGTAGTGTTGTAATTTGCGGCGTCCCAAGTTTGTAAGTTATACAAGATGGCACCTGAGGACAAAGCGAGACCAATATAGTTTAAACTCGAGGGCGCCCCCAATGACAAAAAGCTTAACCAGTGCCTCCGCGATTTAGAAAAACGTAGTACCTGAAGCCCAAGATCACTGTTGCTGTATTTACGATACACAAAAATAATCAACAACGAACTGCCTTGCGCCAATACTGTGCCGTATGCCGAGCCTTGCACTCCCCAATTTAAATTCACAATCAGCAGATAGTTAAAAATCCCGTTTAGAACTACCGATAAAAGAGAAATAAACGCCATGAAAGACACGTTACCTTCACAACGTAGGCTGTCGCTATTTATTGCCAATATAAAAACCAAAGGAGAAAAAAACACCAAAATGGAAATATAGCTGTAGCTCATTTGCGCAATCAGGCTTGAACCATTACTGACCGACGCCACTAATGCGTGTCCTCCCAGCACAAACATCACGATCAATAACAAACACACCACTAAAGACAAAGTAATTGCCTGCGAAAAGGTTTGCACCGATTCAGAGCGATCGCCTGCCCCTAGTTGCCTAGCCATCAAACTAGCGAAGCCGTTTGAGACTAAAGTAGACATAGCAACAATCATAATAAATGCAGGGAACATTGAGGTGACCGCGGTTAATGCATCTGCCCCCACAAACACCCCAAGAAAGTAGGCATCCACCAGCGAAAACGAACCATTAACCAACATAATGAGAATAATAGGTGCAGCCGTTTTCAAAAACACTAAAGGTAAAGGCGCACTCAAATACGCATTAGTTTCGGAGGCAGCTGTCATGAGGAAGTCACACCACTGTGTAAATCTGATATTTCCATAAATTTAGCCATGACAAAATCTTTAATGTCAGCCGGCCAAGATTCAATCGCCGCCTCAAAGCTCACCTTACTATTGCGATATAACGCTCTACTTGCTTCTTCAAAACCCGGTTCATCCCCTAAAAAGGCCAGAGTAAACTTATCCAATTGCTGTTGTTTAGCACAGATTAAGTCTTCAGTTGATGGATTCTTTTGGGCCTCATCAACCAAGCGCCGTATCGCCGCCGAAGCCCCTCCTTTTTGAGTAGATAGCCATTCCCAGTGACGCGGCAATAAAGTGACTTCTTTAGCCTTAACACCCAGCTTTGGGCGTCCACGCTTTTGGCTAGTGGAATTGTCAGTAGTCATATTGGCGAGCACAGTTTGAGCGTCACCATGCCAACTGAAGTCGATTCTCTTACAGCTTTTTTCTTCGAACACTATGGGTTCGAGATTGTTACCCACTATTTTTACTTGTTTTACAATTTCTTCAAGGGTACCTCGAGCCACCACCGCTTTATCATAAATAGCCAAATATTGATTGTTCATTGCATTTTCCTATTCTTTACACAACCTAATTACATAACTTACCGGACAATAATACCCAGATAAAATTAAAAATCAATATTACCCAGATAAAAATAATTAACCTCTGTATAAAATTATCTTTTATGCAGCCAGACAAAAATAGGTTATGGTGAAGTTAAGTTGCGATAATCGAGTTTTTAACTTCTTTAAGGAAATGCAATGGATCACCTCAGCGGCTTAGATGCAGCCTTTTTACACTTGGAATCACCAGAAACCCCGATGCATATTGGCGGCCTAAGCATTATGGAATTACCTCCAGAGTATACGGGTGATTTTATGGATGATGTGCGTAATCATATTCAAAACAGAATGCACATGGCCCCTATTTTTCAACGAAAACTAATCAATATGCCATTTGATATCGCCAATCCAATTTGGGTGATGGATGAGTCTATTGATATTGATTACCACATTCGTCACGTGATAGTTCCGCCACCAGCAACACGGGTTAACGTGGATAAACTAGTGGCTCGATTACACTCTAGCCTCTTAGATCGCAGTCGACCTTTGTGGGAAATGCATATTCTTGATGGTTTGCCCGTGCCTGAAGAATTACCTAAGGGCACTCGTTATGTGGGTCTCTATTCCAAAATGCACCATGCCGCACTCGATGGTATGGGAGGCCAAGTGTTAATGGAAGCCATAATGGACGTGTCAGCGGTACCTCGTGCCGCGAATAAACGCAAACGCCGCAGAGAATCGATTCGCGGCGACCACTATGGCATTGCCGAGCTCACTGCGTCAGGAGTTATGCACAATGTTAGTCAATCTATCAAGTTAACCAAAAATCTACCTAAGCTAACTCTTAAAGCTTTTGATATGTTGAAACCTGCAAAAGCCCCAGATGGAGATAGCAGTGAACGTTTAAACTGGTTTGCTCCAAAAACCCCACTTAATGCAACTATTACCAATCAACGTAGTTTCGCGCGTTTTTCCATTCCTTACGCCGACGTTAAGAAAGTCGCTAAACTCAACGGTGTTAGCTTAAACGATGTCGTTATGTCTATTTCGGGAGAAGGCATGTTGCGTTATTTTGCGGACGAGGTTTTTGTTCCAATTGAACCTTTATTAGCCGCAATTCCGGTCAGTGTCAGACCCGAAGGCAATACCGAGTTGAGTAACCAAGTTTCGATAGCGCGTATGAGCCTAGCCACTAATATTGAAGATCCGCTTGAGAGGCTTCAGGCAATCAAAGCCTCATCAAATCATACTAAGTCACTGATGTCTGATGTAAAGGCTATCATGCCAACGGATTTCCCATCAATTGGTGCGCCTTGGTTAATGAGCAGTCTCGCTTCAACACTGACAAGAACACGAGTTGTCAATGCTGTACCACCTTTTGCTAACGTTCTAATATCCAATGTGCCTGGTCCAAACATAACGCTATATTTTGCAGGTGCGAAACAAATTAGTACCTACCCAGTTTCCATTCCGTATCATGGAATGGGATTGAACATCACTTTGCAGAGTTACAACGGTTGGCTCGACTTTGGTTTAATTTCTTGTCAAAAATTGATGCCAGATATACACGAGTTAGCGCAACATATGAAAGATGCACTGCAAGAATTGCTCGCTATAAGTGAAAAAACCTTCGCCGCGCCCCTTTCTGAAAAAGAGGCTGAAGCCACAACTAATCAATAAAGGGCGCCATAGTTGCCAACAAAGCGTCAATATCGACTGGTTTGCCACTATGGGCGTTCATTCCAACTGCTAAGTAACTGGTTACATCTTTTTCAAGTACGTTGGCTGATAAAGCAATGATAGGAAGTTGTGAAATTTTTGGATTATCGTGAGCCCGAATAATTTTGGTTGCCTGTATTCCGTCCATTTCAGGCATATGAATGTCCATCAATATGATGTGGAAGTCATTGGGTTGATTTAGTAAATCAACGGCTTCTTTACCATGGTGTGCAATAGTGACCTTAGCCCCTTTTTCTTCCAGTAAATGACTGATAACCACTTGATTGATTTCATTATCTTCAACGACCAACACCTGCACATTTGTTAAATTGACATCTTGCTGGACAGCCGGTTTTAACACCTGTGGTTGTTGAATACATAACTGGATAGTCTCGTACAATTTGTCAGAGGGGCAAGGTTTACTCAATACATAATCTACATTTAGCTGTGCTTTGGAGTTTTCAATTATTGAGGTTTCGTATGCCGAAATAATGATAATTTTAGGTGGTGCGAGTAACTCTAGCTTTTTTACTGCTTTTAGAAAACTAGCGCCGTCCATAATTGGCATAGTCCAGTCTGTCACTAGAACTTTTATATCATAGTTTTTATTTTGTAAGGCTAGTAACCCTTCCTCAGCAGTGAGCACAGCAATAGGCCTTACTCCAATTTTAATGAAAAAATCAGACAGCACTTCTAAGGCAATAGGATTGTCATCAACAATAAGAATATCAACATTACCTGGGATATAATCTTGTTTGCCAATAGTCGTCAGTACATTTTTATTCAAGCGCAAATGCATGGAAGCAGTAAAAGTACTGCCCACATCTTTACGACTGGTCACCTTAATATCACCACCCATGGTATGACAAAGCTTTTGACTGATGGCCAGACCTAAACCTGTGCCTCCATATTTACGGGTAGTAGAAGTATCGGCTTGGCTAAATTTGCTAAATAAATTTTTGAGATCAGTGTCTTCCATGCCCACACCAGTATCAGTTACTTTAAACTGCACCTCAACTTCTCGTTCGGAACCTCCTTCCTTTACCATTGAAATAACAACTTCTACCTCACCCGATTCTGTAAACTTGAAGGCGTTACCGCATAGATTAATTAATACTTGATTGATTCGAAAAACGTCACCCATTAAATCCGGATAAAACTCACCGTCAACCCTGATATTAAAGCTAATCCCACTAGCTTTAGCTTGTTCATCAAAAGACACTTTAAGATTATCTATCACACTATAAATAGAAAACGCTTTTTGCTCTAAGGTGATATTGCCAGAGTCAATCTTGGAGAAATTTAGAATATCGTTGATTACCGTTAACAGATGTTTACCAGAAAAGGTTAGTTTTCCTAAATATTCCCGCTGCTGGTTATCCAACTTAGTTTGTTTTAATAATCCGGCTAAACCAATCACTCCATTTAAGGGAGTGCGTATCTCATGACTCATATTTGCCAAAAATTCAGATTTAGCGTTTTCAGATACCTTCGCTTCTTGCACTGCTTTAGCTAGCTGTTTGTTTTTACTTATCAACTGATTTTTTTGTTTGACCAATTCAAACGTTTTACGAGTCACCTCTTTAGTCAAATTGCTATGAATCGACAATAACGAATAAGTGATAAAGGTTAACGCCAAGGTTAGTAAAAGCCCGGCAACAAAAAGTGGGAGTAACAAACTGTCTGGATTTTCTAGGTTTTGGTCAAGTGGGGAAATGGTGAGTTCAAAACGATTGTTTATTAATTGAATAGGAAAAGTGAAACTGATTGTGGAAAGACTGATACCCACCGAGTCTCGCAAATGATTCTGCGGGTAACGATAGAATTTATTACGTTGATCTTTCAACAAAAAGCTAAAATTATCGACTTGTGTGTCAGTGATAATTTTCCTAAACAAAGTTGAAATATATTGACTGGATACAATTAAACCAGTGGTTTTTACTGTGTCTACGTCTTGTGTTTTTTTGGTTAAAATGGGATGTATATAAAGAATAAATGGCTCGGCAATAATACCTGGTATTGGTTTAGCAAAGTTCGAAATTACAGGTTGTTGATTTTCCATTACAGGATAGATTAGCGGACCCACAGGCGATTTTGGTACTAGATTTCTGCCAATAAAGTTTTCGCCTTTAAACTCAGGATAGGTGTAACTCAAAATTGAATAATGCCCATCTACTGGCGTTGCCTGAGACAACTGGTTTGCAGCCGAATAATCAAAAATATCAAATTCGCTATATCGCGGAGCTGGATCCTCTCTGAATTTAGTTATGATGTTGTTGATTTTATCTTCAGGTATTCGAAATATGGTGGATATTCGCCTACCTTCTGGAAACTCTTGGAAAACTCGCGTTACAAACTCAGAAAACTCTACGGAATTGACCCAATTGGAAGAAGCGAAAAGATTTGTCACAGAAGACACTTGTAAGAAAGAACGATTAAATTCCGATTCAATATCTTTTGCAAATATTTTTGCTCGGTGTTGATAGGTATCTAAGGTGGCATTTCTTTCTTTAGCTAACCCCGATAAATACATGAGTACCGAGCACAGAGTACCAACAACCAATACTATCCACGGGTAATATTGGGTTCTACTAAATATCAAACTTTTTATTTTTGTTTTTATTATATTTTTCATATACCAATTAAAATCTTATTTTGTCAGTCGAACCGATGAAGCCGTTCTGCCGACCGCAAAACTAAATTCATTCTGGGGAGGCTAGTCCAATGATAGGTCGTTAATTGTAATACTGCTGACCTGTTAGTTTTTAGTACCGTTTGAAGTACACCGTTGTTGCCATCTGCCGATTAAGTTTACCAAAAGAGGGCAACTAATACGCCTGAATTACAAGGATTAATCACTAATACCAACTCCTTGTCCTGTCAAAGTTTCTAAACCTCAAGAATGTATACGAAGCAAACTGTATTTTGGATCGTTTTTAAGCCTTCGAGCTAGGATTGTCATTGCACCTTAGATAATTGCTTTTCCCGCGATCTAGACACCTTCCCGTAAATTACGCTAGATTTATTAAGTTTGGGTTAATAGAACAGAGATGTTAGTTTATAGTGATGGGAACTGGCTATTTTTTCAAACATGGATTGTACTAAATAGTTGTCATTACTAAGTATTTTATGAATAGATTTCACTTAAGTAAATTAGGTTATATTGTTGGATGTCTGCTTATTTTAACATTAGGATTAGGCACCCTTTGGTATAGTTATCTTGTTGTTTCCAAGCAAGTTGAAAATGAAACCAACACCTCATTAGCGTTGCAATCAAAGCTTAAAGGCGCAACCATAGAACAAACCTTACTTAGCAGTATTCGCCATACGCGCTTTATCTACGCGACTCCACCTGTAGACGGCATAGTGCGAGCGCTACAACATAAAGATATCGATCCAATTGAGGGCATTGAATACGCTTTATGGGTTAAACGATTAAAAACTATTTTTTTGGCCTATGTAAAAAACACCCCTGACATTGTACAAATTCGCTTTATAGGTAAAGCAAACAATGGTCGAGAATTAGTCCGAGTCCATAGACATGGCGATAAAATTGAAGTGGTACCAGATGATAAACTTCAACAAAAAAATCAACGTGACTATTTCCAGAACGTACAGTCACTGCCAGCAGATCAATTGTATATATCCGAAATTTCGCTCAACCGAGAATACGGAGAAATAGAACAACCCCCCTGGCCCACTTATCGTATTGCACAGCCCGTTTTTGATGCCCAACAACAATTTTTTGGTTTAGTAATAATTAACTTTAATGCGCAATTACTGCTGGATAAACTCACTCAGCACACTGATACATTCTTAGAATTATTTCTGTTAAACAATCAAGGCCAATACTTAATTAGTCCCAACAAACAACAGTCTTTTTCATTTGAATATGGTGATACCAGTAATTGGCATGACGATACTCAAGCTATTGTTTCGTCCCAAGTGGACAACGCCAAAAGCCATACTATAAAATTTAAAGCAACGAACACGGTTTTTAATATCAGTCAACACCTTGTCAATATGACAGTCACATCACATGTACCACCTTTAACCGTTATTACCGCTATAAATCATCAACAAATGAACCAACAAATACGCCAACGTTATGGCACATCAGTTGTGTTTAACGTCGGCCTAATACTATTAGCGCTAGTGTTACTGACGCTTTACCGCCTTTACAGCCACGCTACATTTTTGCGCTTGAAAGTGCAGGCTGAATTTGAAGCTATTTTTCAAGGCTCAAATGATGTAATTATCAGTTTAGATACACACGGCAAAATACATTCATGGAATCACGCAGCTTTAACCTTCTTTTCGGTGAGTGAGGACACAATGGAAAATGCAAATATCGACCAACTTGTTCAGCATCCGCAAGCACTGACTGCAATTAAACAGCAGATCTCCACCATATTTAGTCAGCACAGTTCGGAATCGTTAGAAGTACACCTTAGTTCAAATCACCAAACAACTCGGGTCATGTCTATCGCCTTTGCACCAGTCTATATGGGTAGTTCGACTGTTGCATCGGTGTCCGCGATATTTCGTGATGTCACTGATGCGAGCCTACTTAGGCAGTCTCTACTGGACAGCAATAAAAAACTAGAATCACGTAATGATGAAATGCAGGCGTTTGTGTATACCGTTTCCCATGATCTTAAGTCGCCACTCGTCACCATAGGCGGGTTTGCCGATCGAATTCTAGATTCAGCAGGTGACAAACTTGATGAAAAAAATAAGCATCGATTAGATCGTATAAGAATCAACGTAGATCATATGGCAAAATTATTGGGGGAACTGCTTGATTTAGCTCGTATTGTTAAGCAAAAATTAAAGACTGATACATGCCAATTAAAAACTTGTATCGAAAAAGCCCAACAATCGTTAAATCAATCTATAGTAGATTCCAAAGCCAGCTTTGAAATTACAAATGGCGACCAACAGATACAAGTTAATTCACAACTGTTAGTACAATGCCTTCAAAACTTATTTTCTAACGCAATCAATTATGCTGTAGTAAACACACCTCCTATTATTAAAATAAACTGTTTTCAAAAAGACGATTTACTGTGTATTGAGATAGCGGACAACGGCATGGGTATTGACCCGAAACATCATGATAAAATTTTCAAAATATTCGAACGACTCGATGTAGGTAATGGTAGTGGCGTAGGACTAGCGATTGTAAAAACTATCATGGAAAAACACCAAGGATGGGTAGAACTAAAATCCGCAAAAGGACAAGGTAGCACCTTTACGTTGTGCATTCCCCAACTAAATCAATAAAGGATGATAGATGAAACCGTTAAAGATATTAGTGGCTGAAGACAATGACGATCATGCTGAAATGATTGTTGAGGCATTAGAAGTCTACAACCCCGAAAATACAATAAACCGTTTTAGTAATGGCGAGCAACTTATTGCACACCTTGAAACGCTGCAACGACAAAATATTGAAAAACACCTGTTGCCAAACTTGATATTGTTAGACATAAAAATGCCGATCATGGATGGTTTAGAGGCACTGCAATTAATTAAACAGAATGTCACATTTAAACATATACCAGTGATGATGGTGAGCACCTCTGAAAACGCTTTAGATATTGAACAAAGTTACAAAAATGGTGCAAATAGCTACATAGTCAAACCTTTTGATTTCACTGAATTTGCACAAAAAATATGTGATGTGAATCGCTTTTGGGCTGATATCAGCGAACTACCTAAAGCATGAAGATACTGCTAATTGAGGACAATCCAGACCATATCGAATTAATCGAAGAATGTTGTCATAGTGCTTTTACAACAAACTGCAACATATCAACATACAACACACTTGCCGATGGTGTAGCTGCACTGCAAAGTGGTACTTTTGATATCGCTTTAATTGACCTCAGTTTCCCAGATTCTGATATCGACGCTACCACCAAGGTGTTAAGAGACTTAGAGTCATCGATTCCGATAATTGTTCTTACCTCTTTGCAAGACGAAGAAATTGGCCGACAATTGGTCAAAGACGGAGTACAAGACTACTTACCTAAAGATAGCTTGCAAAAAACACTATTGCAGCGAATGACTCTATATGCCATTGAACGTAAACGCCATCAGGTACAACTGATAGATAACGCCGCTAATCAGCAGGCTTTTTGCCGAAGCCTATCCCATGATTTTAAAGCTCCACTGCGTAATTTGGACTATTTGAATACAATCCTGAAGGAGCAGTTATCACAACGCCAAGTTTTGCTCGGCGAAGACCTATCGATGTTCGACAAAATAGAACATCGATTACTTGCTATGACGCACCTAGTAGATGGTTTAAATAACTATCTGCAAGTTGAACAAGTATCTACAATCAGTGAACAAGTCGATCTCAACCTTATAATGTTTGAACTCAGGTTACTATTAACCAGCGACTTGTATAACAATGCGTCTATAACATTCGAAAAGTTACCCACTATTCAAGGTAACCGCGCGCAAATATATATACTGCTGCAAAATATCCTACAAAATGCGCTTAAATACTGCAATACAAGTCCAATTGTCACGGTAACAGCCCTAGAAATAAAACAATCAAGTGCTGGTAAAAATGAAGTGCGTCATCAAATAAATATTTGTGATAACGGCATCGGTATCGAAAATAGTTTTGTTGAGAGTATTTTCAAACCATTTCATCGCTTACACAGCGAATCAGAATATCCAGGATCAGGATTAGGCTTAAGTGTTGTACAACGCATAATGAATAACCATAATGGTGAGGTGTCAGTTACCAGCGAGCTAGGAAAAGGAAGTTGTTTTTCTCTAACTTTTATCTAGCCCGCAAAACTTAAAAGCACTAGTGGCGTGAACGTCAACCTAAACTATTGAGATATATTTCAGTTTTTCTATGCCTAAGAGAATATTTTATGCTGCGGTCTAATAATGCTGAGGTAATATCTTTCTTATCAATCACATCATAAATCCCCAAATCAATCGCGCTGTTTGTCAGTTCGTCACTCACCTCACCAGAAAGTAAAATAAATGCCGGTTTGATGGGTTGGTCGTTGCACTCTTTCACCAACTCTAGTCCAGAATGTCCCCCCAGTTTGTAATCAACCAAACATAAATCTACATTGTTCTGCCGAATAAAATCTTTTCCTTCAGAAAAACTGCCAACATTATGTATTTGATATTTCTTATCGTCAGCATTTAATGTAGTTAGGGCGGCGCGTATCGCCATCAAATCGACGTCATTGTCATCAACGATTAGTACATCAACAAGATCCTTATTTAAGGTAAAGTTTACTGCCATCATCGCTTTAAGTTCAACATAACTACTGGCCAATTTTGTTTTTAATAGTTGGGTTTGATTAATATCAGTTAACGAAATGACGCAGCCTTGAGCGGTATTTGACTTATCTAAATAAGGCGACAATTTAACTAACATCTGTGTGTTGTCTTGTGTTTCCACTTCCTTCTCAACCGTAATTTCGTCGTTAATAACCGTTGAAATTTCTTTTAACAAACCTTCATATTTTAAGCTATGGGAAATATGGTGAAAGGGCCGTCCAATATCAGATTCGATCAAATTAATATGCTGCTTAGCTATCGGTGAGAATCGACGTATCACCATGGCATCGTCTAGAAAGATGAAGCCTATATCAGCTGACTTAATGATATTTTCGATGTCTAAATTGACTTTAGTGGTCTCTTCGATTTGTTCTTGATACTCGCTATTCACACTATACAATTCTTCGTTAACTGATTGCAGTTCCTCATTAGTACTTTGCAATTCTTCATTTGAAGCCATCAATTCTTCGTTTGTACTTTGCAACTCTTCGTTGGTAGTTTCCAGTTCTTCAATGGTGGCACTTAAATGATATTGGTTATGACGAAGTGCTTCTTCTAAATCATCAATTCGCTGCTGTGGCTCTACCAGTCCATCGTAAGGAACACTGACATGTTTTACTGGGGTCTCAACTTTGGAAGGACTAAAACCAATGGCAACATAGGTATTACTGTTTTTAGTACTTGGGACGTATAAAGCAACGATATCAACTATTGCATCTGTGCCATCTAGTGATTGATATTGTATGTCTTTAAAACGCACAGCTTCTTTTAGCTTGACTACTTTATGTATGGCCGTAGTCACAGCCATTGCTAAACCTTCTAACAAATAGTCACCTATTTTGGCACTAAATCTCCCTTGTTGAATTGGCTTAGTAAAAGGCTGTAAATCTCCGTATAAATGAATAACTTCTAATTGTTCGCTCATTATGACGCTGGCTGGAATAAAGTCATTAATCAATGCCTCCAAAGCCGACATATGGTTAATTTCTTTTGGCTGCTGATAATGATTTAGAATTCGTTCAATACTTGGCGAACTTTTACGTTCTTTAACATTTCTATTCGCTGGCAACGTAAACAAATCATTCACTCTATGGATAATTTGGTCTTTTTGGTAAATACGATAACGTTCGTTAATCGGTTTGAAATTCTTTTGAAAATCCCCCAAGGTTTCAGAGCTACCTAAGAATAAATAGCCATCTTTGCGCAGAGAAAATTGCATCATAGCCAACACATTTTGTTGTGCTTTGGCCTGAAAATAAATCATTAAATTACGACAGACCACTAATTGGCAATTAGAAAACGGAGGATCTTTAAGTAAATTATGATTAGCGAAAACAACAAGATTACGCAACTTTGAAGATACGGTGAATCCTGCTTTGCTTCGAACAAAATATCGATCTAGTCTTTCTGCATTAACATCGGTGGCAATATTAATTGAAAAAACACCTGAGCTTGCTTCTTTAATGGCGTTAGCATCTACATCGGAAGCAAAAATTTTAATTTCATGAGCGCTATTTCGACGTTGACGTTCTTCATCAAATAACATAGCAATAGAAAATGCTTCTTCACCACTAGAACAGCCGGCAGTCCACACTCGGATCGTTTCATTGCTCGGTGTTTTATCAAATATTTTGGGAATGACATGATGTTGCAAACAATCAAATGCTTCAACATCCCTAAAAAAATGAGTAACTCCTATGAGCATTTCTTTAGTTAGCGTTTTCGCCTCTTGCGGATGCTCAACCAGCATATCTGCGTATTCTTGCAAGTCCTCAATATCATGAATTCTCATGCGTCGCTCAATACGACGTTTGACTGTATTGGGCTTGTACAAACTAAAATCGATATCATGTTGCTCAAACAAGTGGGTATATATTTTGGACAATATTCCGTCACTAAATTGACTGATTATAGGGTCACCAATTTTTTTAGGTTTTCTCTCTAAATCTAATACCTTAACTAAATAATCGGGAATTTCAGCAGCTAACATAACGGCGTCGATTAACTGTGTTTGAATGGCGCAATTTGGCATGCCATCAAACTGAGCTTCTTCAGGATCTTGTACAACAGTGAGGCCCCCCGCTTCTTTCACATCTTTAATACCCCGACTACCATCGCTTCCGGTACCAGACAAGATAACCGCTACACTGCGATGTTGGGCAGCGGCGGCAACTGAACGAAAAAAAACATCGATGGGGAAGTTGCTACCTTGATGGGGTACTTGATCGACTAATATTAATTTTCCTTCTGCCATCAACATATTGGTTCTAGGTGGCATTAGATAAATTGTATTGGCTTCTATTTCTAAACCATCAGTCGCTGTGCATATTTTTAGATCGGTGCGACGCTGTAATAACTGATCCATCAGGCTGTCAAAATCAGGTGATAAATGTTGCACAATCATATAAGCCATGGGGGCATGCTTGGGCAATACCGAAACAAACTCGTTTAACGCCTCTAAACCACCAGCAGACGCCCCTACTGCAACGTAAAATAAAGGCTTAGTTTTATTGCTACTCGATTCATTCTCTGTGCTATTAGTATTCGACATATTATCCTTCAATCTACCTAATTCAGTAGAATTATTTCTTGCACCATTCCGGTAGCATTATTTACCGCATTTATGTACCGACTAATTGTTTTGTAATTCATTGATTAAATTGGAATGCTGATTACACAGCGCTTTTACTTTATTGGCTGGAAGTGGTTGGTTAATAAGAAAACCTTGATATTTGGCACAATGCCAACTTTTCAATAATGCCAATATCTGGCTAGTATCCACCCCTTCAGCCAGTACAGTTAAACCAAGAGATTCGCCTAACCTAATTACCGCTTTGGTAATCAATGAGTCATTTTCATCAGTGGTAATATCCTTAATGAAACTCCTGTCGATTTTGATGATATCGATAGGAAATTTTTTCAAATAACTTAATGATGAAAAACCTGTACCAAAGTCATCTAACGCTATTTTTATGCCCAGCTTATGCAAATGATTGAGGTGACTAATAGTGAGGTTGTGTTCTTTAAGTAATAAGGTTTCTGTTATTTCAACCACCACATTAGCGCAACTCAAGTTGGCATTGATAATGGCATCGTGCAACTGTTTTACTAAATGTTCATCATAAAATTGTCTAGGACTAATATTCACAGAGACCACCGCATTTTCGTCCAGTAAGCCACCTATTATCCATTCTCTCAATTGATTAAAACTTTGCTGACACATCCAAAGGCTGACAGTTGAAATCAATCCTGATTCTTCCAAAAGAGGTATAAACTCAGTCGGAGATATAAGGCCATTTGTTGGATGGTTCCAACGTAGCAGCGCCTCAAAGCCTCTGATTTTATTGGAGTCAATGTCCAATTGGGCTTGATAAAAAACTTCAAACTCCTGTCGAGCGAGTGCTCGGTGCAAATCGTTGGTCAGTTCCAGCTTTTTCCTAGACACTTGCTCAAGTTCTGGGGAATAGTACTGATAATTATTGCGTCCAGAATCTTTTGCTCGGTATAACGCGAGATCCGCTTGCTTCAATAAATTTTTGCTGTTGGTGTTACGCCCAGATACCGAAAAACTGATGCCAATGCTAGTAGAAATAAAAATTTCTTTTGAGCCTAATTGACAGGGTTCCCTTAGCGTATTAAGTATTTTCTCAGCCAAATATGCCACAATAGAGGCATCTTCCAAACCTTCAATTATGATCAAAAACTCATCACCACCGACACGACAAACGGTATCTTCTCTACGCACGCTATTTCGTAGCCTGTTGGCCACTTCAGTCAGTATAAAATCGCCCACATCATGACCTAAAGTGTCATTGATATGTTTAAACCCGTCTAGATCTAACGCCAGAAGTGCCAAAGAGCCATGGCGTTCAACTCTTTGTAGCGCATGATCAAGACGGTCGAAGAAACTCGCTCTGTTTGATAAGCCCGTAAGAGGGTCTTTTTCAGCCATATCTCGCAGTTGCTGCTCAGCTTCATGTTGCTTAGTAAAATCACTCACAGTGGCGATTAGACCTTTCCCTTCCCCTTTGTGATCAACAATTGGTGTGGCATGCAACATAACCCATTTGTAGGTTTGCTGAAATTTCATTTGACACTCGCGGATAAACTCATGCCCCGCAGTAATACTCTCATGCAATTGGATTAACAGGTCTTCTGCTTCTTCGGGATGAAACAATTGCATCCAATCTAATCCATACACATCACCAACGTTACAATCAATAATTTCTAACCAACGTTGGTTAACATACTCTGTTTGCCAATCGGCATCTGTTTGTAAAATCCCCATTGGTAACATCGATGCTAATACTTGAAAACGTTCCAAAGCCAGTGCGACCGCATTTTGATTAACAGAACGAGACTCAACTTTTTCTATCAATAGCAAATCATATTGGAGACCTTGTTCTTCGTAGTGAACAAGGTTTAACTGTATATCAAGTATATCTCCCATACCTTTGCGTATGCGACTGGCTACATTGGTGGCGCTAGTATTTTTTAATGATTGCAGAATGATGGCATGGTTAAGTAAATAATTGTCAATTGGCTTTTGTAACAGCTCTGATCCGTTGATTGACAATAAATTTTCGGTAGCTTCATTTACACGACAAATTAACCTATCCGAATTCAGCGTTATCATCGCTAATGGGTTGATCCTCTCTAATCGATAAAATATTTTGCGCCACACATTATCTTCTTGCGCGATTGGATTATCAGTTGACTCGTCATTTTTTGATTGCACCACCGGCTTATTTGTATGACTAACCACCAATTTCAACTGAGTAGAAACATGAATAATTAACGGCCAAAGCCTTTGCATTTCTTTTGTTTGGTAACTTTTATCAGAATTGCAGATACAGATTAAATACTGGTTATTTTTATCCACACTCAAAGGAATAAGCATTGCCCGTTCAATATTTGGCCAATGACTGTTAAATTTATTGAGGCTGCGTAAACTAGGACGACCTAAGACGAGAGCTCTACATTGGAGTAATACATCAAAGAAAGGCTTACTACTTTGCTCGAGATGCAGTAAACCATTTACTTCCAAACCGGTCCATTGACCATCCGAACTTTGTTTCTGTGCTGCAACGCAGATATGTCGTGGTTGCTCATTATCCATCAAGCTTTGTTTTAGCACTGTGGTAAAACTTGATTGAGTTAAATCCCCCACTTCACGCAACATTTCTACCAATAATTGCTTCGCATCAAAATGTAGCATTGAATTTTGTTTTAGCCTATCTATGGCCGCGCGTAATTCATGATCCCTGCGCTGGATTTTACCCTGAACATCTATCATAAATTCACTTCAAGCTGCGCATTAGGCAACGCTCCTTAAGACTCTAATTTCTCTATCCATATACAATTTAATTTACAAGGTAAAAACGTTTAGCAAACTAATGAAAAGGACTGTATTGGATTTGGGTAATAAAACAAGAGTAAAGGCTAAAATTAGAACTAAAGTATAATGCGCTAATAACAGAACGTGCTAAAGAGGAAGATATATAGATAAAACTAACCGATTAAACCACACTGAATGCCAGTGCTAATTAACGGTATGTTTCATTGAAAACTACTCAATGAATATTTTGAGATTAAAAAACGCGGGTAGTGAACTACTCCGCGTTAATAGCAACAATGACTTGCACAGTGACACGAGTTGAATGTATCAAAAAAAGCAAGACAACCCCTTTAAATAAAACCAATTAGTGAATATTTGAGGCAATATTCAAAGGTTGGTTATTTTTGCTTTTCATTACATCAATCACTGCGTCAATGCCTTGTTGGCGAATTATAGATGCAAATTCATTACGTTTGCTTGATAACAAACTGATCCCTTCAGCAACTAAATCGTAGGTTTTCCATTCCTGCGTTTTTTTGTTTTTACGCAGCTTGAAGTTAACGTGAATGTCGGGATTGCCTGCCTTCCTTATAATCGCTTTAACCGTCATGTCATTTTTGTCTTCAGTGTTTTTAACAGGCTCAAACACCAGTTGTTGGCCACCATAACTCGATAACGCGACGGCAAAGTTTGACACTAAATATTGTCTAAACTCTTCGACGTATTCAGGAATTCTGTCTTTAGGTACTGATCTAAATTGGCTGCCTAACACTTTAAACGCTGCGAATTTATGATCGATATGAGGCATTAGTTCTTGCTCTATAATCGCTCGTAGCTGATCAGGGTTGGATTGAATGCTTGCTTGCTCTGACTCAATTCGTTCAAATGTTGTATTAGTGACTTTTTCTAATAATACCTGAGGGTTAACTGTCTCAGCGAGACTTACGCTAGCAAACACCGTTGCTAAAAAAAGCAATCCAGTGCGACTGGCGTGACTTATCATTTTTGAAAATTTTGTATTCATGAGTGTTACTTATTTAACTAGTTTACGGGAATGGTGTAATTATGGACCTCGTTTTAATATAAATATAATTATATATTTATATGTGACACATTTTTTTATGTGATGTATTATTATGTGATTATTTTCATTAGGACAACTTATGCGCCCACAAGAGCTAAACCTATTAATGGTGTTTGACGCCATCATGACCGAGCGTTCGATTACTCGGGCCGCTAATCGATTATCCATGACACAACCAGCGGTTTCGAATGCGGTTAGCAGGATGCGTGTGGCATGGAAAGATGAGTTATTTGTTAAGGACGGGCGCAATATTCAACCCACTTTACACGCCCAGAATTTATGGAATCAAGTTCGTGACCCCCTTAGCTCTCTCTCGGAGGCTGTTGATCCTAAAAGTTTTGACCCGGCAACGGCAAAACGTACATTCCGAGTGGCTGTGAACGATATAGTAGTTGATATGGCATGGGCAGAGTTGCGATGCATTTTTGAAAAAGAAGCACCAGGTGTCAATATCCATGCAGTTCCCTACACCATAGTTAATGCAGAACAAGTGTTAGAGGATGCAGAAGTCGACATGGTAATAGGTGCTACTGGCGTCATATCAAACACATTTAGAGCTGAGTATTTGTTTTCACCTATTTTTGTTTGCATTATGAATAATGACCATCCATTAGCAAAAGCAGATCTCAGTGTTGAAGAGTTTGCAGCGGCCGACCATTTGTTGGTGTCACTATCCGGAGATATAACCGGATATACCGATCAAGTATTACTACAACACGGTTTGTCTAGAAGAGTCGCCGTCACTGTTAATCATTTTTCTTCCGTTGCTAGTTTGATAAAACGCAGTGATCTAATATGTGTTATCCCCATTTCCGCGGTCGCCGAAGAGATAATCGCTGGAGATATTGCAGCCACTAAGCCACCAATAGAATTAATGCCTCAACAAGTCTCTGCTATATGGCACAAACGACAAGACAGCGACCAAGGGTTGATATGGTTACGAGACCATTTAAAACGGATAATTAGTCGTAATGTAGATCTTCAAACAACTCAAGCATTCGATAGTCTATGCGAAAACAATCCCGGAATGTGTGGGCCATGTCAAAAGTAAACTTTGCTTGCTATATCCCATTACAGAAAAGTTATTTTACCTAGCCACATACTGTAGTTTGAATAAACTCTTGTTTTTCGATTTTCTTAGGTCTTCCTTTTAATCGGTACTTTCTGCTTTCATTCTGCTCACAAATATCTTTGTAATCATAGAGATAACCCTTGATCAATATTATGCTGAAATCAATTTCTAGTTTGGCGGTCTGTTACATTGCGTGATGATAGGCCATGTACAAATCGAAATTTCATTTCTCCGTTGTGATTAATTTTCGACATGGTCACAAATCATCAAGTCTCAGTTAACCAGTCTAATTTACTAGACAACAACTAATAAAAAATGAGGATTTAAGATGAGTGAAGCGATACCGAGTGAAGTTCGAGGTAGATTACAGTGGTCTTTATTGGCCTTAAGACTCGGCGTGTTTATAGTGATGTTTGTATGGACATTAGACAAATTTTTTAATCCTGGACACAGCATTAAAATTTTTGAAAAATTCTATGCGATTTCTGGCTTAGGCGAATCCATTGCTTACGCTTTAGGGGCACTACAACTTATATTGATCCTTGCGTTTTTAGCCGGATTACAAAAACGTCTCACATACGGACTGATCTTTTTACTTCACGGTGGTTCTACTCTTTCTGCAATGGGGCAATATTTAGACCCTTTTAATAACTTACTGTTTTTTGCAGCATGGCCAATGTGGGCCGCATGTTTAGCGCTGTATTTACTACGAACTGAGGATACTAAATTTACCCTAAGTAAATCAGCTTAGTCATACTTTTTAAAGGGCAAAATGGCAGGTTAAAAGTAGAAGATTGACTAAGATTAAGTCCTGTTGGTCGATTCTAAAACCTGCCATTTTTGTAGATAGTTGCAACGCCATGAAGTAGTTCATGGCAAAAATTGGCTATCGCTCAACTAGAAAATTCAAATCAAAAAAATGCAAAGTTACACAAAAAGGATATATTAGGAACTGAGGCCTAGTTCTTATAATACAGCCAATCTCGTTAATTAGGCCTATTATTGATTACCAAAAGACATGGAATATTTGGAACTCGCCTATGAAATCAAACAAAGTTCAAAGTATGTTGACCCACCAGTATGTTATCAATGACCCACTTCACCAGTTGTTTGATGCAGTTTCTGCTATTTCTGTGCAAGGATACGATGAACAAAGACGTGTCATCTATTGGAACAAAGCGAGTGAATTACTCTATGGCTATAGTAAAGAAGAGGCAACGGGGCAAAAAATAGAAGACCTGATTATCCCTAAACCGATACAGCACCACGTCATCGCTGCACATAGCGACTGGATAAAAAACGGAGTAGAAATTCCTGCAGGTGAAATTACCTTACGTAATAAAACTAATGAAGATGTAACTGTTTTTTCAAGTCATGTGATGTTTACCAATCAATATAATACTAAACAAATGTATTGTATTGATGTGGACTTAACAGATGTTAGACAAGCTCAAGCCCATGCTTTACTTAAAGACAACATGCTTGAAACTATATTTGAGGCGATTCCTGATTTATATTTTTTGATGGATGAAAGTGGCAAGATCCTCGATTACCATGCCAGTAATCCTAAAAACCTTTACGTACCTCCCAGCCAATTAATTGGTCAAAATATCGCTCACTTATTACCAGAAGAAGTCGCGGATAAATTTAGAACCAATATCGTAAAATTATCGCAACAAAAAGGGATCATAACCTTTGAGTACTCGCTCGATTTACCCCACGGGTCGGTTTATTTTGAAGCAAGAATCAATCACTTACCTCAGTATAATCAAGTAGTTGCAATTATTCGAGATATTACCGAACAATATCAATCTGCCGAGGTAATCCGTCATCAAGCTTACTTCGACACCCTAACCTCACTTCCCAATCGGTTTTTAGCCCTAGAGCGTTTGTCACAAATGTTGATTGAAGCAGAAAGAAACAATCAACAAGCCGCAGTGTTTTTTCTAGATATTGATGATTTTAAGAAAGTTAACGACACCCTAGGTCATGAAGTCGGAGATAAACTGCTGATCAAAGCTGCCGCAAGATTGCAGAAAGTGTTACGTAAAGAAGATACTGTGGGTCGTTTAGGAGGAGATGAGTTTATTGTTTTGTTACGAGGTCTCAACGCGGAAAATAGTGCCCTTGCCGTAGCAGAAAATTTACTGAATACCTTTAGAGATCCCTTTAAAATTGACGGTAGAGAATTAATACTCACAACCAGTATCGGTATTGCTATGTACCCAGAAAATGGTAACAGTGCTTCCGACATATTACGCAATGCTGATACCGCTATGTATCAAGCTAAAGCATTAGGAAGAAACACTTTTTCATTTTTTACCACTGAAATGAATTTAATCATGCAGCGCCGTCTTGAAATTGAAGAACAAATGCGTGGCGCACTTGAGCGTAACGAATTTGAAATTCATTACCAACCGCAATTGGATACTAAAAGCAAAACAGTCATTGGTGCTGAAGCGTTACTGCGGTGGCATAATTCAGTACTCGGAAATATCACCCCAGATGAGTTTATTCCAATTGCGGAGCACACTGGACTCATTGTGCCAATTGGCAAATATGTTATCGAACAGGCGCTGAGTTTTTTAAACACTTGGCAAACTAGCCATCAGCAAAACTATACAATTTCAGTCAACTTGTCTCCTCGACAATTTAGAGACAAACAATTTATTAGCTTTATTAAACAAGCACTTGTTACCGCAAATGTTCGCCCCGAAAGTTTAGATTTAGAAATAACCGAAGGGGTATTGATGAGGGCGCAGTCTTATATCCAAGAAGCCTTAGTTGAAATCAACAATTTAGGCATAAAGTTAGCAATGGATGATTTTGGTACTGGCTATTCATCTATCAGTTATTTACGGCAGTATCCTTTTGACGAACTGAAAATAGATCGCAGTTTTATTCAAGGTATCGCTGATAACAAGGCTGATAGTGATTTAGTCAAAGCGACCATTGCTATGTCGCACAGTTTAGGACTCACAGTTGTTGCCGAAGGTGTTGAAACTGAGGAGCAATTAAAAATGTTAAAAGCGCTTAAATGTAATTTTGTACAAGGCTATTACTACAGTAAAGCTTTACCTGCACAGCAGTTACTTGAATTTTCAGTCCATTGACACCTAATGCTCGGGCGCTCAATCTGTAACTTAAGGGCCTGCCCCCAATTTACATCACAATAGTTTAATCCTTGAATGATTGATTTAGTAACTGCCTTCTTGCTTAATCGAGCTAGATATTGATTTTGTAAAACTAGTTAGTTAGACTAACTATATAATAACTAGCGATATCTATTTTATGGTTAAAATACTTACGAAGACTCATCAGTCATTACTCAGTCATTTTGGAAAAATCCATCGTGTGATGGCAAAAACCCTTGAAAGCAGGTTGTCATCAATTGGAATGACATACCAAGAAATGCGTATTGCCGGTTTATTGATGGGCGAGCACAATATGACTCAAAAAGCGTTAGCCGAAAAACTCTGTGTAAGAGCAGCTACACTATCTGTTGCTATTTCCAAACTCGAAGCCCAAGGCTTGGTCAATCGGGTTCAAAGTAAAACAGACAAACGAGTCAATTATCTACAGGTAGTTCCCAATAAAAAGATATCTAAGGTTGACGATATTCTAAACGCGGTAGAGGCAGATATTACGCGGGGAATACCTAAACAGGATCTGCAAGTTACAGCGCAGGTACTAAGCAAAATTATCGATAATTTGCAGGCACAGCAAGGGGCATAGTTATGATGTTACTGATTGTTGGAACAATAGTTTTCTTTGGAATTCATTTGGTGCCATCAACGCCTTTCAAACCTCGGTTAGTAACAGGTTTGGGAGAGAAGAAATATAAAATGCTATTTAGTCTAATTTCTTTAATTGGATTAGGGTCAATTATTTATGGTTTCAGTCTTTCAGACTTTGTGCCTCTTTGGGACCCCTTACCTTGGGGACGAACTCTGGCTTTTGTGTCCATGCCATTTGCAGTCATTATGATGTGTGCTGCTGATATACCGAATAATATAAGGCGATTTGTACGTCACCCTATGTTAATTGGATTGATACTTTGGAGCGGCCCTCATTTGGCAGCTAACGGCGATCTGGCCAGTAGCATACTATTCCTAAGTTTTGGTGTATTTGCCCTTGTAGATGTGTATTTAGTTTCTAAAGGAGGGCGTTACAAGCCTAAACAACCAGTCAGTTTTTTATGGGACATTGCGGTTATTTTGCTTGGTCTGGTGCTTTATGGACTACTTATGAGTTTTCACGGCAGTTTTACAGGTATACCTTTAATTGGTTAGACGCAAGCAGGAGTTAAGGTCGCCGCGCTGCCACTATACTCTGCCCTTGTTTGTAAATCATAGGGTGAGATCTTCAATCTTGGCTGGCCGACAAAAATAATACCCCTGCATCTGCTGACATCCCAAAGTAAGCAATAAGTCTCTTTGCTCTGCGGTTTCAACGCCTTCTACTGTGCAACTTACATTAAAGCTGCTGCATAACTCGACAATGGTTTTGACCACACCTTGACTACGAGGATCCTCAAGTAAATTTTTCACGAAACCGCGATCAATTTTGAGATTGTCGAACGCTAATTTATGGAGGTAACTCAAACTTGAATAGCCAGAACCAAAATCATCCAAAGCAATCATAAAACCTTTTTGTTGCAACATTTTGGTGGTACTCGAACAATGTTCGAGATCACTCATCATGATTGTCTCTGTGATTTCTAGCTGGACACGCTGCGCAGATACACTTTGTTCTTGAAGTATTGCAGATAACCTTTGCAAAGTTTGCTTGTTCATTACGTCATGTACAGAAAGGTTAAACGACAAGAATAAATGCTCGGGCCAATTTTTAAGATCTCGAACTGCTTTTTCAAATAGGTATAAAGTGATCTCAGTTACCATACCGCTTTTTTCTGCAATCATGATAAATTCGTCTGGCGGTACCATGCCAAGCTGTGGGTTACTCCATCTTGCGAGCGCTTCTAAGGCTATGGTTTTACCCGTTTTGCCGTCAACAATGGGCTGATAATTTAAACTCAATTCACTATTTTTGATGCTTTGATTCAGCGCCAATTCTAATTTTGATTTTTGCTTAATTAAACGTTTATGTTCACCAGAAAAAATGATGGAACTACCTCTGGCGGCAGTCTTGGCTTCATACAGTGCAAAATCGGCACTGTCCATCAATTCATCAACACTTTCGCCGCCTTCGGGATAAATAGCGAATCCACATGACCCGGAAATTTGGACTAGCCCAGTACGCATCTCAAACGGTTTTTGTATCTCTTTGGTGATGTTATTGCCTAGGCCTTGTATGGCCTCATGGTTATTATCATGGTCCATGACCAAAGCAAATTCGTCACCGCCTATACGCGCCAAAAAGCCTTTACCTTTTAATACCTTAATTAAACGCTGACTCACCTCTTTTAGGACTCGGTCTCCTGCGGCGTGGCCATGGATATCATTTACTGGTTTAAAACCATCTAAATCAATCAAAGCCACAACAAAGCTTTGTCTATCGATATTATCCCTTAACTTTTTACTAAGGTGTTTGGAAAAACTGCGTCGATTAGCTAATTCGGTTAAGCCGTCTAGATTCGCCAGTAATTCATTTTGAATGTTAAGTTGTTGAGTATGTTGATGTTGTGTCTGCAACTCTTCTTTAGCTGCTATAACGTTCGAAAAGGCCCGATAATAACTCAAGGTAATCAACACTAAAACCGCCGCTACCAGTAAGAAGTTGACGGCAATGGCAACAAAAATCAATTCACCAGTATTAACAAAAAACACCACAAAAGGCGCACCTACAGTGAGAGTGGTTGACCAAACCGCAGCAGGCAAATGAAGTAAACACACAATAATGCCAATTACTGTAACTGACATGTAATAGGCTACATGTACTCTTAAACTAATGTCGCCATAGTCGTATAGCGCAAATCCCCAAATGGAAAAACCAATCCCCATAATGATAGAGAACACCACAGTCATTCGTATTTGGTGTAATGCTTGTTGTTGAGTAAATTGTTGAAATCTAAAGCGATACCACTTGAACGCCCTTAGGATACAGGCAACGCTTAAAAAAGCTGCCACATAAACCGTTAAATAGTCTGGGGCAACGCCATAGTAGGTATAAGTTAAGGCCAGTGAGCTGACCAACAAAACAAAATATAATAGCGGTACTTTGGTGAGTAACTCATTAAACTGGGCAAAAATCAGCTGTTCAGTTTTTGCACCGAACCCCGCCCATTCAGTCATACGTTGCAGTAGCTTTATGTTTGCCTCCAAGCATCCGAGCCCATAGGGTTAAACAACTTATACCCCATAAGCGATAATCAATAAAGTCATATTAGTGGTTATTACTGGCTTTCCGGAATATCAAATACGCCTAGGTGGCAGAAGGCAAATTAGCAATTAATTGCGGTAAATCAGCCATGTCTTCAAAATCAGTTACATTAGTAAGTTGATGTTTCTCATGAGTTTTATTGTAAAATAAAGTGCTAATACCCGCCTGACTACCGGCCATTACGCCTGTGATACTATCTTCTATGACAACACATTCTTGTGGTTTTGTGCCTAATATTTTTGCTACTTTTAGGTAAATTTCAGGGTCGGGTTTATATTTATCTAAATCATAAGCGCTGAAAATACGTTCACCAAAATACTGCCCTAAACCACATAACCTTAACGCATGCTCAATTTTAAATTTAGGGCCATTTGATACTACCGCTTTTTGTTGGGGTAATTTTGACAACGCAAGCTCAACATTTTTGATCGGTTTTAATTGCTTTTCGAATAATTTAGCTACACGTTCGCGATAGTCCGGTAAAAAGTTATCAGGAATTGGTACCTTATGTTTAGAGCTCAATATTGATAAAATATTAGCCATTTTTTTACCGCGGTAATGTTCTACTAAATGGTCAACGTCAAGATTGACACCTAATTCAGCAAACTGTTGTTTAATCGCCAAATTACATAAATATTCACTGTCGACTAAGGTGCCGTCGTTATCAAAAAGTAAGCAGGTTTTACGCATTGTTTATGTCATTCTAAGTTTTGTTGGCGCACATGTTTTTCACAATGCTATTGCTGGACTTAATTTTCAAATTTCAATAGTAGAGAAAGTTTGAGCTCTTCTATTACTAATTATTGGAACATAATCTCATATGCACAATGTTAAATATACATCATCACTTGAGTTAGGGGGTTGGGGTATTTCTGACGCCAACTCACCGCCTGATACAATTTCGCTATATAAAGATAAGTTCTGCAATTTGCTCTAAATACTTACAATGGGTGGCTTGGTAAATCCGCTTTCATGTCAGATAAACCGGCATGAGAATCTCAGAAATAAGGATTAGCTCATAACACATAAATAGATTGACCGAATAAGCTGACATCTATCAATTTAAAATTGCAGATAAGATGTGAACAACATCTGCTAAAGGTTAATGTATTCGGTTGATTCACTGCGAGACTATATCAAACGCGGCTTCAATGATCTTACAGCTTTGTTCAGCAAGATTTTTATCTTGGCTAATAATCTCTAAGCGAGAATCCGCGGCCTCTTCTAATCCTGTCATACTCACTGATAAACAACCGTCACTTAAATTACAGGCCAGTACACCTTGTTCCGTTATCAATACTGCTTTCAAACGTTCTATGGAAAGTGGTGTAAATGTATCCATAACAGATTTAAAGTCGAAAATTTTTGTGGGTGCACATATCCAGCCATAGGAATAAAAACCTTCGGCGCTATTTTCTACTTTAATCGAGCCAGTAGCAGGTGGATTAATAGTTTGCATTGGGTCAGCGGTGGCTGAATGGGAGTGAGTGTGATGATTGCTCGGCTGTTGGTATTTTGATTTTTCAAGTAAAATTTGTGGATCAACTTTGCCGGTTTGTGCATAACTGATTGGTAATTCTGTGATACCAAGTTCATCTAAATAATCCGTAAGTTGTGGGTTTAAGTCCTCTTGATATAAGTCCGACTTAGTCACCACTATATGGTCTGCTATTGCTAATTGTTCTTGAAAAGGTTGATGGGCTCGCCAGCGTTTGTCTGAAAGCTTGCGGATATCAATTAACGTCAAAGTAGCGCGAATATCTAACACTTCTTTGTAATGTTCTTCACTTAAGGTTTGCAATACTTCCTTAGGGTGGCCTAGCCCAGTAGGCTCGATTAACAATCTATGGGGTTTAGCTCTTGCCAATAAAAAGTTTAAAGCTATCTGCATGGGTAAACCCGAAGTACAGCACATACATCCGCCTGGCACTTCTTTAATATATATTCCGTCCTCATCTGGCGCAGTTAACAAGGCACCATCTACGCCAATTTCTCCAAATTCATTGACTAAAATAGCCCATCTTTCATTACTCGGTTTTTGCTTTAGCAGCGATTGAATCAAAGTGGTTTTACCTACCCCTAAAGCGCCAGTAATGATATTGGTAGGCACTTGTTCAATTTTATGCATAGAGATGGTCCCAGGGGCCAGTAATGGCTAAGGTTGCGGTTGGAGAATATAAGTTAACAAATAACACTTTACCATCGGGTGAGAAACACGCTCCCGCGGGTTCAGTTTGCCAATGCACTTTCGCAAAGTCATAAATTTCGCCCTGTGGCGTCACACCTCTAAGATGGTTATTCACGGTATTAGTGTATTGGTCTTCACACACTAGTAGGTGACCATTAGGTGCGAAGGCAACATTATCACCGTAGTTAAAACTAGCTTTATCCTTGCTTTCTACAAAGAGAGTTAACACACCTTGTTGTTCAGCGGCTTTTTGCTGACTATTGAGCGGCGTAGGAGTGTATTTCATTATTTGACCAAATTGTTTTTTGCCACCACTAGTGCAACAAAAATACATTTCGTTGATACCAAAATGGATACCTTCTCCACGAGCAAACA
The DNA here is from genome assembly GCF_018861065.1 of Paraglaciecola arctica. Classification (GTDB taxonomy): domain Bacteria; phylum Pseudomonadota; class Gammaproteobacteria; order Enterobacterales; family Alteromonadaceae; genus Paraglaciecola; species Paraglaciecola arctica_B. The sequence continues at coordinate 339,770 of NZ_JAHKQO010000036.1, forward strand.
GCGCCGCACCTTTTGCAAAACCTCGTAGGCGTAAATCATCTACTGGGCTGTCAACATCATCTAAATCAAGCCACTCACAGAGGTAATTCTGCTCTTGTTGCATAAAAGGCGCCCCAAAGTTTCGTGTGTCGAATTGTGGTTTGTCTACAACCATCAATGCTTGTAACTTTCCACCAGCGTGAAGGTCTTCCTTTTTGTTAGGGATAAAGCGGTACAACAAACTGTCTTGCCTATCTTCGGTTAAATACACTGTACCTGTAGCTGGGTCTACACAGGCCGCTTCATGATTAAACCTACCCATCGCTTTTATAGGAATCGGTTCAACTAAATCTCTTGCGTGAGCGGGTACCTCAAATATATAACCGTGGTCATTGTTTAATTTATCCGACGCTTTTGCCACTGACTCTTCACAGGATAACCAACTCCCCCAAGGGGTTACGCCCCCAGAACAATTTCGAATTGTACCAAGTAAGGTCATACATTGATGTTCGATCTGCTTAGTGTTTAAGTTGTACACGATACTAGTGGTGCCACCAGGCAATGCTTGGCCTGAACTATCGGTATCATAGGCTTTGGCGATTAGTGCGGCTTGTTTGTCAGCAAGTTCTTCGTTCAAGATTGAATGTTTCGAAGGTGATATCTCATGGTTTCTAACTAATACGACACGTTCATCGTCTAAAGCAAAACAGCCCATTCCGTCAGCTCGATCAGGCACAGCTAAGCCATCATTCATAAGATCGCCTAGTTTTGAGATTATTTGATAACTAAAGCCTTGAGGTAAATCGAGTACACCCTTGATATCAGGTACCAACGGGCCGAGTGATATTCCGTTGTTATTTGCGGCCGAACTAGTTAATACATTCGCCGCCTTTAAATGTGTAGCAAGTCCGCTAAGCGCTATTGAGATTAATCCCTGATTAAACTGTCTACGAGTCACCATATTCACTTTTCTCCAATCAGTTTTACCAAGATCCATACATAGGATTGGGTAAAATAAATATATTGCTGTTTGCACGCTCGATTAATTCATCGATGCCGGCACTGTGTTGTGTAACACCACCTACATCTTCAATATTGTCACCGATTTGCATGATAATAATATGACCGGATTGCCATATGTTTGAATCGTTATGATCCGAAAAACAATCGATGCTGCCATCTACAAGTTGTTGGCGGCGTAGATCTTTGTCATTAACTAAGTCTTGACCATTTACAGACTCTTTATCGATCAAGGTCCTACCTGTAAGGCAAGTATTGGTTGGAGTAATAGGGAGTAACTTTGATAGATTATTCCAAGTAGCCTCATCGCGGCTTTTATCTCTATTGGTGATAAGTGCGACTTTTCCTCCCAACGAAAATACCTTTTTAATAAACTTTTCAGCGCCCGGCACAAGCGACGCCTGCCGTAATTCAATCCAAGATGTCCATGTTTTCTGGGTATAAGCGTTACCCGATTGATCCAACATAACTTGATACGGGCTGTTATCTAACACAGTCTCATCAACATCCATGACTACTGCCCATGGAGTATTGGGTAGGGTTAATTCTGACAAACGCGCTTCAGCTAGTTTGTATATGCTGCGCGTGATCAATGGGTATTCTTTACTTTTGGTGAGCCATTTCACAGAGTTCGTTACAGGTAACTGTTTTTTGGATAATGTGGCTGACAAGGCACAATGGTCACTTAACATCGAATCTACCCGCATGTCTTCAAAATGATGGACTTTTGCTTGGTATTCAATAGATGAATTTTCAACCTGACCAACAAAAATCTGGTCTATAGGCGCAGGATAATAAGGGTGACATCCAATGAGGTTGGCACCGGTATTAACAATTGAACGTTGTTTACCATCATCACTGCTCATCAGTTCTTGAGTCAGCTGATTATAAGGTGCGGTTAATCTATGGTTAAAATCACCTAGTACGAGGTAGGGCAAACCTAGCTGTTCTTTTTGTTCTACCCAATTATCAAGAATAGGTGCCTGTTTGGCTAAAACGCTACAAGCGTCTTTTTCGCCACGGCGGTAATTATCAACAAAACAGCCACTTTTTAAATGCACATTCAGCAATGAAACTACACCTAGGTCAGTCACCACTTGTATTTCTAGCCCATAACGTAACCCTGGCGAATCTAACCCAAGGTCTTCGATGGCTTGAACATTTTCGACTTGTATTGGCTTTTTCACCACAAAGGCGACTTTTTGTTGAGTCGATTGGTAGCCCGACTCCCGGCAGTTATATGAGCGACTGTCCTGACGAGGCGACATGATTACTTGCCAATCGTCAGTTGGGAATATTTCAGATACTGCCTCGGCAGAGGCGACTTCCTGTAATCCGATAATGTCAGCATTTAAAGATTGTGCATAGGTTTTGAGCTTTTCAACTTCTTCAGGAGTTCTTGGTCTGCAACCAGTATTTATTGGAAAGGCTAAGTGCTCTACATTCCAAGTCGCGACTTTTAAAAAGCCGGTCGTGGGTTGAATTAATTGTTGGCGCTGAGCAGATGGTTGAATTGTTGCTTGATCCGATAGTAACGGAGTCAGTCTCAAGTTATCACTGTTTGAAGTGGCTGTTGTTGTGCACCCTAGTAATAAATTTGCACACAGAAAAAGTGCGAAAAATTTTGCGTTTTTTATCATTACTTTTTACCTAGTGAAAACCCAACTATTAAAAGATCGCGGATACTTTACGTATCCACGATTATTCCAGTGTTATACCTTTTTTATTCTTGGAATTGTACCTTTGTAGACCGCTCACAATCATCCTAATTATTAAGTATGTCTATGCCCTTGAGGCTGGTTCATTGACCCATTCAGTGCAATTCCAATAGTGTCGGGCAGATTAGTGATCGTGATCTTCTTCGTGCCCTTCTTCAGCTATACCTAACCAGGTAATACTTGCAGGTGCAAAGTCCAGCTCAATATCGCCTTCAATCTCCATGTCGTCTACATGGACTTGCAAAACATGTTGAGCTATTGGATCAGAGACATAAACATAGTGATCATTTTGCGCGACTGTCATGCTAAATGACATGCCTTCTGGCATAGTAGAAACGTCTTCTTCAGATATATCGACACTTCCCGCTAATTCCCAATGCACTTCACCATCGTGATCGTGGGCAGTTAAGATATTTAAAAACCCTTTACTGTCTAGCACTAGGAAGGCTTCACCTTCGTATGCGAATGCATAAGATACTGGGCTTGCATCAATTTCTGGTTGCCATTCTAGTGCTTCCATCTCAGAGTTTTCTGGATCGATCTTAATCAGTATTGCTTCACCCGCTTCATGACCAGAAGCAACGCCAATAAAGGTTTCACTTTCTTCATGTCCATAAATACTGCCTATTCGTAAGCCATCTAAGCTTGCGATGTTTAGTATTTTTTCAGCTTCGTATTCGTCATCGTGCGCATGGGCAGCTAATATTCCATCTGCGCAACCAAACATGACGTAATGCCCGTTTTGCGCTGCACCATGCAAGTCAGGACACAACACATCTAATACTTGCTCTTGTTCATATTCGTCATCATGTAAATGATAAACGGCTACTTGGTCAGGCAAGATTTTTGCTGCTGAGGTACTTTCTGCATCATCTCGTCTTACTGTAGACAACAAATACTCACCCATCGGCTCAGCGACACCATGCATGTTAGTTGTGTAGTTCAAAGTAGGTATATCAGTAATTTCAGTGCTGATATCCGTGTCACTAAGTACTTGCACAGCAGCCGGAGTGCTCGTATCTGCATCTCCATCATAAAATACCGCTGTGTGGCCATCGTGCTTAACGATATGAGTCGGACGACTACCCGTTAATTCAAGGTGATTCATTTCCGGTGCTTGCTCGTAATCGTGTAGATGCGCAACATGATCTTCACGCCACATACCACCATCAATAAAACCCACATAGTCATTACTACGACTCGCCACTATGGCAAAACGAAAATCCGCAGACGCTGTCAGTGAGTTTGAATCATGAATTAATGAGAATGTATCCAGAAGTTCATTGTCATCTAAATCCACAATTGCAGCTTCGTTACTATCACCTGACAATATGGCAAGACGCCCCATAGATTCAATGGTGTACTCGTCATCAGCATGATCATCATCGTCGTGGTCATGGTCGTCATGATCATCGTCTTCATCAATTACTATTATTGGGTCTTTTTCAATAATGGTAGTTTCGGCATCACCACAACCGTAAAGTAGTAAACTACTGATAGTGACTGTTAATAAATTAAGCTGAAATGATTTTTTCATTGTGTGTTCCTTTATTCAGAAAATATTGTTCTATATTTGCGATGCCAAACTAAAAGTAGCCGCGTACGCCTAACGAAATATTGCGTCCAGGTCGAGGTGCAACATCTTTAATAAATGAGGTATGCACTCGGGCTTCAGTGTCAGTTATATTATTACCTTCGAGATAGACGGCTATGTCTTGATTGAACATAGGAATGTCATAGGAAATACTGGCATCAACCATGGTGTAACCATCAGTCACGGTTTCAGCCGCTGTGATTTTGTCTTGCTCTTGATAACGAGTGATATCTAAGTGGGCACTTAGGTTTTGATTTTCGTAACTCAATTGCGTACCAAAACGCATAGGAGGTGTACGCGGTAAATTGCCACCATCTTTGAGTCGCGCGCGAACCATATCAGAGAATACAGTCGCCTTGAATTCATTGGTTGCTTGCCAAGCTAACTGGGCTTCAAAACCATGTAAAATCACGTCATCGGTTTGAAAAATATAAACAGGTAACTCATCACTGTGCTCATCAGCTTCTTCTTCAGCACCGTGGTCGTGATCATGGCCACTTTCGGCAAATAACCCCGTGTCTGCTTGGTAGTAATAGTTATCAACTTGATTGTAAAAGACGTTAAAAACGAAAGCTAAATCGCCTTGGCTTTTACGTAAGGTCAAATCAATATTATTCGCGGTTTCTAGATCTATATTTTGTTCTGTTAGACCTATATGGGTCTCGTCTTCTTCTTGATGTAGTGCAAACAAGGCACCCACCTCATAACTGCCTGTTCCAATATGAGGACCAAATGACAATAACTCTGAGGCAGAAGGAGCTCGCTGTGAGCGTGAGATTGAAAGCCCAAGGTTATAACCTTCAGTAAATTCCCAAACTAATCCAGCTGATACACTGACAGGGGTAAATTCGTGATCTGCCGCAAATACTCGGGTGATGTTAGTTTCTTCGTCGTGGTCATGCTCATCTTCATGGTCGTGATCATGATCATCTGTTTCTTCTTCATGATCATGAGCTTCTAACGTTGGCAATAACACATCGCTGGCTTCTAAGGTGACTCGCTCGACTCGCAAACCAAATTGCAATAAAAGGTCGCCCATGTGTTTTTCTTCCATAAGCGCCAACGCGATCGTTTGCGCTTTAGAAGGAGGGGTAAACGCTTCTTCACCTTGGGCAGCCACTTCACTGTTTTTGTAATGAAGGCTAACACCACCGTTCCAATCTGAGAAAGTACTATGAATAATATCGAGCTTAAGTTCTTGGGTTTCGTTTTCGAATAATGTCCCCGTTTCACCCGCTTCAATTTCCGCGTGTTCATAGTCGGTAAAACCACTGCGTAAATTAATTTGTTTTACCCAGTCATTATCAAGATTATATTCAGCGAGTATTTGAACTTTAGTTTGTTCTAGGTCAGCGAATACATTTTCTTCAGCTGCTTCGTCTTCATGGTCGTGGTCATCTTCTTCCTCACCATGAGTGTGCCCGGGAATACCGTATTCACGATTAAATTGTTCAACAGAAACACCCACATAACCTTTATCAAACAAATAACTTCCGCCAAGGGTAAAACCGCTTGATTCTTCAGCGCTGTTTTCAACCACAAAGTCATGTTCTTCATGATCTTCATCGTGGTCGTCGTGGTCGTCGTGGTCGTCGTGGTCGTCGTGGTCTGACTCGGGAGACACTGGCACTTCATAATCATCCGACTCACGCCAATAACCATCTGCATAGAATCCGAATGAATCAGAACCGGTAGTCAGATTAAATGAACCCAACTTTTGATCATTAACCGAACTGTTTTCAATTAGCCACTCACCTCGAGTAGTGCTATCAGTTGGTACACGACCATCAACCACATTGACCACGCCACCTATTGCGCCGCTACCATAAAATAACGTTGCTGGACCGCGCAGTACTTCAATTTGTTGAGAAGTTGAAGACTCAGCAGCAACAGAATGGTCAGGGCCTACTCTAGATACGTCACTCACATCTAAGCCATTTTGGGCAATGAGTACTCTAGGACCGCTTAAGCCACGAATAATTGGAGTGCTGGCCACGTTGCCATGGAAGTTTGTTTGTACGCCGGGAAGTTTTTCTAGGGTATCCCCTAATGTTGCGGCTTGTTGTCGACGTAATGTTTCGCCTGCGATTACGTTAACAGGCGCTGCCGATTCCATAACCGACATGTGAATAGGTGTAGATACAATATCAATCACTTCAATCGGCGAACGAGATAAGGTCAGATTGACAGTTTTTACGTCATCCTCAGCTAATTCAATGTCTTGGTGAAGATGGGCATAACCAGAAACAGCAAGGTGGATTTCATTTTTACCGGCGTTTAAATTATCAATCACAAAGCGCCCAGCTTGATCAGTAACGGTTTTACTGGTGCTACCTTCAACTCGAATTAGCGCACCAATAATTGCTTCTCCGTCACTATTGTTGACGGTCCCTTCAATTGATTGGGCTATCACGCTAGCCGGTAAGAGTGCACCAATAAGTGCTGCTACTCTTGATATCTTATACATTCCAATCTCCAGTGTTATGTTATATTGTATCATTAGTCGTTTTAAGTTATGTTATATCATATTGATTTGCATGACAATCCAGAGTGGCAGTAAATAGGAGCTTAATTTATGAATAAATGCACTGTGTTATTGATGACATTCGTCGTTTTTGCGTTTTCAGCAGTTGCGCAAGAATCGGCTCATGTGCATGGACAAGGAAAAATGCTAATAGCACAACAAAACAAAAGCTGGCACATACAGTTTATTTTGCCGGCAGCAGATGTTCTCGGGTTTGAGCACGCGCCAGAGTCTCAACAGCAGCGAAACTTGGTGAGTGAAGTCATCACAAAATTTAAGAACCATACATCTATGCTCGAACTGAATGGAAATTGTACTTTAGAGCACATCGAAAACTCATTAACAGAACATGAGTCCCATGATGAGAATGAACACGATATCGAGGTTGAACACCACGGTGAAGAGGAACATTCGAGTCATCAACATGGCGATATTGAAGTGGAATACCTTTATTCATGCCAATCAAAGGTAACCCAAGTGTCGCTGACTTTATTTGCGTGGATAAATTCGCTAACGAGTGTTGAAGCGCAATGGGTTATCGATAAGGGTCAAGGTTTAACTGTATTAAACCGTGATACCTCAGTTGTAGCGTGGTTATGATGAGCACTGTAGCAGCGAAGGATATGGTCAAGGTAGCTAGGAATATCTGCGATAAAACGGGCAACCGTCTCACCGAAACTCGGCAACATGTTTTAGAAGTATTATTTGAATTAGATACACCTGTGTCAGCCTATGAGCTGACCGAGCATTATAACCTCTTAATTGACTCGCCAATCAAAACGATGTCAATCTACCGGATATTGGATTTTTTAGAATCCATTCGATTAGTCCATCGTCTTCGCTCGATTAACAAATACATTGTTTGCCATCACAGCGTAGGCGCATGTCATCACAAAACGCCTTTTTTTCTGGTGTGTAAATCCTGCCACTGCATAAAAGACCTTGAAATCGCTACAGAATTTGTAACGGCATTTTTGCAGCAAGTAGAAGAAGCCGGTTTTTTATCTGTTGGTTCTCAAATGGAGCTGAGTAGTTTATGTAAAAACTGCCAGCAAAGTTTAGAGCCTAACTCCCCTGGAGATATCCATGACTAAGTTCCAACAAATCAGTGACAAAGCAGCGATCGGTCTTTCGTTTCTATGCGTTATTCACTGCCTTTTACTCCCAATATTATTGATTTTTATTCCTCCTCTATCTGGCTTATTTGCCTTGAATGATGAGTTGTTTCACAGATGGCTGTTATACGCAGTGGTACCTATTAGCCTTATTGCGCTGCTTATGGGTTATATCCACCATAAAATTCGCCGCGTGTTTTTGATTGGTGCAGTGGGATTACTACTGCTTATTTTCACCGCATTTTGGGGCCATGAATTACTTGGAGAAACTGGTGAAGTGCTTTTGACTGTGCTCGGTTCAAGCATCATCGCTTTTGGACATATACGTAACTACCAATTGCGACGCCAAGAAAAATGTCCCAAACCTCACAACTTGGATTAAATCAACTATGAAAAACGAAAAATTACCGGTCACTGTGTTATCAGGTTTTCTTGGAGCAGGAAAAACCACAGTACTCAGTCACATATTAAACAATCGCCAAGGTAAAAAGTACTGGCAAACCTTAGTAGACCCGTTCCCCATTTGGGAGCAAGAAACATGAATATACCCAGTTCGATACAAACCATGCCATTAGCCAAGGATGAAGAAATCAACGCACCATTGCCGTCGCAATGCCCTAGTGTATTAACCGATATTTATGCTGAGCAAAACAATATAGTGATTTGGAAGCCGCCTGTTACCGACACCTTACTAGCCAACATACAAAGTGTTTTGGGCAATAATGGGGTTATCAATATAATTAAAAAAGTGGATGCTGATTCTGCGTCAGATGACATTAATAGTTTTTTAGCACCTTTCGAAGATTCGGCAGCACTAGCACTTCATATCACAGAGTTAGTTGATATGTTTTGTTGTTTATTTGACTTATCCCAAGTTGGATTGCGACTCACTAAGCTTGAACATGCCATGTGCCCGCGCTTTCATGTTGACCGAGTGCCGTGTCGATTAGTCAGTACATTGCACGGTGCACAGGGTACTCAATGGCTTCCCAATCATATAGTTAAGCGCCAAAAATTAGGCTTGGGCAATGAGGGGAAACCTGATGACCTATCTGGTCTATATGCCGATGAAAACAATATTCAGAATGTTGCGCCATTTGATGTAGTACTGTTAAAAGGGGAAGCATGGGACGGCAATGAGGGCCGAGGTTTAGTGCACCGTTCACCAGCCATCACAGCAGACACGCCGCGCTTGGTACTGACTCTGGATTTTGTTTAAGTGAATTCAGCGCGATGTCATAGCAACTCTTCTAGAAGCGCCCTTAATTTAGTTACTAGATTAAGGGCGCTTCTCATTAATTCTCAAAAAAGGCCGTACAAAACAACTCGCTGATACAGTCATTGATCAAATTGAATGCTAACATGGGATAATATATCCATGGTTTTGCTGAAAATTTCCACGACCTAGCAACTGTTACTATACGGGCGCTTCATAGGTTTTAAGTAGATAAATGGATCGATACGAGTAAATATACACAAAAAGTGCAAACATTAAGTTATTAAGTGTTGGAGTTAAACCAATGAAATCGCAGCAATTGAATACAATTATGGGCAAAGCGCAAGACATATGCTCGCGCTCAGGTGGTCGCCTGACAGAAAAACGAAGTCGCATTTTAGAACTTCTTATTGTATCGGGCACCCCTTTATCCGCCTATGAGGTAGCCGATGCCTATAATAAAAACGCCGACAAAACTATTCAGCCGATGTCAGTCTATCGAATTTTGGACTTTTTAGAATCCGAACAACTTGTACACAAGCTCAGTTCAGCCAACAAATATGTGGCTTGTTCACATATAGCTTGCAACCATGCCCATGAAATACCCCAGTTTTTAATTTGTGGAAAATGCCAAAGTGTTAAAGAGATAGCCATTGCAAAACGCATAGTAGAAGAGCTCGAAGAGCAAGTTTCTAATGCTGGATATACACTCACAAATTCGCAGATGGAACTCCAATGTATTTGTGATGCCTGTCTAGCGAGCGCAGCCTAAAATACACTTTGAGTTATTTTGAGTGGTATAGTAGCGCAAGCAGCAAGTAAAAAATCTTAAGAGAACCTTTGCCTTAATGCCGCCGAATATCATCAGGTTGCCCGAAATAGGGCTGTATTGAAACCACTTCAAGTATGTAAGCTGATGTCCCCATTGGATCTTCGAATAAACCCGTGCTGATTTTCCCCGTAATCGTATAGGCTTGTGTAATATCGAACTGACTAAACCCCTGCTCCAATTGAGCAAATAACATTTGATTCGGCGGCGGCGGTGGATAATGTAAACAGGCGCCAAAGTAAGGCACAAAAAATAGGCTTTTAATGTTGTTGTTAGCGTAAAAATCTACTGGAACAACGAAGCCAGATAACGACACCATCTGATTTTCAAACACATTTACCGTATTCGTTGATATTAACGCCTCGTGATATTTGGGGTCCGTAGATGCTTCAATAGAGCGCAGTATTTGGGCACTTAATTCTTTTACTGTTTGTGCATTTTGAACTTGATAATGCGTAATGATTGCTTGTTCTTGGGGAGGCAATAACATAGCCCAATCAAGAGGCAAAACCGCTGATTGAGTATATATCGCCTCGAGTGCTGCATCGCTAGTAAAATACAGTAAAGGTTTGTCTTGCAGCACTTGTTTAACACCCGGCCAAAGATACAAACCCAAACGGGCAAACAACGCCCCTAAACCAATACACAGAACAAGCCCGCACATTATTTTAGTTTTTTTAGCAGTCAAAAATTTCATATGCCTATAAAACTTGCAACGGAATCAATCGGAAACAATCAGTATCCGCTGAGTTTTTATATAAGGCACTGTACTTTGAATAGCATCAATATTGACGAATATAAAATGTTCCCCAGGTTCAGTAGCACGGAACGACAAATTGTAGTTTCCTGACAGTGAAAGAGTGTGCGATGGCTCGTTGTGTATGACGATATTTTCACTGGCTGCGTAGGAAACACGCGCTTCGTTATAATGGTCTGGAATGGAATAACTAATTTTAACTCGTTCATCAATATTAGACTTTATATTCACCTCTTTGGCGTGATTTAAGTTTAATTCAGCCAATTGAGGAACAAATCGATGCTGGTTAGCCAAAGGATGAAATTGTCCAAATACGCCGAAATTGTTTTCTCCATGCAAATCACAGGCAATACTAGACGTCACAAAGGCGAGCAACAACATTAAGGTTGTAAATTTGGTTTTCATAAGGCCATTCTTATTATTCGTAAGGATACATTTTGTCTAGGCTCATGCCGTAAGCTGATGTGCCAGTTGTGTTACTGGTAGTTTCAATGTGGATCACCCCTTTAAACCAGAATGGTTCAGTGAGTTGCGCCAATTCAAATCCTGTTTCAACTTTGCCATAAATCATTTGATTAGGAGGAGGGGGAGGCATATGTAAGCAAGCACCAAAATACGGAACAATAAAAAATTCAGTAACTCGTTGATTTTCGTCAGACCTTAAGGGCACCACAAAACCAGGTATTTTCACCGCTTTTTTGTCAAAATCTTGAATCACTCTTTGTGATGTGAGTGCCTGTTGAAAGCGTCGTGTTGTATCGTCTTGAGCCTCTATAGCTGACAAAGCATCAACCGAATCTTGTTCACTGCCGTCAACCACATTTGCCAAATATTCCGGTAGATTAAGCAAGGCATCCAAATCGTCTCGAGGCATTAATTGGATCCATTCTACTTCTTGATAATTTTTTGATTCTGCAGCGACTAAGTTAACAGAGGCAAACCAAAGCATTGCTAAAGGAACAATGATAAAGTGTTGTAGACGACATACTTTTTTGGTGTTCATTATTGATTGTCAATTGTGAGCGGCTATATAATAATTACGTTATATCATAACAAACACATTCTGTACTAGCTTCATCTGATTTATGACTATAAAAGATAAAAATCCAATAGATTCACAGGCTCAACCAACACCTGCAATCGAGTTAAATAAGGTTGTTCACTCCTACTCAAAAGATTCTCCTCTATGTTTCAGCAACTGGACAGTAGAGGTAGGTCAGCAGGTATTTCTTTACGGCGATTCAGGTTCAGGTAAGTCTACATTGTTGAATATACTTTCAGGCATTTTAGCGCCGCAAAAAGGTAGCATTAAGTTATTTGGTACTGAAATGACAAATTTATCTAATAGTCAAAGAGACCGCTTTAGAGCAGAAAATATTGGCGTCGTTTTTCAGCAGTTCAATCTTATTCCTTACTTAAGTGTCGAGAAAAACATAGAACTAGCGGTATACCTTGCTAGGTCTTCTAAACAACAGTTATCAACATCTATACAGCATTTGATGGCAGCACTTAAGTTACCCAATAGTATTTTGCACACGCCAGTTTCAAGTTTAAGCGTAGGACAACAACAACGAGTGGCGATCATGCGGGCCTTTATCAACTCCCCTAAATTACTGCTGATTGATGAGCCTACTTCTGCTCTCGATAATACGGCAAAACATGCGTTTATGAGCTTGCTAATTGAGATGTGCCAAGCCAATAACACAACTATGGTGTTTGTCAGTCACGACACTGCCTTAGAACCTTTTTTCTCAATACGTACCCCTATTACATCCTTTTGCAGTGGACACACTATAGAGACAGTTAATTAATGCTTACTTCTATTATATGGCGCAGTTTAATAAGTCGTCGCAAAACCGTAGTGCTGACTTTTTTATCTTTGGTAGTGAGTATTAGTGTATTGATAAGTGTTGATCACATTCGCTCGCAAGCTAAAGAAAGTTTTAATCGAACTATTTCTGGTGTCGACCTAATAGTAGGAGCACCTAGTGGTGAATTAAACTTGCTGTTGTATTCTATTTTTAGAATGGGCAGCCCTACCAATAATATCCACTATGACAGTTTTACTATGCTCAAGGCTAATAAATCTGTGGCCTGGGCCATCCCAATTTCGTTGGGTGATTCACATCATGGTTTTCGAGTGATGGGAACCAATGCCGACTACTTTGAATTCTTTAAATACGCCAATAAACAAAGACTGGAATTAGCCGCTGGTGAAGTTTTTCACGGACCGTTTGAAGCAGTGATTGGCGCAGATGTAGTTAAAAAATTAGGTTACCAGTTAGGTGACAAAATAGTACTTTCCCATGGGATAGGCAGCACTAGTTTTGTGCATCACGAACAAGCGCCATTTACGGTTTCGGGAATTATCGCGGCAACAGGCACTCCGGTAGATAAAACCGTGCATGTTAATCTAGCTGCGATAGAAGCTATTCACCTGCCACCAGCACAATTAAAAGAGCTAGTTCAAGATCCCCACTCACATCACCACCCAACTGAAAAAATCACCGCGGTTTTGTTAGGGCTGAATAACAGATTTGCTACTTTCACTTTACAGCGACACATTAATACCTACCAAGACGACAGATTAATGGCAGTATTACCTGGCGTGGCGATGACACAACTTTGGAGCTTAATGGGCAATATTGAAACCATACTGCAAGTGATAGGTTTTTTAGTGTTATTGGCGTCTTTGTTTGGCTTAGCCACTATGTTACTGGCGACCATGAACGAACGCCAAAAAGAAATTGCCGTGTTTCGCATCTTAGGCGCTTCACCGATATTTATTCTTTCATTGGTAATCTTAGAAGCCTTAGTGATTAGTTTTATGGCTTTGCTCACGGCGTTCATCGTAGTGACCTTTTTACTGATGGGATTAGAAGGTTGGTTAACCGCCGAGTATGGCTTGTTTCTCAATCAGAATGTATTCACCCAAGATTCGCTGAATTTGTCCCTTATTATACTTGGAGCTACCGCTGTCACCGCTTTAGTTCCTGGTGTAGAAGCGTATAAAAAAGCACTGCATAGTCAGTTGTCGGCTAAATAATTCGATTTTACTGGTTTTTTTGGGCAAATTTTTGAGACAAACTATGGAACAAGATTTAAATTCAAACAAACACAATGCCATCGCTTTCTATGAAACTGCTTATTTAGGCGATCCAGTAAAAGCCGTCGAGTTATATGTGGGTGCAGAGTATATTCAGCATAACCCGGTTGTAGCCGATGGTAAGCAAGCATTTATTGACTACTTCAGTGAAATGCACCGAGACTACCCAAACAAAAGTATTGAATTTGTACGCACTATTGCTGAGGGTGATTTGGTCGCTTTACATACCCATCAAACATGGCCAGACGGTGATGAATACGTGACCATGGATTTCTTCCGTTTTGATGAGCAAGGTAAAATAGTAGAGCACTGGGATTCAATCCAAACCATCCCAGCTGAAACTAAAAATGGCAATCCTATGTATTAAGCTAACCAACAAATTTAGTTAGCGATTCAATGCTAAGCTTGGTTAGGAAACTATGTCGTATTGATGACTTTCCCAAGCCGCCATTCCGCCAGCAACAGAATAGACATTTTTATGCCCCATGTTTTCCAATGAACGTGCAGCGAGTGCTGAACGCCCTCCTGAACGGCATATCAAATAAATATCTCGACTGGCTAAATCATCCAGTGCAAGTTGTGGATCGCAATGATGGGATACTAATGGGTGTTCTGTTAACTTCATTTCCAAAACACCCCTAGGAAAATTAACGGCTGTGGCAATATGCCCCTTAGTGAACTCTTCATGCTCCCTTACGTCGATTAATACGACCTCTGGTTGCATTAACGCTACTTGTAGGTCGTCAACCGTCACTTCTTGAATATTGTGACGTAACTCTGTTATATATTCCTGAGATGATTTCATCATAAGCCTCACAGTTGGTTAATGGGCACTTTTAGGTATCGAGTGTTATTTTCTTCCGCAGGAGGTAACTCGCCAGCTCTAATATTTATCTGAATAGCTGGCAAAATAAGTCTCGGCATACTGAGAGTGGCATCACGGGTTTCGCGCATTTCAATAAAAGTACTTTTTGATGTACGTTCTTTTACATGAATGTTGAACTCTCTTTGTTCAGCGACAGTTACCGCACATTCATGGGTTCTGTGCTCGGTTGGGTAGTCATGACAAACATAAATTATGGTGTCGTCAGGCAGTGCCAAGATTCGCTGAATTGAGTTAAATAAGGTTGCTGCATCACCTCCAGGGAAGTCGCATCGAGCCGTGCCTATATCAGGCATAAACAAAGTATCCCCCACAAAAATAGCTTGATTATTCACAAGATACGCGAGATCAGCAGGTGTATGGCCGGGAACATGCATAATTTCAAATGTGATGTTACCCACATTGAGTTGGTCACCTTCTTCAAAAAGTTTGTCGAATTGAGTGCCATTAGGTAAAAATTCTTTTTCAAGATTGAATAAGGCTTTAAATGTTTTTTGTACCTGTGTGATATGTTTTCCTATGCCTATTTTCGCTTTGTATCTTTCTTTGAAAAAAGGTGCCGCGGATAAATGATCAGCATGAGCATGAGTTTCTAACACCCATTCAAGGGTTAAGGCTGACTCATCAATATATTTAGCAATAATTTGTGCACTAGCGTTGTGAACTCGCCCTGAGCTGTAATCAAAATCAAGAACAGGATCGATGATCACCGCTTTGTTGGTAGCTGGATCGCTCACAACATAAGTGAAAGTTTCACTATCATTATCTAAAAATGACTCTACATGGAATGGAGTAGACATGATCAATCTCCTAAATTTACGGTTGAGTAGGTGCGGCACCGAAGTGCCGCCAAGGTTGCGATTTCAAGTCAATTAAGAAATTGTTTATAGCGCTCTTTTACTGAAATACCAATCTACGTAGTTATTACCTTGGCCTTCACGGGCATCGGCATCTTCTACAGTGTGTGGAGGTGGAACAATCACTTCTTCACCACGTTTCCAGTTTTCTGGTGTTGCAATACTATTTTCGTCACTGGCTTGCAGTGCATCAACTAAGCGAACAAACTCATTAACTGCACGGCCATTGCTCATTGGGTAATAAACCATTGCGCGCAATATGCCTTGTGGATCAATGATGAAAGTGGCACGTACTGCGGATGTATCACTTGCGCCTGGTTGCACCATACCGTATGACTTGGCGACTTCCATAGAAAGGTCGGCAATGATTGGAAAAGGAATAGTCACACCAAACTTTTCTTTAATATTACGTACCCAAGCAATGTGCGAGTGAATACTATCAATTGATAATCCTAGCAATTCGGTATTCATTTCAGCAAATCGCTCTGCTGCATTAGCAAAGCCGATAAATTCTGTTGTACAAACTGGCGTAAAGTCTGCCGGATGTGAAAAAAGTACCAACCATTTACCCTTATAATCAGCCAGTGTACGTTGGCCATGAGTAGTTTTAGAATTAAAGTCAGGAGCTGCTTGGTTTAGTTGTGGAAAAGTCACTGGGTTTTGAATTTCGTTAGTCATGGTATTCTCCAAAATTACATTCAAATAGGTATGTCAAATCGACAATTAATATAATAGGTATTTAATATACACATTTAAAGTTATTTGGATCGATTGTAATAATCGTTTTTTTAGATTAGTTATTTGATAGTGGATTGATGCAGCAGTAATCATAGTTTTGAAATTTTTATTTTGAGGGGTTCACTGAAAAATTAGGAGGGTAATTAGCGAAATGCGATCACACAATAGTAAGTCAGAACTTGTTACAAGTAATGATTCGCAGGTTAAAGAGGGTAATAGAAGAATGTCAAAATTACGTTAGATTAACTAATTCTATATCTAAATGATAAGCAAGTGCGCCTTCTCTACCTTTAACCAAATCAACTAAAGTGTAGTTGTCTAATTCTCCAATGAAACGAGAGGTAGCATCCTGCAATATACTTCGCAACTTGCAGTCTGGCGAGATAACACAACGATTTGTAGGTGAAGCAAAACACTCAGCGATAGCTACGTCTTCGATAGTCATTCTAAAAACTGCACCTAGATTAATGGCATCTTTGGGTCGAGCGAGTTGAAATCCCCCACTTCGACCTTTAGTACTTTTTATATAATTAAACTCAGCTAATTTAGCCATCACTTTTTTTAAGTGATTAAAAGAGATGTCGTAGGCTTCTGCTATCTCATTGGTTTTCACAAGTTGCCCCTCTTTAAGGGCCATATAAATTAATACGCGATAAGTTAAGTTGGTAAATGTATTTATTTTCATCAGGCTAATCAGCAACTTTGTAAAGCATTATTTATGTGTTTTCTATTCTACCACCAATTTAACAGGTATTTAAAATGTGCATTTAAACGGATTTTGGAATATCATATATGAAAATTGATATAAGGAAAAAGGGCAATGATTATTTTAGGTTACATAGCAGCGGTTTTTATGGGGTTAGTATTGGGCGTTATTGGTGGTGGTGGTTCAATACTCACAGTGCCAATTTTAGTATATTTGATGGGAATCGCGCCGGACATTGCTACGGGTTATTCACTACTAATAGTTGGAGCCACAGCAGCATTTGGTGCCGTACATTATTTTCGACAAGGCTTGGTTGACGTAAGGGCATCCATTATTTTTGCGATTCCTTCGATTATTGCCGTGTATTTGTCTCGCGCCTTTTTAATGCCCAGCATTCCTGAAGTGATTATTTCCTCTCCCTTCGAAGTGAGCAAAAACCTAGCCATTATGGTGTTGTTCGCTATTCTCATGTTGGCGTCGGCGATTATGATGTTGAAAAAAGCTTATGCGAAAACAAGTGCGGTCGACTTAGAAATTAAAGCGGCAAAATCCCCTAATGTGCCGCTTATTGTTGTTGAGGGCGCCTTGGTAGGAGTGATTACTGGGATATTAGGAGCGGGTGGTGGCTTTTTGATTATTCCTGCCTTAGTTTTATTTATGGGAATGCCCATGAAAAAAGCAGTAGGCGCTTCGCTCTTCATTATTGCCCTTAAATCACTTATTGGTTTCACCGGTGATTTACAGTCTGGTATTGAATTGGCACTGCCTTTATTACCATTAATGTTGCTCGCTACCTTTGTCGGTATGGCTGTATCAACAAAAATTGCCAGTAAGTTGAATGATGCCGTGTTACAAAAATTTTTCGCTATTTTTACTTTGGTCATAGCTATCTTCATTATGTCTAAAGAATTGGCCTAGGCGATATAAAACGACGAGTGAAATTTTTTTGAAGAGACTTAGGTCATAGGCTGGTAATGTAGTTCGTTTAAAGATAGTTAACTGGTACGGAAATAAACCTTCTGTTAGTTAACATGGTTCAAAGCAGTACTTACTGCTACATATCTAATAATATTAGATTAACCAATTTTAGATTTATCGCGCAATAAAAACGCAACCTTTAAACGCTATAGTGCCCAATATGGCAATCAGCTCACAATTAAAAATTGAGGTGTAATATATTGAAAATAGCCATCACAGCGGCCAGCGGAAAATTAGGCTCTGCCATAGTTAAGGCCACGGTTGCTTTAATATCACAAGAAAATGTCATTGGTTTAGCGCGTACCCCAGACAAAGCTAAACACTTGGGTGTTGAAGTTCGACCCGGAGATTACAACGATCAAAAGCAACTAGAACACTCCTTACAGTCTGTCGACACCCTTTTATTAGTGTCAGGGATGGATGCACCGGACAAACGCATTGGTCAACATAGAAACGTTATTGAAGCTGCCAAAAAAGCCGGTGTGAAGAAAATTGTGTATACCAGTGTGCAAGGAGCTGAAGAAAACACCGCGTTTTCACCCGTGGTGCAAAGTAACCGTCAAACTGAAAAAGATGTCATTAGCAGTGGCTTGGATTGGGTCGTGGGGCGCAACGGAATTTATATCGAGCCAGATATTGAATACATCGAAAATTATAGAAAGGCCGGTGGCATATTCAATTGTGCGGGTGATGGCCGTTGTGGTTATACCTCAAGAAACGAACTAGCTTACGCCTATGCAAGAATGCTCACTGAAGACAAGCACAACGGGCACACCTACAATTTGCATGGTGAAGCCATCACCCAACGACAACTTGCTGAGTATTTTAATAGCGCCTTTGGCACTAATTTGATTTACAAGTCGATGACTGTAGAAGCCTACCGCGAAGAACGTAAAGCCGAGTTAGGTGATTTTATAGGAACTATCATCGCAGGAATTTATCAAGGAATTCGCGAGGGTAAATCTGACAATGTTAGCCATTATTTAACTGCTGCAGGGCGTGAGCACGAAAGCTGGCAAACCTACTTTGCGCGTATTAAAGCTAATGCATAATTAAAAGGTTTTGCACTTTGTTATTATCACAACTATTTACCCTGTATCAAAAAACACGCCAATATACTGAGTGGCTTTGCAAACCACTAAACATCGAAGATTACGTTCCCCAAGCCGCTGATTTTGCTAGCCCACCTAAATGGCATTTGGCGCATACCACTTGGTTTTTCGAAGAAATGATCCTGACTAAATTCGTCAAGGATTACGCAGTGTTTGATAGCCACTTTGGATTTTTATTTAATAGTTATTACCAAACTGTGGGTGAAAAAGCGCTGCGAGCACAGCGTGGAATTATGACTCGTCCTAGTGTGGAACAAGTCTATCAATATCGTCATTATGTAGATGAACATATGCAGCGTTTCCTTAACGAAGACACAAAAACTGGCATAGAAAATCACCTAACAGATGACATAAAAGCACTGATCACTTTAGGCATCAATCATGAGCAACAGCATCAAGAATTACTGCTAACGGATCTTAAATATACATTTTCACTCAACCCTATCCAGCCCGTTTACCATCAAGATTTTAATCTTGTAGCCCAATTGCCTAATACAAAAGCGCAAGAGAGTGAATGGCTTAGTGTTGGAGAAGGCGTATATGACATAGGCCATAGTAGCGATCATGGTGGCGATCATAGCGGCGATGGTTTCTGTTTTGATAATGAACGTTGTCAGCATAAGGTATTGCTGCAAAAGTTTGATATTGCCAGCGCACTAATCACTAACAGGGAATATATTGAATTTATCGAAGATGATGGCTATCAAACTTTTAGTCATTGGTTAGATGACGGCTGGGCATGGTTAACTACCAACCAAGTCCGTAGTCCCTTGTATTGGCAAAGAATTGATGGACAGTGGTTTAATTTCACCCTCGCGGGTTTACAACCAATAGATGATGAAGCCAGTGTGTCGCATATTTCTTATTACGAAGCCAATGCCTTTGCCAGCTGGAAGAACATGCGTCTCCCTAGCGAATTTGAATGGGAAGTGGCGTCAACTCAATTTAATTGGGGACAACGTTGGGAATGGACCTCGTCTGCTTACCTTCCCTACCCAGGCTTTGCGATAAGTAAAGATGCAGTGGGTGAATATAACGGCAAATTTATGGTTAATCAGATGGTATTGAGAGGGGCTTCTGTTGCAACTTCAAAGAATCATTCCCGCTCGACTTATCGAAACTTTTTTCAACCACACCACCAATGGCAGTTTTCTGGTATTCGTTTAGTTAAATAACCTAGCAGTACTCTAATTGAGGGATACATAAACACTATGATTGAACAATTTGCCAAAAATGTAGATGCAGGTTTAAGCAAAGCTGAGAAAACCTTACCTTCAAAATATTTCTACGACAAAAATGGCGATGAGCTGTTTGTAGAAATTATGAAAATGCCAGAATACTACTTAACTCGTTGTGAAATGGAGATTTTTACGACACAAACTGACGAGTTAATTGCATCATTTCAAGCTCACAAAAATGACTATTTTGAATTAATTGAACTAGGTGCGGGAGATGGCAGTAAAACCCGCACACTGCTTGAAGCACTCAGTAAAAAAGACTATCAATTCGATTACCTACCAGTAGATATCTCTCAAAATGCACTGGATCAATTACAGCAATCATTGCAGCGGCATTTGCCACAAGTTTCAGTGGTACCTAAACATGGTGATTATTTTGATATGTTGGGTTCGGTTAAAGATAGCCATCACCCTAAAATTGTACTTTTTCTAGGTTCAAATATCGGCAATATGACAGACCCCGAAGCCAGCGAATTTCTGTACCAATTGGGGGCTAATTTAAGCAAAGGTGATAAGTTATTATTGGGCACAGATTTAATAAAACCCGCCGATGTTGTTCTGCCTGCTTACAACGATGATAGTGGCATCACCTCTTCATTTAATATTAATTTATTACATAGAATGAATGCCGAATTAGGTGCCACTTTTGACCCTGATGGTTTTGTTCATGCCCCGGAATATAATGAAAATGAAGGTATCGCAAAAAGTTACTTATTAAGTAACAAAGTCCAGTCAGTGGAAATTGCGGCTACTGGCAAAACCTATAACTTTCAAGCGGGTGAGAAAATTCACACTGAGATATCACGTAAGTACGACGATCAAGTATTGGCGAAAATTTTGGCCAAAACAGACTTTAGTATCAGCGCGAAATTTACCGACAAGAAAAACTACTTTGCCGATTATTTATTGAATCGCAATTGAACCTCCTTGGCTGTGGTCAGTGTGTGATTCGCCGATTTGCTATCCCTGATGAACCACATTAACCTAGGCTTTCATCACACAGGTAGTCATCACTTTGCTTTTTAACAACACCAACCTACTCGAAAAAACCGCGCTTTTTTTATGTATCGTTTTGTCGGTAATGGCATTCTTATTCCCTGACACCCTGACTCTTAAGCTACAACCTATTATTAATCAATTACTTAATCTATTGGGAGCGCCGTTTTTTGTTTTAGTTAACGTCTTACTTGTAGCGGTTTTAGTAATAGCTGTGAGTCCACTCGGGCGACGAAAAATGGGTGGTGAACAGGCAACTGTGGAATTTAAACTTTTTGGATGGTTGTCTATGTTGTTTGCGGCTGGCATGGGCTCTGGACTGATTTTTTGGGGCATCGCAGAACCCGCATTACATAGCGTTAACTCCCCTTTAAAAACTGAATTGTTTAGCGATCCACAAAGCAGTGGTTTGGCCTTAACCTTAGTTAATTGGGGCGCACATGCTTGGGCGCTGTACGCGGTATTTGGGCTGGTACTTGGAGGGCTAACGAGTAGAAGTGGCCAATCTGGAGATATTAGTGCCCCAGTGTTAAGTATCAGCCAAGGGTTATTGACCGAAAATGGGCAAGTTAAGTTAAGTTTTATCATTAGGTTAGTGGCTATTTTTGCGATCTTTTTTGGTGTGGTGGGCACACTAGCGAATTCAACCTTGTTATTGCGCAAGGGTTTAGAGATCAAACTAGGCGTAGAATCTGCGCTATTTTCAGGATTAATCATCATCAGTTTGATTGTAATTTTATACACTTTGTCGGCCAAATTAGGACTTAAAAAAGGTATTCAAGCTCTCAGCAAACTCAACGTATTTATCGCATTTTCATTGATTGTTTGGCTGTTAATCTTTGTCCCTATCCAACCCATTATCGATACCGCGATGGGAGGGACTTGGGACTATATACAATTAATCACAAGTGGTACTTGGGACTTTGGCAACCAACTTAACAACCCAGAATGGGCCAACGGTTGGACCTATAATTATTATTTTTGGTGGTTAGCTTGGGGGCCATTTGTAGGGGTATTTTTAGCCAAAATTAGCCAAGGTCGTCCTGTGTGGCAATATATTTTAGGCGTGGTTTTGGTACCAACTTTAGTGACCATTTTATGGTTTAGTGTATTTTCAGGCTCTGCCATCGCATGGGATGCCGCGCATCACAGTGGCATTTTAGAGGCAATTCAATCCGACTACACCCAAGGTTTATTTGTGTTTTTTGAACAACTAGGATGGCAAGGGGCTGTATTAGTGTGGGCGAGCTTATTACTTTTATTAATTTTTGTGGCCACTTCCGCCGATTCTGCCATATTAGTGATACGCCAGTTGAGTGGCGCTAGTCGGGCGAAGTCATGGAGTCTATACGGCTGGTCAATCGCCCTAGGTTTATGTGGCTATGTTTTGTTGGTGCAAAACAACGAACCATTAAATCGAAGCATAGCCATTATAGGTGCCATCCCATTTCTAGTTATTTTTTTACTGCAACTTTTAGGTTTTGTTAAAGAGTTTCTCAGCGAAACAAAACACTAAAAGATTGAGATTTTTATCGCGTTTTTGTAGCGTTTTGTCGCGGTTGAAATTTAGTGCTATTAACCTAACGGCGTTTCAATTCGCCTAAGTTAATCGATGTTGACTAAGCACAATATGCTAAATCAACATCAACACTATTTCTCATAACCCTTAGGTAAAATGCAAACGGCGATATTTACCACCAAAATACAGTAGTGGATCCCGTCTAGATTCATACTTAGCGCGCACCACCTCACCTATAACAATCACGTGGTCTCCCTGTTCAATCTCCGAGTGTTTGATACATTCAAAGCTCGCAAGTGAGTGTTTAATAATAGGCACATCGTGCTCCCAGGTTTCCCAATCCGTATTGTTAAATCGGTCCACCCCCTTAGATGCAAAAAGGTTAGACACAGGCTGCTGCCCCATATGCAGAATATTCACAGCGAAAACCTTCGCTTTTAAAAATGCCTGCAAACTTCCGACGTTTTTTCCTAGACAAATCAGTACTAGGGGCGGATCTAAAGAAACGGATGTAAAAGAGTTGGCAGTTAACCCTACCGGCATTCCCGATGGGTCCTTGGTTGTGACAACAGTGATCCCAGTAGCAAAACATCCCATGGCATCCCTAAGGGTTCGCGGATCAGATCCAGTTACATATTCAGGGGCTTTGTGTGGCAGTCGGCGTTCTAAAAACTCTAACAATGTCGCATTAAATTCATCAGCTTTATCAAATGCTACGTAGTGCCCTGCACCATGAATTTCGCTGACTTCCGCATCACGAATCATGTCACTGAATTCTTTAGCACTATCCTTAGAACTAATTTCGCTATCGGCACCTCGCACAATCAAAGTGGGAATACTAATAGTCGCAGCCGCAGATCTAAGCCGTTTCTCAAAACTTTTTAGGTCAAAAACCAGCTGCATAACATTAGGGTCGACGTCTTTGTTGTTGCGAAACTCACTTGAATTTAAGTTGATAGCGTCGGTCAGGTATTGGATGTTGTGGGGTTGAATGGGCCCCGGTGGGTTAGTCAAGACTAAACCTGTTGCCAGCTGATTGTCGGCTTCACCAATAGCGGTAATTGCTGCCCACCCTCCTAAGTTGGATCCCACAATTGTGGGTCTGGAGGAAAACTGCGACAAAACAGCCACTAAGTCATTAATAAAAGTATCAATACCGTAATTGCCATCCGCCGCTTTATCACTATCACCGTGACCCCGTAAGTCTATAGTGACCACATAACGACCGGCATTCGCGAGCTCTTTAGCGGCTTGTTTCCACACCTGACGTGTTTGCATGGCGCCAGGCAAAAGTAACACTCCAGGGTGCTCTTTATCACCATAGGTGTCACCTCGCAGTGTTACTCCACCAAAGCCTTCAAATTCTATTTTTGACATATATTTCCGGTAAGGCCTGCACATAGAGCTATGCAGGCCTTAACATTCTCCTGTAATAAATCTTATAAAATAGTTATTCCGCCCAGGCATAGCTGAAAGAAATACCAAACGTTCTTGGTTGACTGGGATAGCCGCTAAAAGTCCCACCTTGAATTAAGGCCGGATAAGCCCCCACAAAATATTCGTCATTGGTAAGGTTTCTGGCCCAAACCTGAATAGTTAATCCGTTCTCCATTTCTAAGCCAAGGCTGGCGTTGAAGGTGCTGACCTCCCTTTCGATACTTTCTGGTACGTTGTTGGCAATACGAGTTGGACTTTCCCATAGATAACCAACACGCATATATCCCAAGATATCGCTCATAGGTTCAAAATAGTAAGTGGCAGAAACATTGACACTTTGTTCATGCACGCCCGCTGGCTTACTACCAGATAAATCCTCTGGTCCATCTACACCCAGCCCTCCCACAAACGAATCAAACTTTGGATCTAAAAAAGTACCCGCAAAAGATAAAGTGAGGTCGTCAGTTGCAAAATAACTCCCTTCCACTTCAAGACCTGTTGTAGATTGTTTCCCTGCGTTCGCTAATACAAAGCCCGTTCCAACAAAGATACTAGATTGAAAGCCTTCAATGGTTTGATCAAATAAGGCGATGTTTAACGAGCCCTCTTTAAAACCACCCTTTATTCCTAATTCATATACCTTTGATTGTTCCGGTCCTGCGTATCGGGTGCCGTAATTTTGATTAACTTGAGTTAATCCAGCCGCTTCCAGTGCCGCCTGATCAGTTGCAAAAGGTCTGGAATCTCGAGATAAGTTCCAAGACGTAGCTTTAAAGCCGGTCGCTGCAGAACCATAAATATTCCAACTATCATTCAATTTGTAGGCTAAGCGTGCAGTCCAAGTGGTATCTGAATCAGAAGAACGACCTGATTCAACAGAATTAGGAAAGTCCAAAAATGGCGGCACAAATTGAAATGCTTGTATTAGTGGTACAGTGCCTGGCAGCACAGTATTGATAATGCCTCCATTGACCGTTGCAGCGTCAAAACTAGACATCACATCATCGTTAAGTAATTGGGTTATTTGCAGATCTTTTTCGTCATCAGTGTAATTTAACCCTACTGTGGCAGTTAGATTCTCGGAAATGTGATAGTCAAAGGTAGCAAATAATGAGTAGGCTTGGTTGTCTTGAATGTAATCCGTGGTGATATAGGTATTAGGGCCGAAAAAACTGCCTGGTGCATTACCTGTTAAGGCCTCAACTGTACCTAACAATCCCCCCGGAATAACCACTCCAGCAGCGCCTAAAACCGCGGCAATTTGTGTATCAAAATAAGGCCGTAGAAACTCACCAAAAATTAGGTCGCCAGTTCGAGTGACTTCCTCGTCAAAATAAAAAGCACCTAACATCCATTCAAATTTATCTGAATTGTCGGAGGTTAAACGTATTTCTTGAGTAAAGGTTTCAGTACCGAAGATCCCTGATCCTAGTATAATGTCCAAACTCGTATGATCATCGTCCGAAGAGGTTTCCAAATCGGATACGCGATAAGCGCTGATAGATGTGAGAGAAAACCCGTCAAATTCCTTGTCAACTTGCAACGACAAGCCGCCATCTTCTATCTTTGTTAGTGAATCTTGATTTAACGCTGATTCATAGGAAAACGGGGTCTGATCATCTAGAGTCTGCCCACCTAAGGCTTGAATGATCAAAGACGTTGGTCCATTAACAATATTGGTTGTAGTACAACAAATCTCGTCAATTTCGTTGTAATCCGCAATGAAACGAAAACGTAAATCGTCGGAAGGTTCGTAAATAGCCTGAGCCCTTACATTCCATCTATCTTTGTCATTAACTGCACTAAGGCCACTCAAGCTGTCGGTATAACCATCGCGCTTATTTACCCCACCTGACACGGCCACAGCAACGGTATCTGAAAGGCCAGCGGAGTAGTAACCGTTAATCAAACGTTGATTGTAATTGCCAACAGCAAGCTCTACTTTTGCTTCAGGGTCGAAAGAAGGTTTACCGGTAATAATACTAATAACACCGGCTGAGGCATTTTTGCCAAATAAAGTACTTTGGGGTCCGCGTAACACTTCTACCCGTTCTAGTTTAGGTAAATCACTGATTTGAGAGCCTGCTCTTGAGCGGTAAACTCCGTCAATGAACACGCCAACTGAAGGTTCGATACCTACATTATTGGAACCGTTGCCAAAGCCCCGAATTGAGAAGTTAGTATTGGCTGCGAAGTTAAGCTGACTGACTCGCAATGACGGCACCACCGCTTGCAAATCTTTGATGTCCAGCACTTTACTTTGCTCGATAGTTTGCTGGTTGGTCACTGTTACTGCTATAGGTGTATCTTTTAAACTTTGTAGACGTTTATTAGCAGTCACCAAAATGGTTTCAATATCTTCTTTATCCTCATCAACAGAACCAGTGTTAGTGCTTACTGTTTCTTGAGCCAAGGCTAACTGAGCGCTACATGCGACCAAAGCCACAATCACAGAACGCGATATAGTATTCAAACGATGTATGGGTGTTTTCATGGTATGTCCTCTTATTATTAACATGCTAGTCCGAAATAGGGTTACTCCAGCCACAGCATGTTCACCACCTGAGTACATGCCAACATGTTGGTTTTAATTTTTAGTACACAATTCTCATCTTTCTCAATTACAAGATTCGCCGCCATCGATAACAAGGGCATGACCTGTGATAAATTCACATTCATCACTACTAAGCCAAACAATTGCTTTTGCTATTTCTTGCGGTTTACCGAATCTATTCATGGGAATTTTGCGCAGTAAATTTGCAGTGTTTTGTGGCGCGGCGTCTGTCACTGTCCTGACCATTTGAGTGTCTGTCATGCCAGGGCAGACCGCGTTAACTCGTATATTTTTTGCCGCATATTCCTTGGCCGCAGATTTGGTAAGCCCAATAACACCGTGTTTGCTGGCGCTATAAGCGGATACCGAAGCAGATGCTTTCAAACCTGCAACCGAAGAAACGTTAATGATGTTGCCTTTGTTTTGTTGCTGCATAACTTGAAGCTGATATTTCATGCATAGAAACACACCGTTGAGATTGGTATCAAAACACTGTTTTGCCCAGGTCTCTTCACAATCAGCGGTACTACAAAGTGGTTGCGCTACCCCAGCATTATTGACGGCACAATCAAGACGTCCCTCTGAAGACTGGATACTGCTAATCAAGGCTTGAACTTGCTCCGAATCAGTCACATCAACCTCCATAAATCTGCATTGAACATCAAATTGCGAGCTAAGTTGTTGGGCAAGTGCATTGCCCTTTTCGCTATTTGTGTCGCACAGAACCAGTGTGGCACCTTGTTTCGCGGCCTCTATGGCAACATGCATACCGATGCCATCCGCAGCACCGGTTACAAGTACAACCTGACCTTCAAGTTTTCTATCATGAGTTCTCACGGCAAACTTCATCTCCGATATTAATCAATTAAAATCCAATGGTGCTGCCACCTAATGGGCACGCATTGTTGTAGCTACACATCAATGCGCGGCCAAAACGTGGCTAGATGCCATATAATTTTTTAACGTTGTCGTGAGTAATTTTCTGACGTAGTTCAGGTGAATAATTTTCAAACATTTCATCTAGCACTTTCGCAGAACATGGGAATGTTGAATCGGCATGGGGATAGTCCGACCCCCAAAGTAGGTTGTCTTCACCAATAATGTTGCGTGTACTCAACGCTGGTTGGTCGTCTTCAATGGTGGCGTAAAACTGGCGACGCCAAGTGTCAAACACCACATCTTCATATTCAATGCTCAGTGGATTCACTCCGTACTCGCGCTGCCAAGCTTGGTCAACACGGTCAAGAAAATGCGCTATCCAGCCAGCGTTAAATTCGGCCAGAACAAATTTAAGGTTAGGGAAACGCTTACACACACCGCGCACCATCAGGTCGATCAGGGTTTCGTGAATCAGTGATGCGGAATTGCCATATATAGCGAGTTTGTCGCGCTGCGACGCCTGAATAACCCAAGGTGGAGTTTCAGAAAAGCACGCTACATGCATTGAAATTGGAGTGCCAGATTCTTCAGCAAGCGCCCAAATTGGATCGTAAATTTTATCGTAGTAATGGGTACCAGACGGCGCATTCGAAGGAATGATCACACCTTTATAACCCAATTTAAGCACCCGTTTAAACTCTTCAACTGCGGCGGCAGGGTTTTGTATCGGTAACGCAGCAAGTCCGTATAACCTGCCGTTTGAGTTGTTACAATAATCCTTCAACCAGTCGTTATAATTGCGTTCCAAAGCGACCAATAAGTCTAAGTTAGGTGTTTTGAACATGGAAAAGAATCCAGGATATAAAAACTCTGCCACCACTCCATCAGCATCTTGGCATTCTCCTCGCTTTGAACCGTCTTTTAGACCGTCGCGAATGACGTCATAGCCACCTTTGATGTAATTGATGATTTCAGGATCAGTCAACTTTCCTGCTTTGGGTTTGTGACCTCTGCGGCGCTCAAGGGGTTCTTTTCTATCCAGTCGCGCACCGGCAATTGACATAAATGCGATATTTGAGCCGGCGTCGCCTATACTGGGAATCATTATTGAGTCACCGCCTCCAGGGATAGAAACGTAGCGCGGCGCTTCGTCTCCAAACTTTTCCACCAGCCCCGCAAAAACTTCTGGGGCCTCAACAACATGAGAATCGGCAGATATTGCTTTCATAAATTTGTACTCCATTTCAGTTCAAAAAATTCGTTAAAAACTTGTTAAAACTTTTGCAAACAATGTTTTTTTAATGTTAAGGTGAACACGTTCATTTTTAATATGAGTACAAACAATTTGATTGTCAATTAATTTTATTGAAAATTTATTTGAAGGCCCTTGAGTCATTAATTTAAGTTAATGGCAAGGTCCAATGATGTTGCCAACATGGCTATTAAAGCTAATTAATTCAATTAGTTAAATAGCCAACCTAGGTACAAAAACAGCACTCAACTGCGATAACGTGGAAAGCTAAAATGATGAAAAAACAAGTCAGCAACAGCACCAAAGCCTTCTTTGGTCTAGGATCACTGGCCGCCGGGATCAAAGAAAATGCCTTCGGGGTTTTTCTGATATTTTTTTACACTCAGGTAGTAGGGCTTTCCGGTTCATTGGCGGGAGCGGCAGTTTTGTGCGCGTTGATTTTTGATGCAATCAGCGACCCACTTGTTGGCCATTGGTCAGACAATTTCAGCTCAAAATGGGGTAGACGTCACCCATTCATGTACGCCTCAGTTATTCCTGTCGCCCTATGTTTTTACTGCCTATTTAGTCCACCAACTGACATGTCTCAGGGTTTAACCTTTTTGTGGATGGTGGTATTTGCAGTTGGGATCCGTTTGTCAATTACCTTTTACGTTATTCCTTCGTCTTCCATGATGCCCGAGATGACTACTGACTATAACGAACGTACACAACTTACTTCGATAAGAGTGATTTTTTCGTGGGTTGGAGCGATTCTGATTTCTTATCTGGCTTATAGCTGGCTATTTATTCCCTCTGCAGAGTTTGAAGATGGCAGGTTTGATATCAACGCCTACAAAATTTATGGCTTGGTAGGCGCTATTGCGATTTTACTAAGCATACTGATAAGTACTTTGGGCACTCACCGCTTGATCCCACAACTACAAAAAGGTTCTCAAAAGGGTTTCTCATTCAAACACTTTTTCCAAGATTTTGCTGTGATGTTGAAAAATAAAACCTTTGTCATTTTGTTCGTATCCGTGTTGGTAGCCTCTATTTCTTCTGGAGTGCTCGATGTATTTACCTTATATATCAACACCTATTTTTGGGGCTTTTCCAGTCAAGATTTATCAAAGCTACTCATTGGAAGCGCACTTGGGGCGATTATTGCCTTTGTAGGAATAAAATTTTTAGGACGCAAATTTGATAAAAAGCACATGTTCATGGCCTTTGTGGTAATGGCGATTGTTTTTGGTCCTATACCTGTTGCTTTTAGGCTGCTTGGATTGGTGCCAGAAAATGGTACGCCATTTATTCTGTTTTTAATTATGGGCTCGTCTTTGTTCACGGTTTTGTCGGGTGTAGGCGCAATAGTACTAGCTGGCTCTATGCTGGCCGATACCATTGACTTGCAGTATTTAGAAACAGGACAGCGTCAAGAAGGTTTGCACTATTCAGCGTTTGCCTTTTCGGCTAAAGCGACGACTGGCTTAGGTGGGTTTATAGGTGGCGTTACTTTAGACCTCATCAGTTTTCCAAAAGAAGTGTCTATTGAAGCAATCTCGCCACAAGCCCTAACATCACTAGGAATTGCCAATGTTTTGTTGGTTTCAATTTCTCTTGGAGCCACATTGTTTCTCATTTCTAAATATTCTTTGACCAAAGAGAAACACGCCCAAATAGTCAAAGAATTGCAACAATTAAAGCAGCAACCGCAGACCTCACAACTTGGCAAATCGCCTAAAGGCCTTGATCAAAACACCGATATTGTTGCGCCAACTTGAAGCGGAAAACGAACAGCGATTTAGGAGCGGCGATTATTGCTGCTCTAGAGTGAAGTGAAAATAACAAACAACAATAAAAAGGAATAACAACAATGCGCATATTGAAAATACTAGGGTTATTGGTTGTTCTTTTCATAGTCTACCAAGGATATCGTATATGTCGCGACGCTGGGGTATGGCTTGAAATTGAACCCGTCGCTTATGGCCAGTGTCACAAGGTTGTTGGTCCTAAAGGCTCTGAAGACATTACTATAGATAAAATCCATAAAGTGGCGTTTATTTCAGCTGGAAATGGACAAGAAGTATTTGATGATTACCGGGCCGGAGGAGACGGTTCCAATGCCTCAGACGGTGATATCTGGTTATTAGATATGACAACTGCTGACTCCACTGCGCAACAATTAAATGTGGACATTGAAGGTGGCTTTCACCCCCACGGTATCGATTTGTTGCATCTTAAAAACGGAGGGCGTGAACTATACGTTATCAACCATCCTAACTTAGATTCTCATGAAATCCTTATTTTTACCGTTTCAGATGACCATCAACTCAAGTTACGTAAACGTGTGCGCTACCCCGAGTTAATTTCGCCAAACGATATCAAGGCTATCAGTATTGACCAATTCCTAGTAACTAACGATCATGGCAGTCCGCGCTCTTCTGTAATGCATAATGCTGAAGACTATTTAGGGCTAAGTAGAGCATCGGTTTCTTATTTTGATGGTAACAAAGGTGAGTTGGTTATTACCGGGATCAGAAGCGCCAATGGTATCGCCATGTCCCAAGACCAACACACCTTATACGTTGCCGAAGCAACAGCAAGGCGCATTTCAAGATTTACAAGAGATAACACCGCTGCAAAGTGGGAATTTCAAGATAGGATTTTCGTAGACAGCGCAGTAGATAACTTAGAATGGGATGAACAAGGTAGATTACTTACAGGTGCGCATCCTAAACTCTTTGATTTTGTTGCTCACATTAAAGACCCTAGTAACTTGTCGCCTTCACATGTGTTACGTATTAACGTAGACGCGACTCCAATGAGTTTTGAAACTATTTATATGAATGCTGGTAAGGAATTATCAGGCTCCAGTGTAGGGGCCATGTTAAATGATGAATTACTGATAGGCGCAGTGCTAGGAACACATTTTCTGCGCTGTCGAACATAGCTTGCAACAGTAATATTTTGATTTAATTAGCAATATCTAGAAGATTTGGTTTTAATGAAGCAGCAGATACATGGTTGGTATGTTACTTGTACCTAGAATGAAAAATTGCAATTGACCAAACCATGGGGTGTTTAATACAACTCAGTTAACCTAAACCGGAATAAAAACAATGTCGAGACGAGCGCTCACCACAGAAGAAAAACAACAAGTTCGAGAGACGATTAAGCAAGCGGCATCAAAGTTAGCTGAAGACATGAGCTTAACCTTTGAAGACACCCAAAGTAAGAAGGACTTTTCTGTACGTAAAATAGCAAAAGAAGCCGGTATCTCTATAGGTACTTTTTACAAATACTTTGACAGTGTATCTGAATTGGCCAAGTCAATGTGGTCTGAACCGGTTGAAGAATTAAACGCCAAAATGAAAAGGGATTTTGACAACTGCGACGATCCAGCCCTTAAAGTTCGATTATTACTTGAACACTATGTGCGATTTTCCAACGATTACAGACGTGTATTTAGAGGCGCGTTTTTGTTTGTAAGACCCGAAAAGTTTGCTACGCCAACGCGGAGTAAAGTGCAAGATGAACCTTTTTTTATACTCCTATGCCAAGCCTTAGAAGACGGACAACAAAGTGGTGATTTTCGTGATTTCGATATCTCCGACATGGCAAAAACCCTCTGGGCTGGCATCCATGGAGCGCTCGCATTGCCTGTAAACATGGATACCTTAATATTTGATACGCCTGAAGGATTAGCTTCTCATATGCTTGATTCGCTTATTTTTTTAGTTAAAAAGCACTAATCAGCTTTTTGTTAATTTTTATTTTTTAGTTGAGTAGTAAATATGTCAATTGTCTTACAAAGTGGTACGCCCAAAATAGTCGTGTTGGGCGCGGGCAGCATTGGTTGTTATTTAGGTGGCAGATTCATTAATGGTGGAGCAAATGTCACATTTATTGGTCGAGAAAAAATACAGTCAGAAGTTAAGCTGCATGGATTAAGACTTACTGACCTAGATGGTCTCGACTCGCATATAGAGGCGAGTGATGTCGCTTATGTGACAGACCAAGAATGTTTACGGGACGCAGATTATGTATTGGTAGCGGTTAAAAGTGGCGATACAACGGCTACAGCTAAGCAGATTAAAGCACTTATCAAAGACACGGCTGTTGTAATCAGTTTTCAAAATGGCATACGGAATTTTGATGAGCTGTCAGACATTCTCAATCAAAATAGAGTGATCCGAGGCATGGTGCCCTTTAACGTTATTAATAAGGGTTCAGGACATTTTCATCGCGGCACTGAAGGCAATTTGGCAATTGAAGCGAAACAAGGTGAATTTTCAGACTTACTTGCCGTTGCCGAAAAATCTAACATGGCGATCACTACTTATGAAGATTTGCTGCCTATCCAGTGGGGAAAATTGCTAATGAACCTTAACAATGCCATTAATGCCCTTTCGGGCTTGCCGTTAGTCGAGCAATTAGGCAATCGAAACTACAGAAAGGTTTTAGCAAAAAGCATCAAAGAAACACTTAAGGTATTGTCTTTAAATAATATAGTCGTGCAACCGGCGAATAATATTCCTCCTAAATTATTACCGGTGATCCTTAACTTACCGAATTGGCTTTATAAAAAGGTGGCGGCAGCGAGTTTGAAAATTGACCCTTTGGCGCGCTCTTCAATGTATGAGGATTTTGTTCGTAATAGAAAAACTGAAATTGACTTTCTTAACGGTGAAATACTCCACCTAGCCAATAAAAAATCCATCAAAGTACCGGTCAATAGCGCCATTGTTGAACTGGTCAAAAAAGCAGAAAAACAGCACCAGGGCTCGCCTGAAATTTCTGCTGTAAGTCTTTTAGATTCTATTAGCAAATAAGTAACTACAGACCGATGACAGCCTTGTTCAGCAAGTAAAAGTAAAGTTTTTAATTACCGAAGAGCAGCAGATATTAGAAAGTACCACTGTCGATGATAGCGAGCTCGGACATTTTCCTACCTTTGTAATAAGTGAATTGTTTCACCGAACATTATTTGAATATGCGGGTTTATTAGGTGCTTGGCATATGCTCTTAAGCTGAAATGGAACGAGTGTGGCATTTGGAAAAGAGAATTGGCATTCGAATAAGTTGTGATGCAATTTCTGAACATCATAGCGTTGTCGACGCCATAGTAAACCGAGAGCCAATAGCAGTTGAAGAAGCCATGGCTTATCATATTGCGGAAGTGGTTGTTGAAATAGAGATTGTTAAAGAGCATCTATGCAACTAACTACCCCAGTAACAATGTTCATTTGTCGCTGGGATTAGGCTGTAATCGATATTAATTATTACCTTAGAATTGTCTTGATCGAATTTTCAATTTCCGCGTATTCTGATGATTCAACAAAACCAATTGAAAATGTTTGCTGTGTATCTAGATATTTTGTGGTGGCAGTTCTCGTTTCATTTATGTTCCCTCGGCCAAAACCAAAAACCGTCATATCTGGCCTTCTAAGGTAATCATCAGGATGAGAATCATCTTCATGATGCAGCATATACAGCATACGTGGGCTTTTTACATCGCCGAAAGCTATCCACTCAGGAGACGGAAAGTCTCCAATAAACGGCTCATCAATAAGGTGGGTTTGAGAGTCTGCCGACGAATACCAAAAATCATCGTCATTCATTTCACCACCAGGTACGCCTTCATATAACACCCAATACTTAAATCCGGCACTAATTTGCGTCATAGTGAAATCACAACGTTCAGGATAAAAATCCCACTGGCCTTGCCATGCACCATTACCTGAAGTAAATACAATACGAATGTGATCGTCCGATTCTTTCGCAACCACAGAAGTCGATAAGGCAGTACCCGCATTTAGCGCATGAAAATAACTGCCATCTTGTTTATGAATAGCATTGGGAAAACCTCGATATTCTCCCTTATGAGCCGATCCTTTTTCATTGTGAAAGCCCAACCAATCCACACCATCTTTATCTATCATGCTAGACAATCCACCACCTAACTTTTCAAGGTAGTAAGTAGCCTGACTTGTGGAAATGATGTATGTAGACACTCCACCAGCAGAATCATCGACCCCATGAGTGAGCTGTACTTCTTGTTTTTGCTGTTGAGATCCGACGCCACATCCTTGAATAAAAAAGATAAACCCCATCAACCAAACCATTGTTTTCAATCTTGATACCATGCCTGTCTATTCTCCAATTAAAACGATTTCTACGTGAATAATGCTTGTAGCGACTTTCGTATCCTGCCAAAAACCATCTATGACTTATCTCTTTTGTCGAACAAAATACAAACAGTCCTAAAACAAATTAGATTTCATTCTTACTTTGAAAAATCACTCGATAGGGTCGTTGCCAATAACACTAATACTAAGTAATAAAACGTTTTACTAAACCGGTTTAGCCAATTATGCTAACATTAAATTTTACTATGTCAATCTGTTTACCATTTTGTAAAAACAGCAAAGAAAGTTTGAAGTCTGAAAGTAAATATCAATTTTACTGTTGCTATATCGTGCAGCATTTATGTCACGTTATATAAATAAATGAGCGAGGGGATTTAGGTGGTTATTGATAAAATTGAGGTATTCGTAAGTTGCCCAGGAAGGAACTTTGTCACCGTAAAAGTGACGACATCCGATGGCACTTATGGATTGGGAGATGCAACTGTAAACGGTCGTGAAATGGCAGTTGTGAGCTATTTGGAAGAACATGTAGTGCCATGTCTGATAGGACGTGATGCTCATGCCATAGAAGATATTTGGCAATATTTATACAAAGGTGTTTACTGGCGTAAAGGGCCTATAAATATGGCAGCGGTTGCCTCTATTGATATGGCACTGTGGGATATTAAAGGCAAAGTCGCTGGGCTGCCGGTATATCAGCTTTTAGGTGGAAAAAGTCGCAACGCAGTGACTTTGTATGCACACGCCAACGGTAAGTCCATTGAGCAAACATTAGACAATGCCGCTCAACACGTAAACAACGGCTTCAAAGCAATACGACTACAATCAGCGGTTCCTGGTTTAAAGGTTACTTACGGTGTGCTAGGCGACAAGAAAGATTACTACGAACAGCAAGGAAATAGACCATTACCACCAGAGGAAGACTGGTCCACACCTAAGTATTTCGCCATGATTGAGGAATTATTTATCGCAGCGCGAAAACGATTGGGCAACGATATTCATCTATTACATGATGTGCATAGCAGACTGACTCCAATTGAGTCAGCTAAACTCGGAAAACTACTTGAACCCTATAATCTTATGTTCTTGGAAGACGCCTCAATGGCCGAAAATCAAGAAAATTATAAGCTAATTAGACATCACACCACCACCCCACTTGCTATAGGTGAAACCTATAACACCATCTGGGATTGCAAAGATTTAATACAAAATCAGCTAATTGACTTTATCCGCGTGGCCGCTACACATGCCGGCGGTATCACGGCATTAAGACGTATTACAGATTTCGCTAGTATCTATAACGTTAAGTTAGCGCCCCACGGTGCACCGGATTTATCACCCGTCTGCATGGCAGCCCATATGCACTTAAACATTTGGGCACCCAACTTTGGTATCCAAGAATTTGTTGGGTTTGGTAACGATGAATTAAAGCAATTATTTAAGCACGACTACAAGGTTGTTGATGGCATGGCCCATGTTAGCGAGGCACCAGGTCTAGGCATTGAATTCGACGAAGAGGCAGCAAAAGCGTTTCCGTATAAGCGTTCATATTTGCCAGTCTGCCGCCTCGAAGACGGCACTGTTTGGAATTGGTAACAAATAAATTATTAGATAATCGTTTGATTACAGGTGAAACAATGAGTAACAAGTTAAAAGTATTAATTTCAGGAAGTGGATTTGCAGGGCAAGGTCATGCAGACGCGTTTCGGGCAGCCGGTGCCGAGGTAGTAGGGATAGTAGGAAGAACACCCAAAGTAGTCAACGACGTTGCCCAAAAAATGCATATCCCCTACACAGGCACAGATTGGCTACAAGCATTAAAAGACTGTAAGCCAGACATAGTATCTATTGCAACACCTGGAGGCGCGCACTTTGATCCAATAAAACAAGCTATCGAGTTTGGCTGTCACGTATTCAGCGATAAACCATTAACAGATACTGGAGAGTCAGCTTTAGAATTATACGAACTGGCTAAACAGAAAAATGTTAAAACCGCGTTTGCGTCTAGTTTCCGCTATATGCCCCGTGTTCAACAAGCGAAACAGCTAGTTGCAGCCGGCGCAATTGGCGAACCGGTTGAAGTGGAATGTATCTCTCATTTCAATTTAGAACGAGATATTCCCTTTGGTTGGTCACATCGTAAAGAAGACGGAGGGGGGCGTCTCAACAACAACTTCACACACATGATGTCGATTGTAACCAGCGTAATAGGCGAAAAAATCCTATCGATAATCGGTGATGTGCGCGATGACCTAGGCAAGGCACCTATTGTTGAAGGTGTGCACAACTTCAAAACAAGAAGAGACTTTATCCCCAAAGATCTAAATGATCCTTCTCTAAAATGGGGAGAAAGTAATGTTGAATGGTCTTATACCGTTCTAGCGCAATTAGAAAGCCCCATAGCCACTAAACCTGTTTCTGTGCTTTTTAAACACGGCGGATTGACACCCAAATTTCAAGAAAACCACCTAGTATTTTACGGCACAAAAGGCGCCATTTTTATTGAAGGTCACTATGCCATGGGGCCGCTTTATGTTCACGATAAAGACAACCAATGGACAGCATTGCCTCTACCCAAAGATATCTCAGACAATCAACCTGATATTGAAGGTGATACTGAACGAAATTGGCATTATCTGGCGAGAGAATTTGTGAAAGATATTAGCGGTGAAACAGTTGAACCCTACCAGTCTTTTAAAGAAGGAAGTGTGTATCAACAACTCATAGACATCATTAGAAAAAATGACAACTGGACAGATGTACGCCATTTGCAATCAGGGAGCTGAGCATGTTTTATGATTACGTTGTTATTGCCCTGTACTTCTTATTAATTCTCGCAATTGGTGCGGTGTTTTCTCGCATGGCCGAAAAATCCACCAGCGACTATTTTCGAGGCGGCGGTAGAATGTTGTGGTGGATGGTAGGATCCACAGCTTTTATGGCACAATTTTCGGCTGTTACATTCACCGGGGCAGCAGGTAAAGCCTATGCCGATGGTTTTGCCATTAGTCTAGTGTATCTAGGTAATTCCTTTGCTTTCTTTTGTGGTTGGGCTTTCTTTTCACATCGCTTTAGACAAATGCGAGTAGACACTCCAACCGAAGGTATTAGAAGGCGGTTCGGTCATTCAAATGAACTATTTCTGTCTTGGGCGTTAATTGCCTTTAGCTTTCTAAATGCGGGGGTTTGGCTCAACGCACTCGGTGTATTTACCAGTGCTGTGTTTGGGGTCGATATCAACATCACAATTGTCGCTATAGGTTTAACGGTACTATTTGTATCAGTACTTTCTGGAGCCTGGGGTGTTGTCGCATCGGACTTTGTGCAAACCTTAGTGGTAGCAGTAGTGTCTGTTGCTTGTGCTGTCGTTGCGTTAGTCAAAATAGGCGGACCCGTTAATTTAGTCAGTGATTTTCCAGGAGGCTTTCTAGTCGGGCCAAACATGAACTATCCATTAATTCTGGTAGGTACTTTTCTAATATTTTTACCAAAACAGATCATCACTATGATGAACCTACATGATTCATTTCGTTTCCTCACTGCCAAAGATTCCATTAATGCCAGAAAAGCCGCGTTATTGGCGATGACATTGATGGGACTAGGCACCATTATTTGGTTTATTCCTCCTTGGGCTGCGGCTACCTTATACCCTGATTTCACTGCCAATTATGCAGAGCTAGGAGCAAAAGCTGGCGACGCGGTATATTTGGAATTTGCTAAAAATGCGATGCCTGTTGGAACCGTTGGTTTGTTGATGGCAGCGCTATTTGCTGCCTCTATGTCTTCAATGGATTCTGCGCTGAACAAGAATGCCGGCATCTTTGTACGCAGTATTTATCAACCTTATTTGGCTAAAAGAAACAAAACCATTGAAGACCATAAGTTACTGCGTGTTAGCCAACTAATTAGTTTAATAAGTGGTATTGGTGTTATCGCCGCTGGGTTGTGGTTCTCGTCACTGAAAGAACTGAGTTTATTTGAACTTATGATGTCTGTTTCCAGCATGATACAAGTACCCATGATGATCCCACTTTTGTTTGGTATTTTTGTGAGAAGAACACCAGGTTGGGCACCTTGGGCGACTATGGCTGTTGGCTTGTTTGTATCCTGGTTTGTAATGAATGTGTTCACTGCAAGTGATTTTGGAGCATTGTTTGGGATCGAGTCTCTGACTAAACGTGAAAGCATCGATATGAATATCATTTTACTAATCGGCTGCCACTTGATATTTACCGCTGGTTTCTTCTGTGCAACCTCATTGTTTTACAACGAAGCTAAAGACAAAAACAAAGCTGAAAGGGAACGTTTTTTCAAGGATTTAGAAACCCCCTATATTGCGGATGATCAACAAAGTGAAGTTGACAGTCAACAACGCCAAAAGCTGGGTATGATGGTGAAAATAATGGGCTCTGGTGTGATACTTATGTGCTTGATCCCTAACCCATTATGGGGACGTGTGACATTTATTCTTTGTGGTTTAGCTATTTTAACTATAGGTATTTTATTGCAAAGAAGTTCTCAGCCAAAACTGCAGGAAATTAAGTCTGTTTCAAACTAACCCTTAACCTATTTAATCAGATTCGAATAATTAGACCATTACGCAACACTCTCGAATACGTTAAGGAAATCAGTAGTTAGGGAGACAAAGCAAAAAACTAGGGATAATGTAGATCAGTCCGTTGCTTGAATGTGTAGTCAATTAACTTGCAAATAAGAATGATTATCAATAACATTGATAGTCATTCTTATCTCACCACTTAGCTTATGTCTCACGCTCGTATTTTAATTATTGAAGATGATACTGTCCTAAGTGATCAAGTCGCTCAACTTCTTCAAAAAAATGGTTTTAAGACACAGCAGTGTCTTGATGGACAAAAGGGACTGCTCACCGCTATACAACAACGCTTTGACCTTATTTTGTTAGATTTACTGTTACCATCAATAAATGGTTTTTCGGTTCTGAATCAATTAAGGAAAGTTAAAAATACTCCTGTAATGATGATTACAGCTAGCGGCGCAGAGCGGGAACGTATCGAAGGATACCGTAAAGGCGCTGATGATTATTTACCTAAGCCCTTTAACTTCACTGAAATGATGTTACGTGTCGAAGCACTGTTGCGGCGTACTCAGCATCACGCAAAGCCACATACCCCCGCAAATCAACTTACAGTCGATAAACTGCAACTCAATCGCAGAAATCAGCAAGTCTTTTTCAATAAAAACGAAGTAGAGCTCACCCCTATTCAATTTAGGTTGTTATGGATAATGCTCGAAAATCAGCAAGATATTTTGAGCAAAGCTTTTTTATATCAAAGTGTATTGGATAGGCCTTTTAGCCGATATGACCGCAGTTTAGATATGCATATGAGCCGGGTACGCAAAAAGTTGGTGGATTCAGGAATGCCACCAGAACGCTTAGCAACTATCCATGGTAAGGGTTACCGGTTTATATGAAAAACAAACTATTTTTGCGCCTGTGTGTATTTATAGCGTGCGGCACGGTTTTACTATTTTGGGCCTTGAGTTGGTTAACGGATCACACCGAAACTAGCATGAGTTTTATCTCTAAAGAACATCAACAACAGCTACTTGGTTATGGTGAACAGGCAGAACAAATATTACATCAGCATGGTGAAGCCGCACTAGCAACTTGGTTACAACAACTTCAGCGCAAGGAGAATACATGGGCTGCAGTGGTCACTTCACAACTCACTCCTTTTGCTGGCACAACGCTTCCCAATGACTATCTTGAAAAATTCCTTTTAGGAAGAAGTGTTGAATGGAAAATTCACCTATATTTTGAAACCAACCCTACCATGGAAATCCCCTTTTCTG
Organism: Paraglaciecola arctica; assembly: GCF_018861065.1. GTDB lineage: Bacteria > Pseudomonadota > Gammaproteobacteria > Enterobacterales > Alteromonadaceae > Paraglaciecola > Paraglaciecola arctica_B. The sequence goes on from NZ_JAHKQO010000036.1 coordinate 380,743, forward strand.
ACCGGTCTACCCATTTAATCATTCAGTTACCACAACGCATGCGCCCAGGAGCATTGCTTATTTATGCAAAGGTTCTGCTACAAATCGCCTTACCCTTTGTGTTGTTATGTATCTTAAGCTTTGTCATTTATCAGCATGTGATGACCCCATTACGTAGACTCGAAAATGCCACTAAATCATTTAGCGAAGGTAAACTTGATGTAAGGGTTACCCCCTCTTTACAGGATCGAAATGACGAATTAACACGCCTAGCGATTACCTTTGATCGGATGGCAGAACGCATCAGTCAGCTTATCTATAATCAAAGACAAATGCTTGCTGATTTGTCTCATGAACTTCGAACTCCCTTAACCCGTATTGACATGGCGGTAGACTTTGTTGAGCAACAAATCAACCCCAAACAAGCGTTACAACGACTGCGTTATGAAGCCACCACAATGCGCAACCTAGTTGAAGATACCTTGACATTAGCCTGGCTCACTACCGAATCTCCAAATCTGAAAAGTGAGCATTTTGATTTGGTCGAATTAATCCAAGTCATTTGCGAAGACGCGCGTTTTGAATATCCTGAACGTACCCTCAAAGCTCAGCTTCCAGAACAAGAAGTAATGGTCGACAGCAGTCAACAGGCTCTTGGGCAAGCAATAGAAAATATTGTTCGAAATGCTCTGCGGTTCACACCTATTGATGGACAAGTAGAAGTATCACTCAACTGCGATGATAAGGTCTACCGCCTGCTGATTTGTGACCAAGGGCCTGGTGTGCCAGAAGGTATGCTTATTGATATATTCAAACCGTTCTTTCGTGTTGATAAGGCAAGAACCGCTAGTAAAAACCATACCAGTAACCCAATCAATAGCGGTTTTGGCCTAGGCTTAGCTCTAGCACATAGGCAAATCGCTGCTGTAGGTGGCACGATCATAGCGAACAACTATTACACTGAAACGGGCCACGTATCAGGGTTACAAGTAGTCATTGAACTTCCGCTGTAATTGAACCCTGGCGTTAGACAAAGCGGAAAATCACCCGTTATTTTCCGCTCTTTGCTGCAAAGGCAGAAAAACCAAGCGCCGCCACGCAAGCACAACACCGGTATACACTAAGATACAAGCTAACAATGAAGCTAAACCTGCAATGGTTTGCCCAACGAATCCAAAGTATTCACCTGTATGTAAGAACCGAGCAGTTCCCCATGCTTGTCCTCCTTTGGACCAGTCAGATTTGCGCAACACTTTAGTCTGCTTACCAGTGTGAGTATCAAAAAATAACGAGTAAGCTAATTCTTGTCTACGCCCGATACTTTTGTCGATATAAAAACGCGCTTCATTCTTATGCTCTCCAATTTCTAACCACATCGAATACCAATCTTCATAGCCATTGTTGTTAGCCTGCAACTTAGCCTGTTTGAATAAGGTTTCGTAGGGGATAATATCAGCGTTTAGATTTAGCACTTCTTCATGTTTTTCTGGCTTGGGTACACTTTCGCCAAATGCGCCATACAAGGCAACATTAGCCCAAGAAAAATGAAAAATGGTCGCAGTGATAGCAATCACAAATAACACCGGCAAACACCAAACCCCAAACACTAAGTGCCATTGTCTATTGCGATGATGAACATTGATATAGCGACTTGGAAAGGTTAAGTATTGTTTGAATGCTTTTAAGCTAAAACGCCTAGGTAACCATAAATATAAACCACTGACTAACAAGAAGATAAAAACAAGATTGGCGTAGGCTGTAATGTTTTTTCCTATGGAGCGGTTGCCACCTTCTAGCAGCAAGTAGCGATGAAAATCCGTTACAACATGAAAAAATTCAGCTGCCATACCCTCCCCTTCCCGCAGCACCTCACCGGTGTAAGGGTGTAATAAATAACTATATCTGCCGGCCCAAGCAGGCACAGCCGCTCCCTCACGATTAACCCAGCGCACATAGATATGATGCTCATCAGGTTTTAGCTGCTGGAGGATGTCAACAACTCGATCAGTAGTAATACGCTGCGATGACGGCTTAGGCTGCACCGAATAGCGCATTTCACTGAGTTCTTTTATTTGCCTTTCATAAGTGAGTAACACCCCGCTAAAAGACATAAAAAATACAAATACACCCGCGATTAGGCCGATAACAAGGTGGGCCCAAAAGACCCACTTTTTAAACAATTGAACACTCATAGATATTAACTATCCAGCGTTAAAATTGATACGACACAGACAACCTAATATCTCTACCCGCTTCTTGCGGGCCAACCACAGTGGCAAACACTTCGCTATAATCGCCCACACTAGAATGGTCTATGTACTGCTCATTCAATACATTAGTGATAGCTAAGTTAGCGAGAATACTGTTACTGACTTGCCATTCACCATAAATATCAACTGTGGTGTAACTGGGCTTATTTAAACGGTATAACCCATCGGTCCAGCCTAAATCCACCGCTTGATGCAATGTATCAATATCAATAGCGTCGACTTTAGTCACACTTATTCCTATATTGGCGTCAGTGTGAATCGCATAATCCGCACCAACTACCCATGTATTTCCTCGGCTATTGCCTAAGCCAACAAATTCATAACCATTAATATCGATACTTGAATAGTCAACGCTATACAGGCCATCTCTTGGTTTTAACTCTGTATCTGCATTTGAAAAACCTAAGAATAAATCTAACGCTTTCCAGCTGTAAGCTAAGTCAAATTCAATACCACTGGTATCAAGGGATCCGATATTATTAAAGACTGAGTTGCCCTCGTACCCTTCAAAAATCACATCTTCAAGGGAGGAATCATAAACACTTAATCTGGCATTTAGGTTGTTAGCATTGTATTCAATCGACGCTTCAATATTTTGAACGGTTTCTGGTACTAGATCTTCTGCCACAACAGGAATATCAGAGCCATCATAAAGGTAACCATCGATAGTAAAACCGTCGCCAATTTGTTTGCCTCTGGCTGCTTCTGCGTATCCTAAACTCAGAGTCCATGCGTCACTTAAGTCATAGGCAAGACCTAGATTTAAGCTAACTTCTGAATCCTGTAACGACGAGGCAACATCAGTGACAGGCTCACCGTAATACTCCTCAAGCAAGATTCTTTGTTGAAAATCGTAGTCGTCATAACGCACCCCATAACTTAATAATAAATCAGCGGTCAGGTCGCTGTATCCTTGAGCATAAATACCCATTACGCTGCCTTCTTCGGCATTTTCAGTTACACCCGCAGCAGGACCACTAATCACTTCGTCACTGCGGTAATCAACACCGTAAACGAATTTGTGTTGCGCCGTTTCACTGGTGTTACGCAAGTCAAAACCAAAGGTATCTATGTCGGCCAACCAATCGAAACGTCCACCTCGAAACGATGATGTGGTTTGATAAGCGGTAGCTTCAATATCCACAAAGGCACTGTGGGCAAAACGATAATTTGCAACGTAAGTATCACGCTGTGCTTCGCTTGGATAAAGTGCAGCACCTTCGAGCACCACCCAATTAGGTCGCGCCGAAAACTCACCCTCTTCTTCACGCTGCTCAACACTTAATGATAAAAAATGATTAGTGGCAATTTCGCCACTGGCTTTCACAAATAACATGTCTTGGTCGGCAGCAGTACCGTAGATTTCATTGCCATCGCCATCTTCCATGTTGTCACGATCAATTGTGCTGAAGTAACCTAAAACACCCCAAGTGTCACTCAATTTGCCGTAGAGGCTGCCACTAAAACGAGTGGCGTCATTTGAAAAATAGTTTGCTTTAACACTTCCACCAAAACGTTCGTCTTGTTGTAGCAAATCTTCAGCATCTTTGGTTTTAAATCGAATCGAACCTCCTATCGCACCCGGACCACTTGTTGCTTCACCCGCACCGGCTTGAACATCAATTTGTTGTAACAAATCAGGATCAATGGTCACACGACCGATATGATGAAACAGCGTAGAGGTTTGCTGGGCGCCATCAACTGTTACATTTAAAAATGAATCTTCTAAACCACGCACATATATTTTTTGCGCAACGCCTACCGAACCACCCACACTCACCGATGGAGAATGTCTAAAAATATCTGCAAGATCGTTTGCTTGGTATTGTTCAATATCTTCAGCTGTAATACTTAAATTAGTGGCAGCGCCTACCACAGTAATTTTCTCTACTGTCGAAGTATCGTCTGCTGTTTGGGTATCGGCATATGACAGTGCGCTTGCGAAAGTACAAACTGCACCAATAAAGACTCGTTTTTTCAAGAAAAGCTCCTATAATTTTTCAACTCGTTAATGAGAACAATTCTCATTTATATTCATTGAAAAAAATAGTACTTTTACAATTGTTACATTTACGGCTCCCTAAAACCTATACGAGCGAACAAGCTAAAACTCTCGCTAAATTTAACATTGCCGATGGCAAAGCTGACCGTCAGCGAAATTGTTATTTGGGTAGCGATGAGTTTAAGCTTTAAAGTATTTAAGTTCAGACTCTCCAGCTGCTGTGCCAGTTTGAACCTAGCTGAGTTTTTTTGTTAGCGTTGATTTGAATTAAGTGAACTTAATCTGTGGAGTGATAGAATTGGGTAGGTACCCCTCGGAGAATACCTACCCTAGAGCGACGTCAAGAAAAGACCAATTAACTTGACAAAACCAAGTTAACGCAAACGATAATGATTATCAATAAATATTTCACATTGATTAATTAGCTTACTAAGCCAATTCAATTAGCAATTCTCTTAGCCAGATTCGAAATAACAAGAGCCGACCTAAATCGGCACTCGTTTGTTTGCATCTTAAAAATGAGCTTGCAAAGACAAACTAATTTGGCGTGAACGGTCTAATTGATGTTGACCATAGGAACTGGTTGGGTTTTCAATATCTAACAAGTAGCGGTTAATGTATTGTTCATCCAATAAGTTTCGTACGTCAAATCTAACTAAATACGAACCAAAATCGTAGCCTACTTGGGCGTTAATAAGCAGTCTACCGTCATTCTTTGGATCAAAATCCGCTCTACCTGACGAACGTTCATTATCCAAATAAGCTATCGAAGAATTTTGGTAATTAGCATTGAGATTAGCAAATAGTCCAGAATCAAACTCATACTCTAGGGCGATGTTTCCAGTCCATTCTGGCGAATCGGCAAAAGAACGCCCAGACAAATCCCGCTCTATATCTGTTCCAGGGATGACATAACTAGTTAGGCGCGTTTGCACTAATTTTTACACAACACCCTAGTAATGAAATTGATTCTCAATCGTATATAAATGATAATCATTTTTTAACTTTATGTGCGGTAGGGAAACGATCTTGACTATTCAACGGCAATTTTATCTATGTGTAGTGACGTGTATAGTCTCACTGCAATTACACGCTCAATCGCCTGATATTCGGGTGGTCACCCAAAAACTAAAAAGTACTGCGTTAACTACTGAGTTGGTACTCAGTGGCACCATCAATCCACTACACCAAGCCGAATTGTCGGTGGCCACCGAGGCCTTAGTGACTAAGCTACATGTGGATGTGGGCAGCCAAGTAAAAGCAGGTGATTTATTACTTGAGCTAGATGATGTGCTGGCTAAACAGCTGCACTTAGGTGCTCTCGCTCAGGTAGCGGCAGCACAAGTTACCGTTAAAGAAGCGCAACGAGTGTTAAATGAGGGCTTGCGTTTAAAGCAGCAAAAACATGTAACCCAAAGTGAAATCAGTTTACGAGAAAGCAACCTCACTATCGCTAAAGCACAATTAGAACAGGCCAAGGCCGATGCGCAAATTGCTAAAACACGATTAGCCTATCATAAACTTTACGCGCCCTTTGCTGGGGTGGTAAGTGCTCGCTGGACAGATCTTGGCCAATGGCTATCAGAGGGAGATCAAGTGTTTACTTTAGTGTCACTAGATAATGTGCGCCTAGATGTGCGTTTACCCCAAGAGCAGTTAGCTAATATTGAAAATATACAGTCGGTGCAGATACAACCCGATACCCAACCTACGCTTAAAATTGCAGGGCGCATCGATACTTTAGTACCAGTAGGGGATGGGTCACGGAGTTTCTTATTGCGCTTGGCAAGCCAGCAAAGTTCGTCGGCTCTATTGCCCGGTACATCGGCCCAAGCCCACTTCGTATTTGAACATTCTAAAATCGCGGTGGTCCTTCCTCGTGACGCGCTACTTCGCAATGCCGATGGCAACTACACGGCATTTATCGTAAAAGACGGCATCGCAAAACGGCGCAGAGTCACCCTAGGGCCCGCCGGCCAAGACGGTTATTTAGTTGAAGAAGGGTTAGAGCCTGGAGAGCAAGTGGTGATCCGCGGTAATGAATTATTAAGCGAAGGCAGTGCGGTCACTATCACCAACAAGTCGAGCCTAACACCATGATCGATAAAGCAGTCAGTCAGGGGCGACTGTTAAGTGTAGTCGTACTCATTATTTGTATTTTGGGCATAGTGGCCGCCCAGCGCATGCCAGTACAAATGATCCCCAACCTTGAAACACGCATAATCAGTATTGAAACCGGTTGGCCTGGGGCCACACCACAAGATATTGAAAAAGAAATCTTACTTGAGCAAGAGCGCTATTTACGTTCGTTACCCAATCTAAGCCGTATGGAGTCTTTCGCGAAAATGGGCGAAGCGGTGATTGAGCTTGAATTCCCTTTTGGGGTGGATGCTAACGAAGCGCTGATTCGAGTTTCAAATGCCTTAAGCCAAGTGCCTAATTACCCAGAAAACGTCGACCAACCTCGCTTATTTAGTGAGTCCTTTTCAGAAAATGCCTTTATGTATTTTGCGGTGTTTCCTAAGTTGGGTAATCCACACCAACTCGACATGGACATGATCAGCGACTTTATTGATGACAATGTGCGGCCACGGATGGAGCGAGTGGCAGGTGTGTCGCAAGTGAACATGAATGGCACCCTAAGGCAAATTCAAATCCATGTTGATCCCGCCCGTTTAGCCCAACGAAATATTAGTATTAATGACGTAAATACCGCTATTCGGGCCCGTAACCGTGACATATCCGCTGGCGACATTAACGATGGCAAACGCCGTTATTTATTGCGTACCAAAGGGCGTTTTGCAGAAGTCGACGACTTAAAAACGCTGATACTTGCCCACCGAAATGGCAGTAATATTCGCCTCGGGGATGTGGCGGAAATTCGTCTAGATCACTATGAAAAACGTGGTGTGGCTTATGTGAATGGTGAACCGGCTTTTACAATGTCGGTAAAACGTGAACAAGGCTCTAATGTTATCGATATTAAGCGCGCTATGCTGGCAGAAATCGAAAAAATAAAAGTCGATTTGTTAGAGCCTAATGGCATGCGTATTTATATGATTGGCGACGATGTGCGCTATGTTGAGTCGTCGGTAAGCAATGTGTTTACTAACTTATGTTTAGGTGCATTACTGGCCACCATAGTGATGTATTTGTTTTTACGCTCTGGACGCGCCACCTTAATTTGTTTGATGGGTATTCCGGTTTGTACTATTGCCTCATTTATTGGACTCGCGACTTTTGATCGCACTATTAATGTGATCTCTTTGGCAGGTATTGCCTTTGCTATTGGCATGACGGTTGATAACAGCATAGTGGTGTTAGAAAGTATCGAACAGGCCAAGCGTCGTGGCCTCGAACGCTACAAAGCCGCAGTGGCTGGGGTGCGTGATGTGTGGAGCGCGGTACTGGCTTCTAGCTCAACCACTGTATTGGTATTTTCTCCTGTGTTGTTTATCGATGAAGAAGCAGGGCAGCTTTATTCAGATATCGCCTTGGCTATTTCTGCGTCGATTATTGCTTCTATGTTGTTCGCTTTGTTTATTGTACCGGCGGCCAGTGCAGCCATTGGTGGCCGAGTGGTTAAGCGAGAAAAAACCAATAACAAGGCCGGCATTTTAGGTTTAACCCGTTGGATTTGTCACACGGCTAAACGGCGTTATGTAACTATGTTGGTCAGCTTATTTGTGAGCTTAGGTTTAGCCATAATATTAATGCCTGCCGCAGAATACTTGCCCGAAGGGGAAGAGCCAAAGGCTTTTAGTAAAATGGTGGCACCGCCTGGTTATAACATTGAAGAAATGCAGCGTATCGGCGATGAAGTGCGCTTAGAGTTAGACCGTGCTAAAGCACTAAGCGATGACGAATATGACCCTAGCGAACATTTATTACCGCCCTTAAAGTACTATTTGTTGCGCGTTAGCGCTGGGCAAGTATGGGTAATGAGCGAACCCACTAATAACCAAAATATTGATTTAATGATGGCGGCCATTGTTAATTTGTTCGAACAATATCCTGGCATGCGCGCCTTTTCTTCACGAGGCTCAATTATATCCAGTAATCAAGGTGGTACGCGGGCTGTGGAGCTAAGCATTACCGGGCCTGATTTAGCCGATTTATACAATACCGCACGCCATGTAATGAGTCGCGCCAAGACTGTATTTGTAGAGCCGAGAATTGATTCTTCACCGGCTACACTGTCATTAGATCAACCTTTAATTGAAATTCACCCTAAATGGGAGCGGTTAGCCGAACTAGGATTTGACCCTGCTGATTTTGGTTTTACCGTAGCAGCTTATAGCGACGGGGCCTTTGTTGGCGAGTTTATCGATGGTGACGACAAGGTAGATATGTTTTTGTTTAGCACCGCAGGTAACAACCAACAACTTAACAGTTTAGCTCAAGTGCCTATTCGTGCGCCTAGCGGCCAAGTGTTACCTTTGTCGGCATTAGCTGAACTGCGCGAAACTGTCGATAGCGAAGAGCTACGCCGAGTTAATGGTCAACGTACTGTGTCTGTGTATATTATTCCGGCTGACGATATTGCCCTAGAAACCGCTGTGGATAAAGTGCGCATGGAGTTGATCCCTGCACTTAAAGCGAACGGCGAGTTACCTACCCGCGTGGCGATTAATATCACAGGTGCAGCAGATGATTTGGCAGCCACTCGCAGCGCACTGTTGAGTAACTTTATGGTGGCCTTGATCCTAATATACCTGTTGTTAGTGATGATATTTTCCCACTGGGGTTATCCATTACTAATTTTAACCACAGTGCCGCTAGGTATTGCGGGTGGATTAGTGGGCTTAGTGGCGAGTAACAATGTGGGAGCATTATTGGCTGTTATAGGTTTTGATACCGGCCATCAAGCCTTAGATATGATCACTATGTTAGGTTTTGTGATTTTACTGGGTACGGTGGTGAACAACCCGATTTTGATAGTGGAGCAAACAAGACGAAACTTACATGTACACAATTTACCGATTTTGCATGCCGTACAAGAAGCCGTTGCCACACGCTTACGGCCTATTTTAATGTCGACTGCTACCACCATTTTAGGCTTGGCACCTTTAGTATTTATACCCGGAGCCGGTACAGAGCTATATCGCGGAATAGGCATAGTGGTATTGTTTGGTTTATTGGCCTCGATGTTACTGACCTTGAGCTTTTTGCCTTGTTTGTTGATAGAGGTATTTAATCCTAAGGCCATTTGGCGAAGAAAGCTCGCTAACTAACCTACACAAAGCTATTTCTATAAACAAGGCAATCAGCACCATGTTTAAACCACCGTTTAACTAGCACATCGCTCCGCTAAAAACCTCACCAAAAGTAACGTCAGGTTTTCCCGTCGTGACTTATTAGGCCAAACAGCGTAGTAGCCTAAAGGTTTTAATTTCCAATCTGGTAACACATGAACTAAGTCACCGGTTTTAATATCATCAGCAACAATATGTTCAGGCACATAGGCTAAGCCCATGCCTTGCTTAGCAAAGTGCGACAACGCATCGGCACTATTCACAGTCAGATTCGAATTTTCAGTGATTGAAATTTTTTCACCGCTAGATGACTCAAACTCCACTGAATTAGAACGTATATCAAACTTTATCCAATCCCAATCCAGTAAATCAGTAGGATGGGTAGGTGTGTCTCTGGTGGCCATGTATGTTTTGCTAGCCACCAGTAGTCGCTGACCTTCGTATAACTTTCGGGCCATCATAGTGCTGTCTTGCAGCCAGCCCACCCTAATACTCATGTCTATGCCTTCATTCAAAATATCGACTATGTGATCGGAAAAGGTCAAAGATAACGAGACTTTAGGGTATTGCTTGGCAAACTCAGCAATGGCACTTGAAATATTAGAGGAGGTAAGAAATACCGGCAGCGACACCCGCAACGCACCAATATGTTGTTGCGACAAGGCATTTAACTCATTTACTCCCGCTTCTGCATTTCTGACTATTTCTAAGGCATGAGCATAAAACTTGCGCCCCTCATTAGTCAGCACCAGTTTGCGGGTGGTTCTGTATAACAAGGTCACCCCTAAATACTGTTCAAGATCTGCCACAGTCTGGCTAGTGCGAGATGGCGCTATGTCTAAGGTTTTCGCTGCTCGGCGAAAAGAACCTTCATCTACTACCCGTGCAAACACTGCCATATGCCGTAAGTGATTAATCATTGTTCTGTTTTTCGGATTTATAAAATCAAATTATTGCATATATTCAGATTAATAGTGAAGAGATATGATCACTGCGAACTCAACAAAACCCAGTAAAAAAACACAACAGGACCAATCATGAACAACATTAAAAACACATTATCTTTAAGTATCGCCTTAGTACTCACCGCGCCTTCTTTGGCCCAAGCAGAAGGGTTTTACGGCAGCGCCCAACTAGGAGTTAGTCAACAAATCAATGATTCACAAGCCATAGGCAATAACATTGCAGTTGATGCTGATTTTCCCGCTGAATTTGATGCAGGTGACGGCACAGTGGGTAGCATAGGTTTGGGTTACGTGATTAACCCACAATTTCGTGTAGAAGCTCGCCTTGGTTATCGCGAAAGTAGCTTTGATGAAACCTTGTTAGGAACCGGAGCACGAGACGGCGAAGAATATATCCTCGATGGTGAAATACAAAGCACCACACTTACTCTTGAAGGTTTTTATGACTTTCAGAATAGCACCGCTTTTACACCCTACATCAAAGCGGGTGTAGGGATTTCAGATAACAGCTATTCTGCCAAATTAGGCGGCACCGGTGTGGCTGCATTTGATGCCTTTGATGGCGCCACTGATGGTTTTTACGACGCTTACACAGACGATGATTCTACTGAGTTTTCATGGAATGTTGGCTTTGGTGGTCATTACCAAGTAAACGAAACGACCTCTGTTTATGCAGAGTACCAATATGCCTCATTCGGCGATGTGCAAACTGGTCAAGACTCGTTTACTGATGGTTTCACGATAGAAGACCTATCCACTAATGAAGTGTCTGTGGGTATTCGTGTCAACTTTTAGATTCTTGAAAACATGATTTAAGTACCCGTGCTTACCTCAACGATCTATTCATTCATATTATTGGGAGAACTTTATGAAAAAACCAGCGCCAGTACAGTTAACCGTTGTCACCTCAGTACAGGTCACTCCAAATATGCAGCGCTTGGTACTGAAGGGCGAGGAGCTTGCTAACTTTCCTGAAGATTGTGAAGGCAGTTACATCAAGTTTCTATTCAATCAAGCAGGCGGCACGGATCTAAATCTAGTGGAGCAAGGCCAACGGCCAGTGATGCGAACCTATACCATAAGACGTTTTTCAAGGGCAAAGTGCACCATTGAAGTGGACTTTGTTCGTCACCTTAGCAACGACTTAAGCAGTAGTTTTGCCACACGCTGGGCTATCACTGCGCAAATGGGTGACACAATAAACGTTGCCGGTCCGGGCAGTATCAAAGCAATCAATACACAAGCAAATTGGTTCTTGCTGGTGGCCGATATGACAGCACTACCGGCACTGTCAGCCAAAATTCGTCAGTTACCTGTTACCGCCAGAGGTTATGCAGTCATACAGGTCACGAGCAAAAGCGATATTCAACCAATTGAAGCACCACAAAATGTGCAACTCATTTGGCTAACTCAGCAAGAATCATTAGCAACTAAAGTGAAATCACTGGCTTGGTTAGACGGTATTACCTCTATTTGGACAGCCTGTGAATTTGATGCCATGCGCGAACTAAGGAGTTATTTTCAAGATGATAAACAAGTCGATCGCCAACTTATCTACATCAGTAGTTATTGGAAAAACGGCGTGACAGAAGATGGACATAAAGTACTTAAGCAACAAGATGCCCAACAAAGTCAGTCGCTCAGCTAAGTGTTTATTGCCCATGGTTTAGCTGGGCACAATTAATGTCGCCGTTATATGAGCAACAACAAAAATCGATACAACGAGTATCAAAACCTTAATTCTTAAATAAACAAAGAGAGATTCAAAATGAAAAATAAATTAATTTTAACCTTAGTAGTAATCGGCAGCTTAGTAACTTCTTTAGTACAGGCTAAAGATACAGAACAAGGCACACTGGCTACTGCTCAAGCATTCTTAGAAGCGGCGGGATCAGGTAATGGAGAAGTACTAAACCAGTTGATGACAGATGATTTTGTGTGGCACAACGAAGGCGACAAATCTATTCCTTGGATAGGTCCTTGGCAAGGTAAAGATGTGGTTTTCAAAACCTTTATGCCTGCATTTGGCGCAGGGTTAACAGTCACTAGCTGGACAACCGACTTTAGTTTTGAAAATGGAGAGCAGGCAGTTTTCATGGGCACCATGAGTGCCATTGCTAATAATACTGGTGTGGATACCGGAAAATTCACTTGGGCAGTGCGTGTACATGTAGTGGATGGCAAAGTAAAAAGTTGGAATTGGATGGAAGACAGCTTTGCTATTTCTAAAGCGTTTCACGCCTCTAAAATCAATTAGTTGCTCTATTTAAAATATCAAAATCGAACAATCTAAGTCGGCCAGCCAAAAGAGAGCATCTGTGTGATTTTTTGGCTAAGCGCGGCGTTTGAGCCTTGAAATAACAATCAATTCACCCGATGTAAACGGGCTTTAAACATTAAGATGGTTGTGCTGTAAGTGAGCGACAACAGGGTTTTGTCAATCCCTAAGATTGAGTTGCCAATACCCAACATCTAACCATTTACCAAACTTGAAACCTACCTGAGGAAAATGCGCAACTTTTCGCATTTGCAGTTTTTCATGTAAAGCAACACTCGCAGGGTTAGGCAAAGTGATACCACCAATTACATTGTTAATACCGTGGGATTTGAGTTTAACCAAAAGTGCTTTGTATAACTGCGTGCCCAAACCTTTTCCCTGAGCTTGGCTAGAAAGATAAATAGTTGACTCAACAGAAAAGCGATACGCACTTCTCTCTTTCCATTTAGTTGCGTAAGCATAACCTACGATTGCATCGTCTTTGAGGGCAACAATCCATGGTAAATTAGCGTCTTGAACTTTTGTTATCCGAGAAGATATTTCTTCGCTTGAGACTGGAGTTTCTTCAAAAGTGGCCGCTGTATTAACAACATAAAAGTTGTAGATTTCGGCGATTTTAGCGGAATCCTTAAAAGTAGCATATCTAATAATCATTAATATTCTCTGTAAATTAAAACTACCACCAGCACCTATCGCCCCCGCAATAGCAGGCCATAACCTAGTCGATTGATTTTGTTCTATTTAAGCACAAAACAAGGATATAGTGGCGCTTCTGCTAGTTTACTGGCGCATGTTATTTTACGTGAAATGTGAAGTACTATCGTCCGTGGCGTACCATTGCTATTCTTTCGTCTGGGCTTGGAAGTGCTAAGCGCTGTTTGTGAAGAATTTCTCGGAGCGCTAGTCCACAAGCTCCTTCAGGCACCTGTTTGAATCCGCGTTTTTCATAATAAGGTCTATTCCACGGTACGTTTGCGTAGGTTGTTAGCCAAAGCGGTCTATTGCCGCTCCAAGAGATGACTTTATTGAGTAGCTTTGTACCTATTCCTAAACGCATATTATTTGGGTGCACCGATAGTTGATCTAAATAAGGTTGAGCGTCAACTAAGCAGAATGTAGCAAAGCCTACCGCTATCCCATTATGATCTAACGCGACATAGGCAAGGCCTTGACTAATTGCATTTGCCCACCTCTTAGATTCAGCCACCACAAATGGATGCTCATTATCTAAATCAAATTTAATTCCAGACGTCTCATAAAGTCGACTAGATTCCTCATCAATCTTAATAAGGCTTTGCAACTCTGTGGAGACTGCTTTACGCAGCGTAACTTGTTTCATCTTTCAGAAATTGATTCATAGGTAATTTAAACAACTATCGCTCCAAGCATGGAATTTTGTGAGTGTTTTTTCCAAAGTCTAGCGAACAAATACTTTACTAACCTGGTTTGCTAGAGAAAGTTAAGTGCCAGAAGAATCACAAGCTAACTCACCATTTAGTTGAAAGCATTCACTGTAGGTACCATGAAGACATTCTCTTTGAACCTGAGAGCAATACAGAGTACGTGACGTTCACGACTAATAATCCCCCTTTAGGACAAAGCCAAACTGCTCTCTTAAATTTTGAGGTCGTCATTTAACTTGTTATATTTTTACTACAACGAGATTAACCCAGAGCAATAATACGCACAAAACAGACAATCCAAATACAACCATTCGATGCCTAACAGAATTGCAGTTTATGTGTATAAATGCTTGAGAGAGCCTGAAGACCGCAAACAGCCAAGCAATAACAGTCGCCACAAAACTCTCAATCCCCAAGGCGATATACAGTGTACAAACAACATAAAAAAGAACTGGAACTTCGAACAAATTATTAAAGCAGCGTGTCGTTCTTGTCACCATCTCGGGTACGTCCTGTCCTTGCATCAACTTTAAATATTCAATAGACATTTGGCCACTTTTAATACTAATAAACCGCGCTCTAACGGCTATCAAGCCGACAACTATCGTAAGCATAGAAAGAAAAAACATTGCATAAATCACATTTGAGACCCTTGGTCTAGAAAGTAAGGCTTGATCCTAACAACATTCTTTATATGATAAAGATCATATATAAAGTATTGAGATATGTAATGCCTTACTCACAAGAACATAAAGAGAAAACCAGAAAAAAAATACTTAATAGTGCTCGGGAACTTTTTTCCAAAAGGGGATTTGATTCAGTAACTGTGAACGAGATAATGGAAGCTTGCTCACTCACTAGGGGAGCCTTTTATACTCACTTCAGTGGCAAATCTAACTTATATAGCGAAGCGCTAAAATACTCTGCGATGAATAGTGAACTAACCAAAAAGAAACCTAAGAATATTTCTTCAAAACAGTGGCTGAGTCAATTACTAGATGCTTACCTTAGCGTAGAACACGTAAGGGGCGAAGAACCCTGCCCTTTGGCTTTTTTGGCAACCGATATAGTGTCACGAGATAAAGCCGCGAAAGACGCCTATGCAGAAGCCTACAAGAAAATGAATGAAATAATTATGGATTATGCTGGCGTTGACGCTACCTGCAAAGAAGAGAATATAATTTCCTTAACTTCTATGATTATCGGGGCAGTAGCAATCTCACGAACAATAGATGATAGGCGTTCAGTAGAAAATATATTGCAGTCCTGCAGGCAACAAACGCGGTTAATACTAGGAGAGATTTAACACCACCAACAAGCCGAAAATAACAGGGTGATTTTTTGAAAATGAAGAATCAATGTTAAGCCCTATCTACAAAGTTAGTACTAGTTTCGTCCACACTAATTCGCGGAATTAAAGGTTAGTTTTTAAGAACCTAACCGCCTAAGCCTATTCCGATTGAGCAATATAATTACAAGCGTCTGCTGACAGAGGCTTGCGCAATTTGGCCAACTCAAACTCGTCGTTTGACACCAAACCTGCTGCAATTAACAACTGCCATTCATTAATGAAATTAGCATCAATCAGTAAACTCCCATAAGGCGTTGCATTTGGATTATTCGCTTGTTGAGCTAAATCGCGGATCGCATTAACGATAACCGAGGGCATTTGCCATTGATCGGTGATCAGTATGCTCAATTGCAGCGATTTTTGATGTAATAACTTTTTAATCACCATAGAACCTAACTGTTCATCTGGGTGTGACTTTCTGAATGCTTCTACTATCAATTTGAATATAAATATTTTCCCAATGTCGTGCACCAGACCAATAAGAAATCCGGTATCGGGATCTAATCCACGCTGCTTGGCGAGTTCACGACAAATAACTGCGGTTTCGTCACTATGTACCCAAATCTTTTCTCCGAATGTTTTGTAGTAGACTTTTGGCACATTGGCCAAGTCTTTAACATAGGCTAACAACACATGTTCTTTAACCCCTTGACTACCTAACAAAGCAAAGGCACGTCTTATATCAGAAACATCCGAACCACTGGGGTTGTAATGTGCGCTATTAGCAACCGCAATCAACTGTGTGGCTACCGTTGGGTCTTTTTCTACCACACTGCAAAATGCTGATAAATCAAACTCATCTGATTCCAGAAGGCCCATCAATTTATTTACTGAGTGAGGCAACTTAGGTAGTGAACTTACGACATTCGAAGGGCTGCTCAGAATTTGGTTAATGTTCACCAATAGCTCTTGTTCTAGCTTAGATACGAAACCCTCTGAGGGAGTGCTTAGTAAGTAATCGTAAAACAATACATCTGCGCGGCGTAACTCAATCTGAGAATTTTCAATCTCAGCTAATGCCTCTTCACGTGCTTGATTATTTTTATGCTCTAATGCCGCGGTTTCCTGTGCATCTGATTTAACAGACCGCTTTGAATCTATGGGAGATGACGTTGCTTGATTGTTAGTTGTGGTCTCAGTTGACTCTGCACTAGCATTACGTCCAAATAACTTTTTGAGTAAACTTACAAACATAGAGTGCCTTATTAAACTTCCCATCTTGTTTTGGTATGCCAACGGTAACTCAGTTTTTCGCTAACCTGTGAGAGAGGCAGTTGTTCGAAATTCTAACCTTTAAATGGATTGAGGCCTACTTTTTCAGCATTCTCATGGAGAAGCTCATCATTCATTATCATATGGGTAATTGCAACCAAACAGAATCTGGGGTCAGGGATGTGCACATGACTCGCTCAAAAGTAACCGCAAACCCCAACTTCCAAACCTCAGATACAAAAAAACCGACTAAAAGTCGGTTCATCGTTATTGCGATTGGTACCAGTGGGCGGACTCGAACCGCCACGCATTGCTGCAACGGATTTTGAATCCGTCATGTCTACCAATTCCATCACACTGGCTTCGCATGGGCTTAAAGGTTACATCAAGCAATCTTCAAGAGGCGAGCATTATAGCGAGCAACGCCTTGCTTGCAAGTTTTTTGTGACATTATCATGACTCATTGCTGAGTTTTTAATCAGCCTTGTTGTCAGCAAGCATTTACTTCGGTGTTAATCAGAAAATTGTCTGATCATCGAACCTAACGTTTCTTTTGCGTCACCAAATATCATTCGACAGTTGGGTTTAAAAAACAGAGGGTTATCGATGCCTGCAAAACCCGAGGCCATGCCGCGTTTTAGTACAAAGACATTTTTCGCAAGGTCAGCGTTAATGACTGGCATACCGTAAATCGGGCTACCTTTCATTTCTCGCGCCGCTGGGTTCACTACGTCGTTGGCACCAATGACCATAGCCACATCGAAGTTTTGGATTCGTTTGTTGATTTCGTCCATTTCGAACAGTTGTTCATATGAAACGTCGGCTTCGGCTAGTAATACATTCATGTGCCCCGGCATTCTGCCTGCGACTGGATGAATCGCGTAGGCCACTTCTGCGCCATTTTCTTCTAGCAGTTGTTGCAGTTCTTTCATGGCGTGCTGCGCTTGGGCGACAGCCATTCCGTAACCTGGAATAACCACTACAGATTGTGCGGCTTCAAGCACGTAGTAGGCATCATCGGCAGATAGCGGTTTCACTTCCCCTTCTATCACCATGTCGGTTTTAGTTGCAGGCATAAAACCACTGAATAACACGTTGCTTAAAGAACGGTTCATTGCTTTACACATGATGTTGGTCAAGATAATACCACTTGCGCCAACTAACGAACCCGCAACGATCAAGATGTTGTTGTGTAGTGCAAATCCAGCAGCACAGGCGGCGAGTCCGGAGTAGGAATTGAGCAGCGAAATAACCACTGGCATGTCGGCGCCGCCAATGGGTAATACCAACATGATGCCAAACAACAGCGCCAAAGCCATAGCGGTATATAACACCACATTAAAATCAATATTTATACCAGCCACCATCGCCGGTTGCGCTACAAATAGGTAGGCGGCAAAAATAATTACCAAGACTAATACACTGTTGAATACCACTTGCCCAGAAAAGGTGACCGAGCGCCCAGTAATACGTTCACTGAGTTTTGCCCATGCGATAAGGCTGCCAGAAAAGGTCACACCACCTATTAGTAAGGCTAGAAAGGTAACAACCATAGTGAAAACACCGTAGTCGCTAGTCCCCGCAACCGTTGCCCAAGCAACGAACAAACTAGCAAGCCCACCTATGCCATTTAGTAAGGATACCATTTCGGGCATGGCTGTCATGGCGACCATTCTGGCGGCAAACACGCCCAAAATGCTGCCTGCTAACATCGCAATGGCTATTATTTGAAAACTAACAATATTGTTGTCGAACATAGTCACAACAATGGCAATCAGCATGGCTACAGCAGACAAAAAGTTGCCTTTTCGCGCCGATGAAGGATGCCCTAATAACTTAAGGCCAAAAATAAATAATGCTGCGGCAAGCACATAACTGAAGTTGATTATAAGATCGGTTGTGGTTGTTTCTATCATCATAATTCTCTACTGCTTTTTCTTAAACATTGCGAGCATTCGGTCTGTCACCAAATATCCACCCACAACATTTATGGTTGCCAGAAAGACTGCAAATGCACCTAGATAAGCAGCATATTCTCCCATGGTGTCGCTGCCCGCTAACGCCAATGCGCCTACAACGGTAATACCAGAAATGGCATTGGCGCCAGACATTAAAGGTGTATGTAAGGTTGCCGGGACTTTTTGAATAAGCTCAAAACCAACAAAAATCGACAGTAGTAAAATAAACAGTAAATAAACGGCGTCCATTAGGCTTCCTCTTTTTCGTTTGTTGATGAATTATTAGCGGCATAGATAGATTGGAGCATGGCATTCACTACTTGCCCCTGATACGTGATGATGCAGCCAGATTGCACTTCGTCTTCAATGTCCAAGGCAAAAATATTGTCTTCTTTGTGCCAAAATTCACTGACAAGATTAAACAGATTGTTGGCGTACATTTGAGTCGCATGTTTAGCTACACCGTTAGCCCAACTCCCGGTGCCAATAATGGTGATACCATTATGCTTAACCACCTCACCAGCTATCGAACCTTCGACGTTACCGCCATTTTCGGCAGCCATATCCACTATCACACTGCCAGGTTGCATCGACTCTACTGTTGGCAGATCAATAAGTTGAGGTGGTTTGCGCCCGAATAATTGCGCTGTGGTGATCACTATGTCTGAATCGGCGATACATTTAGCTTGTTCACGTTGCTGAATTTGCATTTGCTCCGGCGTTAAAGCCTGGGCATAACCCTGCCCGGTTTCGCCGGTTTCGCCTAAATCGATATCCAAAAATTTAGCGCCTAAAGATTGTACTTGTTCAGCTACCACAGTGCGTGTGTCGAATGCGGTAACACTGGCTCCTAACCGTTTTGCTGTTGCAATAGCTTGCAAACCGGCGACACCAGCGCCAATAACAAATACCTTGGCAGGCTTAAGGGTACCTGCCGGAGTCATCATCATAGGTAAAACGCTATTCAATTGACTCACTGCTTGCATCACCATAACGTAGCCGGCCAAACTGCCTTGAGAACTCAGTGCATCCATTTTTTGACAGCGACTAATACGCGGGATCATTTCCATGCTGATACTAGTGATGTTTTTATCACATAAACTAGTTACAAAGTCCTTTTCGTTGAAAGGGTCTAAGTAACTCACAATCATTGTGTTTGGTTTTACACTAACTAAATCGTCAACATTTAATTTATGCAAACTTAATATAATATCAGCGTTGCTTAATAGTTCGCTGCGACTCGCTACAACGTCTGCGCCAGCTTCAGCATATTCTTCATCAGTTACATGTATAGCCGCGCCAACACCAGCTTGCACCTGCACTGTGGCCCCTAATAATTTGTACGCTTTAACGTTAACAGGTAACACAGCGCAACGCTTTTCCTGTGATTTTAGCTCAGCTGGGAACACCAGAATCGTCATAAACACCTCAAATTTTAATGCAATGTAATAAATATGTCTTATTTAAGAATGGAATGTAAATTCACAGTGTTTATGTTCAATATGATATTGAAGTGTTTTGGTAGGGCATAAAAAAAGCCACCAGCAGTATTTAATGCATGGTGGCTTGTGGAAGATAACTGTAGTTATTTGACAGCTAAATGAATATTATCGAATGCATTACTTGGCGCGATGGCACCTGGATGTTGGATAACTATGGCCGCCGATGCGGCTGCTAGCTCAACAGAGGATGTGACATCTCGGCCCGCTAATCTGGCACCTAAATACACACCATTAAAGGAGTCACCTGCAGAGGTCGTATCCACAACGTTGGAAACCGGCGTAATGGCAACATGGGTGAGTTGACCATCTATCTGACAATAAACGCTCTCTGGACCATTTTTAAGCACCATTTCATTGATAGTAAATGGCTCACAAAACGCTAAGATATCCTCGAGGGTTTCAATATTGTAGAGCTGTTTAAAATCGTCAACCCCCGGCAACATAATATCGCTTGCGGCATACGCTTTAGCGAACTCTGCTTTTGCTTCATCGGGGCTATTCCATAAACGAGGACGATAGTTTGGATCAAATCCAATCTTCACACCCGCTTCTTTTAGCTGCGCTATCATCGACCAAAACGCATCTCTGTCTTGTGACTCTAGTATTGCTAAAGAAATGCCCGAAAAGAAAAACAGGTCAGCTTTACAAAGTTCGTCGATAGCCTGCTGATCGACATATTGCATAACTTGTTTAGCCGCAGAACTATCACGCCAATACAAAAACGAACGTTCCCCTTGATCATCGGTTTGCACCAAATAAATGCCAGGGTTCCGCTCGCTTTCAGCAAATATATGCTGGTTATTTAATGCTTCTGCAGTACATGCATCCACCATTTGCTGGCTAATGGTGTCTTGCCCAACGGCAGTCATAAAAGCAATATCTTGCTGTGCAAAAATGCGTTTCATATAGACTGCTGAATTAAAGGTATCACCCGCAAAAGACTGCTTCATTACACCATCTTTTGCTTGACGAAGTTCAAGCATACATTCGCCAAACAACACTACTTTTTGCATATTACACCTTGGATATTGTTCGCAAGCCAAAACTTGCGAACCTTAATTAGAATTATCTTTTACTTTTTAGTGGCTCTATCTTAGGGCAAAGGAATAAGATACTTACCATTACGATTGAAGCCAACGCCGCGCCAAGAATGAATACATTTTGGTAGTTTGCGCCAGCAGTCAAAATTGGCACCATGGCAGTTAGACCTGCTGCTGAGAATTTCGCGGCCATTCCAGCGAAACCAGCTAACGAACCAACACTGTCTTTACCTAACATATCACTTGGTAAGGTTTGAATACTACCAATAGATGTTTGGAAACCAAATAGTATCGCAGCCATAATAAGCACCGCAGCGTTAGCGCTCCCTGGATTAGACAACAGTAACAGTGAAGGCAGCATAATTAAACAGCCCAGCACAATGACCGCTTTCCGAGTTTTGTTAACACTCCAACCGGCTTTAATTCGATTTTGAGATAAAAGACCACCAAACCAAGCACCAAACATCGCACCTACATACGGAACCCAACCAATAATGGCTAAGCCTTTCACATCCATATTGTAAACTTCTACAAGGTAGGTGGGTATCCAAACAATAAATAACCACCAAATGGGATCAATAGCGGCTGTCGCGATTATTACTCCCCAACTTTCTTTACGGCCTAACATCTCACCATAGCTAGGTACATATTCATTAATTTTATCTTCACTTCCATCAGCAGAAACAGCTTTCTGACCCGATAAGATGTATTCACGTTCTTCGTCGGTAATCCAAGGATGTTTAATGGGTGGCGCTTTAACTAGTACTAACCATGGGATTAACCATAAAAGCCCCACTATGCCTATTAAGACAAAAATAACTTTCCAACTAAAAAATAACGCTAAATACGCAATAAGTGGCACCGAAATAATACCACCGATTGCTGCGCCCGAATTAAAAATGCCCTGAGCTAAAGCACGTTCTTTACTTGGAAACCACTCAGCGTTAGCTTTTGCTGCACCCGGCCAGTTTCCTGCTTCTGAGATACCTAGAAGTGCGCGGAAAATACTAAAGGTTAAAATGCCTTGAGCAAATGCATGTAACGCGGTTGCTAAAGACCAGACACCTATGGATAAAACGAAACCTAAACGTGTGCCAATCCAGTCAAAAATTTTGCCGAACACTGCCTGGCCGATCGCATAGGAGAATAAAAATACCACGCTTACCGTTCCCAACACTTGTTTGAGTTGGTCAGCATTTTTTTCGGGATAGATTTCACTGCCCATATAGGGCCAAAGTACACTCAGCGCTTGCCTGTCAATATAGTTTATAACGGTAGCCAGAGCGATTAACGCGATCACCCACCAGCGTAAATTTTTCATTTTCATATACATCTTCTCGTTTTACTCGGCTAAAAAATCTTATCGTTGAGCATTAAATAAGTAGAAAAAACTTCTGCTCCTAACGACTAATACTCAATATCTATTTGTATTTCGCAAAACCCTATCAATAAAAAAATCAATGAAATCCAAGTGATTTTTGACGAAAACAAGTAACTTAAATTGACTAAATAAACGACTTCACACCACACTACTCGTGTCGTGTTATTTAGCAACTAAGTTTATTTTTTCATATTAATTTTATTATTGCTTAGGTTGGCGGTGTGTGGGCCTTTGACCCTAAGCTCAACCACTTTTGGTGCCACAGTATTGGTAAATTCATTATTAGTCACTGCGGTTACTGGTTCACCTACTGTATGTTCGATATCTACCGATGCTGAATCAATCCACTTATTGTCACTGATTTGCGCAACTTGCACACCATGCAGATATACCGACGCAGCATTTTTATTGCGTTTTCCCTTACCTATGTTTTTAAGCACATTGCCTTGCATAATAAAATGTGGTCCAAAGGTGCTTTCGTCTGTGCCACCTCGGTATACTTTAGCTACCGCTCCTTCTACATTTTCAACTAAGTTGTTGTTGAAATAAATGTACTCGGCGTTGTAAATCCCTAAATCATCCGTTTCTTTATTGAGGCGAAATATATCACCCGTAACATTAGTTATAGTGCTGTTCGCAATTTTCATGCTGTCCGCGAAGCTTCTATTTCCAGCGTCAAAAAGGTGGTATGAATGATTAACATTCAAGTCCTTAATAATACTGCCTTCAATTTCTAAACGGTAATTCCGTTGCATTGGAATTCTTGAAGTTCGTATAAGAGTGTTGCCTGCTGAATCTGGGGCACGTTTGCCACTAATGATTAAGTTAACTAACTTCAAACTTCCAGAATTATTAATATCAACAAAAGTAGAGCGTTCAGGGTACAGCGTAACGTGTTTTCTATGCTTCGCTTTTATAGTAATAGTTTTAGTTAGTTTAATGACTTTACCAATATTGTAATCTCCGTTTTCTAACATCAGTACATCACCTGAACTGGCATTTTTGATGGCATTAAATATTGCGTTTTCAGCAGGTTTAACTTGAATAACTTTTCCAGAATCAAAGGCAACATCAGGTTCTGACTTAGGGTAATAGCTCGCACCCACTTGTTGTTTTTGTATCGGTTGTAAAGACTTTGAGGTGCCTACAGTTTGGTTTTTTCCCACCGGGTACAACAAACCGTTTTCCGCTCTTTGCATTGTTACTGCAGCAACTTCGAAGCCTTCTTTAATGGTCGGTTCGATGCCTTCAGATAGCAAATTGTTAGTAAATTTCACACCGCTGATATCATCAAAAATGCTGATCCCATCGGTGTTTTTGTTGTTAAAAATTAGGTTGTTCTGAAATTGACTGTTGATAGGAGCTGCGGTTCGCTCAGCGTCGCTACCTGCTGCAAAATGCACATGCTCAACATCAACTAAAGTATTGTTTTCAATCAAAGCATTATCAACTTGGTGATAGCGATTAATTTTTGAATTAGGGACACCATTCATAATAGTAAAACCACTACCAAATCTGTATCCAGTTAAGCCTTCCATATAGTTATTGCGAATGATTTGATCGCGGTTAATAACGCGAATTCCGCCAGTATGGTCGACACCGTTACCAAAAAACACGTTACCTTCAACTAAATTACCATTGCCATGACGCAGTGTCAGAGTGCCACGAGACTCAAAGAACACATTATTCAATATGCGGTTTTTACCGGATTTGTTAGAAATGATTTCTACTTCACCATTACAACGGTCGAAGTAGTTGTTTTCTATGGTAGTAAAAGAGTCAGTCAACGAATAATGACTAGTACCAATTCGTAAAGTCTCACCACCATTCGAGCCCAATATGGGTCGAGGTCCAAAGTAGTTGTGATCAATTCGATGATAATTCTGCTGACTTTTTTCATTTTGTAAACGTACTGCCATGGTGACGCCACCATTACGTTTTCCTACTAAGTTGCTGTGGTCAAATCGGTTGTGTTTACCATACATGACCACCCACTTGTCTTGTTCAAATTTTTCTGGGTTACTAAAGTTATCAATCACTACTTGCGTTACCCGACTATGATTAGCCAAGTTGTCATCATTTTGTTTAAAAGAAATCACTTCGCCGGTTGGCGTGTAACCGTCTTTAAATACGAGACCCGACACCAAAAGATACTCACCCGCTAAACGCAAATTTGACAATCCGCTTAAAAAAACTTTACCGGCGGTTTCAGCGCGTAAAGTGATAAGTGCTTGTTCAGTACCTTTGGCTTTGAACAAAATTTCAAAATCGGTCCACACACCATTGGCGAGCACAACTTCATCACCTGGGCTTAAGTCTGATGAAGCTTTTTTATATTCATCAGGCGTTTTGACTAAGTATTCTTTAGCGATTGTGTTTTGGCTGAATAAGACAATAACTACATAGGTAAAAATGATATAGAAAAAGCTGCGTGACATAATATTGCTCTTGTTACTAATTAGTTGAAATTAGATAGTGTAAAAAATAGAAAAGAGCTCTCAGTAAATAAACTACAGCTAGCTCATTTTGTTACATAACGTGGCTAATCACTTCCTAATTCGAGGAAAGTGACTAGCCAATTAGTTATAGCTTGTATTGGATCCCAGCAAATATGCGAGGTCCGTAAACATTGATCTCACCAAAATTTTCACGAGATGGGATAAATTGTCTTTTAGGTTCATCAAACAAGTTAATCGCAGCTAGAGATAATTTGATATTTTTATTCAACTTATAGCTAGCACGCGCTTCATAAACACCTGTATCACCAACATACCTTAAGTTACCTGGCGTTGAGACATATTGTTGGAAATATTCGCTACGGTACTTGTATATTAGTTGTACGTTAAATCCACCATCTTGGTAATAAAGCTGGCCAGACATGACGTTTTCAGAGAAGCCAAAAATCTCAGCGGAATCTACCAGTCCAATTCGTTCAGTTACTGTTCCATCGGCAGCAACAATATTAGATGCCCCAAAGTTAGCGTCTTCAACTTCGAAATCAGAATCAGCCCAGTTGTAACTTAATTTAACCCCAAAGTTACTCCAGAAGTTTGGTAGATAAGTAAAGGCGTGTGTAGCTGTCATTTCAACACCATATATGGTGCTAGTATCGTCAGTGGTTTGTTGAACCGTGACTAAGGTATCTAATGCTTGACCGTCTACGGTAAATGTTTCATTGGTAGAAACGTTTTCAAAACCACCTTCGAAGGTTTTGTAGTAACCACCAAAGGCCAAGATAGTATCGTCGTTGGGATACCATTCAACTGCCAAATCAGCGTTCCAAGAAGTGAAAGGTTTGATGTTTGGGTTACCATTTGCGATGGCCGTACCTATAGCCACATCAATTGATTCAACGCCTTCGCTTTCATCAGTTAACCCTGTAAAAACACGTCCAAAGCCCATATCTGATGGAGAAGGTCGAGATAACGCTCTGAATAACGCCCCTCTCAATAACACTTCGTCATTCAACTCCATGACCATATTAAAGCTAGGTAACAATTCTGAATAACTACTACCACCTTTTACCGCAATTAGGTCTGCGCCACTCACTAAATCAATGCTGGTTATGCTGGGAATACCATCGATTTCGGTTATGGTGGCTTCTAACGGCCCTCTTAGACCAATAGAGGTGACGTCTGTTTTAACGTAACGTATGCCGAAGTTACCACGCACTGGATAATCACCAATTAGCGTGTCGTAGTCAGCCTGTATATAGGCTGCAAAGGTTTCTTCTTGCACATCAACATTGGCAACAGTCTGTTCTGGCTCAGGAATGACCGGTGCACCACCAATCACTGCGGTAGCGATACACAGCGGGTCAAATGAGGCAAAAGCATTACCTGTTCCTTGCGCGATAACATTACCATCTGCATCGACATTAGTGATCAATGGTTGGCCACCGGTAACCGCAGATAAAAACCCACTTTCAGGAAAACTACTGTTTTGGCAATTGGCGATGGCTTCATACATCACACTGTCGTCGTTATTAGTGTATTCATCTCGTGCTCTAGGGGCACTATCAAATTCCAATTTAGAAAATCGCAATCCACCTTTCAACTGACTAATCACTTCACTATCAGTTAAATATTCAAAGTCAGTTCTAAGAGCCGTTATTTTGTTGTTGCGGAATTGGTTTAGATCAACACGTGTTCGCGCTGAGTCAGCGAAATTATTAGGATTGGTTACATCAAAATCTCTGACGGTCATAATGGGTATTAATGAACCATTTTGACCAATTTCAACCGCGGTATTAATATAACCTTCGTCCGCAGCACCAGCTACAGGATTACCTAAAATGTCAGTTGGCTCAGACTGCAAACGCGTGTGATAGAGGTTTTCTTCACGTTGCGTTTCAGAAATAGATAAATCAGCGCTAATCGAGAGTACGTCGCTGGCATCATAGATAAATGATATTCCGCCACCTTTGTACTCTTCTAAACGTTCTAAATAAGTGCTTAGAGTTTCAATTCGTTGTCGGTAAGTGCCAGAAATCAATGAACCATCCTCTGTAATGACAAGATCTACTGGCAATTGTCCATCACGTGATACCGTTGGGTCGTCTAATCTTCTGCTACTTGCAAAAACTAAATCATTTCTAATTTCATTGAAGTCTCGATTGGAGTATTCAGCATCGATGTTTACTTCAAACTGTTCGTTTGGTCGCCACTGAATCGCACCAAAAATAGACTGTCTGTCGTCGTCGGTGGTATTTTGGCGATAAGAGTAAGAACTAGGAACAAACACATAAGGAACGCCTGCATCTGGTGAAACACCTGTAGCGGGATCAACTTGGTTATTGATGCCACCATTGTCACAATCGCCACCGTCGTCATACACACCATTTGAAGTAGTAGGGTCGACGCGACAATCTCTCCAGCCACTTGTAGTTCGAGCTTCTTGTTCTGGGTTAGTGGCTAGATTCTTTTGCGCACCAATTGAAAAACCAATGTCGCCTAATTTATCAGTCTCAATTTGGTCCACAAAACTTAAGGTAATGCGTGATCCAAAGTCTCGAGCGCTGTTATCAATGTCACTCTCTGCGGGATTCCAGTTACCTTTAACTTCCGCTTGGAAACGACGTTTGCCGTAGTCTAACGGTTTCATCGTTTCCAACGAAATCTGACCTGACACCCCACCTTCAATCAAACTGGCTTCTTGGGTTTTGTATATTGCTATTTTATTAAAAAGTTCTGATGGAAATTGCGAGAAATTAACCGAACGGTCACCACTACCATTGGCGGCTTCGCGACCGTTGAATACTGTGCTACCTAAAAATGGACCTAAGCCACGAATTGAAATCTCGGTTGCGCCACCTTGCTCACGGTGAGACGAAGCACCAGTTAGCGTCTCTAGTGCTTCACCGATTGAAAGAGCCGGAAGGTCTCCAATATCTTCAGCCGACAAACCATCAACAATACTTGTGGATAATTTTTTAATACTAATGGAGTCTTGGATGGTTTTGCGTACACCAGTAACCGCAATCACTTCGGTTGTATCATCAACGGCTGCTGCGTCGTCGCTTTGTTGTGCCATTGCTGGCATTCCCAACATACAAGCTAAAGTTGACGCATAGACTGATTTGCTCAGAAAGCGACTAGTCGTGCCCGCTTTTATTGCGCAACTGATTTTATTTAATTTCATCATGTGTGCTCTCGCATTATACTTTTTTGTGTACAGACAGCACAATGTAACCAATAGTTAAATACAATGTCAAACAAATATTAACCAATTTTACATTCACTTTATTACCAATATAGATTTTATTGGTAATAACTTTTATGGTTTATTTAATGTTACCAATTTGGTTTTTTGTTAACATTATGGTATAACGTGAAAAAAGCTGCAGTGATGTATCAGTTCGATATATCATACGCTTATAGGCGTATGTATTTAAATAACCAGAGGTATAGAGGATGAAAAATAGGCGACTGTTTTGGACTATTGTCGAAAAGATAGAATCACTTATTGATTCTGGACAATTCCCTGCCGGCAGCAGGCTTCCACCTGAAAGAGAGCTTGCTGAAAATTTTGAAGTGAGTCGTCCGACTATTCGTGAAGCTATAATCGCACTAGAAGTACTTGAAAAAGTAGAAGTAAAAACTGGCTCTGGTGTTTATGTATTAGAAAATACCAAAAAACAAAACGTACAGCATAATATAAGCGCTTTCGAATTAACTCAGGCTAGAGCGTTAATTGAAGGTGAAGCAGCAGCACTTGCGGCCACGACTATTTCAGAAGAAGAGCTTGAGCGCTTAAATCACACTTTGGTTGAAATGGAAAAAGGCGAGCACCCTGAAACTGCCGATAAAGAATTTCATTTGATTATATCCACCGCTACACGCAACAGTGCAGTTTTAATGGCAGTAAGCAGCTTGTGGGCAATGCGTGAAACAAGCCCTACCGTCAAAATGGCTTATAAAGGTGTGTGTAGCCAAAGTGACTCTAAAAGGTTAGACGAACACAAAGCCATTTATAATGCTTTGGTCAATCGTGACTCTCAAGCTGCAAGAGCCGCCATGCACCTTCATTTTAATCGACTCATCAATGCTTTATTTGAAGCAAGTGAAGCCAAGGCATTAGAAGAAGTGAGAAGACAAACGAGTCAAACTCGTGATTTATATTCCCTTAGTCATTTAGTTTCTTAGCGCCAGATTTTTTCAAGGTTCAACAACGCCCTCTTTGAATCCCAATAGAGAAACCTTCGTTTCGTTATTGGGATTAGCGTTCTACTCGCCACCACTAGTTAAATCACTTTACGCCTATTCTTAGAAAATAAAAAAGGCCATGTATCAACATGGCCTTGCAGGGTACAGTAGCTTATATTCTACTTTTATTATTAATCTGTTCGTTTGGGACTGCCTAAGAGAAAAGCATGCCACCATTTATATCGATATTGTTTCCTGTCATATATGAAGACTCATCAGAAGCTAAAAATCCTACTAACTTCGCTACTTCTTGGGATGTTCCTTCGCGTTTTGCGCAGGTCATGCCGGCCACTTTTTCACGTACATCACCAGCCGTAAACGTATCGTGGAATCCAGTGCTGATCATGCCCGGACACACGCCGTTTACTCGAATATCAGGGCCAAGCTCTTTAGCTAAACCACGGGTATAAGTCATTACCGCGCCTTTGGACGTAGCGTATGCAACGGCACCACCACCGCCGCCATCTCGACCGGCCTGAGAGGCAAGTGTAACGATTGAACTACCCGGCGCTAAATGAGGAATACAGGCTTTACACATCATAAACAAAGATGTCATGTTCAAGTTCATTACATTGTTCCAATGCTCGATACTCATATCTGCAATTTTGACTCGCGCCACTAAACCACCAGACACATGAACAAGACAGTCAATTTTTCCAAAGGTATCGAGTGTCGCCTTAACTACTGCGTTAACACTCGACTGATCCGTTAGATCTGCCTGCAGTGCTATTGCACTCCCGCCAAAGGCTTCAATTTCTGCAACGGCGCTTTGGGCGGTCGTTTCGCTTGAGTGATAAGTAATCACTACCTTAGCACCACGCTGTGCTAATTCGATTGCACAAGCACGACCTATATCTCTACCGCCACCAGCAACAATAGCCACTTTGCCTTTCATTGTCATAAAGCACTCCACTCAATCCACTTAGATAATTATTATTTAACCTACCACTAGCCGCCAACAAACAAAGACCACAGCCTTATTGAATTGAGCTTATTGAGATGGCTAAGTATCAGGTCTATGTTACAAAAATAACCAATCTAGACACTTTTGTCAACCAATCAATAAGTTTTGGTAATACCAATAAACCAAAGCCCGGCAGCTATTTTTGAGTTACGTTTTTAGCCTTATGTACTTTAAAAACTATCCTGATCTATCTTCGTTAAACTTGAAGGCTACCTTTGTTAACATTCCAAATAGCACTGACTAGACCTCATTTTATTACCAATATTATTTATCTCAAAGTTTATACTGGCGCTAGTTTACTGATACCATCTGGTTTATTTTTCAAGGCTTATTTGTGACATCTACAACCCCCACACACTCTCGAGCAAGTTTCTTTCGCAGACTTGCGGCAATGGTTTACGACCTATTAGTCGCTGTCGCTGTCGGTATGTGCGCTGCAATGATTATTTTGGTAACAATGATGTTATTAGTAGAAAATAATATTCTAGATAATCAAGGTTATGCGCATTTTAGTGATCTGATTCAACATTCGTTTGGCTACCAACTTACGATTCAAATTTGGGTCATGTTGTGGATTGTGGGATTTTTTCTATGGTTTTGGCGTAATGGTGGTCAAACCATAGGCATGCGGGCGTGGCGTCTACGATTGTTTAGCACAAACGACAAGCCATTTGGATATGGCCGCGCATTTTTGCGTTTGTTGTGCTCCTTTGGTGGTTTAGGTACTTTGTTAGTGCTGTTCGATTTTAAATCAAAACTGTCGTTGCAAGATAGGATAGCCGCTACTGAAATATTGGTACTGAGTAAAGAAGATAACCACCACCAAGCATGGAAAAAGATTCAGGAATAATTCCTCTAGACAATTGTTCGCTTTCATCTAAGCAAATGCTTACTTTCGTGGGAGAAAGCAGAACTCAGGAATTTGACTATACGCGGCTTTGGCAAACCGCGTGTTGTATACAAGGAACTGGTTTTGAGTCGATGCCAATGGTTTGCCGTTTAACCTTGCCTTTTTAACAAAAATATTGAAAAGGCGGCAAAAACACAACTTGGTAAGGCAGCCCCTAAGAATGGTGGAAACTGATAAACCAAACTCAACGCCCCGAACACCTCATTACTGACAAAAAAGCCAAACCCAGTTAACACCCCTAAAATTACTCTAGCTCCCATAGTTACACTGCGCAAAGGACCAAAAATAAAAGACAATGCCATCAATAGCATCACGCCGACTGACAAAGGTTGCAGAACTTTACGCCACAGAGCCAATTCGTATCGGCTAGGATCTAAGCTGTTATTATTGCGATAATTCACATATTCAGCCAAACCACGGATTGATAGAGCTTCGGGCTTAACTGTCACCACGCCTAACTTGTCTGGTGTGAGTGTTGACGACCACACGCCTTTTTCAAGTTGTTGGTAACGGATCCGCTGATCACCTATAAACGTATATTTAACTTGCTTTAGCTGCCAACCGTCGGCGCTATAATTTGCCTCTAGAGCAGAAGTGATTTGCCTTAGCACTAAACTTTCGTCAAATTCATATACGTTTACTCTACGTAAAGTGTTGGTATCGACTACCTCTCCAATACTCACGAAGTTATCACCGTCCTTTGCCCAGGTTATTCTGTCAGAAGCAAATAAGCTGCCACCTGAGATAGCTTGGGTACGAATTTCTTTCGCTTTAGTTTCGGTAACAGGCGCAATCCACTCACCAACAAACATCACAAATAACACCATTAGCAGCGCTGACTTCATTGCCGAAATAATGATATTCCAGCGGCTTTGCCCTGCAGACTGCATGACTACCAATTCACTGTTACTTGCCAAAACCCCCATACCTATCAAGCCACCGATCAACGTAGCCATAGGGAAAAACTGCTCCAACTCTCGGGGTAAGCTCAGCACAACATACACTGCTGCAACGGTCATGTCGTAACTACCACGACCGACTTGTTTCATCTGCTCAATAAATTTTATCAAGGCACTTAAACCAACCAAAACACTCAAGCTCATTGCAGTTGTCGCTAGTAGTGTTTTAGCGATATAGACATCTAATATTTTAAGCACGGGCATCCCCTTTAAATCGAGCCCGCATTTTCACACCTATAGGCCTGCCTTTAAGTAACAGTGCAATACCGATTGAAAACAGCACACCATGGACCCACCATAGACCGAACTGTTGGGGTATATTGCCGTCTTCTAAGGCCTTGCGACCAGCCATCAATAACATAAAGTAGCCAAGATATAACATCAATGCAGGGAACATTTTCCCAAAGCGCCCTTGCCTTGGGTCAGCAGCACTTAGGGGCACCGCAATCAGGACTAAAAACGGCAAAGACAGTGGGATAGCGATACGCCAATGCAACTCTGCTAACGCTAAGATAGATGGGTCATCCATTAACACTTTGGTCGAATATGCGCTTAATTTTCTGCGCTTTTTTTCAGCTTGTTGTTCCGCGATTTGAATCTGATATTCTTCGAATTCAACCACACTATAATCCTGGCGGCCTACCTCACCTTCATATTGTTTACCTTGATTAAGAATTAGCTTTTGCGCGCCATTTGTTTGTTCTTGAATGCCGCCACTGGTTGCATACACAATGCGCACATTTTCAGAATCCGAGTCAGTGTCTCTTTGCGCTAAAAATACTTTTCTCAAGGGGTTAGGACCATTATCGATGTCGTGTACAAATATGACTGCTTGCTGATTAACGGTTTGCTGAAAACGGCCAGGAATAAGGCTAGCTAAACCACTTTGCGCCCCCACCTTTTCTTCTAGCTGGTAAGTACTTTCCACCGACAAAGGTGTCAACCACATAGTGAGGCACGCTGTTAATAACGACATAATCAAAGCTAAAACTAACATAACGCGAGTGACATACCACTCGCTCACACCACAGGCGCGCATTACGCTCATTTCACTATCAACATACAAACGACCATGAGCCAACATTATCCCCAAAAATAAGCTTAGAGGTAACACCAATGACGCCAACACCGGTATGTGCAAAGCTAAAAATCCGAGCACCAATCCAGCAGGGATTTCCCCCTCTGATGCTTCGGCCAAAACCCTAACAAACTTTTGTGTGATAAAAATAGCCATCAGCAGCAAAAATATAGCGACTTGAGACTTCAAAGTTTCTTTCATTAAATAGCGAAAAATCAGCACAACACATCCAAGGGAAAAAGTAGTATTTTAGTGGCACTATGGGAAATTTTAAGTAAACTTAACGTTTTCACAAGTTTAATTTATAAAGTGTGCGAATTTAAAGCACTCAGCCTCTATCTTATTTACAGATTATGTCCGGCTGAAGTTAATCTTACAATAATATAGCGGTATTACCCAATAACACCTTGCGATTATTCATTAAAAGGGCGGCGGGTTGCAGTAATACTCATCATAATGACGAGGGGTCAAAGTGGAATTTAGCGTAAAAAGTGGCAGTCCAGAAAAACAGCGTAGTGCTTGTATTGTGGTTGGTGTATTTGAACCTAGACGTCTAACATCTGTAGCCGAACAGCTCGACATTATCAGTGACGGTTATATCAGCAATCTGCTTAGAAGAGGCGATTTAGAGGGCCAAGCAGGTCAAATGTTGCTGCTACACCACGTTCCTAACGTTTTGAGTGAACGAGTATTGTTGGTCGGATGTGGTAAAGAGCGAGAACTAGACGAACGTCAATACAAACAGATTATTTCCAAAACCATAAAGACCCTGAATGAGACGGGTTCTATGGAAGCTGTCAGTTTCTTAACAGAATTACATGTTAAAGGTCGCGATACCTATTGGAAAGTGCGCCAAGCCGTTGAAGCGACACAAGATTCACTTTATACCTTCTTACAGTTAAAAACTAAAAAAGGCGAATTACGCCGACCATTACGTAAAATTGTTTTTAATGTTCCCACACGTCGTGAGTTGTCAATTGGCGAACGCGCTCTTGAGCATGGCTTAGCCGTTGCGCAAGGTGTTAAGACCGCCAAAGATGTGGCCAACATGCCACCCAACATTTGTAATCCTAAATACCTACTCGAACAAGCTCAAGAGTTAGGTGTCACTTATGACAATTTACATGTGAGCTCTGTCAATGAGCAACAAATGTCAGAATTGGGTATGCATTGTTACTTAGCTGTTGGCAGGGGCTCGGTCAATGAATCCATCATGACCATCATGGAACATAAGGGAGGCCCATCTGGGCAGGCTCCAATAGTGTTGGTAGGTAAAGGCCTTACCTTTGATTCTGGTGGTATTTCTATCAAACCTGGTGAAGCCATGGATGAAATGAAATATGACATGGGTGGTGCAGCTGGGGTTTTAGGTGCCATGCATACGATTTGTGCCCTTAATCTTCCAATCAATATAGTAGGTGTGCTTGCCGGTTGTGAAAATATGCCTGATGCAAATGCGTACCGCCCAGGTGATATTTTAACGACCATGTCAGGGCAAACTGTTGAAGTACTCAACACCGACGCCGAAGGGCGCTTGGTGTTATGTGATGCGCTGACTTATGTAGAACGTTTTGACCCAGAGTTAGTTGTGGATCTCGCGACTTTAACTGGTGCTTGTGTCGTCGCCTTAGGTAAACATGCCAGCGCCGTATTTAGTAACCATAATCCACTGGCCCACGAATTGATTAATGCATCTGAACAAAGTGGTGACAAAGCTTGGCGTTTACCTCTTTGGGACGAATACCAAGATCAAATTGAAAGCCCCTTTGCAGATATGACTAACCTTGGTGGACGCCCTGCTGGCGCAATCACCGCAGCCTGTTTCCTATCGCGTTATACACGCAAATATAACTGGGCCCATATGGATATTGCCGGTACTGCATGGGTTGGTGGTAAAGATAAAGGTTCGACTGGTCGTCCTGTACCTATGTTATCTCAGTTCTTAATGAATCGAGCTGGTATTGAAACAGAAGATTAATTACGCCTTTAGGAACCACTTCAACTATGTCTAATGTAACGTTTTATCTACTTGATGAAACAAATGACACACACCAACAGCCAGCGCACTTTGCGCTGGCTTGTTTGTTGGCGACGCGCAGTTATCGCCAAAAACAAAAATGTTTAGTGTATTGCCAAGACCAAAAACAGGCAGAGCAATTTGATGAGTTATTATGGCAATTGCCCAATGACGCATTTGTTCCACACAACTTGGCCGGAGAAGGTCCAATGGGTGGTGCTCCTGTAGAAATAAGTTGGCAAGCCCCTAAACAATTTAATCGCCCAATTCTCATAAATTTGGCTGATACCATCCCCGATTTTCATCAACGATTTAGACAAATCATTGATTTTGTGCCTGCAAAAGAACAACTCAAACCCCAGGCCAGAGAACGATATAAACAATATAGAGCGGCAGGAAATCAATTAGATACCCTACCCGCCTCAAGCATTAACGAGATACAAAACAATGGATAAAACATTTAATCCACAAAATATAGAACGCGATATTTATCAAAGATGGGAAGAAAGCGGGCAGTTTAAACCGTCTGGAGAAGGTGAACCCTATAGCATAATGATCCCTCCACCCAACGTGACCGGCAGCTTACACATGGGCCATGCGTTCCAACAAACCATTATGGATACTTTGACACGTTATAAACGTATGTCGGGCAATAACACCTTGTGGCAAGTGGGTACCGACCATGCCGGAATCGCGACACAAATGGTGGTGGAACGTAAGTTGGCTTCTGAAAATGGCCCCACTCGTAAAGAATTAGGACGAGAAGCTTTTATCGACAAAATATGGGAATGGAAGGCCGAGTCAGGTAACACTATTACCAACCAAATGCGCCGTCTAGGCACATCTGTTGATTGGGATCGTGAACGTTTTACTATGGACGAGGGGCTTTCAAATGCCGTTAACGAAGTATTTGTACGCCTGCATTCAGAAGATTTAATCTATCGCGGCAAACGATTAGTAAACTGGGATCCCAAGTTACTGACAGCCATATCTGACCTAGAAGTAGAAAATAAAGATAAAAAGGGCCATATGTGGCACTTCCGTTATCCCTTAGCTGACGGCGTTAAAACGTCTGAAGGCAAAGATTATCTAGAAGTAGCCACCACTAGACCAGAAACTGTATTAGGTGATACAGGGGTAGCCGTCAATCCAGAAGATCCCAGGTACAAGGACTTGATTGGAAAATTTGTAGATTTGCCGCTAGTCAATCGACGCATTCCTATTGTGGGCGATGAACATGCTGATATGGAAAAAGGCACAGGTTGCGTAAAAATTACGCCTGCTCATGATTTTAACGATTATGAAGTGGGTAAACGTCATAAACTACCGATGATCAATATTCTGACTTTTTCTGGACACATTCGCCAGCAAGCTGAAATATTTGATACCAACGGTGAAGCCAGTGATTTTCTTGATTCGGCCATTCCAGAAGAGTTTCAATATTTAGAACGTTTTGCAGCCCGCAAAGCTGTAGTCAATAAATTTGATGAGTTAGGGTTATTAGCTGAAATCAAAGATCATGACCTTACCGTGCCATACGGTGACAGAGGTGGAGTGGTCATTGAGCCCATGCTGACCGACCAATGGTACGTGCGAGCAGCACCTTTGGCCAAAGTCGCTGCTGACGCTGTCACTAACGGTGAGATTGAATTTGTACCTAAACAATATGAAAACATGTACTTTTCTTGGATGAATGATATTCAAGATTGGTGTATTTCACGACAATTGTGGTGGGGACATAGAATCCCAGCTTGGTACGACGAACAAGGTAAGGTATATGTAGGTCGTGACGAAGCTGAAGTACGCGCCCAAAATGGTTTGGCTGCTGATATCAAGCTAAGACAAGATGACGATGTATTAGACACTTGGTTCTCATCTGCTCTTTGGACGTTTTCTACTTTGGGCTGGCCTGAAAATACTGAAGACTTAAAAACCTTCCATCCAAGTAATGTATTAGTAACAGGTTTTGACATCATTTTCTTCTGGGTAGCCAGAATGATAATGATGACTATGCATTTTCTTAAAGATGAAAATAACAAGCCACAAGTGCCATTCAAAACCGTTTACGTAACGGGTCTTATTCGTGATGACGATGGCAATAAAATGTCGAAATCTAAAGGCAACGTTATCGACCCCTTAGATATGATTGATGGTATATCTCTTGAAGATTTACTTGAAAAACGTACTGGTAATATGATGCAGCCGAAAATGGCTGAAAAAATCAAGAAACAAACCGCCAAACAATTCCCAAATGGTATAGAGCCTCACGGTACTGATGCTCTGCGCTTTACCCTAGCGGCACTGGCCTCTACTGGTAGAGATATCAATTGGGATATGAAACGCCTAGAAGGCTATCGAAATTTCTGCAACAAGTTATGGAATGCCAGCAACTTTGTACTAATGAACACCCAAGACTTTGATTGTGGATTTGATGCAGATGCAGACATGACGTTTTCACTGGCTGATAAGTGGATAATGGGTCAGTACCAAAACACTATCAAAGCTTACCGCAGTGCTATGGATACCTATCGCTTTGACATCGCAGCCCACACATTATACGAGTTCACTTGGGATCAATTTTGTGGTTGGTATATAGAGCTAACTAAACCCGTAATGACACAAGGCAGTGAAGCCCAGCAAAGAGCCACTCGACACACCTTGGTGACAGTCTTAGAGTCTTTGCTGAGATTAATGCATCCAATTATGCCCTTTATTACAGAGACCATTTGGCAAGATGTATCGCCATTGGCTCATTGTCATTCTGCCACCATAATGAATCAGGCTTACCCTGAATACGATGCATCTAAAGTTGATGCTACAGCCATGCAAGATTTGGAATGGGTAAAAGGGTTTGTGTTAAGCGTACGTACCATACGTGGTGAAATGGATATCGCGCCTAGTAAACCTTTGCTAGTGTTGTTGCGCAATGCGTCATCTCAAGACATTAGAAGGCTTGAAGAAAACACTATGTTTTTAAACGCCATCGCTAAATTAGAATCTGTCACAGTACTTAGCGCAGACGAGCAAGCACCAGTTTGTGCCACGTCTTTGTTAGGCTCGCTGGAAATCATGATCCCTATGGCAGGTTTGATTGATAAAGATGCTGAATTAGCGAGGATTTCCAAAGCCTTAGATAAATTAGAAAAAGACTTTGCTCGCACACAAGGAAAACTTTCTAACGAAAAGTTCGTGAGTAATGCCCCGGATGCGGTTATTGAGAAAGAGAAAGCTAAATTGGCTGACTTTACTATGCAAATGGGTAAGTTGCGTGAACAACGCAGCAGCATTGAATCCCTGTAATAACAGTGCTGCAAAGGATATCACTATTGAAGAGATATCCTTTGCAACTCACCTCTATAGCTTTGAAATAACTGGGTCTTCTTTAGTCTCTTTTTGAGCTAATTGAGATTCAAATTCTTCTTCAAACCAACGTTTCAACATATTTTTCTCATATCGCAAAGGTTCATTTCTAAATGAACTGTTGCTGCGATCGAGAAACGACATGTCCTTAAGGTTGACTTCAGACTGTTGTATAACTTGCCCTAATTCATCTAATAGTTGGTAACTGAACTTCATTCTTGGAATATCAATATTCTTAATGACACGAACGTCAGAGGTACTATGCCCTAGACCTACAAATGACGCTGGAAAAACCTCACCGGCAAGATCAAGATCATTCACTGTCATTAGCAATTTGCTGTTATGTGGTAATTCAGAGGCTAACTTATTCATATATTCATCTATGCGTTTAAAAGTTGCTTCTCTAAATCTTTTGCGGGACTCATTACTGGGTCTGACGTCACGGTACTTTTCTGGTTTATCCCATTCAATTTCAACTTTCCCTTGGGCCATAACGTGACTCGACAACCCAAATGCCAAACCACAAACAATCAATCTGGTTAAAGTTTTCATAATAAATCCCCTAAGTTTAGGTACTTGTGAGTATCACCATAACACATGAATATAGTCTGAATAAAACGCCAAAAAGTTCCCTAGATGGGAGTGTTCTAATCAGTTTCACCTCAAATAAACGATAAAAAAAAGGCCGGCTTACACCGACCTTTACGACTTGGGTCAAGTCGTAAACAAACACCAAAACAACACCTGTTAAGCTAATCTAAAAAGGTCCAAAAATAGCAGCATCTTCCGCCCAGGTTGTCTGCCAAACTTGATTTCCGTGAATGTAATAAACGTTGTCACCATGGATAACGCTTCTGTCATCCCACCCACTAGAGTAAGAGTCGCTCATTTTGGGACTTACTACACTCCTTTGAATTAGCTCTGGCGTAGTTGCGGTTGTATCCACTTCAAGTAACAACAAGCTATTAGTAGGAGCCCAAATACGTGTCAGTTCATCGCGACCTTGATTCCAGCTTTCTACAGGTAAAGCGAATTGGTAGCTACCCTCAGTATTTAACACAGACAAGGCACGATAGTCATATTCAACAGGGGTATAAGCACTAGTCTTAACGATACTATTTACCTCAAGAGGATTACTAGGATCGGTTACATCAAACAAGCTGATCTTCATCCCTTCTTCAGATACTGGCTGTATAGTCACTTCACCATTTTCTGGGATATCAGTAACACTAACCTGCTGACCAACGCCAAGCAGATACCCATTATCTAGCGGGTGTAAATAACTGGAAAACCCGGGTATTTCCAATGCACCTAATACCTGCGGATTATTTGGGTTCGCCAAATCAATGACATAGAGCGGATCAATTCTTTCAAACGTCACTATATAACCTCGGTCTCCTAAAAATCGCACTGCGAATATATCTTCACCGGGTTTACCAATAGGTTCAGGTGACGCCTCGTTTGGAAGAGTCGCGACTGCAGACAACTCATTGCCTTGCTGATTCAGGACTGATAATTTATGCTCCGGCTCATCTTTAGAGTAATCCGTAGTCACAATACGTAGAAATTCATTTTGTTCACTTAAACGTAAGTTAGGTGCGCCATTCCAACCGATAATACCTTCAACTTTACCCGTCGCTTGATAGGTCAAATTGGTATCTAGCGACACTTTATGCAATACAGTTTGATTATCCACAGTCGAACCTAGATACAAATTTGCTTCAGACATATACAACATGTTGGCGACCGAACTAATACAACTCGACTGGATGTCATTAGGGTCGCTTAGGTTAATTCTGCTGACCGTTATAAGTTTGGCATAGCCATCTTTTTCTGTCGCTTGAGAGGGGATAACACAATCTTCGGGCAAATTAAGTGGTGTACCTTCATCACCATTTACATAGATTTTAGGCATCAGTTCAGCGTCTGGCGTATCTAAAATTGTTAAGTAGTTTTCTAATAACTCTTCTTCAGTAGTGGCAGTTGCATCGAGCCCTTCTACATAAGCGGTATAGCTGGTTACTATGTATAATTCATCATCTATTCGGCGACTCGACAACATAGTGCCATCAATCTTAATATTACTGACTGTGCTAGGACTGCTAGGTACAGAGGTGTCATATATATCCAGCGCTAGTTTTTGCTCGCTAGGCAACCAAGGTTCTGGAGCAAAGGAGATATAATCCATAGTGTAAAATCGGAAATTGGTACTCAACACGGCTAATCGATCGCTATGTTGATACATACCTTCTATATTTGCAGCTTCATCCACTAAGGGTAATTCTGCGACTGAATTTAATGAAAAATCATTTTGCCTTTCTAATATTCTTACCTTTGATTGGTATATTTCTTCATCGTACCATTGGGGATAAGCAGCTAAGTAAAGTATGTTGCCATCGTACTCAATTCGGTCAGCTTCATCGACCCCAGATTCTTGGGTATTAGTAGTAGAGAAATCACCATTGGCTGCGCTAGCGCTATCTTGTGTCACTGAATATTCGGGGGCCTCCACTCTATTACCATTGGCATAGTCAAACGCAGCAGAATAAATACCATTTTTAATAAAACGACTCACAGGTACTTGACCAGCCTTAACCAGCGGCCCTTCAAAACTTGTTGCAGTATTAAGTTTCGGTGCTTCAGTGGGACGTTCGATTACCGTCTCGTCAATTACCTTTACATCATCAGAACACGCCGCTAAAACGAAAACGACCATTGCAATGATTGCTAAGTTCAGTAGATCACCAAAGTTATTCTTTTTGGGTAGAAACTTGGATAGATACATAGTCAAATACCTTTTTGTTTAAATGATGTAAGCTAGTGTAGTGAATCTAACAAACTATATATGGGTTAAATTGGATCTATTTGTGAATAATTGTAATCCGCCAAACAAGCGGCATAAAAACTCTGCTAGGCTACGCATATTATTGATGTGAGGATTCCGTTTTTGTACACCCTGTTGTCGTTTTTTCGTATGCTAATTCTGTTGTCTATGTTTGTCTCTGGCACTATACTCGCGTGCCCAGAAGATGAAACATGCATCGAAGAAAGCAGCTGGCACCTTGGTTTAGCGGTTGGAGTGGGCATTAAGACCAACCCGTTAGTGGATGGTGACGATATTCCATTGGTTATATTACCTGACATCGCTTGGTACGGTGAAAAAGCCTATTTTGATAACGGCGAGTTAGGATATCAATGGCTAAGCCAGCCTCAATTTGCATTTGAAACCTTTCTGCAAGTTGACAGAGAAAGAGCCTTTTTTAGTTTCTTACACCCGGCAAATATTCTACTAACCCCTACAGAAGGGTTTTCTCCTAGCTCGCCTGACATGGATACGTCTGACGCGTCAGTATCCCCAGGTATTCCGGGACCAGAAGAGGGTGAAATCCAAAATAATCAACGCAGTTTGTCTATAGACGACATAGGAAGCAGAAGTTGGGCACTCAATGCAGGCATTCGGGGCCATTATTTTTCGTCTAATAGCGAATGGCAGCTTACATTACAACAGGATGTTAGCAATGTGCATCAAGGTCAACAGTTGGGGCTGGAATATAGCCACAAGTGGTTATGGCATGATCTTAGATTAGGGTTGCGCTTAGGTACCGACTGGAAAAGCACCGATTTACTTGATTATTATTACGGTGTTTCAGAAAAAGACACTAAACTCAGTGAATTTTATTTTGAGGGAAAAGCTGGATGGCAATCTTACTTGTCTATCAATGCTCAGAAACCTATTAACGAAAATTGGTTATGGTTGGCAAATATTGGTTATCGAAAGTTACCCGAATCCTTAACAAATAGTCCTCTTATAGAACAGGATAATATTCGTAACATATTTCTAGGTGTAGCGTATCGATTTAAGTAAGCAATGGAATTGAGAACAATCGTTATAATTGCAGGTATTATTTTTTGCAGAAATCTATCTGCTGAAACGCCTGCATGGACTATTCAACCCAACATATGTGTTGCTCAGAGAGTGGGTGATGAGTGCCAGTTAACAATTAGTATTGAAACTCAAAACATGCCCTCAGAAAAACTCTGTCTTTACCTTGATGGAAAGTTATTGAACTGTTCTCAACGAGCATATTTCTATAATGCAACATCGGTCTTAATTAAGAAAAATGCCCTGATTGAATTAAAAAACAAGGCCCAAGAAACGATTCTTTCTAAGAAGTTATTGATTAAATACCTTGACCCACAACAACGCAGGCGAGTCCGCCCACCATGGAGCCTTTTCTGATGAAACAGGTTATATTAGTCGAAGATGACGATAGGCTTAGTAGCCTAATTAGCCAATATCTAACAGAACACAATTTTGAAGTAAGGCGTTTAGCCAGCGGCGAAAATTTATTGCAACTGGTGCAATCCTCTCCACCAGACATTTTAGTATTAGACGTGATGTTACCGGGTGAGAATGGATTTGCTCTATGCAACAAAGTTAGGCCTTATTACTCAGGTCCTTTGTTATTTATGACCGCAAAAAACGATGACTTTGATCAGGTCTTTGGATTAGAAATTGGAGCGGACGATTACGTTATAAAACCAGTCGAGCCAAGGGTGTTGTTGGCACGGATTAATGCCTTGTTGCGGCGTAATAAAGAGCCTAGTTTACCGGTAAATTCCCATCAAAAACTACAATACGGGCACCTCACGATTGATCGCTCAACTCGCTCTGCATGTCTAAAAGGTGTAGACGTGCAATTAACCAGTCACGAATTTGATATGTTATGGAAATTGGCAGAAAGTCCATCAACCTTGGTTGACAGAACCACTTTGTATAGAGACGTCATTGGTCGTGAATATGATGGCCTTGACCGTAGTGCCGACGTACGAATTTCGCGGCTTCGCAAAAAACTACAAGACAACACTCAACACCCCTATAAGATAAAAACGATCTGGGGCAAGGGATTCTTCTTTGTTGCTGACGCTTGGGACGATTAACCCTTTATGGCGCGCCTTTTCATTAGTTTGTATTTTTTTATTGCGGTATCTTTAATAGGTCTTAGCGCTGGGCTTGAGCGTATATTTTTCACTCAGTCGGAAACATCTAACGCGCAATTTCTAGAACCTGTTTTTGCAGCGGCTATGGAACAAGATATCGATATGCCGGCTTTCGTTCAAAGCTTAGGTGGCACCCTCGAAATACGTGAACTAGGCGACATAGCTTGGTCAGACGATAATTTAGCAAAATTACGTAATGGTCAAATTATCGCTCTAACAGACACTGACGTAACCGAACAAATATACATTCTGGACAATCAATCACAGTTGTTAGAAATAACCTTACCTATTAGCACCGCCAACTCCGGTCAATTTTTACTATATAGTGTATTGTTCTTTTTATTATTAGGTGGCGTCATCGCCTTTTGGATTTGGCCATTGTGGCGAGACTTATCAAGTCTAGAAAAAACGGTTTCAAACGTTAAGCCCGACGGCAGTATTGAACAAAATAATATTAATAAGTCATCTCTGATTTATCCCATTGCAAAGTCCCTCAACAACATGGGAAACCAAATCACTCAATTAATGCAGGCACAAAGAGAACTTAGTGGAGCTGTTACCCATGAATTTCGAACGCCTCTCGCACGATTAAAGTTTGCTCTAGCAATGAAACCCACAGCCCAAAGTAATACATGGCGAGATATGCAAGAAGATGTCAATGAACTAGAAAACCTTGTGCAAGAGATGTTGGACTACGCCAGCACAGATGCCCGCATACCCGAAATGAAC
Organism: Paraglaciecola arctica; assembly: GCF_018861065.1. Taxonomy (GTDB): domain Bacteria; phylum Pseudomonadota; class Gammaproteobacteria; order Enterobacterales; family Alteromonadaceae; genus Paraglaciecola; species Paraglaciecola arctica_B. Next base: position 425,061 of record NZ_JAHKQO010000036.1, read on the forward strand.
TTGGCTGAGATCCCAATCAAGCAACTGTGTCACCAGTTGCTGCATCGGCTCAAAGAAAGCCATTTATCGAACTTAAACACTCGGGTTTATGGTGACGATCCTCATGTATTGGCAGATGAACACTTTATTGAAAGAGCGATTGAAAATTTAGTTTTAAACGGCTCTCGTTATGCGACAAAAAACCTTGAAATCCATGTCATCAAACAAAAAGATGAAATTCAGATATGCATCGAGGATGACGGGATAGGTGTTTCTCAAGATATGCGTAAAAAGATTTTTTCAGCGTTTTTTCGACCCGATGAAAGTCGAGATAGACAGCAAGGTGGCGCAGGTCTTGGTTTAGCTATTGTTAAGAGAATTGTGGATTGGCATCAAGGCGATTGTTACGTAACCGATAGCGAATTAGGTGGCGCGAAATTTGTCATCAGCTTACCTAACCCTTTTTAGTTAGACTTTGAGGATCCCTTTGCGACTAATCTCGCCACAGACATATTGTAAATTAGAACCGTAAATAAAAGGGTTTTTGTCGCGAGCTTGGCAATAATGTAAATTAAAGTTGTTCAATTCGTTTTTGGTACTGGTGATTCTTAGTAAATATTTTTCTTGAGGTTCACTTAAGTTCTCCACGTTTTCAGAAATTTCATTTCTAAACTTAGCTAACTGTTGATTATCAATAGTTGTAGATATGCCGTGCATCCATTCAGAGGTCGTGGATTGCACATCAGACAGCCAAAATTGCACAAATGCACTGCGCAGAATCATTATCAAAGCCAAAATTTCAAACGTCACTACGACAAAACGCAACATAGCTTGCCACTCAAAATAGTTACAATTGTTAGAAGACTGGCCATGCTACCCGAGAACGCGGCATTAAAATACACTCGTTAGTTATGAATTTCTATAACTACGAATAACAGTTGCTGAAACAATAAAAAGCCTGACCGAGATCAAGCAAGGCGATTAACAAGCTGGTATACTTGTAAAGTTATAAGAGTCTATACGGCTCTTCGTATTTGTTGTATTTGCCTTTTTGATATACCAAGGACCCCCAATGAGTGAGCGCATTCCTGTAAAAAACATCTCACCAGTAAAAGTACACCGCCCCGATAAATCTAAACATGACAATGACTATACACCTCGAAGCAGAATATACGTAAGAGCAGTATCTGGCATGTTGGAGAACATTCGCCGATTTTTCGGGCTGTTTTTTTTAGGAAGTTTTGCGGTATTACCTTGGATTCAGTTTAATGGTTCACAAGCTATATTGTTTGATATTGGTGCGCAGCGCTTCAATATATTTGGCTTAACACTTTGGCCGCAAGATTTGACCTTACTCGCATGGATTTTGATAGTTGCCGCATTCGCTCTGTTTTTTGTGACCACCTTTGCGGGTCGTGTTTGGTGCGGATTTATGTGCCCACAAACAACTTGGACCTTCATTTTTATATGGTTTGAAGAAGCCATTGAAGGTAGTCGCAATAAACGCATGAAACTAGATCAAAGGAAAATGGATTTTGATAAGTTTTGGCGAAAGTCACTTAAACACTTTGCTTGGGTCACCATCGCTTTATTAACCTCTTTAACTTTTGTGGGTTATTTCACCCCCATTGATCATTTATTTGTGGAGTTTTTCACTTTCTCCAGCAGTTTTTGGATAGTGTTTTGGGTGTTGTTTTTTACGTTTTGTACTTATGGCAATGCTGGTTGGATGCGAGAAATCATGTGCACCCACATTTGCCCTTATGCCCGCTTTCAATCCGCCATGTTTGATAAAGACACTTACACCGTTGCCTATAACGCGGCCCGAGGGGAACAACGTGGCCCAAGAGCCAGAAAAGTAAGCCGCGAAGAAAACCAACAAAAGGGCTTAGGTGACTGTATCGATTGTCATTTATGTGTGCAGGTTTGCCCAACAGGTATCGATATACGTAACGGTTTACAGTACGAATGTATCAATTGCGGGGCCTGCGTTGATGCATGTAATGGCGTAATGGAAAAGATGAATTATCCCAAGGGACTGATTAGCTTTACCTCAGAAACTGAACTAGCGGGCGGAAGCACAAAAATATTTAGACCCAAACTCATCGGTTACGCCATAGTATTAGTATTAATGTCAGGATTACTGGTTTTCGAAATAGCCTCTAGAAAACCATTAGAAATCGACATAATAAAAGACAGAGTTCCTATGTACCGAGAAACAGGGAACGGACTAATTGAAAATGTATTTACCATAAAAATTCTCAATAAATCGCAACTCACACAACGTTACCGGGTCTACGTTGATAATCTCGAGGGTCATACATTTATTGGCGAAAACGAAGCAATAGTTTCCGGAGGAGAGGTGTTTAATTTACCTTTCAGTATTGCCATCAATCCAAATAAATTAACCCAAGAATCCACTGAGTTTAACTTTAGAGTTGAATCAGTGGACGATGAAAACAACCCAGTTAGAGTGCAAGAAATCAGCAAATTTTTGTATCCTGATTTGTGAGTACTTTTGATTTTTCAGGACTCACGCCTGACCTGATATTAGACGCGATCGAATCACAAGGTATTCTTGTTGAGTCGGGTCTACTGGCGCTCAACAGTTATGAGAATCGCGTTTATCAGTTTGTTGCGCAAGACAACAAACGATATGTCGCTAAGTTTTATCGACCCCAACGCTGGAGCCAAGCACAGATTCAAGAAGAACATGACTTTTCGATTGAATTAGCATCCCATGAAATCCCTGTTGTAGCACCGATGATTATCAAAAATCGCAGCCTACAACGTTATAACGACTACTACTTTGCATTATTTCCGTCTGTGGGTGGCAGACAATTTGAAGTCGACAACTTAGATCAGCTCGAATGGATGGGACGATTTATTGGTAGGATTCATGGTGTGGCCAAAAGTACCAGCTTCGTCCATAAACCAACAATTAATGTGAATGATTTTTTGGTTAAACCATTGCAAGAATTGCTGCAAAGCCCGCTAATACCCTCAAGTCTACAACAACCCTTTTTTGCTATTCTACAGCAAGTGGTGGATCTAACTTTGTCGCTTTATTCGAGTAAATCTAACATCAGGCTCCATGGCGATTGTCATCCAGGTAACATTCTTTGGCGCGACGGACCAACCTTTGTCGATTTAGACGATTGTAGAGGCGGGCCGGCAATCCAGGACTTGTGGATGATGTTATCAGGAGACAGACAACAGCAATTTATTCAAATGGATACCTTGATAGAAGCCTACCAAGAATTTTGTGACTTTGACGTTGCGCAGTTAGCGTTGATTGAACCTTTGCGAGCCATGCGTATGGTGCACTACATGGCTTGGCTAGCAAAACGATGGCAAGATCCCGCCTTTCCTCAAGCCTTTCCTTGGTTTGCTGATGGAAAATATTGGGAGCAACAAATATTAGGGCTAAAAGAACAGCTCTCTGCATTACAAGAACCCCCGCTAACGCTCTAGTTGCTTTCTCCTATTTACTATCTATTATAAAAATCCCTCACTTTCCCTAATTTCCCTAATTTCGCGTTTAACTCGTTAATTGCTCGCGCTTGCAAAGCCACATTGTTTTGTCGCTATTTATCGACTATTTTTACAAGGTACCTCAACGAGTTAGCAAATATTTTGAATTAGTATTAGCCACAACAATACTAATTTTATTGGGTAATTCAGGGGTATTTAAAAGATAGTGATTGATGATGAAAGTATACATTTTACATATGCATGTATGATTTAACATACCATAAAACACTGTATTCTTGCATTTTTTAGCTCATAATATGCGCCTCCAAATCAGCGGCACTACAGCACATTTTGCGTAACCTCTTGTTTTTATAGGAATTTAATAAGATTTTATAGAAAATCGTAAATAGGTAAGATTTGGTTACTAGCATTTAAAGGCTATAAATTTTAATACTTAACTAACCTTAACATAGGTAAATGATATGCACATAAAGTCTTCGTTAAAATCTCTGATAGGCATAACACTTGGCTGCGCTATTTCACTCTGCTCTTTTGCAGAGGTTGTAGTGATTGTTCATCCGAGTAACGATTCAACATTGAGTCAAAAGGATGTTCAGAGAATATTTCTAGGAAAAGAGAAAAAATTCTCTAATGGCAATGAAGCATTGCCGGTCAACCAAGTGCCTTCTTCAAGTACTCGCGGCTCATTTGATACTGACACCCTAGGCCGAAGTTCAACCCAAATTGCGGCTTACTGGTCGAAACTAGTATTTACCGGCAAAGGTATACCACCAAAAGAACTAGACAACGATGCAGCAGTATTAGCGATTGTTGCAGACAACCAACATGCGATTGGTTATGTAGACAGCGCATCAGTTTCTGATGCAGTTAAAGTCATTTCGTTGAACTAATTAGGAGCCATATTATGAAAAAATTACTCACTATCGCCGCACTAACAAGCTGTGTATTCTCTACCCAAGCAGAAGTGCGTATTAACGGGTTTGCAAACTTTGTAGGTGGCATGACAAGCTCAGAAGATAGCTTGTATGGCTATGATGATAGCTTGAGCTTTTCAGAAGAAAGTTTGTTTGCCATCCAAATAAGTGGCGACGTCAATGACAAAATGACTGCTACAGGACAAATCGTTGCTAAAGGTACAAACGATTACGACCCTGAATTTGAATGGGCGTATCTAACTTATCAAGCAACTGACAACCTTAGCATTTCAGCCGGACGTTTAAGGTTACCTTTATTCCGTTATTCATCTTCAAAAGATGTGGGCTATTCATATCATTGGGTAAATACGCCACAATCTGTATATGGTGTAGCATTTAACAACATTGAAGGTTTCCGTTTTGACTACAGCAATTATGCTGGTGACTGGGAATATGCGTTTCAGTTAACAGGAGGAACCATTAACAGTAGTATTGATGTGACCGACCTCCAAGGCAATCCTCAGCCAGTAGAGCTTGAATCAAATAATTCGGTGGTATTTACAGCTGAAGCGACCTATGAGTGGTTCAAAATTCGTGCAGTTGCGGGGCGAGGTACTACGACTTTCTTACCAGGATCATTGGAACCATCTCTTGAATTATTACCTACTAATATCGCAGATTCATTACGAATGGATGAAGACACAGCTAATTTCTACGGATTAGGTTTTGAAGTCGATAATTTCGATTGGTTTGTTAGTGGTGAAATTACTTCGATCGATATTGAAGAATCATTCTCTCCTAAAGATACAGCCTATTACTTAACAGCGGGGGTGCGCACTGGGAAATTCACGCCATCAATCACTCATGAAGTGTTTGATGGCGAAGCAGAAATTCGTTTTCTTGACCAAGTCGCCGCTTTACCTGAAGACCTTAGTGCTCCAGTTGGCGCTGCAGTGACCACTATCCAACAGTTGTTCTCTACTAAATATAGTTTATCGACAATAGGGGTTCGTTACGATATGAGCACCAATGTTGCTTTGAAGGCAGACGTTAGCAAATACGACGATGATATTGATGAGTCAGCTGATGCCACTTTAGTTAGATTTGCAGTTAACTACGTATTTTAGAGTAACTAACGAAGCCGCTTTTTATGCGGCTTTTTTTGTCTTGTCGAATGTAAAATGCCATTATTTACATCACTTTACAAAGTCCTGACGGATTTTTTTTTATCGCTATGCTAATCTGCCATCAAGTTTTGAATTTAATTGTGAGATCTTATGAAAAAGATATTGTTGTTCCTGAGTGTGATGTTATTACTGCCTCTTCAAGCCTGCGCACAAGAAAAATGGCGCGAAGGTACCCACTTCAAAGTAATAGCTGAACAAGCCACTGAAAAGAAAGAGGTCTTAGAATTCTTTTCGTTTTGGTGTCCTCACTGCTTTAACTTTGAACCTCTAGTTAAGACCATTAAAACCAAATTGGCTGATGACGTTGAGTTCAAAAAGGTTCATGTAAACTTTATGGGCTTTACTAGTGCCGCCATACAAGACGACGCAACAAAAGCCATGATGGTCGCTAGAGAGTTAAAAAGAAGTGATGAACTCAATGCGGCAATTTTTAAATACATTCATGTATCCCGTTCATCTGTTTCGGGCATTAATGACTTAAAAAATATTTTTGTTGTCAATGGTGTAGAGCCAAAAGACTTTGACAAAATGATGTCTAGCTTTGGTGTAAATAGCCGCTTGAAAATGAACAACAAGGAAATTCAAGCATACCGCAAACATGTCAGAAGCGTGCCTACCTTTATTGTGAACGGTAAGTACCAAGCGACATTTACTCGCGATATGAACCAAGAAGACATGATTGATTTAATCGTTTATTTATCGAATAAAAAGTAAGCTGAGATTCGAGATTCGAGATTCGAGATTCGAGATTCGAGATTCGAGATTCGAGATTCGAGATTCGAGATTCGAGATTCACAAACACGATAAGTTTATAAGCCAGTTGTATATCAACTGGCTTTTTCGTTTTTGATGACTAAAAAAGTCCCATTTGTTGGCTAGTCATATCCTCAAACGACAAACCTATAAAGGGCAATATCCCTTCAGCTATAGGTTTAATCTGTTTTTCTACATACTGCTCATAATCTATTTGACTATTCAAGTATTCGACTGGCTCTGGCCCGTTAACGGTAAGCACATACGAAATCCAGCCCTTATGCTGGTATTTAAGGGGTTTGCCAAGCGCCATATTTTGTTGATCAGCCAATCGTGCCGCTTTCACATGAGGTGGCACATTTTTCACGTACTGATCTAACCGACGGCGAATGCGTTTGCGATAAACCAGTTGTTCATCTAGCAACCCTGCGCGAGTATCTTCGATGGTTTGCAGCAAATATTCATGCACATTTTTGCCTGCAAATACCATTTGATATAACTTGAGTTGAAAGCCCTTTGCTAGGGCGGTCCAATCTGAGCGTACTGTCTCTAATCCCTTAAATACCAATTCCTCTCCATTCTTAGTTGTTTTTAGTCCTGCGTATCGTTTTTTACTGCCGAGTTCAGAACCTCTAATAGTGGGCATTAAAAATTGGCTAAAATGGGTTTCGAATTCGATTTCGAGTTCGCATTCTAGTTGATGATTTTCTTGAATGTAGTCTTGCCATTTTTGGTTAATATCTGTCGCCAAGGATTGCCCCACTTGGTTGGCTTGCTCAGTCGAATATTCACCTTGCAGCCACACAAAAGTTGAGTCGGTATCGCCATAAATCACTTGATAACCTGCCGCTTCAATCCAGGTCGCGGTAGTTTGCATGATATCGTGGCCGCGCATAGTAATAGAGCTGGCTAATCGTGTATCGTAAAAAGGGCAACCACCCGAACCTAATACACCGTAAAACGAATTCATCAGAATTTTTATGGCCTGACTTCGCGCCGCATCTTGGTTTCTTTTGGCTTCATCACGCTGTTTCCACAAGGACGTAATAATGGCTGGTAAGAAGTGTTTATCACGGCTAAATTTAGCTCCTCGATAACCTTCAATGGCATCATCTGGCTTGGCTAACCCTTCAACTAAACCCAATGGGTCAATTTTAAAAGTACGCATAATGGACGGATACAAACTTTTAAAATCTAACACTAAAACGTTTTTATATAACCCAGGTTTAGAACTCATCACATAACCACCAGGGCTAGCCAAACCACCATCTTTGGGGCGATTAGGTGCAATGTAGCCTGCACGATGTAATTTGGGTAAGTACAAGTTTACAAATGCTGCCACCGAACCACCCATTCGATCTAATTCAAGACCGGTAAGTTGGCTACGTAGGGTTAGAAAATCTAAGACTTTAGTGTGCTCGAAAATATCTAGCACCAATTGGCAATCTTGCAGATTATATTCAGCTAACTTAACTTTATTGTGCTGAAAATTTTGCTCAATCTCAGCAAGCCTGTCATCAACGTCTTCGGTCTTTTTTCCTTTTTTTAACAGTGTTTGCGCAACATTTTCGAGACTAAAACTATCAAACTGGTAAGTGGCGGTTTTTAACGCATCAATTCCATCTACAATGATCCTGCCGGGCATAGAAGCAAAACCTTGATTTACCTCGTTTCTAGCATCTCTCCAAAACAGCGGCTGGCTGTTACGTCCCAGTAATAGTTTTACTCGGTGTAAAGCCGCGCGTTTAATTAACAGCCGAAAATCAAAGTTGACTACATTCCAGCCAATAATGACATCCGGATCGATTTGTGAAACCAATAACACAAATTGTTGCAGCAAGGCCTTTTCATTTTCTACCCAGTGGATCCATTCTGGAGCCTGCTGTGATTGACCAATCATTAGCACACACTTGTAGTTGTCATTGGCTAAACCAATAGAAAACAACTCTCCCTTTGCACTGCATTCGAGATCTATGGATAACAACTTAAATTGAGGGACATATTGGCTGGGTTTACATTGAATATCTGCAAGACGGGTTACTCGAGATCTCTCTTGTTTACCCGTAAATAACGCGCTGCCATATACAAAACGTTCCATTAAATAACGCTCTGTTAATCGTATGTCATCCTCAAAACAACTAATCTGATGTTGCTGCAGTAACGCTCTAGCTTTAAACAATAAACTGTTCTTATCAAAATACACGGCTCCCACAGCTTGATGGGCGAAGGTTTTTAACTGTAAAGGTTTGTAGTTATGTTCAATACCACTTTGCTGCAGGAGATTAGATACTTGAGCGTGATCTTTCTGTTCAATAAAAAACAACACTTGCTGCGCCGTTGATATGCCTTGTATTGCTCCATTTTCAGTCATAAACCAAAATTCAATAAAGGTCTTGCCGTGACGCTCTATAGTGTGAGCAGTAAGAATAAATCCCTCTAAGGAGACGTTCATAAATCGAGGTTCTAAAAATTCAATTGACCGCAAGGTAAGGGTAATGTCACAAGAAATCAAGCCAAGGCATAGTATTGATAAACAATAATATTGCGATCCAAAACGCATCGACCCTTTGATTTAGTTAAGTGCCAACCCTAGAGGGTTTAATCGAGTTGTCGATTGTTTTAGCTAGCCTGAATGGATTCATTGAGCTAATTTGAGACGTTGTGTTCTTGTTTGTAAAATTCAAAATACCACCGAGAGCGGATGGATATCTGTTCGGCTACAGTTGATAAAATACGTAAACGCAAATGCCTCCCATCAATGCTAGTGCTACTGGAGTCAGCATGACATAAAACCCGTTTTTAATCAGGATTCTATTTTCTGAGACGGCTAAGTTGATGTTGTCATTTACCTTATAAAATGGCGTAAGAATATTGGTATCACAAACGTATTCATTTGTGCCAGCAAACGGATTATCAAAACGCAACTTCAGTACTTTTGTTTTACTAGAGCGAGTTTCGGTACTTTTATTGCGATACACTTTTGCAACGACAACGGCTTTGACAGTTTTTGAGGCCCTAATAAATTTAACTCTAGAAACTAATAGCGTGAGCGCGCCGATTAGAAAAAAAATGCCAACAACTAAACAATAAAATTTCATAATTTAAAATAGTAAATAACGATTTAAGTATGATGCCCGTGTATTTTTCGCATCGAATTTGCCCCGCTTGTTAAGCCTCATTTACCCACAAGCTCCTTTATACTTGTCTAACCAAACACCATCTGAACTCGGACGACCGAAGCCTTGCTCATGTATTAGTTGTGGTTTGGCGTTTTCATAACACTCTAGATATAACTTAAACCCACCAGCATCATATAACCCTGACTTTGTGGTTAGTAACTCTTGCTCTGAACCCAGTGCACTAAAGCTAATAACAACTGAAATTATCTATATGATTGACTTCATTTATGCTCCATTCTATCGATAAGGTGTAATGCCACAATATGCCCACCAAAAAACAGCAGCAAATTGAATTTGGTATAATTGGCTGGTTATGTTGTTACTTTTGAATAGGTAAGTTATGTGCTTTAGAAAGTTTAACTTGTCTCAAGGATACCCTGCAATGTGAAAAGCGCCAAAAACTATCAACTTACTTTTGACGCCATAGTCCCTCAGTATTTTGCTTTACCAAACATCGTTTTTGTCACCAAACCTAATAATCCAACCTGTTAGGTAAGCGGATAAAAAGCAAAGTGGGGTCGACATTATGTCAGGTTTTAAAAACCATGAACCGAACGCAAGCGTTAACAATACAAACTCAATAATTTGCACATGACGCCTTGAACTAACCCCAAACATATTTGCTTTGAACCACCAAGGTAAACTTTTCCACTTCTCAGCTTCTTTATCTATCACGGTAATCTCCTCTGTTAATTTAGAAATATTGACTTCAAATACAGAGGCAAGGCATTTTAATGTTTCAATACTCGCTTTTTGACCACTTTCAACACGCTGGATAGTACGAACATTTAAACCCGAATATTCAGCAAGTTGTTCCTGAGACCAATCGTTTTTAACTCTAAGCTTTTTTATAATCATAATAATTCCTCATCACTCTGTGAGGCCATATTCAATTAAACAGGGACCTGTCGGCAACGACTTCACCCCGACAGCACCACGACATTACAATATAGTGCACCAAACAACGCGCTAAAAATATTTAGTTAAACCTATGAACCAAATATAGTGAGCCAAACATTTTGGGTCTTCGATAATCTGTTTGTTAAGTTTAACTACGTTTCATTGTACACAGTGCAGTACAAATACAAATACAAATACAAAAAAATGTAAACTATGAGTTATGCAGTTGCTTCTGTATTAATGGCGTGGATCAGCAAAGAAAATGTTATGTATTGTTTTGCTGCGTGAATTATATCTAAGAAACAATAGGGTTGAACGAATGTGCCGCACCACAAAATTTGACTCTGTTACCTTGAGAATCGTTAGGATTTGACTGATAGTATTTACATTGGGTTTTGAAATGCTTTTTTGCCTGTGACCTGCACCTTCTGAAGTCTATCGAGCCAGATTTATAGTTGTAGCAAACTGAACTATGAATAATTTTTCCTGAATCCTCATTCCATTTGATCTGATAAGTCTTTTCAGGTTTTGATGCTAAAACACTAATTGAAAAAACAGCAGCAATGATAATTGATAGTGTTTTTTTCATATCCTTCCTTGATTTACAAAACGCTTAAGCTAAACAGAAAAAGCGGGCGTTTTGGCGAAGCCAGCGAGTGGGTTTCTGTTTGAGCTTTTATTATGCACGTGCGAATTTAGATCTATTTTTTAATTGTTTAACGCAGCGTACAAAAACAGAAATCGATGTGATTCCACCACAAATAATTCCGATTTGAGGGATAGATAGCTCAACGGAACCCGTTACAAACATCCTACCAATTGTTGAACCGAGTATAAATAAAGCAGCAATAAAAACTACCACAGCAATAACTAACATTAACCATGTTCCAGTTACTCCCCATTTAGACATATTATCTCCTTAGATTTTGTTAATAGATAACACTTACAATAACGGAAAAAGCAGCGCGACAAAGTGGCTTTTCCCAATGAGCGAAGTGAATGCGGCTTATTGTTTCGTTTGCTGCTAATTTAATGAGTGCCTGACAACAAAACAGCGACATTCAAATCCTCATCGATTTCGGGTCAGTGTATACCGTCACCATCTCCGAGTAATTCCCAGTTAGCAAGTTGCTCAAGAGTGCCTTTCGATAAGAGAGGAAAGCAAACTAATGGGGTTGAAATTATACGATCATCGATTAATTCAACAATTAAATCAGAATCAGTGCATTTGATAATATGAGCTTGTGGTGCAGCTCAATCGCTAAAATTCTCATTCCAAACCTCTAAAAATACGTCTTTGTTTTCATCAACTAATTGCTGAAGTTAACGTCATTCTATTCGAGAAAATCGTGTTGAACTAGCTAAAGTTACTGGCCTTAAGCAAAATTTATGGAGCATATTGTCTCGTTGAATGTGGATATGTGCTGGTTCACAATTTTCGTTGCTATAAAAGAAGAAACGAATAGGACCAATTTCTAAAACTGTAGGCATAATAGGCATAAATTGTTTCTATTGAAACTATTCAACCTTGGCAAATGTTTAAGCAGCTAATGCTTCAAATAACAGGCTAAAACCGCTTAGCTATACTAGCGAACTCAGTGAGCATTTTACTCCTAGTTGATTTGCTTGTTAGCTGCTATTTGTTATCATTGCATTACTATGTACTACAAAGGGTAACATAATGAAGACTGAGATGCTAAGCACACGCATTGATCATGATACCAAATTGGCTTTTATACATGTTTGTGATGAAGTAGGTTTAAGCCCGTCACAGGCAATAAAGTTATTTGCGAAAGCAGTAATTAACTATGGTGGTATACCATTTGAATTACGCTCGAAAGCTCCTAACTCTAAAACACTCGAAGCAATTCAAGAGTTGGAAGGTGGAAATGGAAAGAGCGTCGACGATGTCGAACAACTATTTAAAGAATTGGGAGCCAATAATACTTAAATGTATGTATTAGAATATTCGACCCAGTTCAAGAAGGATTTTAAGAAAATAACTAAACTATCAATACCTGATGTGATTGAAGTTGGTCATGTTATTACGACTCTGCAACAAGGTAAATCATTGGCGGAAAAATACGTTGATCATGCGCTGGCTGGAAATTGGTCGAACTATCGAGATTGTCACGTGAAACCAGACTTAGTTTTAATTTACAAGATTGAAAGTGAGACTCTTAAATTAGCTAGAATTGGCTCTCATAGTGAACTGTTTCGGTAGCACCTAACGCTTGTTAACAAGCACATGGTATTTGTAGCTTCTCGAATTAATATAAACTTCAACCACTTTTAGCGGTTGCCTTTTGATTTTATTCACTATTTATTACCTTAACTTGGGGCTAAGTAGCACAATTCCCAGAAGTAAAAGGAGACCAGACTTTAACGCGACTTTTCTGTTTCTTATTAAAAGCCATGTGTAAAATATTTTCCATTGTTAAATTAAAGACTTGGCGATTTTAAGGAAAACAAAATGGAACCGGCTAGTTTTATTTAATTGGAACAGAAGAGGCGACTTCATTGTAAACGGGCACATAGACTCGCAGTGATACCGAAAGTCTATGCGCTGATTATCTAGAAACCGACTGAATTAGAGTTCGCAGCTCTCAGTGTTTTCAGGCTCGACGATTTTTACTTCGCTTAACTGAATGGTTAACCCCGAATCTGCCGCTAGCATAAATGGAATATCTACCTTTTCCATGTTACTTCCGGCCTTGGCAAAACAATTCAAAGCAAGGTTAGCCTGTTGCCAACCTTGGCTTAATTTGGACTTTAGTGCACTTGTGATGTCTAATTCACCTATACAATCTGCACCACACCCCATACTCAAAGTCACCTTTGTAGCTTGTTGCTTCAGTACTTTATAATTAAACGCCAATGCCATGCCAGACTGCGTTTTCGCGGTCAAATCAATAGGATTACCCTGTATCAATAAATTGGCTACGCCTTGCCAAGTCGCTTCAATGACGTCTTCTTGCGCTTGGTGGTCGGTCGCTTGAACAAGCAATTTTGACAAAGAACTGGCTTGTGAACTTGCACTGACTTGAGTATTGCCACCAGAATCGTTAAGTACTAAACGCCAAGGTTGTACCGGATCACCTGCAAATAAAAAACGCTGGTCATTGACTTGGCTAACAGCAGGGTCAACTGCTTCACTTAATAACTCTAGGTTTTGCTGATCTTTTACCGACAGTCCATAACCATATGCAAACAAGGGTTGATAGTTTTCATCACCTATATTCAGCTCGACGTCTAAAGGGCTAGCAGGCCATGAAAACGACAAGCGCCCGCTAAAGTCATATTGCACATTATCTTGTGCGTCTTTAAACAATAAATCCGCTACCCCGCCCCCCTCAGATCCGGGTAACCAGGCCGCAACAAAAGCATCTGATGCATTAAGTTCTGGATTGACCCACATGCCGCGTCCTGACAAAAATACAGTTACTGTTGGAATACCTTGCTGTTTAAGAGAGGTTAGTAATGCTAAATCTGCTGTTGGTTTGTAGTCTAGATCTGCCACGTCACCTTGAAATTCAGCATAGGGTTGTTCCCCAAAAACCACTATGGCTACATCGGGTTGTGTTTCGAACTCTCCACTTTCGCTTAACTCGACTTGACCACCAGCAGCATGAACCGCTTTTTGTATGCCTTGATAAATCGATTCGCCCTTAGGAAAATGCGAGTTCTTGTTGCCTGTACCTTGCCAACTTAAGGTCCAGCCACCAGATTGTTGGCCAATATTGTGTGCGCCTCCACCCGCTACTAATACTTTAGAATTAGCTGAAAGTGGCAATAATTGATTGTTGTTCTTGAGTAATACCAGTGACTTTCTGACTGCCTCTCTGGCAACGGCTTTATGTTCTTTAGAACTCAACAATTCGAACTTACCGGCGTAGGATCGTTTGGATGGCAACTTAGCGTCAAATAAACCAGCGCGAAGTTTAACTCGTAATACACGCGATACTGCCTCATCTAGTCGCGCCATACTGATTTCGCCCGACTTCACTTGCTTCAAGGTGTTTTGATACAGTCCTTTCCAGCTATCGGGTGCCATAAACATATCTAAACCCGCATTAAACGCCTGTGGACACGACACATTGCTGCATCCGGCCACTTGTCCATGACCATTCCAATCTCCAACCACTAAACCATCAAAACCTAATCGCTCCACCAAAATGTCATTTAACATTTCGCGGCTACCGTGCATTTTCCTGCCATGCCAACTATTAAACGAAGCCATGACTACCTGCGCTCCATGTTGAATGGCTGGAGGATATCCTGCGCCATGAATATCACGCATAGCGGCTTCACTTACAATTGAGTCGCCTTGGTCTTTGCCATTTTGGGTACCACCGTCTCCCAAAAAGTGCTTAACGTTAGCTAATAGATGTTCTTGGCTTAGAAACTTATCGGTGTTGACTTTACCTTGAATGCCCTCAACTAGCGGTCCCGCGAAACTGGCTACTATTGCTGGGTTTTCAGAGTAACTTTCATAGGTACGTCCCCATTTGTCGTTTTGTACTACGGCTAAAGTAGGGGCGAAAGTCCAATCTATGCCAACCACTAAAATTTCTTTAGCGGTAATTTCACCAATCTTCCGCATTAAATCTGGGTCGTTCGCTGCGCCCAAACCAATGTTATGGGGGAAAAGCGTTGCGCCTACTACATTGTTGTTGCCATGCACTGCATCTATGCCCCATAGCAAAGGAATGCCTACACCACCATCACTGGTGTCAGTCGACGCTTGGTAAAACTGGTCTGCTAATTTTAACCATTCCTGTGGTGGCGCATGAATATCTCCGTTAGGCGCACTGCTCCCCCCGTTTAAGACAGAGCCTAAATTATATTTCCCAGCCTCTTGTGGCGTAATCGAGGCAATATCTGCTTGAATGACTTGTCCCACTTTTTCTTCTAGGGTCATCTTCGCT
Organism: Paraglaciecola arctica; assembly: GCF_018861065.1. Lineage (GTDB taxonomy): Bacteria > Pseudomonadota > Gammaproteobacteria > Enterobacterales > Alteromonadaceae > Paraglaciecola > Paraglaciecola arctica_B. Next base: position 440,396 of record NZ_JAHKQO010000036.1, read on the forward strand.
AAAAGCGCTGCGATTTTCGCTTCTTGTTCTGGAATGCGTTTGATAGGAGACTGTTGTTTCGGCCAATTCTCTGGCGTAACAGTAATAGCAGTAATTTTTTCAGCTAATAATGGTTGAGGTTTTTCAGTTGTATGTTCAGAACTGCCATTAGAACATGCTGCTAACGTTGCCAGCAGCGTAGAAAATACCACTAGCGAACTGAGCTTTTGTTTAAATTTTTGATTTATCTTCGGCACGAATATGGCCCTTATTTTTGTTTTAATGCAAACGTTTTCACAAAAATAAACAACTGGCACCGATTTAGCAATAAATAAGCGATAAAACCCCATAATCTTAGAGACATACTTTGTATTCACCCATAAAAAATGGCCTCTGTTGAGACCATTTTTAAATGCATAATTTTTCTTAATAACTGCTATTTGAACAATATATTAAACGTACGTTTACTTAGGCTTAATGACTGTTAAGCAAACTAGCGCGAAATTAAATTCTATCTTTCAGCGCAGTCACTATAGGTGAAGCTTCTAAGCCATTTTCTGAAGCCCATGCAATAACCGTTTTGCCGTCTTGCTCTGGGGTGCTTAAATCACCTTTAGGCATTTTTTTTACCATTAGCGTACCGGTTTCAACAGCGTTGCTAAGCATAGCTGTGCGGATAAGACTATTGCCACTACAAGAGATACCCGTGTAATAATCCTTTAATTTGAGTTTAAAGTCAGATTCAACACGTTTCATTTTTTTACGTAATTCACCTTTATCGTCGGCTTTAACGATAGTACAAATATTTTGTAGCGCTTCGCTTACATTAGCTTGCGCACTGCTTACATTGAAAAAAGCAATAGTAGCGATAGCAAGAGTCGTTTTGGTCAATCTCAACACGGGTAAATCCTCAAAAATTATAGATAAATAAATTGTGAACCCTTCTGTGGTTCTGGCATGAATTAGACAGCAATTTCGCTGCCTAAAAAACATCCAATACGATACTTAGGTATGAAGTCCGATAACTATTTATCATTTACCTTCTAAAAAGGTACGGTTGTTGTCGAGCTCTCACTGTATCAATGATGTTTCCACTTTTTGTTCATTCAAAATTTAGCGAGAGAAAACGGACAGAAAACTACAATGAGTAAAGGTTAAAAACGAAAGCAACTTCGACTACTATTAACTCCACAGGTAATCCAGTGCAAAATGTTGACTAGTAAGACAGTCTGAGTTTATCCATGAAGTTAACGATTTTAATTATATGTAGTTTGTTTGCCATGTCGGTTGTCGCTGTAACTCCCGTCACTGTTAAACTGCCGTCTATCAATTCAGCAGACGATCTTCGTCATCAATATTCGCAACAATTGCAAAAACTAATTCTGTCGTCTTCAGGCTCAGACGTTAAGATTGAGTGGGTTACCTTTCCAAACGAACAACAACACCTTAGTTTGCTAGATAATCGTGCTGTAGATGTATTCGCTAGTGCTACTGATAAAGAAGTCGAAAAAAAGTACCACGCTATTCGTTATCCAATTTTCAGAGGTTTAATGGGGTATCGACTAGTACTAGTGAGAAAAGATAACCGCGATATTTTGGCTAACGTTAAGGGTATCGATGATTTAAGAAAGTTTACTGTAGGCCAAGGGAGCCAGTGGCAAGAAACGAAAATATTTTCTGAGAGTGGCTTCGTTGTAAATACTAGTAGGCATTATGATCGCCTATTTGAAATGCTGAGTAAAAAACGCTTTGACCTTTTTCCAAGGTCAGTCTTGGAAATTTGGAATGAAGAGCAGATATTTTCAAAACGAGATATTGTTATTGAGCCTCATGTGGTGTTGCACTATCCAATGTCTCTGTTTTACTTTGTGAGAAAGGACCACGACGAGTTGATTCAAATTCTTGAAAACGGCTTTAAAGTTGCGATCAACAATGGAAGTTTTGATGCATTATTTGAAAAACACCATGCAGACTTCATTGAACGAGCAAAACTCGATAAGCGCACACTCATTGAAATACCTAACCCTTTCTCACCGGCTATTTCGAGTCAAGAAACCCCGCTATACATTAACCTTTAGTGTTTAAAGCGATGTTGGATTGGGTTGTAAAAACTCTTCACTATAGTGCTCTGACTCTTACGTTCGATAGCCAACCTATTCACCGTTAGGGGGTTATTTTTTGGTGAAGTCGACTCAGTTTCGACTCATTTCTATTAAACGACTATACGTACGACGAAACTCAAATAGCAATGCGCCTTCTTGGTACAATTCTGCCAGCGGCACGTCGGTGCCAAGATAAAGCCGCACTTTTTGATCATACAACTCATCTATTAGGCTAATAAACCGACGAGCCATATTATCATTTTCGGAATAGGACACCATGCGCTCACCAGTAACCGCCGCTTGATTGTCACCTATACCATCTTCAGTGCCTCGGGCCTTTATCCAACCACGTATTTGGCCGCCTAAATTAGGCACGCCACTTAACAACACTGTTTTAAATTGTGAGGCAATTTTCATGTAATCCAATTGCGAACGAGGCCCTTCACACAAATCAAAGAAGTCAAACCACACAACAGGATTTGAAACTGTTGTGTCTGTAGCCTTAATCACCTTGATATTTCTTCGACAAATTTCTATGGATGTATTTCGAATTTTTGCTGGGCTAATTAATCTCGTGAGTTTCGCAAAAACCGCATTAAAATCCATTTCAGTGGATTTCCCAATGTACTTGGAACCCGCAAAATTCTGTATTTGATTGTGTTCTGTTATTGATTGAGCTAAGCGATGATCTTGCGCCCCATCAAGATGGACACTCTGCGTAAACTGTTGCAATAAGGCGATACAAGGCAAAAACTTATGTCTGGCTAAGCCGTTTTCATACAAGCGTTCGATAGGAGTATTTGAAGTAGCAACCAAAACCACACCTTGTTTAAATAAACGTTCAAATAGTCCCGCTAAAATCATAGCATCGCCAATATCAGAAACAAAAAACTCATCGAAACACAAGATACGACATTCTTTAGCTAAGTCATTGGCAACAAGTATCAAAGGATCTTCTTGCCCAGCGTGTTCGATGAGAGCTTGATGAATACGCGCCATAAAACGATGAAAATGTAACCTCAACTTGCCTTCGTTCGGCAAACACTCATAAAACAAGTCCATTAAAAATGTTTTGCCTCGGCCCACGTCACCCCACATGTAAAGCCCGTGAATGCTCTCAGGTGAAGGTGCTTTTTGCGAAGTTAGTTGGGAAAAAAGCACGTCTAAAGCCTTGATGGCCTCTAATTGATAAGGATCTTCAACAAGCTTACTCCCTAATAGTGATTGATACGCAGCAAGGGGAGATTGAGCTATAGCTGCGCGGTTTAAGCCATCGGGCATCTAGAAAATATCTATAAAAACTAAATGAAGAGAACAACTGTAGCGATTTTTGATACTGCGGCCAAATGTAATTTTTAATTGTGGTAAATAGAGGCAGTAAGTTGTTGCCGTCGACGCTCTCGAAGCAATAAACAGTTAAGGGATAGTTACGTAAAGGCTCCTAACTGCAATATCAGCTAAGAGTGTCGTTTTATAAACATTTCAATCCTCGTATTTTGTAACAATTTCAAATTTGATTCGCTACTGATTGAGGTTAGGGTACTCCTCAATAGCCTTGCAGGGCGGTGTAAATAGTGGTGCTGGCAAAGTCACAACGTACAAGATCCACAAAGATATTATTAACTTTATAAAAGCCAATATCTGATAAGTGATTTTTTGAATTCAATAACGTATTTAAGTATCAAGGATACAAATAAGATGAACAAAGTGTTAGTTGTAGGCGCAAGTGGTGCGACCGGTAAACTGGTTGTATCAGAGTTACTGCAAAGAAATGTTGAGGTTGTGTCTATCGTGCGCGCTTCTAGTTCTTTGTTAGATACCATTGCTAATCACCCCAATTATAGTGAAATCCAAGCTGATGTTGCCAATCTTAGCGCTGAAGAACTTATACCCCATCTAAATGACTGCTGCGCGGTTGTATCCTGTTTAGGGCATAACCTGACGTTCAAAGGAATGTTCGGAAAACCTAGACGCCTAGTTACCGATACCATCAAAACAGTGACTGAAGCTATACAGCTACTGGCACCACTACAAAAAATAAAGATTATCTTAATGAATACCACAGGAAACAGTAATAGAGATATTCCAGAGAAGCCGCCGCTATCACAGCGAATCGTTGTAACTATATTGCGTTATTTGCTTCCCCCCCACGTAGATAACGAACAAGCAGCTGACTTTCTGCGGACAACGATAGGACAACAACACCCTTCAATTGAATGGACAGCGGTAAGGCCAGATAGCCTTACAAATGAATCCAAGGTAACGGCCTATAGCGTCCATACATCCCCAACCAGAAATGCGATTTTTGATTCTGCGCCTACTAGTCGAGAAAACGTCGCAAACTTTATGGCAAATTTGGCGACGGATCCTCAATTGTGGGCGACCTGGAAAGGTAAAATGCCGGTGATTTACAATGATGTATAATTGTACGGTTTCAGAACCAACTAGCTAGCTCGGCTAAATATCAAATAATCGAACAGTGTTTTACCTAGAGAATATGACTTAATGCCTAACCCGCAAACACATAAAACTTTAGCCTTTAAGTTACCCATAGACTTGCACAACTGGTTACAAAAAAACCATGCTCGCCAACACGAACTCTGGGTAAAAATATATAAAAAAGGTTCAGGTATCTCCAGCGTGAGTTGGGAGCAAGTTGTGATTGAGTCTCTCTGTTGGGGTTGGATTGACGGCGTAAAAAAGTCCCTCAATGATCTAGCCTACCTGCAACGAATTACCCCAAGACGACCCAAGAGTATTTGGTCGAAAAGAAATACTCAACACGTTGAACGCCTCATAACCGAAGGTCGGATGAAAGAACCCGGACTCGTTCATGTTGCTGCAGCCAAAGCCGATGGTCGCTGGGAAAACGCCTACAGAGTAAGTGAGATGCAAGTTCCCGCAGACTTTTTGGCCGCCGTGGAGCACCAGCCAGTAGCCAAACAATTTTTTGAAACGTTAAGCAAATCGAATCGAAACGCTATTGCCTATGGATTAGATAGTGCGAAAAAACCTGAAACAAGGCAGAAACGCTTCGAAAACTTCATGAATAAGCTAATCAACAAAGAAACCTGACTCACATGCATACAACTAGTTGACAGCAAAAAAATCACTGTTAATTAAACACAATTCATTCAGACAGCCAAGGTTCGTTTTGAACTCTAAGCATGGCTTCAACTCGATTTTCGACATTGAGTTTACTTAAAATTGACGATACATGATTTTCGATGGTGCGATTTGAGCGTGACAACGACACCGCTATTTGTTGGTTGCTTGCCCCCGTCACCAAAAGTTTAAGTACTTGCTGTTCCTTATTTGTTAGTCCAATCGGATGCTGGCGGGCTTTGGCATAAGGCCCTCTTCGGGCTTTGGGGAGAATATCGGTAAATCCTTGAACTATTGCGACATTGCGTATCCATTGCAGCGCTGCTTTTGCCGATATTGATTCAAATAGTTGCCAAGCTTTAAGAACATTAGTTTTCGATAATTTTTCTTTGCTAGGAATGTTATGTAATAAACTCATTCCTGCATTAAAAGGCATTCCAAGGGTTATCCAGGCTTGATGTGCAGCTTCAATTTCGCCCATTAATTCGAATTGGTAAGGTTGTGCTATCAAATTTATGTGACTTTCATTAATTTCAATACCTAAGCGTTTTTTCCAGATGGTCAATTCACCCAATTGCCATTTGTTTAAAATACCTTTAGGTAATTCATCTAACCAGTGAATATGCCTTTTGATTTCGTCTTGCTGCAAGTTGTTCACAGCAACATTGGCTGCAACCAACCAAAAATGCTCAATTAAACCTAGTCTTGCTGGGATCATATACTGACATTCGTTTGTAGATTGCGCGTCTTCCAGGGCATCACAAAGTAAACTAAAACTGCCTTCAGTGGCGAGTCGAGAATTGACTCTAGCAAGCACTATTAAGGCCGGTAGCTTCATTAGGAGAGTTTGATTATCAATTCCTTGCACACCCGATGCAATAGTTTGAGCGTCGAGCAAACGACCCTGTTCTTGGCGCAACTGCGCTTGCAGTCCGACCAAATAGTAGGTCCACGAATCTAAGTCATGAGCAATGTCATATTGAATGCCTTTGGCTGTCAATTCCTCAGCCATTTTAAGTTTTTTGAATCGAATGCAATAATCTGAAAAATTAGTATAAACCCGAGCCGCATCTTCATGTAAACCATGTTGCCTCGCAATGGTGAGGCTTTGATTAAGCATTGCTTCGCCCGCTTCGTTACCTTGGATCACCAAAGCGGTGCCGATGTTATTTAACGCATGTGCTTTAACGATAGGACTAGAGAATCGTTCGGCTAACAACAACGCTTTGTTGCCCCAATCTACAGCTTCATCAAACCTGTCATTGAGCATGTCCAATTGTGACCGCATTGAATAGGCCATAGCTAATTCATTCGAAGCAGGAATAGCTTCAAATGTATTGATTGCTTGGTTTGCATATTCTTCAGCTTTTTCCGCATGTCCTTGGTACCAAAAAAGACGCGACAAAAAACGCAAGTTTTCGCCCACTTTATCGTTGCGACCTAGCGCCCGCCAAAGGCTAATAGCATGGCGTCTCGCATCTATTACAGATTGTTTCATATGAGTAGTTAGTCCCACTTCATACGCCCAACTTTCGTGGAGACTAGCGGCAAGTTCCGTATCAGCATATTCAACATAACTTAAAGCTTTAGCATAAAAAGAGGCCGCTTCTTTGTGTGCTCCCAATGACGCAGCATTTTCCGCAGCTGAAGGCGCATATTTAAGCACCTTTTCTGGATCTAATGCCCCCTCACTATGATGAACCAGCCAAGCGACATTTATGTCTGGAGATAATTGTTCTAAACACTCAAGAATCCGTTTGTGAGCTACTTTTTGTTGATGAGCCGGTTGCTCTTCTAAAATAGTTCGCCTAACGAGTTCGTGTCTAAATTTAAACACTCTATGTTGGTCGCACTGCAACAGTTTTCTAGCAACACATGCCATAGCAAAAGACTCTCCAACTTCATTGAAAAGCCTATGAATCAAGGTAACGGGAATGCTGAAAGGTATATGACTCAACACTTGCAGTAGGTCACGTTCACTGTGTGTTAGGTTCAGGACTCGACTGCTAACCGCTTCTCTAATCGAAGCAGGAATAACCTGCTGGCTGTGGTCATTGTTGGCTAATAACTCAGCGATAAAAAAGGGGTTACCACTCGTGATTTTATAAAGAATTTCGGGGTCGTAACTACTTTTTTTACTAAGTTTTGTTACCCCTGCCTGACTCAATTGCTCGAGATGTAAACGAAGTGTATGTGCTGACGGCATTAAGGTAAGCACGGAACTCAATGGATGCTCTTGGGCCACTTCATCATCGCGATAACTCAAGCACAACAAACAAGGTATAAAAGAAATCCTTCTGGCGACATATTTTAATAAGTCGAGAGTGGAATGATCAGCCCAATGCACATCCTCTATAACTAAAATTAACGGTTTTTTAAGTTGGCTAATGGCCTGATAGAAACTACTGAATATGATGTTAGGAATAGCGCCATTTTCTAAGTGACTCAGTAAATTAGGTGATAAAACTGCCGCAAAATCGTAGATAGGAGCGTAAGGTCTAGGAGTGAATAATGGATCACATCCACACCAAAATATATCAATAGAGGTATCTGCATGCATGCGAATATGTTCTAGTAAAGAGGTCTTACCGATCCCCGCCTCTCCGCTTAGCAGTAGTATTTTTCCCGACTGAGATATCAAGGATATGCTGTCGTTGATTTTTTCTATTGCGACTTCTCGTTCCAAAAGCATTAAATCTACTGGCCTTTAAACATGTTTCTGTAAGGTAATTTAAACCGAATATTTTCAATTTGCAGAAGTATTCTGAAAATTAGGTGCCTTGAACGTAAAAACTGAGTACTCACACTCATTCGCAGTGAGTAAAACTTTTCTAATCTTTGAGTCATAGCACCTTATCAACGTCTGCATCAAAAAAGAACAAGGAACGACTATGCAAGTTACTTACTCTAGGTTTATTAGTTTAATCGCACTTTTTTGGTTAAATACTGCTACCGCTATTCCAATAATCGCAAATAGCGGCGTGTCTTTTAACAATGACATGGTGATCTCAACTGGTGGGCAGCTTCCCTTTTGGCTCGAATCGCAAATGGGCCCACCTACTTATTCTTTGTTATCCAATAGTAATTTATACGCCCCTGACACGGCTAATTATGATGGTAGTGATACAGTGATTGGCGGCCTTGATAGGGACAATCCTTCGGTACTTTCTTCAATCAGCTCCAGCACTAGAAATGCAGGAACCGAAGGTTCGGTGGCGAGCAACAATACTCAATTATATACAGTCAGCAATCTTGAAATTATTCCCGATGGAAGCAATGATGTATCCGAAAGAGGTATTTGGGGAAATGGCCTCGCACAGGCCTCCCTTAGCACCACGGTTTATGATACTAGAGCAACTTCTGAAGTATCTTTTGAGCGCAATTTTACTTTTTCTAATCAAAGTGCAACTGAAATGACGTTTGGGATCCAAGGAGTGTTTGAAATAGATTTATTCGCCATTGCTGATGGTGAAAATAGTCTTGCCGAAGCATTCGCCACCTTAGATATGTTTTTCACTTCGAGCAATATACTCGATATTCAATTTGCGGATATCTCTCCCTATATCAACAACCAGACTGAATCAGGTGACAATGGAAACATTTCACTGGTTAGAGAAACGAATGTTGTAGACACAGGGCATTTAAGCTTAACGGGCGTGGCAAGCGCATCTGGTTTTCTTGGAGGAGGATCTCAACAAGCCTTTGGCGGTAGTTCCATGGCATATGTTTTAGGTATTACCTTACAACCTGGCGAAGAAATCAATATGACACACCTCGTGAGGTATTCTAATTTGGCCGCAATTGAGGAAGGAGTGAACGAAGTTGACGCTCCTGCAAGTTTAATGATGGTTTTGGTTGCGTTTGTTATGGCGATTTACAGAAAACAGCATTGTTTATGAATCATTGCCGCGAACGACCATATTCGATGTAGTGTGCTTCTTTCCACAAAAACGATCGCCCGATCTTCTTGTCATTTTTTTGCATCTCGCTTTACAGGTCTTCTTCTAATTCCAATATCTCTCCGGGTGTGCAATTAAGGGCCTCACATATTTTTAGTAATGTTGAAAACCTAATCGCCTTAGCTCTTCCGCACTTAAGTTTAGATAGATTTGCGATAGTCACGTCAACCTGAGAAGACAGTTCAGTTAAGGTCATCTTTCGCTGAACAAGCAACAAATCAAGGTTTATTTTTAGTTTCATTTTATCCTTTACTCCTTATTGCATTCACCATTGTCGCATTTGTCTTGACTGTATGAATTCGCATCATAACATATCGTTTATCGATAAAAAAGCATTGCTATTCGATATATTGATAGGTATATTGAATTGACTTCAATTTAAGGAGAAAAATATGTGGACAATCATCATTGCAATAACCAGTTTATTATTTATCGCAACTGTTACTTGGTTAAGTTATTACCTAGGGCGAACCAAAACTGACAATCCAATGGCCGCGGGAGTGGTTGGTTTTTTGGTCTCTTTTGTTCCCCCTGTTGCCCTAATTTACTTGGTTATTTTGTCGTTAAAAGAGGAAGTTGGTACAGTTTAGAGCGCATTGCGGCAGTACTAATTTATGCCGCTCTTTGATGAGTATGAAAAAAACCTGTATCTGTTAGTTCAGCCCTATAAGTTTTTGAAATCAATAATTTATAGGGCGATTAGCCGTTGTTTTTCTAGAAATTTACTGCTCCTGACGCGTGAATACTAGTTCATTGCCTTTGCTCTTCTCTTGTGAGAACTGATATCCAGCGGTATCAAAGTTTTTCAGTTCACTCACATCAGTTAAGCGATTCTGGATAATATACCTTGCCATCATGCCTCTGGCTTTTTTAGCAAAGAAGCTGATTACTTTGTATTGCCCGTTTTTACAATCTTGAAACACAGGAGTATAAATTTCCGCGTTGAGCACCTTAGGTTTAACCGCTTTAAAGTATTCGTTTGACGCAAGGTTTATCAACACATTGTCGCCTTGGGTATCAATGGCCTCGTTTAGTTTTTTACTGATGCGATCATCCCAAAACTGATACAGGTTTTTGTTTTTACCTGTGTCTAACTTAGTGCCCATTTCCAAGCGGTAGGCTTGCATCAAATCTAAGGGCCGTAATACACCATACAAACCTGACAATATTCGAAGGTGCTGTTGCGCATAATCGAAGTCATCTTGGCAAAACGTATTGGCATCTAGTCCTGAATATACATCGCCGTTAAAGGCCAACAGTGCTTGTTTTGCATTGTTTCTGTCAAAAGGAGTATGCCAACCGGCGTAGCGATCTGCATTTAAACCCGCTAATTTATCGCTGATTTTCATTAAGGAGCCAATTTTGGCGGGGCTCAATTTGCGACAGTGTTTGATTAATCGTTGAGAATCATCCAGCATTTCTGGTTGGGTGAATGTGTTTGTTATTGCGGGGGTGTCGTAATCGAGATTTTTGGCGGGCGAAATAACAACTAACATTCAATAAGATCCTGTGATGATTAAAATTTGTAAAAACTACTGCAGTGATATGTGGGATACGTTGCCAATTACAAGTTGGATTTCAAATTTCTTTGTATTTCAAATATGCTTGAGACAGAATTGGGCTCAGATATAGTGAAACTCAAGTGAAATTAAGGATAAACATGTACCTAAGGTTTTTGGCACTCGTTAGCGTTACTGTTTTATTATCAAATTGTGCCAATATGAATAAGTCGGATTGTTTAACCGCTGATTGGCAACTAATTGGTTTTGAAGACGGCAGCCTAGGGGAAAATGAAAGTCATGTTGCTCAACATCGAAAAGACTGTTCTGAACATGGCGTGACACCGGACTTAGCGCTGTATCGCCAAGGCCATTTTGAGGGTTCCAAACAGTTTTGCACAACAACTAATGGCTTCAATCGCGGCCTAAAAGGAAAAGAATATAAGCGCAATTGCCCTCAACAATTTGAAGAGGCATTTTTATCTGGATTCACCGATGGCCAACACTTGTATTCCTTAAAGAAGGTACTTAATCAAAGAGCAAATGAACTTGAAGACGCCTATAAAGAATTAGACTGGCTTGAACACACTATTGCAGAAAAAAGTGAAGTGATGATTGCTGATGGTCTAAATCGAGACCAACGAATAGTCGTTAGAGATGAAATTTCAGAGCACCAAGAACAACAACGTTTTCTATATTCTGTGCTTCACGAATTAAAACAGGAATTCGAAAACGCGTCGTTAGCCTATGAGCAAGCCAAGCGTGAGTTTTCTCAGTATTAAATTAATAACCAACGAATATCGATTAATGCTTATGTGATTTCACAAAGTCTTTATTTTTGTTAGCAAATATAGCGTTTTACTGGCGTCTATCAGGCAACGGTTATACCCTGTAGCTATTGTTATTTAACGCGATACAGTAAGCAATAAGACATATGATAGTCAGCTTACTTCTTTGAATTCCTAAACAAATTTGCCAAGCTATGCACATTGCCATGTGATAGCCCACAAAGCGTCACAACTTATTAGAGGATACTATGTCAGATCAATTACAAGCATTAAGAGAACTTACCACAGTTGTTGCCGATACCGGTGACATTGAAGCCATCAAAAAATACCAACCGGTAGATGCAACGACTAACCCATCTTTGTTACTTAAAGCAGCAGAAATGCCGCAATATAAGTCTCATTTAGAAAGTGCTGTGGAATGGGCAAAACAACAATCTTCCGATCCTGAACAACAAATTATTGATGCTGGTGACAAACTATCGGTCACTATTGGTACCGACATTGTAAATATAGTACCGGGTCGTATTTCTACGGAAGTAGATGCCCGTTTATCTTTTGACACTGCTGCTAGTATCGAAAAAGCTCATAAATTGATTGCTCTGTACAAAGAAGCAGGCATCGACAAAAGTCGTATCTTAATTAAGTTGGCGTCTACTTGGGAAGGCATTCGCGCAGCTGAGGTTTTAGAAAAAGAAGGCATTAACTGTAATCTTACATTGTTGTTTGGCTTTGCTCAGGCACAAGCATGTGCAGAAGCTGGCGCTTTCTTAATTTCACCTTTTGTTGGGCGTATATTGGATTGGTACAAGAAAAGTACTGGCAAAACTGACTACAGTTCATCTGAAGATCCGGGCGTAATTTCAGTCACTAAAATTTATAACTATTACAAAGATCATGGCTACAAGACAGTTGTGATGGGCGCTAGTTTCCGCAATACAGGTGAAATAACTGAATTAGCAGGCTGTGACCGATTAACCATTGGACCGGGCTTGTTGGAAGAGTTATCGCAAACTGATGCCCCTCTGCCAATTAAGTTGCAAGATAAGGGTGCCACCAAAACTCCTGGCGCGCCATTAACCGAAACTAAATTCCGCTGGGAAATGAACCAAGATGCTATGGCAACTGAAAAGTTATCTGAAGGCATTCGTAACTTTGCAGCAGACCAAGTTAAATTGGAAGCCATGTTAAGAAGCTACTTGTAAACTTGCTCATTTAACTTTAAAGCGTCGAAATCGGCGCTTTTTTGTTTTTAGTCAACCTTTAAGGGCCAGACTTAATCTTTACCCCAAATCGAGAACATATTATGACTGCACTAACGGCATCCCCCGCTTGGAAAAACCTTGAAAACTTAGCGACACACATAAAAACTCAGCACATGCGTGACTGGTTTGCTGCAGACCCTAATCGTGCTGAAAAATTTACTCAAGCAGCCTGTGGAATTGAGTTGGATTTTTCGAAAAACCTCATCACTGACGAAGTCATGCAAGCATTACATGTTTTGGCAAGCGACTCTCAAGTCACTGAAAAAAGTCAGGCCATGTTTGCCGGTGACATCATTAACCACACTGAAAAACGCGCCGTTTTACATACCGCATTGCGTAATTTTTCAGGCAAGCCCGTTTTGGTAGACGGTGAAGATGTGATGCCAGAAGTCTTAGCTTGTCAGAAAAAAATCCAAGACTTTGTAGCCAGTATACATAGCGGAGAACGCAAAGGTTATACTGGTAAACCTTTAAAACAAATTGTTGCCATCGGCATTGGTGGTTCTTTTCTTGGGCCGAAAATCATGTCAGAAGCCCTGAAACCTTATTGGTTCGAAGGGGTTAAAGTACATTATGTGGCCAATGTTGACGGCTGTCATATTCAAGACGTATTGGCCACTGTCGACCACGAAGAAACCCTAGTGGTAATGTCATCTAAATCCTTTACGACTCAAGAGACCTTACAAAACACCCTTACTGCTAAAGCATGGTTTTTAGGAGCGGGCGGATCGCAGCAAGATATCGCAAAGCACTTTATAGCGGTATCGTCAAATATTAAAGCCGCTACCGAATTTGGTATGGCAGAAGACAATATTTTCCCGATGTGGGACTGGGTAGGTGGTCGTTATTCACTGTGGTCAGCAATTGGTTTACCTATCGCATTAACCATAGGTTACGACAACTATCGCGAGTTATTGCAAGGGGCATTTGAGATGGATGAACATTTTCAAACGGCTCCCATTGAGCAAAATTTACCTATGATATTGGCGTTGTTAGGTGTTTGGTATGTAAACTTCTTTGGCGCACAAAGTCATGTGTTATTGCCCTATTATCACTATTTACGCGGTTTTCCAGCTTATGTTCAACAGCTGGACATGGAAAGTAACGGTAAGCGTATTGCTGGCGCTGATAGCACCACCGATTACGCCACTGGGCCGATTATTTGGGGCAGTGAAGGTACCAACGGGCAACACTCATTCCACCAGCTTATTCATCAAGGTACAGTATTAGTACCCGCAGACTTTATGTTTCCATTAAAGGTACCTAATCAAGACGATACTCATCACGCCATGTTAGCGTCTAACTGTTTTGGTCAAACCCAAGCGTTAATGCAAGGTAAAACATTTGCTGAATGTAAGGCCGATTTAGCTTCAAAAGGTTTAGATGAAGACACCCTTGAATCACTTGCCATCCACAAAACGATGCCTGGCAACAAACCCAGTAACACCCTACTCTTCAATCAAGTCGATCCTAAAACCTTAGGCTCACTCGTTGCCATGTATGAACATAAAGTTTTTGTACAAGGTGCAATTTGGGGAGTGAATTCATTTGACCAATGGGGAGTAGAGCTAGGTAAAGAACTGGGAAATCAAGTACTGGATAAACTTGTTAATTCAGACTCCAGTCTAAGCTTTGATGCATCAACCAACCAGTTGATCAGCAAGTTTAGAAAAGCAAACGGTTAATAACCGATCCAGTAGGTTTGCCCATAGACCTAGTGATTTAGTCAATTTAAAGGGTGCCAATTACATCATTGGCACCCTTTCGTTGTTTTCAGTTGTCTCTTTATTTACCCCCTATTTTACGCTAACTCCCTGTCACTAAACCTTCACGTTTTGTTAATAAAAAGTACAAATACTTATTCTATTTTAACTGTCCCTGTGGTACATAGTCATTAAGCTTTTGTTTTAGTTGTTAATCACAATAGCTTAAAGAGTATCCTAATAATAAGTGCGCGAAAATAATAAAGGAGATCAAAATGGATAAGTCCGAATTATTGTCTACCTTAGATTCAGAAACCAAGTCATCCAAAAGCAAAACAAGTAAGCGAAAATGGCGGGAAATTGAAGCCATACACGACAGACACCGACTCAAGCTAGAATTAAGAGAGTTAGGAATGTCACCAGAAGACGAATTAGAATTTTTGTAATACTTTAAGCCCTGAATTGTCAGGGCTTTTTTTGTTCATCTACTTTTAAAGCAAGCTCTGTCTGAAGCCTTGCGGTATCAGGCTGCTGCGACTTTTATTTTGGATTAACTGGCAACCTTTTCCGTTCCAGCATGCCCTTCTACTACATAATGTTTAGGCATAAAACAATCAACTGTTGCCTCTTTCATTTCTAGCGTAAACAGCTCGGGATTACAGTCTTCTTGCAACAAGCAACCTTCTGCTAAATTCGGGTAAATTTCATCAAAGCGCTTTATTTCAGATTGACTGACTCTTCGATAAATGTGAGAGCGATTTAATTGATTTGGATTCGATAAACCAGCAGAAGAGACAAGATCAAATGTGGCGTTTACGGTTCCTTTATGAAAACGAGCGATCCTTGTGGCCTTGTCACCTACAACTAATCCAGATGCTAAAGTTGGGTCTTGGGTAGCAATACCTGTTGGGCACTCGTTAGTATGGCAAATTAAAGACTGAACACACCCAAGCGCTATCATCATACCTCTGGCGCTATTACACATATCAGCACCTAATGCTAAATTTTTAACTAAATGGAACCCCGTAAAGGTTTTACCACTAGCAATGACTCGAATGTGTTTTTTTAAACCAAAACCAACCAATACATCTACCACAAAAACTAGCGCTTCACGCAACGGCATGCCAACTGAATTTGAATATTCTAAAGGCGCTGCGCCTGTGCCGCCTTCTCCGCCATCAACAGTAATAAAGTCAGGTTGAATTTTTGTTTGAACCATCGCTTTACATAGTGCGATAAATTCACTTTTACGACCTATGCATAATTTGAAACCTATGGGTTTACCACCAGACAAGTCTCTAAGTTGCTTGATAAAATGCATCATTTCCAGAGGTGTAGAAAACGCCGAATGCACTGGTGGTGATTCGACCATAGTGCCCGGCTCTACCTGTCGAATTTGAGCTATCTCTATGGTATTTTTATGTGCGGGTAGAATTCCCCCGTGCCCTGGCTTAGCACCTTGAGATAATTTAATTTCAATCATTTTGATGTTATCTTTTACAGCAGTTTTAGCGAAACTATCCGCATCAAATCCGCCCTCTGGTGTTCGACAACCAAAATATCCGGTTCCTATTTGCCAGACCAAATCACCACCGTGTTTTAAATGAGATGCACTAACGCTACCTTCGCCTGTGTTGTGGTAAAAACCGCCCTTTTTTGCGCCTTTATTCAACGCTTCTATGGCATTGCCGCTTAGGGCCCCATAACTCATGGCAGAAATGTTAAAAACACTTGCAGAATAGGGTTTCAGACAATCCTCTCCGCCAACCACGATTCGCTGACTTAATGTCTCTTTATCTGCATGAATTGCGGCCAATGAATGACCAATCCATTCGTACCCTACGGCCTGAGTATCAAGCTTAGTGCCATATGGTACAGAGTCCTGTGCGCCTTTAGCTCGTTGATAAATCACCGACCTAAACATTCGACTGATGGGTACGCCATCAGTTTCAGACTCGAAAAAATACTGACGTAGAAAAGGTCTAAAGAACTCCATGACCCAACGACCACGACCAACAAAAGGAAAATTTCGTCTAATAGCATGTTTGGTCTGATACATGTCGTACAAGCCGACCAGGGAAATCGGTATAAGTAATAAACTCCCCCAAAGCATGCTTGGCCATTTAATACCGAGTACTAACATCAGTACCCAAGCAGTAACTGTAGCGATGACAAAAATACTTCTCATTTTACGACCTTTAGACAAGAGATTTGTTTGATTGTATAAGAACAACATAGCCACCTTTGTCTTTCAACAAAAATTAGCATGACTAGATTAAAATCTGTAAACGATAAAAATATCTGACTAATAGATATTAGGTGTTTTACTTCAAACACTTCACACTTTAGGTTTTCAATTGTGAAACTTCATTGTCGCTAATCAACAACTTAGTCAATCAAGAAAAATCACTCTAAACCTGCCAATTGATAGCAGTTTTACCTTGATGTTGGAGTAGTTGATTGGCTTTAGAAAAGTGTTTACAACCAAAAAAGCCACGATAAGCTGATAATGGTGAAGGGTGTGGTGCAGTTAGCACATGATGTTTTTGTGTATCAATCACTGCACCTTTTTTCTGTGCATGGCTACCCCACAGCAAAAATACCAACCCACTACATTGGTCACTCAATTGTTGAATAACCGCATCGGTAAATTGTTCCCAGCCAATTTTTGCATGGGAGTGTGCTTGGCCTTGTTCAACAGTGAGCACAGCATTAAGAAGCAATACTCCTTGCTCTGCCCAGCTTTGTAAAAAGCCATGTTGTGGGATACTAAAATCGGGGATATCGGTGGCTAACTCTTTATAGATGTTAACCAATGAAGGGGGTGTTTTTACGTTGGGCAATACCGAGAAACTTAAACCGTGGGCTTGATTAGGTCCGTGATAAGGGTCTTGCCCTAATATCACTACCTTTACGTTATCCAGCTTAGTTAAGCTAAAAGCATTAAACACATCTTGTTTAGGAGGATAAATTATCTTGCCAGCAGCCCTCTCACTTTCAACAAATTGCATCATTTGTTGAAAGTAAGCTTGCCGTTTTTCTTGACCTAAAATATCTTCCCAAGTGCTCATCTAAGCTCTTTAGCTTAAAATATTAAACAAGTGCGCTTTTAACGCCTGATAGTCACTAGGCAATTCGGCTGACAAACCTTCTCTTCCTGCGCAGTCAGCCAGTGGTTTAGGTAAACTGATAGGTTGACCCAAAACATTTTCAACTGTTTCGCGAAATTTAGCAGGATGCGCGGTGCCTAAGAAAATACCGGTTTGCCCTTCTTCCATCTTTCTACTCAACGCTTTGTACGCGATGGCTGCATGGGGTTCGCTGACATAACCTAACTGGGCAAGTTGTCGCATTGCGACTTGGGTATAGTCTTCGTCTACTGTGTCGCCAGAAATAGCCGACTTATCCACCATGCCTAGCTCAATTAAGGCTTCAATACGCGGCCAGTTGTTGGGCTGACTAACATCCATTGCATTAGACAAAGTCGCAACTGTATCTTTTGGCTGCCATTCCCCAGTTTTTAAATAACGAGGCACCGTATCGTTAAGATTAGTAGCGGCCACAAAATGTTTGACCGGAAGCCCCATCACTTTTGCGATTAAGCCGGCAGTCAAATTACCAAAGTTACCGCTAGGGACTGAAATGACTAAGTCTTCGCGCTCAGCTGCCGTAAGCTGTGAAACGGCTTCAAAGTAATAGCACACCTGTGCTGCTAAACGACTAATATTAATAGAGTTTGCAGAGTTGAGGTGTAATCCATCTCGAACATCAGGATCATCAAAGGCACTTTTAACTAGTTGCTGACAGGCGTCAAAATCATCTTCAATTGCCACAGTGTGAATATTGTCACCGAGTGTTGTAAATAACTTCTCTTGGAGCTGGCTGATCTTACCTTTAGGGTACAGAATCACTACATTGATATTGTCTATGCCATGAAACGCATGTGCTACTGCTGCACCGGTATCACCGGAGGTGGCGGTTAAAATTGTGATGGGTTGCCCATCGGAAATTTCAACCAAACACTGAGCCATAAAACGACCACCGAAATCCTTAAATGCCAGTGTAGGACCATGAAACAATTCCAAGGTATACACATTATCAGTGACTTTAGCCAAAGGAGCGTCAAACACAAATGCGCGTTCTACTATGCCGGCAACCGTTTCTCGGGGTAACTCATCACCAATTAAAGCGCTTAGTATCTCTACGCTTCGCTCAACAAAAGGCATGGCCAATAATGACTCTATATCATCAAATTTAGGCAATTGTTTAGGAAAAAATAAACCTTGGTTATTGCCTAAACCTTTCTTAACCGCTTCTGCGAACGTTACTTGCTCTGAGGCGTCTTTTAAATTAACAAGTTCCACTTTACTACCTTTTAAATACTTATAATATTGCGCTAGTTACCGTGCTGTTTAGCCCAATGTAACTGGCTCGTAAGAAAGCCTATGCTTTCAAGAGTGGCTAACGGATGCTCCACTCGTGTCTAGCTGGCAGATATGACTAAAACCCGTGTCATTTTGAATATAGTTATCAGCTAGCCATTGATTAATTATTTTAGCGTTTTCTAAATTGTCACATACCGCAAATACCGTTGGACCAGAGCCAGAAATTCCAAAAGCTAGAGCCCCATGTTGTTCTGCGAAGCTACGCGATTCGTCAAATTTTGGCAACAGAGACTTACGGTAAGGTTCGGCAATCACATCAAACATCATAGCAGCAGCGAGTTTTTCGTCGTTACGGTACAACGCATCAACAAACACAGCTAATTGGCGACCAAACTGTATGGTATCAGCCATTGAAACCTGTTTGGGTAGAATATCCCGTGCTGCAGCCGTAGATACGCTAATCCCAGAATAACACGACACCCAATACCAGTTATCAAACACAGGCAATTGCAATGCTACCTGTTCTTGATGTTCGGCCATTAAGGTTAGTCCACCAAGGAAGCATGGGGCAACATTATCGTAATGTACACTGCCACTTATTTGCCCTTCGAGTTCGCCCATTACTAATAACAACTCATTATTATCAAACGGAGCCTTACCCAAATACTCAGTAAAAAACTGATTCAAAGCATACAACGCCGCGACAATTGAACTGGCACTTGAGCCTAATCCACTGCCAATCGGCAAATGTTTATGCAAGGTCATTTTCAGCGCCGGCAAAGTACTTTTGGAATGACCTTGGTTTTGCAACTCAGCGATGAAGTGCTGGTAACAACGTGTCACTATATTACTGTTGGCGTCGGGCGGCAGCTTGTCTGCAAAACGGCCTTTGACCACTAAACTAAACTGCTCTGCTATTTCAATCTCTACTTCGTCTCCCAATAAACTACCGTCTATTGGTTTTAATGCCGCACCAAGTAAATCAAACCCTAAACTTACATTGCCGATAGAAGCAGGCGCATAGGCCTTTAAAATAGTATTTTTCATTTTATCGTTTGACATTATAGTGATTGTTTCCAAGGCATAGTGCGCATCACATCAGCAAAGACACCTGCGGCTGTTACTGCAGCGCCGGCACCGTATCCTCTAATAACGTAAGGTATAGGTTGGTAATAATGACTATGGATGGCCAAAGCGTTTTCGCCCTCTTTAACCATATATAATGGGTGCGCTTCGTTAACAGCTTCGATACTTACCACACATTTACCATGCTCAATCGACCCCACATACCGTAATACTTTGCCTTCTTCTTTAGCAACCGCTACTTTTTCTGCATAGTGAGCGTCTAATTCAGGTAATCGCGACATGAAGTCTTCAATGCTGCCACTGGCATCAAACGAAGGTGGTAAAATTGGCTCTATGGTAATATCAGATAACTCTAGCGTTAAACCAGACTCACGAGCCATAATCAACAGTTTTCTTGCGACATCCATACCACTCAAATCATCGCGAGGATCAGGTTCTGTAAAGCCATTCTTTTTAGCTATTTCAGTTGCTTCAGAAAGACTCAGCCCTTCGTCTAACTTACCAAATACAAAAGACAACGACCCAGACAAAATCCCTTCAAAACGGACCAATTCATCCCCGGCGTAGAACAAGTTTTGTAAATTGTCGATAACCGGTAGACCCGCACCTACTGTAGTTTCATACAAAAATTGACGATTGGTTTGTTGTGCTGTTTCTCGCAATAAATCATAAAATTCAGTACTCGCGGTATTAGCCTTTTTATTAGGTGTGACTACATGAAAACCATCCAGCATCATTTGCGGATATTGTTCAGCAACCTGTGAACTACTGGTGCAATCAATAATAACTGGGTTAATCAAACTATTGTCATGTACAAAATTCATCAAATTTTCGATAGAAAACTGTTTTTCGCTTTGCGCTAGTGATTGTTGCCAATCCGAATTCAAGTCTATGCCATTTGACTGCAGCAGTAACTTTTTGCTGTTGGCAATACCGTATACTTTTAAACTGATATTTTTTTCGAGCAATGACGCTTGTTGACGCGCTATTTGCGCCAGTAACTCTTTACCTACACTACCGCTGCCTACTAAAAACGCATCAATGGCGTGTAAGTTAGAGAAAAAATTCTGATGCACTACTTTGACTGCTTTTTTAGCTTTACGTGATTCAATTACGGTAGAAATTGAGCGTTCTGACGACCCTTGTGCAATAGCAACATTATTGACTCTGGCTTGAGCAAGAGAACTAAAAAATTTAGCAGCCAAACCTTGAGAGTGTCGCATTCCATCTCCTACTAAGGTAACAATGGCCAATTCGTGACGTACTTCAATAGGGTCAAGTAATTGATTACTTAGCTCTAGAGCAAATGAATCTTCTAATAAATCTTGGGCACGACTGGCATCTTTACTATGAATACAAAAACTGATGCTGTACTCAGAAGATGACTGAGTAATTAAACTAATGGAAATATTCGCATTAGACATGATTTCAAATACACGGCTAGCCATGCCCACCATGCCTTTCATGCCCGGACCTGCCACGTTAAACATGGTCATATCATCTAAGTGAGAGATACCTTTTACGCTAGTCCATTTGGTACTCGCTTCATTACTGATTAAGGTTCCCGGGGCAGCAGGGTTAAGGGTATTGCGAATTAAACAAGGGATATGGTGCTGGGCGATAGGGCCAATGGTTTTTGGATGTAAAACTTTAGCACCAAAGTAAGATAGCTCCATGGCTTCTTGATAAGTCAGCTTATCAAGCAATACTGCACCTTCTACTTGGTTAGGATCGGCATTATAAACGCCGTCTACATCAGTCCAAATTTCACAACATTCTGCGTCAATACAGGCAGCCAAAATAGCAGCTGAGTAATCTGAACCATTTCGACCTAAGGTGACTTTTTCCCCGCTTTCATTCACGGCAACAAAACCTGGCATGATTAAAATTTGCTCGCCAGATGTGTTTACATCACTAAAGCGTGCCTTACTTGCAGATACATCAGCAATACTATCTAAATAATCGCCTTCGGCAATAACATAGTTAACCGGATCTATAATGCTATTGTTATGTCCCAATGCCGTTAAAATTTCACTAAAAATATTAACACTGACGTATTCGCCTATACTCAATACTTTGGCAACTACCTGCTCTGGAGCGCAGCGTAACAAAGCAAAACCCTCTAAATGCTGATTGAGATCATTTAAGGTATATTGAATATAGTCGGCTAATTTAGCTTGAGAAAAGTTAGGTAAGTTAGATTGCAAATCATCCAAAATTCCAAAAAGCACCATATTTAATTTGGCAAATAACTCGCCGTAATCATTACCCTCAGCCGCTTCATCACATAACAATGATAAGGCATTGGTGACGCCCTTTGGAGCAGACAAAACAACTGCCGCACCGCTTTCGGTATGACATGCAAAACTAATGTCTTTTACTCTTAAGTAACGTTCTGCATCAGCAAGAGACGAGCCCCCAAACTTCAATACCTTCATTTTTTGATTCCTTAAACGTTTCAACACTATCTTAATCACGTATTCGCTATTACATATTTCTTAGAGCTACAAAAAAGCCCGCTGTGGTTGCGGGCTTTTTATGTGTAATTATTATGCACTAGCCAGCGACCACCCTCTTAAAGGTGATAATCATCATGCCGGTGGTGATTGTTATTATTTTTTTCATAGGTTCAATTTGCCGTATAGACGTCTATATGTCAACCAGCTGTTAACGATGTTTTGTTATTTGATATAGCCGCTTTGTCATAAGGCACAATATTGACGGCTATCAATATCGTGCCGCCGTCATCGATTATGCAGCTTATTACGGAGTCAATATTCTGGTCGTTAGTATTTTGAAATATTTTACAGCAATAAGCGTTGATCTAAATATCAATCGAATTAGTAACTACAGTCCCAATTAAAAACAACTATTTGTTACAAAATCTGCATAATTGTCGATAATATGTTAAGAGGTAGACTAAAAGGAAACCCTATGAAATATCCTTGGCTGCAAAGTGCCAATCAACTATTCAGAGTTGTTGTGGTTATACAATGGCTAATATCGTTATTTATTGCTTTTATGACGTCCAGTTGGATAGAACCATTTTTACTCGGTTTACCAATTTTAGCGTTACCTATCATTTTAAGCTACACCCACCCCGACAAGGCAATTAATCGATATGCGTTTGCGATAGCAGTACAACTTTTCGCCGCACTTCATATTCAACAAGCATATGGCATGACAGAGCTGCATTTTGAAGTGTTTGTGATGTTAGCGTTTTTATCTTATTTTCGTGACTGGAAAGCAATTGCAATTGGCACCGTCACTGTTGCTATTCATCATATCCTTTTTTACTTCGTTCAAAGCAATGGTGGCAGCTTAGTCATATTTGAAGAAGGCAGAGTCACGTTTTATATTTTAGCGATTCATGCAGCTTTTGCTGTGGCAGAAGGCGTGATTCTCGGATTAATGTCCAAAAATAGTTTCGTTGAAGCCAGAGGAGCCGTGATACTGAACCACACAGTATCAGGCATTATGCGTCAAAAAGGGGTGTTAAACCTTAAAGTTGACATACCTCGAGACGTGCAAAGTATACAAGAGTTTAAGTCGTTAATTGATGCCTTTAAATCCTTAATTGAAGAGTCGAATAACCTTAGTAGCAATGTTTCCGCTGTAGCACAAAAAGTCAATACTTCGTCAGGTACACTCAATACCTCTGTCACTCTGAGCGCGGAACAAGTTAAGCTCATTTCAGACTCAATTGAAGAAATTAGTCATACCATACAAGATGTTGCCACGCGTTCACAAGAGACTCATATTCATGCTGAAAAAGCTAAAACTAGCACAGTAGAAACCAAAGAATCGATTGCAGGCTCTAGTGACAATGTTTCTCGTTTGAGGCAAACCTTAACTGTTGCATCAACTGCCATCCAAGCATTGAGTGACAAATGCAATAACATTTCAGAAGTGATGCAATCTATTAAATCTGTAGCCGAACAAACTAATTTATTGGCACTCAATGCCGCTATTGAATCAGCTAGAGCAGGAGAACACGGCAGAGGTTTTGCCGTAGTAGCAGACGAAGTCAGAAACCTTGCAATTAAGTCTAAAGAAAGTGCAGAAGAAATAGAACAAATTACAGTAGGTTTAATAACTAGCGCAAATTCTTCAGTCTCACAAATGAATGACTGTGTGGTAATGGTTGACGAAGCGGTTAACTCTTCTAGCGCTGCTATGCAACAGATGGATAGTGTAGTGAATAGCTTTCAATTAGTATCCGACAATATTACTACAGTGGCGACCTCTGCCGACAGACAATCAAAAAATGTCAAATCTATAAACGAATCAACACAGTTGTTACGTGAATTATCAGCCGATGAACAAAGTAACGTTAACCTTGTTAAAAACGAAGCGATAGAATTGACCCAGTTATGCAACAAGCTCGAACAACAGTTACGACAATTTTCGGTGTAAACTTTGTCAGTAAAGTGGGTTGTCGCTCTATGGGGTGTGATGTGTCTGGCTGGTTTATTGACTCTGTCTGTGAGCCAGCTAGACGAGTTTGACCCTCAATCAAAACTCGCCATAGCGTTAACTGATGTCGAATTTGAGCAAAAATTTATCTCTCAATTACAGCAACAACACAAATTGGCAGGGCAATCACTTGTCCATTTTTCAGACACTAATTGTTTCTGTGAAACCATAGCGCAACCCCATATTGCCCGCTTATCCCAGAACATGATCGACAACGGATTTCAAAATATACATATCAACATTAGCGCTCATCCTGAGTTTGCTAGTTTTGTTCCTTCCACTCCAGCGGTTGCAATTATTGGTGCGCTTCAAGAACTAATATACTTTGGCCCTTACGCCGAGGGTTATGGTTGTTTAAGTGGAACCGGATTGGTAGATGCGATTATTCCCAAATTGAATAGCCCCGCCATCGAAAACAGCATACTAATTACAGACGCAAAAGGCTGTTATTGTCAAACGTGACATTTAATCGGCTGACTCGTTTCTACCTAAAATAACCGGCCCTGGGCCTTCTTCTTCCAAGACATCATCTGGATTATAGATAGGGCAGCTTTGCATTGATAAACACCCGCAACCAATACAACCATCCAATGAATCTCGAAGCTTAGTTAACGAATTGATTTGCTGATCGAGCTGTTTTTGCCAACGTTTTGATAATTGCGCCCAGTCATTTTTATCCGGTGTACGTTCATTTGGCAGCCCTAAAAAAGTTTGGTGAATGCTTTGCAGGCTGATACCTAACTTTTGAGCGGCTTTAATCACTGATATTCTGCGTAACACGTCACGTTTGTAACGCCTTTGATTGCCTTGATTACGCCAACTACGAATCAAACCTTTTTGCTCATAAAAGTGCAAAGTAGACACCTTCACCCCGGTGCGCTTAGCCACATAACCCACTGACAAATTTGCGTCTTCCATTGCTTAGTCCCTAATTAACTACTACATCAAATATAGAGAAAAAAGCACTTTACCTCAAGTTAACCTGAGGTTTTATGATACTGCCATCATCAACAATATCTATATTAAAACAGGGCAGCGATTATGAAAAAACTGAAACTAACCTTCAAAAAAGACTTTAAAAACATTATTGAAAAATGCCTAAGTATCTACAATGGCACGATGTATTTTAAATAATGAAACGATGGCCTAAGTCCTATTGGCGCAAAAAGTTATCACAACAAAGGTTTATGTGCTTAAACCAGAATCGATTAATATAGCTGCAAGCAATAATCTTAGCCAAATGAGTGTATACAAAACTTTGAATTTACAATCTATAACAGCGCAGTTGAATATAGCCACACCATCAGCTGAATCAACAATTCAATCTGATTGGGCCAATCAAAATGGCATAACGCTCACTGTTAAACGAGATGATTTGTTGCACCCTGTCATATCAGGCAACAAATGGCGAAAACTTAAATATGCATTAAAGGCTGCGTCAAAAGCCAAAGTCCAACATATCGTCAGTTTTGGTGGAGGATTTTCAAATCATTTACACGCATTGGGATATTGCTGCCACCATCTAGGTATACAATTGACTGCAATTGTCAGAGGGGATTATTCGCTCAAGCCAACGCCAATGTTGTTAGACCTAATGACTTGGCAAACTAATATTCAATATGTAGATCGAAAAATCTACCAACAACGAAGTGAACTCGATTATTTGCAGTCATTGCAGCAACAATATCCGGGGGCATCAATTATCCCTGAAGGTGGTTCGCAATTACTTGCCGTTCAAGGCGTAAGCGAAATTATTGACGAGTTAAACGATACATACGATTATATCGTTGCGCCTGTGGCCAGTGGCGGAACATTGGCAGGATTGAGCAGCGCGATCGGCAAAAAAAAAGCATTTTCAAACTGCCAGATTCTAGGAATTGGCGTTTTAAAAGGCGAAGGTTACCTTGAACAATTGGTTGATGATTTATTAGAAGTAGATTCATCCCAGGCGAACTGGCAGATTAACCATGATTTTCATTTTGGTGGGTACGCTAAATCTACTAATGAGCTTAGACAATTCTGCCAAGTCTTTTACCAACAAACGACTATCCCTATTGAGCCGGTTTACAGTGGAAAACTATTTTGGGGGCTCAGAGCACTACTCAAGGCCGGATATTTTCCTCAAAATAGTCGCATCTTAGCGCTGCACACTGGCGGTCTGCAGGGCGCAAGATAAGTCATTATTGCATTCACCAGCAAAACTGCGGTAAATTGCCAATGGCTTAGTCCTCTACCCCTATTGTTATAAGGTCATTTTTTGTATAAACACATCCTATTTTTGTTACCGCAATCTCTGCTGTTTTTGACAAAATTCAAATTTTTATGAACTGGCTTGATTGGTTAAGTGGTTTCGCGGGTGCTTCCCCACTCGAATGGGTAGCGACTGTCTGTGGCTTTGTGTGTGTTTATTTGGTTATTAAACGCAATATATGGTGTTTCGCTTTTGGATTTGTGCAAGTAAGCATTTACACCTGGATTTTTTATGATGTGAAACTGTATTCGGATATGGGTCTACATATCTTTTATATTGGATTTCAAATCTATGGCTGGCTGCTTTGGAAAAATTCCCAAGACTCTACAGGCCATGTGGTAGTTAAGCGCGGCACCACAAAAGAATATACTTTATGGTTAATGGCTATTGTCATTTGCACCCTAGTTCTAGGTAACATAATGCAAAATAACACTGACGCGAGTTTCCCCTACCCTGACGCTTTTACCACTTGTGCCAGTCTGGTAGCCCAGTGGTTATTGTCACATAAAAAATTATTGAACTGGACAGTTTGGATTGCTGTAGACATTGTCGCTATCGCCATTTACTGGCAAAAAGGGTTATTTCCCACGTCGGCACTGTATGCCTGCTTCTTGATAATGGCTATTATCGGTCAGTGGCAATGGTATACACACCTAAACTCTAGTTCGAGTACCACAAATAAAGGCGAGCATAGTTAGTGATTAAGAAAATTGTATTTTTAGGGGGCCCGTCTACCGGTAAAACCACCTTGTGTGAAGCTCTAGCTAAAGATTTGCATACGATTACTGTTCCAGAATATGGACGTGAATATTGGATTACCCATCAAGTTGACAGGCGTTTAACCCCGCAGCAATTATTACATATTGCGAAGATGCAAAACCAGTGGGAAGACCAAGCCGCGTCTCGCGCTAACCTATACTTATTCTGCGATACCAGTGCATTTACTACTTGGCATTTTGCGATCCATTATCACCAGAAGGCTTTACTTGAGTTAGAGCAACTCGCGAAGGACTGTTGGCAACGCTATGATCTAGTCGTGTTATGTGACGACGATATTCCTTATGACGATACATGGGAGCGTTCCGGTGACGCAAACCGCCACGAATTTCAGGTGTTTAATCAGCAATACTTAAAAAG
This sequence comes from Paraglaciecola arctica, assembly GCF_018861065.1. Taxonomy (GTDB): domain Bacteria; phylum Pseudomonadota; class Gammaproteobacteria; order Enterobacterales; family Alteromonadaceae; genus Paraglaciecola; species Paraglaciecola arctica_B. The sequence goes on from NZ_JAHKQO010000036.1 coordinate 468,128, forward strand.
CCACGAAATTAAACACCTAGTTGTTTCCGGGAGTCTCTCCCAGAGGAAACAACAAGTGCTGACTGCACTAGGCTTAACCCCAAAGGAATTATGTTTTTAATTGCTAGCACTCTTCAATTTTCAACTTGCACCTCAATAAATTACTGCTAGCATTCACCCTTTATTACATAACCTTAATACTAGGAACACTCTATGTCCCGAGTTTTGATAATTGGTGCCGGCGGAGTAGCCGCAGTGACCATAAAAAAGTGTGCTCGTTTACCCGAGTTATTCGATGAAATTTATCTAGCAAGTCGCACTGTAGCTAAGTGTGAAGCACTACAGAAAGAAGTAGGAATAGATAGAGTCAAAGGTGTTTTCGCAGTTGATGCCGATCATGCCAGTGAAGTGGTTGCAGTCATCAATCAGGTAAAACCTGATTTAGTTGTTAATTTGGCACTACCTTATCAAGATTTAGCCATAATGGATGCCTGCTTAGAAACAGGTGTCGACTATTTGGATACTGCCAATTACGAACCCAAAGATGTGGCTAAATTTGAATACTCTTGGCAATGGGCTTATCAAGACAAATTTGAAAAAGCGGGCTTGATGGCACTACTAGGCAGTGGATTTGATCCAGGCGTTACTAATGTTTACACGGCTTATGCGGCCAAACATTACTTCGACGAAATTCACTATCTCGATATAGTTGACTGTAACGGCGGCGACCATGGTCAAGCTTTTGCGACTAACTTCAATCCAGAAATCAATATTCGTGAAATCACCCAACGTGGTCGTTTTTTCGAAGATGGCGAATGGAAAGAAACCGATCCGTTAAGTGTGCGTGAAGACCTTGATTACCAGAATATAGGTATACGTGCTTCATATTTAATGTTCCACGAAGAATTGGAATCCATAGTTAAACACTTCCCGTCTCTTAAACGCGCGCGTTTTTGGATGACATTTGGCGATGCTTACCTGACTCATCTAAAAGTTCTAGAAGGGATCGGCATGACCAGTATCGAGCCGATTAACTTCCAAGGTCAACAAATAGTCCCTCTGGAATTCTTAAAAGCCGTATTGCCCGATCCAGGCTCGTTGGCTGATGGATACACTGGGCAAACTTGTATCGGTACTTATATAACAGGCGTAAAAGATGGCAAAGAAAAAACCATCTTTATTTATAACAACTGTGAACACGCTAAGTGTCATGAAGAAGTTGGCGCTCAAGCAGTATCATACACTACAGGCGTACCTGCCATGATAGGTGCATCTTTGATGTTAAATGGTACCTGGAAAAAGCCCGGTGTTTGGAACATGGAGCAATTTGACCCAGACCCATTTATGGATATGCTCAACATCCATGGCTTGCCTTGGCATGTGATCGAGTGTGATTCGAGTCCATTTAAGAAGTAATAGCTAGAAGTAAAGAAATTGATCCACAGAGCACGGAGAGAGAAAAGAAATAAGCATCTTTTCTTCCTCTGTGCTCTGTGATCACTAGCTCGTCGCTAGAATATTAGAGAGACTTGGGAGTAATCTTCAAAGTCTTTATTCATTTACGTTGATTAGATTACACCAACTATGACAAACCCAATGCTAAACCCTGCTATACCTTCACCCTGTTATGTTTGTGAAGAAGCCAAACTCGAAGCTAACTTACAACTTATGCAACGTGTGCAACAAGAAAGTGGTGTGGAGATTATTCTGGCACTCAAAGGTTTCTCTATGTGGTCTACCTTTGATTTAGTCGGCAAGTATTTACAAGGCTCAACCGCGAGTGCTGTATGGGAAGCTAGACTAGGAAAAGAAGAAATAGGCAAACAGGTACATGCTTTTTCACCGGCATTTAAACCCACCGATATAGATCAATTAGTCGATTTAGTGGATCATATTTCGTTTAATAGTCTTGGTCAGTGGCAACGTTATAAACAACAGATTTTAAGCTCTAACGTTTCGCCCGGTATACGTCTTAATGTAGAGCATCGCGAAGCCGAAACTGAGCTGTACGACCCCAGTGCCCCGGGGTCACGTTTTGGTATTCTGGCCAAAGATTTAGCAGATGCCGATTTAAGCGGTATAGAAGGTTTTCATATTCATAATTTATGTGAATGTGACTCCTATGCCACCGAGCGAACTATTCTGGCTGCAGAAAAAAAATTCAGCCAATACTTTGCACAGCTCAAGTGGATCAACTTTGGCGGCGGGCATCTTATGACCAAACAAGGTTATGATCTTGAACACCTTATCGCGACACTAAAAGCATTTAAACAACGCCACCCCCACCTTAACGTGATTTTAGAGCCGGGCTCAGCTGTGGCTTGGCAAACAGGTTCTTTGGTCTGTGAAGTCATTGATATAGTCGAGAATCGCGATAAGATTGCGATAGTGGATATGTCTGCCACGGCCCACATGCCTGATGTTTTAGAAATGCCCTATCGTCCCGAAGTCACAGGGGCCGGCAAAGCCGGCGAAAAGGCCTTTACTTACAGATTTGGCGGCAACTCTTGTTTAACTGGCGACGCCATTGATTTATATAGTTTTGATCATGAACTACAAATTGGTGAACGAATAATATTTGAAGATATGATCCATTACACTATGGTCAAAACCACCTTCTTTAATGGTGTTGAGCATCCTTCCATCGGGTTAATCCGTAAAGATGGCCAATTTGAATTGGTGCGAAAGTTTGCATACCAAGACTTTAAGAACAAACTCTCTTAAATGTCGTCAAAACCACTCTTTTTGTAAAACAGGCTTGACATAAGAGCTTCTTAGGTTGATACTCACCTCAAAAGTAAAGCTTATTTTACTTTATGACTTAGGAGTTTGACTTATGAATGAGATTAAACACAACGAATTACACTGCTCACAACAAAAAACTGGGGTTAAACATCTAGCAATTTGGACCCTTGCTTGGGTACTGAGCACAGCATTTTTGAGATTTGGAGCTGAATATATTTGGGACTATCAACTGGCTTATTCTGCTATTGCTTTAATGACGCATCTAGCGATAGGAATCATGATGATTTTGGTGAATGTGAAACACTTAGCCAACCTTGACGAGTTACAGCGTAAAGTCACCATGGATGCGCTGGGTATCACCTTGGGAGTAGGATTGATTGCAGGTATCGCCTATGAGCAATTAGAAGATATTAAACTCATCACCTTCGAACCAGAAATCAATCACCTCATTATGCTCATGGCAGTGACTTATATCATTAGTATTGTGTTTGGTAATAGGAAGTATCAATGAAAAATCGCTTAAAGGTTCTCAGAGCTGAACGCGACTGGACCCAAGCTGACTTAGCAAATGCATTGGCTGTATCGAGACAAACCGCCAATGCTATCGAAAAAGGTAAGTTCGATCCCAGTTTACCTTTGGCAATCAAAATAGCGCGACTATTTAATTTGACTGTTGAAGAGATATTTATTGTGGATGTAGATTGATAAACAATACGGTCTATTGAAATCATTACCATACGCATCTAGTGATATTTTCACTCTGAAACGTTCGTGTCATAAAATCTGAACTCAAAACAAGCCAAGCATTTTCCGCTCGCTATATTTCGAGTTCAGATTTCTTTTATTACAAGGCTTTTGCAGCAGACAGTTTTTTCAACATATCTTTGGCGTTTTGATTATCCCCATTGATAGTTAGGGACTTATTGTAGTTCTCGATTGCCAACTGGGTATTTCCTTTGGTCATATAACCTTCAGCTAAACTATCAAAGGCATTGGCATCATTTGGGTATAAGGCAACATACACACTAAAATAATTTATCGCTGCTTTAACATCCTTTTTAGCAAGGGCCGTGTACCCAGCATTATTTAGAGTATTAGACGACAGCATCCTAGAATTGGGATACAGCTTTTGCCACTCTTTATAGGCTTTGATACTTTGCTCTACATCTTGATTTTCAGCCACTTCGAAAGGAAGTTGTTCACCGTCACGTAGTTTCCGCATCGCATAGTCTTGCAAACTTGTTCCTGGTCGAAACACAGTTAAATAGGCTTGTTGGTCAGCGGGATTAATTTCAAGGCCAACAATGTTTGGGTGCGCATCTAACGCGAACTTATTGTTTTCTTTGTAATACATTTCACCGGTAAATTGCCCACCACCAATTTGTAGTGGATTGTGGTAAATCAATTTATCTTGTTGTTGGCTTATAGTCACAATTTGATCCGCTGGTGATAGGTATCTACCAGTCATTTTTTCAGCTAACACCTTAGATACTGACTGTTCACTAGGCGTAATGGGTTGAGTCCAGTGTAGATTTTTAACCACACTTTCAATCAACATGTTGATAGCTGGGTTGCGGGTACGAGTCGTTGCATTAATAAATATCATAATACCTTTTCCGCCCTCCATGGTGGCCATAACATGGCCACCGGTTCCGGTATTAGAGCCACCATGAGAAAACCAGTCTAAATTGCCTTGAGCCTCAAAGCGCATCCAACCTGCACTCCATCCCCCGGTTACTTTAATAGTTTGAATTTCTGTGGTTTGTGTCGCCACCCAGTTTGATATGACCTTGGTAGGTTTGCCGGCCAATGCTTTTTGATACTCAATAGTCAACTTAGCCATATCCAAAGGGGTGCTCCACATGCCTGAAGGTGCAATTTGTGGACAAATAGGAATACCGTCGCGGATCACCTTTTGGTCTATATCGTGGACCTTGGCAAGGTTAGTTAAAAACTTATCTTGCCCGTTTTGATACATAGTAGTGTGCTGCATATTCAAAGGAGCAAATAACATTTCCTCTGCCAGTTGCGCCAGTGGCTTACCCGTTAAGTCTTCCAAGGCGACTTGCACGATGACATATCCGCCGCCGCTGTAATTCCAATTTGTTTCAGGCTCAAAATCTATAGAGATTGGCGACTTGTATCGAGGTAGTTTAATGCCATTTAAACTTTCGATTAGAGTAGGGATATCGTCACCTAAGTGAAAATCAGCAAATCCACCTTGGGTCATACCTGCAGTGTGAGACAGCAAATTTCGAAAGGTGACGGATTGGTTTTTAGTCAAATCAGACGCTGCTATTTTCCAACGTTTAAGATAGGTATTAACAGGTGCGTCCAGGTCAAGTTTGCCCTGCTGCGCCAACATCATAACTAAGGTAGCAGTGACGGGTTTGGATATAGACGCAGTTGAAAAAGCCGTTTGTTTATCAATTTTATGCTGAGTACCGTTTTCTTTTAAGCCCGCAACTTGGCTGAATACCACTTGATAATCATCGACAACGGCCATGCTTAAACCTGTCACCTTTGCCTGTTGAATAAAACTGTCGTAATCGAAAGTAGTATTATTTGGTCCGCTAACTTTTGACAATAGAGCGCTATAGTCTTGACCTAAGTTAGCGGCATACAATAAGTTGGATAAACCAAAAAACAAACCCAAACTGCATAGCTGTAACAATCTTTTTCTTGAACTAATAATCTTCATAGAATTTTTCCCGCAGTATATAAAGTGCCTTTATACTGCGAAAAGTTAGACTGCTTTGCAGCGAGTTTTGCATCAACTGCTCGTCTAATACGTGAACGACTCTGACGTCACCTTTGCACCTTGGTATGATATCTAAAAGGGAGAATCACCGTGCGTTTACCGTTATTTATTTCCATACTGATATCTTGCGTTTTTATTCAGGTGGCCTGTGCCAAAGAGCCTGAGATAATCGTCAGTGACACTTATTATTTATTAATTGATGACCAGATTGATCATTCAAAACCAGAAATTGATCGTAGCCAGTGGCAAAGCAATCATTTTAACGGTATTCCGTTATCTGAAAGAAACATGTGGGTACAAGTCGATTTCAAAATAGACACTGTTGCCAAACAGCCGCTGGGTTTGCTAGTGAGTATATTAGGCGCTTTTGACGCCTATTGGGACGGAGAGTTTATCGCTAGCAATGGTGTTGTAGGTCAAGATAAGCAGAGTGAAACTCCAGGCCTAATAGACAAAATCATATTATTACCAACTCATTTAACTGAAGTGGGCACCCACACACTTAGCTTAAGAATATCTGCTCATCACAATCCAAAAACGCTTTTGCATGGATCCTTTTGGAGTTTGGTGAGCGAATACGAAAGTCTAGTACAATTACCTTACAAGCAAGCGAGTCGGCCTATGGTCATGTCTGGTGCTTTATTATTAATCGCACTTTATTCATTATTTGTTTATTGCAAATCGTTTAAGCAACCCAGCTATGCCATTTTTAGCTTGTTATGTTTATCTATTTTGGCACTAACCTTTGCTGAATCATGGCGGGGTTTATGGCCCTACACTTACGATTGGCAGATTCCACGCTTAATAGTAGTGTTGGGAATGTCTTGGTTAATATCGCTATTACTCAGTTTGTTTTTCGCGTGGTTTTTTCAGTTCAAGTCAATGACTCGAGCTGCCTGGATTAGTATTACTTGGGTATCTCAATTGATAATCTTGTTGTGGCTCGACGGCTATGATAACCGCAGTCTTTACGTGTTTTTAATTGGTGTAATGACTAGTAGTGGCATTTGTTTACATGCGCTCTTACAAAAGCAAGAAAACGCACTATTGATGTTAGGTGGCATGCTACTTTTTATCGCGCCTATTACAATCAATACGTATTCATATATGGATCAGTATTTTTTCGTATCATTTGCCGCCTTAATAAGCTTAATGTTATACACATTAGCGAAAACGATGCACAGCAAACAACAACTACTAATACGAAGCCAGATAAACGCAAGCCGTTTAGAACTTGAACTGATCAAGCGCAACCTACAACCGCACTTTATCTTAAATACCTTAACGGCAATTGAAGAATGGATTGAAGACTCCCCTAAAACCGCAGTTAAATTTATTCAAGCATTGGCTGACGAATTCCGATTTATGGCACATATGTCGGCAAAGCCAATAATTCAAATCAAAGACGAGATAGCTTTATGTCAATCTCACCTTAAAGTTATGGGATATCGCACCAACATACAATTTTCAATGACTTGCAGAATCCAACAAAAAGAGGCCAGCGTACCTCCAGGAGTGGTGCTCACTTTGCTTGAAAATGCGCTATCTCATAACCTTTATCAACAAGGCGAAGTTGTTTTTAGTTTGCAGCAAAATATTATTGCCGACAAGTCAATGCAACAGCTTACATTCATTGCTCCTATTACCCAAAAGTCATCAGAAAAAGGGATTAATCTGGGTATTGGCAGCAAGTATATCGAAGCACGTTTAGCAGAAAGTTTTGCGAACAACTGGAAAATGAAAAGTCAGCTTGGTAATAATAATTGGCAAGTCACACTCACCTTTCCGCTTTCAAAGGTCCCTCCTAATGAACTGGTTTCATTGGAGGTCAACCACATATGAAAAGTATCGTGATTGTCGAAGATGAATATATGGTTGCCAAACGTCTCAAACGTTTTGTAGAGCAAGCCTTTAGTCAACAACCAATTAAGATCAAGACCTGTCATTCACTGGATGATGCCGCCGATTATTTAGCTGAGCACCCAATAGACTTGTTATTCTTAGATTTAAACCTACAAGGACAAGATGGTTTTACACTCCTCAAACAACAACTCAGTCAAAGTTTTCATACCATAGTAGTATCTGCCAACTCAGATCGCGCGATCGAAGCGTTTGAGATTGGAGTGCTAGATTTTGTAGCTAAACCTTTCACCCAAGAGCGTATTCAAAAAGCCGCAGATAGACTGCAACAACAGCAAGGGCAGAGCAAATATCTAACCTACAAACGTTTAGGAAAAATACAATTATTGGCCATTAGCGAAGTTTTATATCTTAAAGCTGACGGCCATTATTGTGAAGTTTACCAGCAAAACCAACAAAGCTTTTTACACGACAAAAGTTTAGATAAACTACTCAATCTACTACCCGACGATTTCATCCGTATTCATCGTTCTTATGCGGTATCAGTGGCTGCGATTCAATCTATTGAAGCTGAAGAAGGAAGTAAATACTGGCTAACCTTAACAAGCGGAGTCCGCTTGCCTTTGGGGCGGACAAAAGTACGGGATGTTAAAGCCAGATTAATATAACACTTATACAAACCACCAAGTCAGACTCGCTATAATTGAGTGACGGACTGGAAGTGATTGCGTATCATCAAAACAAAAATACTAAAACGGAGTTCCGATGAAAATAACAAAAATAATGGCTGTGGCCGCATTTTTATTCACTGCACCAACAATTGCCAGCAGTGAGATTATCCCCGTTTCGAAAGAAACTAAAGAGATGGCAGCAAGTTTACGTGATATAGCTATCAAAGATGACAACGCATACGAATTATTGAAATCACTGACTACTGAAGTCGGCGCACGTCATCCCGGCACCCCAGGTGAAAAAGCGGGTATCGAATGGGGTGTTAAACAACTGCAAGCATTGGGATTCGATAAAGTATATACCGAAGATGTAAAAATGAACGGCTGGATTCGCCTTGTTGAAACCGCAGAGATTCTTGTACCTTCCTATCAAAAGATGATTATCACTGCACTTGGCCGTTCAAAATCAACACCCGAAGGAGGCCTAGAAGCACAGATAGTGCATTTCGAAAGCTACGCTGATCTCGAAAAAACCGCTGACGGAAGTTTAAAAGGAAAAATAGCGTTTATCAGTAATCGTATGGAACGACTTAAAAACGGCGGGGGTTATGGCCCTGCTAATATTGCTCGCTCCAAAGGTCATGAGTTGGCGGCCCAAAAAGGAGCAGAAGCGTTACTTATCCGATCGATTGGCACTGACGACCACCGTAACCCGCATACAGGAGCAACCAACGTGGCAATGGGTTATACGAAGGTGCCAGCAGTGGCATTATCTAACCCTGACGCAGATCAGTTAGTACGATTAATCGCTTATGGTCACCACCCTAAAATCCGCCTAAATATTCAAACTAAAGATTTAGGTGCCATAGTCACCAAAAACGTCATTGGAGAGATTACTGGACGTGAGTTACCTGAAGAAATAGTGGTGATTGGTGGACATTTAGATAGCTGGGACTTAGGTACAGGGGCAGTAGACGATGGTGCCGGAGTCACCATTGCAATGGCTACTGGGGCATTGATCAAAAACAACACTAAAATGCGCCCTAGGCGAACCATTCGTGTCATCCTTTGGGGAGCAGAAGAACTAGGCTTAATCGGCGCGAGAGCTTATGCCAAAGCCAGAAAAGCTGATGGCACTATAGCAAAACATATTATTGGTTCAGAATCAGACTTTGGCGCTGGCCCAGTTTATGGGTTGCAATCATCAGATAACATTTCTACAAATGCAATTCACGTAATCGACACTATGGCTGGAATCATGGGTGAACTCGGTGTCACCCGTCGCAGCGGGAACACCAGTGGTGGACCAGATATGATCCCGCTAGCAGTGTTGGGCGTACCCGCGGTGAATCTGATGCAAGACGGTACTGATTACTTTGACTTACATCACACCCCAGACGATACCTTTGATAAGGTAAATCCAAAGCATATGCGCCAAAATGTAGCTGCATGGTCTGTGTTTGCTTATATTGCTGCTGAATGGCCAGGTTCTTTTAAATAAAGTACATAGTCTCTTTGAGTGTAATAATGGTACTAACTATTTAACTTTGGTGTGATGGGGCATAGCCCTATCACACCAATATTCTATGCCTCGAATCGAAACCATGGATCTACGCAGGTTTAGCTTGTTCTCGAGAATCAAGAAAGCCAGACAATTTTGTAAGAATGATAGCTAAAACAACGATTAAGGCACCAATCCAAGAGGTGTCGGTTAATTCCATTTTTTCAACTACCACACCGCCAATAATTGAACCCAGCGCTATACCTACATTGAAAGCAGCAATATTCAAGCCAGAGGCAACATCGACTGCATTTGGAGTATATTTTTCGGCAAGTTGCACTACGTAAACCTGTAACCCTGGCACGTTACCAAATGCAAATGCTCCCCATAAAAGCACAGTAATAACAGCCGCAATTTGGTTGCCAGCGGTAAAGGTAAACGCTAGCAACACCGCAGCTAACGCAGTAAAAATAATATTTAGCGCTTTTACGGGCCCCATTTTGTCGGCTAATTTACCGCCCCAAATATTACCCACAGCAACAGAAACACCGTAAACAAGCATGATCAGTCCTATTAGACTCGATTCAAATCCCGATACTTGTTCGAGAATAGGTGCAAGGTAAGTGAAGGCTACAAATGTTCCCCCATACCCCACAGCAGTCATTGCATAAACTAGTAATAATCTAGGCTGGGTCAGGACTTTCATTTGCTCCGAAAACTTGGCGGGCGGGGCTTGTTTTAGATTTGAAGGCACTAAAATAGCGCTGCCAAGTAACGCAATTAAACCAAGAATTGAAACCACTAAGAATGTTGCTCTCCAGCCTAACTCTTGTCCAATCCATGTGCCTAGTGGCACACCCGTGACTAAGGCTACGGTTAACCCAGTAAACATAATAGCAATTGCACTGGCTTCTTTCTCTTTTGGCACCAAACTAGTTGCTATTGTCGATCCGATAGAGAAAAACACACCATGGGCTAACCCCGTGAAAATTCGCGCCAGTATAAGTGTTTCATAGCTAGGCGACTGCCAAGCTAAAATGTTTCCGGCTACAAAAATAGCCATTAAAGTTAAGAGTACAGATTTCCTATTCCACCGCCCCATCAAGGCAGTCAACACAGGTGCGCCAATAGCGACGCCCAATGCGTATAGACTCACCAACAAGCCGGCCGAAGGTAAAGAAACATCTAAATCTGTTGCAATAGTTGGCACTAACCCAACAATTACAAATTCTGTTGTTCCAATTGCGAATGCGCTTAAGGTAAGCGCCCAAAGAGCTAATGGCATTTGAACTTCCTCACATAATTAAAGTGAGGCTATTCTCATTAAAAACACAACTTACAAAAACAGCATTAATAACAAAATAATTTTGCGAATAATGTAATAATAAGAGAATTTTTAGCTTAGGATTAACCCTAGGTTAACCAATCACTATGCCGTTAAATAATTATGATGATTAAGTCAAAAACCGAAGATCTTGAAATTTTTGTTACTGTGGTAGATTGCGGCAGCTTTACGGGTGCTGCAAATTTATTGGATACGCAGGTTGCCAAAATATCACGAGCGGTTTCTCGACTTGAACGTAACCTAGGTACCACTTTGTTTACTAGAAGCACTAGGCGCGTAGAATTAACCGAAGCAGGGCTAATATTTCTCAGCTTTGCCAGAGATGGTTTAGAAATAATCAATCGTGGAGAAGAAGCTTTAAATACTCTACAGGGTGCGCCAAAAGGTAAACTCAGAATTGATGCCGCAAGCCCGTTTTTATTTCATCAAATCATCCCTTATATCGAAGATTTTCAATTGGCCTATCCAGATATACAGCTTAACTTAATATCGAATGAGAACATTGTTGACTTGATTGAGAAAAAGACTGATTTAGCCATCAGAATTGGTAAGTTGTCGGATTCAAATCTCTACGCAAAAAATATAGGTATCAGTAAATTGCACATTGTTGCCAGTCCGCGGTATTTCGCCAAATTTAAAAAGCCTGCAACTATTGCTGAATTAAGAACCCATAAATTGATAGGTTTTGCTGACTCACCAAAGTTGAATAATTGGTTTTTAAAAGAAGATATGCCGCTCACACCCACTATCACCGCAAGCAACGGCGAATCCATTCGTCAACTAGCATTAAACGGCAATGGGATTGCATTGTTATCAAACTTTATGGTGAGAAAAGATTTAGACAATAACGCGCTAGTTGAAGTACTACCGAACTCAGTGGTTAGCCCAAACCCAAGAGAAGAAGTGCATGCCGTTTACTATAAAAACTCCGCCGCCACATCCAGAATCACTGCCTTCATGAATTTTTATACAAACAAATTTAAATTATGAGTCGCTCGTCGGCATATTAGCTCAGCTAATCCCAATCAGCGCTGTGCCTCGATATACCTTGAAATAATTACGACTGCTGCAGCGCAATCCTACCTGTTTTCACTACCTGTTTAACTAGGGTTCCATGCGGTGCTAGCTTGAATAAATCACCATTAAGTCCAGTCAAACTGACTGGGACATGACTTAATCGCGCTATTTCTGCATTGGCTTCTAAATGCTCCAATTCGCCGTGAGTGGGCACTGCAATTTGTGGACAGACCCATTGATACATTTGTTGCAACTCTTGCTGACAAGGGTGCCCTGATGCGTGGATAGGCAGAGGTGAATCATCAGCCATCAAAGTGAGTATTTTTCGGCCTTTGTATGCTTTGAGCAGGTTCTCAATAGGTTCTTCATTTCCGGGGATCACTATAGAGCTAAAAATCACTAGGTCCCCTTCATCTAGTGAAACGTTACGATAGGTGTCTTTGGCCAGTTGATTTAATGCAGCCCTTGGCTCTCCTTGGCTACCCGTCGCAACCGCTAATACTTCTTCAGGCAATAGATACCCAGTATGAAACGCATCAAGCACCGGCAAATCATCAGGCCAATGACCCGTAGCTTTGGCCGCACCTACAGTATTTTGTAAGGAACGACCAAATAACGCAAAATAACGACCTGTCTCTTGGGCGATTTTTGCAATACTTATCAATCGAGCAATATTACTGCTAAAACAGCCTATCACCACCCGCCCTTTTGCATTTGCAACGGCTTGTTTTAAACCGGCATAACATTGTTGCTCAGATACTGAATGTCCTTCACGATTAGCATTAGTTGAGTCGCACACCATAGCTAAGATGTTTTCCTTAGCCAGTTGTTTAAATACTTGAGGATTAAAAGGTTTATCTGTCACTGGAGCTAAGTCTATCTTCCAGTCTGCAGTATGAAACACATTACCTGCTAGGGTTCTAATCACAAAAGCGTGAGGCTCCGGAAGTGAATGGGTAATCAACATCCACTCAACGTTAAATACACCAATATCAACGCGCTCCCCACTGGCTATTTCGATAATTGGAATGTTGTCACCTTGACCGTCACGAGTGAGTTTGCGGCGTAATATTTCTGCGGTGTACTTAGTGGTATAAACAGGACATTTAAAGCGCCGCCACAAATAAGGCAAGGCTCCTAAATGGTCCTCATGGGCATGAGTGATCACGATCCCAGCCAATTGTTCTTTACGCTGACTAATAAACCAAGGGTCTGCAGCCACAACATCATGTTTATGAAGTGCAGATGTTTTGGCTTCTGCTTGGGTACACAATGGACTATGAAATGTTATTCCACAGTCCACCATCAACCACTGCCCAGCATGACCGTATAAATTCATATTCATACCGATTTCGCCAGTTCCTCCCAAAGGTAGAAACCAGAGGTCTTTTTCGCTGGGGCTGATTGATTGAATAGTCAATTCCTAATAGTGATTGCGAGATAAACTTACCGCTAGGCTAAATACAAAAAAAGAGCTTATTTACTCGGTAACAAAACCAGCTAGGTCCTCACCTAAGCTAAGCGTTGGCATTTCAACGACGCGGCCCAACTCGTTTTCACCTTGCATCAAAACAATGGTGGGTGAATATTTTAAGTCATATTTTTTATGCAGGTTAGTAGGCTCATGTTTGTTGTAATTTACCCCATGCAAAGATAGGCTTTGTAACTCAACGCCAGACAAATCCAACAATTTTAGTAGTCTTGGCACCTCTCGCTCACTGTCGTGACACCAAGTGCCAAACAACACCACCAGTGACTTTCCTGATAAAGCTTTGACTGCAGAGATTTCTTCTGAGCTAGGTTGATACTGCTCATAAGCCGCGCGAAATTGTGGATATTGCGCAAATAATTGGCTAGCGGAAATCGCGCCAGCGTAAGGTTCAGATTTAGCTTGTTTTTTCTCTGTCGCACTGCAACCGACTGAAAATATAACTAAAACAGCCAGAAAAAGTGACTTCATATTAATGTCCTACCGTTTTTTGAGACCACTAGACTACCTAACAAAGTTAAAAATAAGAATATGAAATATTCACATCATGCTTTAAATAAACAAAAATATTAATCTGTAAGTGGTCTGAATTGGCAACTAGCTGTTTCAGTACCATTAACCTTCTAAACTGGCTGCGTGTCCTGCGGCTTAGTTTCGTTATACAACTGCTGCATACGCTGCTGCAAAGAATTGAGGATTTCTTTGGCTTCATGCGATTTACCTGAGTTGATGTACTGTTCCACTAAAATGGCTAAATCGCTGAGTTCTTGAAATCCATAACTCCCCGCTGAACCTTTTAATTTGTGCATAAGAGAGCCAACTTGGGCCCAGTTTTTTTGTTCAATAGCCTCTTTTATGACAACTTGTTTGTCCTTAAAGCTTAATCGGTAATTTTCGATTAATTGTGCAAACTCAGGCGTTGTATTAGGTTTGTCAGCAATTGGAACATTGCCGTTACCTGCTCCGAAATTAGTTTCAAAATCTTGGTCGTTACCTAGATACTTCGAGAGCATAAGATAAAAACGCTTGCTATCAATGGGTTTAGGGAAATGTGCGGTAATTCCAGCTGCCAGCATCCTGTTTTTGCTGTTTAGGTCAACGTTGGCCGTCAACATAATAATTGGTGCTTGAAAGTTTCTTTGTTTTAAAAGTGTAGTGGCTTGTAAACCATCCATCTCAGGCATTTGCATATCCATTAAAACCAAATCGAAATCAGTGTTTGCCGCCATATCTAAAGCTTGTTGACCATCTTCTACCAAACTAAGTTTTGCGCCTGTTTTGGCCACTAAATACGCAACTAGTTGACGATTATCCTCATTATCATCGGCACACAAAATATGCCCGGTTAAATGAGGAATTTCTAAAGTAGGCTCAGTGCGTTGACTCAACACCGCATCAGCTTGGCTTTGATTAATCATAACCTGCTTATTTGCCGCTGCCACATAGGGCATATAAACCGCAAACTGACTCCCTTGACCTTCTTGACTGGTAACTTTGATATGCCCTCCGAGTATTTCAGTCAATTGCTTACTAATGTACAAACCTAATCCAGTACCACCATATTTGCGACTAATCGATTGATTACCCTGTGAAAACGCAGTAAATAAACGCAGCTGTTGCTCATCACTCATACCCGGCCCTGTATCTGACACCACAAAAATAAAACGCTGCCTAAAGGTATCCCAATGTACATGCAAATCCACCTGCCCTTGATGAGTGAATTTAATCGCGTTATTGCATAAATTCAGCAAAATCTGTTTGAGACGTGTTGGGTCTGACTTGAATTTGTAGGGTAACGGGAAATTAAGTTTGAGATTAAAGTCGAGGTGTTTTTCTTTAGCAAAACCATACATGTAAGCACTGACTTCTTGTAGCAAGCCAATCAAGCAGATGTCGGCTGTATCGAGTTGAATTTTGCCCGCTTCAATTTTCGATAAGTCTAAAACGTCGTTAACTATATTCAGCAAATATTGTCCGCCATTATGCACCGCTAATGTCGCTTTAGTTTTGTCTACTTCGCTGGCATTTTTGTCACTAAGTATTTCTGAGTATCCAATTATCGAATTCAGAGGAGTGCGAATCTCGTGGCTCACATTGGCCAAAAAGCGACTTTTTGCTTCAGTGGCCGATGCTGCTAGTTGTTGTTCTTTTTGAGCAATTTCCACCTGATATTTAATAGTGTTGGTTTGGCGAATTTCTTCAGCTTGATCTTTAATTTTCTGCTCTCGCTCCATGACCGCACTTTGCATATTACTGAATTCTCGGGCCAACTCTCCCAACTCACTTTTTTCAGAAATATTGATTTGTTCGGTGTAACTGCCACCAGCCACTAATTTAGCTGCTTGTAATAATCGACCAACAGGCCTAGTGATACTGCGAGCAATGAAAAATGACCCCAACAAAGCCAGCAATACGCCAACTATGAAAAACGGTAACAACTCCAACATAAAAGCGTTGCGAGTTTTTAACCAACCGCTGATTGAATCTTGCAACAACACAATAAAATATTGTTTTTGGTTGTTAAAAATACTAAAAGGTAAGACAGCCCAATCCTGTGTCCCCATCACATGCATATCAATTGTGGCTCCTTGCGCAACAAATTGCCCCGTAATTTGTTGCAGTTCACGCTGAACCGATTCATTATTTTGCTGAGTAGATAACAGCAAACTGTTTTGGTTATCACCTACAACCAACAAATTAATATCCAATGAAATCAAATTTTTAACTCGATTTAAAAATGCAAGGTTCAACCTTTTACCCATCAATAACCAACCAATAGTAGCCGGCGCCTTGATAGGCTCTGCTGACATAATAAAAGGTTCACTACCTACCATGGCAATCCAGGCTTTATTTTGCTGTTTATCATTTAAATCTTGAGCTAAAAATTGGCCTACAGTGAGGTCCTCTCCACCATATTGCGCAATTAGCATAAAACTTTTATCCAAGACCAAAGCAATGTCTGCATCGATACGCTTACCGTGATTAAACAGTACACTTTTGATTGATTCGGTATCCTCGCCTTGACCAATCGCACTGCGTAGTGCCCAATCTTTAGCTATGGTTTCTACACTTGAATCCAGATGTTGTTTAGCAATAACTATTTCGTTCATAAACACGTTTTTACCCACGTTTAAGCGAGTAACAAACTCCCTCTCAGCTTGGTTATAAGCCGCTTGGTAAATACTCACTAACGTCAGGGTAAACACCAAAGTAAACAAACTCACCACCAGCAAAAAAACCTTCCTTTGCAAAGGTGTCCAAATAAGTTGCTTACTTTTTTGCATGTGCGATTTCACATTCTATTCCCATGTATCGAGACAAGTGTTAACTCACGAGTTACGAAACGGCTAACGCCGAACCAATGATTCAATAAAAACCACAATCGAGGCTAACACGTTTTAGCGATGATACGTATTTAGGCATTTTAGATTCGATAGTAAATTTCTTGAAACAATAAATGTTCACGTTTTTATCACTTTTATCAACTGGCCTCTAAAACAGTCCCTTTCGGCGACGCTTAAATAATAAGTTATAATCAATATACCGTGTTTACCGAAAGATTTGTGGCTACAATAGGGTCTATAATTCGTTGCTTGTAATTCTTAGCAACACCAATTTTTCTTTCCGCTTATATAATCAATTTAAGGACCTCATGTTATGCGCTTAGTTACGCTTAACCATTTATTGTGTTTATCATTTTTAATTTTGGCGGGATGTTCTGAACAAAACACAGCAACTCAACAAATGCCTGCGCCAGAAGTAGATGTCAGTCATCCTATTCAAGCAGTCATCACCCAGTGGGATGAATATACGGGTAGGTTTGCCGCAGTTAACCAGGTGGAAATACGCGCGAGAGTCAGCGGTTATTTGCAAAAAGCCAATTTTAATGACGGTCAGTCAGTTAAAAAAGGTGACGTATTATTTGTAATAGACCAACGCTCATTCAAAATAGCCCTTAAAAGTGCTGAGTCTAGGTTCGAATTAGCTAAGAAAGAACTAGAACGAGGCAAAGACTTACGTAGCAAAAATTCATTGTCTCAAGAAGAAGTAGACCGCCGTACCAATGAATTTGATCTTGCCGAAGCTGCACTCGAAAATGCTAAACTCGAAATGGAATTCACCGAGGTGAAATCACCTATAGATGGAGTAGTCTCAAGAGATTATGTGAATGTAGGTAATCTTGTTACAGGGGGGGCTTCTGGGGCAACACTGCTGACAACTGTAGTCTCGGTTGATCCCATCCACTTTTATTTTGATGCAGGTGAAAGAGACCTTTTAAAATATATTCGCCTGAGCCAATCAGACAAACGTGAGAGCTCACGTACTAAATCCAACCCAGTACAAATACGCTTGCAAGATGAACAAGAATTTAGTCATTTTGGTGTAATGGATTTTGTTGATAATCAAATAGATTCTGGCACAGGTACGATACAGGGTAGAGCTATTTTGGATAACCCTGGTGGTTTTATTTTGCCTGGTTTTTTTGGCCGTATGCGTTTGTTGTCTCAAGAAAATGTCTCGGTTATTTTAATACCAGATACCAGTGTCAATACAGACCAGTCTCGTAAATTTGTTTACGTGGTAACAAGTGAAAATAAGATTCAACGAAAATTTGTCACATTAGGTGAGTTGCATACCCAGGAGTTACGCGTCATCACCGAAGGTCTTAATGCTGACGACAATATAGTGGTCAACGGCATGATGCGTGCCAGACCTGGCGTAACAGTGTCACCAAAGCAAGTCGATCTCACTAGCCTTTACAGCTACTAAACCGGGAATAGCCAAATGAACTTTTCTCAGTTTTTTATTTCACGACCCAAATTTGCCTCAGTTTTGGCCATTATTGTGTTGATTATTGGTAGCCTTGCCTATCAAACATTGCCTATAGAACAATACCCTCAAGTCGCGCCGCCAACTATACAAGTAACGGCTTCCTATCCTGGTGCTAACGCCGAAATAGCGGCGCAAACCGTTGCCACGCCATTGGAGCAACAGATAAATGGTGTGGAAAACATGCTGTATATCTCGTCGCAATCCACCGCAGATGGCAACGTCAGTATCACGGTAACCTTTAAACTAGGCACCGATTTAGACACTGCTCAAGTACAGGTCCAAAACCGAGTGGCTATTGCTGAACCGCGCCTACCAGAGCCGGTGCGGCGCATTGGTGTTACTACTATTAAAAACTCACCTGATTTGATGCTAGTCGTTAATATGTTTTCGCCTAATGGCACTTACGACCAAACATATATTGCCAACTATGTCACTTTACAGGTGCGTGACCAATTGGCGCGAGTTCAGGGTGTAGGTAATATATTGGTTTTTGGTGCAAGCCAATATTCTATGCGGGTTTGGCTTGATCCTGACCGTGTCGCCTCAATAGGCATGACCGCAGCAGAGGTTGTCAGTGCTTTACAAGCTCAAAATATTCAAGTTGCCAGCGGTACACTTAACAAATCTCCTGTTACTCAAGGCCAGACCGCGTTTGAATTAAGTGTGCAAACTAAAGGAAGGCTTATTGAGCCAGAACAATTTAATAACGTCATTATTAAAAATACCAATGGCAGAATTGTACGTTTTAAAGACATAGGCAGAGTTGAGCTAGGCGCTGAAAGTTATGCCACTAGAGGCTATTTAGGTGATAAAAAAGCTGTGGCTATGCCGATTTTTCAACGCCCTGGCACTAATGCCTTAGAAACAGCAGCAACGATTCGTAGCATCATGGAAGAATTATCAAGCAACTTCCCACCAGATTTAGCCTACGACATTGCTTACAATCCTACTGAATTCATTAGTCAATCTATCGATGCAGTCGAAATTACTATCTACGAAGCCATAGGGTTAGTGGTGTTAGTGATATTAGTCTTTTTACAAAATTGGCGAGCTGCGATTATACCAATTATTGCGATTCCGGTGTCTTTGATAGGTACTTTTGCAATAATGAGTGCGTTAGGATTTTCGCTAAATAACCTCACTCTATTCGGGTTAGTGTTAGCCATTGGCATAGTAGTAGATGACGCCATAGTTGTAGTAGAAAACATGGAACGGTTGTTGGCAGCAGGCCAAAAACCCATACAAGCAGCTCGCGAAACCATGCGAGAAGTAGGCGGCGCTGTTATGGCGATTGGTTTGGTATTGGTAGCCGTATTTTTACCTACCGCTTTTGTAGGGGGTATTTCTGGACAGTTTTATAGTCAGTTTGGGATTACCATAGCCGTAGCTACCCTTATTTCCGTATCAGTTTCTTTAATTCTTAGCCCAGCGTTGTCAGCGGTATTGCTCAAACCACACCAAGAAAACCAAGGCAAAAAAGGTGTGTTAACTCGTTTAGGCGATGTTTTTAACCGTACAATGGATAAAACATCAGAACTATACGGAAGGTTAACAAAACGACTCATACGTTTAGGAGCACTCATGTCATTGGCCTATATCGGGTTAATGGTAATGGCAGGCTATGTATTTACTTCTGTTCCCCAAGGTTTTATCCCTGCTCAAGATCAGGGATACTTAATTGTTAGCGTGCAATTGCCTGCTGGCGCCTCTTTGTCGAGAACTGACGATGTGGTAAAAGATGCAGTAAGTAGATTGTTAAAAATTGACGGTATTCGCACTTCTGTAGGTTTTGCAGGCTTTTCCGGTGCGACTTTTACCAATGCGTCAAATTCCGCGGCTATATTCACTATGATGGACCATTTTGAAGATCGCTCCGCAAAGGGTTTGACTTTCGAGCAAATATTAGCAGACGTACGTGCTCAAATGGCACAAATAAAAGAAGCGTTTGTGGTAGTGATCCCCCCACCATCAGTACGTGGTATTGGTAATGGCGGTGGCTTTAAAATGATGATAGAAGACAGGGCCGGACGCGGCCTACCGGTTTTAGAGCAGGCAATGTGGCAGTTAGCGGGGGCTGCGAATCAAGCTCCTGCTACTCAAGCTGTGTTTAGCTTATTCGAAACCAATACTCCGCAACTATATGTTGATATAGACAGAGAACGGGTTGAACGTTTAGGGGTGCCAGTATCAGAGGTATTTAGCGCCTTAGAAATATATTTAGGCAGTTCCTTTGTAAATGATTTCAGCTACTTAGGTAGAACCTTTAGAGTAACGGCACAAGCTGATTCTCCTTTTAGAATGACACCAGAAGATATCGGCCGGATTAAAGTTAAAAACTTTTCTGGAGATATGGTGCCACTCAGTTCAGTGGTGACATTCAAATATCAATCTGGTCCTTCTCGGGTTCCTAGATACAATTTGTATCCAGCGGCAGACCTGTTAGGTAACACGTCACCTGGGTTTAGCTCGGGTGAAGCCATTGCGAGTATGGAACAACTTGCTGCAGAAATATTACCTGATGGCATTGGTTTCGAATGGACAGAACTCGCCTACCAACAACAAATTGCCGGTAACTCAGCGATCATTGCCTTTATCATGGCGGTTATTTTTGTGTATCTGCTACTTGTAGCCTTGTACGAAAGCTGGACTTTACCTTTGTCGGTCATTCTAATTGTGCCTATGTGTTTGCTCAGTGCAATAACTGGGGTATGGATAATGGGCATGGATAACAACATCCTAACCCAAGTCGGTTTAATTGTTTTAGTCGGACTTGCCAGTAAAAACGCAATTTTGATTGTTGAGTTTGCCCGGCATTTAGAACAACAAGGTAAACCCTTACACGAGGCAGCGGTTGAAGCAGCTAAACTAAGGCTTCGCCCTATTCTTATGACCTCTTTTGCCTTTATTCTCGGTGTTATTCCTCTTGCTATTGCTACTGGCGCGGGAGCTGAAATGCGCCAAGCGTTGGGGGTTACAGTATTTAGTGGCATGTTGGGCGTGACGTTTTTTGGATTAGTATTTACACCTATTTTTTATGTGTTATGCAGAAAATTGTCGATGTGGGTAAAAGGACAACAGCTTGACGAAATGGGGCGGGTACCGCATAAAGTTTCCGAATAATAATGTGTTATCTCAATCAAGAAAGCTGTCCTAGGACAGCTTTCTTGATTTTTTTAGTGACTAATTAACCTTGTAAAGGAATAACCCTTAGCTCTACTCGTCTATTTTCTTGTCGCCCTTGTGCGCTATCGTTACTTGCTATGGGTTGACTCTCGCCCATGCCAAGGGTTTGTAATCGGCTGGTATCTACGTTTGTACCCTGCAAATAATTTGCGACACTATTAGCTCGTTGCATTGAAAGTTGAGTATTGTAGTTTTTGTCTCCCACAGAATCGGTATGACCTTCAATGCTTAACTTGGTTTTATCGTAACGGTTGAGCACTTTCGCGACGTCCTCTAGTACCGGATAAAATCCGGTTACCAGAGAGGCACTGTCATTAGCAAAAGTGATATTACCTGGAATCGATAAGCGTATATTGTCTCCTTCCCGATACACTTCAACACCACTGTCTGCTAATTCTTCGCGAAACTCCTGCTCTTGTTTGTCCATGTAGTTACCAATTGCGCCACCTGCTAATGCCCCTAAAGCAGCGCCCCATACATAACGGCTCTTATCGTTATCACCGGTACCTTTACCAGCTAACGCTCCAAGTACAGCGCCGATTCCAGCACCTTTTTGGGCGTTGTTAGCATTAGATGCACATCCAGAAATTATAACGCTTGATAATGCCACTGCGATTATTGTGTTTTTCATGTTTACTCCTCAATAACAATCATTAACTCATCCACTAGGAAGCACAAAACATTCCAAAAACAGAAGCAAGGGATTGAGTTTGCATTTTTCTTCATAATCAATAACTTAGAATCTTTAAATCGAGGAGATTTTGAATATCTTAATTTGAGATTGTATCCATAGGACATTATTTACAATCGTTTTGTAAATTTTACTTAGCTTCCTTCAACTAAAGTATAAGTCTCATCGCTACACCACAAGTGTATAATTTGGCTACATTTAACAACAATTGCGTTATGTCTAAACCAATCCTATATTACTACTATGTACATTTTAAGGAGCTACTTCAGGTGAAGTAGATAGGGCTAAACCGAGCATTATTTTACGGATATCGAATTATGCCTTCAACTTTGAGTGATTCGCAGTACACCACTTCAGTTCAAACACTGGTTAAGCAAATACAAAATAATTCAGAAAAAAAGAACTCACTGTTCGAACTTGCCTCTCTTTATTTCACATCATCTGATGCCAATGCGAGAGTATTGCGTGCTTGCCAAGAAAACCTACAAAGTACTCAGGATTACCTAAAAGCCGCCCCTGAATCCAAACGTGCAGCAGCTCATAATCAAGTTAAAAAACTTCAAAAAGAACTGAATGACGAAAAACAAAGACAGCTACTTAAACGACAACATTGCTATAAGAGTATCGCGAATATTTGTATTAATATTTTAAAATTGGCGGAAGGTAACAATCAACAACAAACCAACACCAAAAGTGCCAAATTATTAGCCACGCTTTTTATGTTATCGAGTTCAGAAGGCAAAAACAGAAAGCAAATGCACCAGTTGTACAAACCACTTTATAAGGCAGTATTGGCATTGCGTTTGTTAGACAAAATGCTGTTAGAAAAAAAATTATCTAATACTTATATTGTTGCTCGATATCAGCCCGAGACCCGTTTTTCCTCTGTTCCTAATAAATACACGCAGTTTCAGCTAGATGTCGCAGTGCCTGTAATCATCGCAGCCATAACCCAAGACATAGGTATGCAGCATGTTGAAATACAGCGATTATTAAAAGGCGCTGACGGTTCAATTGACGAATTTAGAGTGTTGGACAAGGAGACTCGCATACCATTGCTTATCATGAATCACGAGCAGACTCAGGATTTTATCTCTAATGGCATCGGTATATCAGTGTATGAGGGAGAAGATCCCAATAAAAAATTACGCTTTGAAAAAAAGCAGAATAATCGTTTAAAATTTGTCTTAGGTTTGCTGTCGGATGCAGTCAAACCCTCTAAAAACAGTATTGGAAATATAATCAAAATCCCTCAGATTTATTCCTCATTTGTTTTGTCTACTAAGCCAGACTACGATTTTCAAGATCTACCAAAAGTAATAACTATTTTGAATAACTCCGCTATACACAGCGCTATCTGCGGCAATGCCAACCTGTGTTTCGTTAACTTAGTAGGGGCTTTTCCTTTGGGGTTTGGCGTTATATATGTGAAAAGTCAGCAGGCAAGTGACCAAATGCCTGTCTATTCGTTCGCAATAGTCACTCGCTTAAATCCACAACAGCCTGATACCCCAACGTGTCGAAAAGTTACAGATATGAGTGAGAGCGGCACTGAGTCAAAAGACTTCAGATTGTTACCAGAAAACAATTTGTTTTATGCCAAGGTACAATCAAAATTGGAAAGCGTGTCCAAAGAAACCCTTGAAAAAACACATCAAGTCCACGTGGCTGAAATTAACGATCTAAAATTACCGAATCATGAACAAGGCTTTTGGAATCCCTATCGTTATTTTAGTATCAACAAACACCAAAACCTTTGGTCTTAATTACTAATACCTCTAAAGAGGATTCAGTTTTTAAGAATCAAACGCTCTGTACATGGACTATAAATAATTACCATCGCTATCAATAGCATCAAGACGCATAGAATCAGGATTACTATCACTTGCATCAGGGATCCACTTACTCAAACATTCTCTGTTTTCAACACAAGGATCCGTGAGCGCTTCAAGAAAAGCCACTAACTCTGATATTTCAGTATCGGTTAAACTAAAGTGCTCAATGCTAGTGATACCTTGCGCTCTATTAGCCTCCAGTTTGTCAATTGCATTTTGGGTATTAACCAACATATCGTAGACTTGAACATCGGCAGGTAATTGAGAAAAATCATAATTGTTTAATTCTGCTTGGGGATCTAAATGAGTGCGAATCGCTTGCTCTAATGTTGCAGATGCTCCGGCATGTCCCCATGGCCCTGTTGCAGTGACATTGATTAACGAGGGAGTTCTAAATGCGTATTTATCTTTTTCATCTCCTGACTCCCTATATCGACCAAAGTCCTCAGTACCGTGTTCGCCATCACCTTTGCCACGACCAACCTGCGCCATACCGATTACATGAAATTCTTCGTCAGTAAAAAAGTCGCCGAAATGACAAGCGCTGCAATTTGCACCGCCATCTACATAATTACCAAAAAACAACTTAGCACCACGTTTCGCAACATCGCTAATCGCCGAATCATCACCTTGCACATACGCCTTCCAAGGCGTTTCCACAAACACCTGTGAACTTTCGTATTCACCAATGGCTTTTGCAATATTGTCGAATGTAATTAGTTCTTCTGCACTTGCATCAGGATTAGCAAAGCCTTCTCTAAATTCTGCTAACCAGTTATTAACCGCCAACTTACCACCTAAAGGATCACCATAATCCCCCAAACGTTGTTCTAAGTTTTCTCTCACTTGGTGATTATCCGTACCTCCAAAATTACTGAAATTTTTCATTTCTTCATCTGAAGTGACCGGAAACCTGGCTTGAGCCACCACCAAATTGTCGCCTGCGTAATCATCATTTTTAGCAAAAGGAACATCAGGAGTACGGATCCCTAAGCCATCTTTACCACCCATTTTTGGGGTTTTCCCTAAACTCTCAACACGGCCATCGTGAAACAAATAATCATCCCATAGAGCAACATTAAAGGTTGTCGGCGAATTTCTAGGCACCGTTGGCCCACCATCAAAGTGATCACCATCAACTCTATGCAAACGACCAGGGCCTAATAAATCCACTACTTCTGCATCAACTCCAATTGGCAAAGCCAAGTCATCGCCACCACCTAACATAGGATGATGACAGGTGACACAAGCGGAATCGAAATCCCCTCCTAAACTCTTAGTAAAAAACAATTTCATTCCCAACTGAGCCATAGGCTCCTCTACGTCAGGTATTGCTCTATCAGTACTAGGGTCACCTGTGAGCTCATTTTTAACAATAATAGCTCTAAGTTCTGAATCTAAAATCGAATTAGTTTGATCAGTAGGAGGGGTGATTACGCCCTTATTGGAATCATCACCGCTACAAGCAACTAAGGTTATTGTTAAGGCTCCCAAAAACATGTTATTTATCATAGAACTGTGTTTGAAAAAGAAAGACGGATTAGGTTGGGTTAACTGTGGGTGATTCAGATACATGTAGTATTTTTACCTAGAAAAATGTTTATCACTATCTTGAGAATAAAATATTCGACAATAATTTAAAGAGGTGAAATAAAATACTATTTAATGAGGATTAATCAAGCACTTTGATTGATATAATTTGTATTAGGCGCTTTAGTCTTGGGGTATCTGCCAGTATAGTGTTGAAAAACTACCAGTATACGACTTTCGCCCTAAAAGGAAAAATACATGATCGGCATTGCGATTTTCTCAATAGTGTTACTTTATTTCATCTACCGCGGTTACCGACTTGGTTTAGGTTTAGTATTGACTCGTTTTGCGAGCCTAATAGGTGCCTATTTTATCGCCATCAAATTTGCAGCAAAAGGCGCAACCTTAGTCAGTGAAAAAACGCCACTTGAAGGACTTGCAGCCTATTTTATCGCAGCCTTTGCAATATTTATTGTCAGCGCCATTGTTATTTCTATCATATTAAGAATTCTACTCCATATCCTAGGAAAGGGGACTGATGAAGACTCTAAAATGGCTATACCCGGTGCGATAACCAATGGTGTAGTGGGGGTATTTGTGGGATTGGGCTTGGTCTGGATCGCCAATATGGCAAGCACTGCGTTAACCCAAGGCGAATTACCAGCAGACAACCTCGTTAACAATTGGTCACAAAAACTAGTGGGCGGCACAATCGATACAGTGCTGAGCCAACAATTCCCCGAGGCACCACAATTAGTTGGGGTAGCGTCTTATGCCTTGAAGAATCCAGCTAGTAGTATCAAAGATGGTATCGACCTTTCGAATGACCCAGATGTGCAACGACTGGTCAACAGTAGTAAAATTAAACGTATGGTAAATAACAAGGATGTACTTGGATTAATGGTTGCTCCAGAAATCAACGCCGTACTCGATAAACAAGCAGTACAGCGTATTCTAGATGGAACCAATGTTTTAGGTGATGTTGATGTAACCGACAAAACCGCCGTGAAAATGCGAGTTACTCAAGAAGTTATGACAACACTTGCACGTGTTGAACTAGTCAAACAAAATCCTCGCTTTAAGCAGCTTTCAAATGACGCGGAACTGTCGCGCATGTTAAACAAAGGTGATGTGTTTGGCTTATTAGCCAGCCCTAAAGTTAAAGAGATGGCACAAATTGTCATGGACTCAGGGGTAATCAAATAACTCAGCGATAAATTGGCAGCCTTTAGGTCTCTAAGGGCTGCATCACTCCGTTAATTTTAACATTTTTGTTCGACAGCCTTAGATCTAAGGCCAACAAAAAAGCAGCTCTGCCAAAGTTGATTATCTACAAAATCGGAATTCTGATTCCATTCAAAGAGCATTTATTCCTCATTTCGATATAGCTATGCTGTATGTACTAGTGCAAACGCCAGTTTATAAACAACGATTTAAACACACAGCGTCGACATAAAAGCAGCGTGTACAACAGTTGCCAAAAGCCGGCTTCCCAATCTCAATGAATAGGACTAAGAAGATGAAAAAAACAATTTTACTGACAGGAGCCACTGACGGAATTGGTTTTGAAGCGGCTAAAAAATTAATATCAAAGGGCCACACTTTGTTGATACATGGCCGCAACCAAGAAAAATTAGAACAAGTCAAACACAGTCTCTCGCAATTATATAGTCAGGCCAATATCGAAACCTATATTGCAGATTTTTCTAAATTGGCTGATGTTCAAGCTTTTGCCGAGGCGGTCAAAAAGCAACATACAAAAATTGACGTGTTAATTAACAACGCTGGTGTATTTAAAATACCTCATCCAATAACTGATACCGGTCTTGATATTAGGTTTGTGGTCAATACTTTAGCGCCATTCGTGTTAACACAACAACTTATGCCACTTTTCAACTCAACAGGACGAGTTATCAATTTATCTTCTGCTGCACAAGCGCCCGTTAGTTTAGATGCCTTAAAGGGCTTACAGATGTTGTCAGATAATGCCGCCTATGCCCAAAGTAAATTGGCGATCACCATGTGGACCGTACATCTAGCTGCGACTCTAGGAGCGGAAGCGCCCTCTATTATTGCAATCAATCCAGCATCATTTCTCGGTAGCAAAATGGTCAAGGAAGCCTACGGCTCAGACGGAAAAGACTTAGGAATTGGGGCAGATATATTAACCCGAGCAGCACTTAGCGATGAATTCGAAGGTAAAACCGGTAAGTATTTTGATAACGATATAGGTAATTGGGCTGCTCCACATCCTGATGCGCTTAGCGAAGCCAAAAACCGTGAGTTAGTTAATGTCATGCAAGAAATACTCAGCAAGCACGCTAGCGAATAACGGCAGATAAATTAATTATGATGTGACCTGAACACAAATAGGAAAACCTTTAATTTGTCGCGACAATCGTTACGACAATATAGATACGAAAAATAGCTACAACTAGAATAAGATCCCTTATTCTACTGTAGCAATTTTTGTAGCACTTAATCTCAAAAATAGAGATAAACACTTTTAAAACAATTAGTTGGAGTTGGCCTATAAGCCGAGACTAGTACCCTTTAGTTGCTGTAATAGTGGTTTAGGCCTTTATTGTAGGGCATTTCAGAGGAACTGTGTACCAGTTTGTGTACCATTTGTGTACCAGCTATTGACCCGCCCCCCACAGCAAGCAGGGCCAGAAAGTAGCATTTCCCTAATATTCATTTAATTGGATTTGTGTTTTAATTCTGTTTGTATGGCAGATTGCTGTAATCAAATGTATGTAGAAGTGAGTGTGTTACTAAGACTTCTATATTATTAGGGATTAACGGAGTACATAAATGGAAGATATACAGAAACAAGAGAGCGAAGTCAGTGAGTTAAAATCTAATGACAAAAGCTCAAGTTTAGACCAAGTAAACACATGGTTAAGCATAATCATCAAATTAGTGGGTATAGGTGTATTACTTGCCTCATTCTTAGTGGGTAAGTCTTTTTATCAGCAATATGCTCATTATGGACCTGATTGTAAGAAGCAAGTGTCTAGCTTCCAAGGTTGGATTGATTCGGGCGATGGTGAAAAAGGTAAAATTGTATCCGTAAACAAATCTCGCTTACAAACTCAGAATGGAACAACGCAGTGCTATGGTGTGTTTCAGGTTAAAAGTGGTGAATACAAAAAGTGGGAAGGCCGTGTTACTGAGCTTATGGATAAGCAAATTATTGGTTTGGCTGGAGTAACCTATTAACTTCATACAAACATTTAAGAGTAATTCCCAACGCTTGTCATTTTTGGCTTCGCGTTGGGTTTGTGTTTACGGCGCAATGGTTTAGGTTAGGTAGTTCCGTTACTCACACCTTAAATCTACGTATTGCTAAACCAATTAGGCCTAATGCGAAGATGGCAAGGGTTGATGGCTCTGGTACGGAAGCGGCGATATTTTCAAAAGAACCTTCCGAAGCCACAATTGAACGACCATCATATTTTACGAGGGCTGTTCCCCCTGTGACGTATGATGCCCAACCGAAATTAAGGCTTGAAACACCGGAAGTCAAATGATGGGGGGCAACCTCCGTCGAAATCTCGAACCCCCCCGGTGTCTTGGCATCAGCGAATCGTATTGAGCTCCCTATGCTGTTTAGGATGTTGTTATAATTAGCTACCCCTGCGCTGGCGAGATTTTCACCAAAAAAGAGAACGTTATTGCCTGCGTTAATAAAGCTCAATACTGCTGCCGCCTCCTGTGTAGAGAGTGGTGGTGGAGAATCGCCAAAACCAAAATCTAAAACAAGTAAGCCATATGTGGATATCAAAGCAGAAGTTATCGAACTGCCTGTTGATGATGTGTTAACACCGGCAATACCATCATAATACGTTCGAAGATTAGTGCTGTAAGGGAAAGAGCGGTCAGGGGTATTTCGAGTATTGAATAAAACCTGCGTGTCACCCCCTAATATGTTAGAGAATAACGATTGGTTCCCACTTTGGCTTATCACATTGGAGCTAGAGATTATATTAACATCGCCCATAACTATTAAGCCTGCATTAGCGAATCTACTAACGATCAATACACAACTTAAAAGGACAACCTGTAAAACTTTCAATTTCATTTTAATTTCCTTATTAACCCTTCACTAATAATTTAGGAAGGCATCCGTTAAAACACCGAGTGATTACTGTACAGCAAAAAATACACCAGAAAAATAAAATTGATAGTTAAAACCACCTATTTTACAAGACCGGTGTTTAACAGCTGGTGGCTAGCCTTTAGAGGACTTCTGTATTTTTCTAAAATATCTATCCGAGTCATAATATTAAACCATGACGGTACAAGTATTTGGCTATACACAAGCACCGAAATCTCAGCTTTGTTCCAACACCTTTTTGTTATTAATCAATCACTATGTAATTATTATTCTCATCAAGTGTTAAGGTTAATCCATTATACATATGATGTTCAAATTCATGTTCGGTAGCGATTGCAATCATCTCTTTTAGTATCTCCGGACAACGCCTATATTTGTATTTGAGCATTAGAATATTCAATTCCGGTTCAACCCTCATTTTGTGGATACGCTTTATATTGTCTTCAACCCTTTGAACCCGAGGATCTTTAAATAAAAAATTCAGTAGACTAAACATTACACTATTTCCCTGTATATATTGTTTTCAGACTATAGACGACCAAAGTTAAAATTAAAATCTTTTTGAATGTTCCTTTGTTCAGCGGTATCTATAGACTGTTGCACTCCACTCGTTAGATTTAGATAGCTAAGCTTTTAAGTATCGATACAGAGTAGACTCCCCTATCTTGAGTTGGTGGGCTGTAGCCGACTTAGACATTCCACCAGCGATAAGATCTTTAGCTGTTTTGATTACAGTAGGATCTAGCGCTTTCCTGCCAGTATATTTGCCTTCTGCTTTGGCACGAGCTATTCCTATTGCCTGACGTTCCAGTAGTAGGTCTTTTTCCATCTTTGCAGTAGCAGCTAATATTGTGAATACCAGTTCACCAGCAGGCGTATCCAGATCAACTCCCAAATTATCTATAACTAACCTAACGCCTTTAGATTTTAACTGGGTAGCAACCTCTAGCACTTCGGAGGTGTTTCTTCCAATCCTACTTACCTCTCTAACTATTAATCTATCCCCATTAACTAATTGATTAATCAGCTTTTGAAATTTAGGTCTATCTGTAGTGGTGCCTGTGAACTGCTCAGTCACTGAGAAGTCATGTGTGTGTTTGCCAGCTAGGTACTCAGCTTGCTGTGCTACGTTCTGTTCATTAGTACTGGTTCGTGAATAAATGTAAGTGGTCATTGGCTGATTTAATTCTCTTTAGAGTCTAGAGTAAAAGATAATACTCTCTTTAGGGTGCTATAGCAATCTTTAGAGGCATATAAGTAACCCTTCTTTTAGGGAGTGCCCTAAATAGAAAATTACATTTGTAGTTACTTATTCGAACTTGTACTCTTTGGGGGAATACTTTATTCGACTACACTGAATACCACATAAGCTCCTGTATGGCATTATAAGAGACTCCATTGTTAACTTGTAGGTTAGCTTAGGTTGTAGGGAGATAGTCCAGTGAGAAGCCATACAGAGACTCTGAGGGCATTTAGTTGCCTGCTACAGATGTAGGTTAGGTATTTTCATGTAATAATCTATATTTTAGGTATTTATTTGTTTGGGGAGGGACTTGTTAAGCAATACAGCCAATCAGAGCTTTAATGACTCTTGGTGTATTCTTTTTTATCAACTTGAGCAGCCAAGGCAAGCACAAGAAAGAAAAGAAGTGCTTAATATTTATACTCAAGTGGATAATATTCTAGTAGTAACTACTGTAGTTAATCCTATTTCTCTTTGTTTTTCTTTTCTTGAGAAATAGAACCCTATTAGTAACTACTCTAGTAGTATACTTAAGTAGTACTTCTTTTTAATCTTTTTATCTTCTTTTATTACATGTTGATTTACCATGTTGTTGTTAATCATACACGAAGTGATTTTTAAAGGGCTACAGAGGAGTTTTTCTAAAATAGGTGTGTTTTCTATTAAAGCCTTTGTAAAGACTATCTGAGGTTCGTATTGTAGTTCT
Source organism: Paraglaciecola arctica (assembly GCF_018861065.1). Taxonomy (GTDB): domain Bacteria; phylum Pseudomonadota; class Gammaproteobacteria; order Enterobacterales; family Alteromonadaceae; genus Paraglaciecola; species Paraglaciecola arctica_B. The sequence continues at coordinate 499,637 of NZ_JAHKQO010000036.1, forward strand.
TATTCAAGTAGCACTATTGGGGGGGAGATATTTTATTTCTAATATAACTAACACCATAAAAGCGTCTACAACAAACCCTAAGAGACTTTAACACTTAAGCAGCGGGTACTTGGTCATAGGTGGATATCATCATATAGAGTTATAACAACAAACTATTACTAAAACTATACAGGTTAATCCATTAAAACAAAAGCAAAGTCGTTTATAATCAATTACTTACGTTATTATTAAGTTCTTTTTTTTATTTAGCAATTTAGATACGTTACTTTATTCATTTGTTAAACAAACAAGGTCTAGTTAAATCCTTATTTTTCAATGATATATAGAAAAACGTCCACATATGAGAATAATAATACAATATAATAGTATTGAATGAGACATTCTTTGGTAGTTATCTTACTTAACTATTGTTTATCTTTAAGGAATTAGCTAATGGTTTTTAAACCCTCTATGCCACCTTCTACTTTGGCTATTTTACTAAAACACAAGTGGATTGATGAAGAGCTATCTAGGTCTCTGTATAAGCACAATTACAAGGAAAGTGAAGAGCTAAATTTAGCCGTCAAGAACCTAGTAAGAGAGTATTCACTTAAAGAATTAACAAATAATCGTAGAACCTATGCTATTAAAGTTTTGTTAATAGATTTATTAGTTAGATACAAACTTACTAATGGAGAAGGAAGTATAGGTATTTTTCTTAGTAGGACTGGAGCAGGTAATACAAAAAGAGAGCAGTATCATTTATTGAAAGTCAACGGTAGCATTTTAGGTGAGATCGTTAATGAGCTTCAAAATCACGAATTATTAGAAAAGCAGAAAGGGTTTCTCGGACACTCAACTAAATTAAGAGCAAAACCAAAGCTAATTACTTTCCTCAAAGAGCATCATATAAGCATTGATAAGATTGGAGCTAAGGTCTGGCCAATTCGTATTGAAAATCAATATGGCTGGTACGAGGATATGGATGAAGAAAAAGCAAAGGGGTATGGATTAGAAACTCTTAACAAGATGAATACATTACTTGCCGCTAGTTCGATTCAAATTGGCAGCAATAACATTTACATATTTGAGAAAAGGTTAGTTAGGCTCTTCAAAAGTGAAGCCGAAACAGCTACGGAGCATTATGGCAGGATACATGGTCCAATTTGGCAATCAGTCAAGAGAGAGTATAGACAATTCATAAGAATAAACGGAGATAATACCGTTGAATATGATATTTGCTCTGCGTTTCCTGCTCTTGCTTATGCTCAGAGTGGATGGGATGTTACCAAATCAGCAGAACAAAAAAGAAAAGCATATGATGTTAATTGTCTAGACACTAAAATTAAAAAATTACGAGATCTAGTAAAACTTGCTTTTCTTTGCATGCTCAACGGTGAATCTCAAGACAGTGCAGTCAAAGCTATTGCACGGGAAATAAGTAAAAAACGCTTAAAATATATACTTCCCGAAGGAGTTAAAGCAAGAACGATAGTTGAAGAGCTTGAGAATAAACACAAAAACTTACAAGACTGGTTCTATAATTGTGCATGGAAGGAATTAAGTATGCTGGAGTCAAACGTCTGTGTTGATGTTATCTCGCATTTTGCAAATAAAAATATTCCTGTGTTACCTGTACACGATAGTTTTGTTATTCAAGAACAGTATGGTGATGAGCTCAAGAAAGTGCTGATTAAATCATTTGAAAAGGAGGCAAACTATGAATTTAAATTTCCTGAACTACTTGTCGAGAGAAAAAAGAAAGAGAACAGTTATCTCGAAGAATATGCCAAAGATGCTTTAGACTTAGCGAGGTTATTCAAAGAAACATATAAGAATAAGAATAAGAATAAATTATTTAAGACTTAAATTGAAAATAACTCCTAATCGGCACTTTAAGAGCCACCAGACAGAAGCAATAGGGTAGCTAGGGTCATAGGGAGATATCCTCTCACAGAGCCTCTCAAGCACCTTAAAACGGATGTTTAATAACTTACCTGCTTATAAAGTTACTTATCACTTCTAAAATGATAATTACAGAGCAAAGAAAAGAATACCAATGAAATCTAAATTGTAAAAGAGCCAGATAAATAAATCCCCTAGTCTAATTTTATTCGCTCAATGGCCTTACTCAAAGCGGGTAGAGCTATTGCATCCATATAGTATTTGTTCAACGTGTTTTGCCTCTTACTATGTCCGATAATTTGTTGAGTGGTGGTCTCATTTGTCCCTTGTGTTGTAAGTTCAGTCGCTACAAAGTGCCTTAAACTGTAAAGTGATAGAGATTTATTCGAATCGGTTTCGTCTGCAATGCTTAAGTTAGGCTTGATATTATTGGAGTAGAATCTGGTTAGGAACTTACTATTTTCAGAAAACAGTTTATCTCCTGACTCTTTCACAAACTCAATGAAGCCCATTGAAATTAGCTCGCTATGTATGGGTACCCTCCTAACCGAATCTTTCGTCTTAACTTGACCATTCTCATCAGTAACCATAATGTACCAATAGCCATCCTCTTCACGAATATCAGTTTTCCGAAGCTGCATAATCTCACCATTACGCATACCTGTATGTGACATTACTAGGACTGGCCACTTCTTGTTAACATCACTTTGTTCTTTACAGTACGCTACTATCTGCTTCACTTGCTTTAGCGTAAAAGCTCCCCTAACTCCCTTCTTGCCACTAATTTCACGTCGCATTTTAGTCAGAGGACTGACATCTAAAATATGTTCGTCCATAACGTACCGAAAAAATGACTGTAATAGTTTCTTATAGTTCTTAATAGCTGTGCCGGATATGCTTAAATCATCATTAACATTACCGTCTATAGCTGCGTTGTACCTTTCCTCGATAATCATTACATTGAAAGGTTTGATATTTCCAAGGGGCATATTTTCCACAACATCCCGAAAGAAGTCATCCAACTCCTTACCAGTAATTTTATTTAACGGGATTGAACCTAGATGAAGGGACACTACCTTGCCTATATACTCATTATCTCTAAGTATCTTTGACGTCCATGCAGCTCTTTTTTCGCCTTTAACTGGACTCAATTTCCCTTGTTTCCCAGCTTCTAAAAATCCTTCCATGTAATCAGATAGAGGGTTTAAATCAGGTTCCTCAAAGACTTTATCAACTCGTTGTTTGGGCTTACCTTGGATTGAATCCAGCAACTCCTTTGCTTCTTCTATTGAGCCAGACTCTATTAGCTTCCTTAGTCTAAACGCTTGCGAGTATATACCCGTTAATTTTTCCTCAGCTTTAGCCAACTCAAGACCTACGTCTAATGGCTCCCAATCCTCATCATCTGTTTTTTCCATAATGGCTCTAGCAAGCCTATCGCAAAACAATTTAGCTTGTTGAGGAGGATTAATTTTTGAACCGTACAATCGATCTAGTTTATATTCTAAAATCGGCTTAGTTGCTGGTGGCTCCTTAACTCCCTGAATATTGCTAGGTAACTGCGTATAATTCTGGTGTTCAAATAACGACGATAGATAATAACTTTCATATTCTCTTGAAAGAGTCTTAGCTTCTGTACTTTCTAAATCCAAAATAGCAATACCACTGTTCAAGATATCTCTTTTTATATTTACAATCCTTTGTGTGATCTCATCATTGCCCATTTTTGATAGATTTTCCCTAGCGTTAAATGAAGGTAATAATATATTGATTATCTTAAGTGCTGTATACACACACTTTACTTTGAGAGATATGCGAATTAACGAGGATTTATTACGAATATTTAAATAGTAACAACCCTTTCTTACGATCGTATAAGGAACCTTAATAGGCTTTGTGTGTGCCAAAATGTGTACCAAATACAAGTCTTGGCTTAAAAACCCACCCAAATAAAATCTCTAACTCATTGATAAAAAAAGATTTTATTGGGTGAGACGGAGCTGCCCTATAAGCCGGGTTCTGTGAAGCTTGTTCGAAAACAAACCGCGACAATCATTCATCTAGGCCAGCAATCGCTCACTGGCTCCAGCAACACACCCGATCTCAACGTGGGCCACGCCATATGAGATCCTATTTGGTCTTGCTCCGGGTGGAGTTTACCTTGCCGTATACTGTTGCCAGCAACGCGGTGCGCTCTTACCGCACCCTTTCACCCTTACCGAATTGTTACGAATAACAAAATGGCGGTCTTCTCTCTGCTGCACTTGTCGTCGGCTCACGCCGCCCAGGCGTTACCTGGCACCCTGCCCTATGGAGCCCGGACTTTCCTCCCTTTAGAAATTCACGAATGAAAACTAAACGGCGATTGTCTGGCCAACTCCGCGGCGGATTTTACGCAGGTTGTAGATTAGATACAATCACAATTCTGAAACAATTATCGCTGCTGGGGAACTGCTGGTATTAATGAATCTGATGCCATAAACGTGTATCAGCCAAAGGCGCTGATTGTGGTAGAAACGGATTTGAAAGTGTATGAATGACCCTAGAGCCAATTTTCCCCCTCGACAAGGCTACTTTATGTGCTGGATAGTTATAAAAAAGCTGGTCAAAACTACCGTCTTCAATGGCTTGGTTCAAACCATACTCTAAGCGCTGGGCTAAGGATTTATTATCTTTTTGAACAAAAAAATACATGGCTGCGGGGTAATAAAGTAGATGGTTACTTTCAACCACTAGATTTTTGAATTGAAGTTTTTTCAACTCAGCCCAAGGCTCTAAAATAGACCTAGGAAAATAATCATAGTGCCCTTTACTTAGGCTAGTGTAAAAACTATTGGACCAATTTGAAGTTTCTACCTGGAAACCGTTTGCTCGCAATACATCGGTATCCGCCCAGTCTGTGCCTTGTATTGCGACCATATCTTTGATTTTCTGAATACTCTGTGTGCGGGTGAATTCCTGTTGTTTATTATCTTGAATCACCATCACGCGATAACCAATAAGCCCCTTTAATATTGGGATCATAATCGGCAATAATTCTTGTTCCCTTTGTTTTGATGTGACTGTCCACATCACATCAAGCTCTCCGTTGTTTAGGCTCATTAGTTTTCGTTGATACACCATAGAGGTCCCCAAATGTTGCAAACTAGCAGGGCCAAATTTATGTTCGGCTTTATCTATGGCTAGTTGAAGTAATGCAACATAGTAGGTTTTTTGTTGGTCACGATACTGTTTGGAACTGACATGTTTAATAATTTCAATGGACGCGTTGCTAGTCGTTATGAATAATGACATCACCAGAACACAGCCCAGCTTAATAGATAATTTCTTTATTACGAAAAACACAAATGACAACTTATTAATGGAGTAAGTATTAATTGCACTGTGGTTCCTGAAAAAGTAAATAACTTGTAAATTACAATATATTACGACTATGGCATTTGCACAAGGCGCACAATTTAGCTTAACTATCTGGCATTTAATTTAAGTATTAGCAAATTTAAGCCTTAGCCATACCTTTAAAAATGCTTCTAGAAGGGCAAAAAATTAAATGAATAGTCGAGTATGGTTTGTGTCACGGCTTGCTCACCAAAATTAATTAAGCGTATTCTATTCATTAGTTTTTTCTCCACATCTAGCGAATCTAATTCACTGAAAACCAACTCCACTTTAGAAACTGAACCGTCTGGATCTATTTGTAATTTAACCGTTAACTTGCCTTGCAAACTTGGATCTGAGCGTAAAGCTTTACGATAAATTGCATAAATAGCCCCCTTATTTGCATCTAATACTTTACGAATTGACTGTGTTTCTCGACTGCCTAACACGCTATCCTCAGTCACAGTTTGTTTTGCAGCTAATGAAGCAAGCCCCTCATTGGGAGCCACATATTCTGTGTTCTTGCGACCGGCTAATTCGCCCCGAGAACCTATGTCAGTGGTTAATTTACTGGTGTCGACGCCACCACTGCTGCTTGCCACCTTTGCACCAATAAATTTGCGTTGAGTTTGATTACTGGCTCCGGCTCCTTTTATGGTGTCGGTATCAGCTAAGTTATTTAAACTTGAATTGTCGCGCATGCTTGCAAGGTCATCTTGAAACGCTAACAAGCCGGATTGTTTAGCTTTGGTTTTAGCCTTCTCAGTAATTTCCGCTTTTGTCGGCACTTTGACTTTCACGGGTTTAGGTGTCGCTTGTTTGGGTGGTTTTGGCGCTTCTGGTTTAGGCGGCACCACTTTTACTTTTTCGACTATTGGTTTTTCCGGCAAAGGTTGGGTGATTTCTGGTTTGGGTTTAGGAATAGGTTTAGGTGGTTCAACTTTTCTAGGCGTCATTAAACGTGTCAATTGTGCCGGGACTTTTTCTTTTTCAGCTCGAGGACGTTCCGGCAATTCTTGCCATTTCACTATCGCCGCAAAGGCCAAGGTAAAGCACAACACGACAGCGGTGATGCGTTTAAATCGTAGATTTTCTGTTTCACTGGAAGACCATGGCAATACGGTTATAAATGCACTGGGAGCCGGAATCTTGCTGACAGCAGTACTGACATTTATGCTGGCAATATTATTCATAGCGGTTGCCCTTGCATACTTGAGTTATCAGGCGGCGCGTTTTCGCGAAGTGAAGCAGCGGACTCTTGGCCTTCCACAGCTAAAGAGATGTTGCTAAAACCAGCTTGCGCGCAGGTCTGCATAATGCGTTTTAACAACACATAAGGAATGTTCTTGTCGCCCATAATGGTAATAGCGCGTTCCATATTCTCGCTATCGGCAGTTTTTCCACCGGTGCTCGCAGCGCGATTAACTTGATAGGCTAGTTCAGTAGCCAGAGCGGGGATGACATCTTCACTTTGATTTAGAATCTGTGTTACATCGGCTAATTTTTGTCCTTGAAGAATTAAATCATTATTGTTAACCATTAAAATCAAGGTTTCTTTAGCTGCTTGTTGTGCTGTCGATTCAGGTAATTCAACACTTTTACTATTGTGTAAAACCTGTACGTCGGATGCGTTAACCATTAAAAAAAACACCAAGATAGTAAAGATATCCATTAATGACACTAAGCTGAGCTTTGAATCTTTTGCCATGCGTTTATGGTGGCGAGCCATGCGTAGAGACCTAGCTGATTGTTTCATTTTAAGCCCCCAGCAGCGTCAGTGGAATCGGCATCGTTAACAACAATTGGCGCATCACCTAGCGAAATTTCAGGGAAAAGCTCTGCATCCACTACCGATGCAATTAACACATCTTGATAAGAACGTGTGGTATCCATAAGTGCAACTATGACTTGATATGGAGTATTTTCTTCTAACAATAACGTGGCTGCTTTTTTATCTATGTTTTTATTGATCAGAGTCTGTTTTATTCGCCTAAGCACTAACTGTAAAGCAGCATAATCATAACCATTTTCGGTAACTGCTATATTTTCAACTAAATAACCTTGTGGATAATAAACAGCAATACTGTTGGCCCTTACAATCAGCTCTAAGCGTTGCTCCTTTTCAGGTATCTCCGATTGACTTGCTTCACTGAGCTGAGGCAAAGCTAGCTCTAAAACGGTAATCCGCGAAAACACCATCATCATTAGCAGCACCGGCACCAGTACTATCATCAAATTCATAAAAGAAGTGATATCTAACTCAGCTTCTTTTTTGATTTTTCGACTACTTCGACCGAATTTTGTTCTAGTCGCCATATTTTATTCCTACGTCTAAACCTAGAATCATCTGTTACTTAAATTTACGGATTAGTGTCTGTAGAGCGGGAATGACTGCTTAAATCTTGGCGTGCAATTAGTGCGTTCAAACATTTCACCCCAGCCATTTCCATACTGTCGATTATTTCAGTGGTTTTAGTTTGCAGCACAGAATGAAACGCCAACAATGGGATAGCCGCAATCAAACCGAAAGCGGTAGTATTCATTGCCACTGAAATACTCTGCGACAACAAACTGGCCTTTTCGGAAGGGTCTGCGGTAGCCACAGCTGAAAATGCAGCAATCAAACCAATAATAGTGCCCAGCAATCCTAACAAAGTAGAGATATTGGCTAAGGTGGCTAAATAAGCAGTACGTCTTTCTAGCCTTGGCGTAGTTTCCATCAAGCCTTCTTCCATGGCGTACTCAATATCTTCGCGCCTTTGACTATGACTTAAACGCGCCATTCCCGCCCCGATGATCCTGCTAATAGGTGAAGTATCGGTACTCGCAAAACTTAATACACCCGTGTAGTCATGATTATTGAGTAGCGGCTCCATTTGTTTGAAGGCTTTCTTATTCACCCGTTTTGAAAAACTCAAAAACAAATAACGCTCAATAGCGATAGCTAACCCAATCGCCAAAACGATTGCTATGGGGAACATGAACGCCCCGCCTTCCTGAAAAAACCGAACTACTACTTCAAAAAAATTCATCACTGACTCCTACTATAAGTGCTATTCACTATATATTTTCGCCCCCAACCTAAAGGTATTAACCTTTAGGTTGGGGTATGCTTTTAATGTTTAAAATTTGAATTTGTCGCGTTAGTTCACCCCGTTGTAGTGGCATAAACTTTTTATTGATGCGTTCAATAATTTGACTAGGTAAAGCCTCTTTGGGTTTGGGCGATTGCCATGGGACTATGGTTAATACTTTTGGTTGCTCTTGGTTACCACGAATAGTCTCTTGCAGCTTAATCACTTCAGGTTCTTGTGCATCAACACTTTGAACCATAAACCCTACTAATAGTATTAGGCGCATAACATTTGTATAACCTTTTGACGGTTTCATAAGGTCGCTCCAGATTGTTCATTTTGTTCGGCGCGTTTTATCTGCCTTTGCAAATCAATTATCCAACCTTGCAATTGCCGTGATTCGTCTTTAGTTAACGCCTGATAAACTTCAAAATCAGCCAAGGCTAAAGTTTTTTCTCCTAAGTAGAGGTCGTATAATATGCCTCGATTAAAATAGGCGGTACTAAATGCAGGCCAACTTTTAAGCGCCAATTCATAGTGCCTTAGGGCCTCGTTAAACTGACCTTGTTGCCGCAATACTAAGGCTAATTCATTGTGAGCTTGATAGTTGAGTGGGTTAGCAGTTGTCGCTTTGTTTAGGTAGCTAGACATTGCGCCAAGCTTACCCTCGACGTTATCTTTGTTGAGTTCTCCGCTTATTAATGCCAGTTGCAACCATATGCCCGAATAATTTGGATGTTGTTCAGACAAGGCAATAAGTTGTTGTTGCGCTTGGATAAAGTGACCTTGCTGTTTTAGTGCTACAGCGGCTTGAAATTGCGTCAATACCCGAGCATCAATGTTATCGATACTTGACTGCTCTTTATATAAATTGACTTGTTGTTGCAAAGCATTAACCTTTGTTTGCAACGCTGTTAGCGGTTCAGATTCAGGCTCAGCTTGAGTGGTTTCGACCATTGACTCAGCTTGATTTTGCGGAGACAAACTACTGCAGCTACTCAATATGGCTCCCCCCAACAATACAAGTACCGCAACACTAGTAAATCTCATCAATAAACTCCGCGTTTCTTTCTTGTTTGTTGTAGCGCCCAGGGAGCAATTTTTGCAAGGCGCTAAAACTCTTTTGGACCCAAACATCGTAGCTACCTTGCCAGCTACGCTTGATGTTGGTTTCGTGAATATTGATGGCCTTTTCTTCAAATGGATAAGCCTGTTCCTCAAGCAATAACTCATATTGCTCCAACTCCAAGGAGTTAAGATTTTTAGGTTTACTGGAAGCCATTAGGTCTTTGGCAAGTTGATGATAAATATCAGCAATACTAAAATTAGCTAAGGTGCTGAACTCTTCAACTTTGTATCCCAAAGTTTTGTTGTAAGCCTCAAGGGCGGCATTTAACGCCGCTTTTTTCTTAGCTAAACTGGCTTTTAGAGGTTGAGTGAGTTTTATTTTTCTGAAGGCACGCAACTTGTCGTCAGCAAAAACACTTGAGGCCATTGCTGCTAAATAGCGAGTACGAGTATCTCTTTCAATATCGGTAGATTGTTGCGCTTGAATATCAGCTTGTATTAACTTTTTGAGCCAAAAACGACGTTTACTGTATTCATTACTTTCAAGGTAAAACTCACTCATAATAAACCGGGCTTGATTCGCTTCGGCGAAAGGGTGTGCATAACTATGAGCGTAAGTTCGATACGCATCCAAAGCTTGTTGTCTATTCCCTATTTTGTGCAAATACTGAGCGGCTACATACAGAGCTTGCCTACCTACTTCAGTTTGTGGTTTAGTTTTATGTAATAGCAACAATTCATCCGCTGCCAGCTGCCAGTTTTCATTTTGCTGATATGCCAATATTAGTTGTGACTGAATATTTTTGGTTAAATCGTTGTGAGGAAAACGTCGTCTAAAGTCGACAAATAAATCTATGCCTTGTTGCCATTGTTGCATCTGTAATAAATAACTGGCGGCATCGTATTGTGCACTGACACGAATGCTAGAGTTAGGTGTTTTGGCTATGACTCTTAAAAAATCATTCACCGCTAGAGGCAAATAATTGTTTTTTACATTCTGCTCTCCTTGCTTGTAAATACTCGCGGCTAATCGCTCGCGGATATCTGCAAGGCGGGGATCTTTATTTGGCAACATTTGAATGATTTTTTCGTAGCTACTTTCCCCTAATTCATATTGTTGTAGTGCAAATTGACTGTGTGCTATCACTAAATAACTGGCTAAACTTTTTTCAGAAGTAATATTAGGTTGCCGCTCCAACCACTTTTGTGCGGCATGTATCGCTGAATCATAACGCTTTAAACCAAAGAGTTGTTGCATGCTGTTATACAGGATATCCCTTGCTCTAGGATCGTCAGCAAACGTACTCACAAATTTTTCTTGAGCAATAAGCTGCTTATCTAACCAAGATTGGTCGCCTTGTGTTTGTAATTGTATTTTCTGATAAGCCAAAATAGCAGCGTAAGCCGCTTCAGCCGCTTTGGGATGAACATCACTTTGATGAGTACTTGGCTGCAAATGCTGGTAAGCATAGTCTTCAAATGCTTTGATTGATTCGCCATAATGCTGCGCTTCAAATAAAGCTTCTCCTAACCTGTAAGTTACTTCTGGAGTTTGCGGATCTTTGGGGAACGTCGATATAAACTCTTGGTACCATTGTGAAGCCCGCAATAAAGCTTGAGTGGACTGTGCTTGTAACTCTTGTGGTTTAGAGACTCCTTTTTTATTTGGGTTGACTGATTGTTTTTGACTCTTACTGGCTAACACCTGTCCAAGGCTATGCTCATATTGCGCCAACTCTTGGAGGTATTCGTTTAAAAAAGGTGCAACTTGTTCTTGCAAAACGAGGGGCCACTTAGGCCAGTATTCTCCAGAAATTCCATAGTGAGTTACAAATTGTTGTTTAGCAGGCAGCACTAAGCTTGGGAATTCTCCTAAGATATAAGAGTCAATTTGCTTCACTGCAAAAATTGGTGCCTGAAAATGCTCCCCATGAACTTCAGTAAAGGCTTTAAAGGTTTTAGCGCTATCGAGGTATCTATCTTGATTGAGATAATGTTGTGCTAATGCATCGTAGAGCACGTACTCATAGTGCCTACTTTTTACTCTCGCAAAATGTGCGGCAATACTGTCGGCTGGGGTCGAGTATTCGTTATCTTGATAAGAAAACAACAAACTCATAATACGGATCGTATCCTTGACCAAGCGTTTTTGTCCTACAGCTAAACTGTCGATTTGTTTTTGGCTGTCGACCTGAGACAACATGGACTGTGCCACAATTTCGTTAGGCAACTGATGATCAAGCAAAGTTGTAAAGGCTTTTAATGCGTCTGTTTGCTGTTCATTTTTGAAAAAACTCCATCCCAACATATAAGCTGCAGTAGCGTAATAAGGATTTTGCTCCCCTTGAATCAATACTTTATTGTATTCATGAATTGCCAATTCATAGTTAGCACGATTAAATGCCAACTCCCCGAGTCTAAAGTGAATTTCTGCAAGATATTCATTGTCAGGAAATTGTTGAAGTAATTGCTGTAATGTATTCAAGCTAGCTTGCATTTGCCCCTGTTGTTCATAGGCTTTGGCGAGTTGGTAAAAAACCTCTACATTGTCAGAATTGTGTGGATGTTGTTGCAACAAGTGCTGGTATTGTTCTATGGCAGCCTCAAACAATTTTTGAGGGTTTTGTTTAGGTTGTTCACCACCATCTAATGACGGCTCAATGGGTATTCCGTTTTCTTGTATTTGTTCCGCTAGTAAAACCTCTAAATCGGCCAATCTATATTGCACTATTTGTTTAGTTTGCGGATCACCCACCATTTCAAGCAATACTTTGTAAGCATCACGCATAGATTTTGTTTCAGGTTGTTCTAAAGGTGTGTGATCTAAGGGTAATGGTGCGAAATATAGGTCTGCAATTGTTTGATTGGCGGTAGGCTGCTGTTGTGGTGTATCTTTATCAGACAACGTTCCGCAACCGCACAAAAATAGCACCAGACCTAACAAACTCAAAGAATATAGTCCTAAGCTCATAATTGCTCCTCCTCAACAGAGGTCGCTTCATCTGTTTTAGTCGAGCTGTTGTTGTCTTTTTGTAAGGCCTGATCTCTCAATCTCACCATAGCCAATTGCGCTTGCAAAATATAATCAGCGATCTTTTGTTTATGCTCTTGTATCGCCCGTACAAAAGTATCTGACAATTGGCTAACTAGTACATTTTGTAACTGTGTACTTTTAGTGACTTCAGCACTGATACGTTGTGCCAGGCCGCTGACTCTTTGTCTTTGTTGAGTAAACTCTGGTTGCAATGCGAGTTGTTGTAATAGTTGCTGTTGACGTATTTGGGCTTTAGCAATTTCATCATCGAGTTGATTCAAGGCTTTTTGGGCTTGCCATAGATTAGCTGCATGGGCTTCACTCGTTTGCCAAGTTATTCTACCTGCTACACGTTTGACCCGTTTATGATAACTATCATCCAGAGGTTTCTGTCCTAGTTGTTGCTTTAGCTGAGCAATTTTTTCTATACTTTTTTGGGCTCTTCCCACTCTAAATAACCATTGTTGGCTTTGCTGATTCATCAAAATGTGGGCATTTTTCTGATCCTTTGCCGATGCCACTTGCTGTGCTAGCGCTTCACGCTGAGTTTGTAATTCAGTCAATTGTTCCAATGTACGGTTTTGTAACGTTTGTTGAGCTCGTTTAGACCGCTCTGCTTGCCTTTCGTTAAGCATCAAGTGATATTGCTGCATACGTTGTTGCCAATCGTACAATTGTTTTTGTATGCCTTTGTTATCTTCAAGTGCCGATAGCCCAGCCCTAAACTCGCGACTAACCGCAACAGAGTTAAACAGTTCTACGGTGTTAAATTGTCGGCCTTTGTCTATGAGGGATTGGCTTACAACATCAGTCTGTTCAGAACGACTTTTAGCATCGGGTAATAAACCCAAGATAAATAACTGTTGTTGTACCTGTTGCTCCGCATGATTAAGGTCGGTTAAAGCCTGTTCGAAGCGATTGATTCCTAATCGTAATACTTGCAGTGATTGCTGAGGAGCAAAGGCTTTTTCATAAGCATAGGCACTAGCTAAAAAGGCCTCCAAGGTGTATTCATTATTTTGTGGCAACAAAATCAGTCGTTGCCACACAGCTAAAGCCGATTGTAATTCATCCTTTTTAGCAGCAGCCCAGCCGTATCCAAGTAACGCAGCCTGAGTGTCTAAGCCTTGGGTGCGAATTTTTTGGAACACCCTAAAGGCTTCATGGGGTTCGTCGTTTTGCAACAGAGTATAACCTAGTGTTAAGTTTGCTCGGTCGCCAATAGCATCGCGCTCAGCAGTCAAATTGGGATCGCTATCATGATTAAATATTGGATCCGCCCACCCCATCCAGCGACGCACAAAACTGTTGTTGTTATTCACTAGGGCAGTTAATCGACTTATGGCCTGTTGTGTTTTACCCGCTTGCAATAGTCCTAAGGCTTGGTTGTATTGCACGTAGTGTCGATATATTGAATCTGAAGATAACTGCTCTAACCACTGTGTATTAGTACTGGTTGTTTCTTGATCTAACAAGAAATCGTGGAGTTGCGATTGCATGTAGAGCCAATTATCACGCACAGATACCTCAAAATGTGTGACTGCATCTTGTTGAGGTATGTTTTGTAAAGCTTGAGCTGCTGCTGCAAATTGATTTTTTTGATAATAGGTTTTACCTAACAATAACCAAGCAAAAGCGGTGATTTTGGGGGCGGTATTGTTTTGTAATAAACGTTGAAAAATGTCGGCTGCTTGGTTATCTAACCCGTAAGCTAAACTCATTCCCCCTTTGAGAAGCTCTGGCTCTACTTGATTAGCACTCAAAAACGATGGGAGCTGGGTCAAACCGTTGGGAAATTTTTGTTCTAAAATCGCCATTTGAGTTAAGGCGAGGCCAAAATTCCCCTGATAATATTCATACAAAACCTGTTGGTAGGCTTTTTGTAACTGTATAGGGCTAGGAGGATTAACAGCGCCGTTTAGTTGCCCACTAGCTTGATTACTGACTAGCAAAGCAACACAACAAATTAAGACGCCAATCCAGTTCAGCATATTATAATTCAACCGCCTCAAAAATAGGTTGCTGTTTTACGCTCGAATCAATAATGCTTATTTCCAAAGATTTGGCTTCAGCAGTCTTAGAGAAAGTGAGACTAGTAGCACGTTTATATTCTCTATCTTGTGGCCCTTTGCCGATAAAAAAAGCACTAAGTTGATGTTCGCCTTGAGCCAAATTATCGATATGTAATTTTTGCACACCACCTTTAAACAAAGCTTGAATTTGTTTTTCGGTATATAGATGATAACTCACCACTTTGTCGTCAATTCGCAATTCAACTGCATCTAAGTTGAAATAAGTGCCCACGTCCATCGAAAGATACACAACCACTTGAGTACTTGATGGGAACAATAAATCCTCTTCTAAAACGAATAAATCTCGATTTAAGGCAACCACTTCCTTTTTTAATTGCTGCAGTTGTTGTGCTATGACGCTTTGATCTGCCGCCTTATTCTGTTGCGCATTGAGCTGCAAACTGAAAACCAAAAGCAAGATAACGAGTAGCAAAGACAAGCTATCAAAAAGTGTAGATTTTGCTAACTGTGGATAATTAAGTTTCATAGTATTGGGTTTCCTATAACCTGCGCATAATCAAGGTTCATTAGTAAAATATGGACAGGTACAAACGGGTAATATTGGCAGAAAACTGATAAAGCGGCTCAGTTCCAACCGGGACAACTTCGGTTGATGCGTTGCTTAATACGTTTCTAAAATCATCATAATCAAAATTCACGTGCTCAAAATCTAGATTCAGGGTGCTTTTTTTCAATAAACTGTCAGTTGAAAATTGAAATTCATAACTCACACTCAAACCAAGGGATAAATTGTTGAAAGTGCTCATTTCTTTGTCCCGAGCACGAAAGTTAAATTCAGCGCTGCGCGTATATAAGTCTTGATAAAAGTCTGCTTTGTCTTGTTGGTAATGGCGTGCTCTTAACTCCACAATCCAGTCATCACCAAAGGTATGAATGTAACCCAATTTATAGGTATTGGCTTGAATACCCCACGAGTCTGAAAAGATTTTGGCTTCGCCATATACAGAGGCTCTATAGGGCAAGTAGTAATTAGCTGTAATTGCTGCCGCATTGCTTTTGCGAGTATTAGGATAGAGTTCTGATTCAAAACTATATCCACGCTCGGTATTTGGATCCAAAAATCGCACTGAACGATAAGGATTATTCAAAAATCCTTGGTCAGATATATTTTCGACACTTAGCCCTAGTATCATATTTTTGGTAATAACCTGAGTGATCCCGATTTGATAATTGTGTCGCTCAGCTAATTCTAGAAAACTATCGTCTCCAGTTTTACCCACTTCATCATTTCCTTTGGAATATCCTAAGGTTAAAGTGGTGAGGTCGCCAAAAAAGTCTTGGCTAACACCAAGATGAAACGATTCGGCTTCAAAATCATTTTCTGAACTAGATGTGTAGTTCACACTCATCAGAGTTTTATTATGAAGAAAATCAACACCTACACTATTTTCGGTGCGTTCTTCTGAATAGGGGCTAGCCGTTGCTAACACGTCAATGGAGGCTCCAGAAATCGTATCAACATAATAGTTGGCAGAAACAGAAACCTTGTTTCCAATTTTTTTGCGCAACAATATTGAAGGTCCATCGATTGAAATTCCTCCTCCTTCATAGGAATGATACATAGCGTCAGAACGGTCTTGTGGCAACACTGCGGCACTAGCTTGCCAAACGAATAGTCCCAATATGATACAAGCGAAAACTAATCGAATAATTAATCTTCGCACCGTACCTTGAGGGCTTTTCATTTTTTGTCTAATTACAGCCACATCCGCCCCCAGCTCCACCCTCGGCGCCTCTAGCTCCTTCTCGTGCTTGATAAACATGATTGGTATAAGACGAGGAAACAGGATTACGATTCATACTCATAATGGGATCTGCGAGGTTATCGCGCTCATAGGGTTTTACCCAGGGCTCGAAAGTGCTACTGCAACCACTTGTTAAGCCTAAAACAACAAGTATCCAGTTATATCGCTGTAATTTACTGACTGTCATTAGTTACTCCCGAAGTAATGCTTTAACAGCTTGTTGATATTTGACTTCGTCGCCACTTTTGTAACCTTTATGCAATAAACGTTGATTGCCGTCGCGGTCGACGATCACTGTAGTTGGCATAGCTTGGACATCATATAATTTGCTAACTTGGTCATTTACATCAAATAACACCGGAAAAGAAACCCTAATATCTTTTAGCAAATTCTCTGCTTTGGAAGGGTCTTCGTCTACATTGACAGCGAATATAGTAAAACCCAAATCCGCATATTGTTGCTGTAACTCTTCTAGGTATGGCAGTTCTTCACGACACGGAGCACACCAAGATGCCCAAAAATTAATTAAGACTACGTTTCCAAGCTGTTCTTGCAAACGCAGGTTACCGTGGTGTTTACTTGCCAAAGTAAAGTCTGCTGCTGCGACTTTTGCATCTGCTGCAAAAAGATTAAAATTGGTGAACAACAAACTGAAATACAGCAATACCTGCCCCAAATAACCACGCACTTTCACATGGCTGGATGCATGAATTTCTTTAACTGATGACTGCATAAATTAACCTCTTAATACGTAAATAGCGGTCTAAAAAAAGAATGTGGCGCCTAGGCCATATTCAATATTATGAGTGGTTTTTTCTTCACCAATTAACTCTGAGTTAAACAAGTGGTCTTTCAAATTTACGTGTAACGCGAAATAATCAGTCAACAATAATCGGTAACCTGCACCTAAGCTTAGAGTAAACCTTTCATCGCCTCCAAATTCAGTGCTGCCGGCGCCAACTGTGAAATATGTGGCGGAATTAAACACCAATCGGTCCGTAAAAAAGGTTTCGCCATTGAGGTTGTAACCTAAAGACAGGTTGTAATAACGATAATTGCGTTCATCATCGGTTAAAAACGGAGCCCCGCCGCTCAATACTTCAAAACTGGTTTCACCTGCATCAGCTTGTCCATAGGTCGCTTCCACAAAAAAATTTTCATTAACGTGATAAGCGGCGCGAACCCCTAACACCATGCTAGACGAAAAATCTTCTACACTTAGCACGCCTACTAGGACACCAAACTCAAAATTTTCAGAATCTATGTTAGCTTCGTTGATATCCCTGCGTTCAACGGTTGGCTCGATAACACTTTGTTGCGTTTTATTTGGCGCTTCTTGTCCCGATCCTCGTTGTGTCTGTTGTTCTGCAAACAACGAAAAACTCATTATAGTGATCGATAACGCTAGAAAAAAACTGCGAATCCCAATGTCCATTGTTCTAATTCCTCGTTTTCATCTCTATTGGTTAGCGCCTGAAGGTGTTGATATTCAAGCTTAAGTATAAAATTTTGGGCCACGTAATAACGAAGTCCTAATCCTGCAGCCAATAAGTCACTAGTGCGAGTTTCATCGCCGCTTTGCACTAGGTTGGCTCTAGGTTTAGTTCGAATTTTCCCGGCACCTAGTGTCACATAAGGTGATAACAACCAATCTGGAAAAGTCGTATGCTGAACCCGAACTAAGAATAATTGGTTTTCAGATAAATCGCCTAAAGCTTGAGTTAAGGTGATTCCTGCCATGAGGTTTTCAGTTGCCACCCAATCAGCAAATACTGTCATTGATGGCACACCTTCAAAGGACCCACCCAAGGCGCCAAATTCGAAATTTCGCTGCGAAAATGAGTCGAATGACCCATCAGCTAAACTAACAGGATCACCACTAATGCTTACGGTTTTATGCAACGTATCTTGTTTTATCCAGCCTTGTACACCCTTATTAGTTTCGACTTTGAACCAATTAGTTCTGCGCTTTAATACGGTTATCCATTCGTTTTTTGCCGCCACATGAATAACAGGAAAGCCACCAGCTGGGCCCGAATGCATTTCGATAAAAGGCTCAATAACTTGCACTTGCGCTTCACCTTCAGCTAAAACCTGAAAGCTGATGAAAACTAAAAAACCAACGACTAGGGCTCCTAGACTGTTAACTTCGAAAAGCCCTTGCTTGCCACTAAGTAACATCAGTTAAGGGGGGCCACAAAAGGATTATTGTAATATTGCGCGCCAATATCTAACCATTCAGCTAACAATCTTAACTCAGCCGCAGATAGCCACCCTTCATGGCTACCACCAGAATTAAAAGGGGTAAAAAATAGTTGGCTAGAACGGGCACCATTAACTGACATAACATTTCTTACGTTTACCGTTTCTGTTACAGGGATCCCATTTCCTTCAGCATCTAGTATTAGTTCACCTTCTTCATCAAGTTCAAACACTGTATTACCTTCGTCATCAGTAACTATCACTAACCGGTCTTGTAGCACCCCTGCACGTAACTCTTGTTCATTATCTGAGAACATTAACTCTCGAAAACTAGTTAAGAAATCTGGGTTATCAGTTGATGCAGTCGCCCTCAGATCTAACTGAGCAGCGGGTATTTGTGCTATACCATCGTCACCTTGAGGCGTGTGACAATTCAAACAACTGTGGTCTTCGAGTATGGTGACACCGTCTTCAGCCAACACTTTTCTATCTAGTGATAATATTGGTTGAATATGCTCTGGAAAATGAATCTGAATTCGGCACAAACTTGTCCAGTTAAGGGCGCAAGAAGCGGTAATCGGCAAAGGGGTTTGTAAATCAGCATAGCGATAATAAAAGCTGTTTGCAGGGGATTGCATCGCAGAATCTGTCCAAATATCTTCAAAGTTGATATCAGCTGAAGGATAGTGGATACCGTTAATTCTGCCTGATGTTTGCGCCATGGTATCGCCTAAATCGGCAAACAATGCTGGATTAGTATTGACAAAAGGGCTACCTGTACTGATAGCGCCAAGATTAATGCTATCTGCTTCCGCGTCAGACCGACCATGGGGTGCCAGACTATCGTCGCTATGACAGCCATTGCAAGTACGCACTTCACCAGGGGCAAACTGCAACCAGTTTTGATGCCTGTCACTTACTCGTTTGCCGTTTGCATCAAGTAAGCTAAAGGCTAATGGAACATTTGCAGGTACGTCAAATAACACTGAGCCATCGGGCTCTACTGGCACGTAACCAATGATTTCCCGCATTAATTGATTGCGGCTACGTCCAAATGCAGAATTATCAAAGTTTCGCACTGCTCTAGTCGGAATAGATACGGCCTTGACTACCCGCAGAAATCGCACGGGCCTATCTGCTACTGGTGTTTGTGTTGGATCCGCCAATATAGCGATACCTTGTTCTGTGACATCTTCACCAGCAAAATCATAGACACTTTTGATATGTACGCGCCCTAAGTTGCTGTTAGCTAGGTCTTGATTAAAAACGGCTGCTTGTTGTGGGTCGGTTGGAAAGGCGCGAGCTTGCATGGCCACTACTTCGGTATAAAACTGGTCTTCTTCTGGCACATTAATCACTAGCTGCGTATTTTCTAGGGGATCATACATCCACAATCCAAATAACTTAGGTGCAGCTTGCACCTGTGGATCAGCTATCAATTCAGGATCACAAGGTAAAACAGTCCGGGGATCACCCTCATTCAAATCTTGCTGCGGGTCGTATACTCGGCATTGACTCCAACTAAACAACATTCTTTGACTACCGTCCCAAAGTGGATAAACAGCAGAGAAAATACCTCCAGGTGAAAGACTACCGTCTATCACGATATTATCAAATATAGCCGGCTGTTGTGCGGGCCCAGTTAGTCCGCTCTGTGAAGCAACTGGCATAAGGTTATCGATATAGTTGAGGATATCAATATTGACATATTCCCCTCCCCAGCTATCGCTAACTATAGGTCTTAGAGCCACTAATAGTTGACCACTAGGTTGATCAGACAGCTGCGTAAATTGCAACGCTTCATCACTGAGTTCAGTGTTATGACTATGATGACCATATACCAGTTCTAATTGACTGCCATCAGGGTTTATTTGATAAATACTAATACTGTTATTGTTTGCCACATTGTCCCAGCGACTAAATAAAATTTTGCCGGAGCTGAGCACCATAGGATCGAGATCGTGACTTTGATTGAAAGAAATCTGTTGGATATTACTACCGTTACCGTCCATTACATGTAACACCGAGGCGATGTTGTTGAGGTTTTCATCTAATGCTTGATACTGTGGTTTTCCTTCATCCAACAACAGCGCCTGATTGGCCTGTTGCCTAGTAGAACTAAACACAATCCGACCATCTGGCAAATAAGTAGGAGCAGTGTCTTGGCCAAACTCTGCTTCTAGGTCAGATGTAATGACACGATTCAAAGAGTCTGTGGTGATCTCATATTCCCAAATATTCCAAGTTGGCTGTTCGTCATCATCGGCGTCTTCAATTTCTGGCGCACGCATAGCAAACAGTAAACGTGTGCCATCATAAGACACAAACAAATCTTTGATATCGTACCCAGATAAAGGGGATGTTTCTGTGGCGTCTAAAATTTCCTGTTCAGAATAAAAAGCTCTGTCACTAAGGTTTGTTTCGAGGGCATTAACCGAGGCTCTTGGTTTAATAAACAACTGCGCCCCAGGCAAAAAATCATTCGGCGAGCGCAGATCTTCAGAGGCTAAAAGCATATCTTCATTAAACGGTGCAGGCCTTTTAATATAGGCAATCGGGACATCTACCACTACCGGGTCGGGCTCTTGCTCTGAGGTTAATATTTGATCGCCCCCGCATCCAATTAGTGTCATGCATAACAAATACATAACGAATAGCGTCCGCTTTAAATGCTTAAATGGTGATCGTCGCAGATGCTTCAAGGTATTTTCGCTATGGTTAATATTAGGCCAATAGAATATCAGCTTCTGTTTTACCCAAAAACTGTCTACAGGCAGCAACCTTTTGCCTGTAAATATGCCTTAGATACTTGCACTAACGGCATTGGGCAACAATTTGTGTTTCTATTATTAGGAATGGTTTTCAATACCTTCCCCCTAAACTCGCGTAATCAATGCCTTTTTAGTCTAGTCGCTATCCAAAATAATTTTAGGTGTAATTGAGTTAAGTATAGGTGTATGAAATTAACGACACCAATGATGACATCGACGTGACAACCTAACTCTTTGATAACTATAAATTTAACCTATTTTTGAACCCTATTTTTATTAGAGGCCCCTGTTTTTGTTTGGAAAAAAAGACGGTTATTAGTGACACTTCGAATCAATAAGATGATGATTTATTCAAAATATTTTCTATAAACCTCATGAAATTCAAAGCATTGACCTTGATGGCACAATTTGTGTAACCCAACGGTATTGCAATGATGTTGGGGTAGTGTGCTGTTAATAGCCGCTTATCTTTTCCGCTTTCTAGTCACTCATACAGTGCTTCGATAATTAAGCCAACCAATCAACTATTTAGGTATGAAATAGCAAACCTAACTTGCATCAGCGGTATTGTCAGAATTGGGTTTCTTGACTACAACATAAACCAAACGAGTCGTTACCGGCGCGTTGTTACAGACCCAAAGAGGAGTTCCAATTTGAAACATTTAGTTAGGCAAATTGGCAGATATAAAATCCCATTGAATTGGACCTTACTTATCTTGGCTATTAGTACCCTCCCCCTCACCTACGCAGGTCCAAGAGAGCAGGCCAAACGTATACATGATCGCTTAACAGGCATACCACCCAGTATTCAAGTATTAGATGAAATGGAAAGTCTAATTAGTGAAGGTAAAATACAAGAAGCCGCCGCTATCGCAATGCAAAACCCAGCGTTTTATTCAATCACCCTAAAAAACTGGATCACTCCTTGGACCAACGAAGAGGCCGATGTATTTGCCCCTTTAAACGACTACACCGCAACTATCATCGGCATGGTTCGTGATGATATTGATTTTAGGCAAATTCTAAGCGGCGATATTTTATACGTTGCTAACAGCAACTCAGGCATACCCGCTTACTCAATGACAAGCAACGCCCATTACCAAGCGTTAGAGGAACAAAGCGCCGATTTACAAGACATCTTACAACGCACCACTCAATCAGAAGAGACGGGATTACCTGAACAAGCCACGGCTGGTGTAATGACCACAAGAGCAGCGGCTAAATCCTTTTTTAAAGACGGCACCAATCGCGCCATGTTTCGTTTTACTTTGATTAACCACCTGTGTACTGACCTTGAAGGCTTAAAGGATACCAGTCGAAGTCCAGATCGTATTCGACAGGACGTGAGTCGCAGTCCCGGTGGTGACAGTCGTATATTTAATAATTCATGTGTGGGTTGTCACGCTGGTATGGACCCATTGGCTCAGGCATTTGCTTATTACAACTACGAATATAACGTTGAGAGCGATCCACAAGGTGAACAAGGCACTTTGCAATACAATCATGTAGGCCAAGTCGACCCAGATACAGGCTCTCAAGTACAGGCTAAATATCATATCAACGGCAACAACTTTCCTTATGGCTTTTTTACCAATAACGACGACTGGAGCAACTATTGGAGACAAGGCCTGAATAAAAACCTAGGTTGGGATACATCGTTACCTGGCAGTGGTAGTGGGGCTAAATCTATGGGACAAGAACTCGCCAATAGTCAGCGATTTGCCAACTGCCAAGTGACCAAAGTATTTAAAAACGTTTGCTTACGCTCACCTCAAGACGCTGCAGACAGAGCGAAAATTACCAATATCACTAACACATTTACCAGCACAGGTTACAACATCAAACAAGTGTTTGCTGACTCCGCTGATTACTGTAAAGGGGAATAATAACAATGGTTTATATCACCTCTTTATGCTTTTCAAAACTACAACGCCTAGTCACTGGTTCCGGGATCTTTGGTGTTATTTTGTTTTTTACTGGGTGTGGGGGTAGTTCGGTCGAAGTCGTTAAAACGCCTGCACCTGCGCCTCAAGAAGACACACCTGTTACCTATTCAGGGCCTGTAGCCGCCACTTCTGACGTCACCCAATTTAAGCTTGAATTGTGGGACAATATAAGTTCACCGCAGCGTTGTGGTGCGTGCCACGTACAAGACAATCAGTCACCCGAGTTTGCTCGTAATGATGACATAAACTTAGCCTACAACGCAGCCAGTCAATTGGTGAACTTCGGTACACCCGAGGATTCAACCCTAGTAACTAAAGTAGCCACTGGACATAATTGTTGGTTATCAAGTGACGCTGCCTGCGGTGAAATTTTAGCGACCTGGATTGGAAACTGGGGAGCCATAGAAAATACAGTTAACGACATACAACTAGAGGCCCCCATTGCAAAAGATCCTGGAGCGAATAAGAACTTTCCAGATAGCTCACTACTTTTTGAAGATAACGTTTATCCTTTGTTACAGACCTACTGTGCCAATTGTCATACTGGTTCCGCAACCATTCCTATTTCACCTTATTTTGCATCGAGTGATATTGACGAAGCATATGCAGCATCAAAAGCCAGAATTTCACTCGACACCCCAGAAAATTCGCGATTTGTAGCAAGGATCCGCGACGAATTTCACAATTGTTGGAGTGATTGTGCGAGCAATGCCAATGACCTAATCAATGGGATTCAAGACATGGCTGATGCCATTGAATTAACAGAACTAGATGAGCAGCTGATTAACAGTAAAGCGTTAACCCTGTTTGATGGCACTCTGGCATCTGGCGGCGGGCGTTTTGAAAACAACGTTATCGCAAAATGGGAATTTAAAACCGGTTCAGGCACAACCGCATTTGATACCAGTGGTGTTGAACCCGCTATAGACCTTACCTTAAATGGAGATGCTAGCTGGATTGGTGGCTGGGGAATTCAGTTAACAAACGGAAAAGCTCAAGGCTCAACCACTAACAGTAAAAAGTTACACAATCTAATTACCGCCACCGGTGAATTTTCCATCGAAGCTTGGGTGGTGCCTGCGAATGTGAGTCAAGAAGGTCCAGCTAGGATAATCAGTTATTCTGGTGGTGCTAATACCCGCAATTTTACCTTAGGCCAAACCCTATATAACTACGACTTTCTACTTCGTACCGATAAAACCAATGTAAACGGTCAACCTGCGTTATCTACCGCCGATGCTGCAGAAGTGTTGCAAGCTAGCTTACAACATGTGGTGGTAAATTATGACTCTGTAAATGGACGACAAATATTTGTAAACGGTCGTTTTACAGGAGATACAGACGCTACAGAAGTGGGTAATTTTGCAGACTGGAATGATACTTATGCCTTTGTGTTAGGAAATGAAGTGTCGGGGGATATTCCATGGGCGGGCTCCATTAGAATGGTAGCAATCCACAATCGTACTCTAAGCGCTGAACAAGTGGCGCAAAATTTTGATGTCGGTATTGGCCAGAAGTTTTTCTTACTATTCGAAGTCAGCGAAATCACTCAAACACCTCAAAGCTACATTGTAATAGAAGTCAGTCAATTTGATAGCTATAGCTATTTATTTAGTGAACCATTTTTTTACACCTTAGATGACAGCGTTAGTATTCCAGACATTCCACTACAAGGAATACGAATCGGTGTTAATGGACGCGAGGCCAATGTAGGCCAAGTATTCCAAAACATAGACACTTTGCTAACTCAAAGTGATTACGTTCCAGCAAAAGGGCAACTACTATCCTCCTTAGGTACTATTATACCTATTGAAAAAGGCGCTTCTACAGACGAGTTCTTCCTCACTTTTGAAGTATTGGCAGAGCAAACCAATGTGGTGGTAGAAGCGGATCCTCCCGCCCCTGCAGTCGCTATAGATTTAGCCACCCAAGCCGAAATCGGCATTCGCAATTTTGCTGAAATAAATGCCAGTATGTCGGCTGTAACTAGTGTTCCTATGGATAACTCGTCTGTAAAAGACTCATTTGAGCAGTTAAAACAACAACTGCCATCGGTCACCAATATGGACAGTTTTTTGGCTTCCAATCAAATGGCCGTCACCCAATTGGCAATAAAATACTGCGACCAATTAGTTGAAACAACTAGTCTGAGAGACGGCTATTTTAGTGATTTTAATTTTGACCAAAGTGCCGTAACCGCGTTTACCGTTCAGGGCAGGAGCGCAGTTTTGCTGCCATTAACAAGTAACATATTGAATTCTGGTCTTAGCGATCAGCCTAATAATGCTGATGTAATCAATGAACTAGATAATCTCATTACCCGATTAACAGATTGCAGCGGCGACAAAGTATGTGACGCTACATACACCAAAACTGTCGTAAAAGCGGTATGCGCCGCGGCGCTTGGCAGTGCCGTCATTACGTTGCAATAAAAGGTAGATAAAGATGAAAAACAACAAATCTATTGGCTTAAATACTCCTCTTTATCATGCCTGCCACGCTAGACCCGTGACTCGACGTGAGTTTATTTCTCAAGGGTTTATGGCTGGTTTGGGCACAGTGCTCAGTGGCTCAGTATTGAGTTTATTTGCCAATCCGGGTAAAGCGCAGGGTACCTTATCTGCTGATTTGGAAACCCTGAAAAGTAGCTGCGGTATTGCCACTCAAGGAGCCGGCAAGATCCCGTTTATAGTGTTTGATTTGGCAGGCGGTGCCAATATTTCAGGATCGAACGTGTTAGTAGGTGGTCGCGGTGGACAGTTAGATTTCCTCAGTACAGCCGGCTATAGCAAACTGGGATTACCAGGAGACAGCGTACCTTCTATCGCAAATCCCGATACCGGTCTAAGTGACTTTATTAACACCGAATTAGGATTAGCTTTTCATTCAGACAGCGCTTTTTTGCGGGGCATACAAGATAAACTCAGTGTCACCAATCGCGCTAATGTAAACGGAGCTGTTATCCCTGCTCGCTCTGAAAACGACACTGGCAATAATCCCCATAATCCTATGTATGGCGTCAATAAAGTGGGCTCTGATGGTTCGTTACTGACACTCATAGGCTCCCGCAATTCAGACTCGGGAGGAAACTCCATGGCGCCTGCCGCTATGATTGATACCTCAAAACGCCCCACAAAAATTGATAGGCCATCTGATGTAACAGGTTTAGTCGATACTGGGGATTTAGTGGGGTTGTTAAGCCAGCAAGACTCAGTGGCAGTAATGGAATCAATTCAACGTATTAGTGCTATGAAATTAGGCAAAGTGGATACCCAAATTACCACTGATGAGGTGTTAAAAGACTTGGTCAATTGTGGCTATGTGAAAAGTGCCGACATCACCGATAGGTTTGGTGATCCCTCTTCTTTAAACCCTGAACTTGACGCAAATATAGTAGGCGATAATGGCATTTTCACTCAAGAGGAATTCGATAGCGATGGAGAATTTAGAAAAACGGCTTCAACAATGAAACTTGTAATCAATGGATTTGCGGGAGCTGGCACTATTACTATGGGTGGATTTGATTACCATACCGGAGACAGATCAACCGGTGAAATTCGAGATTTACGCGCCGGTCGGTGTATGGGAGCCTGTTTAGAATACGCGGCAAGAGTGGGTGTACCTCTTATGATGTATGTTTGCAGTGACGGCTCAGTGGCCAGCAATGGCATGATTGACGATTCTATAAATGGTCGAGGAAAAGGTGTGTGGACAGGTGATAATTCCTCAACAGCCGCCTCATTCTTTTTAGTCTATAACCCTGGCGGTACACCACAACTAATAGGTGCGACACCGGATTTACAAGCCCAACATCAACAAATTGGTTACATGCGCAGTGATGCATCGGTGGAAACCGCAGCCACGCCAGCTGCCAACAATGTAAATTTATTAGTCGAAACCGTGATTTTGAATTATATGGCCTTGCATGGGGAACAAGGTAACTTTGCTAATATTTTCCCAGAAAATGGCCTTGGAAATGCGCTGCTAATTGACAGCCTTACCGCGTTTGAACCAATAGTAAATGGGGTGATGACCTAAGCCTATTTTTTATTCTATTGTTTTTAGCTCTAATCTAGAGCCTGAGTTGCAACCTACATTTGCACGAGCACCTGTTGCTCGATCACCTGTTAAGTAATTGCTTTGACACTATTCGCTAACCTAGGTTCTCCTTAATGCGCAACTTCAGTAAACTCGACGAGAGTATCTAAACCAATAGAAACTATGCTAGTTTTTGTGCATGCTTAAATTGTGCTTTACTGATGTTTAATGGCTACGCCGCCAATCATATACGGGAGTCAAAATGGAAAAGTATAAAGGAATCCAACATTTCCTATTTTTGTTCATTACTTCGTGTTGTGGTATTTGCCATGCTAATACACTCAACTTAGGTGGTACTATCTTTACGCCTACTCTTATGGAGCTTGGAAAAGGCGAGTCTTCACTTGCTGTTTTTGATTTCAATTCCGACGGTCATAAAGATCTAGTCGTCTCGAATTACGCCGATAACAATATAGTCATTTACAGGGGTAACGGTAAAGGTAACTTAACCGAAATAAAACGAACATCTGCAGGCATCAACCCTACTGATATTGCAACCGCTGATATCAATGGTGATGGTGCCTTTGATATCGCTATAGCCAATCACGAAACTTCCTATATGACAGTGCTGCTTGGAGATGGAAAAGGAAACTTCATCCCTGCTGCTTATTCACCTTTCGGCATCGAGGTTAAACCTCACTTACATGAAGTTCAATTACATGACCTTGATAACGACAATAAAGTAGATCTGATAGTAGATAATAGAGCCAATCAGGGATTACTGGTTCTAAGGGGGTTAGATGATGGTAGCTTTCAGACTCCTGGGGAACTAATTAACGTTGCAGGAGATCCCTATCGTGGCTTTGCTATTGCGGATCTTAACACCGATGGGCGCTTGGATATTGTGACACCAAATCAGCAGGAAGTTGCCACAATTCTCAATGCGAGTAGTTCTGAAAAACTCTCGTTCACCTTACATGAGTCAGTCGAATCCACTCGTCCATTTTCAGTGGAGTTGGCTGATTTAAATGGAGATGGTCACAACGACCTAATAGTGGCATCTAACGGCGATAACATCACTATCATTCCAGGTGACGGTACAGGCAATTTCCTAGAAAAACAAAAAACCTCAATCAAAACTTCATCGGGCGCTAAACAAATAGCGATAGGTGATATTAATGGCGACGGTATTAAAGATAGCCTGGTTAGCAGTTGGTCTGGTAAATTGCTTATCATTCTAGGCAGCAAGACTAAACTTGAAACCATCAGCTTTGAACATTTGAATATTCCTAACCCTTGGGCAGTGATGATGGAAGACTTTAACCAAGACGGAAAAAGTGACTTTATTATTTCTGATGGAAACAGCACAAATGCGCTAATGTATGTCAGTCAATAAAAACAATAATCGACTTAGAACGGAACCTCTATGAACAAGTTTATTTACAAAATTATCGATACCCGAGACGTCGAATCTGCTGGACTATTCAAAGGTAGAAAACGTGAAGATGTTGAAGACTATTTAAGCTCACTTGGAGCTCAAGGATGGGAGCTCGTAAACGTTGATTTTCGTGAGTTAGAGGGTGGTTTGGAGTTTGCTGGTGTAATGAAAAAACAAGTTTCCTAAAGACTACAATTGCGATTTAAAATTTAGTCTCTAGTAAGCACTTCTAACAATTCAATCTCGAATATGAGATTAGAGTTGGCCGGTATCATAGTACCAATTTGACGTTCTCCATAGGCCAAATCTGCAGGAACTCTTAATCGACGTTTGCCTCCTACTTGCATATCTTTCAAACCTAAAATCCAACCTTGAATGACTCGCTTATTGCTAAGCACGGTTTGAAAAGGTTCTCCCTTTTTGTAAGATGAGTCGAACTCTGTACCGTCTTCTAACCAACCCACATAATGAGCGGTAATCAATGCACCACGTTGCGCGGTTTTGCCCGTACCTTGAATCAAATCTTCAATTTGTAATTGTTGTTGCATAATCACTCTTCAAAATCCCATCCATTAGCGTTTTAACCTTGCTAAATGACTCGTACCACACATTTCAACTTTGGCACATTGAGTCGATATAATGCAACTCAATTGACTCAAGTCAACCTCCTTTTAATTGCAATAATAAAGAGGAGGTTGATAACCAATCTTTTTAAATTAAAAATTTAGAATTTATGATTGTACTGCGCAGAAAATATCGTTGCATCACCACTCGTTCTGAAGCCCCATTGACTACCAAGGTTGTCTGCTTCACTAAAAGTTTGTTCAGAACCTTTAATTACACTGAAACCCATATCAACTGAAGAAGTTTCATCAAGGATATAGCTGGCACCAACACTTAGCCATTTACGGTTAGAGTCTGGGATAGAGATAGATAAATGGCCGTCGTCTGTAGGCGTAGTATCATAAGCAACTCCAGCACGTAAAATAGTGTTTTTGTCTAACTGGTAGCTACCACCAATGGCGTAACGAAAGCTATTTGAGAAATTTTCTTGTTTTGTAAACGCTGGGGTTTCACTTGATGAAACATAAGCTTCCAACGACTCAAAACTACTCCACTGGGTCCAAACTACGCTATAGTTGAATGTCCATTGTTCATCAATAAGGTGAACGCCTGAAAACTCCGCAGTAGCAGGTAATTCAAGCTCCAAGGTACCTGGTAAAACTGTACCTTCTAGACCACCTAACGCTGCTGGTAGCTGGTTGCTGTAGTCACCGTCGAAGTTTATTGTTGTTTTGCTACGATATTGCAACCCTAGGCGTGAACCTTTAGCTATTTCGTAAGCAACCCCAACGTTCCAGCCATAACCGCTGTCGTCCCCTTCTAAATTCACTGCTTCTGTTTGCGCTGGCAAACCTAGCGGGTTATCACCAAAATGACGAACCAAATTCGCGTCTGCATAAATGTAATTCAACCCTAAACCAGCCGACCAGTTTGCGTTTAGTTGATACGACACACTCGCATTAAAATTAACAGTGGTGATCTCAGACGTACCAGCAAGTTGCCCTGCCGCATAATCGTCTGAAAACTCTGTCGCTAAACCAAAGTTAGAGAATACTCCAAATCCTAGTGCCACTTTTTCGTTAATAGGTGTGACGTAATAGATTGCAGGAATGAAGGCTTCAGGGGCAATACTATCTTGGTCTAGTGCAGCGGCACTAGAATAAGCAGGAGCGCTTTCACCAACCACACTCACATCAGGTGAAATGTATGTACCAGAAATAGATAACTCAGCGTTCTTAAAAAGTGACATTAGTGCGGGGTTACGGGCCACAACAGCTGCACTATCTGCAATCGCAGCTTCTCCAGCGAAGGCCCGACCTAAACCTGTTGCGCTATGCTCAGCAAGCTGAAAAGCTGCGGCAAAAACATTTAATGGCAATACACCAATACAAACAGTCAAAATAGACGGGGTTAATTTCATAGTCAATATCTCACTCATATACATTGGGTAGAAGGTTCTCTACCCTGTCAAAAAATTTCGACGCGCATAGTATCGGATTATGAAAATTATAGTAGTACAACTCGCTGAAATATGTGGATTAAGAGCAAGTGTTTACATCTTTTATGCAATTAAGTTTCAATGGCAACAAATAATTAACACATAGAGCGAGAGCAATGGCTCTATTGCCCTCAACAGTATGTGTATTTATGCGGCTAGATGTCACTTTTATTTACCCTTAACCAATAGGTGAGATACAACAACCCGATTCCTAATAGAGTCGCAACAAGGCTAAATTTAGTCGATAAGACCGAAAATAATAGAAACTTGGGAGATTCACCTGCTGACATGTGACTAGGCAATATAGTTTGCCCAAAAGTAAAATACTCTCGCAAGGTATCTAGGAAGAAACGTGCATCCAACTGCCAATACTTAGCAACAAATGATTCGACCAAAAGTAACGCTGCTACGGGTAATACTGCCCATAAAAAAGGTGCTTTATTGGCAAACATTGACGCCAGCATTAACCAAGCAAAAACCGGAAACATCCACAACGCATATGGGAATAAGTGCAACCAAATAGCTATAAGGTTTCCAAGTATTTCTGCACTGCTCCATAATTCCCACAACGATATGTCATAGCCTAAGGATAAAACGCAACAGAAAATAAAGGCGACTAGTAAAAAAACAATCACAACAGATGTCGCCGCCAACATAAAGACAGCGGGAACAACAAGAGCACCCGTAATCAACTTAACCCCAACTGTTAACGCATCCGATACCGGTAATGAACGCCAAAAATAAACTGATAAATCTCGTCTCTCGTCAAACAAACAGCTAGTGAAGTAATTCAACT
This sequence comes from Paraglaciecola arctica, assembly GCF_018861065.1. GTDB lineage: Bacteria > Pseudomonadota > Gammaproteobacteria > Enterobacterales > Alteromonadaceae > Paraglaciecola > Paraglaciecola arctica_B. Next base: position 531,166 of record NZ_JAHKQO010000036.1, read on the forward strand.
GAATGACCAGCGACGCAATAATAAAAGGGAAAAACACGCTCATAACTGTGCCCAGAAAAAAGCGAGCAAATCCTTTTACGTTTACCAAATTGTTACCATCCGTTAGGTTTTCGAACAGTCTCGATAATTGATAATCTTGTATAATAAGCAACTGCAATATAGGCGCGAGTATCATAAAAACAGCAATAATGAAGGGGGCCCAAAATAGTGTTTTTTTGAACTCCCATATTTCTTTTCTAAAACTGGTGACAAGTTGTGAAACAATCATGAGTTGTTCTCCTGTGTCATTACTCCCACAAAAATATCCGCCAAAGTAGGGGAGCTAATCTTACCTAGAGAAGCCAATGTCACGGGATCAACATTGTCGAATAACATGCTAGTTATGCCCATCATGCTATTAGTAAAAAGTGGCTGGTGAAGCTTTGCTTGTTCGAGGTGTTCGTTGTCGACGGCCAACAATTTAAACCTATTTCGAATGTCATCGACACTTTGAGCCAAAACAATTTGGCCATCACGAATAAACGCGACATCGGTAAGGATATGTTCAATTTCTTCTATTTGATGAGTCGTGACTAAGATACATTTATTTTCATCGTAAAAATCTTCTAAGAGATGTGTGTAAAACTGCCTTCGGGTCAGGATATCTAATCCTAGAGTAGGCTCATCTAAAATAAGTATTTTTGCGTTAACTGCCAAAATTAATGCTAGATGTAACTGGGTAACCATGCCCTTAGATAAGGTTTTTACTTTTGCAGTAGCGGCAATATTGGTTTTAGCCAAAAACATTTCAGCTTTTTGTCGATCAAAATTAGGGTGCACCCCCTGCATATAAGTTAAAACTTGATTCACTTTTATCCACTTTGGCAATACGGCTACATCAGCAATATAAGCCACATCATTAAGCATTTTTTCGCGATTCTTACTTGGGTTATAACCTAAAACGTCAATCTCCCCATCGTAGCGAATTAACCCTAGTAATGCCTGCAAACAGGTTGTTTTGCCAGCTCCATTTGGCCCTACTAAACCTAAGATTTGCCCTGCCTCTAGATTTAGATGAACATCCTTTAGTACCTGCTTATTTTTATAAGACTTATGCAATCCTGAAATCGAGATCATCGCTGACATTATTGACTCTCCTTAGATGGTTGTGAAAGTTCCGAAACGGAAAGCTTAAGTCGTGAAATTTTCTGCAAAATTTGTGGCCACTCAGTGCTTAGAAAATATTCACGTTCCTTATCCAATATAATGTGGGCTGCACCTGTTTTAACGAACAAACCTTTACCACGTTGTTTTTCAACATAGTCTTCGTCTTGCAACATTTGATAAGCCTTAGAAATAGTAATGGGATTGAGCTGATATTCTGCCGCCACTTTTCTTACTGAAGGAAGTGCTTCACCTTCTTTAATATTGCCGTCTAGAATACGCTTGATGATTTGCTCATAAAGCTGAATGTAGATGGGAGCATCCCCATCCCAATGAATTGTCATTTGTTACTCCTAGATCGCTACATAGTAGTGTTATACATCACCAACACACCAAATGTAAACCTAGGTCAAAGTCACTTTGTAAGAAATTGTTATTTAGTTGAACTGCTGTTGTGCGGTTGCAATTCTATACACAACTGCATAACACAACAATTTAGATAGAGTTGGCACGAACTAACTTAGGAATGAGTATCTTTTGTAGTTGATACAAGATCATCGCCGCTAGCGCTATCGCGCTACTTTGGTAAAGCATTCCCATCATTTCTGAGTGTCCACCATGGGATAACTGCATTTGCCAGTTGAAGCGTTCAAAAAGGAAATTCAAAATTAAACCAGCAGTTAATGCGCTGCTTGTTATTGCCATCAGATATAACACCAGTTCGCGTTTACCTAGCTCGTTCTTAATTACCATTAAAGTAGCAATATTAGTCGCAGGTCCGGTTAGCATAAATACTAATGCCGCACCTGGCGTTATCCCCGACAACAATAAACCTACAGCAATAGGAGTTGAAGCTGTAGCACATACGTACATAGGGATAGAGATCAACACTACTAGCAACATGGCGACTATGGAGTTTGAATACTGACTTAAGAAACCTTCTGGCACTAAAGTCGTGACCAAAGCGGCAAAAAATATTCCAATCAAAAACCACAGCATGAAATCCCGAAGCAGTTGACCAAAACCGAATACAAATACCGCCTGAATTTTTTCACTTATTGACGCGTTCTTGGAAGAAGATGCAGCTTTAGCAGCGTGACAACAACTGTTTACTTTAGCCGCGGGTTGCTCGGTGATATTGTCTGGCTTTCCAAACCATAAGACCAATAGACCGGTAAAAATAGCAGACATTATTGCAGCTATCGGTCGAGCGATTGCCATAATTGGACCCATTAGTGCGTAGGTAATTCCGATTGAGTCAACTCCGGTTTCTGGTGTGGCGACTAAGAAGCTTGCAGTGCTAGCCTTATTCGCCCCGCTGCGTCTGATCCCCATAGCTACTGGAATGACCGAACATGAGCATAGCGGTAATGGCGCGCCAATTAGAGCAGCGGATACAACAGAACTTTTGCGTCCTAAGGTTTTTTCTACCAAAGAACGAGGTACCCACTGGTTAATTATTCCAGCAATTAACATTCCCAAAAGTAAAAAAGGAGCTGATTCAGTAAAAAGCAGCACAAAATTTGAAATAAATTCCATAAAGTTATTCCTGTTCTAAGGCTGAAATGATCGAACAAAATTCGGCGCTTTCTTGGCCGCCACAACAAAAATACTCGAGTTGTTGTAAAGTATTTTGCATTTGTTTGAGTTTCGCAATTTGTTGCTCTATTTCCGTAATTTTAGTTACTGTAATCTGCTTGGCTTCTGCACAGACATGCTGATCTTTGTTATGTTTTATTGCTAACAATGCAGAGGTTTCAGCTAAACTAAAACCACACTCTTTACTACGTTTGATAAACTTAGCCGTAATCAAATCGTCCTGTGAATAGATACGATAGTTTTTGTCGCTGCGCCTAGATGCACTGAATAGTCCTGTTTTGTCGTAATATCTCAAGGTATGGGCGCTAATTCCTGAACGCGCCGCTAAATCGCCTATTTTCATGCCGCCTCCACAATCAATAACTCTATGATAATCCTTAGAGTAGCATCTAAGGTCAAGTAACGATTGGACCTTAGACGTAAATATATTTCTTAGTGATTTCCCATAATCTTAATTAGGCAGAAGAATTGGGTGAGTTGATTTAGAACAAACCATTGTTAATAAGTTGTTAATAACCTCGCAAAATATCAATACTAAATTACACTTAGTAGAAATTTTAAGAGGCATAATATTATGAAAATTGGCCACATCCTTTTAATGATACTTTTATGTTTTACTATTAACGCTTGTAAACCAGAACCCACTAACGAACAAGTCAAAGTCTCCCCAGTAATAGCAAACGCAGTCCCATCCCTTCACGATGAAAACGCTACGACTGTGAATTGTCAATTCGTACTAGGGTTTGACGCGTGGGAACCCTATCAATATGTTGATGTAGGAGGCAGGGTTGCGGGTTTGGATATTGAATTAGTTGCAGCAGTCGCTGAACAAATGGGATGCGAATTAACCTATCAACAAGGTACTTGGGTTGATTTATTGATGGCCTTAAAGGAAGGTGAAGTTGACATTCTTCTTGGCGCATCAAAGACCGAAAGTAGAGAACAATTTGCGTTTTTTAGCGACCCATACCGAATGGAAGAGTTTTCTTTATATATTCGTAAGGAAGATACTGACAAAGCTGAGTATAAGACATTAACCGACTTCATTAGCAATGACAGTAAAATAGGCATAGTCGGTGACTATGTATATGGACCAGAGGTATCAATTTTATTAGATGGTGCAGATACGTCCAAATATTTTGTGAACGCCATTATGGGTGAACTCAATGTCGCTAGGTTATTGGATGGTGATATTGATGGATTCCTAGAAGATAGTTTTGTGGGTGCGACTTTATTACGACGCAAAGCATTACAAGACTACATTGTTGCTCATGGCCTCACCATCCATACAGGCGACGCTTATGTGATGTTTAGTCAAAAAAGTGTCTCGCTAGAACAGCGAGACACTTTTAATGAGCAACTTCAAAAAGTTAAAAAAACTGAGCATTATCAAGATATTTTAGATAAATATTCTTTTTAAATGCGGCTGTTTTGGGTGCTTATGTCATATTTAATATGTGAATTTCTCAGACCTTCCCCAACAAAGTGTAACGAATTTGAATATCACTCGTTAATTTACCGCTACATCATTGCAATTTGTTGAACTGGTACGATTAACGTATTAAATTACACTTGGGAGAAAAGGAGCATAATATTCGCATTTTAGTAGTTGCACTTATCGCGGTTGTAACCTTTCCAGGGTTCGCTAAACAAGAGCTCAAAATAGCCGCGTCTATTTCAAACAGTTCGCAACGCGCCGCCTATTATAATTTAGCCCGAGCATACGAAGACGCCAATCCAAATATACAAATCAATATAACCTCCTACACGAGCGAGATATATAAAACTAAATTCCCACAAATGTTGGTATCAAACCAATATGACATTTTGTATTGGCATGCTGGCGAACGTTTATTTGAGTATATTGAACAAAACAAAATTGCTGCAATAGACCATATAATAACGACTACTGAAATGGAGCAGTTATATGATCAAGCCGTTATTGATGCTGTTTCGTTTAAAGAAAAAAGCTACGCGTTGCCAATATCCTACTATCAAATTGGCTTTTATTATCCTAAACCTTTGTTCTCAAGGTTAAAGTTGTCCGAACCACAAAGTTGGCAGCAATTTCTTGAGGTTTGTGAAATTCTTAAGAAAAATAATGTTCCTCCTATCTATATAGGTAGTAAAAGCAATTGGCCTGCCACAGCTTGGTTTGACTATTTGAATTTACGTCTTAACGGCATAACATTTCACAAAGAATTAATGCGCGGGCATATCTCTTATTTAGATGTGAGAATTACAAACGTCCTCAAAAAAATCCAAGAAATTACTACGGCCGGCTACTTTATTGAAAATCATCAAGACTTAGAATGGAAGCAAGGTCTCCCATTACTATTTAGGAACCTGATTGGTATGTCAATGCTCGGTAATTACGCAGTGCAGGGATTTCCCGAAACGGTTAAAAATGACATTGGCTTTTTCAAATTCCCCGTTTTTGAAGGACAATCTACTTATTACGAAGAAGTACCACTTGATGTGTTAGTTATGCCCGTAACAAATAACAAAAAAGAATTAACCCAATCCTTCATTAAGTTTGCGGCACTCAGTAATAACCAAGAACAATTCAACAATAATCTAGGCATAATGTCGCCTCATAGAGGTGCTCAACAAAACAATTCAAGTCTTGCACAAGAAGCCTATGAAACTATTGTTGGGGCTGAGGGTATAACCCAGTTTTTTGACCGTGATAGCAAAAAGATTTACGGTGATCAAATCATGCCTCTCATCGACGCATTTATGGTCAATCTAAACATCGAATATACTCAAAAATCCTTAGAAGAAGTAAGGCTTAGAATACTAAGTGACGAGTCGAATAAACATAACTAAACCAACATTAAAGGTGATCAAATGGATAAATTCATGCAAGAAGCAATTAAAGAGGCTCAGCAAGGATTGGCCGAAGGTGGGATCCCTATCGGTTCAGTTATCGTGCATAACAACAAAATTATAGGTCGCGGGCATAACAGGCGAGTTCAAAATGGCAGCCCTATATTGCACGGTGAGATGGATGCATTTGAAGATGCTGGACGTCAATCTGCGCAAACCTATAAAGAATCGATTATGTACACTACCTTGTCTCCCTGTGCTATGTGTACAGGGGCGATAATTTTATATGGTATACCCAAGGTTGTAATTGGAGAAAATCACACATTTATGGGAGAAGAAGCCTTACTTCAATCCAAAGGCATTTCAGTAAAAGTATTACAAAACCAACAATGCATCGATTTAATGCAGGGTTTTATCGACTCAAAACCTCAACTTTGGAATGAAGATATAGGCGAATAAAAGACAAACAAACCGAACCAAAAGAAAAATAAATTCAACTTAAAGTTAAATATATTTTACATGAAGCATATTATAGATTACTTTATTACTCTTAGAAAATGAGGGGAATTTATGGATATGTCTTTTAGAGAGAAGAGTATTTGGATTTCGTTAATAAGTACGTTACTTATTTTTGGTGGCTATTTTTTAAATATACTTTCTTTAGGCGGTGTTTCGGCAGAGGTGTCACAATCTGCCACACTCGGATTATTTTTGCGAGCTTTGGTACTTATCATCATTGTTGAAATTGTATTTCAAGGAATGTTGGCCATAAGTAATCGTAAGGAAGCTGATCTGGGCGCTGATGAAAGGGACAAGTTATTCGAATATAAAGCTAATAGTTTGGGTTATGTCATCTTGGTGATCGGGGTATTTGTTACATTAGGACGAGTTGTTTTTCTCGAACTAAACCCAGAGTTTTTTGAGCAATCAAATACATTTAACATTCCTCTTTTGACTGCACACATTTTATTATTCAGTTTTATATTTTCGGAAGTTGTTAGATTTTCAGCACAACTATATTACTACAGAAGTGGTCACTAACATGAGCGCACTTCCTATCAAAAATAAGATCCGCGAGTTACGCTTTTTTGCCGAAGAAATGACCCAACAAGAGCTCGCAGAATTGGTTGGTGTGACACGACAAACAATCATGGCAATTGAAAAAAGTAAATACTCACCAACTCTCGAAGTTGCCTTTAAAATTGCAGAGGTATTTGGGCAATCTATCGATGAGGTGTTCCAATATGAATCGTCCTAAACACACACAAAAATGCACTTTTGTGTGTGCTCAATTGCAGCGCAACAATATCATTGTTTGACTAAAAAAATGCCGTATAAAATACGGCATTTTTTTGTTTCAATATAAATAAGTGAATACTTACTTAGCTTCCAGTCCAATCAACCTTGTAGAGATCTCGCCTTCTATCAAGATAGTTTCTCACGGAACCTTCATTTCTAAGCTGAGTTAATCGATCTAAGTCCAAGTCAACTATGAGTGTCATTTCTGTATTTGGAGTCGTTTCTGATACTATTGCGTCATGTGGAAAAGCGAAGTCTGAAGGCGAGAAAACAGCAGACTGTCCATACTGAATATCTACGTTATCAACCTTAGGTAGATTACCTACACTACCGGCGATCGCCACATAACATTCGTTTTCAATCGCCCTTGCTTGAGCACATATTCGCACTCTTAGGTAGCCATTTTTGGTGTCAGTCCAAAACGGAATAAAGAGTATCTGAATTTCTTGTTCCGCCAGTATTCTACCCAGCTCGGGGAACTCAACATCGTAACAAATCAAAATACCAATCTTACCAAAGTCAGTATCGAAGGCCTGAAGTTTGTCGCCACCTTGCATGATCCAATCTTTCTTTTCATGAGGTGTTGGATGCAATTTATATTGACTATCAATTTGCCCATCTCGATGACATAGATAACTCACGTTAAATAACTCATCGTCTTGAACAACCGGCATCGACCCCACTATTACATTAATATTATATGACACAGCTAAACGCGACATTTCAGTCAATATTTCGTCACTGTAAGTCGCTAAGTTCCAAATCGCATCTATAGATGTATCAGCAGGTTTAATTCCCATAAGCGGCGCATTAAAAAATTCCGGGAACAATGCCACATCACATTTGTAGTCCGAAAGCGCGTCTATAAAATATTCAGCTTGTTGTAGTAATTCTGCTACGTCATGAAAATAGCGCATCTGCCATTGCACACAACCAATTCGAGCGGTATTTCTATGGCCACCAAAAAGTTTAGGGGATTCTGCGTTGTAATAGATGTTGTGCCACTGCAACAAGGTAGCATATCCCTTTGAAGCTTCATCTTCTGGAAGGTATGCCTTGAGTATTTGTTTAACCTCAAACCCATTTGAAATTTGGAAGGTTAAAATAGGGTCGAATAAATCCTTTGATTTAACAGCTTCGATGTATTCATAAGGAGTCATGGTATCTGCGTGTTTCGCATAATTAGGGATCCGTCCTCCAGCCATTATCGATTTGAGATTGAGGTTCTTACATAATTCCTTTCTTGCTTCATACAAACGACGTCCTAATCTGAGTCCTCGATAATCGGGTGATACAAACACATCGACGCCATATAACACATCTCCTTTTGGATCATGTGTACCTAAATAGGCATCGCCTGTAATTTCGTCATAGGTATGTTTGTCTCCAAACTTTTCGTAATCGACTATGACAGATATTGCGGCCGCGATAACTTTTCCTTTATCTTCAATACAAATTTGCCCTTCGGGAAATGTATTAAGCTGTGCCTGATAGTTTTTTAATGGCCATGCGCCGCCGACTTGAACATAGACAACGTCCATTAACTCTTTCACATCGGCATAATCATCAAGCGTAAGATATCGCAACTCTAAAATATGCGTAGGGTCGTCTGTGCTTGGCGGTGGATTGGTTTCTCTGTCTTGCATATCAAAATCTCTTGTTAATTGTTCAAAACATTTTCTTGAGTGGAATTAGGACTACAAGGAATGGATATTTGTTTTAGCATGAATTGCAGATTATAAGATACACAAAAAAATCTAAATAAATGACTATGGGCTACTTATCTTTTATCGATACCATAGGGGCGAGTATGTAAGGGGGTTAAAATGGTCAGCCAAGAACAACGAGAGAGTGCCTTTTTATGGCTACTTGACCGACTTAAAGAAGATCAAGTCGCGGTACCACTTATCGCCAGGGATTTTACTGCGGAAGACTGGGCGTTTGTATTTGAAGGGCTGCCTAAAGACCTACGTTTTGAATTGTGGCAAACACTCACCGAAGATAAAAAATCTCCTATATTAGCAGCGATGCGAGATGACTCTCGCGAGCAGCTTATGTCTTTGTTGTCGAATCAAAACATTGAAGACCTTGCACTTGCTAGTACCACAGAACACTTGGTCGAAATTCTTGATGCACTGCCTAATCGCGTCGCCAAAGGGTTAATTAAGAAATTAAACGCCCAAGAATCAGGTTTAATAGAAGAAGCATTAAACTACTCCGATGAACAACTAGGTCGTTATGTTAATCATGACGTCTACACTGTGAACAAAAGTGTTACTGTAGGTGAGTTGTTGGACGCTTTAAAGATAGAAACCCTTCCTCCCTATACCGATAGTATTTTAGTGGTAGATGATACTGATCACTATTTAGGTCAGTTAGACATCAATCAGTTATTCAATAGTGATGCTGACGCACAACTGATCCAGGTTGCCGAATTTTCTGACCGAGTGTTGGCCGCAGATCTCGACTTATTCGATGCCTCTGAAGCAGTAAAAAGCAGTGGCCGTTCAATGTTACCTGTCATTACTAAGGAGGGCCGACTCTTGGGTCGATTCTCCGTAAAAGACGCGATTGACGTCTACCAAGAGTATTATGAAGCCCAATTGTCACATATGGGCCGTGTAAGTGACGAAGATTTATTTGCGCCAGTATTTACCAGCGCAAGGCGCCGCGCAGTATGGTTAGGGATCAACCTTTTAACCGCTTTTGCTGCGTCAATTGTTATTGGAATTTTTGATGAAGTCGTGGCCCAAGTCGTGGCCTTAGCCGTACTCATGCCTATAGTAGCCAGCATGGGTGGCATAACAGGTAGCCAAACTTTGACACTGACAATCAGGGGGTTAGCAACAGGACAGTTAGCGACCTCAAACCTAAGGGCGCTGGGTAACAAAGAGGTGTTGGTAGCCTTTTTTAACGGCCTGCTTTGGGCTTTGGTGGTGTCGGCTATTACCTCGTTGTGGTTTGATAACCCTTGGCTGTCAGCCATTATTGCGGTAGCACTAGTGATTAATATGCTGATTGCCGCGATTTCTGGGATAGTGATACCTGTCTTACTTGATAAGATGGGTATTGATCCTGCGCTTGCTGGCTCGGTGATTTTAACAACGGTCACTGATGTTATCGGCTTTTTTGTGTTTTTAGGAGCAGCCTCATTGTTGTTGGTCTAATAGTGATTAAACTTGCTAGCCACTGCAATTGTTGTTCTTTATAATCCACATCCTTTTGTTAGACAGAAACGACTATGCCAAGAACTAAAAAGTGGACCATTGACGACTCGGAAAATATCTACCGTGTAAAACGTTGGGGAGATGGCTATTTTGAAATCGGTCAAAATGGCAATTTGCAGATTACCCCAGATCCCTCAAATACCAGTATGCGAATCGATTTCAAAGCGGTTATAGATGAAATCAAACAAGAAGGCATTCAATTTCCTCTGGTAGTTAGGTTCCACGATATCCTGCGTTCTCAGGTGGCGTTGCTGAATCAAACCTTTCAAGACATCCTCAAAGAAGCCCAATATGACGGTGGCTATATGGGCGTATACCCAGTAAAAGTCAACCAGATGCGCGAGGTAGTGGAAGAAATAGTCGACGCAGGCGCACCTTTTAATTATGGCTTAGAGGCAGGTTCTAAAGCAGAACTACTAACTGTTATGGCCCTTAATACAAACACAGACTCACTGACTGTATTAAATGGCTATAAAGACGAAGAATTTATGCGCTTAGCATTGTTAAGTCGTAAGTTGGGTCGTAAAACGATAGTAGTCATTGAAAAGTTTTCTGAGTTAATTCTTTTAGTTAAAATTGCCAAAGAGCTAGGAATTGAGCCAATAGTCGGCATACGCTCTAAGATGACCGTTAAAGGTCGAGGAAAATGGGCAAGCTCAGGTGGCGACAGAGCAAAATTTGGTTTAACCATAAGTGAAATGATCAATGCGGCCCGTTACCTTGAAAAACACGGTATGGCTGATAGCTTAAAACTATTGCATTTCCATATTGGCAGTCAATTAACCGACATCCGCGCAGTAAAGGAATCCATAGCAGAGGGTGCTATGATTTACTCAGAATTGCACCGCATGGGCTTTAAACTTGAATACGTTGATGTAGGTGGCGGCTTAGGAATCGACTATGACGGCAGTCAGTCAACGAATGACTCGTCACGAAACTACAGTATGAAAGAGTACGTTGCCGATATTGTTTATGGCATGAAACAAGTCTGTGACTTAGAAAATGTTCCCCACCCTACTCTTGTAAGCGAAAGCGGACGCGCCATTACTGCACACCATAGCTGTGTGGTTACTCAAGTTGTGGGTGAAATAAAAGCTCACGGTGCCGGTATCGAAACGGATCCTGTAGATGATGAACATGTATTAGTAAGTGATATACGAGAACTATCAGAAATTATTGGTCAACAAAACAATTTGCAGGAAATATTTAACGACGCTTCACAATTTAAAGAACAGGCATTAAATGCCTTTAAATTACGGGTAATATCCCTTGAAGAGCTTGCCAAAATCGAAACCTTATATTGGAAAATTATGGGGGAAGTGCAACTGCGCATCAAAGACGCTGAGTTTGTGCCAGAAGAAATGCAAGAGTTAGATTTTGCTCTGTCTTCGCAATACCTATGTAACTTTTCGGTTTTCCAATCGGCGGCAGATACTTGGGCCATCGATCAGGTGCTGCCCGTTGTCCCCTTAACTAGAATGAACGAAAAACCCAACATTAACTGTTCTTTAGTCGATATTACTTGTGACAGTGACGGTAAATTAGATCAGTTTATAAGTGAACAAGGCATTTCAGACATTGTTCCCATGCATACGCTAAAAGCGGATGAAGATTATTATTTGGGTTTGTTTTTAACTGGCGCCTACCAAGATGTAATGGGCGATATGCATAACTTGTTTGGACGCTTAAACGAAGTACATATTTTCAGTCACGACGATGATCCGCAAGATTTTTATATTGAAGAAGTGGTCAACGGTTCGTCAGTTGAAGATGTGCTTTCGATCATGCAATATCACCCAAGCTCCATGGCCAAAAGTGTCAAAAAAATGATCGATGGACATGTAGCATTGGGGCAAATGAAACCTAGAGAAGGCGTAAAATGGACCGACTTCTATGAGGATTGCCTAAAAGGATATACCTATCTAAAAACCTAAGGCGTCACTTTTAACGAGCCAGCAACCATGTTGGCTTGTTCTAAGTGTTGAAAACATCTCGCCCAAAAATCAGGGGTAAATTCGTTGATCAAATTAGATTCTGCATTCATTAGCATCACATAGCCCACACCATATTCTGGTGAAAACGCGATATCGGCGCGATATCCTTGCACCCAGCCACCATGATAATTCAGTTTGTGGCCAGCAAAATCATAAATACGCCATCCCAATCCATAATGAGCGTCCGATAAAAATTCTCGCCATTGACGTCTGTAGGTTTCCTTTTTACTTTTGGTCAATGGAGTAGTCACTTGACTTATCAACTCCGGTGACACTACCTGTGGTGACTCGCCAAGCAATGCGCGCATCCAAATTACCATATCATGCATACTCGCATTGACTCCTGCGGCGGGAGAATATCGATAATAATCATCTCTAACAGTTGATAAACGCCAGCGACTTTTCGAAATTGCCACATGGGGCTTAGCCCACTTAGATGAGGCCTGCAACGCGCTTTTGCCTATGCTTGCATGAGGCATCTTTAACGGTTGGATCAACGTTTGTGTAAGCGCTTGTGAATAAGATGAATGATGCTGTTGAAAATAACTGTCTACTACAGCAAATAGTGCATTTTGATAGGTGTAACATTGCCCTGGCTGGCAAAGCGGTTCCAGCTCAGAAAGCATTGTTAATACGCGGTCTACGGCATAATTGGCTTCAATTAAATTATCATACGCATTGGGGGTGTAGCCGCTAGATTGTCCAATAATATGTTGCAATACCAATTCACCACTTTTACTTTTTGCAGTAGAAAACTCAGGTATTAACTGCGAAACTGGAATTTGCCAATCTAACTGGTTTTGAGCTACATATTTAGCCATCAGCATTGAAGTAAAAGTTTTAGAAACTGACGCCAAGCGAAATACTGTATCTAAGGCTATGGGTTGCCCTGATTTACTTTCTTTACCGTACACCACTACCGAGGCGGGTTTACCTTTTTCAATATAAGCGAAGGTATACCCTGGTAAATTCTTTTTTTGAGCTTTTTTCTGAATATCTTCTGCAAATTTAGTGAGCCATTGATCTGCAGCAATACTCCTGCTACTGCAGACAAATACTAGCAGTAGCGTCCCTATGAGAAACTTAAACATACCCAACTCGAAATACTGATACATGGACTAACATGTCCACTAGAGCCATAACTATATAAAACAAATAAGTCACATCATTCCTAATTTAGTTTGAATGAACCAAACAGTATTTAACTTAACTGTGGTTATTATCCTATGTGTTGGTGCTTGGAACAACTGCTATGTCTTCAGTGTCTTCGGCATCAACCTATCAACTTAGATTGACTGCCGCTTTTGTCGCACTAAATTAGTAGAAGTCGTTAGAATAACAATAACAAAAGTATCGAAGCAAAAAATAATGAATCCAGATTATCAACAAGCGCGACTGACTAGAGATCCACGATTTGACGGCACATTTTTTATTGCTGTAAAAACCACTAATATTTTTTGCCGTCCAATATGTCCTGCCAATACGCCACTTGAAAAAAATGTCGAGTACTTTAAGTTGGCACAGCAAGCCATGCATGCTGGGTATCGTCCATGCCTGCGCTGTCGACCTGACAGTGCACCGCATTCTTTCGCTTGGGGTGGAGTGAATACTACAGTTAACAGGGCAATGCGTTTACTCAGACAAAACAGAGAATTGAACGTTCAAGAAGTAGCGGAAAAGTTAGGCATAACTACCCGTTACTTTCGTCAGCTTTTTCAGCAACATTTAGGCTTAAGTCCAAAACAATACCAATTATTTGATAAGGTGTTATTTGCGAAACAACTGCTTCACCAAAACTGTTTATCAATTGAGCATGTTGCCCATGCCAGTGGTTTTTCCAGCGCCAGACGATTACAACAGAACTTCAAAAACGTGACAGGTTTCACCCCGCAACAAATAAAACAAGGTAAACATCAACAAGACCAACTCATTAATCTTAAATTGGCATTTAGGCCGCCATTTAATAGTGCACACATGTTAACGTTTCTGAGAATTAGAGCAATTCAAGGAATCGAAAGAGTCACTGAAAATGAGTATTCTAGAACCTTTATGATAGGAGCAGACAAAGGTTGGTTTAGAGTGTCAGTTGATGAGGTAAAACATTGTTTAATGATACAAATCAGGCTTTCCAAAGTTGAAAAACTGAACAGTGTTTTGAGCAATATTGAAAGAATGTTTGATCTCAATGCTGATACTGAAACAATCCAAAAACAATTACTAAATTGTGGAGTACCAGAAACCAGCTTATTAACAGGCTTAAGAATACCCGGCGTGTGGGATACGTTTGAAGCAGGTTGCAGAGCAATACTAGGACAACAAATATCAGTCAAAGCAGCCATTACCCTGTTATCACAATTGACCCATGAACTAGGTGAAAAAGAGCAAGAGTTTTACTATTTCCCAACTGCCGCAGCTATAGCGACAAGTGACCTCGCCTTCTTAAAAATACCTAGCAGCCGCAGACAAACCTTACAGTCGTTTGCGCAATATAGACTGGATAACCCAGATGCATCTGTTGATCACTGGTTAGAAATAAAAGGCATAGGGCCATGGACAGTAGCCTATGGACAAATGCGCGGTCAATCCAACCCCGACATCTGGCTTAATACCGATCTGATCATAAAAAAACAACTAGCGGAAATGAATATAGAGCCCGATTTGGCCCGCCCTTGGCGAAGCTACTTAACGTTACAACTTTGGAGCATGTCATGACAACAATTAGTCAATTTATTGAATATCTAGATTCGGAATTTGGCACTTTGCAAATATGTGCTGACCAAAAAGGTATTACCTCTATAGGTTTTGTGAAAGAAAAACCCAAAACAACCAAAAGCGGTGAAGTTACCAAACAAGCAGTAACACAATTACAAGAATATTTAGCCGGCACGCGATCCCTGTTTGATTTGCCATTGAACCCTAAGGGCACTGAATTTCAACATCAGGTTTGGCAGCAGTTGCGTACCATAGAATACGGGCAAACCTGCAGTTATGCCGACATTGCAAAAGGAATCAATAACCCAAAAGCTGTTAGAGCAGTAGGTGCTGCCAATGGACGTAATCCATTGACTATTGTAGTGCCTTGTCACAGAGTCATTGGCAGCAATGGGAAGTTAACCGGTTATGCTTGGGGTACAGCAATCAAAGCCGGACTGTTAGCACTTGAACAAAAAACTGTATAGCTAGACCCGCAGGGAATGACTAGTCAGAATCAATTAACTGCATTTTAACCATGTTTCTACCATCTCGTTTCGCTGCAAAAAGCGCATCATCGGCCGCAGAAATAACTTCTGACATGGTCCGCGGGGTAGCGGTAAACGACACCCCAAAACTAGCCGTTAGTTGAATAGAAGTAGTACCGGTGGTGATTGTCATTGCACCTAACTTTTTACATAACTCCTGACATATTTCCGCAGCCTCGTGAGGTCCAGTGTCGGGCATCAATAAGATAAATTCCTCGCCACCCCAGCGGCCTAAAATATCAGTTTCGCGTATGTTGCTTTGCAACATTTGCGCAACTTGACGCAATACTATGTCTCCTGCTTTCCTTCCGTGAGTGTCGTTGATGGGCTTAAAATTATCCAAATCAATTAAAACTAAACTAACCGATTGTTTCTCATACATCAGCTCCTCAAACTTCAAACTAATGTTATTTCGGTTGGCTAATTCAGTAAGGATATCAATTTGCTTAATTTTTTGGATATCCTTTTTGAAGTAATACAACAAATTGTAAATCAATAAAAACAACCCAAATATCACTGCTAGTAAGGTCACTACACTCAGAATAAAAGCGCGGCTTATTTCAGTTTGTCGAGATTGGAGAGGGGTTATAATGTACAAAGTCCAGTCAAATGGTTGAATATTGAGTTCTGCAATTAGCGCCTCTTGGCCGTTGATTTGCAGCAATAAATTATTCAATGACTTCTGTTTTTGCTCTGGTTTTAAACTTTGAAACCAAGGTAAGTCAGCAAGATTTTTGAAGGTAACACCTTTAATCAGCAACTCAGGATCGGATGTCAGTGTAATATCTTTGTTCTGGTCAACGAAGATAAAATCATATCCGTAGGTTTTTTTGTATTCGTTGAATATTTGCGTAAATTCATGAAGACTTTTACCTACACCAAATACACCTAGAAAATTGTTTTCGTCATCATAAATCTTTAAGTCAATGTAAAATTGAGGGTTTTGCCACTGGCCAATATCAGCCATGGCATTTTCGGGTTGTGCTTTATAACTGAAATACCAATCAACTTTACCTTCTGTTAATTCAATTTTTTTTCCCTCAGAATCATATTGAGTACGATTGAGTTCGCTTGCAATAAAAAAATTTAAGGAAAATTCCTGATTCAAGCGGCGTAAGGTAGCGAAAATTTGCTCCTCATTAACTGCCGGATTCAACATTAATTCTTTAAGCTCTTTTGCTTTAGCCAATGTCTGAGAAATATGCAAAGGTTGCATAAGTTGCTCAACAATCAATTGTAAAGCGGGAGAATGTGACTGCTGCTGCGCTCTGCTTTGTTCGGCAACAATCTTAGACACACTTATATGGATTAAGGTGACAATAGAAATTACAACCACAGCAAACAATATTAAAATACTTCGATGTAATGTACGGAAAATATTCACTGGCAACCTTGCTCTTAATTTCACCTAAACTGATTAGTCACGCCCAATGCCTTTTAGGCAACTACACCATCATAGCGGAGAATTGTCCTCAGAGTCATCAGGATAGCGATTATTTTTACTATTCTTAATAGAAAAACGATCACAATCATCCTATAGAATGGCTATTCTGATATTTTTCAGCATTCCAAACTATTGTGAAACACATGTTTTGGTTGGTTTAAAACTAGTATTGAGCTACTGACAGTAGATTAGCAAAAAAGTAGAATGAATAAATATGTCTCAAAGTGAAGCGCATTTTGGCGACTACACTTCAAATATAAAGGAAACTAAATGGCTTTTTCTGTTGTAGTTTTAGCTGCTGGCAAAGGTACTAGAATGAAATCTACCCTCCCTAAGGTGTTACATTCTATTGGCGGCAAACCAATGGTTCAACATATTATAGATACAGTGAACAAGTTGAACGCCAACAATATTCATCTGGTATATGGCCACGGACGAGAGCAACTGCAAGATAGTCTAAGCCACAATGAGTTGTCTTGGTGTTTACAAGATAAACAATTAGGTACCGGACACGCAGTGCAACAAGCTGTTCCACACATTAAAGATGACGAGGACGTGCTGATTTTAGTTGGTGACGCGCCACTGATAAAAGAAACCACCTTAGAGCAGTTAATAGCCGTTAAAAAAAATGCCGACCTCGCATTGCTTACCGTAGAGTTGGACGACCCAACTGGAATGGGCAGAATCATCAGGAAAGGGGATCAGGTTACAGCCATAGTTGAACATAAAGACGCCTCACCGCAACAACGCCAGATTAAAGAAACCAACACAGGCATGATGATTATGGGAGGGAAAGACTTAAAGCGTTGGTTGTCTAACCTGAACAATAACAATGCACAAGGTGAGTTTTATTTAACCGACATCATAGAAATGGCGGCCAAAGAAGGCAAATCAATTCAAGCATCGCAACCCTCTTCTGCTATTGAAGTAGAAGGCATCAATAATAGAGTTCAATTAGCGGCCATTGAACGAGCCTACCAGTTAGAACAAGCGAACGCTTTAATGATGCAAGGTGTCTCGTTGTTCGACCCATCACGTTTTGACTTAAGAGGTGAACTAGAGGTTGGACAAGATATTAATATAGACGTAAATGTGATCATTACAGGCAAGGTTAAAATTGGCTCAAATGCCTCCATTGGCGCAAATTGTATACTGAGCGATTGCGAAATTGCCGCAAACGCTGTAATTCATGCTAACTCCATTATTGAACAAGCTGTGGTAGGGGAATATTGCAGTGTGGGCCCTTATGCTCGATTACGACCAGGCTCGGTAATGATGGAACAATCTAAGGTCGGTAATTTTGTGGAGATGAAAAAAACCACCTTAGGAAAAGGCTCAAAAGCCAATCATCTTAGCTACCTTGGTGACACCGAAGTTGGAGTAGGCGCCAACATTGGTGCGGGCACCATTACCTGTAATTACGACGGGGTCAATAAGTTCAAAACCATCATTAAAGACGGCGCTTTTATTGGCTCTAACAGTTCTCTTGTTGCTCCGACTGTAATTGGAGTGAATGCCACTGTTGGTGCAGGCTCTACTATTACAAAAGAAGTGCGAGACAATGAATTATCTATTGCCCGAGGTAAGCAGCGTAACTTAGAGTCATGGCAACGCCCGGTTAAAAAATAGTATATTTTTGTTATTGAAAAACGAACTAGAGATAGAATTGGAAATAAAACCCAGTAATTAATAGTTAATAAAAAGCCCCGCTAGACTAGCGGGGCTTTGTGTTTAAGAGTAGCTAAAGGCTGTTAACTATTGCGGTGTCACGCTAACAGCAAATAGATTCAATTTTACTGTTCAGCTTTGACCACTGCTTGGAACGTACTAGAGTTGTAAACCGAATTTCCGTTATTGTCAGGATCTAAATCGGTTCCGTCACTGTACTCTTGGAAATCATCTTCAAAGACTAAGGTTGTGCCAGCAACGTCTGAGTAAATAGACACGTCATCCACTTTAAAACTGATGTCATCTGGCAGTATCGCTGTATTATCAGCAAATCTAAACGCAATGGCTGACACCCCACCTACTGCGGCATCTGGCGATGAAAATGCTTCGGCGGTAACACTAATACCATCGATAGTCACTGTTACCATAGGCGGTGTTACGTCATTGCCCGCTTCCCAGGTGATTTCAACATTCTGCCATTCGTCTGGAGTAAAGGGATTATTCACTACTATGTCATCTTGATCTCGCAATACAAATTGATCGGTTTGAATGCGTAAGTCTGCAATTGCGCGACCACTAGATGTACTGTGAGAACTGTTAAACAAAGTAATATAGGCGTCTTTGGCTGCAAGCTCGTCATTGGTTTCAATAGCGTTTGATGGCTTATTAAAAGATGCCACTAACTTACCCGCTAACATAGGCGATTCAAATCGATATCTAAGTTCTCCTGAGTCACCAGAGTCAGTGTCGGTAATGGCTGCAATCAAGTTACCATCAAAGCTACCTGCGCCTCCATCGCTGCCACCGTCAGAGCCGCCATCAGAACTTCCGTCCGTACCACCATCTGCACCGCCATCCGTGCTACCGGAGTTAGACGTAACCACAGCTTGGAATGAACTAGAGTTGTATACAGAATTGCCATTGTTATCAGGGTCGAGGTCTGTGCCATTGCTATAACTTTCAAAGTCGTCTTGGTGCACTAAGGTTGTACCTGCAACGTCTGAGTAAATCGCTATATCGTCGACTTTAAAACTAATATCATCAGGAAGTATTGCTGTGTTATCTGCAAATCTAAATGCTACTGCAGACACCCCACCTACTGCGGCATCTGGAGAGGAAAAGGCTTCTGTAGTCACACTCACACCATCAATTGTAACAGTTACCATAGGCGGTGTAACATCGTTACCGGCTTCCCAAGTGATCTCAACATCTTGCCATTCACCTGGCGTAAAGGCATTACTAACCACGATATCGTCTTGATCTCGCAACACAAATTGATCGGTTTGAATACGTAAATCTGCGATAGCTCTGCCGCTAGAAGTACTATGTGCACTGTTAAATAAAGTGATATAGGCATCTTTGGCTGCTAACTCATCATTGATTTCTATGGCATCGGCGGGTTTATTAAAAGACGCGACCAACTTACCTGCAAGCATAGGTGATTCAAATCGATACCTAAGTTCACCAGAATCGCCAGAGTCGGTATCGGTAATGGCCGCAAACTGATTATCTGCGTCAGTTGGCGTATCAACCACACCGTTTATTGGCTCAACTATCGCTTGAAAAGTACTTGAGTTATACACTGAAGAGCCATTGTTATCAGGATCAAGATCGTATCCATCGCTATAACTTTCAAAGTCATCTTCATGTACTAACGTAGCGCCTGCAGCGTCAGAATAAATCGAGATATCATCTACTTTGAAGCTCTTGTCATCTGGAAGAATCGCTGTATTGTCTGCAATTCTAAATGCAATAGCAGCCACACCTCCCACAGCAGCGTCTGGCGACGAAAATGCTTCAGTGGTAACACTCACACCGTCGATAGTCACAGTCACCATAGGTGGTGTCACATCATTAGCGGCTTCCCAAGTCACCTCTACATCTTGCCATTCACCTGGAGTAAATGGATTATTAACAACAATATCGTCTTGGTCTCTTAGCACGAATTTGTCAGTCTGGATCCGTAAATCAGCGATGGCTCGACCGCCACTAGTGCTAGCGGCTTCGTTATAAAAGGTTATGTAGGCATCTTTAGCCGCAAATTCGTCGTTAATTTCAACGGCATCAGCGGGTTTATTGAATGACGCCACTAATTTTCCTGACAGCAAAGGTGCATCAAATTTATATCGCAGCTCGCCTGTATCACCAGAATCAGTATCACGAATAGCGGCGATTTTTTCGTTGATATCTACACCTGTAATCGAAATAACTAAACTTGCGACAGTCCCGTCAACTGATTCAATAACAATGGTATCGTCAACTGAGTCACTCGAATCCGCTAACGCTGCTATGGTGGCATCAGAGGTATTAAGGGAGTACGACCACTCACCCTCTTCATCTATTGAAAAAGTACCATAACTCGTTGTAGTGTCAGTTTGACTGACCAAAGCATCATCGCCCGCATCTACATCGATTACGGTTATTGAGCCTGCTTGAGTACTAATAGCATTGGTTACTGTTATTGCCAGTCCATCAAAGGTTGCGGGGGTATTTGCCACGCCGACAGGACCCGTTGCCGCGGACGTCAAACTTTCAGTAAAACCATCATCATCGGTATAACTTACCGCGACTGTAATAACTTGACCATCAACAGCAGGAGTGAGTTGTAACGAGGCTCCAGTCTCGCCTTCGATAGCGACTCCATCTGCTGACCAAACATAAGACAACTCACCAGGTACGCCGTTACCATCTACAAGAGATGCATTTAGAATCGAATCTTTATCCGCAGCATCACCAACAATAGTTAACTGCCCTACTTCATTCGCTATTATTACCTCAGAAGAGGCCGAAACGACAGTTTCTATAAAACCCGCGCCATCGGTGTAAACAGCAGAGACAGAGAGCGTCGACCCCGCGTAATCGTCAGAAATAACGTAAGAGGCATTGGTGGCACCTGAAATAGGAAAACCGTTGGCATTCCACTGATATAAAGTACTTGAGTCATTAATTCCATCTGAATCACTCATAGTTGCAGTCATGGTGACGCCATCAACCAAATTGGCCGAATCAGCAGAAATTGACACGCTACCTTGGCTATTATTTGCCCCATTTAATGTAGAGTTATCATCGCCACATGCGGTCATTAAAGCAGCACTTAACGCACATAGAGTAAATACTTTCAACTTCTTCATTGTTCATCTCTCTTTGAATTGAAGTTTGTTATGTTTGGCACTTTTGACTAAATAAGGTATTACCAATATCAAATAACGACATAACCAAATACAAGCAAAATATTATAACCAAAACAAAAAACACTGTTTCCTTAGTATGACATGAGACCACAAAGAGATGGATCTTTCTAGCCAATTTTAACGTAAAATTACAAATATTTTACAAAAACAAATCTACCAAACAACCTAACACAACGCCAGACACCCACAAAAGCCTTTAAAGAAGCCAGATTCGGAGTTATTACCAATTTAATTTTTGATTATTACCAATTGCAAATAGATGCATTATCAGAAGTATTACCACTACTTTTAATCACAAATAAATGCAGGTATATTTACAAATTAATTGTGATTTAACTGTTGTCTCACTCATCCAAAAATAGGGCCCCTCAATTATGCATTCGTATTACCAAAAAATTTCATTGCTATTCGTTGCCGTACTCTGTTGTCCATTGGTGATTGCAGAAGACGTGCCGACACTTAACCCTAAAGTCCCTCCAGGTTTGAACTTCGACTTGTTGGACTGGAATTTGAGCCTACCTTTGGATACCAACAACGACAAAAAAGTGGATACCATTCCCGAAACATTCTTAGAAAAAGGATTTCAGCTAAAACCGTATTTCTATACTGCTGCAGATGGTGGCATCGTATTCACTGCTTTTGTAAAAGGTCCGAAAACATCAAAAAATACCAAATATACTCGTTCAGAATTGCGAGAAATGTTGCGCCGTGGTAACACACGCATCAAAACCCAAGGGGTTACTGAAAACAACTGGGTATTTAGTAGTGTTAGGGGCAAGACACAACGCAAAGCGGGCGGCGTAGATGGACGCTTAGAAGCCACCTTGGCAGTCAACAATGTCACAGTAACTGGTGATCCTAAACAATTAGGTAGAGTAATTGTTGGGCAAATACATGCCAAAGACGACGAACCAGCAAGAATCTATTACCGAAAATTACCAAATAATACTAAAGGTTCACTCTACTTAGCTCATGAACCACGTGGTGGAGATGATCAATATTATGAGTTTGTAGGCTCCCGTTCCAGCAATGCAAAAGATCCCGAGGATGGGATAGCACTCGATGAAAAATTCAGTTATATCATTGACGTACAGGGCGATACTTTAACTGTCACCTTAAGTAGACAAGGCAAAGATGACATTACTCATACAGTAGATATGCAAAATAGTGGTTATCACAAACGAGACCAATACATGTATTTTAAGGCCGGTGTATATAATCAGAATAGTACCGGTGTTGCCGAAGATTATGCTCAGGCGACCTTCTACCGCTTAGTCAATTCACATAGAGGTTATGAACACTAAACATTTTAGGATTGGCAAGTTTTTAATACACACCCTTCAACAAACTTGCATTTCAAAAGTTTTTTATTACAATAAGTTTCAAATCGAAACTTATTGTAATCTATGCAAAAGCGAAATACCCAACAAAGAAGACGTGCAATAGTTGAACAGCTTAACCTCGCTGGCGAGGTAGCAGTTGATGAACTGGCTAAACTTTTTAGTACGTCTGAAGTAACCATTCGAAAAGATTTAATCGAACTCGAAAGCAACGGCTTGTTACTCAGAAAATTTGGTGGCGCGATTTTGCTACCCACAAGTTCTTCTGAATTAAGTGACGAAAAAGTTTCCCCTCGAAAAAAAGCCATAGCCGCCACCGCTGCGTCTTTAATCAAAGACCATAACCGTATAATCATAGACAGCGGCAGCACCACAGCGGCTTTGTTACCTGAACTAAAACACCACACCGGTTTATTGGTTATGACTAACTCACTGCAGGTGGCTAATTATTTATTAGAGCAAGAAAACGAACCTAAGGTGCTGATGACCGGTGGTACTTGGGATACGCAATCCTTTTCATTCCAAGGAAAAATGGCAGAGTTAGTATTGCAAGAATATAACTTTGACCAAGCTTTTATAGGTGCAGCGGGTTTAGATCCTAAAAAGGGTACCACTACTTTTAACGAGCTAACCCAGTTAAGCCAAGCCATGGCAAGGGTATCAAATCAAGTAGTAGTGATGGCTGAATCTGAAAAATTACAACGTAAGATACCTAATGTAGAGTTACCCTGGGAAGTTATTTCGGTGCTAGTGACCGACGACCAAATACCAGAAAACGTAAAACAACAAATTGAACAATATGGCGTAGAGGTTATTTGCGCTAACACAACAAAGATTGGAGCTTAATATGTGTGGGATTGTAGGGGCAATTGCCGAACGAAACGTAGTTGAAATATTATTAGAAGGTTTACGACGCTTAGAATATCGAGGATACGACTCGGCCGGTGTTGCACTACTAGATACCCAAGGTAACCTCACCCGCACCAGACGTATTGGTAAGGTCAAAGAACTCGCAGATGCGTTACACGTAGAACCAGTTAAGGGCTCTACAGGTATTGCACATACCCGCTGGGCGACTCACGGTGGCGTCACTGAAGCCAATGCCCATCCACACTTTTCGTCTGAACGTATTGCAGTGGTACACAACGGTATCATCGAGAACTACCAAACTTTACGTGAAGAACTCACCCAAGCAGGGTACGGTTTTAGCTCAGACACAGACACCGAAACAATCGCACACCAAGTGCACCTAGAATTGGATAAAGGTGGTGACTTACTGACAGCGGTACAAAATTCTGTCACTAAATTCCATGGTGCTTACGGTACAGTGATCATGGATAAACAAGATCCCCAGCGTATTATTGTTGCCCGCTCTGGTAGCCCATTAGTGATTGGTTTAGGCATAGGAGAAAACTTCATCGCCTCGGACCAAATGGCTTTATTGCCTGTTACACGGCGCTTTATGTTTTTAGAAGAAGGCGACGTAGCCGAAATCACCCGTACCAGCATTAAAGTGTATAACAGCGCGGGTGAACCAGTACAAAGAGAGATTGTAGAATCAGACATAGAGCACGATGCCGGTGACAAAGGTGGTTATCGCCACTACATGCTTAAAGAAATTCACGAACAACCCAATGTGATCCGCAGTACATTGCAAGGGCGTTTAAGTAACACTGGCATTAGTCCGAATATATTTGGGCAAGATGCCGACAAGATATTAGCTGGTATTAAACATGTGCAGATTATCGCCTGCGGCACCAGTTATCATTCAGGTATGACAGCTAGATATTGGTTAGAACAATACGCCAATGTTTCTTGTAATGTAGAAATTGCCTCTGAATTTCGTTACCGAAAGTCTTTTGTACACCCCAATAGTTTAATTGTCACTATCTCACAGTCAGGGGAAACAGCTGACACTTTAGCCGCTCTTAGGCTTGCCAAAGAGCAAGGTTACTCTGCAAGTTTAACTATTTGTAACGTGCCCGGCTCGTCTTTGGTTAGAGAATCTGACCTTGCCTTTATGACCTTAGCTGGTGCCGAAATTGGTGTAGCCTCTACTAAAGCATTCACCACACAGCTAACAGGTTTGTTAATGTTGACCCTAGCACTTGGACAACATAACAACATGGCACAGACTGACCATGCTGAGATAGTCAATGCACTACAAAACTTACCCGCAAAGTTAGAAGAAACCCTAACCCTCACAGCTGGAATCAAAGAGCTCGCTAAAGAATTTGCCGATAAACATCACAGCTTATTTTTAGGTAGGGGTGACCAATACCCTATTGCCATGGAAGGAGCCTTAAAACTCAAAGAAATTTCCTATATTCACGCTGAAGCCTATGCGTCTGGAGAGCTGAAACACGGCCCACTCGCCTTAATCGACGACGAAATGCCGGTCATAGTGGTAGCGCCTAATAATGAGTTGTTAGAAAAACTTAAATCCAACGTAGAAGAAGTCCGCGCCCGAGGCGGTATTATGTATGTATTTGCCGATAAACAAGCCAACTTCAAAAGTGACGAGACTATGCGCGTCATCAATGTGCCTCACTGCGACGCAGCCACTGCACCGATAGTTTATACCTTGCCACTTCAACTGCTTTCCTATTACGTTGCTGTCATAAAAGGTACCGATGTCGACCAACCACGTAATTTGGCTAAATCAGTGACGGTCGAATGATGAGACTCAATAAATAATGTGATAATAGTGTTCTCAATATCCAACATAGTCAGTAATACCAATTCCATTAAATTTATTCCCAACTCAGAGTTGCATTAGCGAGCTAAGGATAAGCCAAATTATTTAAACAGAGTCACTCTATGTTTCATTAATTTGGCGCAGATATCAGCTTGTTAATGAGCTCCCAAGGGCGAGTCATTAAGTGATTATTAATGTCTCTTTTTTATTAGCTAAAATTTTAATCCCAAGCGTTCCGTTTAAAATAAGCTTCAAGAAAATCAATTAATGCCCTTACCGCCGGCGGTTGAAATTTACGTGATGAATACAGCGCATAAATGTTCATGTCGATCGGTTGCCAATCGGGTAATACCGCGGTTAGCTCACCACTTTTTATCAGTTTATTTGCCATATAAGTGGGTTGCATTGACAACCCCGCGCCAGACAAAGTAGCTTGTAGTAATGAGGTGGCTTCATTAGCGCTTAGCCTACTACTCACCTGAATTGATTGATGTTCTACACCACGTGACAAATGCCACACTTGTCGTTCAAAATTGGTATAACTTAAACACTGATGCAGCTTAAGATCTTCAGGGCTGTTAATAGCTGGTGTGTCTGCTAAATAGTTTTTATCGGCCACAATAACAGAGCGACACAGGGCAATGGGTTTGCCAATAAGCGACTCGTCAGGATTCGACGCAATTCTAATCGCGAGATCAATTCTACTTTTTATTAAATCTGTGGTGCTGTCTTGTAAATCTACGTTGATGCTTAAGTTGGGATGTAACAGCATAAACTCTTTTAAAGCGGGCATTAATTGCGCGTGACCAAACGACATACTGGTGGCAATTTTTATTGATCCTGACAAACCATCTACAGATTGAATATTTGAAACTAACTGCTGTGCGGTATCGAGCCAAAGCTCCATGTCTTTTAAGCATTGCTCGCCATGGCTGGTTAATGAAATTTTTCGTGTAGTTCGATGCAATAAACGCACACCAACCCAGCTTTCCATCGCTTCTAAGTAGCGCGTCACCATAGGGCGAGACATCGCTAATCTTTCTGCTGTTGCGGTAAAGCTGCCTGAATGGGCGATATCAATAAAAACTTGTGCAGCGGTTACCCTATCCATTGGTCAGCTCACTTTATCTGTTCGAAATAAGAAATAATGATGCTCATTATTGGCTATATATCCATTCAAATCAATTATCTATTATTACGCATCGAAACAATAAACAGACATTAGGAACACCAATGAAAAAATTAAATCTACTACTCACATCGTTATTATTTACAGCTACCGCTACTTATGCGGCAGAAAAATCACCATTAACCTTAAAAGTTTATAACGCTGGTGATAGCAGTTTCCATGTAAATTCTACTTTGTTATATGGCGACACTGAAGCTGCGGTTATCGATACCGGTTTTACTAAAGCCGATGCCTTAAAAATAGCGGCTAATGTGCTAGATTCAGGAAAAAAACTGACCACCATTTTTATTAGCCAAGCAGATCCTGACTATTATTTTGGTGCAGAAACACTAAAGAAAATATTTCCTGATGCACGAATAATCACCACTCCAGCAGTACGTCAAGTTATCGAGAAAAAAATGGCAGGTAAAGTCGCATTTTGGGGTCCCAAAATGGGGACTAACGCGCCAACAAAGCCGATATTGCCAGCCGAGTTTAAGCAATCATCATTCACGATTGACGGTTATAAAGTTGAAATAAAAGGAACTTCAGGCTTACTTGCACACAGACCTTATGTATGGATCCCATCAAAAAAAGCGTTAGTGGGTAATATTGGCGTATTTGGTGGAGTACATGTCTGGACCGCAGATACAAAAACACCAGAACAATTATCGGCATGGCAAACACAATTGACTGAAATGAAAAACCTCTCACCTGAAATAGTCGTACCAGGGCACATGAAAGTAGGCACAGTACTCGATGCAAGCAATATTGCTTACACGGCAACGTATATTAGTACATTTGAAGAAGCTAAAGCTGACAGCAAAAATGCGGCTGAACTAATTGAAACGATGACTACAGCATATCCTCAAGCGCAATTATCTGTAGCTTTAAATATTGGTGCAAAAGTACATAAAGGTGAAATGAAATGGTAACCGTGCATTACTTTTTTGATCCAATGTGTGGCTGGTGCTTTGGCGCAACGTCACTGACAGAAATAGTTAAAAATACGGCGCTATCGTCAGATAATATCAAAATAGCTTTACACCCTGGCGGTATGATCCAAAGACGAGAAATGAACAGCGACTTTAGAGCCATGGCCCAGCACCATGACAAAAAGATTGAGGCTTTGACCGGACAAAAATTTTCACAAAAATATCATAACAAGTTAGGCAGTGATGAAACTATTACGCTTGATTCATATATTACCGGCCAAGCGGTTTTAGTTGCTGAACAAGCATTTGGCAAAGGTCTCGCCATGCTAAAAGTGATTCAGCAGGCGCATTATGTCGATGCGATTGATGTAAGTAACCTAATAATACTGACTGAATTGGCCAAGAAATTAGGTATTGATGGTAGCGCATGGCAACAGAAAATGGCAAGCGAAGCAGAAAATAGTTGTAGTGAAATCGAAAAAAACAGGCTGTTAATGGCGCAATGGGGCGTGAATGGTTTTCCTACATTTGTTGTCGAAAATAAAGGAGAGATTAGTGTATTACCTCATTCACACTATTACGGAGACCCTGCCAGCTGGCAGGCGTTTATTAACAATGAAAACTTTACTAATACCTAGTCTTATAATCTTATTAAGTGGATTTTTGGTGGCGTGCTCAACACAGCCAATCCAATCAGAAACCTCTTCAAATAAAATGATTAACCAAGGGAATAACCGGATGACTAATCTTGAGATTATAAAAAGTACGTACGAAGGCTCTAGCTCTGAAGAAAATGGACGTAACTTACAAAAGCATATCGCTGACGATATTAAATGGAAAGAAGCCGACGGTTTTCCGTTATCAGGCACTTATATTGGCTTTAAAGAAATAGAGCAGAAAGTCTTTAGCCAATTAGCGACGCAATGGACTGATTACCGTTTTATTGTTGATGGCTATGTCGCTGATGGTGACCATGTATTTGCTTATGGCACTTACCATGGTGTTTTTAACAAAACAGGGAAAGTATTTAGCGCAAGAGTCGCGCATTTATGGACACTAAAAAACCATAAAATCATCAGTTTTGAGCAATTTGTCGATAGCGTGCCAGTAGTTAATGCAATGATGACTAAGACGCTTTAAATATTCTAAACCGCGTTTAAGTTATTTTGACCAATGATGCTATTTAGGTCGGTTATTCACGATGTTTTAAAAGCCAATAATCCGTTATTGGCTTTTACTGTTTGGTATTAATTCTAATAGAAAGATGCGTTAAAAATAGCGGCTAATGTGCTAAATCCAGGTAAAAAATTGACCTCTATCTTTATTAGCCAAGCAGATCCTGACTATTATTTTGGTGCAGAAATACTAAATAAAATATTTCCAGATGCTCGAATCATTGCCACTCTTTTCTAAGTCTTAGCGACTATCGATACAAGGCATTCGCCGAGCGTTGCGGGTTTATGCAAAGCGGGTGTTTTGACACCCGCAGCGTAAAATATTCATACATTCCTTATTGTGACCTTATTCGCACATCACGTG
The DNA here is from genome assembly GCF_018861065.1 of Paraglaciecola arctica. Lineage (GTDB taxonomy): Bacteria > Pseudomonadota > Gammaproteobacteria > Enterobacterales > Alteromonadaceae > Paraglaciecola > Paraglaciecola arctica_B. Next base: position 560,479 of record NZ_JAHKQO010000036.1, read on the forward strand.
TCCATTCAGACAATTGTGAAAGCAGCCCCTCACTGCCAATATAAGTAACTCACTAGTCAAAACGGTGCCCTAATGGGCTAAGTCGTTTTTCGTTGGGCCAATTTAATTGTAGTTGGCAAAATGCGGAATAAAAATTTAATGGAGCCACCAGAATAAAGCTTTACTATTTTGCTTTTTCAACGCCAGCCCTTGCAACACTGATGGTCGCTGAAGCCATTGGCGCGCCATATAAAAAGCAGTACATAGATTTACGTAAAGGCGAACAACGAGATCCCGATTATTTGGCGCTGGACCTTATGGGTAAGGTTCCGACCATGGTAGACGACGATCTTTTGTTGACAGAAAGTGTCGCCATTCAAATATATATGGCACGCAAATCGTAGACCGACCTGTACCCACGAAACTTGCCTGATCAAGCTGTTGTAAATCGATGGCTAAATCTTGCAGTTCACGAAGTACGCACACCGGTTCTTGATATCGAAGTCTATCGTTGGATCGCTCAACAGTTGGGAAACCCTGTTAATAAGGGGCTTGTTAAAGTGGCTATGTCTCGTCTCGAGCGAAGCCTGCCAGTATTAAACAGTCAATTGGCCAACTCTAATTTTCTAAATGGCAGTAACCTGACTATTGCAGATATTTCTCTTATTTCCGCATTAGATCCCGTCGATACGGTTGGTATCGATATCTCAGATTACCCCGCCTTGCGGTCACAACTTGATTGGGGCAAAAAGCAAGATTGGTATCAGGCCGTAAATACACATTTTGGCGCTGAAGCCGGACTATAGAGGTATAGGATGTTTGGCCTTTGGCACCAAGACCTTCATTTTAGAATTAATAGGATTTAACATGTACGTATTAATATTCACGATCTATGTGTGCTTAAAAAGTACCGAGGAATGGGACTAAGCCAAAAACTTCTCGAAAAAGTTGAGTCGATCGCGAACAATTTGGGCTGTTGCAAAATCACCTTAGAAGTATTGAGTAATAATAATGTAGCGAAGTCTGCCTATGAAAAATTTGGGTTTAGTCATTACGAATTAGACCCGAATGCAGGTGGTGCTGTTTTTTGGCAGAAAGCATTGAGTAAATAACAACACCTTAAATCGCCCTAAAACTAGCAGGGCAAAACCACCACTCATAGGTATTCGATCTAGATGATGTTTTGCCCTTTCGGAAATCAGAATGAGCTGTGGGAATTGTTACCCTTGTTCAGTAAAAGCCAGCTTTAACCCAAGGCCCGCAAAACTGGTCGCAAAGATTTTCTGAATCATAATGCTTGCCTTCTGAGACTTCACAATAACTGCACTAAATGTGCCTGATAAAAAGCCGTAAACTATAAACACTGCAAATGTCATCAGCATAAATACCACACCAAGCAATAACATATTAGCTAACACGTTTTGTGATGCATTCGGAATAAACTGAGGTAAAAATGCCAAAAAGAAAATAGACAGTTTAGGATTGAGAATATTGAGCAGAAATCCCTTAGTAATAAGACTCGAATATTTGCTATTTGATTGCTGCTCAGAAACAGACAACGGAGAAGCAGCACGCCACATTTGCCAAGCCAAATAAAGCAAATAAGCGGCACCAAGGTATTTTACGACTTGAAAAGCCATAGCGCTGGTGTGAAAAATAGCAGCAAGTCCAAATGCACTAGCGAGTAACGCGGGAATAATACCTAAAGTACAACCCAATGCAGCAAAAAGGCTAGCGCGTTTGCCAACAAACAACCCAGTGGCCACAGTGTAAATAACCCCTGTTCCAGGAATTAAAACAACCACCAGCGAAGTGAGTAGAAATTCCAGAGATATCATCTAATACTTCCTTTTTATGTTGATGCGCAAATATAGTATTTTTCAGTAGGGTACCAAGTACTGATCGTTATCTTACTAAAGGTAACCGCACCAGTGTCATATCGAATACAGCAAAAATTCTAGCTACTAGTCGGCACAAATCTAAAATAACACAGTATCAGCTAGTTTAGATACCCAACCCTTTTTAAATAGCTGTCTTGCCAATCCTTATAAACCGGAAATGTCTAGAATGAAAAAAAGCAAACCTGACCCATATTCCTAAGAATGTGTTTTGACCGTTACAAGGCACCGCTTAGCTAACTTAAAAATTCAATTATGCATGCAACATATTCGGCGCTATCATGTTTGCATATTAAGTGACGACTCCCAAAAGGTACCCAGATAGCATGCAAGAATTAATAGATACTGAGTTTTTGGAAGAAATTGGAATACAACAAATTGTGCATATGTTTGATCTATTGCCTAATACTTTGTTTTGGATAAAAAACCGCAACAGTCAAATTATATATGCCAATCAGGCATTTTTAGATACTTACGGTTTTAGCGACTTAGCAAAACTAGTGGGTAAAGATGATGATTCATTGTCGCCTCCGCATATTGCAAAACAATTTATGATGGACGACAAAAAAGTGATGTCGGGTGAGTTAGTGACCAACAGAGTTGAACTCAATTTGCGGCCTAACGGAGAGTTTTCGTGGTTTTCAACCACCAAAAGGCCACTTATTAATAGTCGTAACCAAATAGTTGGCTCTTATGGTTTCACCAGTCATCTTGAAAGGTCGCCCACTGAGATTTCTTCTATCAGTGCCATCAAAGCACCAGTCGAGTATATTCGCAAAAACTATCACCAAGATATTAGTATTGAGGAACTAGCTAAGCTCGCATTTTTGTCGATTAGCGCCCTTGAACGGCGTTTTAAAAAATATCTTTCAAAAACACCAAAACGCTTTTTAAACGAAATCCGCCTTGAAAATGCCCGTCGATTATTAGTTGAAACGCAACAACCCATTATGGAAATTGCTTACCAATGCGGTTTTTCTGAACACAGCTATTTTAGTAAACAATTTAAGGCTTTTTTTGGCGAGTTACCCTCACAAGTGAGGAAAAAATCCTTTGAGTCTAGCCTTAGTGATGGCAATTTTAGATAAAAATTTTGATAACGAGCCACATTATCCGACTTCTTAGTTTTCATCTTGTTTTTCTGTGAAAATCTAGCCGCATTGCCATAGCAGATCAGAGTATCAATAAAAAAGCCGAATCATTCTATCTTCGGCTTTTAGGTAGTAAATTAAGGTGACTAGTTGACGAATTGGAATGGCTGTTTAGGTCAAATTCACTTCAATTTTCCAACACTTGTCACCCTCACACCTAATTCTCACAGTACATTCTCTAGTTTAAAGTCTACCCACTTTTGTTCTGAACGTGTTGCCGCAACACAATTTTCGATAAAAGCCATACCTCTAATAGCTTCATCAATGCCAGGCGCTTGACTATCTAATTTTGCCGTTGCCTCGACATCATTAAAAACTCGAATTTGCTTCGCAAAATCCAAATATAAGTTCGCAAAAGCCTCCAAATACCCTTCGGGGTGTCCAGCGGGGGTGCGCATTGAATTAGTGGCAGCAGGATGAAAACTTCCTACTCCAGTGCGCACGAGTTGCGAAGGTTTGTCATTGTATTTTAGGATTAGGGAGTTTGGCTCCATTTGATGCCATTCAATGCTTGCTTGAGTGCCGTAAACACGAATATTGAGGTTGTTTTCTTCCCCTACACTAATTTGGCTAGCTATCAATACGCCTTTAGCGCCATTGTCAAAACGCAACAATACATTACCGTCATCATCTAGCTCTCGGCCAGGTACTACAGGTGCCAAATCAGCACAAAGCTTGGTAATGGCCAGCCCACTAATAAACTCAGCGAGATTAGCTGCATGAACGCCTATATCTCCCATGCAACAACTGACTCCTGCACGCTGTGGATCGAGTCTCCAGCTAGCCTGTTTATTGTCTGGGCCAGGGGCGTCAGATAACCACCCTTGTGAATATTCGACAACGACCTTGGTAATTTCACCTAGTTCACCCGCTGCAATTCGTTGCCGAGCTTCTCTTACGAGAGGATAACCCGTGTAGGTATGCGTAAGTCCATACAACACATTATGATTATCCAACACAGCTTTTAGTGCTATAGCTTCGTCTAACGTAAAAGTAGCAGGCTTATCAGACATAACGTGAAAACCTGATTCAATTGCCGCTTTTGCAACAGGAAAATGTAAATGGTTGGGAGTAACAATAGCCACAAATTGCATTCGTTCATTTTTGGGTAGCGCCGCTTCTTTTTCAAACATTTCATTAAAATTGGCATAACAGCGATTGGGATTTAAATGCAGAGCCTTGCCTGTTGCTAAGCAGTTCTCATGAGATGAACTGAAAGCGCCGCATACTAATTCTATTTCTCCATCAATCGAAGCTGCCGCTCTATGGACTGCTCCAATGAATGCGCCTTGGCCACCGCCGACCATTCCCATGCGTACTTTATTGTTAAATTCACTCATTTACTCACCTAATTGTTAATATGATGTTGCTCAGTATAATAGCGCGATACTATGATAAATATGAATTATTCGGACGGTTCTGCAAACATTTCAGCGTTGAGATTATTCGCTTAAAAAACACTAATGCTAAAAAATATTACTGTGACGTTGAGAGCTTGTGAAAACAGCTATAGAATTAAGTAAAAGGTAACCTTTGGCGTTTTTAGCAAACTTTACTTTGTTCACAAACTCTATTTGGCAATACGTTGATCTGACGCAAATTATTTCATCAACAAGTTTTATTGTGACTCGTTTTATTACAAACTAACCAGTACAGTAAAAAGTGTAATCAAAAGTACAGCAAAATGTAGTGCAGACTACCCCTCAAAAAATTTATGTATGATTACAAAACAATTAACAGAATCTAAGGCAAAATTGGCCTATATTCACCAATATATGTTTTAGTTTCCCCAGAAGTGGTACCTAGATTTGATTCGAATTAGTCAAAAGTTGTATGTTAGAGTTGCTCTTGCCATTGCGATGGTGGCAATAGTGGTATCGACTTTTGCTTCAGCATTGTCTTATTATTTTGGTCTGGAATCGCGACAAAAATCTAGTTATTTACTCGCCGAACAACTATCAAAAACGGTAGAACAAATTGCCGTAATTGCAGCCTATGTTAGTGACACCGAACTGGCCCAAGAAATTGTGAATGGGCTGGCCATCAACCCTTCTATAAAAAGCGTAAAACTTAGTAATAACGAAGGGTTAGAAGCTATTTCGGGCGAGTTATCCAGCAATTCAGAAGAAATCTCTTTGCCATTAAACCATCCCTTTATAATGAATGAACAAATAGGTATGTTGCAAATTTACTTAGACGACGAATTTATTCAGCAGCAAACCCAAAACAGCACCCTAAAAGAGATTTTTATTTTATTGGCCGTTTCACTAATACTGGCATTTTTTGTGTCCGTTTTGGTCCACCGAAGACTCACTAAACCAATGCAAAAACTAATTGATAGCTTTGGTCTGATTGATCCTCATAGCCCAAATACCATGCGAATGCTGCCCTACAAACGTAAAGATGAAATTGCCAAGTTAGTCACTGGCATTAATGCTTTGATGCATGAATTGCATAACTCGTTTAGTGTCGAGAAAGATTTGCGAGTTCAGACCCAAATTCTTGAACGTAAATTCAGGCTGATATTTGAACAAGCCAGTGCTGGGATTTGTTTAATTGATGATAAAGATACAATCACCACTTTTAATCCCGCATTTGAATCTTATTTTACAGAACAAGGTAACGACGAATTAACTACGTTACATTTCCCAACGTTGCTAACAAACCCAGATAAGCTACAACAACTGCTACGCGAAATTCGCAACAAGCCTCAGGTTGCTCAGGTTGCCTTGGACATAGAGTGTAATGTTGGCCAGAAACAAAAATGGATGCATTGTTTATTTGCAAAAGTCACTGACCAACGGGCTCAGCAGCGTGATTCACATAGCCCCATTGTTGAAGTCATTCTATATGATGTAACCGAAAGAGCCGAAAGAGAGTTACAAACTCGTTTCGAGGCTGACCACGACCTGTTAACACACTTATTGAATAGACGTTCTGGCGAGAAGAAACTCAACAAAATGCTGTTTTTTAGTATCAAAAATCAGCAACCCTTTGTATTAATGATGATTGATTTGGATAAATTCAAACCCATTAACGATACCTATGGCCATGAAGCAGGAGATAAGGTCTTAAAAGAATTGTCCGAACGTATTATTACCATGTTTAGCGCCGATTCCGATGTTTGTATTCGCTGGGGCGGCGATGAATTTGTTATCGCCTTTAATGACAATGCCGACAACAAGGATGCCATCAAAGACAAGGCAGAGAAGTTATTAGAACGAATACAACAACCAATCCAAATACAACCTGATTTGCGCTGTACCGTAGGAGCCAGTATTGGTTTAGTGATTGCTCCACAACACGGCAAGGTTCTCCATGAATTATTGGTTAATGCAGATAATACTATGTACAAAGTAAAAGAACAGGGGCGCGGTCGCGTCGAATTTTACTCAGCTGATTAGTTATTCTCCATCGCAGTTGCAGTGATAAATCAATTTTGAAGCCCAAAAGTTGCTAAAAACGGGGCGTGGTCAGACTCCGGATATTTAATGTCACTGGCAAAAGGTAAACTTTCGTCATGCAAGTTTTCGTTAAAGATGTCGGCTTTATCAAATAAATGATACATAGCCTGGGAAATCAACATGTGATCTAGCAGGTTTCCTTTGCCATGGTGTAAATGGCTAAATTTAATTGATTCAGCAATGGCAGAGCTACACGGAAGCAAAACACTTGAACGCAAATCTGGATTTCCAGTGTTCTCCACTCTACCGCATATTGCCTCTACCGGTACTTCCCCCGGCTCGGCATTAAAGTCGCCGCATACGATAACCTTCGCGTTTGGCTCGTTGTTAAATATTTCATCCACCAGCAATCTGGTTTCAAGCGCTTGCCCCACGCGCTTTATCGATGACAAAAAATACCCCTCTGCCCATCCCGCGGCACTTTTCCAAGTGTAATTGTTTACCTTCTGCCCTTTTACATTCGAAGCAATCCGCGACTTCAAGTGTAAATTCACAACATGCACTAGCCCAAAGCTGGGCACATTAATCTGGGCATATAAAATAGGTCTTTCCCAACTGACATCTTTAGCGGTTTCAGCTGGTAATGCTGTAGCCTTACGATATTGCAATTTGTCTAAGTGATGGTGTTTATATTGCTTAAAAAAGTTGATTGGCCACCGTGATAGTATCACCAAGTTCCGCTTGTCGTAGGCTTGCGCATCTGAAGTAACAGTATGCACTAAGTAATAGTTGGCATACTGAGTGTCAGAAATTAACATACCCAATGCTGACAATTCACGCATTGGATTATTGGGTGAATGTTCCGGCAACTCTTGAGCATGCACTTCTTGCAAACATAAAATATCAGCATTTAGCCTAGTCAAATTACCCCGCAACACGGGGATTCTTTCAATTAGAGAAGGTGAGTACTCACTACTAGAGGTATCCAAGTTTTCAAGATTAAAGGTCGCAACTTTAAACATAATGACTCCAAATTGTTAGTGGCTCTCTGAGACTCTTTAACAATAGAACAAAAATTACAAAACGAATTACAAAGTGAGTCATCATGCAGATCTGCATCCTTAAAATACACTGTATTGACCTTTACCAGCATCGCAACACCTGGCCAAACGATCGCCGCTTGGCACATACAAATAGTGTTAACGAGAGAGCCACAAATACACAACCTAAGTCAGTAGCAAATAATAGGGCAAAAATAAGTGCTATAACTTAATCAACACCTGCCGGTAAAGCCGCCCAATTTTACAAATCAAAAATAAATGTAAACACTTACTTTTTAAATAACTTTTCTAATTATAAGTACACCTAAATTGAATCAAACCTATAGCACGCTCTATAAATCGCAATCTGTTAAATGTAATTTGCTTTCTAATTGTTTGAGAATACAAGTCTGTTTAAGACGAGGCTGTGAAAGTGTTAATAGAAGTCACAAAAGTTGTATTCTTAAATTGCTTATTAGTCAATATAAGCGCAGTCCGCGCTATCTGGATTGAAACAAGTAATTTCTAAATGTCTGCGATTTTTACAAACCAAGAAATCTTAATACGCCGAATTTATTGCATTTATTTGCCGAATTTATCTTAGCTTTTTCTGCTATAAATGCGCTAACATAATTAACATATTGTTAACCTTTAGATTGATGTGGCAATCTAAAAATCAATCGTTGGTAATACCGTGCAACAATCTAATGGAATAACAATAGGAACGTTTATTGACTGCCAAAACACGCTTTTGGGTACTGAGTATTTCATCCTTACCAAGCTGCAGGCGTTTTTGGGCTTTATGCGTAATCATAAATATTTGAGCTATCGAATATTATCCAAACCACTCTATGTTTTAGGGCCTAACAAAACCACAATGATTTGTAGCCAGTCAAAACTAAAACAACTTAACTTCGACTTACCCCTTGTATCGAATTCAGGAGTCACTCAATGAAACAAATCAAAGGTCCAGGCATATTTTTAGCGCAATTTGCCGACGATGCCAGCCCATTTAATTCTTTTCCTGAAATTTGCAATTGGGCTGCAAGCTTAGGATTCAAAGGCATTCAAATTCCTTCATGGGATGGCCGCTTATTTAATTTGGAACTGGCGGCCACTAGCCAGACTTATTGCGATGAAATTAAAGGAATTGCCGGTCAAGCAGGACTAGAAATCACTGAGTTGTCTACTCATTTACAAGGTCAACTGGTAGCAGTGAATCCCGCGTATGATCAAATGTTTGATGGATTCGCGCCAAGCCAAGTTCATAATAATCCTAAAGCGCGTACCGATTGGGCAATTCAACAAATGATGTATGCAGCTAAGGCAAGTCAACGACTGGGATTAACTGGCCACGCTAGTTTTTCAGGCGCGCTACTGTGGCAAACCATGTATCCGTGGCCACAGCGTCCAGCCGGTTTAGTCGAGCAAGGGTTTGCCGAACTGGCTAAACGTTGGCTGCCCATTTTGAATGCCTTTGATGAGTCTGGGGTAGACGTTTGTTATGAGCTTCACCCTGGTGAAGATTTGCATGACGGCGTTACTTTTGAACGGTTCTTAGAAGCGGTGGATAATCATCCGCGAGCCAATATCCTTTATGATCCGAGCCATTTTGTATTGCAGCAGCTCGACTATCTAGCCTTCATCGACATATACCACGAGCGGATAAAAGCGTTTCACGTTAAGGATGCGGAATTCACACCTAATGGTCGCTGTGGTGTGTATGGCGGCTACCAGGCGTGGATTGACCGACCAGGACGCTTCCGTTCACTAGGAGATGGGCAAATCGACTTTAAAGCCATCTTCAGCAAAATGACTCAACACGATTTTGACGGTTGGGCAGTGATGGAATGGGAATGTTGCATTAAACACCCGCTAGATGGTGCAGCAGAAGGCGCTAAATTTATTAGCGAACATTTAATTAGACCAACCGAAAAAGCCTTTGATGACTTTGCTGGTGTAGAGAAAGACGTCGAAATGAATAATAAAATTTTGGGAATTAAATAAGGTAAAAAATATGAATGCGACATCCAGCATCTCAGATAAAGACGCCATACGAATTTTTCGTATCAGTTGTATAGCCCTTATAGTAACGGCTATGACCTTTGCTATTCGAGCAGGGATATTAGGAGACTTAGGTCAGCAATATGGATTGAGCGGGAAAGAGCTCGGTTGGATAGCCAGTATGGCGTTTTTAGGTTTCCCTCTTGCAATGATGTTTGGCGGCATACTGTACAACGCAATTGGCGCTAAATTAATTGTTTGGTTGGCTTTTATTGGCCATGCTTTAGGTCTTATTTTAACCATTATTGCGGATGGTTTTTGGGGGTTAATGATTTCAACCTTCCTAGTAGGCTTTGCAAACGGATTAGTAGAAGCAGGTTGTAACCCGATTATTGCGCAATTGTTCCCTGACAACAAAACCACTATGTTGAACAAATTTCACGTTTGGTTTCCAGGCGGTATTGTAATTGGCTCTCTGGTTTCTGCTGGTATGAATCAAATCGGCTTAGGCTGGGAAGCGCAAGTGGCCACTATGTTAATACCCACCGCTATTTATGGCGTTATGATGTTAGGTTTCGAATTTCCGAAATTTGACCAAGAGGTGAACTCCACTAGCACCAATATCAAAGCACTGTTTAATCCTATCTATTTGTTTCTGATTGTATGTATGACAATGACAGCCGTCAGTGAATTTGGACCAGGTCAATGGATTAACCAAATATTGAGCGCGTCAGGCGCACACCCAATGCTGATTTTAGCGCTGATCACCGGAATTATGGCCCTTGGACGTTTCTACGCTGGCCCGCTGGTACATAAGTTAAGCCCTCCAGGCGTGTTATTTTTCTCGGCGATTCTGGCTAGTTTAGGGTTATTCCTAATGACTCAATTACAAGGTAGTGCCGTTTATTTTGCTGCGGTAATTTATGCTTTGGGTATCACTTACTTTTGGCCAACCATGATTGGCTGTACCAGTGAATATACGCCTAAAACCGGTGCCTTAGGTATGTCTTTAATGGGCGGTGCAGGCATGTTTGCTATGGGTATATGGAACCCTATTATTGGTGGTTGGATAGACTCTGCCACAACAAAAGCCGAGGCTGCGGGTCTAACTGGCAACGAGTTATTGTTGGAGTCAGGACATGCTGCGTTAAATAACCTTATAGTTTTCCCCCTGGTTTTAATCATCACCTTTGGTGGGTTTTATTGGGTAATGCGTAATAAAAATGCAGCATCCAAGCCAGATTAGCAGTGTGATGTAAACAAATAGCAGTATTGATATAGAGCGAGTATTGAGGAGCTTAATATGCCAACTAATTCAAATAAGAGCGAATTAGCCAACCATACATTGGACGAAGAAAATCGCCGTGTGTTTATGAAAAAGATGGTCGCTTTATTTGGTGCTACTACCGCGTCGGCGGTGTTGTCGGGGTGCAGTGTTTCTGCAACCAATCAGCTTGCAACACAAACTGATACAGCACCGAAAAACGGTAAGTTATTGTCAGAGCATCAAATGACGGTTTTATATAGCATCTGCGAAACTATATTACCTAAGACCGATACCCCGAGTGCGGTTGAAGTGGGTTGCCATGAATTTGTCCCGAATCAGTTGCAACACTGTCATTCGCAGCAACAACAGAATGACTGTATTCAGATTATTAATTCAGTTGATAGAGTGGCAAAAGAAACCTTTTCTATGACCTTCCCTCTGTTACAGCCGCAGCAGCAACAGCAAATTCTGCTAGAAATTGAGAACAACCAAAGCGCGATTAAGACTCATAAAGAACACTTTAAATTTCTAAAAGCACTCATAGTTTTTGGTTATTTCACGTCTGAAGCAGGTGCCACTCAAGCCTTGAATTTCCAAGCTGTTCCCGGTGGTTTTGTTGGTTCTATACCAGCAGACGCAAACACTAAATCTTGGGGTTCGCAGGCTTATTATTAAAGCCAGCAAAACGGAAAACCTACAAAACTAATTAGAATGACGAGTAAACAAATGACAACAGATTTATATATTCATAAAAGTGATCAAGTCTACGACGCCATAGTCGTGGGCTCAGGGATCTCTGGAGGTTGGGCTGCCAAAGAATTTTGTGAACGAGGCATGCAAACCTTAATGATTGAACGTGGCCGAGTAGTTGAGCATAGAAAAGACTATGTCACCGAGGGTAAGGGCCCTTGGGAGTTTGCCAACAGGACTAAGGTTGACAATTTACTCGTAGAAGAAAAACACTCAGTACAAAAAAAATGCTACGCCTTTAGTGATATGACTAAGCATTTCTTTGGTAATGATAAAGACCTACCTTACACGACAAAAGAAGGCACTGGATTTGACTGGATCAGAGCGAATCAATTAGGAGGCAAGTCGTTACTTTGGCACCGCCAATCCTATCGATTAAGCGATTTTGACTTTTCTGCTAACAAAGCGGATGGACACGGAAACGACTGGCCTATTCGTTACAAAGATATCGAATCATGGTACAGCCATGTTGAGAAATTTGCAGGTATCAGTGGAAGCCAGGAAAACCTTGAGCAATTGCCCAATAGTGAATTTCTACCGCCCTTTGAAATGACGGCTCCTGAATTACATGTGAAAGACAAAATTGCCGAACATTTTCCAGGCCGACAATTAATTATGGGCCGCACAGCTCACTTAACTGAGCCAACACAGTTACATATAGAACAAGGGCGTGTGACCTGCCAAGCTAGGAACGAATGCCAAAAAGGTTGCTCTTTTGGAGCTTATTTTTCGACTCAAAGCTCGACATTGCCAGCAGCCGCAAAAACAGGCAATTTGTCTATCGCGCCGAATAGTGTTGTGCATAGTCTTATTTATGATGAAAAAACTCAAAGAGTGAAAGGTGTCAGAGTAGTTGATAACGACAACCTATCGACTCGCGAATACTTCGCTAAAGTGGTTTTCTTGTGTGCATCCACCTTAGGCTCAGCACAAATTATGCTTAACACTAAAACCAAAACTTTCCCCAATGGCATTGCGAACAGTTCAGGTGTGCTTGGTCACTATTTAATGGATCACAACTACAATGCAGGTGCCACTGGTACTGTTGAAGGTTTTGACGATGTTTATTACTCAGGTAGAAGACCTTCGGGCATACTGGTCCCTAATTTTCAATACAAACCTTCTCTCTATAAAAAAGGTTATGTTCGTGGATATGGATTAGCTGGGGGCAGCCATCGAGATAGTTGGCAGGGTTTAGGCTATCAAAACGGCATTGGCGCAGATTTTAAAACCCATTTAACTAAACCTGGTAAATGGAAATTAGGTCTACATGCCCAAGGAGAAATGTTACCTCGTTTCGATAACTATATGGCTCTGCACCCGACCAAAACTGATAAGTGGGGGATCCCACTGATCCACATTGATTGCACTTGGTCAGAAAATGAAAAATTAATGATGGCAGATGCCGAACAAACTGCTTTTGACATGTTAACTAAAGCAGGACTTAAAGATATTCAGAGTTATAACTCTATAGAAAAGAACAACCCAGGTCTGGCGATCCACGAAGTAGGTACCGCAAGAATGGGGCATGATCCTAAAGAGTCTGTATTAAATGGCTTTAATCAATGTCACGATGTCGCCAACTTGTTTGTGACCGATGGCTCAAGTTTTTGTTCTACTGCAGTACAAAACCCCTCTCTTACTTTTATGGCGTTAACGGCCAGAGCAGTGGATTATTGCGTGAGTGAGATGAAAGCGAGAAGAATATAAGTTTGTCCTTGGCTACTAGGATTTCACTTTCCTAGTAGCCAAATTTCCCTATGAAATTAACCCGACTTTCTAAGTAATAGTCGCTTGAATTTATTTTTTGCAGGCGTCCACATAGTAATTGGCTTAGTAGGTGCGACGGTAAGCAAATGCTCATAATCTTTGGCAGTCAACTCTACTTCTGCTCCGTGCGCCAACATTATCGAATTAGGTTGCAACTTATGCAATTTATCTAAAGAGGCGCGATATTCAATTGGATAATTAACCGGAATCGGGGGGATAAAACGATTTTTCACTTTCACCATTAAATCCGCTACATAAATGCGTTTTGATGCTTGATGCCACACGGATAAATCCCGATCTGTATGTCCTGTTGTGGAAATTACGCTCCAATCATCAAATCCTGGCAACTTATCTTGATCCACTAAATGATAATCAACCTTTAAATAAGGTGAATACCATAAGTTTTTCTTGGGCCGTTTCATTCGATGCGCCACCCATGCCGCTAAACTGATATCAATTAAATGCAGACATCTTCCTCTGATGCCACGATACCACTGGTTCGGCATTTTAGCGGAAGCAATTTTGCAACCGGTTAAGACTCGTAACTTGTGAGCAGCACCCGCATGATCGGGATGCATATGTGTGACCACGATTAACTTTAAGTCAGTCAATGGCCGATTAAGTTGAACGGTAATGATATTTTGAATAAGACTGATATCGGCGCGGCAGCATCCGTCCAATAATAATAGTCTATCGGGATACTCCACCAAATAAATTGATTGGATATACCCTTGGAACCTGTGAATTTTCATTAGAGAGAAATTACGACTAGTTTTTTTCGCCGACTTCTACTTGTTCCTCTATATATTTGATTGCATTCTGCAAACTACCAAAAGCATTGATCAAGTTTTTTCTTCCTTTGTTCATTAGCTCTGGATCGTTGTTTTCAGACATCATCCACACCCAAGTGCGGATCAAAGATTCTGGGGGAATATTTTGCATAATAGCTTGTATGTCTCTTTTTCTTATTGATGAAAATCGAGCGGCATTATATCGTGCTAAATCAAGGTAATCGAGTAGTGTTTACGTCAATTAGTGCCTTAATATGAGCATTTTCGCGCCTTTGGTTTAGATAATTTACCGAAACATCAGCCATTAACCAGCCATGAATAAACAAGGTACAAAATGATAAAAATTGTAGTCGGCTCGAAAAACCCCGTAAAAGTCAGTGCAGCAAAAACCGCCATAACTGAAATGTTTGCCTTGACCGATTTGGATTGTGTTGCTATCAACGCACCATCTGGTGTACCGGAGCAACCCATGAACTCCGAAGAAACACGACTTGGAGCCATCAATAGGGTCAAATATTGCCAACAACACACCGAAGCAGATTACTACATTGCATTTGAGGGCGGTGTCGACCGATTCGAATACGGACCTGCCACCTTTGCTTTTGTGGCTATCGCTAACCAATCCAAAATGTCTATCGGTCGTAGTTGTCACTTGCCCTTACCACCAGTTATTTACCGTGCTTTGGAGCAAGGCGAAGAACTAGGCATAGTAATGGACAGGTTATTTAATACCGACAATATAAAACAAAAAGGAGGGGCAATTGGCTTATTAACTAAAGGCTTAGCCACAAGAGAAAGTGTATACCAACAAGCCACTTTACTTGCTTTAGCTCCTTTTGTTCACCCTGAGTTATATAGTCGATAAACCCTCGCTTCTTTTTTGTTGAGTTGTTAATCTGCGCCTAGATTTAGACTTTTTTCATCTTATAACAATTTTGATTCCAAAGACCTTAGTGAGTAAACATGCAAAACCCTGAAAAAGAATCACGCTCTTTTCTGTTTAAATATTTAAATAAAGTTGAAATTATTGGTTGGGGATTATGCATTTTTTCAATGCTCACTATCATATTTGCCAAAGAGTTAGCACCTCAAGTACTACCCTACGCTTGGATTGGCGCAATTATTGGCGCCGGAATGATAGGTTGGGGAATGGCCCGTAAACATAAGAGAAACTAGTTTTTTGTTACGTTTTGACCTTAAACTCTAACTTCACTACTACTCCTGCTTTATCTTTAAGGTTATCAATTCTGATTGTTCCTTGGTGATACTGTGCAATAATTTTAGCTATATACAAGCCTAAACCTAGATGGGGTTGCACAGTGTTTTGTTGTTTTCGCACCGAAACCATAGAATCAAATAACTGATGCTGCATATTTTCGGGTAAAGGGGGTCCTTGATTAGCTATGGTCACTACATATCCACTGTCACTGTTGACCATCTGAAGCTCAATTGCACCGCTTTGGTCACTAAACTCGACAGCATTGGCAATAATTTTATCTAACATTTGCGCAAACAATTCAGGTGAGCCATGGAAAGTCGAACTAGATACCGCAATTTGCACATCAAATTGCCTGTTTGCGTATGCGATACGGTAACCCGCCACACAACCTCTCAATAATTCCTCTAAATCAAAGGTTTCACGATCGTTACTTTGAATTGCTTGTTCTAATCGTGTTGCTTCACTCATATTTGAGAGAATTTTACTTAGCCGAGTGATGCCATGTTTGGCTCGATCTACGTATTGTTTACTCTCTGAACTTTGTTCTTCTAATAACAAATTGTCTAATGAGGAATTCACTATGGCGACAGGTGTACGCAACTCATGGGACAAGCGAGACGCCATATTCTCAAGATAAGTGTTGTATTGACTGAGTCTGCTCAATACATGAGTAAAAGTACGAGATAAGTCACCTATTTCGTCTCGCGTATTGGAGGGTAAAATGTTACCAATAATTTTCCCCTGTTGGTCTATGGCATCTTCAGTTTCGTTTCTAAGTTTGCGAATGCGCCAAGAAATGCGTGACGCAATTAAAAACAACGCCAAAGTGCTAATCAAGATAACCAACAAAATATAGTGGAATTGACGTTCAAGGGCTTT
The DNA here is from genome assembly GCF_018861065.1 of Paraglaciecola arctica. Taxonomy (GTDB): domain Bacteria; phylum Pseudomonadota; class Gammaproteobacteria; order Enterobacterales; family Alteromonadaceae; genus Paraglaciecola; species Paraglaciecola arctica_B. The sequence goes on from NZ_JAHKQO010000036.1 coordinate 576,631, forward strand.
GTTTCTGAGGGTGCGAATACCATTGGTAGTTTGTTCAACGACTACTGCTCCCATAACCGTTTCATCAATGTAGATTGGATGAGCGGCCGACATTATCACCGCTTTATTGTCCGAACTTAGACGCCACAATGAACTAGGAGTACCACTTAAGGCTTGGCTTATGTCTTGACCTTGTAGGGCAAAAGCATCTCGCAAATCATCTACAAAATCTGCGGGAGGTTTAGTCAGTATTTGATAATACAGCGGTAACAACCAGTTTTGTTCTATATATTTCCACCAGTTATTTGCGCTTTGCGTCTGTGCATTGTTGCCTATCCCAAGCTTCGATTCACTCTGCACACCCGTTGCTCGTTGAATATTGCCAGAGCGCGCCAGCACACGCCTATGTTTATCTACCACCCACACTCTAGCATTGGAATACTTGAGCCCTTTGAGTATTTTTTCTATTTCGGGAGAAGGCACTAACACTGTCCCCAGAGAATCCACTTGTGATGGATTGGCCGTTCCCATTATATGTTCTACCGCTCTAGTGCGTGGGTCGTCAACATCAACAATGGCAAAAGCAATTTTGCTCGACATCATGGCCAATGGAAAACGTAACTCCAGTTGGTAACCCTTAGATGTATTCCTCCACTGCCCTTGGATTTTAGTTTCTAATCTTGCAGGTTGTAAGGAGTCCAAATCATCTTCGAGTAAGTAAGCGTTTACCCACCCTGGTTGCGATGGTGCGATAATATAACGTTGAAACAACCCGGTTTGATCTGTCATCGCTATTTGCAAATGATCATTTTTATCGACTCTTAAACTATTTTTGGGCCTAAGTAGGACGTTATCATCCGTTACATCAAACATCGCATATAAGAATTGATTGTACTGCCCAACCATATGTTTAAAGTGCAGACTATCGAGGTCATAGTCTTGAATAGGATCAATCAAGTTTTGTTGTCCGTAGGCAATACTTAAATGTTGGTATTCTTGCCAATCTTCCAATTTTCCATCTAGCTGGATCGGATTGGCAATTTTATGTGCGTACAAGTCAGTACCCGGTTTGACGTCGGTTAAGTAGGCTGATTGACTATCAAATAAGGCAGGTCGTTCATGTAAGGCTGTCGCTACCGCACGGGCAGTACCTACCATGGTTTGTTCTTGGCCGATTCGCAGATACGTCTCCATTTCCCACACATATTGATAACCCAGCCACGGAATAGCCAATAAAAATGATGAGAAAAAAAGTAACTTAAGACGCAGTCCAAAACGCAGTTTACTCATCAACTTGATCCCCATTTTTAACGACTGTCGATACAAACATGTTTAGTTACTTTTCCATCGATAACCCATACCGTAAACAGTTTCGACACAGTCAAATTCTTTATCTACTAGCATAAATTTCTTTCGGATCCGTTTTATATGGGATGTAATGGTCGTGTCATCCACCACCATTTTTGATTCATCCATTAATTGTTGACGACTTTTGACATGCCCAGAGAATTTAGCAATGGCGTGCAACATCCAAAATTCAGTGACAGTTAGGTCAATGTTTTGCCCCTTCCAACTAACAGTCATCCTTTTGCTATCCATTAACAAATCACCAGTTTGTATGAGATCAGTTTGAATTTGTGGTCGGTTTAATAGTTCAGTTCGCCTAAACAATGCAGCTATTCTTGCTAATAAATGTTGTAAGCTGATATCTTTAGTGAGGTAGTCATCTGCCCCCATGCGCAAGCCACAAATAGTGTCGTAATCATTATCTCGAGCAGTAAAAAAAATAATTGGCAGGGTCTTAGATAAACTTCTTAGCTGCTGACAAACAGCAAAGCCGCCGTCAATTTCATCCTCTAAACCAATATCAATAATTGCCAAGTCTGGCAGCCTTTTTGAAAAAGCAAGTTCAGCACTACCGCGATTAGCATAGGGTTGAACTTCGTAGCCTTGCTTAGTAAGCGCCGCAATATAGTTTTCTCTAAGTGCTTGGTCATCTTCAACCAAAGCGATTCGTTTTGACATAACAGGTGCCTCATACTGGAAGCGTGAACTATATCGTAAAAGTTCGCAGGATTTATTCCATAAATAGCGCAAAGCAGCAATTTCCATTTTTCCGCCACAATTGACCTCAAGATTGCCATTTTTTCTCCCTAACCTCGCCACACAGACTTTGTTTACTAGAGAGGAATCAAACAACCCAACTCTTGGAGAAAACCATGAAACTCAAAACAATCAAAATTGCCACAAGTATCACTCTCATCTGCTTAATGTCTTGTAACGCTGCAGCCGAACAATCTAATACCCAAGAAAAAGCCAACGAAGTAATAGGCCTAAGTTCTGGAGTTTTAATTGGCAGCGCGCTAGCAGGACCACTAGGTGGAGTGGTAGCGGGAATTTTTGGAGTACTAATCGCAGAAGACATTAACTCAGATAAAAAACTCGAAGCAGCGAATGATTTACTGCAACAAAAAGATCAAGAATTATTCGTAATGCAGCAAAATTTTGAACAAGCAAAAGAACGCACAATGATGCAAATTGCTTCAATGGATAGTGCCTTGGAACAGAGCGTTCCAAAAATTGAAAGCAATATCCAGTTTAAGACTGCTTCATATGTTTTAGAGAATCATTATAAATCACAACTAGACTTGATTGCCCAAACCCTGCAAAACAATCCGAAATTGAGAGTGACCTTATCTGGTTTCGCTGATAAACGAGGAGACAGTACATTTAATCAAGCTCTCTCAGAACAGCGTGCCTTAAGTGTAAAACACTATCTTATAAATAAGGGCATAGAAAAAGAGCAAGTAATTACTAACTCATTTGGTGAATCGTCACTCGTAAGTGCCGGAGAGCATTTTGAAGATGACTTTTTTGACCGCCGAGTAATGTTGAGGCTATCTGATGACCCAACAGAAATGACCGCCGCAAATCAATAATTTTCACAGCTTGCTCACACTTGCTTACTAACAAGGAAATCAAACATGTTTTCACTACCTAAGTTTGCCGTTGTTAGTTTGGTAGTTATCGCCATAGGGGCACTGCAATTTGCAGTGCCTGCTTTTACCAGTAAACAAAACCTTACTGTTAATTCAAATACTATAAAAACACCAAACCAACCAAAAAATAGCCCTCTAGTCAATCAACCTATAAGTGACATTCAAAATCCACTTAGCGGCACTTTGTATTTAACAAAAGAACTTAACACACAAGATGAAACAAGCTATCAACACTCAATAAGCCCAGTACTAGGCACTAAAGTTGATATCAAAGTAACGGGTATAATCGCGCGAACGAAACTAACCCAAACATTTAAAAATGCCGGTAAAGACTGGGTCGACGCTCTGTACGTATTTCCTTTGCCCGAAAATGCAGCTGTAGACCACCTGTTAATGTCAGTGGGTGAACGCAAAATAGAGGGAGTCATCAAACAAAAACTCGAAGCCAAAAGGATTTATTTACAAGCGCAAGCACAGGGGAAAAAAGCGAGTTTAATAGCGCAACAACGTCCGAATATGTTTTCGAATTCTATCGCCAATATCGGTCCAGGAGAAACGATTGAGGTGACGATTGAGTACCAACAAAAGTTACATTTTGAGCAACAACAATATAGTTTACGTTTTCCGATGACCATTACCCCAAGGTATGTACCAAACAGCCCAACACAAGCCCCTTTAATACCACCCAATTTCACGCAAAATTCTCCTAACAACACTATTGATTTAAGGGTCAACTTACGGCCTGGCTTTGAGGTGCAAGATATCAATAGCGAGTTTCATCCCATCACTGTTAAGCGCCTCTCTGACGGTAGTCATAATATCCAGCTCAATAAAGATAGCGATGCTAACCAAGACTTTGTGTTGAACTGGCGACCTGAACTAGGAGCAATGCCCCAGTCTGCACATTTTACGCAACTGGTTAACGGTGATGAATACGGCTTAGTGATGTTGTTAGCTCCAATTAAGACGGGATCAGCAGAGCCGGTCCAATCGCGCGAAGTAATATTCGTACTTGATACGTCTGGTTCGATGGAAGGAGACTCCATTAAGCAAGCCAAATCCGCATTGTTAATTGCCATAGATCAGCTCAAGGAAACTGATACTTTTAATATTATCGAATTTAATAGTTATGCCGAAAACTTGTGGAAAATTCCAAAACCCGCCGCTTTAAATAACAAATTAGAGGCTAAACGCTTTGTAAATAGTCTATCAGCCAATGGTGGTACTGAAATGCGAAGTGCTTTAAAACTCGCGCTATCTCAACCCAAGGTTAACGAATCGACCACTTTGCGACAGGTTATTTTTATCACAGACGGCAGTGTAGGAAACGAAGAGTCGCTAATGCAGTTAATTGAAAACGAACTCGCAGACTTTAGGCTATTTACAGTTGGAATTGGCAGTGCGCCTAACAGTTACTTTATGACCGAAGCCGCTAAAATGGGAAGGGGTACCTTTACCTATATAGGTTCTGTAAATCAGGTACAGCAAAAAATGCTTAGCCTGTTAACTAAGTTACAACATCCTGCTATTACTGACATCGAGTTACATTTTGCTGATAAAACTTTAAACACCAATCAACAGCTAGAGTTTTACCCCAACGTTATAAGTGACTTATACCGAGATGAACCTTTAATCATAAGTTACCGCCTAAGCGATGCAACCAAGCACACCGCTGACCATAACAACTCCTTATCAAAAATTAACTTATCTGCTCAATATCAACAAAAATCTTGGGTTAATAATTTAGAACTCAATGCACAAACCAGACAATCCGGACTCAACGTTTTGTGGGCTAGAGAGAAAATACGCCAACTAACCAGAGAGAAACGCCGCGCTAGCATGGGAATAAATGACTCTGAGGCTGAACAGCTGGAATACAAAAATGAAATTACTCGCACTGCGCTCACTCACCATTTAGTCAGTCAATACACAAGTTTAATAGCGGTGGATATCACGCCCACGCGCCCCTCTGACACAAAGTCGACCAGTCTTAGAATGGCTAACTCTATCCCAAAAGGCACGTCCAATCAGCATGTTCAGGTACTTGGACACCTTCCACAAACGGCGACTCCAGCGCAACTTAAAATACTAATAGGGTTATTTTTAATAGGATTAACAATATGTATGCACTTACTTACAAAAAGAAAAGCCTTATTACTAGGTTATTTTTCCTAGTTTCAACACATAAATGGATAACTGTGTTTTTGTTACTAGGCATATATCAATTCTCTGGAGGGTTATATATTTTTGCCAAGGCAGAGTTAGCACAATATTTGATCGCTAACGCGTGGCACAAAAATCTTCTCTCATCGCAGGAGCACAAACCTTGGCCATGGGCAGATACTTCCCCTGTCGCCGAACTCACCATTAAGGATCAAAAATGGTATGTCTTAGCCGGAGCGAGTGGTAGGAATTTAGCTTTTGCTCCCGCCCACGTTAGTTCGACCCCTGAACCAGGAGAAAAAGGAAACAGTGTAATCGTGGGTCATCGCGATACCCAATTTAGTAGTCTAAAAATGCTACAGAAAGGGGATGTGATCGAGGTGAAAAATAAACACTCAAGTCAAAGATACCAAGTCACTATGTTGCGAGTTGCCTTGCAAACACAGTTGGAATATTTGCACAGCAACATTAGCAACGACACATTTGATGATGAACAACCGAGCTTAACGCTGATCACTTGTTACCCATTTGATAGCTTGTTACCTAACCCCACTCACAGGTATATTGTTAAAGCTACAGCAATTTAGTGGCAAACTGTCGTTAATAAAAGACATATTTAGCGACTCTTTTTACGTCAAATAGAGTAACCTGTAGAAACGCCCTAATTATCAACGAATTAAAAATGTGGAACGAAATTCGCTAGGCGTGCATTAAACAAAAACTATTTATTACAAATAAAACAAGGAATCAAGATGACAATATTAAAAACTACCCAAACAATGGCATTTGCGTTAATGAGCTTGGGACTAATAGCATGTACAGATACGCAAAAAGAATCAGTTGACGAAGCTGAATCAGAAGCCAAAGAAATGGTTACTCAAGCAAAAGAAAAATCCGCTGAGTTATACGAAAAAACGAAAAAGGAAGCGTCTGAACTCGCTGATAGCGCAGCAGATATGGCTGAAGACGCCAAAGAGAGCACAATCGAGGCTTATGATGAAGCCAAAGAAAAAGCAGGTGATGCTTACGATGCAGCAGCAGAAAAAGCCTCTGATGCTATGGATACTTCTAAGGAGAAAGCCGCTGAATTGAAAACTGATGCAGCTAAAAAATTGGAAGAAGCATGTCGAGCCAGTAAGAAGAAGTTAGATCAAGATCCTGACGAATGTGAGTAGGATAGTCTGTAATTTGCTACAAAAGGGCATTTTGCCCTTTTGTATTTTCAATCCCCATATATTGCCCCCCATTTCGTAAATACCACTAGCTGCAATGCATATCACTGGGCTTCTGCAGTCGCTCTATTCAACGAACTACATCAAAACAATTCACACATAACCTTGAATTAACAGCAGTAGACACAATATCATGGGCTCCCTGGTGACTCTTTTCTGGTTTACATAAACCAACGTTTGCGAACGTTAGTCCCCAGTATTCGGTATGAATACACTCGATTTTTAACATGCATAGATATATCGCATTTCGATTCAAACATAAGCTGGCAGCCAATATGAACGCACTGAGTATCAAAGGATTAACTAAAACCTATCAAGGGGGCACTCAAGCCCTGAGAGGTATTGATTTAGAAGTAAAACAAGGAGATTTTTTTGCTTTACTTGGTCCAAATGGTGCGGGTAAATCAACGACTATTGGGATTGTCAGTTCACTGGTAAATAAGACCCATGGCGATGTTAATATATTTGAATACTCCTTAGCCACCCAGCCAGTTGAGGCAAAATCCTGTATTGGGCTAGTACCACAAGAGTTTAATTTTAATCAATTCGAACCTCTCATCCAGATTATGCTGAATCAAGCAGGCTATTACGGGGTCCCTAAAAAAGTGGCAAAGCCCAGAGCCGAAAAATACCTCAAGCAACTTGATCTTTGGGACAAGCGCGACACACCTGCTAGACAACTTTCTGGAGGTATGAAAAGAAGGCTGATGATAGCAAGAGCGCTTATGCATGAACCTCGAATGCTTATCCTCGACGAGCCAACTGCAGGGGTAGACATAGAAATTCGCCGCTCTATGTGGTCGTTTTTACAAGAAATAAACCAGCAAGGCGTAACCATTATTTTGACCACTCATTATCTTGAAGAGGCTGAAATGTTGTGTCGTAATATTGCGATAATTGATAAAGGGGTCATTGTCAGAAATACCAGCATGAAAGCACTGCTGGCCACATTAAATATTGAAACCTTTGTATTGGATTTATCTAGAAACGTCAGTGCCATTAGCTTAGATGGTTTTGAAAGTCGTTTAATCGATGAGCATACCCTAGAGGTTGATGTGCCCAAAGAGGCAGGGCTCAATTCGGTATTTGAGCAATTAACGAAAAAAGAGATACAAGTGTTGAGTATGCGCAATAAATCTAATCGATTGGAAGAGCTATTCGTGAGAATGGTCGAATCTGGAAGAGCTTCAACCAGTGATAATACAACCACTGACAAAGTGACAGGAGACACTCATGAATAACCTCGCTATGGTGGCTCTTACCACTATGTGGCGCAAAGAATGCCTACGATTTATAAGAATTTGGATCCAAACACTGCTTCCTCCAGCTATTACTATGTCATTGTATTTTGTCATTTTTGGTAATTTAATTGGCAGTAGAATAGGCAATATGGGCGGCTTCAGTTATATGGAGTTTATAGTCCCTGGCTTAATAATGATGGCGGTGATCACCAATGCGTATGCCAATGTATCTTCTTCCTTCTACAGTGCTAAATATCAACGAAACATAGAAGAAGTGTTGGTAGCTCCCGTGTCTAACTGGATCATTATTGCCGGTTACGTAGGTGGAGGCGTTGCTAGAGGCATGTTGGTTGGCATTATCGTAACCATAGTTTCATTGTTTTTTGTTGATATACATATCCACAATGTGCTGATCATTCTAATCACCCTACTGTTAACCGCGATTTTATTCTCTACCGCTGGCCTTATTAATGGGATTCTCGCTAATTCTTTTGACGATGTGAGTATTGTACCTACTTTTATTTTAACGCCTTTAACCTACTTGGGTGGTGTGTTCTATTCGCTAAGTCTATTACCAGAGTTTTGGCAATGGGTAAGTAAAATTAATCCCATTATTTATATGGTCAGTGGTTTTAGGTATGGGTTTCTTGGAGTATCAGATATTAGTTTTTACTTATCTCTAAGTATATTGGTAGGTTTTAACGCGGTGTTGCTCGCATGGGCTTATTCGTTGATTAACCGTGGTGTAGGTATTCGCAGTTAACACTATGCAGCAGAAATCTCGTACTATTAGTACTAACCAGTTAGGTCTTCATCAGAACTTGCATAAAGTTGTGTCTCGGCAACTAACTAGTGTCAGTCAAAAACCTTTATCTGAGCATACTCAACAGGCTTTTCAACTCGCCATTGATTGGCTTGGGGATTGGCACGGAGATCTGATTTTAGACTCTTGTTGTGGTGTGGGTGAAAGCACTGTAAATATTGCTAAAACACATCCAAATTCTAAAGTGATCGGCATTGATAAATCAGCGTTGCGTACCGACAAACATCAGGCCTACGCGAGTGATTTAAAAAACTATCTTATTTTACGAGCAGATCTTAATGACTTTTTAAGATTGTTAGTAACCCATAAAAAAAAGCTTAGTAAACATTATTTGCTATATCCCAATCCTTACCCTAAATCAGCACATTTGCAACGTCGTTGGTACGCCACTTCAGCCTTAAAAGATATAGTGAGTTTAGGAGGAAGACTTGAAGTAAGAAGTAACTGGCAACTTTATATCCAAGAGTTTTCTGAAGCTTTGAATATTGCCAAAATCAACAGCCTCCTTGAACAATATGAAAGCGACAGCGCCATGACACCATTTGAGCGTAAATATTGGCAAAGTGGTCAAAAAAGTTGGCGATTACTAGCCGATTTATAAGTCTAAGAACCTAGAGTGTCTAATTAGTGTTTGCTTTAGGTTGACTAAAATAAAACCCTTGCGCATATTTAACCCCCAAATTTTTGACGATTTCGAGTGTTGTTTTCTGTTCAACTCGCTCCGCAATCACGGCTATATTATTAGCGGTTGCAGCACTGATTAAGCTTTTAACAAAATCTGCTATCACTATATCACTACCAGTTTTATCAAATAGTTCGGCCGATACTTTTATGGCGGAGATAGGCAAAGTTAAAATTGCCTGTAAGTCACACTCTTGTTGCTCAAAGTTATCAATAACAATGTTAACACCCAAGGCGTCGCAAATTTCACAAAAACGACTAAACTTCGCGTTTTCTAATAACGCATTTTGCGCGGTTATTTCTATCGAAATACGTTTTGGGTTTGGGTAGTCTGTTAATTGGGACTGAAGAAAACTCAAGGTATTTGTGTCGGTCATATCTGACAAACTTAGATTGATGTTCCATGCCATGTTGATATCTCTAAAATAACTGGCACTGCGACTAAACACTGTTTGCGTGAGTTGGGCGACTGATTGCTGCCTTTCAACCAAAAATAAAAACTCGGTGGGCAAATACGGATTGTGGTCAATAGTTAACAAACGAGCCAAACATTCATAACTCCAGACCACATTATTGTTTAAATCCATAATTGGCTGAAAAAACGGCACTACATTGTCGAGGTTAAAACTATCTGTTACTTCAGTAACTTGCATACAAAAGCACACCTTTATGTCTATTACTACTGACAATATAACAACAAATTAACAATTGCCAGATAATACCCATTTAGCGCACTAAAATGCAGGGTTAGGCTATTGGTCTAAAGCATTAATTAAGGTAAAGTGCGCGACTTCGAAGTTTTCAGTTAAGGTTACAATAGTGAGTGGAGCCGAAGTCAGTTTAGAGCATTTGTATCGGGTATTTACTATGCCTGAAGGCAAAGATTCTAAACTCGCGCAGATTGAACAACACCTGTCTGACAACCTATCAGATTTTCTGTCACAGCATGTGGTGGCAAAGGTAAATTCTTTAGAGCAAATTGAAAAAAGTTTCGCAGAGTATTCGGTTCCTGAATCGCCAGAGTTTGTCTCTAAACATGCAGAAGACCTTCTAGATAAGTTGGTTGCTAACTCGGTCAACACCTATTCTCCTAGCTTTATTGGTCATATGACCTCGGCGCTCCCTTATTTCCATCTGCCACTAGCAAAACTACTAGTAGGGCTAAACCAGAATTTAGTAAAAATCGAGACATCTAAAGCCTTTACACCATTGGAACGTCAGGTCTTAGGAATGATGCATGAATTGGTCTATAAAGAATCCCCAGATTTTTATCGGACCTATTTGCACAATGCAAACCACGCTTTGGGAGCGTTTTGCTCTGGTGGGACAATAGCGAATATCACGGCGTTGTGGGTAGCGAGAAACAAGGCGCTACCTGCTAGCGCTGAATTTAAAGGCGTAGCCCAAGAAGGCTTAGTGGCGGGAATGATGCACTATGGCTACAAAAATATGGCGATTATTTCTTCTAAGCGTGGCCACTATTCCTTGTCAAAAGCAGTTGATTTAATAGGTTTAGGCCGGCAAAACATGCTGACAATCGACTGCCCATCGCAACGTTTGTCACCTGAAAAAGCCTTAGCAATGGGAAAACAATATCAGCAGGATAACAACAAAGTGTTAGCCATTGTAGGTATAGCCGGAACAACAGAAACTGGGCACATAGACCCTCTAGATGAATTAGCCGATGTAGCAACAGAACTCGGTTGCCACTTTCATGTAGATGCCGCATGGGGTGGCGCAACGTTATTTTCTCGTGAATATCACCGCTTACTTAAAGGCATAGAAAAGGCCGATTCTGTTACCTTAGATGCCCATAAACAGATGTACGTGCCAATGGGAGCAGGCATGGTATTGTTCAAAGATCCCAATGACAGCAACGCAGTGCGTCACCACGCTCAATACATATTGCGCGCGGGTTCAAAAGATTTAGGCGCGACTACCTTAGAAGGCTCAAGAAATGGTATGGCGATGATGGTATATGCTTCGTTGCATATATTCGGTCGTCAAGGTTACGAACTGCTTATCAATCAAAGTATAGAAAAAGCTAAAATTTATGCGCGTATGATCCAATCCCACCCTGATTTTGAACTTGTTACCTCTCCTACCTTAGCTTTGCTGACTTACAGGTTAAACCCTCAAGAAGTTCAGACAAAAATGAAATCACAGCCACAACTTACCCACGCCATCAATATTCAGCTGGACAATTTAACTGTGGCTGTGCAAAAACAACAAAGGGAAGCAGGTAAATCTTTTGTTTCGAGAACGCGATTACAGACTGAAAAATATCCTGAACAAGCGATAACAGTATTTAGGGTAGTATTGGCAAATCCTCTCACCACAGAAACCGACTTACAAAAGATCTTAGACGAGCAAATAACCATCGCCAATAACACGGACACTTGGAAAACACTTTGTTCAACACACAAAAAAGCCAACTAGGTTGGCTTGTAGCAGTTCAATAAATTAACTCATTGAACGGGTGTCATAACTTAATTTGTAAGTTATCAATTAACCGAGTTTTACCTAAAAACGCCGCGGCCAACAACACTAAATGCTGATCTTCATGGCCAGGTTGTAGCAAGTTTTCAGTATTGCGAATTTCTAAGTAGTCGGGGTTAAACCCAGCATCCGCCAATTGTATTTTATAATCATAAGTTAACTTAGAAAAATCTCGACGGCCAGCTTGAATTTCATCGGCAAGCTCATTCATTTTAGCAAAGAGAGTGGGCGCTAACTTACGTTCTTTATCAGTCAAATAGTGATTCCGAGAACTCATGGCTAAACCATCATCCTCACGGGTGGTAGTCACGCCAAACACCTTAAGGTTCATAGATAAATCCGTAACCATGGCTTTGATCACTTGTAATTGCTGAAAGTCCTTTTCACCAAAAAACGCCAAGTTGGGCTGTACCATATTAAATAGTTTACAGACTATAGTTGCTACGCCGCGAAAATGACCTGGTCGACTTGCACCACAAATCATATAAGACAAACCTGGCACTTCAACAAAAGTCTGTTGCTCTAATCCTCTCGCATAAATGTCATCAGTAGTGGGCATAAAAAGTGCGTCTACCCCTAAGTCTTCCAATAAGTATTTATCGTTTTCTAAGGTTCTAGGATAAGCATCTAAATCTTCATCTGGACCAAATTGCAAAGGATTCACGAAAATAGATACCACAACTATATCCGCTTTCTTTTTGGCTTCGCGTACAAGATTTAAATGCCCTTTATGCAAATTTCCCATAGTAGGGACAAAAGCAATCACCTTAGAACTATTTTGCCAAGTTCTTCTTATTTCACGTAGCTGTGTAATTTCTTTAATTAATTGCATAGTTATTTGTTTACTTTGATATTTAATTGCTAGCGATAATCCAAAGTGACGCGCTAGTTGAAACTGTGCTCATCAGAAGGGAATCTCCCGTCTTGCACTTCCTGAATATACTGACTCACGGCTTCGCGCATGTCATTGCTATGCTGCAGATAATTTTTGGAAAACTTGGGCATATAGTTAGCACTTATTCCAAACATATCATGCATGACTAGAATTTGACCGTCAGTTTGTGCTCCAGCACCGATACCTATTACTGGGATACTAAGACTTTGAGATATCTTATCGGCCAAGTCAGAGGGAATACACTCTAGCACCAATAATTGTATGCCGGCTTGTTCAAGTTGCTTTGCTTGCTCTAGAATATTCTCAGCTTGCAGATCATCGCGCCCTTGCACCTTAAATCCACCAAAAACATGCACTGATTGTGGGGTGAGGCCTAAATGACCACACACTGGGACACTGCGTTCGGTTAATCCTTTGATGGTATCCAATAACCAACTGCCTCCCTCAAGCTTAACCATACTCGCACCTGCTCGCATAAGCTGCGCAGCGTTCAAATAGGCCTCTTCAGGAGTTGAATAAGACATAAAAGGCATATCTGCTACAACAAAGGCTCGTTCGACCCCCTTTTTAACAGATCGGGTGTGATAGGAAACTTCTTCAAGGGTAACACTCAATGTGTCGTCATCTCCTTTTAAAACCATTCCAAGTGAATCACCAATCAACAATACCTCGATACCTTGTTCGTCAAACAATTTTGCAAAACTCGCATCGTATGCAGTTAAAGCAGTGATTTTAGTATTCTCTTGCTTCATTTTTAGCAAGGTTGAAGTCGTTACTTTTTTCATTAGATATGCTCCAAATTTTTGTTGCCAACAAAAATACTATTTACTGCTTAGGCGCCATGCCCATGGTAGGCGCACTATACTGGAATTTTTCTTAATTTCTAGATTAGTACTGGTTCTGACATTATTTGTAACCCATTTTTGGGGCATGCACGGACCAAATCGGATAATTTTTCACCACAGGGTAAAATTAATTCTGGTGCAATCTCGAAAAGTGGGTAAAGCACAAATTCTCTTTGCTTCATACCTATGTGAGGAATGGTGAGGTTGACTTCATTAAGCTGTTGTTGCCCATACAATAGAATATCCAAATCTAAGGTTCTCGGTCCCCATCTATCAGACTTTCGAATACGCCCGTGTTGAGTCTCTATTTTTTGAGTTTGTAGCAATAGGCGATCCGCAGACAGTTTGGTTTCAATTAACACCACTGCATTCACGTAATTGGGTTGATTTTGGGGCCCCATTGGTAGGCTTTGAAACAAACTAGAGCATTTAATTAACTTAGTTTCTGATAGCTCAGTCAAGTCCTTACAGGCAGCTTGAATTTGTTTTTGTGACTGGCCTAGGTTACTCCCTAAGCCGATATAAACGGGGATCATGCTTTGGGTTTTGGTTTCTTACGATGACGTCTAGGGCGTCGAGCAGGCGCACCTTCCTTTTCTCGCAGGGCTTCTAACATTTTTTTACGTTGCCCTTCACTTGCCTCTTGGAAAGTTGTCCACCACTGTGCTAACTCTAATAAATCTCCGCCCTCAATTTCACCACGCAATAACAAGAAATCATATGCGGCTCTAAATTTTGGATGCTCAAGCATTTGATAGGCTCTGCGGCCATAACGTTTTGGTAAGCGATTTTGTAGTTGCCAAATTTCTCGAATAGGACCGCTAAAACGTTTGGGGATCATGATGCGTTGAATTTGGCGATGCATCACATCATTTAAAGCAAGGTTAAAGGCGTCAAAATGGTTCAGACCACCCTCAACCATTAATTGTTGGCAACGTTCCTCTAACGGATACCACATGAAAGCAGCAAAAATAAAAGCTGGAGTGACTCGTTGCCCAGTATTAATACGATTATCCGTGTTTGTAAGTACTTGCTCTACAAATTGATTTTCACGGTTGCCGGATTGTAATAGCAGAGGAGCTAATTGTGGGAACAACTGTTCAAATAGATGAAATTCTTGTAGCAACTTATAAGTCGCTAAGCCTTGTCCAGACAATAACAACTTCAGTATTTCTTCAAACAATCTCGCCGGAGGAATATTTGCCATTAATGGCGCTAAACGTTTGATAGGCTCAGCACTTTCGTCACTGATGTGCATATTAAGTTTGGCCGCAAACCTTACGGCTCTTAGCATTCTGACAGGATCTTCTCGATAACGGGTTTCAGGATCGCCGATTAAGGTAATACTTTTATCTTTAATCGCTTGCATACCACCAGCGAAATCACTGATTGAATGGTCAGCAATATTGTAATACATAGCGTTGATCGTAAAATCTCGGCGCTGCGCATCTTCTTCGATTGTTCCGAAAACGTTATCGCGCAATAATTGTCCATGGTCACTTTGTTTACTAATTTTTGACTCACCTTCATCACTGCTGTCGTGATGGCCACGAAAGGTGGCGACTTCAATAATTTCTCGTCCAAACACAATATGCGCTAACCTAAATCTGCGACCAATCAAACGGCAGTTACGAAATAGCCCCTTAATTTGTTCTGGAGTCGCGTCAGTAGTCACATCAAAGTCTTTAGGCTCTTTGCCCAACAGTGCATCGCGTACACAGCCACCTACTAAATAGGCTTGATATCCACTATTGTGCAGCCGATAAAGAACCTTGAGCGCGTTTTCACTCATTGAATTTCGAGAGACAGAATGCTCCGCACGGGGAATGACAGTCGCAACAAGTGTAGCGGGCTTGTCTGAGGATTTAGTGCGCAGAGCGCTCCTGACTTTGTCAATTACGCGAGAAATAATATGCTGTGCTCCTTGTTTGGACTTGAGATACTTTTATACATCGCCTATTTAGGCAGAAAAATTCGGCGCTAATCATATACTGTCTGCTTGCCCAATTCTATTGTCAATACACTCTGTTTTAGCGGGTATTTTGTCCAAATTCCATTCATCAATTGCCCAATTCAAGATATTGTTGGCAGATTCCCGTTGCAGCTCATTAGTAACAGGTAAGCCAAGAAACCCTAGAGCATGAGTTAAGTTGACTCCAACTTTGTTGTTATCTACTTCAGCCGCATGATTTTGTTTGCTGAGTTTTTTACCAGGCTCTGTAACCACAACCGGAAAATGTAAAAACTTCGGAGCTAGGCTAGCAAATGCATCATATAAGGCAAGTTGCATGAACGTCGCTTCGAGTAAATCCGCCCCTCTTGCCACTTCGGTAATCCCTTGATGGATGTCATCAACCACCACAGCTAATTGATAGGCAAATAGTGCATCTTTACGTTTTATGGTGAATTGTGACGCTATATTTTGCATTGGAAATTCAACATTTCCCAATAACTCATCATAAAAGTGTTGATGAACTCTGTGATGATTAAAACGTATTGCGGCATCTTCTGAGCTGAGATTCTGTTGGGCGCAAGCACATATTTGACCAAGTTTTAGGCCAGCTAACTGAGCGCGCGTGCAATGACAACGAAATGTAAAACCTTGCTCTGCTAAATATTGGATTTTGTGGTCGTATAAGTCGCTCCTTTCACTTTGGAAAACTACTTCTCCGTCCCAAAACAAATTGTGGCTTTCAAGACAACGCATAATTGAATCACTGGCACCGACCATTTCACGAGGTGGATCAATATCTTCAATTCTAAGTAGCCACTGCCCCTTATTGCTTTTTGCTTGTAAAAAGCTACCTAGCGCCGTAACCAAAGAACCAAAATGCAAAGGGCCAGATGGCGAAGGTGCGAATCGGCCAATATAGCCAGTGTTTGCTGAAGTAATCTTCATATGAGGATATACGAGTACAATGGTCAGAAAACCAAAGGTATCATCCCAAGTAGCTAATTAAAAAGCGCCACTTGGGATAGCTGGTAAACTTAGCCCTGAAGCTGTTTTTCCTTAATTTCTGCCATGGTCTTACAATCAATACACATGTCAGCTGTAGGTCTAGCTTCTAAGCGGCGCACACCAATTTCAATGCCACATGCGTCACAAAAACCAAAATCGTCTTCATCAATACGTTTCAGAGTTTTTTCGATCTTTTTGATTAATTTACGTTCTCTATCGCGAGTACGTAACTCAAGACTAAATTCTTCTTCTTGAGCCGCACGATCGACGGGATCCGGAAAATTAGCCGCTTCATCTTGCATATGATGCACAGTACGGTCTACTTCTTCACGAAGCTGATCACGCCAAGCTTTCAATAACAAACGAAAATGCTCCAGTTGATTTTCGTTCATGTACTCTTCAGATTTTTTCTCCTCATAAGGAGTCAAACCCGCTAGTGCTAATAATCCAAGTGTTTTATTCGTTTTTGCTGTTGGCATTTGCCAATTCTCCTAAACTACGGCATGAGCTGTTTGTGCCGGCGGCTATGTATATCAGAAAGCCGTAACACTGGCAATTACTTGCTCTTAACATTCTCCGTTACAGTGAAAAACAATTTTGTAGCTAGGCAATATGGAGGTCTTCAAGAAAAAATCAATATCTATTTCATGAAATAAACGGCAAAGGTTGATTTATATAGATTTTTTCTGGACTAATCTCACAACCGTAACATAAAATTTGCACTCCACTAAGCATTGCTTGCTTTAACTCCTTAGCGTAGTCAGGGTCAATGTGACTTGCTACTTGTACTGACTGAATACCAGTATGTTGCACACAGAAAAGTAGTACCGCTCGTTTACCTTCCTTGGCAATCAGACTAAGTTCACGCAAGTGTTTTTGACCACGCTGAGTTTTTGCATCAGGAAAGTAGCCCCTATCGTTTTCTAACAAAGTGACAGATTTAACTTCAACAAAACACTCTTCTTTTTCAGGATCCGTAAGCAAAAAATCAATACGACTGTTTTCCTCACCAAACTTCACTTCAGCTTGTAAGGATTTATATTCACTCAATTCAGAAATTTTGCTCTCTAATAACGCTTCTTTTACTACAGAATTGGCCTTAAGGGTGTTAATTCCGATCCAATGATCTCGGTCTGTTAATACTACCTCCCAAGTATATAATAATTTACGTTTTGGGTTATTGCTGGGCGACAGCCAGACTTTCCAACCGGATTCAGCACACCCCGTCATTGCACCTGTATTTGGACAATGTGCTATTACGATTGAACCGTCTGGTAATTGCACATCTGCTAGAAATCGTTTATATCGCTTGACCAAAGTGCCTTGAATTAAAGTCGAAGAGAACTGCATAGTTACCACTTAAAAAGATGTTCGGTTAAAGACGTCATGCTATTCTAACCACCTTTCTTTAGATGGAGTAGTTATGTCTCGTTTATCTGTTTCTATTACCACACAAGCGCCGGCGGATTATTATTCAGCTGGTACTTTATTGTCTGTTAATGGCCAAACTGCACAAATTCACCTAGTCTCACCTGAAAACAATTTAAGTAGCATCCAAAAAGCAGCCCGTAGTTTAGAAGGCTTAGGTGTAGTGAGCGTTGAATTAGTAGGAGAATGGCAAATTGAGCAGCAATGGGCGTTCGCTCAAAGCTTTACCACAACGACCAAACAGTACCATATTCAATGGTGTAACGATGATAACGCAGTCGAGTTATCACATCGCTATCAGGCCATGATTTTTACTCGCAATGTTACCAATGCCACTCCTGAAGATTTATCACCAGTATTACTTGCAGATACTTGTGAAGAATGGCTCACTTCAATTGACGACAAACATATCAGCAGCAAAAGATGGGTTGGTGAAGAACTCAAAAACCAAAATTGGATGGGCATTTATCATGTAGGTCGTGGAAGCACTCGTCCGCCAGTATTAATTGAAATTGACTATAACCCCACTGGTGATGACAGCGCCCCTGTTTCAGCCTGCCTTGTAGGAAAAGGTATTACCTTTGATAGTGGTGGCTATAGTATTAAAAGTAGTGAAGGCATGTTAAGTATGAAGTGTGATATGGGTGGAGCGGCCACCGTCACTGGTGCTCTTGGCCTTGCCATGATGCGCGGACTTAATAAACGAGTGAAGTTATTTTTGTGTTGCGCTGAAAATCTGATTAGTGGGCATGCATATAAATTGGGTGATGTAATCACCTACAAAAACGGCACAACAGTTGAGGTAGTGAATACCGATGCTGAAGGACGATTAGTATTAGCCGATGGCTTAATGGCCGCAACCGAGACAGGTGCTAAGCTTATTATCGACGCCGCGACTCTTACGGGTGCAGCTTGTGTTGCATTAGGAGAAGATTACAACGCCTTGTTCGCACTAGATAAAGCACTACAACAAAGAGTATTGGACTATTCAGAGCAAGAATTCGAACCTTCTTGGTGTTTACCATTAGAAAAATGGCATCAATATAAATGCCCATCTGCATTTGCAGATACTGCAAATAGTAAAGCTCAAAAAGGAGGCGGCGGAGGCGGCGCATCCAATGCGGCAGGTTTCTTATCTAGGTTTGTAAATGAACAAGGCAGCGGTTGGGTACATATTGATTTAGCAGCGGCATACAATGCTAGTGGAACAGCACAAATGCCAGTAGGTGCGACAGCTCAAGGAATTAGAACCATAGCTCGAGCATTGTTAGAAGAGTAACCTTAAGGTAAAACATAGTATCGAAAAGGCGAAATCTGTTGTCAAAGTCGCCTTTTCGATTTTAAAGTAACTTACAAGCCTCCTAATCGCTCAGCAAGTACCTTATATTTTTCTACCGCCTCTTTTTCAAACAATGGGTTTCCATCAGCATCTTTTTCTGCAGCAGGTAGTAAACTTTCTCTTTCTAGTCTTTCTATACGCACATTCTGAACACCTAGAAACTCGGCTACTTGCTCTACAGTCATCAGGCTCATCGGATATACCTCTTATCTTTTATTTTCATTTTGATGACTATTAGTAAAGCGCAAAGCTTAAATATTGCTAGTTAAAGTCGCCATCTATTAAAATGTGTACAAGTTGTTTGAACACTTTTCACACTCGGCTATTAAATCATCAAGTTATTGAAATTAAAACTATTTTTAGGCCAAAAGTGTAAGATGTTATAAACTACCGAAAAACCACAAAATTTTAGAGAAATCCTATGGACACTTGGTCAGCGGCTATCACCTTATTTTTGATAATGGATCCTCTCGGTAATTTGCCTGTATTTATGTCTGTTCTAAAGACCATTGAACCTAAGCGAAGAAGGTTGGTACTGGCAAGAGAACTAGTATTCTCATTAATAATCATGTTCACTTTTTTATTTAGCGGCCAAGTTGTATTAGACTTTTTAAACGTTCGTCAGGAAAGCGTCAGTATTGCTGGAGGGATTATTCTGTTCTTAATCGGTATTAAAATGATTTTCCCACAACCAGGTGGCGTAACAGGATTAACCCCAGGCGAAGAGCCTTTTATTGTGCCTTTGGCCATACCTATGGTAGCCGGACCTTCGGTACTTGCGGCACTTATATTATTAGCCAATCAAGACCATAGCCGTATGTTTGATTGGTCCATGGCGCTGGGAGCAGCATGGTTAGCTTCAGCAACCATTTTAATGCTCTCTAGCAATCTACATAAACTATTAGGTGAAAGAGGATTAACCGCTATTGAAAGGTTAATGGGTATGATCTTAATAATGATTTCTATCCAAATGTTATTAGACGGTATTGGCAAGTATTATTCACTTGGATAACCAAGCATGAATAACTAGACTTTAATCACTTGTTTTTAAGTTAGCACTATTACAACGAGAATAATTTTGAATAAAAAGTTAAATATATTTCAGCAAGTTAGAGATTTAGAAGGCTGGCACGCCGTCGCTTTTTCTGCCACATTATTAGAACGAATGTTGCCAAACTATGTACTTTTTTGTGACGCCACTGAATTTGCCGACCCAGCTCAATATCGCAACAGTCTAAACGCAATTTGGGAGTGGTTAGCTGTCCCCAAAGCAAAGATAAATTTTACAGTCCAATTAGAAAAAATTGAAGAGTTGGTGCCCGACGCAAGCGATTTTGACAACTACGGCGTTTATCCAGCCATAGATGTCGCCATGTCTATGTCTGCTTGTATGTTATTAATACAAGGTGAAGATCCGCAAGGTGCGGTTGTGGTCAGTAAATTATCACAAGGCGGAGTAGAAGCATTTATTGAAGCAAGCGAAGACGAAAATATTAGCGATATGCAAATTAAACAACACCCACTGATGCAATGGGAAATTGAAACTCAGCAAGAACTATTAATCTTCTTATCAAAATGTCCGAAAAGCGCGGCTAGTTGTAAACAATTAAAGCAATTAGCAACCTCAGAAGGTATGACTAACATAGGCTTAGAAATATAAAAATTAACTAGTGCGTTGATAAACTCTAGCCAAAACTTGGGCGGTGCGCTTTTCCTTAATTAATCGCCAGCTTTCAGGTACAACGTACTGACTGCCTTCACATTCGATGTAGATAACACCATTAATGGCGAGCAAGGATTGTTCATTAATTCGTTCAATAGTTGCCGGAAGCAGATTTTGATTGAAGGGCGGATCTAGAAAAATTAAATCGTAGGGCTGATTTAGCGTATTTAATACCTGTAAGGTATTACCTTGAACGACTTCAGCCTGTTGAGAAGACAAACCTAACAACTGAATATTATCCGCCAGTTTTTTTGCTGCCATTCTATCTAACTCGATAAAAGTGCATTTTTCGGCATAGCGAGATAAAGCTTCAAACCCCAAACCACCGCTGCCCGCATATGCATCTAAACAAACAGCATCAGTGGTATATGCCATTAACCAGCTAAACAACATTTCACGATTTTTATCTGTAGTTGGTCGTAAACCTTGCACATCAACAACAGGCAACTTTCGACCTCGAAAACGTCCACTAATTATTCTCACGGAACCACTTGGTTTGCTGCCATTTAACTTATGACCTTTTAAGGATCGTTTTTCGCCTCGCTTCATTTGGTATAGAAATGCTATTATTATGAAATCATGCGAATAGTTTACCCAATTACCTAGGATTTCTCACCGGAATGTCAAAGTTTTTCAAATGGCTTAAAAAAGATAAACAACCAGAAGCCTCTCCTGTTGTTATTGATCCCCCTCTTGATCCCTCTGTTGATACCTCTCAGCCAAAAGAAGACCACGAGACAGCTTTACAACCAGAATCATTAAAGAATGATAGTTCTGAAAATACGATTGTAACTTCAGCAACTGCTGATCTTGCAACCCAAGAAGAAGTTAAAGTACAACACACTTCTGAAACTGATAGCGAGCAGCAAACCGCTATAGAGCAAGATTCTAGTGAATTAGAAAACATTCATTCTTATAATGAAAGTGATTCGAATTCCCCATCCCAAAATTCTGATATTAACCCTGAACCACAACTTGCCCCTGTTGTTGCTACATCGGAAAACAAAGCGACTGAAACGCTTGAAGACCCCGATATTTCTTTACCCATTGCTAATAACGAATCAACTACTGAATTACCTAGTGAACAACAAGAGTCGCAGCAACTTGGTTTTTTCAGTAAGTTAAAGCGAGGTTTGTCGCGCACCAAAGAAAGTATCGGTAGCGGATTTGTTAGTTTATTTCGCGGTAAGTCCATTGATGAGGATTTATTTGAAGAATTAGAAACTCAGTTATTAGTAGCCGATGTGGGTATGGTTACCACAGTCAAAATCATAAACCATTTAACGGAAAGCTCAGACCGCAAACAACTAAAAGATGGCGACGCTTTATATCAATTGCTGAAAGATCAAATGTCAGACATTCTCAAAAAAGTCGAGTCCCCCTTGACCTTGAATGCAGAATCTGGCCCATTCGTTATTTTGATGGTAGGTGTAAATGGCGTAGGTAAAACGACTACTATTGGAAAAATGGCTAAACAATTCCAGCAACAAGGCAAAAAAGTCATGTTAGCTGCTGGAGACACATTTAGAGCTGCTGCTGTTGAACAACTTCAGGTTTGGGGTGAGCGAAATAATATTCCAGTGGTTGCTCAACAAACCGGTTCAGACAGTGCTTCAGTAATTTTCGACGCATTTCAATCAGCCAAAGCAAAAAATATTGATGTTTTAATTGCCGATACAGCGGGTCGTTTGCAAAACAAAGATCATCTAATGGAAGAGCTTAAAAAAGTAGTCAGAGTAATGAAGAAGATAGCCCCAGAGGCGCCTCACGAAATTATGCTTACCTTAGATGCCGGCACAGGCCAAAATGCAGTTAGCCAGGCTCAATTATTCAATAAGGCAGTTGGTTTAACAGGAATAAGCTTAACTAAACTCGATGGTACTGCAAAAGGCGGAGTGATTTTTGCGATTGCCGATCAATTTGATATTCCTATTCGCTATGTTGGTATTGGCGAAGGCATTGATGATCTAAGACCATTTAATAGCCAGGATTTTGTAAATGCATTGTTTACAGAGTCTGACAATCAGCCAGAACAGAGCATTTAACTAACTAAGAAACTTTATGATTAAGTTTGAACAAGTCAGTAAAACCTACCCAGGCGGGCAACAAGCGTTGCGTAAGGTCGATTTCCATATTGAGCCCGGGGAGATGGCATTTTTAACCGGTCACTCTGGCGCCGGAAAAAGCACCTTACTCAAACTGATATCCATTATGGAACGACCTACTGTAGGTAAAGTCTTTATCAATGGCCATGACCTAAGTAGTATCCAACGAAAACAAATTGCCTATATACGCCGTGACATAGGTATGATTTTTCAAAGCCATCAATTGTTGATGGATAAAAGTGTCTTCGACAATGTCGCTTTGCCGTTGATTATTGAAGGTTATTCCCATAAAGAAACGGCAAAACGCGTACATGCGGCTTTAGAAATGGTTAACTTAAGTGACAAAGTCAAAAATTTACCCATTATGTTATCAGGTGGTGAACAGCAAAGAGTGGGGATAGCGCGTGCTGTCGTCAATAAACCCCCTTTATTACTAGCAGATGAGCCAACTGGAAATTTAGATCCTAAATTGTCGATGGAAATTATTCGCTTATTTGAAGATTTTAATCAGGCTGGCGTATCTGTTTTTATCGCAACACATGACCTTGGTTTAATTGCGCGAATGAAATATCGGACTCTGACACTCAAAAAAGGACAGATGATTACCGATGGTTTAACCGACGACTACCAAAATGATGAACTTTATGTTTAAGCTATTGATTATATTATATTTAACATATTCATTAGTGAGGTTAAATGTATGAGTATTTTGTTTCAAGGTAGAGTGCAAGGTGCGCAAATCTCGCAAATTTCAAGTTACCAACGCTTTATCATGTTTTTTGTCAGTCATTTTCGCCAAGCATTAGGTAGTTTAGGTGAATTATGGCGCTCCAAGGCTGCATCTTT
Organism: Paraglaciecola arctica; assembly: GCF_018861065.1. GTDB lineage: Bacteria > Pseudomonadota > Gammaproteobacteria > Enterobacterales > Alteromonadaceae > Paraglaciecola > Paraglaciecola arctica_B. The sequence goes on from NZ_JAHKQO010000036.1 coordinate 600,388, forward strand.
TATGACAATTGGTGTGTTAGGGCTAAGTATTACCTTGCCTAGTACACTTTATGTAATGGTTAAAAATGCCGAGAATATTAGTTCTGGTTGGGAACAGGCTTCACAAATTTCATTATTTCTAAAAGAAAATTCCAGTCAAGGTGATGTCGATCAATTGCTAAAGCGTATTCAACTTTGGCCAGAAATCGATTCGATAAATTATATTTCTGCAGACCAAGCGCTAGATGAATTTAAACAATTATCGGGATTTGGTGATGCGATTGCGTATCTAGATAAAAACCCGTTACCCAATGTAATATTAGTCACCCCAACAACTCGTCATGCCAGCCCCGTAGCGGCGCGTCTATTGTTAGACAAGTTACGTAATGAACGAGAAGTAGATATTGGTAAACTCGATGTCGAATGGCTTGAACGCCTCCACGCCTTGCTTAATGTTGTCAAAGATTTAGTCACTGTTATTGCTTTATTGTTGTTTTTAGCCGTGGTACTCATTATTGGCAATACGATAAGACTAAATATTCTTAGTAAGAAAGATGAAATTTTAGTGATGAAGTTGGTAGGGGCTACGGATGCCTTTATCCAAAGGCCTTTTATGTATACGGGATTTTGGTATGGCTTTTTAGGTGGTTTACTGGCTTGGTTTGCGGTTATTTTACTGTTGTGGTGGATGAGCAGCAGTATCAGCCTAGTAAGCGAACTATATCAAAAGAGTTTCAATTTAACCGGCGCTGACCTAAGCACCTTTTTGTGGATGTTGGGGCTGTCAATATTTCTCGGTTTGACGGGATCGCTATTGTCAGTCAGACGACATGTACGAGAAATTGAGCCTAAGTAACCTGAGCTCGGGATAAGTAATCTACGGCAAACATTCTTTTGCCATTAAATACTGAAGAGAACTAATATTTCCATCTGTGCTGGCCGGACTAATGCCTAAAGCGCACGCCAATAAGCCGTATATTTCTATGTTATCAAAAGCCTCAGCCTTAAGTTTTTTCTTAAATGCGGGTCCGTTGGCGATAAATATAGCTTGCATCAAAGGATCTTGATTATCATAACCATGGGTTGCTATTGAGCGTCCCGATTTTTGCATTGATTGGGGATGACTGTTATTTCGACTCGCATACAGGCTCCAACCTGTATCGGCTAATAACATAAGATCTGGCTCTCTTTGCGGGTGGTCGAAATAATAATTTACTGGGAAAGCACCACGCTTCAGCACTCGCATGTTAGGATGTATTTCATGTAATTTGTTGTAGGCTGCATCCACCAAATGTGGCTCAATATATAAATTTAAGAAGGGCGCAAATACTGAATTACTGTTGTCTGCCCAGTCTGCAACAATAAACTTTGACAAATCTATGTGTGGATCAAGATTAATCACTCTTTCATCTGATAGATTAACCATGCCATGATCGGCAACAACCACAATATTTGACTGACTTCTAAGTCCTAATTTATTCAAACCCAATAACAAATCGCCAATATGTTTATCAACCCTAGCAACCGCTTTTTGTTCCTCCTTTGACCCCACTCCAAATTCATGTGCTGCGCTGTCAACTGCTGAAAAATATAACAAGACTAAGCGTGGCCGTTGGCCCTTAGGAAGCGTAAGCCACTGCAATATTTCATCGATACGCTCTGAGTAGTCCTTATGCTTGTTATAAGGTTTCCAAAAAGACGGGCGAATGTGATCAATTTCAACTTCTGAACCAACCCAGAAATATGTAGCAGATATGACTCCTTGTTTTTCGGCTGTAATCCAAATCGGTTCACCACTCCACCACTTTGGATCTGCAACATCAGATTCACGATTAAATTTGCGCCCCAGTTTTCGATCATAAGGGTAATTAGATACCATTCCATGGTTTTTGGGATGTAAGCCAGTAGCTAAAGAATAAAAATTCACAAATGTTTTTGTGGGCATCGCAGGGGTCATATTGGCGACAACTCCAGAGTCTGCTAACAACTGCAAGTTGGGTGCGGGCATACGTTCTAATGTATCAGCCCTCATTCCATCCACTCCAATCATAATCACTGTTGAGTCTTCGGAACTGAATGCTGAATCGACTGATATAAATAAAAAAAACACTAATAAACATCTATAGCAGACGTTCGACATTTATATTAAACCCTTTAATACGTCCATAGAAGCGGATGAAATCATTCCATCCGCAGACCAAATAACAGTTTTATTGCAGCGGTAAATCTGTAGCATTTCCATCGGACGAGTCTGATTCACCAGTTACGCTTTGTGGCATATCAGTTTTTTCAACTTCAACTCCATCAACCCGCTGTAATCCTCTAGGTAATTTATTCCCTCGCCTTCCCCGTTCGCCCTGATAATGAGCAAGATCTGCCGCTGTTAACGTCATGCCTCTCTTGCCAGCTAAAATTTTAACATTGGCACCTTGTGGTACGACTGCTAAAACGCTGACATACTCTTCTCTAGACTGCACTTTTGCTGACGGAATACTTAATAATTTATTTCCCTTTCCTTTGCCTAGACTTGGTAAGTCACGCAACGGAAACATTAACATTCGCCCTTCGTTCGAAATAGCTAAACACCAGTCTGTTTTAAGGTCAAAAACAGGCTGAGGGCTAATCATCTTAGACGCTGTTGACAGTGATAAATAAGCCTTACCTGCTTTGTTTTTACTCACCATATCGCTAAATTTACCAACAAACCCATAACCCGCATCAGACGCCATTAGATATTGTTGTTCATCACTGCCCATTACTAGGTGTTCAACTTTTTCACCACTGACTATATTAAAGCGGCCTGTTAATGGTTCTCCTTGACTGCGCGCTGATGGCAACCCGTGGGCATCACAAGAAAACGCCCTGCCTGACGAGTCAAGAAAAACAACTTGTTGGTTGCTGCGCCCCTTAGCGCTAGCTTGATAACTGTCTCCGGCTTTATAACTTAACCCTTCTACATCGACATCATGGCCTTTTGCACACCGAGCCCAGCCTTTTTCAGACAACACTACCGTCACCGCTTCTGATGGGATTAACTCTTTCTCAGACAAAGCTTTAGATTCACCCCGAGCAACGATAGGCGAGCGTCTATCATCGCCATACAACTCAGCAGCTTGTAATATTTCTTTCTTAAGTAGGGTTTTTAAACGTTTGTCAGAGCCTAATAATAATTGCAGCGCGTCTCTTTCTTTAGCGAGTTCTTCTTGCTCACCGATGATTTTCACTTCTTCGAGTTTAGCAAGATGACGTAATTTCAAATCAAGAATAGCTTCGGCTTGAATATCCGTTAATTTGAACTGTTCCATCAGTTGTTGTTTAGGTTTTTCTTCGTAGCGGATAATGCGAATAACTTCATCAATATTCAAAAAAGCTATCATTAATGCTTCAAGAATATGTAGTCTGGCAAGTACTTTGTCTAATCGAAACTGCAGTCTACGTATTACTGTGTCTTTTCTGAAACTTAGCCACTCTGTTAGGATCTTTCGTAAATCTTTAACCTGAGGTCGTCCGTCTAAGCCAATCATATTGATATTGACTCGATAACTTTTTTCTAAATCGGTAGTGGCAAACAAATGCTGCATCAATTGTTCTACATCAACTCGATTAGAGCGCGGGGTTATCAGCAAACGGGTTGGACTTTCATGATCTGACTCATCACGTAAGTCACTGACCATAGGTAATTTTTTGGCCTGCATTTGTGCAGCAATTTGTTCTAGAATTTTTCCGCCAGATGCTTGATGAGGCAAAGCAGAGATAATAATGTCACCGTTATCTTCGGTATAGACCGCACGCATTTTGATTGAACCGCGACCGGTCGCGTATATTTTAGCGATATCAGCCTTTGGTGTAATTATTTCTGCATCTGTCGGGTAATCGGGCCCTTGAACAAATTCTAATAATTCAGTTAGCTCAGCTTTGCTATTATCTAATAAATGGGCACACGCATTGGCAACTTCACGGACGTTATGAGGCGGAATATCAGTCGCCATGCCCACGGCAATACCTGTAATACCATTTAGCAAAATATGCGGTAGGCGAGCGGGTAACACTTTGGGCTCGTCTAAGGTACCGTCAAAATTGGGCTGCCAATCTACAGTGCCTTGGCCTAATTCAGTTAACAACACTTCACTAAACTTTGACAAACGTGATTCTGTATAACGCATCGCAGCAAATGACTTAGGATCATCTGGCGCGCCCCAGTTACCTTGTCCATCAACTAACGGGTATCGATAAGAAAACGGCTGTGCCATTAGCACCATAGCTTCATAACATGCAGAGTCACCATGAGGATGAAACTTACCCAGTACGTCACCCACTGTTCTTGCTGACTTTTTGTACTTAGCAGCGTTATTCAAACCCAGTTCAGACATTGCATAGACTATTCGTCTTTGTACCGGTTTCAATCCATCACCAATATGCGGCAATGCCCTGTCCATAATGACGTACATGGAATAATTTAAGTAAGATTCTTCAGTGAACCTTCGCATCGTTAACTGTTCGATGCCGTCTTTATTGATAATGGTTTCTTGACTCATGTTTGACTTTTTACCACTTCTTCTTGTTTTAAATTGTTGGTTACAAGCGAATAATACCTAAGATCTCACTATTCTGATGAATAGATTACCTCATAAATGGCGCTGATTACATCAACTAAGTTTATCTTTATCTGCTAAAACGACATGAAGAGCAATTGGTGTTGTTGTCGCTACTCACATAAGCCTTCTTAAAGTGCAAACTACAATGTCGCTCCCAAGCAGACCATAATTTTACGAGAACAGATGTACAACACAAAGTCTTAGATATATACCTCCAATCTCGATGGTTTAACCAATACCCTGTATTCAAAATTGAGGGTAGAAGGCCTCTAAATTATTCTCAATCAAATATAATTTGTGAAAAATCATCTCGATATACAACCTACTATCCATGATTAACACATCCTAAAGATTGCCAGAAGCATAATTCGGATGGTTTAATGTTATCCATAGCTACCATACTGACTGAATTAAATATTGCTTTACCTGTGCAGATTTTCACTTTTGATTTTGTTGTCGCTACCTATGCTGGTATCAGCACAAGGCAATGTGCAACTTATATCTACCTTTGACGCACTGCGGCTTTCATCGCAATTAAAGGTATATCGAGAAACAGATAATCCAATAGGCGTTTTCGAGGTCAAACAGAAACTTGATGAATTTGTTTGGCAACCTGGCGACAATCCTAACTATGGATTTTCAGACAAGGGGGTTTGGTTACATACCACTATTAGTAATGTAACTGACAATACTGAATGGGTCATTGATGTAGCCTATACGCAATTAGAAAAAGTAGACATATTTGTATTACTAGATGACGAAGTGTTGAGTCATGTTAGTCAGGGTAATATCCGCCCCCACCCAGAATATCGTTTTCCAACGTTAAAAATTGATATGCCCTACGCACAAACAATTGATTTGTTTGTGCGTATAGAGAGCCAGCGCTCGGCACTAATTGCACCGATTGATATCCAAACGCAACTTCGTCATCAACAAATTAAGTTCTATGACAATCTGATATGGGGTTTATTCTACGGTGGGCTTGTTATGCTGGCCCTATACAATCTTATTTTGTATTTAGGATTACGCCAAGATAGTTTACCAACATACATCGGTTACGTTTTATCTGTGCTGATTTGGCAGTTTGTTTGGGGGGGGCATTTACATTTATTGATGCCCAGTTCAATCACAGTTTGGGTTAGTTCCCACACTGATTTAATTTATGTGCTCATTGGTATTTTTTCGGGACTGTTTACTGTTTCTTTTTTAGAAATGATTAAAAACCATCCAGCTTCTTTGGGATACATAAAAATACTAATCGGCGCGTTAATAGCCTTAGGGGTTTTATCGATTTTCAATATTCTGCCGCCCGTTTGGCAAAGTGGTTTAGTTTATTTAACCACTTTTTTAGCTATTACCTGTTTCACTTATTCAGGTTTTGAAAGTTTTAGTAACCAATTTTATGTCGCTCGATATTTTATTTTTGGATGGAGTATTTTTTCCGCGTTTACACTTATAGGGATGTTGGGGCAAGCAGGAATATTACCTTCTAATTTTTTCACAACTTATTGTTTTCAATTTGGTATTTTTATTGAAGCTGTATTATTTTCGCTTGCGTTGGTAGAGAAAAGCCGTCACCAACTAGAAAAAGAAGTAGAACAAACCACCGAAGACTTAAGAAACAATATTGAATTAGTAGAAGAACAAAATGTGCGCTTAGATATTGCACGTAAAGACGCAATTGCGGCAAGTAATGTCAAATCACAGTTTCTGGCGAACATGAGTCATGAAATACGCACTCCTTTGAACGCTATATTAGGCTTTAGTAAAGAGTTAAATTCCAATTCGTTGCCACCCGAAAAACAAGAGCAAGTCAGTATTATTAATGCAGCTGCAGATAATTTATTAAGCATTGTTAATGATGTGTTGGATTTTTCGAAAATTGAAGCGGGTAAGTTAAAAATCAACAATCATCCGTTTTCGCCTAACGACATGCTGGAAGACATGGTCAGCGTTATGGCCAAGTCGGCTCACTTAAAAAATCTTGAGTTTATTTACAATTTAGAGCCGCTTCCAGAAAAGCTAATAGGAGACAGTTACCGCATAAAACAAGTGTTGAACAATCTTTTAGGGAATGCGCTTAAGTTTACGGACCAAGGTTTTGTTAGTCTTTCTGCCAACGGAAGAGTACGTAATCACGGCATATACGAACTTGTTCTTAAAATTGAAGATTCTGGGATCGGTATAAGTCGCGAAGACCAAAGAAAACTTTTTACGGCATTTTCTCAAGTAGATGACGCATTGAGTCGTTCATATCAAGGCACAGGTTTAGGATTGGTAATCTGCCAAGAATTAGTGAAACTGATGCGCGGTGAACTGAGCCTTCAAAGTGTCCCAAACTCTGGTAGTACTTTCACAGTAACAATCAGATGTAACTTGCTTAATACCAACCTTAGCTTAAGCCCGGATAGTGAATGGCAAAACAAGAAAATCGTGTATTTTGATCCTTTTCCTCAATCCCGTCATTGTGGTGTAAAAATACTCACCTATTTAGGCGCAAGTGTAACTGGAGTTGAATCACTAGCCTACCTAAAAGAACTAAAACAACATTATGATTTAGCGCTCATATGTGTGCCAAAAAACAAAGAGAATAATTTACCCGGAATTTTAGAAGCCACGCGGCACATAGATACAGATGATTCAGTATTGCTATATTCAGGCATAGACTCGTTATCAAATCGTAATGATCTTTCACAATACTTTGCACATAAAATACGTCTTCCTTTAACCTTAGGTAAACTCAATAGCCTATTACATGAACCATCAGAAAGTCCCACCGATAAGCTACAGCAGCGTTTGGCTGCATTACCGGCAGCCAATGTCTTGGCAGTCGACGATATGGAAATTAACTTACGCTTACTCACAACTTGGTTAAAAAACACCAACTTGCAACTTACCTTGGCTTACAGTGGCGCAGATGCTGTCGCACAATGTAAGGAACACGAATTTGACGTGATTTTAATGGACGTACAAATGCCAAACATGGACGGACTCGAAGCGACCAAACTTATAAGACAAACAGATTTAAACTTAGGCACACCAATTATTGCGGTCACTGCTCATGCTTTTAAAGAAGAGCAAGATCGACTGCTCGCTTCAGGTATGGATGATTACTTACCTAAACCTATCAACTTGTCTGATTTAATTGACTTAATCAAACGCTGGTGTCAGATAGCTGATCCGATAAACGAAGAGCAACTTAGTTTTGACTGGTCCCTAGCACTTAAACGTGCCAATCAAAACGAGGAAGCTGCAAAGGATATTTTGCAGCAATTTGTGCAACAACTTTCGGGTTTAGTGGAGTCAATTGAACAAGCCAGCCAGCTCGAAAACTATGACAAAATGCAAGCCAAAGTGCATCAATTACACGGCGTTTGCTGTTATACAGGAGTGCCGGCTATGTTAACGATCTGTGCTGATATGGAAGGCGCATTAAAAAGAAAACAATTTGAACTCGCAAAATTAAGGATGGGCAAACTAAAACGTGAGTCAATTGATCTTTTGATTGCCGTAAAAAACGCAAATATTGTTTAACCTAAATTTAGAGAGTATTTAGGCCTTACTTAGTGGCAGTCCTAAATACTCGATACTGACATTGCCGCAACAAATCAACAAACTCCTGTTCGGGGCGATCTAGCTCAGAACCAGCTACAAAAAGATCGTAGCCTAAGCGTTGCCTTAATTTAAGCATGCGATTGGCAAACATTGCTTGGATCCCCTTGTACTCTATACCTTTATCATCCTTGAAATAGTCTCCCTCTAACATGTCATCGCTATAACAGTTACCACTAGAACAATCCTTGGACTTAGGTAATTCGTGAAATAATAAGGAACGCTGCTCCATTAATATATTGGTCATCAATCTAGGTGAGACATTTTTTAAAAAGACTGAATAGTCTTTAATTCTAATACCTACCATATCGAGCGGAGCACGCTCTAATCCTTGGGTCACTGTTGGTACATCAATTCGTTGGATATTATGCCAATCTAGCTGCCATTTACCGTGTCGATGCTGGTAAAGAATAGATGTTCTGGAAATAAGAAAACTAAATGCGGGCTCCCGATATTTAACCCAAGCAATCAGCAAGGTGACAAGTGATCCACATGTTATGAAGATCCCAACTAAGAATAGTGATTTAGGAAGGATTGAAAAACTAATGCTGCCCAAACACAGACCTACCACTCCCAGCAATGCGCTCACAAGTATATTGCGTTTAGCTTGGCTTCTGATTTCAATAAGATCTTGCATAGTCGCCAGCACTTACCTGTTGCAATGTATTGTTGTTCATCCCAAAAACCAAAGATACAGGAAACAGCAAATTACTGCCCAAATGACTAAGGCTCTGATCCGCTTACACCTCACACAATCAGTGCGCCACCAACTTAGTAGGCTGTTTTTAGCAGATTTCATTCAGTCTATTATTCATTGCATAAAGTTAATGGTTTAAACACAACAAGGATTTTATCCTACCTCGCAATGAAGATATCAAGCAATAGAAATGGTTATTTAGATTTACAGCACAATCGAAATTCTTTCTAAGCTCTATCTAACCTTTAAGTGCGACTCTGTTTAACTTAGACACAACCAAAGGAGTAAACACTAACGATAAAATAACAGAAAAACCCACTCCTCCCGCCAACACAACGGCAAGTGGAGGCCAAAACGTTCCTTCGCTAAATAACAACATAGGAATAAACCCACCCACAGTTGTGAAGGTTGTTGACAAAATATGCCTACTACAACCCATAGTTTCTTCAACGATATGTTTGATATTTCCTGCCTTTGCGTGTGGATTCGCGTTTATCGCTGCAATAACAACAATCGATCCATTAATAGCCACACCAATCAGCCCAGCACAACCCAGTAGAGGATTAAAGCCAATAGGAATACCTGAAAGCCAAAGACTAAACATGCCCAATCCTACCGACAATATTGCCACCGAGCCAATGACTAAAGCCAATCGCAAACTACGAAAAGATAAAATCAGCGTGGTAATCATCAACACTAATAAAACCGGCGCATACGTCGCTAATTGCCCCAAAGCTTCTTGCTGTTTATCCGCATCGCCAGCCAATTTAAAACGATACCCTTTAGGCATAGTAAAGTTCATATCGTCTAAGGTTTTTAGCACCTGTTCACTTACATCTATGGCGGTAGCTCCTGGCAGCAGAAAAGCTTCGACGTTATTCACTCGTTCGCCATTTTGTCTAGTAATGCCTGCAACCGTTGGTTTTAATACAAAATCACCTAAAGCAGATACGGGCATCCATATCCCTTGCCTCGCCAGTTTTTCACTCAATAAAGGCAAGCTCTGTATCTGCGCTAGCTCTCCCCCTATATCACTACCCACTCGAATTCTGATAGGAATTTCTTCGGTTCCTTCCAATATAGAGCCACCTACTTTTCCTTCCAATGCATATTGAAGCTGCTGCGAGATTTCGACTAAGGACATACCAGCGATTTGACTAGCCTCTTGTGTCGCTTCAAGTACCCACTCAGGCTCTCCAAAAGTAACAGACGCTATAGAATGAGATATACCTGGTGTTTGTGACATCGCTAATCTCACCTGCTCACCTAAATCATTTAAAATATTAATATCTGGACCAAATATATTTAGCCCAACTGGTGCCGATACAGGTGGACCTTGACCAAATGCTCGCACCACAATTTTGGTAGCGGGAAAAACTTGATCTAATTCAGCTTGCAATCCACCTATAAGGGCTTTGGCAGCTGAGACACTATTTACTGTGACCACCGCATTGGCGTAATGTGAAGAGTTATCCTTATTCATGACTTGGTTGTAATACACTGAAGGATACGAGCCCCCTACTAACCAACTTAGTTGCGCCACTTGTGGTTTACTACGGATTAGCTTATCCACTTTTACTACCGTGTTTTGAGTCTCTTCGATTGCAGTACCCTCTGGCATCCACAAGTAAATTTCAAACTGATCCCTGTCAGCGCTTGGGAAAAACACGTTGCCGAGTTGTCCAGCTAACAGAAACCCAGAAATAGAAATGGCAATACAGGCCAAGATGCCGAATGCGGGGCGCTTTAGCGATGTTTCCAATGCGGTTCTGTAGCCTAAACTAATAGCGGGAGCCTTAATTCCAATAGAATACCAAGCAGATGACGCTTTTGATTTTCTGGACAAAAAACGCGCCGCTAGTGCTGCTATGATAGTAAGGGAAATAAATAGCGAACCAATCAACGCCATCACCACACTAATAGCAATAGAACCAATAAAATCACCAATATTCCCAGGTAATAAAAAGATTGGCATAAAGCCTAAAATAGTCGTCAATGTCGAAGCTAGCAGCGGTACAAATAAGTGACTGATACTTTGGGTTAAAGCCTCGACACGACTAATATCAGAGTCCACTAACTTACTTCTAATTTCATCTGTTATAACAATCGCATTATCAATCAACAGACCGATAGCGATAATGATGCCAAAAATTGACATTTGATGAATTTGTTCATCAAAAAAGCTCAATGAAAAAATCGCAAACGCAGCACAAAGTGGCAATGCCAAACCGACTATCAAAGACGCCCTCATGCCCATGAAAACAAGCACTACAGCCATTACAACTAAACTACCAAGAAGCAAATTCTTGGTTAAATCGCTCAAACGCGTTTGCGTGTAAGTATTCTGTTCAAACACAATATTGGCCGTTACCGTCCCACCAAATTGTTCATTAAAGTTTTTGACAACCTCTTTAGCATTGTCTGTCCATGTATCAACCCTTAATGTGGTTTGCATTCGAGATGCGACAAAAACAACCTGACTTCCATCTACCAAGCCCAAATCTGCAACCGGCGAACGAGCCCCTTTTTCTACTTTTGCTATGTCTCCCAAACGTAAATAGCCACCTTGCTCATTTGCTTGAAGTGGCAAGTCTCTAATGACAGAAACACTGTCCAGCTCATGTGCCACTTGCATACGCATATTTTGTTGTTTTGAATACATCGTTCCAGCAGGAACTTTAGGGTCTGCACTTGCAACCAAATCACTTGCTTGGCTGATGCTTATTCCTGTGCTTGTTAGCTGTTGAGGATCTATAGTGACTCGAATTTCTTCATCTATTTCACCATAGACTCGAACCAACTCAGTACCTGGCACATTGCGCAGTTGGTCGGATAATTGATCTGCCATTCGGCTAACAATGGACATAGAGGTCCGGTAACCTTTTGCTGGTTGCAGACCAATCAAAAGAGTAAACGCTGTTGCTCCTCTACGTTCATCAAGCAAAGGATCACCTGCGCCCTGAGGAAATTTAAGCTTGGCGTTACTTATTCCATCACGAATTTTAGAGAAAATTTGTTCGTTAGTGTTGTTGTCTACCCATGCTTGTAACTCAAGAGAAACGATGGAGGTTCCTGAGCGGGAAGTTGATTTAATTTCTTTAATTTCATGTAGTTGTCGAAGTTCATCTTCAATTACATCTGTGACAAGAGCTTCAACTCGTTCTGATGAAGCACCAGGATAAGGTGTAATAACCAACACGTTGCGGTTATCGATTCTAGGATCTTCTAAACGCGGAATATTGTTTATAGCCGACACACCGGCTACCACTAGTACTAAAATACTTAACACTAACAAGTGCCCATTGCGGAAAAACAAGCTATACCAAGGGAGGTGCAAACTATTTGGTTGCATAGGTTGTAACATTATAGCGATCCAGAAACAGAGTTAGCGGTGTTCCCGTCAGCCAGCAATACTTTTTGACCCGGAACTAAACGGTGTACACCACCCGACACTAACAAGTCGTTCTCTTTTAAAGGGCCTCGAACAAACGCCTGCTCCTCATCCACGTGTAACATTTCCACAAGTTTAGCCTGCAAATGCAACTCGCTGTCTATGGATTCAATAACGAATACACTCCATAGCCCCCTAACACCGCTTACTAGCGCTTTTCGTGGCACCCAAAACCCTTCCCCATTGATTGCGGTATTCATTACAAAATTTAATAAATCTCCGGGTAAAATAGTGAGATTTTGTTGTGTCAAACTGATAATCACATCGACGGTGCGAGTATCTACTCTGCGCTGTTGAGCGATTGACTTAATTTTACCTAACAACCGACTGGACGGAGAAAATACTTCGACAACTTGGTCTACTACCAGTTTATTTGCATAGGCTGCAGAGAGCGCAAATCTCGCCTCTAATTGAGTGTTTTGCTGCAAGGTAAATAGGGTTTGCCCCGTCGCAACCACTGCTCCCTTGTCGACTAAACGACTAACTACACTGCCATCAAAAGGCGCCCGCAATTTAGTTTTACTTATCTCTACTTGTAGACTTTGAATGCGTGCTAACACTTCGTCGATAAAAGCATTGGCGGCGTTCACTGACTCTGTCGCTTCATCTAGGCGTTGAGCCGATTCAAGCTTCTTATCAACCAGTTCAATCACTCGTTTAAGCGATAACTTTGCGAGGTTAGCATCTGATTTCGCTCGATTCAAAATGGCGGTTAATTCAGTCATTTGAGCATCTAACCTTAATGTATCCAGCTCAGCTAAGATTTGCCCTTGTTTTACACTTTGGCCTTCATCAACAACTATATTCACCACTGAACCCGTTAAATCAAATCCCACTGCTGCGGTCTGTGGAGCTTCAACTCGACCAACAATCAAATGTTTTTGAACATATTGCTCATGCCACTGTACTGGCATAACATTTACTAACGGCTTCTTTATATCTGTCGGAGCTAGTTGTGTCTGGCCGCTACCAGAAGCCTTCATTAGCAATATTAGTGCGAGCAAGGCAGTGAATGGGATTAACCAGATCCAGTATTTTTTAAAACTTGGCTGTTGAGGCAACTGATTAGAGCTTGTCATGAATTTCCTGCTGGATTAGGTTAGAATGCTATTGAAGATTTAAATACTAGACTGTCTAGTTTGATATATAATAGTATTTAATATTTCAGTTGCCAATTGTTTTTTAATGTCTGTAGAGGTTTCACATTGTTAAATAACCAAATAAATAAATCGGGAAGGCCATCAGGAAGGCCAAAAAGTGTGCAAAAGCGTAAGCAAATTCTTGAGGCTGCCAGCGACCTATTTTTGGAATTTGGTTTTAGCGGCTGCTCGATGGAAATGGTGGCAAAACAATCGGGTGTATCTAAACAAACCGTTTATTCACACTTTGATAATAAAGAAGCATTGTTTTTAGCTGTGATTGAGGACAAATGTGCTGAATACCAGCTCGATGTGAAACTCCTAGACAACGGGAACCATGATTTGTCGCAAGTATTGCGCGAAAGAGGTTTGCAGATAGTTAAGTTGCTGCATGATCACAAGGTGATCGCCATTTATAGAGTCATAATAGGTGAAGTCAACAGTAACCCTAGAGTGGCAGAATTGTTCTACCAAGCAGGTCCAAAACACACAGTAGAATATTTGGCAAAGTGTTTTCTGAATTATGGTGAACACTCAATGACCGAGGAATTAGCTCATAAAAATGCGGTTATTTTCTTTAACCTGCTTAAAAGTGAGTTTCACATCAAGAGTATTTTAGGGTTAAACTTTGCGCTGTCTGAGTCACAGCAAGTAGCACTGGTTGAAGTTGCCGCTCGACAAATTGAACATTTACTGGCATCCGAAGTACGCTAGCTTTATAGATGTAGTGGCCAATATAACTTGGCACTTTATAAGTTTTAATTAGTCATAGAGGTATGTATGCAAAGTTCAGTGATTCAATCATGGATATAAATATTCGACAGTTTCTATTATTAATTCTCAGTTTTATTACTTTTTTCACTCAAGCTGATACCTTATGGATCGATAAGTCTCCGCAAACTAGTGCAAAAAACGTCACCCCTTTACGAGTAGTAGCCGCGCAATCTAGATTATTACAAATAAATAAGTCGCTGTTGGCAACGACCTTTGCAGATGTTGACTTAGAAACTGAACTAAACGTTCCTCTTCCAAACGGTTTAAACATAGTTGTTAAACTAAGCCCATCACCTATTTTGAGTGACGATTTAGCCAAACAATTTCCAGAGTTTATGACATACCAAGCTCAACAACTTGATCAGCCCCAAAACGTTGGGCGATTTAGTATTTCTCATCTGGGCTTGTTTGGATTTTTTAGGTACAACGATAAATGGATGTTGTTATCACCTAAATATCAAGGTGAAACGTTAGACTATGCCAGTTATTGGTACAAAGATGCCCCCTCGAATCCCGATGAAGCGACACGTACTGCTGATTTTTTGCTAAGCGAACAGTATTTACAAGAGCCAGTCATATCCCAAAAGGCAGTCACCACGGGAGATACAGTGCGGACTTATTCACTGGCAATTAGTACCACAGCAGAATATACCCAAACATTGGGAGGAACTACTCAAAATGTCGTAGCGGAACTGATGACTTTGGTTAACCGCATCAATCAGGTTTTATTGGTTGATTTAGCATTACAATTTGAATTGGTTGATAACCAAAATATTATCTTTTTTGATGCCGCAAGTGATCCCTTTACGAATTCCGATGCAGCAACGGATATTGAAGCCAATCAAGAAGTTATAGATCAAGCGATCGGTGAACAAAACTATGACATAGGCCATGTTCTTGGAACCAATGGTGGAGGCTTAGCTTACGTAGGAGTGGTATGTAATAGTGAATATAAAGCCCAAGGTTATACTGGCTTAAATAATCCTCAAGGAGAACGTTTTTATATTGATTTAGTTGCCCATGAATTGGGACATCAACTAGGCGCTGGACATTCTTTTAACGCAACTAACTCCGCCAGCTGTGACCAAAGTTCGCGCTCTGCTGGTTCGGCGTACGAACCCGGCAGTGGTTCTACCATTATGTCTTATGCGGGTATTTGTAATTCACAAAACTTACAAAATAACAGTGACCCTTATTTTCATTCCATATCCATTCAAGAGATTCGTAGCTATGTTGACAGTTTTTCGGGCAGACGGTGTGGTGTTGAGACCTCTATTGATAACGCCATTCCACAAATTCAATTACAACAAAATGCATTTACCATTCCCCCTAGTACTCCTTTTGTTTTAGATGGTACGGCCACTGACGAAAACAATGATGTACTCACCTACAGCTGGGAGCAATTTGATAATGGTGGCAGCTCAGGCGCCACAGCAAGTTTAAATGAATTAAATAGCGACAATGGTAATAATCCACTGTTTCGATCTTATAGCCCAGTGGCTTATTCATACCGCTACTTTCCTGAATTAGGTGATGTGCTTGCAAATCAAACCACGCTCGGCGAGACCTATGCAACCACCGATAGAGACATGCGTTTTCGGTTAACAACTCGAGATAATAAAGGCGGTGTAAACCAACAGGATGTGGTTATTACAGTGGATAGTAGTAGTCAAGCTTTCAGCATTGATACCCCAGATGAATGGCAAGCCCAGTTCGAACAAAACGTAACTTGGAATATAGGTGATACTTCAACAGCCCCCATCAATTGTACGAATGTTGATATTTTACTCATCGCCAATACCAATAACCCTGTTGAAACGACAGTACAATTAGCGACCCCAAATGATGGACAGCAAATAGTACGGGCCCCTGATATTACTAGCACAGCGGCAAGATTAGTATTGAAATGCAGCGACAACGTATTTTATTCAGTCAGCAATAGCGAATTCGCGATTATAGGCTTAGATCCGGTTGCCCCCTCAATTGATAGTCAAAATAGCATCACCATCAATGAAGACTCGCAGCGTCAAATCGACTTTGCGGATTTAAACGTAACCGATCCTGATTCACAGTACCCAGATGATTTCTCTGTTACGCTTCAAGAAGGAGAAAACTACAGTATTAACCAACAAACTGTGATCCCTGACGCCGACTTTCAGGGTACCTTACTGGTCCCTGTAGTAATAAATGATGGCGGATTAGATAGCAATCAATACACAGTGCAAGTACAAGTCTTAGCAATCAATGACGTTCCCGTTGCCACCTCTGAAAATCAGAGCTCCATTAGCATCGATGAAGACACAGAGTTGCAAATTAATTTGAGCGATTTAACCGTGGTTGATCCGGACTCTATCTTTCCAGATGATTTCACTTTAACTATCGAAGGTGGCGATAATTACACTGTTGTTCAAGACACGATAACTCCCGATCCAGACTTTAGCGGCCTATTAGCTGTACCGGTATTGGTTAATGATGGTGAATCAGACAGCAACACCCTGATATTTCAAATACAAGTAGTGGCGGTGAACGACGCTCCCATCGCAAGCTCCAATAATTTGGATGATATTAGCATTGACGAAGACTCCCCATGGTTATTCGATTTTAATGATCTAGCCATTATCGATCCTGATTCAAACTATCCAGATGACTTCACCTTGATAATTCAAGCAGGTGATAATTATAGTAGTGACCAACAAATCCTCACACCCGATGCCGACTTTAATGGCATCTTAACCGCACAATTACTGGTTAACGATGGCGAATTAGACAGCAACGTATTGACCTTTCAAATTGAAGTAGTGGCGGTAAATGACGCGCCTGTTGCAAATGACGATACTATTTCGATTCAACAAAACAGCGAAACTACAAGTGTTGACCTACTAAGCAACGATCTAGATGTCGACCAAGATACACTCAGCATCACATCATTTACCTATTCTGGTGCGGCTGAAGTGGCCATAGTGGATCAACAACTCACCTATACCCCAGCATCGGGATTTACAGGTAGCGAATCAATAGTCTATGTTGTATCAGACGGAGTGTTAACAGATGAAGCGAACCTAACTATTCAAGTTAATTCTGCGCCAGTGATTTCTAACAACTCCGGAGACTCAGGAGGGGGAACTATAGCACTTTTGAACCTACTGCTTGTTCTAGGGTTTGTTATGAAGTTTTATCAAACATTTAATAAGGGACGTTATGAATAATCAAAAATTTTGTTTAACAATTGTCGCTTCCGTAGCTTGTTTGTCCTTAGGTTGCAGTCAAACCACTACCTCTTCACAATCACAAGAAACGGAGGCAACCATAGTTAATCAAAGTACAAAAAACGCGACTAATCAGTCGAACGACCTTAGTTGGCTGCGGTATGCGGATCCTAAAGCGGATGCGAATTTAGCCATAGATAAACAGGATTTTACTTTGTTGGCGTTTGCTGGAAGAGTCACCACTTTTCCGGGGCTCGACGACGCATCATCTAGCCTGCAACAGCAGTGTGGTTATCGGTTATTAGCCAATAGTAGTGACGCACTGAGATCACCAAGTGAATTAGATTTACGCAAAAAACTATACCAGTACGCCGCGACTTTTAATCAAATAGTCTCAGCCGCCTGCCAAAAAAATAAATAACGAAACTGCTTTAAATCAGCCCATGACCCAGTTGTTTGAGTTATGGGCTGGTAATTGTTCTTTTTTAACAGTAATCACTTGGTGCTAGTCAGGTAATCAAATACCTTTGACGCATTACGTTGTTCTGAAAAGGATAGAAGATCAACTCCGTTACAAGACATACCATTTTCTGCCGTTAGTTTTTTCAAAACAGACTGGTTACTTCTCGCCACCACACCGATTTTACTCCTAACACTTTTCTTAAGCATATTGACGTCATCTTTCACTACAGCTTCGCAAAAATTTGCGTATGCCAAGTCCCCTGCATACTTCACCTTGTCGGTTGAACCCAATTTTGCAGTTGCATTCAGTGTACATAACACCATTGATAGCGCGATTAGTTTTTTCATTTGTATTCTCCAATTAGTTCAAAAAACGGCCACAAACCGCAGTGTATTTATGACTGATCGAGAAATAAATTTCTGTTTTTTTATTGTATTGAACTAGTAAAACTGATGTAAAACATAGAGTTAATTTTATGTTGCATCTATAACTACTTGAAAACGATGGCAATTTCAAAATTAATTATTCCATTACGGAATTAAAAGCATTATTTTAATAACAATTAATATAAAAATGGTGTGGTTGGAGCACCAAATTACCTTGCTATTCTTTGTTTGTTAAGGCTCGTTAACAGTATTCAAACCAACAAAATTGCTCAACGCTAGTTTTTCCCTCTTACAACTCATTGCTTATTAGCGCTCTGAATAAATTTTTTGCTATCAACATCCCACAAAACAAGACGGCAAGGTATGTAGGTATTATAATCCTCAAAATTTTTCGACAAATCATGCCATGACTGAAACTTACCAACTAATACCCGAGTGGGCTCAACAAGAAGCCGTATTGCTAGTTTGGCCTGATCACAATACCGATTGGCAACCATGGCTAGAAGAAGTACAAAACGTTTATCTAAACATCATAAAGTCCCTTAACCAGGCAAATACCCAAGTAGTATTGTTAGTGCGTGATAACGAGGTTAGAAATTGTCTAGCAAAGTTGCATAAAGCGGCACAAGTATTGATAGTCAAAGCTGATTACAATGATACATGGATAAGAGATTACGGTTTTTTAAGTTGCGCAAATGAGTCAGGATTGCAGCCTATCGAATTTGAGTTTAATGGTTGGGGGCATAAATTCGATGCATCCAAAGACAACCAAATAAATCGGCTTGTTCTAAGCCAACTGTGTGACAAAGGGATCAAATCTGTCGATTTAGTCCTTGAAGGTGGAGCATTAGAGATTGACCAACATGGTAACCTGTTATCTACTGAATTATGTCTTACGAATCCTAAACGTAATGGCAATAAATCCCTGGCGGCCTACCAACAAGATTTTAAGGATTTTCTCGGCGCTAAACACAGCCTGATATTACAAAATGGACACTTAGAGGGTGATGATACCGATGGGCACATAGACACATTAGTGCGTTTTACGCCAAACAATGGGTTAGTGATCCAGTCGGCTTCTAATCGCCCTGCCGATAAACATTACTCGGGGTTAGCGGCCCTAGTCACAGAATGCCAACAAGCTTTACCTACACATCAAATTTTTGAATTGCCGTTACCTTATGTAGTGAATTCACAAGGAGACAGGCTCCCTGCTTCTTACGCCAATTTTTTGATTTCCAACCAACACATTTTATGTCCGATTTATCAACAAGCAGAAGATGAATTAGCCATGCAGATTATGCAAAAAGCTTTTCCTGAATTTACCATTGTGCCGATTAACTGCCTGCCCTTAATACAACAATTTGGGAGTTTGCACTGTATAAGTATGCAAATACCTTGTGGCATACTTAAACCAGCAATACTGCAGTCTTTCGTCAACGGAGTCCATGTTTATGCAAACACGTAATCTAAAGGTGGGCTTGGTTCAACAAGCCGTTGCCAGTAACAACAAAGAAGAAAACTGGGCGCGTAGCGCAGAACAATTGTCGGTACTTGCCGCCGAAGGGTGCGAACTCGTAATGTTACAAGAGTTGCACAGTACCTTGTATTTTTGTCAGCAAGAAAACACCGATTATTTTGATTTAGCGGAACCTATACCCGGAGCTGCCACCGATTATTTTGCAGACTTGGCAGCAAAATTAAACATAGTGCTTATCACCTCATTATTTGAAAAACGCGGTTCCGGCTTGTACCACAATACTGCGGTAGTCTTTGATCGCCAACAGGGTTTGGTCGGTAAATATCGTAAAATGCATATCCCAGATGATCCTGGGTTTTATGAAAAATTCTATTTCACACCTGGTGATATGGGCTTTGAACCCATTCAAACAAGCGTGGGGAAACTGGGAGTGTTGGTTTGTTGGGATCAATGGTATCCAGAAGCGGCGAGACTTATGGCTATGGCTGGTGCAGAAATCTTATTTTATCCCACTGCCATAGGTTGGGATAAGAACGACTCCGCAGCAGAACAAAGTCGCCAGCACGATGCTTGGCAAACAATACAACGTTCTCATGCAGTCGCCAATTCATTGCCAGTAGTAGTAGCCAACCGCACAGGATTTGAAACGTCACCAGTGGCTGGCGATCCGGGTATTCAATTTTGGGGGCAAAGTTTTATTGCTGGTCCACAAGGTGAAATTCTAGCGCAAGCTAGCAGTGACAAAGAAGAAAACTTAGTCGTCGAAATAGATCTTGATCGCAGTGAACAAATTAAACGGATATGGCCATATTTTAGAGATCGCAGAATCGATGCTTATGATGACATCACCAAGAGATGGCGGGATTGAGCTTGAATAAACGCCACTAGAAAATGGCGAATTTATATCAATTTAAGGTGATTGACTGCACGATTACAATCACATTTTTAAGCTTTGGCACTAGCGCGACTGCTCACTGCGGCATACCAACGTTGCAAATTAGGATATTTATCAGTAATTTTAATATCAACTACTCTTGCAAAATCAACGGTACACATAGCGGTTATATCGGCTATTGTGAATCGGTTAGCGGCAATATATTCAGACTCACCTAAGCGTTTTTCTAATACATTTAAAAAACCAGCGGCGTTTTTGCCAGCGACTTCTCCGTACTCTTTTACGGGTGTCATTCGATCTTTAAAATACCCAGTGGTATGTTGAAAACACATACCTACTTGACCAAAAAAATACAGTTCAACCTGTCTATGCCACATATCAATGGTAGCTTTCTCCAATGGATCTTTACCCAATAGATTAATTTCTGGATACAACTCTTCAAAATATAAACAAATGGATGCACCTTCACTGATACAAGTGCCGTCGTCTAGTTCAAGAACAGGAATTTTCCCCACCGGGTTTTTAGCCCGCATTTTTGGAGATATATTTTCGCCCTTTTGCAAATCCACTTGCACATATTCCATAGGAATATTTTTCTCGGCCAGAAAAATTCTTACTCTTCTAGGTGAAGGGGCAGTTTTAGTATCGTATATTTTCATAGATTTTCTTCTGAGTTGTTTTATCCTACTACTAGGTCAAATCCAATGCGTTAATCATTTAATTTAGCCAGTAACGTTTCTTAAAATCTTGGTACGCGGATGTCTGCTTAAAATCTTTTATACCCTGATTAACATCACGCAACATAGTTCGATGTTTTTCATGAATAAAATGATAGAAAGGGATTGTCAAAATAGTTCTGAAACTACTGTTACTCAGTTGTTCGCTATAGGCCGCCATGTCTGCCGCGGTTAGAATCATATAGTTTAACTGACCTGTCATAAACGCCTGTAACATCAACGACGTCGTTGTATAATCCTGTTTAATCGCTTTTTCAGTTTTCCACCAGTCTTCAATGCTGAGTATTTCAATACTGGTTCCTACTTCTACTTGGGGACTCAATTCTCCAGTGCAGGCAACTTTTGTGTGGCATAGCAAATAGATGGATGATTCAGCCAAAGGTTCTGGCACTTGAATCAGGTCCTCTGAAAGACCGTTAAACACCGCCGCCCTGACTAGTTCACCGTCCGCTCCGTATTTATAAGAATTTAAAGAGTCTGGCAAATTTCTATAACGCGTCACTGATAGGTTATAACCCAATTTTTTGTATACTTCACTGAGCACGTTTGACACAAAGAAGGTCCCTCTAGAGCCAGTGAACGAGGTAAAATTAAGTAGTTTTTCAGGTAATACATAATCTAAAGTTTGGTTAGTTGAGTTGACGAAATCGTGGCCTGATAATGCACCTTCAAAGGCTGAGGCCTCGCCATTTAAAATTGAGTGAGCGATGCTATTGGCCAAATTAGTGGCGTATTTTTCCTCGGAATCTCTATCAAAAAACGGCACTAATTCAGTACTTTTCTGTAGACTTCGCAATCCAATTAGGGCTCGCTCACTTAATCCTTCACCATCATACTCTGGGTATACAGGTAAAAAACCAATACCACTGGCCAATGCTTTGTTAGTCTCTGGTTGCGCTAAAAAATTTAAGAGAATCGGCAAATGTTCATGGTTATTTGAAGCTAATGGCACCATAAACAAATCGATAGGTGCGACTTCTGGATACACTAGGTTAGATTGAGAATGAGGGAAAGGAAAGTAACCAATCTGCGAGTTATGTTCTGGTTGAATTTCACTTTCAGCAAATTGTCCTATTAAGCTCATGGCTGCTTGTTGGCGTAACAATAAGGTAATGGCTTGCTCCCATCGCCAACTGTGGTCTGGCGCGAAAAAATAGCCATAATCTAATAATATTGAAAACTGCTCTACTACCCTAGCAATACTGTCACGACCAACACTGGCAAATTCTGTCATTTCTTGGCGGGTTTCAATGCCACCATTATCTAATGCCAAAAAATCTATCCAGCCAAGCAGGGGCCACCCCTCTTGATTGGCTTGGACAAGTGGGGCAATGCCTAGTTTCTTTAATTTATCACATATGGCCAAGAACTCTGCCCACGACTTTGGCGGTAAAATCCCATGTTTGGCGAAGACTGTTTTACTGTAATAAAATCCCCACGGATAATAAGCAAAAGGCAAAGCCAGATAGGAACCGCTGTATTCAACAGAATCCAACAACTGCGAACTGACATTTTTATTCAGTGTTTTTTTATCTATCAACCTATCAATTGGTAACAACAACTCTTGAACAACTAAATCGTCAAGGCGTCTCCCCGCTTGCCAGTGAATTAGGTCGTATTTACCCGTTTCGAGCCAACCTAACAGCTTACTTTTAAGCCCTTGATCACTGTAAAAATCAACATCGATCACCACTTCAGATTGTAAATTATTGAAACGGTAAAACTGCTCGGCAAAAAGGGAAATTTGTTGTTTATTTATGGCTAATACCGCAACCGATAGCTGTACCGGTTTAGCATGAATAGTGGAAATGTTTAGCAATACTGTCGCTAAACATAAGATTAATGCTGAAATCAAAGATGTTGTTACCTTCATAATCAATAATATAGCGTACTTGATCGTAAAGTAATCCTAAATAATTGAGCCACTACTGTCCTCTCGCAAATCTATATCGAACTTCAAGCTAGCCATATTTTCAATATCAGTAAATTAAAAGACTTAGAGTTAAACGACAAAAGCTTTCAAAATCCATTACTGCTGACCTTGGGACTTTTGCCAATCTTCAAGTGCTTGCTGGCTATTCGCTTGAATCTTATGTTGATTTTGGCTTACCCACCATTTTTCCATAATGCGTACATTCTTTTGATTAGATTTATAAAAAAGATCTACTACATCACCTACAAATGGAATTAGACCAAGCAAAAAATCAATTCCAATGTTCCGCAACATCGCTATTCTAAGAGCACGAGGCACATGAATACTTTTTGCCATTGCAACAATACTCAAAGATACCCCCACCATAATAAGATCCCCAACCACAGGAATAAGCCCCACTAAAAAATCCAAGCCTACTCGTATTCCAATTACTGGGATTCGTAACTTGGTATCGGTCAAATTAGCTAGTTGCTGCGCTCTGAGCAAGGCAGCCGGAGCCTGGTAATTCTCACTCATAGATTGATTTCTCAGTTAATACTTTGCAATATTTGCCCACAAAACCAAGCCATGTATGTTCCCACTGTATAACCCAATACAGCTAACATTACCGCCACAGGTGCTAATGATGGGTGGAAAGCTGAGGCGACTACAGGCGCCGATGCAGCTCCCCCTACATTCGCTTGGCTGCCAACGGCCATATAGAACAAGGGCGCTTTGATCAGTTTAGCTACAATCAACATAAGTAAGGCATGAATCAACATCCAAATCGCGCCAATCACAAAAAATAGAGGCTGATCGGCGATCATAGTGATATCCATTTTCATGCCAATTGTTGCAATTAAAATATACAAAAAAGCCGAACCAATCTTTGAGGCCCCTGCTCCTTCTAATTGGCGAACCTTGGTAAATGACAAGGCAATGCCTACTGTACTCGCAAAAATAATCATCCAGAAAAATTTGCTATGAAAACTAAACTTGGCAAGCCCTGGGAAATTTTCAACAAAATATGGGGTGATAGTGTCAGCAAACATATGTGCAAATCCGGTTACCCCCAGTCCTACCGCAACAATCAACATAATGTCGGTCAGATCTGGGATCCGAGAATGTTTAGCCTCGAAACTCTTAACTTTGTCCTTGAGTTCATCAATGGCAGACGTATCGGCACCAGTTTTGGCATCAATTGTTTTTGCATTTGCCGCCATGATTAACAACACCGCCATCCATAAGTTGGCGACAATAATATCCACAGTGACCATTGCAGAAAACATTTGGTCACCCGCTCCGTAAATTTCTTTCATTGCAGCTTGGTTAGCACTACCACCAATCCAACTTCCCGCGACAGTTGTCATACCTCGCCAAACCGCGTTGGGGCCATCGACACCTATTAACTCGGGATTAACCATAGAGACGATCAGCAGAGCAATTGGCCCTCCAATCACAATACCCACAGTACCCGTAAAAAATAAAATAATAGCTTTATTACCTAGCTTAACAATCGCCTTTAAATCAACGCTGATAGTTAACAGAACTAGACAAGCAGGCAATAAATAACGAGAAGCCACAAAATAAAGTTGCGAGTTCTCTCCATCAATTAGACCAAAAGTATTCAGCAACGAGGGCAAGAAATAACAAAGTAATACAGAAGGAACAAACATGTAAAATTTGCCCCAAAACGGGGTTTTGCTGTTGGCGGTGTAAAACACCAACCCCAACAAAATAGCCAAAATCCCCATCACAGAGGCGTCGTTGGTAAAAAATGGAGTATGGACCAAGGCTTGGTCTGCTAGATTTTCTGTAGACATGGAAGTTCCTGTTCTGCATCCGACTTATCCACCCTTAAAAGGGTTTGAGCGGCTTTTTTGATTATTATTTACTATGTACTCTACTAAATTTTGTATTGTCAGTAAGGGGAGCCACATTGCAATGTTAGATTTATGTTAACACAAACTGACTTATCAATCTTATTTGTCACTCCCTCTAATATACCTTATTTTTCTAGTTCTCTGCACCTCTGGCTTTTGCTAATTCACTACGTAACTCTGTATTTTCTGAAGTCATAGACCAACCTCGCAACTGGCTTTCTATTAGCTTTGTAAGGGCCTGAATATGGTCAGGCTCAGCATTTAATGCTGCAATATATTCATATCGTTCACCGCCTGCTTCCATAAAATATTCCCTATTTTCCTCGGCAATTTCTTCGATTGTTTCCAAACAGTCAGCAGAAAAACCTGGACAAACTATTTGTACAGATTTAACACCTTGTTCTGGAAATCCCTTAAGGGAATGATCAGTATAGGGTTTCAACCATTCTTCTCGCCCAAAACGTGATTGAAAGCTCGTAAAATGCTGGTGTTCCTCTAGGCCTAACTCGGCAGCTAGTAGCCGAGAAGTTTTATGACATTCACAATGATAAGGGTCACCATTTAGCAAATACCTGTGGGGTATACCGTGATAACTAAAAACTAACTTATCAGCCTGACCATGTTGCTCCCAATGGGCACGAATTTTATCGGCTAACGCTTTTATGTAGTCAGGATTATCATGATAGTGAGTAATAAAACGCAATTCGGGGATCCAGCGTCTTTTACTGAAACTTTGGGCAACCGCATCAAATGTAGAGCCCGTTGTAGAAGCGCAGTATTGAGGATACAAAGGTAAAACGACCAATTTACGGACGCCTTGCTGCAACATTTTATCTATCACAGAGTCTATCGAGGGCGAACCATAACGCATCGCAAACTCTACCTCTATATTTTCACCATATTGCTGCCGTAATTCATCACGTAATGCATTGGTTTGATCTTGAGTATGAAACATTAACGGTGAGCCACGCTCAGTCCAAACTGTGGCGTAAGCTTTAGCCGAGCGCTTTGGTCGAATATTCAATATAACCAGATTTAAAATCATCCACCATAGTAGTCTAGGTATTTCTACCACCCTAGGGTCAGACAAAAATTCTTTTAAATAGCGCTTTAACTCGGACTTTTTAGGCGCTTCTGGTGTTCCCAAATTGGTAACTAAAACTCCCACCTTGTCTTCTTGCTTATGGGTAAATACGGGACTACCTTGATATTTCATGAAACACTCTTGGTGATGTTAGTTCGATATGGGTTTCTACTTAGTACCAGTGATGTACGCTACAACCGCCATTTTGGACTAGTACTACCAAAAATCAATATTTTAGTGGTTGAATGAACACTTCTGGTAACGTTTTCACCTAGATCACTGAAAAACAGTTTAAATATTCTGCAAATCTGTGCATGATGATTGAGTTTGAAGGTTAGTACACATTTATTAAAAGCATTATTCGAGCAGAGGATTTGCAACATGGCTAATAAAAAAAGTGCCGGTAATACCAATGACCAATCCACTTCATCCGCAGATTCAGAGGAGTTAACTGAACTTGAAAGCTTAAGACATATCGTTTTTGGTGCAGCTCAAAAAGACATAGAACAGCGTATTGATGCATTAGAACAGCAGACTAAGGATAGCTTCAACCAAATGCAGCAAAGCATGGAACAAAATACCCAAACTTTGCAAAATGCGATGCGTGATGGTTTCAATCAATTAGAAGATAAACTCGCAATTGCCGATCAAGGGCAAGAAGCAAAAGCCACTGAATTACATAGTTACGCCGACAAAATATCTTCCGAACTTGAGATGGCTGAAGCCAATAGCAAACAAGAAAATGACGAATTACACAATCGATTGGATAAAGAAATCAGTGCATTAACTGTAAAATTTACCAATCAACTTAATCAAGCATTAGAAAAACTCACACAAATGTCTAGCGACCTCAATTCAACTAAGACAGATCGCAAAACCTTAGCCAAATTACTGGCGACAGTAGCAAGTAACCTTGAAACAGATGAAGGTGAGTAGCCTGAAAAATGGCAGATTTAAACGAGCAATCCAGCAGCAATTCTGATACTGCGCAAATGCGCCAAATACGTCAATTGGTATTGGGAGAAGACGGGCTGCATGTCAGACAAACGCTAAAAGACAATGCCCGTGAATTGGTAGGCGAAGTATTTACTGAAGCTTTGCACGACCGCGAAACACAAGATGGTTCAGTCAACAAAGTGCTATTGCCCATAGTAGAGAAATCAGTTGAAAAATCGATAGCCACAAATAGTGACCGATTTGTTAGTTATTTATACCCTCTGATAGGTAGCCTAGTTAGAAAATCAGTTACCGCTTTTATTACTGAACTTTTAGAAAAAACCAACACCCTAATCGAAAACAGCCTAACAATTAAAGGCCTGACGTGGCGATTTAAAGCATGGCAATCTGGGGTCACCTTTTCCCAATATGCCGCGAGCCAAACTTTTGCTTTTAGAGTTGAGCAGGTGTTTTTAATCCATCGAGAAACCGGATTATTATTGAACTCAGTTTCCTTAGGCTTGGAACTGGAAGCAGATGCTGACATGGTCTCTTCCATGTTAACGGCTATAAACGATTTCGTTTCTGATTCTTTCAATACTAATACGGGTAAAGTAGAGCAAAATCTCGATGTAGTGCGAACTGACGATTTTACCTTATTATTGAAAAAGGGCCCTAAAGCGTCAGTAGTGGCGGCAATAACAGGCAATATGCCTCAAGGCGTAGCTAATCAACTACAAACAACGTTAGAAGAAATTCACAAGCTTTATGACAAAGAGTTAGATAAGTTTGATGGTGATTCGATACCTTTTAATAATAGTGAGCATCAATTAAGAGACTGTTTGATGACAGTCTTAAAACCTGAACATGACAGCAGTAAAAAACCATGGATGGCATGGACAGTGGTTTTACTGATTCTATTAGGTTGCGGCTTTTTGCTTGTAAAACGCTGGAACTCTCATGAATTAATGAATCAAGTGAGGTTAATTGATAACGCTCCTGGTATTTTGCTCACCAGCATAGAGACTTCAGGGCTCGAACAAATACAGCTCGAAGTGTTACGTGACCCTGCATCTGTATCAATCCAAGAATGGCTTGAGCTAAATGGCATAGATAGTAACCTAGTCATATTTAAAGAAAGAGCCTACTTATCACTGGATCCCCTCCTAATAAAACATAAAACTGAAAAAATTATTGCTGACTACCCGAATGTCAAGGTCGACTGGGTTGGTGATTTTCCAAAATTTAGTGGTAACGTAACCAATTTAGATAAACTACTTTTGCAAGGTGAGTTAACAAAGTTGATTGGATTAAATTTCCAAACTAACTGGTTAGATGACTTAATTATTGAGGGAACAGAAAGTACCGCTAGCGACGACCCTGAATTAGTGAGGGCAATTTTAGATTTAAACATTGCCAAAATAGACCGAGTTTCTATCGCATTTGAAGCGGGGCAAAGTGATTTATCTGAACAGGCAATAGAAAAATTAATTTCGGTTAAGCAGCAATTTAATAATTTAATTGAAGTCGCAGAGCAGCAAGAGTTATCCTTAGGCCTAATTATCATGGGCGCAAGCGACACAGTTGGCACGGTATCTTTCAATAAAATATTGAGTCAGAAGCGCGCAGATAATGTAAAGTTAAAACTGCAAGAACTAGGGATAGCTGATAGCCGCTTAAATGCAATTGGGTTGGGCGTTATCGAATTAGAAACGGCCAAAGATGCAGCGCGGAAAGTAATGTTTAATGTAGTATATTTTGAAGGCGGTTAGGGGCTGCGTCAAAAATACGTAGGAAAATAATAATAAAAATTAGGTCAAATAGGACAAACATGATCCAAAAGAAGATATGCCTACTTGGTGCCACTGGCGTAGGTAAAACTAGTTTGGTTAAACAATACGTTGAAGGTATTTTCTCTGAGAAATATCTGACCTCTATCGGTGTGAAAATTGATAAAAAACAAGTAGAGACGGAAAATCAAACAGTACAACTGATGATATGGGATATTGAAGGTATTGATCGCTACTGTGGTTTTCAAGCTAAATATTTACGTGGCGCATCGGCCTTTATTATTGTCACTGATCACACACGCTCACAATCATTGGTGGAAGGATTAGATATACTCAAAATGGTGAAGGAAGTGGCTGACATTCCCGGAGTTTTAGCTGTAAACAAAGTGGATTTGCCTGCTAGCTGGCATTGGAGCGAAACTGAACTTGCAGAAATCAAACAGGGCTTTGTTCAATTTTTTAATACTAGTGCAAAAACTGGGGATGGTGTCGAACCCATGTTCACGCATATTGCCAAAGTATTAACAGCGTAACTAATTCTCGTGGATGCTTCTCTACTTGCAGCCTTAGGTTTTCTAGACTGCATTGTTTTTCAGCGGTTATCGCCCAATGAGTTTGAAGTATTGTATAAAGCGGGAAATTGGCTAGATGAATTACTACCAGAAACTGTTGGCAGCAAAATATTTAGTTTTGAGCATAACTCAGCTTATCTCGAAGACTTTTTAATTGACGCTGAAAACCTGTGGCTGGTAAATAAAAATGGACGAATTGACTCTGGAATGTGGTCCGAGCAATTGTCTAACCAAGTAATTCGTCTGGAAGCGTCGGCCGTAGTCGCTGACAAAAAGAATTATTTAATCGTTAACAAGTTAAACGCTAAATATAAACAAAAACAAGAAACCCTTCAAATTGCCAGAGAATCGCTACTAACGGCTGACAAAATTTCTGCTCAACATGATTACCTTCACTCTAGATTAGAAGAGTTGCTTAGCGAAACTGAGCGAGCCTTTCCCGCAAACCAGCCTGTGACACAAGCGTTAGCACAAACGGATTTAGGAGTGGCAATTTTTGATACCGATTTACTTCTATTAAATAGTAATCCAGCGTTACGCTCTATATTTGATGATACGAATATTAAAACGAATCTTCCTGCAGATAAATTGTTGTTGGAGCTATTTAGAAATCAGTACCCCGAATGTGAACGCATTTTCTCTACCGCAAGTTCTTGGATCGGCGAGATTTTTTGGTTAAACCCTCCATTACAAGGCAAATGGCTGAAATTATCAATTCAACCTATTAAGAACGACGCTCAAGAAGTACAGAATTGGTTGTTCAGTGCAAGTGATGTAACACAAGTCAAATACTTGCTCAAACGAAACGAAAAGCTAACCCACTTCGATGCGCTGACGAATCTTCCAAATCGTCAGTATTTTTGGCAAAACCTTGAAAAAAAGATCCAGCAAAATCGTCCGTTCTATTTGCTATATCTTGATATTAAACAATTCAAACGCATCAACGAAATACATGGTCATTTAATTGGTGACGAAGTGATAAGAGAACTGTCGATTCGGCTCAATAACTTGGTAAATGCCGATGACATGATAGCCAAAATAGGTGGCACTGAGTTCGCAGTGATTCTAGAACTCAAACACTCCCATGCTCAAATTTCTTCGATGGATCAGGATTATGCGGTCACATTTGCAGAAAAGTTGATTGGCACAAGTTGTTTACCTTTTTACCTCAGTTCAGGGCTTAAATGTGAAGTAGGGTTAAATGTTGGCGTAGCAGCCTTTCCTAAAGACTCCAGTAGCGCTGAAGATCTGATGAAATATGCTGATTTAGCGGTTTATGCCGCTAAAAAGAAAAGTATCAGTAGCATCTCATTTTATTCCAAAGAGTTAGTCGATGCGTCTCGCAAGCGTATTGAAATGGAAGATGCTCTACGTAATGCGTTGCAAAACCAAGAGTTTGAATTATATTTACAACCAATATTGAACCTATCTAATGGTCAAATAATTAAAGCAGAAGCCTTGATTAGATGGCATCATCCTGATGGTCATATGGTATCACCAGACGAGTTTATCCCATTGTCCGAACAAACAGGATTAATCATTCCTATCGGTAAATGGGTGATAAAAGAGGCGTGCGCAATACTGAAACGGTTAACCTCTCAAGGTGAACCAATTAAACTTTCTATTAACTTGTCGCCTCGCCAAGTTGGCGATCGTCAATTGTTCGAATTTATTAGTGATACCCTAATAGAATCTCAAGTCAATCCACAACAGTTAGAAATAGAGCTGACTGAAGGTGTGTTAATAGACAACTACGATAGAGTACATTTTTTACTCGCTGAAGTGCGCAAGTTAGGGATCAGTATTTCAATTGATGACTTTGGTACGGGTTATAGTTCACTCGCATATTTACAAAAGTTACCCATAGACCAATTAAAAATAGACAGATCATTTGTTAATGAAATCAATGAAAATAGCCAAGATAGTGATGGCGCTATTATACTAGCGGTGATCGCCATGGCCCACAATTTGAAATTAGAAGTCATTGCCGAAGGTGTTGAAACCGAATTACAAAGAGATTTTCTGAAACAACATAACTGTAATATTGCCCAAGGTTACTTGTTTAGCCGACCACTTCCCTATGACGAATTTTGTGAATTGCTTGCTGCTCAAAAAGCTAAAAAATAAATTGCCCCTAGGAACCTTTACGATCCTGCATCGCGATAATCTGCCCCTGTAATTTTGATATTTGTTCAGAAATATCTTTAAGGCTTGGTTCGCCAGTTTGTTCGACAGCTTCAGCTCGTGCATTGGCATTTTCTTGCTCCATGACGTTTACCACGATCCCAATCACCATATTTAAAAATGCAAAAGCAGTAAAGAAAATAAAGGTTAAATAAAACAGCCAACTCGATGGATAAACTTCCATTGTTTCGTACATAACATCTGTCCAATCTTCAAACGTCATGACTCTAAACAAAGTTAACAGTGATATTGTGATATCTCCCCATAAAACCGGATTGATAGCTTCGAATAATGTACTCCCAACTGCTGCGTATATGTAAAAAATGATGAACATCAGCAACATTACATAACCGAGTTGTGGTAACGCTTTAATTAATGAAACTAATAAAATTCTAAGCTCAGGGATAATTGAGATCATCCTGAGTACTCTAAAGACACGGACTAACCTTGCCACCAGCGCTAACTCTGTATCATCAGCCGGGATCAAACTAATAATAACTATCAAGGTGTCGAATAAATTCCAGAAACTTTTAAAGAAGTCTCGTTTGCGATGTTCAGCAATAAATCGAATGCTAATTTCAGTAAGAAAAAAAGCACTGATAAACCAGTCCATAAATTTCGCTATTGTGTACACGTTTTCTGACATGTCATAGGTTTTTGCGCCTACCAATAGCGCTGAAAAAATAATGACTGTGACAACAAACATTTCGAATAATTTATTGGAGCGAATTTGAATGAATTTGGCTTTTAGTGTCGAAGCTTGCATGCTAGAAAGTAGATCTCAGAAAAATAAAAAATCGGCGATAGGGTATTCAATTAGGTTTGGCTGTCAATCAATTATTCAAAACCATAATGAAATTTGATTAAGTAATAGACTTGTCATTGTAGAGCTAAAAGAGGACGGCAAACACCACCCTCTATTAGATTTTTAGTCCGCTTTTGAAACGACTAGACCACGATTGATGTCGATCAAATCTTGCTCTGATAAATTACCCGATGCACGTTTAAGATCCAAAATTGCGCTAATAAAATCGTAACGAGCACTGGCTAAATTACGTCTAGCATCAAATAGGTTTCTAGTGCTATTAAGTACGTCGACTATAGTTCTGGTACCTACATCAAAGCCAGCTTCTGTAGCTTTTAAGGCGCTATCTGCAGACACAACAGCTTGTTGTAAAGCTCGTATAGTTGATGTCGCCGCAATAACGTCATTATATGCAGAACGCACTGAACGCACTGTTGAACGATGCGTTAACTCTAAATCTTCGCTTGCAGCAACAAAACGATATCTAGCTTGTGCCGTCTGAGCAGAAACTGAGCCACCAGAATAAATTGGAACACTTAAAGTTAAACTGATTGAGTTACTGTCTCTAGCAGGAAAATCACCGTTGCCGTTTATCTCGGTATCGTCTCTGCCATAGCTGCCACTCAAAGATAGAGTCGGATAGTGCCCTGCTTTTGCGGATGATATGTCGTCTTTGGCGATTTCTTTAGAAAAATTTCTGACCATTAAATCAAGGTTTTTTTCTTCAGCTATTTTCAACCAATTCTCGACACCTTCTGGCGAAGGGCGCGATGCACTAAAATTCTCTGTATTTAAAACAGCTAATTTATCATGATATTTTCCAGTAATTTCACGCAACTCTTCTAAACGTAACTCTACAACATTTTCTGCTATGATTTCTTGAGCAACAGTATTATCGAAGTTGGCTTGTGCTTCATGCACGTCAGTAATAGCAGTTAAGCCAACGTTGAAACGTTGTTTGGTTTGTTCTAGTTGACGCTCGATGGCGCGTTTCTCTGCTTGTACAAAAATCAAACTGTCTTTAGCGCGCAGTATAGCGAGGTAAGCGTCAGTGGTTCTTACGATCAAGTCCTGTTTAGATAATGCGTAACTAGTATCGCTTTGATGCGCCACTTTCTCGGCACGGGATAAAGCCACCCAGTTTTGTCTGTCGTAAATTGACAAACTCAGACTCAAATCTAACCCTAGGTTTTTTGAATCGCTCTCAATGATGCCTACAAATGGCTGTCCATTGGCATCGGTGTCAAAGTTAAATGATTCTGAGGTACTATCGGAATAACTAAGGGAGCCCGACACTGAAGGTAATAAGTTCGCTCTGCTAATTGATATCCCTTCAAACGCAGCATCTCTGTCAGCTTTAGCACGGTTGATGGTTGGGTCTTTCTCAACAGCCATTTGATAAACTTGGTAGAGATCATCTGCTAATACAGATGTTGAAATCCCCATGCTGATCAATAACGACAAAAATGTTTTTTTCATTGGTAGTCCTATGTGGTTCCTAATCTGGTTCTAATTTTGTATGCCACTAGGCTACGTCTAGTCGAATACTTTTTGTATGATGGTAAAGTCTAAGCAAAACAAGCGTTAAGTAACAATGCTTTGTGGTAACACCAAGGTCTCAAGTGTAACAGAATATTATACATTAATTGAGCCTAGGCATACCAACATATGAAACTTCGTTATGTTAATCTTACCTCTTATAATACTGACACAAATTAAATATTGAGCAGCGGTGAAAAATTGAAACGAGGTCAACACACTATCCAACAGTTTTCAGGTAGCGATGTACAAATTTTAAGTAAGGAAACCTTATATCAAGGTTTTTTTAAAATGGTTAAGTACGCATTTAAACATAAATTGTTTGCTGGCGGCTGGAGTGATGTAGTTCAACGTGAAATTTTTGAACGAGGTCATGCTATTGCGGTATTACCCTACGATCCAGTGTTGGACGAATTTGTAATGATTGAGCAAGTTCGAATTGGTGCGCTACCAACATCCTCTTCACCTTGGTTAATTGAGGTAGTGGCTGGAATTATAGATGAAGGTGAAACACCTGAAGCGGTTTGTCGCCGAGAGGCTAAAGAAGAAGCAGGTTTGGATATTCAAAAGTTACACAAAGCCCTAAGTTATCTATCTAGCCCAGGAGGTACAACGGAACGTCTACATATTTATGTCGGTTTGATAGATGCCAGCGATGCCAAAGGGGTGCACGGTTTGGATTATGAAAGTGAGGATATTTTAGTTCACCGAGTGCCTTGCTCTATTGCCCTCGATTGGATTAACCAAGGCAAAATTGATAACGCTGCCACCCTGATTGCACTACAATGGTTTGCTATGAATAAACAACTCGTTTTGGAGAGTTGGTCACATGACTAGAGAGATAGGTCGTAAATATGTGCCTAAGGTCGCCAACATGCACAAGGTGTGTGAGGTTAACTACGGGCGTTTATTGAGACTGCTTCCTGATTGCGATACACAAGATTTACAATATCAATTCGAAGTCAATGCTAGTTTACTCTATACCATCAAAATAATTGAATGTAGTCGTTATACAAGTACCTTAGAAATGTCACAAAAAAGCCACATGGGGTACGACTTTTTGCGTCCAGTGGTGCAAGTAAGATTGTATCATGATGCAAAAATGGCTGAGGTCATCAGTGCGCAAAATATTGGCTCATTGCAACCTAGCTACCAATATCCAAATATGAAAATGTACCAAAAAAACGAAAAAGAAATGGTGAATATATTTTTAGCTGAATGGTTGCAATTTTGTTTGACTCAAAGCAATCAGCTATATTCCTCCGAAGCCTAATTTATTGTATTAGATGAAAATCATACAAATTTCAGATTGCCATTTATTTGCGGAGATCACTAAGGTCGGGTACAACAATATCAACCCTTTTCACAGCCTAAAAAAACTGTTGGCGAATGTTAAAATACATCAACCAGAAGTGGTATTAGTTACAGGGGATATTAGCGGGGACGGCACTGCACAAAGTTATCAGCACTTTTCTAACTTACTGCAACAAGCGGAAATAAACAGTCGGATAGCCGTCATTCCTGGCAATCACGATAATCAACAACAATTAAGCGCCAATATAAATCCTGAATATTTATGGTTGCAGCATTCACAATTGGTTTTAGCTAAGCAGTGGCATATACATTTACTAAACACCCAAACAAGTCAATCTGTTGGAAAACTATCTATTGGTGACCTCAATGGTTTATCTGAATATATCAATCGGTATTCAAACGACTATCATTTATTAGCTGCCCACCACCACCCTATTCCATGCGGTGGATGGATGGATAAACATGAATGGACAAATAGACAGCAATTTAATGCCGTTGTTGCCAACAATCCGTCTATCAAAGGAGTGATATATGGGCATATTCATACGGCGCTTGAAGAACAAGTAAAGCATTGTTTATATATGGCCTGCCCTTCAACTTGTTGGCAATTTGCTAACCAAAAATCTTTCGCTATTAGTCATTTAAAGCCAGGATTTAGAGTGATAAATCTTCTAGAAAATGGTCAAATAACAACATCTATTCATCGCATTGAAGAGTAACCACTAACGTGCAATATGTTGTTATTTATCTACATGGATTCCTTAGTTCTCCTGAGTCTCAAAAAGCAACTCAAACACGTGAGTTTGTAAGGGCTAACTATCCTGATTTAACCATGGAAATACCGCAGCTTTCTAATTATCCAAATGATGCACTCCGAGATATAGAAGTTTGTATCGCTAAACACAAAGGTAAAAAACTGCGTTTTATTGGGAGTTCTTTAGGTGGTTTTTTATCCACATTTATGGTCGAAAAATATTCTGGAAAGGCCGTGTTAATTAATCCTGCAGTACGCCCCTTTGACCTCCTGAAAGATTTTTTGGGAGAGCACGTAAATCCTTATACCCAACAACATTTCACACTACAGAATAAACATATTGATGAACTTCGTCGACTAGATACAACTCGATTAAAACCAACATCTGACTATTGGGTACTATTACAAACAGCTGACGAGACTTTAGACTATCGCCAAGCAGAAACTAAATATCACAACTACAAATTGAGTATCGAGCAAGGTGGAGATCACAGTTTTCAGGATTTTCAGCGATTCTTACCAGATATTTTTAGGTTTCTACTGCAAGACTAATTGAAGCTTGGTATAACTTGTTATGGGTAATCCCATACATCCACTAATCGAATAATAAGAGCGCTGATTAACCACTATGTCAAATCAATACAACGCAGACGCCATTGAAGTACTAAACGGCCTTGAGCCAGTGCAACGCCGCCCAGGTATGTATACTGATACCACGCGCCCCAACCATTTAAGTCAAGAAGTTATTGATAATAGCGTCGATGAAGCACTTGGAGGTTTCGCCAGCTCAATTCGAGTGATATTACACCCTGACCAATCTATTGAAGTCACGGATGACGGTCGTGGAATGCCCGTAGATATTCATCCTGAAGAAGGTATCTCAGGCGTAGAACTGATCATGACTAAACTGCACGCTGGCGGCAAGTTCTCAAATAAAAACTATCAGTTTTCTGGTGGTTTACACGGTGTCGGCATATCTGTGGTCAATGCCTTATCTAAACGAGTAGAAGTGACAATCCGTCGTGATGGCAATGTACACCAGATTGCCTTTGAAAATGGTGACAAAGTCCAAGAATTACAAATAGTTGATACTTGTGGCAAACGTAACACTGGCACTAAGGTACATTTTTGGCCAGATCCCAAATATTTCGATTCTGCTAAGTTTTCGGTATCTAAACTGTTACATGTTTTGCGAGCTAAGGCGGTATTATGTCCGGGGTTGCGAATTCGTTTTGATGATAAGAATAGCGGTGAAACCACTGAATGGTATTTCGAAGATGGTCTCAGGGACTATTTGTATCAGTCAGTAAAAGAATTCGTCACCTTGCCTGAAGATGCCCCCTTTGTAGGCGCTATTTCAGGAAACACAGAGGCTGCAGATTGGGCTGTAATGTGGTTGCCAGAAGGCGGTGAAATGGTCACCGAAAGTTACGTAAACCTTATTCCCACCGCTCAAGGTGGTACACACGTCAATGGTTTACGCCAAGGCTTATTAGAGTCGATGCGAGAATTTTGTGAATTTCGAAACTTGTTACCTCGAGGGGTGAAGCTTACCCCAGAGGATATCTGGGATCGTTGTAGTTATGTGTTATCAACCAAAATGCAAGATCCTCAATTTGCTGGGCAAATAAAAGAACGTTTGTCATCTCGTCAGGCCGCTGCTTTTGTATCAGGGGTGGTAAAAGATGCCTTTAGCTTGTGGCTTAATCAACATACCGATGTGGCAGAGTTATTAGCTGAAATGTGTATCAACAATGCGCAATCCCGGCTACGTCAAAGTAAAAAGGTAGCGCGCAAAAAAATCACTCAAGGTCCAGCTTTACCCGGTAAATTAACTGATTGTTCAACTCAAGATTCAAGCCGTTCAGAATTATTTTTGGTTGAGGGTGATTCTGCTGGGGGCTCAGCAAAACAAGCCAGAGACCGCGAATTTCAAGCGATTATGCCGCTTCGTGGTAAAATCCTAAACAGTTGGGAAGTTGATTCTTCTCAAGTATTAGCTTCCCAAGAAATTCATGATATCTCAGTAGCCTTAGGTATTGATCCAGACTCAGAGGATTTAAGTGGTCTACGTTATGACAAAATTTGCATTTTAGCCGATGCCGATTCAGATGGTCTTCACATTGCGACTTTATTGTGCGCATTATTTGTTAAACATTTTAGAACCCTAGTCAACACCGGACATGTATACGTCGCTATGCCTCCGTTGTTTAGAATAGATATAGGCAAAGAAGTTTATTATGCCTTAGACGAAGGTGAAAAAGATGGTATTTTGGACCGTATAGTTGCTGAGAAAAAACGGGGTAAAGTCAACGTACAACGGTTCAAAGGATTAGGTGAAATGAACCCGCTACAATTACGCGAAACCACCATGGATCCAAATACTCGCAGGTTAGTACAATTAATGGTTGAAGACGCAGAACAAATGTTAGAAACCATGGATATGTTACTCGCCAAAAAGCGTGCGCCGGATCGCAAAGAGTGGCTTGAATCAAAAGGGAATATGGCAATCGTGTAGTAATATTTTCTCAATTAGTACAGATTGTGTCACTAGGCTTAAAGGGTACCTATATTGGTTAAGCTATTTAAATATATAAGTTTTTTATTGCTGTTGTTAGCTTTTGTTGTTTTCGGACTCTTTGTAACCGCCATAGAATCCGCTCCCACTGTTGTCACGCACAGCGGTGAACAAGTCAACCAAGCAGAATCAGTCAAAGAGCTGATGACTCAACTTAGAGATAGCGTAAAAAATAGAACTCATAAGCAGACTATCGATATTAGCCAAGATCAGTTGAACAGCTTAGTGGGGTTTGCTCAGCGAGCCCATGAAAAAATTAATGGCCAAGTGCATATCGCGGCTGACTCCACCCGCATTTTAGCAAGCTATCAATTACCTAATAATCCTTTTGGGCAATACCTAAATATTGATGTTTTATTATTGCCTGGCTCTGGGATTAGAGTCGAATATATTAAGTTTGGTTCGGTAAAAATACCTGGCAACTTGGCCTTACAAACCTTGATTCACTTTGCAAATTGGTACACCAGTAGCGATATTGCCAGTCAATTTGTCAAGCAAGTAGAATTTGTCTCTATGTCTAAACGTCAAATTCAACTGACAGTGCTTCCTCTAGCACAGTTTCTCAGAGAACTGAATGATGTCAAACAAGGTGTAGGAGGTACCAGTGACGAAGCTATGCGTCTCAGAACAGCCTTTTATTTGCAACAACTGTCCCTTTTAAATGTAGGTAAAAGATTATCACCACAGTCGTTATCTGAGTATATCGGAGCAATGTTTAGTTTCGCAAAAGCACGCTCCAACTATGAAACCGCGCCTAAAGAAAACGAGGCAGCCATTATGGCACTGGCAATATATGCTGGTCACCATAGATTTGCTAACTTAGTGGGTGACGTGCAACCTCTAAAAGGCAAGGTAGCAATGCCTAACGCCAAACCAACTTTGGCTAGTAGAACAGATTTGAATCAGCATTTTATTTTTTCCGCCGCTATTAAAATATTATCAGAACAAGGCCTAAGTATTGCCATAGGCGAATTCAAAGAATTAATGGATAGAAGTGACGATGGAAGTGGTTTCAGCTTTGTAGACTTAGCGGCTGATTTTGCCGGAGTAGAGTTTGCAATAACCGCCACTCATCCCACAACGGCGATTTTATTGCAGAATACGTTAGCGGGAACTGCCGACGAACTTTTGTTTTTCCCCAATATTCACGATTTACCGGAAGGTTTGAGTAAAACCGAATTCAACCGAGAGTTTACCGCAGTTGACAGCCCTGAATACCTAAAAATGGTGCAAAGTATTAACCAGCGAATCGCCAATCTAGCGATTCATCAAGGACCTTGAATACGGTCGACTTTTTGAGTTAACGAGCAGTCTTTTGGAATTGGTTCAGGGTTTTTAATATCAACTCGATTTTTTTTACTATTTGCGGTAGTTGTTGTTTTAGCGTTTCTTGATCTTGTTGATCTAAAGCCAGCACTTCATTGGCTAGTTCTTCAACATAAGGTTTGAATAATCGGCTACTAGTTTTGAAGCCCGCATCTTTTGCGAAAATCGCACTGAACTTACCTTTTCCATCTTGTTGTAAACGGCTGATGATGTGATCGGCATCGATGGATTTTCGGTATATAATTTGTACGTTTTCGCTAAGGCTTTGAATAATTGTTTGCATAACTAAAGTTTTACTTAAGGTTGTCGATACAGATTTGATGCGGGCGATTTTGCCCGTTTTTGTATGCTGCTACAAGTAATAAGGAGCACTGTATGGATATTTCAGGAGCAAGTAACTCGTCGGTTAGTTCGACGCTTGAAATCAAATCTCTACAACTTGCTAAATCACAGCAAAAAGTAGAAGGTCAAGCGACTCTAGATCTAATCGAGGCGGCTGCCGCACCTAAAGTTTCGTCTGCTAATTCAGCAATTGGGTCTAATATCGACACCTTTGCTTGATTCTAAAAGCATAGCCATTTTGGAACTTGCTATGGATGAAGCTGTAAATCAAGTGGCGTCTTGCCGGGCTGGCCGCCTATTTCTCTTACGAGTTTAGGCACCAGATAACCTGGCTGACGTTTTATCAATTCTTTTATCAAATTTATTGCGTTGACTTCCGGTAGGTCAAAGTGTTCTGCACCTTGAACCTTATCCAAAACATGCAAGTAATAGGGCATCACACCTATTTCGAATAGCGCTTCATTTAGAGCAACTTGTTTATCCGCGCTATCATTTATACCTTTGAGCAACACCGCCTGATTGAGTAATGTTACCCCCGCTTGTTTTAATTTGCGCAGCGACGCTGCCAAAGTCTCATCTATTTCGTTGGCGTGATTGATATGTAACACCATCACAGGTTTAAGACGAGACTGTGTAAACCAAGAGATAAGTTCGGGTGTAATTCTAGAAGGAATCACTACCGGTAAGCGAGTGTGAATGCGTAAGCGCTTAACATGACTCATATTCTCTATTTCAGTGGTGAGCCATGCCAAAAAATCATCCTTAGCCATTAGAGGATCACCACCTGAATATATCACCTCATCAATCTGCGGGTTACAGGCAATATATTCTAGTGCTTGTTGCCACTCTTGTTTGTTTAAGTGATTGTCGCTGTATGGAAAGTGCCTTCTAAAACAATAACGACAGTTTACTGCGCACCCGCCTCTTACCAGTAATAACAAACGATTTTGGTACTTATGTAAAATACCAGGCTGTTGATTATTTTGCTCTTGTAATGGATCGGTAGAAAAACCTGGAGTAGATTGGAATTCTCTTTGGCTAGTAAACACTTGTAAAAATAAAGGGTCGAGTGGGTCCCCCTTTTTCATTTTAGCTGCAAACGGGCGTGGCACCCGCATCGGAAACAGTTGCCGCGCTTTGACATCTTCTTTGTAGCATTCTACAGGCAATTCTAAGTAATTAAGCAATGAAACAGGGTCAGAAAAGCACATTGCCAGTTCTTTTTGCCAGTTACTCTCTACAGCCATCAATTTTTTAGGTATTATTTGCGTCAATTACAGACTCAGCTTAGTTATATTATGGGGACACATGGCAAATTTCAGCACAAATGAGTTTAAATCGGGCCTTAAGATAATGCTCGATGGCGAACCTTGCAACATTCTTGAAAATGAATTTGTTAAACCAGGTAAAGGCCAAGCCTTTAGTCGGGTTAAAATTCGCAAACTTATTTCCGGAAAAGTAATAGAAAAAACCTTTAAATCAGGTGATACGGTAGAAGGTGCGGATGTATTGGATACCGAATTAGCTTATTTATATTCAGATGGTGAATTCTGGCACTTTATGAATAACGACACGTTTGAACAGATAGCCGCAGATGAAGCTGCCGTTGGTGAAAACGTTAAGTGGCTAGTTGAGAATGACACTTGCACCATCACACTATGGAACGGTGCACCAATTGCTGTCCAGCCAGCTAATTTTGTTGAACTAGAAATTACTGAAACAGACCCTGGCCTTAAAGGTGATACAGCTGGTACGGGTGGCAAACCCGCCACATTATCTTCTGGCGCAGTAGTCAGGGTACCACTATTTGTTCAAACCGGTGAAGTCATTAAAGTGGATACCCGCAGCGGCGAGTATGTATCTAGAGCACAAAAATAATTCACGTAGTCAAAAAGTAGAAAGCCCACTTTGGTGGGCTTTTTTATTGTTTAAAATAGGATTTCAATGCAATCGAACAACTGGAGGCCTAGCGCATCAATTGCGGCGTTAAAACAACGCGCCTTGGTTTTGCGGAAAATTAGACACTTCTTTGCAGAACGTGACGTGCTTGAAGTAGACACACCTGCTTTAAGTCACGCCACTGTCACTGACGAACATTTACATTCGTTTTCGACCCAATTCCAGCACCCCTTCGCACCTCAATCGCAAACTTTATATTTACAAACCTCTCCTGAATTTGCGATGAAAAGACTATTAAGTGCAGGAAGCGGAGCTATTTATCAAATATGTAAATCTTTTAGAAACGAAGAAACAGGACGTTTTCATAATCCTGAATTTACCATGCTCGAATGGTATAGGCCGGGTTTTAATCACGTACAACTGATGTCGGAGATTGATGATCTAATTCAAATGGTTTTGGAGTGTGAACCGGCTGAAAAAAAAACTTATCAAGCGCTATTCAAACAACACCTAAATTGCGATCCCTTAACTGCAACATTAGATGAACTAAAAACACTAGCCAAGCATCACGGATATGGGGAACTCGCTGCAGAAGAAAACAATAGAGATACTTTACTAATGCTGTTATTTAGCCAGCAAGTAGAACCCCACATTGGCCAAGACCGCCCGTGTTTTGTGGCAGATTTTCCCGCTAGCCAAGCCGCGTTAGCCCAAATAAGTGCCACTAACCCTTTGGTAGCGGAACGCTTTGAATTGTATTTTCAGGGTATCGAATTGGCTAATGGATTCCATGAACTAACTGACAGTGTCGAGCAACTTAGTCGTTTCGAACGCGATAATAAGCAACGCCAAAAACGGGGCTTAGATAGGATGCCTATCGATCAAAATTTTATAGCAGCGATAGAGTCAGGTTTACCTGAGTGTGCAGGTGTTGCATTGGGAATTGATCGACTACTAATGCTAGCATTGAAATGTAATAAAATTGAGCAAGTTATCGCTTTTGAAAATAGCCGAGCATAGATGCCAAAGGCCGCGAACCCTATAACCTTGTATTTTTAATAATCTAAAGGATCAAAAGTTGCCTAATCCTAATGTACATACAAACGCAAACGCCCTACAAAGTGAATGGATCACTCTACAAAACCAATTTGACAGTTATGAGAAATGTTCGCTAGCAATTAAACTTACGAGTGTTCTAGTCTGCTGCTTTTTGGTGTTTAGTGTAAATGCTGGGATTGGAGGCTCGTTGATAATTGCTATATTGTGGCTACAAGACGGCATTTGGAAAACCTTTCAAAATCGTATTTCGCAGCGACTTGTAGTTGTCGAACAAGCTATTCATGATGAGATTAATCAAGGTCAAACATCGCGGTTAGGCATGCAATTTAATCTTGTTTGGAGTCAATCTAGAGCCAATGTATTAGGTTTGCTTAGCGAATATATCAAACAATCACTCAAGCCGACCGTTGCTTATCCTTACGTGGTTTTAATTATCTTTATAGTTGTGGCGTAACATGTTGACTAGTCAACAACACTACTTGGTGGGATATGGCAGTTTACTCAGCCACGATAGTCGTTCACGCTATTCAAATATATTCTGCGATAATATGCCTATCCGAGCCCAAGGATGGCAACGAGAATGGTTGGCAAGAGGTATGGAAGACTTACAAACCTGTTTGGGAGTAAGCCGAGTTGAGTCAGCTCATTTGAATGGCGTGTTGTTACCCATTGAACAAATAACAC
Source organism: Paraglaciecola arctica (assembly GCF_018861065.1). GTDB lineage: Bacteria > Pseudomonadota > Gammaproteobacteria > Enterobacterales > Alteromonadaceae > Paraglaciecola > Paraglaciecola arctica_B. The sequence goes on from NZ_JAHKQO010000036.1 coordinate 644,463, forward strand.
CTGAGTTACGCAGTCGCGAACAAGACTATGAATTTATTGAAATTGACCCTGCCACTATAGTGCCTGCCAAAAAATCTGCCGCACTTGAGAATGAGCTATCTAAAATTCGCGCTAATCCAGACAAGTGCAAGATATGGATATGTGCCAATATTCACAAAAAGCAGGCCAGTACCGACTACCCTATTTATCAAACCTACTTAGACACTTGCCTTGTGGGTTGTTTTGATATGGGCATAGATAATTTTGCAACTGACTTCATTCGCCATACTTATTTTTGGCAGAATGGCTGGGTAAACGACCGGTGTCGTTCCGGTTACCCCAGAGCGGCAAAAGTCACAAAACAACAACAATTGAAAATTGACCAACTCTTGAAACAAATGCAATTATTGAAATATCGTCGAGAAGAGGTTTGATGAAAACGCTTGAATCTAACAGATTAACATTGAGACAGTTAACTATCGAAGATGCGGATTTTATTGTTGAGTTGATGAACGACCCAGATTGGCTTAGATATATTGGTGACAGAGGTGTTAGAAATAAACAGGATGCTATTACCTATATCAAAGAAGGCCCACAAACCATGTACCAACAACACGGCATGGGATTACTATTGGTAGAATCTCTGTCACCCAAAGTTCCCCTTGGCTTATGCGGTTTACTAAAGCGAACTGGATTGACTCATCCAGACCTTGGCTTCGCATTTATGCCACAGTACCGAAAACAGGGATTGGCTTTTGAAGCTGCTAAATTGGTTTTGCACGATATTAATCAACAGCAACTTCACTCAAAGATCCTTGCGTTGACTTCACTAGACAATCATAAATCAATCAATTTACTGGAAAAACTGGGGTTCAGCTTTAAATCAATAATTCGCTTAGACGGTAGTATTGATGAAACTCGGTTGTTTGAGCTTAGTATGAAAAAATAACGTCGCTTTTTATGATATTTAACAAAAGACAATTTCTACTTTTCATTTGAAAGCGATTTATTTATTCTAGAACGTTATGCCTTTTGCTTACCTCGTAAACCTATGTCTTAGCTGTATACGATTTGTAGGCGGTTTGGAGAAAAAATGAAAAACAATTCGGATCAACAAGACTCAAATATACCCAATAATCAGGAGATATCACGGCGAAATGTTTTACTGGGCATATTAGCTTCGGTCGGCGCAGCAAGTACTGCTGGATGTGCCCGCAGCCTCAACACTACAATTGTGGACTTAGAAAAAAGTAACGCTCAACACAATTCTAACTATGAGTTTTACACTTCTAAGGAATTCCTACTAGTCAGTCGGTTGTCAGACCTGATAATTCCCGACACGCAAACTCTAGGGGCATTGGCAGTAGGTGTACCTAGGTTAATGGACCAATTGCATACAGACTGGGCGTCGATACAAACTCAAACAGCCCATCGTGATGCTCTAAAGTTAGTTAATGATGAGCTTGACACAATTTCTGGTGTTCCTTTTTTAAAGCAAAATTCTGAAGCTCAATTAGCCACTTTAAGCACACTAGATAACTTAGCTTTTTCTAGTGATTATCAACGTTTAAGTGCATACCGCTCCATAAAAGAATTAATTGCGCGCTTTTATTATTTATCCGAAGTAGGGGCAAGTCAGGAATTGCGCTATGAATTAGTACCAGGTCGCTGGGAGGCCTGCATTCCCTTTGAAAAAGTTGGCCGTTCTTGGGCTGCTTAATTCAAACTAGAAAATAATTAGAAGCGGGAGACCCTTAAAATGACCCATTATGACGCTATTGTGATTGGCTCTGGAATGAGTGGAGGCTGGAACGCTAAAGAATTAGCTGAAAAAGGTCTAAAGGTATTAGTGCTGGAAAGGGGTCAAAAAATTGAACCTGCAAAAGACTATGCCGATTTTTTAAATCCTTGGGACACTCCCAACTTTGATAAAATCGCTGAAGATGAAATCAAACAGCACTATGCCATTCAGCATCGTGGCGTGGGATACGCGGTAAAAGAAAGTACTAAACATTTTTGGGTAAAAGACAGCGAACATCCCTACGACACCCCAAAAGACAAACCCTATGATTGGCTTAGAGGTCATCACACTGGTGGACGGTCTTTAACTTGGGGGCGACAATCCTACCGACTGGGTCCCCAAGATTTCGAGGCAAATAAACTAGACGGTCATGGCACTGACTGGCCTATAAGATATGATGATTTAGCCCCGTGGTACGATTATGTAGAAAAATTTGCGGGTATTTCGGGCAGCCACGAGGGATTGCCACAATTGCCTGATGGCGTTTTCCAACCTGCTTTTGAATTAACTTGTGCTGAGAAAGTGTTTAAAAAAAACTTGGAAAGTGCTTTTGCGAGCAGAAAAGTCATACCAGCTCGGGTAGCACACCTAACTGCTCCGACTGCAGAGCAGATGGCTCTGGGTCGAGGTCCTTGCCAAGCGCGAAATCATTGTAATAAAGGCTGTAGTTTTGGCGCCTATTTTTCTGCCAATTCAGCGACTCTTCCGGCTGCCATGCGCACCGGAAACTGTACGATAGTTAACAACGCCATAGTGCATTCACTTGACTATGATGCAACGACCAAACGTGTCACCGGTGTAAAAGTTATCGATGCTAAGAGTAAAGAAGTGACTACTTATACTTCTCGTATTGTATTTTTAAACGCTTCTGCTATCGCTAGCGCAATGATTTTGTTGCAATCAAAGTCTCCAACCTACCCCAATGGTTTAGCCAATAAATCGGATCAAGTGGGTCGCAATTTAATGGACCATGTCAGTGCAGCTAGTGCCAATGGTGTGATTTCTGGGTTTGATGACAAATACTATTACGGACGCAGACCCGGTGGGATTTATATTCCTAGATATGCCAATATCACAGAAGATAACAAACCTTATTTACGTGGTTTTGGCTTTCAAGGTGGAAGCTGGCGAGAAAGCTGGACAGGTAACAAAGCTGGTATAGGTGCTGACTTCAAAGAATCCAATCGTAAGCCAGGTAATTGGCGGATAAGTATCTATAGTTTTGGAGAAATTTTACCCAACCCCGAAAATCGCGTGACCTTGTCGAAAGATAAATCCGATAAATGGGGATTACCTCAAGCCTATATAGATTGTGAAATGGGCGAGAACGAAAAAATCATGATGCGAGAAGCGCAGAAAGACGCCTATTCTATGCTTAAAGAAGCTGGAGCAACGGATATTAGCCGTGGTCCAGATGCAGAATTGGACTTGTCTCTCCCAGGTAACCGTATTCACGAAATGGGAACAGCAAGAATGGGGCGCGATCCTAAAACGTCGGTACTCAACAAGTGGTGTCAGGCCCATGACGTGCCAAACCTGTTTATCACCGACGGAGCCTGCATGCCATCCGGTGGATGCCAAAATCCATCATTAACCTATATGGCCTTATCAGCTAGGGCGGCTAACCACGCAGTTAAGTTGTTTAAACAAGGCATCATATAATCGTCATGTAAGGCCACACACATTTTGTGTGTGGCTCCTCCTCTAGCAATAGATAAAAAAAGTGACCACTTGCTGGTCACTTTTTTTTATCTAGTGTTTGTCGCTAATCAACTAAAATTCGGTTTTAAATCTCACACCAAATTCACTGGCGTCATTACTTAAAACACGCAAGATATAATCTCCGGTATTTAGTCGTGCATTGTCATACCGCTCGTCAAAAATATTGGTTCCGTATAAGGATACTGTCCAATCACCTTTAGCTGGTGCGTAAGCAATATTAAAATTAACCAGCTCTCGGCTGTCTATTTCAGTCAATCGCCCGGGATCAGAACTAGGTTCCCCATACATTTCACTGCGGAACGAATAATCCACTCTAGTACTAATTGTCGCACCACCAGATAATTCGAACTCATATGAAGGGCTGATTGATGCAGTCAAATCGGGCGTCAAAGGCGCAACAGGTTTCACTCCATCTTGTTCAGATACATCAACATCCATATATCCTAAGCTAGTGTGTAGCTTAAAATTATCAGTAAAATAGAGGGTGCTTTCCCACTCGATGCCTCTAGAGGTTTGTTCAACGACTAGGTTACTGGTATCAAACCCACCTTCAGACGTAGTACTGACTTGGTATGGTAAGTCTTCGAACTCAGTATTGAATAGCGCCACACTCATACTAAAGTTATCTGTCACTTGACCTTTTAAGCCAACTTCATAGTTAACAGCGGTAATGTTTTCTGAAGCGACAAAACATTCTGGATCGCCAAATAAACAATAAGGACGCGCGGGAAACTGCCCTGATTGGTAACCACTTTGCACAGTACCGTAAACATTCAAACCGTTTTCTAAGGTATAACTGGCCGACAACTCATAACTAAGTTCGCTCCAGTCATCTTCTGAAGTAAATGGACCAATTCCCACGTTTGCTGTCGCATGTTTTTCATCTTTAGTGTATCGCAAACCACCAGAAATACGCAGGTCGTCTGTGACACCATATCCCATGTTAACGAACACAGCGCGACTGGTAGTTTCTTGATCTAACTCTAATAAATTGCCTCCACCATTAAAGCTAGAGTCCTCACCCTGACGGTTGCTACCTTCTTCATTAAACCAATAGATACCTGAAACAAAATCAAATTCATCGTAATAGCCGTTTAACTGCAGCTCTATTGATGTCTGATCAGCGTCTCCTCTTTCAGGATAATGATCTAAAGCGTAAATAGTTGCATCGTCATCTAATCCAGCTTTGTACTCTGACGTACGATGACTAACGACAGTTTTAGTGGTTAGCGTATCGGTTAAACTCCAATCCGCAGTAATTGATAATCCACTCGCTTCGTTACTTACAGTCGTCACTTCTTTAGTGCCTGTGGCGTTGTCGTATATATCAGGTGCCAAATCAGAATTGCGTAGCGGACCCGATGGTGTGGGCGCACCAAAACGCATACCAGTATAGTAAGCGCCAGTTGGCACTTCATCTATTAAAGTAGTATACGGACGTAAGCCGCCTTCACCATCATTAGCGTCTGCAGTGAGCACCAAACTGAAATCAGTGTTTGGGGCATATTTGACTGACAGACGTGTATATAAATCTTTGGTTTCACCTACATCATATTCAGCGTCCGGCACGTTGATAAATTCGCCTAATCCATCGCGAGCGTTATAACCAGCGTTGAAGTTAAATGAGAGTGAATCACTCAGCGCTCTGTTTACAAACACATCACCTTTAATACGGCCGCGGGTCCCAGCTTCTACTCCCACTTTAGTTACGGCTTCATTGTCAGGTTGTTTAGTGATGATATTAATCGCACCGCCTATAGAATTTCTTCCATAAAGTGTCCCTTGTGGGCCACGCAGCACTTCGATACGCTCAATATTATTTAGGTTCCAATTCTGACCCACTTGGCGTCCCAAATAGACGCCGTCTACATAAACACTGACCCCAGGATCTGTGGTGATAAGATGGTCCTGTAAACCAATTCCGCGAATAAAAGGGTTCGCTGAAGAAGTGTGTCCAGCCGAAAAACCCGTCACGTTTAGATTTGGAACAAATTTACCTACATCGGTTAAGTCACTAATACCTTGGGAAGCAAGGGCTTCCCCACTAAAAGCACTTATTGCAATTGGCACCTCATAAATAACCTGCGCACGTTTAGTGGCGGTAACAGTGATAGATTCAATTCTTTCATTACCATCAACTTCAGAAGATTCTTCTTGAGCATAAAGTGACCCGCTGAACGCAACTGAAACTGCGCTAGCAAGTAAAGCCAATCGAAAGGACGGCTTAAAGACCGAATTAGTAAATGTATTGCTCATTTTTGCTCCGTTATTTTTATGTATTTTCTGTGTGTATAAACTTTTTTATTAGGATTGGGTAAAGACTGTCACTCAGACAAGATACTAGGATAAACCATGCAAGGTGCAGAGTTTTTATTCAATTCAAGATTGGTTATGTTTAGATAAGCAATGACTAAACAATCATGCTTATTTACCACTTTGTCACTAAGTATTGAATCATACTTATGAGAATCAAGATAACACCGCAATAGAAAATGACAAACTACCCTACTGCGACATATTAAAGTGGCGGGAAAGCGCTAATGGTTAAACAGGCGGCAATACTATCACTTTGCGCAATATCACTTGCTCTACTGGGACATCTGACCATCCGTACTTGGGATCAAAATCTGTTTTCACTTCGGCCATTTTATCTAACACTTCATAACCTTCAACTACCGAGCCAAATACTGTGTAACCCCAGTTCCGTCCGGGATCCAAACTATCATTGTTATTCATATTGAAGAAGAACTGCCGAGTCGCAGAATGCGGATCATCCTGTCTTGCCATAGTAATGTTGTACATACTATTTTTTAAACCATTCCCGGATTCGTTAATTATTTTTCCAAATGAGGGTTTTTCTACAAAGTTAGTATCATAACCACCACCTTGCACTACGAAATCGGGCACAATGCGATGAAAAATCGTATCCTCATAACTACGTTTGTCAACGTAGCGTAAGAAGTTATTAACGGTAATGGGCGCCCTTGTGCGATCTAATTCAACGATGATATCACCCATACTCGTAACCATTTTTACTCTAGGGTAATAATTATCGGGTTGAATATGTGAACCATCGTCTTTGACCTTAGCTAAAACTAAAGTGGAGGCAATAACGAGACAGCTAACTAAAAGTGTTTTTAACATTGATAGATTCCTAGAGTTTAGTTGCTGACAAAATACTAAATTTTTGATTAGTTGCAACCGTTGTTGCCTTACCAAACAGCCTTTTTAATTTACTCGGGTAATCTAAATGTCGATTACCTACCACAATCAATTGCCCTCCTTTTTTGAGTACAGCTTTGGTATCTTTAAACATCTGCCAGGCTATGTGGTCAGTAATAGTATTTTGTTGATGAAATGGCGGGTTACATATCACCAGGTCTATTTCGGTAGCGCTAGACTTTTTAGCAAAGTCATCCAAACAATTATTCACCATAAACTCAGACTGACTGAGTTGCTGAGGCAAGTTAGTCTGTATATTTTGTTTAGCAGAAGCGATAGCCATATAAGATTCATCAACAAAAACCACTTTGGTCTGCCGCGTCTGGTTAAGGATATGAAGTCCTAAAATGCCGTTTCCGCAACCTAAATCAACCACAGTTTTATTATCCAGCTCGGGTAATTTAGATAAATGCTCAAGCATAAACCTTGCGCCAATATCCAGCTGCTGACGCGCAAAAACATTGGCTAGATTGCTGATTTCAAATTTTGGCTTTTCAGTAAACCAAATAGTTGGATAGGGACTCAAAGCAGACTTATCAGCAGTGGGTTCACAGAATATCAAACGTGCCTTTTTCTTGGCTAATGAGGTGGAGGTAGTGCCTAAAAACTTTTCGAATAAGGCCAACGTAGACTTATGGATCAGCGAAGCTTTACCTGCTGCGATAACAGTCGTGGTTGCTGATACTCTGCTTTGCAAATCAATTAGTTGTTGCTCTAGCAAAGCGGTAGTTTTGGGTACTTTAAGCAAAACTAGGTCGGTTTTCCCCGGAATTGCTGTCACTGAATCGTAAAATTCTACTGACTCTGCTGGCATGTTGTTTTGTTGTAGATTAATCAAACAAGATTGTTTAGCAACATATGAATCCGTCACCCATTGGGGACGTAAAGCGGCAAACCAGCAAGCTAAGGTGCCAAAATCATCGTTGTATATACTAATCGATAGCGTTTCGAGATTCGTAATATTCTGCTCTACATATTCAATTAAGTATTCGTCGGCCGCGTCCCACGCTTGCCAACTAGGATGTTGCAGCTGTTGTGGATATCTAACCAACTGCAAGTTTCTATTAAGAAGGGTTAAACTCGTGTTCATTTTTGTCCAAATTTAATGGGCCGTACAGCGATCATTGCTTGAATGGAAATATGATAACACGGCATTTGGCTCGATATGTCTGAAGCAAACAAAGAACCTTACCTAACGTAATAATGTAACTCCAGCTCAAATTAAGAATAATCGCAACCACAATCAAATAGCCATAGGGATACTCCATTGCAAGTAATAGGTATTCGTCACCTATGACGAAGTGGAATTGGATTCGGAATTTGTAAATTTTTTGTGTCATTTATTGGTTTTAGTAGCTAAAATTAAGAGTATAAAACAAGCTAAAGCATTGAACTTGGACAACTAAATGAATATTCAAAGCAATATAGAAAAAAAGCTAATGAATCACTTTAAACCAGAACATCTGCAGGTGATCAACGAAAGTTCACAACACAATGTACCTGCAGGCTCTGAGAGCCACTTTAAAGTGGTAATTGTCACACCAGCTTTCAGTGGTGAGCGCTTGATAAAAAGACATAGAGCGGTAAATTCGGTTTTAGAAGATGAGCTTGCAAACGATATTCATGCTCTTGCACTACATACCTATACTCAAGAAGAATGGAAAAACTTATTTGGAGAATATCCGCAGTCTCCCAATTGTTTAGGTGGTTCGAAGCAATAACTTTGATAGGCTTTATGCTGGTAACCTTAATTAATCAGCTCTAATAACAATAAGAAATATTCATGCTGTTAAACCATGCTGCTAAATGGCAGAAAAAAATCGATTCATTTCACCTTTTATTATGTCAATTGGTCAGTTGGTTTACCCTATGTATGGTATTGCTGACCTTTCTAATTGTGGTGCTCAGATACGGCTTTAATATGGGCTGGGTCGCGATGCAAGAATCGGTCATGTATCTTCATGGCATGGTGTTTTTATTAGGGGCCGCTCACACATTGCGGGTCAACGAGCACGTTCGAGTCGATATTTTTTATCGAAGCTTCTCACCTACCAAACAAGCAAAAGTCGATATTGTTGGTGGATTAGTGTTGTTAATGCCGGTCAACCTGTTTATTTTTTTCATTAGTTTCGAATACGTGGTTTCAGCTTGGAAAATATTGGAAGATTCCCAAGCGGCAGGAGGGATCCCCGCGGTATTTCTGTTAAAAAGTTTACTGCTAGCCTTTTCATTTACCATGGTATTGCAAGGCATCGCAGAGATTATTAGTAGCCTGCTGCGAATAAATCAGCAAAAACACATAGACAAAGAGAAGGTGCAATAATGGAATATCTCGCTCTTGTGATGTTTTTAGCGGTGTGTTTGGTTTTGCTATTTGGCTATCCCGTAGCCTATTCTTTAGCGGGTACGGCTTTAATTTTTGCGGCTGTTGGTGCACTTTTTGGCGTATTCGACACATCCTACCTGCAAGCCGTGCCAAGTCGTCTATTTGGGATAGTTTCAAACCAAACGCTTATTGCAGTGCCTTTATTTGTATTTATGGGCGTAATGCTAGAAAAATCTCAAGTGGCAGAAAATTTACTGATTGCCATGGGGCAAGTATTTGGTAGATTAAAATCGGGGTTAGCAATATCTGTAGTCTTGGTGGGTATGTTGCTAGCGGCAAGCACCGGAATAGTAGGGGCGACGGTAGTGACTATGGCGCTACTCTCTCTTCCAACCATGCTAAAGCAAGGTTACTCACCATCTTTTGCTAGTGGTGCAATATGTGCAACCGGCACTTTAGGGCAAATTATCCCTCCTTCAATTGCGTTAATTTTATTGGGTGATGTGTTATCAAGTTCTTTCCAACAAGCTCAATTAAGTATGGGTATATTTTCACCTAAGTCAGTCTCTGTAGGCGACTTATTTGTAGGCGCATTAGTGCCAGGGTTGTTGTTGGTCCTCATGTATGTGCTGTACGTGTTAATTTTTGCCAGCAAACAAATCGATTTATCCCGCAATACTCGAATTGATAACACGCCAATTTCTAAGATTGGATTAATTGCAGCGCTGTTTCCTCCGTTAGTACTTATCATCACCGTACTTGGCTCAATATTGGCCGGATTTGCGACTCCAACAGAAGCTGCAGGGGTCGGTGCAGTGGGTTCATTAATTCTGGCGGTTATTAACAAAAAGTTAGATTGGCAAAAATTAAGAGACGTCATGATGTCTACCACAAGAGTCACCTCTATGGTATTTCTGATTTTGATTGGCGCTTCAATTTTTTCTTTGGTATTTCGTGGTTTTGGTGGCGAAGAGTTAATAGAGGAGTTGTTTGCTGACTTACCTGGGGGTGTTTTTTCTGCAGTTTTATTAGTGATGGTCGTGATATTTTTACTCGGTTTTATTTTGGATTTTATCGAAATCACTTTTGTAGTGGTACCTTTAGTAGCGCCAGTTTTGTTGGCAATGGGGGTTGATCCTATATGGCTTGGAATTATGATAGCTGTTAATTTACAGACTTCATTCTTAACCCCACCATTTGGTTTTGCGTTGTTTTATTTACGCGGCGTCGCGCCACCAGAAGTTAAAACATCTGACATTTACCGTGGGGTGACCCCTTTTATTATCATTCAATTGGTCTTATTAGCGTGTTTAGCGATTTGGCCAAATCTGGTAACTTGGTTACCTTCCTTGCTTTAGAGAGTCTCTATATGAAATTACCTCAGCTGTTACTGGTGTTTAGTGTATTTCTTTTGTCCTGCGGTGGGCAACCTTCTGATACCTCAGCCCCCAAAATTGAACAACAAAATTATGAATGGAAACTGGTGACGTCTTGGCCAAAGAACTTTCCTGGATTGGGTAAAGGACCAGAAACCTTTGCTAAGTATGTAGAACGTATGTCCAATGGTAGGTTAAAAGTAAAAGTGTTTGGCGCCGGTCAAATGGTGCCGGGCTTTGAAGTATTTGATACAGTGTCAAGTGGTGCCGCACAAATGGGGCACTCAGGTTCTTATTATTGGAAAGGCAAAGCTCCTGCATCACAAATTTTCACTGCCATTCCTTTTGGCATGAACGCAACAGAAATGAATGCATGGTTACATTACGGTGGCGGCATGGAATTATGGCGAGAAGTCTATGCCCCCTTTAACCTAATCCCTTTTGCCGGAGGAAATTCAGGCGTGCAAATGGCCGGTTGGTTTAAACGCGAAATTAACAGCGTTGCAGACCTTAAAGGTTTAAAAATGCGAATACCCGGATTAGGTGGTGAAGTACTTAAAAAGTTAGGGGGTATTCCGGTAGCGCTTACAGGTGGCGAGTTATTTACTTCGCTTCAGTCTGGCGCAATAGACGCCACCGAGTGGGTAGGTCCTTATAACGATTTAGCCTTTGGTTTACACAAAGCAGCCAAGTATTACTATTATTCTGGGTGGCATGAACCTAGCGCGACTTTAGAATTCATGGTTAACAAACAAGCATTCGAAGCCTTACCAAAAGACCTACAAGCTATCATTGAAGTGGCGACTCGAGCAGTCAATCAAGATATGTGGGATGAATATACGGCCGCAAATAACGCCTCCATGCAGGCTTTAGTTGAGACCCATGGCGTAGATATGCGACCTCTGCCCGCAGATGTCATGTTAGCCTTAAAAAATGCTTCAGCTGAAGTTATGCAACAACAGTCAGAAGCAGATCCTCTATTTAAAAAAGTGTATCAATCCTATTCTGACTTTCAAAACAATGTCATGAAATATCACCAAATATCAGAATTCGAATACTATAAAAATCGCGCTACTGAACCGCAATAACGGCAGAATATGAAAATTTACTGTAACGTTTAGTGAGCGTTTGTTCGCGCAATACGTGGGGTTTGATAAGTAAATAGCACTAAACACACTTAAACCTTTAATTTTTTATCAGCTGTTCAGATGTGTTTATGCCAAGACTAGCATTACAATGCGCTGAAATTTAAAAATAGGAAGTCACTATGATTGTTAAGCCCAAAATTCGCGGCTTTATCTGTACTAACGCTCATCCAGTTGGATGTGCGGCTAGTGTTCGCCAACAAATTGAGTATGTTAAAGCACAAGGAGCATTAAAAAATGCTCCTAAAAACGTATTAGTTATCGGCAGCTCTACGGGTTATGGATTGGCTTCTAGGATCACAGCTGCATTTGCAGGCGGTGCTAATACCTTAGGGGTTTGTTTTGAGAAGCCTCCGACAGACAGGAAAACTGGCACCGCTGGTTGGTACAACACTGCTGGATTTCATACTGAAGCCTCTGCTGCTGGACTCTATGCTAAGACCTTAAACGGTGACGCTTTCTCAAAAGAACTCAAACAACAAGTCATCGATACGTTAAAAGCCGATATGGGGAAAGTGGACTTGGTTATCTATAGCCTAGCCTCGCCTAGACGAACCGATCCTGAAACTGGCGAAGTGTATAAGTCAACTCTCAAGCCTGTCGGACAAGCATACAAAACTAAAACATACGATACTGACAAAGACCAAGTTCATGAGATTGAACTTGAGCCAGCTAATCAAGACGAAATTCAACAAACTATTAAAGTAATGGGTGGTGAAGACTGGGAATTGTGGTTAGATGCATTAGATGAAGCCGACTTGTTGGCAGACAATTGCAAAACCACAGCCTATACCTATGTAGGCAAAGAATTAACCTGGCCAATTTATGGGCAAGCAACAATAGGCAAAGCTAAAGAAGATTTAGATAGAGCAGCCGCCTCTATTGTCAAAACTAAATCAGATAAAAAAGTACAGGCCTATGTCTCTTCTTTAAAGGCATTAGTGACTCAGGCTAGTTCTGCCATTCCGGTTATGCCCTTATATATTTCACTCATTTATAAAGTGATGAAACAAGAAGGCACACATCAAGGTTGTATTGAACAAATTTACGATTTGTTTACGGATAAATTAACCCAATCCAAACCTGAAGTGGATGAAATGGGTCGTTTATATATGAACACTAAAGAAACCAATGATGCAACTCAAGCTAAAATCAAACAATTATGGGATCAAGTCACTCAAGATAATTTCCACGATCTGAGCGATTATGCAGGTTATCACCATGAGTTTTTAAAACTGTTTGGTTTTGATGTCGCGGGTGTCGACTACGATGCTGACGTTAACCCTTTAGTTGAATGGTAAAGTACATTGCTTAACGAAGAAACCGCCTGAAAATTTGGCGGTTTTTTGTTGTAAATTTGCAACGACCTTGTGTTTCTGATTTCACTGCTTGTCTATTACCATTTAAGACAACTTCAAAGCATGAAGGTTGATCGCCTTTAAGCAGTGTAAAAATGCCAAGTATTGAATTCCTACAATAAAAACTTATTGTCCCAACCAATATTTATGGAAAACGGATAAAAAATGAAACCAACATTCATTACCGTTTTCGTCGGGGCAAACCTTAGTGATGAAATGTTATTTTAGAAGGCAAAGAAACCTGCTTTCACGCATAAATATCAACAGTCCAACTCAACTTTTCCCAATAAATTGCATTGTTAAAATTTTGATTAAAAAAAAGCCGCTGAAAATGACGGTTTATTCATTTTAGAAATTTGGTCTACCTTTCTAATAGGTTTATTCAGAAAAATCCATAAAAACCACAAAATAAATGTGTTTAAACAACAATTTGCATGGAAGAAATACACTGGTTAATGCTAAAATTCCGAGGCTAAGCTTGGGTGTCTTGTAGATTTATAGTTAAGGTTTACTCAAAGCAGTAATTTTTGAAGAAGATCGGACGCTGCAAAATTAGCTTGTAGCTTATTAAACAGTCTTGATTGACGATACTCACCACCACTAGGTTTTTGATGACTTGCATACAGTAGATGGAAGGCTGTATTTAAGAGCCTAATGGTGCTGTGTATTAATTAGAGTAGTGCTATTGCGTATGATAAAAATCACGAAAGGGTTAGATCTTCCTATTCAGGGAGCGCCACAACAGACTATTCAAGATGGAAACTCTGTTACCAGAGTCGCTATTTTGGGTGAAGAATATGTAGGAATGCGTCCTACCATGCATGTCCAAGAAGGAGACAAAGTGAAGAAGGGCCAAATTCTTTTTGAAGATAAAAAGAATCCTGGCGTTAAATTCACCGCTCCAGCTGCGGGTAATGTAGTTGAAGTTAACCGTGGTGCAAAACGTGTTTTGCAATCGGTTGTCATTCAACTTGAAGGTGATGAAAGTGAAGTGTTTGCTAAATATAGCAGTGCCGAACTCGCATCTCTAGACGCTGCTAAAGTAGAAGAGAACCTAGTTAATTCAGGATTATGGACGGCCATTAGAACTCGACCGTTCAGCAAGTCTCCTGAGTTAGGCTCTAAACCAAATTCAATTTTTGTATCTGTGATGGATACCAATCCACTGGCTGCGGATCCACAAATTGTGATCGCGGAGCGAAGCGAAGATTTCATCAATGGTTTGCAAGTTCTTAGCCGCTTAACTGAAGGTAAAGTATTTGTCAGCAAAGCGCCGAGCGCTGACGTTGCTGTAGGTAACGTAAAGGTTGAAGTGAATGAATTTGCTGGCTCACATCCTGCTGGATTAGTAGGTACCCATATTCACTTTCTAGATTCAGCTGGTGCCAATAAGAAAGTTTGGCATGTTGGATATCAAGATGTTTTAGCTATTGGTAGCTTGTTCACCACTGGTGAATTAGACAACCGTAAAGTGGTTTCATTAGCAGGTCCTGGAGTGAAAAATCCTCGTTTAGTACGTACTTTATTGGGTGCCGATCTAACTGAGTTGACGACCAATGAAAACAATGACGGTGAAATGCGTGTGATTTCGGGCTCTGTTTTGCAGGGTACCAATGCACATGGCGTACATGGTTATTTAGGTCGCTTCCACAACCAAATTACTATTTTACGTGAAGGCCGTGAAAAAGAACTTTTTGGTTGGATAAAGCCTGGTGTAAACCAACATTCTATCACTCGAGCTTACCTTGGGCATTTAAGTCCTAAGAAGTTGTTTAATATGACCACTACAACTAATGGTTCAGATCGTTCAATGGTACCAATTGGTAACTATGAGCGCATTATGCCGTTAGATATTTTACCTACTTTGTTACTTCGAGATTTACTTTCTGGTGATACCGATGGTGCGCAAAGTTTAGGTTGCTTGGAACTAGACGAAGAAGATTTGGCTTTATGTACTTATGTTTGCCCAGGCAAATATAACTATGGTCCAGTCTTACGTGAATGTTTAGAGCAGATTGAGAAAGAGGGTTAATCATGGGCTTAAAAGCATTTTTAGAAAAAATTGAGCCGGATTTTGAAGCCGGTGGAAAGTACGAAAAGTGGTATGCCCTGTATGAAGCTGCGGCAACTATTTTTTATACCCCAGGTACAGTCAATAAATCGACCACTCATGTTAAAGATAGTATCGATTTAAAACGTATAATGATCATGGTGTGGATGGCAACATTCCCAGCAATGTTTTACGGCATGTATAACGTGGGTGCACAAGCTCACGAAGCCATTTTAGGTGGTGCAGTTTGGGCCGATACCGCAACAGCGTTTTGGCAAGCAGGCTTGTTCGAAATGTTCGGTGGTCAGCTGAATGCTGAGAGTACTTGGCTTGGTATGATGTTATACGGCGCATGTTTCTTCTTACCCATTTATGCCACTGTATTTATAGTGGGTGGATTTTGGGAAGTATTGTTTGCCTCTGTACGTAAACACGAAATCAACGAAGGCTTCTTTGTTACTTCGGTTTTATTTGCACTGACACTACCGGCAACTATCCCTCTTTGGCAAGCTGCGTTAGGTATTACCTTTGGCGTAGTTATCGCGAAGGAAATATTTGGTGGTACAGGTCGTAACTTCTTAAACCCAGCTTTATCTGGTCGTGCTTTCCTTTATTTTGCTTATCCTGCACAAATCTCTGGTGATTCAATTTGGGTGGCTGCGGATGGTTATTCTGGCGCTACAGCTTTAAGTCAAGCTGCTGCTGGTAATATCTCAGATTGGAGTATGAGTGCTGAGTGGTGGAACGCTTTCTTCGGTAACTTACAAGGTTCTGTTGGTGAAGTGTCAACCTTAGCCATTGCTTTAGGTGGTTTATTCTTAATTTATATGCGAATCGCATCATGGCGCATCGTGCTTGGTGTGTTGTTAGGTGGTGCTGCGCTAAGTACTCTACTTAACCTAGTTGGCAGTGACACTAACGCCATGTTTGCTATGCCTTGGTACTGGCACTTAGTCACAGGTGGATTTGCCTTTGGTATGTTCTTTATGGCTACCGACCCTGTTTCAGCATCGTTTACCAACCAAGGTAAATGGGCCTACGGTATTTTAATTGGTGTAATGTGTGTGATGGTACGTGTTATCAATCCAGCTTTCCCAGAGGGTATGATGTTAGCTATTTTATTCGCTAACTTATGGGCGCCTTTATTCGATTATTTTGTTGCCCAAAGCAATATTAA
Source organism: Paraglaciecola arctica (assembly GCF_018861065.1). Lineage (GTDB taxonomy): Bacteria > Pseudomonadota > Gammaproteobacteria > Enterobacterales > Alteromonadaceae > Paraglaciecola > Paraglaciecola arctica_B. The sequence continues at coordinate 660,619 of NZ_JAHKQO010000036.1, forward strand.
ACGGAGGATCGCTCGTGTCGGCTAAAAAAGAAACGCTAGGAAAAACAGTAGGTGTTGTTGTTGCTGTATGTTTAGTTTGTTCGATCATTGTATCCAGTGCGGCTGTTGGCCTGCGCTCTATGCAAGAAACAAACGCAGCATTAGACAAACAATCTAATATCATCGAAGCCGCTGGTTTAGCTGATAAAGCCGCTGGCGATATCGCCGGTACGTTCGAAAAGTACGTAGATGAAAAGTATATTGATTTAGCAACAGGTCAATATGTTGAGAAGCCAAGTGACAACTACGACATGTATAAAGCCGCTAAAATGCCTGAATACTCAGTTAAAGTTGAAGGCAGTAATGTTGGTTTTCAACAGCGTGCAAGCATCGCCAGTATTTATGAAGTGAAAGATGATGCGGGTAAAGTGACGCGTATTATTTTACCAGTTCATGGTAGTGGTCTTTGGGACTTAATGTATGGTTTCTTAGCAATAGACTCAGACGGCAACACAGTGCGTGAGCTGGTTTATTATCAGCAAAAAGAAACCCCTGGATTAGGTGGCGAAGTTCAGAACCCAAGCTGGAAGGCTAAGTGGGACGGCAAGCAATTATTTGATCAAGGTGATGTTGCTATTAAGATCAAGAAAAACGCTAACCCATCTGACCCGTATGCAGTTGATGCACTTTCTGGTGCAACGTTAACTAGCAATGGTGTGCAGAATACACTGTCATATTGGTTAGGTAAGAACGGTTTTGGACCGTATCTTAAAAATCAGACTTGGAAATCGTAAGGGGTTCACACAATGGCTGACGTTAAAGAAATGAAAAAGGTATTGTTCGGACCCGTTCTCGACAATAACCCTATTGCATTGCAAATTTTGGGCGTTTGCTCAGCGCTTGCAATTACAACTAAACTAGAAACGGCTTTGGTGATGTCTTTGGCATTAACTGCTGTAACAGCATTTGCTAGTTTATTTATCTCGCTAATTCGTACTCAGATACCTTCTAGCGTTCGAATTATTATTCAAATGACAATTATTGCTTCTTTGGTAATAGTAGTTGACCAGATATTGAAAGCATATTCTTACGAAATTTCGAAACAACTATCGGTGTTTGTCGGCTTAATTATTACTAACTGTATCGTAATGGGTCGAGCCGAAGCATATGCAATGAAGAGCCCACCTTTTATGTCTTTCTTAGATGGCATTGGTAATGGTCTTGGTTACTCTATGGTATTGATTATTATCGGTACTATAAAAGAGCTATTTGGTTTCGGTACAATTTTAGGTTTCCCTATATTTGAACTCGTTCAAAATGGTGGTTGGTATCAAGGTAATGGCCTATTGATTTTACCTTTCAGCTCATTCTTTTTGATTGGTGGCTTGATTTGGGTAATTCGTACTATTCGTCCTGAACAAGTAGAGCCGAAGGAGTAATTCATGGAACATTATTTAAGTATATTTATAAAGTCAGTTTTCATTGAAAACATGGCACTTTCATTATTCCTAGGGATGTGTACTTTTTTAGCCGTATCTAAAAAAGTAAAAACAGCAATGGGTTTGGGCGTAGCAGTGATTGTGGTGTTAGGTATCTCAGTCCCTGTAAATCAGGTCATATTTGTGAATATCTTAGCGCCAGGCGCTTTAGGCTGGGCTGGTTTTCCTGACGCCGATTTAAGCTTTTTAAGTTTCTTAACTTTTATTGGTGTCATCGCTGCGTTAGTGCAAATTTTAGAAATGAGCTTGGATAAGTTTTTCCCTGCTTTGTATAACGCCCTAGGTATTTTCTTACCTTTGATTACGGTTAACTGTGCAATATTTGGTGGGGTAGCATTTGCGGTACAACGTGAATACAACTTTAGCGAAAGCATCGTTTACGGTATTGGCAGTGGTTTAGGTTGGGCAATTGCCATTACCTTACTAGCGGCAGTGCGTGAAAAGCTGAAATATGCTGACATGCCAGAAGGCATCAGAGGCTTGGGATCAGTATTTATGATCGCCGGCTTGATGGCTCTGGGTTTCCAATCATTTACTGGCGTGTCGCTTTAAGCGGTCTGGGAGTATTTTAATGAATCCAAATGAAATTTATCTTGGTGTAGGCATGTTTATCGCTATTGTTTTAGCGTTAGTGTTTATTATCATGTTTGCAAAATCTAAATTAGTACCAGAAGGCGAAGTCACTATTACTATCAACGGCGGAGCAGAAGAGTCAATCACTGCACAGCCTGGTGACAAATTATTAGGCGCTCTTGCTAATGCTGGTATCTTTGTGTCTTCTGCTTGTGGTGGCGGTGGTTCTTGTGGCCAGTGTCGTGTTGATATTAAATCAGGTGGTGGTGAGATTTTGCCTACTGAACTTGATCATATTAGCAAGAAAGAAGCGAAGCACGGTTGTCGTTTATCTTGTCAGGTGTCTATCAAACAAGATATGGAAATCGAACTAGAAGAAGAAATTTTCGGTATTAAAAAATGGGATTGTGAAGTTATCTCTAACGATAACAAAGCGACCTTCATTAAAGAGCTTAAACTTAAGATCCCTAATGGTGAAAGTGTGCCTTTCCGTGCCGGTGGTTATATTCAAATCGAAGCTCCACCTCATCATGTTAAATATTCAGACTTTGATATCCCCGAAGAATATCGTGGAGATTGGGAACGTTTTGGTTTCTTCAACATCGAGTCAAAAGTAGATGAAGAAACTATCCGTGCTTATTCAATGGCTAACTACCCAGAAGAAGAAGGCATTATTATGTTGAACGTGCGTGTTGCTTCACCGCCGCCGAACAACTTATCTTTGCCAGCAGGTAAAATGTCTTCATATATTTGGAGCCTTAAAGAAGGTGACAAAGCCACCATATCTGGACCTTTCGGTGAGTTCTTTGCTAAAGATACTGACGCAGAAATGGTATTTGTTGGTGGTGGTGCAGGTATGGCGCCAATGCGTTCGCACATCTTCGACCAATTACGTCGCTTAAAATCAAAACGTAAGATGACTTTCTGGTATGGTGCTCGTTCACTCCGTGAGATGTTCTATGTAGAAGATTTCGATATGCTACAAAAAGAGAACGACAACTTTACTTGGCATGTTGCTCTTTCTGATCCCCAGCCTGAAGATAACTGGGAAGGTGATACAGGCTTTATTCATAACGTATTGTTAGAGAATTACCTGAAAGATCACCCAGCACCTGAAGATTGTGAGTTCTACATGTGTGGTCCTCCTATGATGAATGCGGCAGTCATTAATATGCTGAAAGAGCTTGGTGTAGAAGACGAAAACATTATGTTGGATGACTTCGGCGGTTAAACTCTAAGTTCGTTTATATAACTTTAAAAGGGGCTTAATGCCCCTTTTCTTATGGAAAAATGTTGTGAATTTAAAAGACGTTTATGAAAAACCTCTATTGTTAATCACTTTTAGCGTATTGTTTTTGGTGTCGTGCGGCGAACCACCGGCAGAAGTTCACCTTTCTGGCCCGACTATGGGTACCACCTATAATCTAAAATACGCACCGACCGAGCTCATAACTCCGTCCGAGTTACAGGCAGAGATAAACCAAGAATTGATCAACATTAACCAGCTCATGTCTACCTATATTCAAGACTCTGAGTTAAGTCGCTTCAACCAATGGAATAGCACGGAACCATTTCCTTTATCAGCACAAACTATTTACGTTATGAGAGAAGCGAAACGCCTAGGCGACTTAAGTGATGGCATACTTGATGTCACAGTCGGGCCATTGGTTAACCTATGGGGATTTGGCCCCAAAGCTCGTCCTGATAAAATTCCTTCTGCAGCCGAAATTATGGCCGCCAGACAACGAGTTGGTTTGCAACGCCTAGAAATACGCGAAAATTCGGCAAGAAAAACTCACCCTAATTTATATGTCGATTTATCTACTATAGCCAAGGGATATGGTGTCGATCAGATGGCTGACATATTAGAGAAACATAATATTCATGACTACCTAGTAGAAGTAGGTGGAGAAATGCGACTATCAGGGAGAAAAAGCAATGGTCAACCTTGGCGAGTGGCAATCGAAAAACCGCTAACCAAAGAACGAGCTGTAGAACGTATCATCAGTGTTGGCAACAATGCTATCGCTACCTCAGGTGACTATCGAAACTATTATGAAGATGCTGGAGTGCGCTATTCCCATTTAATTAATCCCAATACAGGTGCACCCATTAACCATAATTTAGTGTCGGTTACTGTGGTGGCTCCCTCTTCAATGACTGCTGATGGTCTAGCGACAGCTTTGAATGTGATGGGAAAAGAAAAAGCACTACTTTTGTCAGAAAAATATGACTTAGCCGTTCTATTGATCACTAAGGAAAAAGAGGGGTTTAAAGAGTATACTAGCGCGATGTTTGACAAGCTTGTTACTATCCACTAACCCCATTTTCAATTAATTGGAGACTAATTATGAGTACCTTTATACTCGCATTTGTGTTTTTTCTCGTAGTCGTAGTTGCAATGGCCGTGGGGTATATCGTTCAACAAAAAACCATTGCCGGAAGTTGCGGTGGCTTAGGCGCATTGGGAATCGATAAGGCCTGTGACTGCCCTGAACCTTGTGACCGCAAGAAGATGCGCATTGAAAAGGAACAAGCTCGACAAACAAAATTGAATGAATGGAAAAAGAACCAAATTCTATAAACAGTTTTAAAACTAAAATACCCTATCAACGCCAGCTAGTCTGACGTTTTTTATGTTGATATTTTAAATTATTTCGGCAAAATACTGACTTTATATACAGTTATATTCTCAGGAATAATTTGCGCAAAATCATTCACATAGATATGGATTGTTATTATGCAGCCGTTGAAATGCGCGATAATCCTGAATATCGCAATGTGCCTTTAGCAATCGGAGGTAGTACCGACAGACGAGGTGTCATTTCTACTTGTAATTACCAAGCACGGAAGTTTGGGGTACGCTCTGCAATGGCCACAGCCCATGCACTGAAACTCTGTCCTGAGTTAGTGTTGGTGCCAGGGAGAATGAACCTATATAGCGAAATATCCCAACAAATACGTGAAATATTCAGTCGCTATACAGACAAAATTGAGCCCTTATCACTAGACGAAGCCTACCTAGACGTATCTGACTGTGAACTGTTCTCTGGCAGCGCTACTTTAATAGCTGAAGATATACGCCGTGCAATTTTCGAAGAAACGCAACTTACTGCCTCTGCCGGAGTAGCCCCTTGTAAGTTTGTCGCTAAAATTGCCAGTGATGAGAATAAACCTAATGGGATTTGTGTCGTTCCCCCTGACCTACTCGACGAATTTGTAATTGCATTACCATTAGGTAAAATTCCTGGGGTAGGTAAAGTGACTTTAGGTAAATTAAACGACATTGGCCTACATACTTGTGCCGATGTACGCCACTTTCCATTCGAAGACTTAATAAAACGATTCGGTAAATTTGGTTCAATAATATGGGACCGTAGCCATGGTTTAGACGACCGAAACCTGAGCCTATCGAGACAACGCAAGTCTGTGGGGGTAGAGCGAACCTTAGCGCAAGATATCCATAGCAAAGAGGAGTGTATTAAAATGCTCGATAGCCTTTACCCTCTTTTAAAAACACGGCTGAGCAAAACTAAGAGCCCGATTCAAAGTCAGGGAATTAAGCTAAAATTCAGTGACTTTCAACAAACAACTGTCGAACATAAATGCCAGCAATTGGACCAAGACTATTTCATAGAACTTTTAACGGAAGGCCTCGCACGACAAAACAACAGAGGAATTCGACTAGTAGGAGTACATGTAGGTTTAGCCGATCCTGAAGATAACAGGCAATTAGTTTTTTCATTTCCATCTACTGAAGATTAATATCTGACAAATCGTTACACTAGCTCACCAAATTCAACCTCATAGTCGTAAGGAATGATTTAAGTGTCGAAAATGCCCGCGAATGTATGGCTATTAACCCTAATCCAAGCGCTAGCGATGAGCACCGGCACTATGATGGTATTAGCAGGTGGCGTACTAGGAGCCAAGCTTACCCCTGATCCTGCATGGTCTACATTACCCTTAGCAATGAGCATAGTTGGAACTGCAATCGGCGTTTTACCCATTACCCGTTTGATGCAACACTTCGGTCGTAAACCTATCTTTATTGCCGCAACCTTAGTGGGTGCTCTAGCAACACTTTTGGCTGCGTTTAGCATTATTCACCATAGTTTTACAGGACTAGTATTCTGCGCTTTTTTGTTGGGGTTGATGTTGTCAGCTATTCAGCAAATTAGATTTGCTGCAATGGAGTCAGTGGGTCTTGAAATGATGCCTAAAGCTGCATCAACTGTGTTATTGGGTGGCCTAGTTGCGGCCATATTGGGACCAGAATTAATTACTATTGGTCAAATATTCACAGCACAATCCTTTGTCGGCGGATTTTTTCTTATGGCGGGCATTCTATTGTTATGTAGCTTGTTGTTTACGCAGATTACCAATACACATCTAGTTTCAGAAAAGTCTGCGAATACAGGCCGAGAACTTAGTCAAATAGTGAAACAGCCTGTATTTGTTCTTGCAGTATCAGCTTCAGTTGTAGGGTATGCTCTAATGAGCTTTATTATGACTGCCACCCCGGTACATATGCACGTTCATGAAGCCTTTTCGTTGCAGGATACAAAGTGGGTAATACAGAGCCATATATTTGCGATGTTTTTCCCCTCTTTGTTTAGTGGATGGTTGATTAACATATTGGGAACGTCAAGAATCATCTATATTGGTCTATTCGCCTATACCTGCACTATATTGGTCGCACTTACTGGTAACGAGTGGTTGAGCTATTGGGGAGCATTAGTACTTTTAGGCATTGGTTGGAATTTCCTATTTGTTGGAGGAACTGTCTTATTGGCCCAAAGTTACCAACCAGTAGAACGATTTAAAGTACAAGGCTTAAATGAGTTTTTGGTGTTCGGTAGTCAAGCCACTGCCGCTTTGAGTGCGGGACTATTTCTCAATTTAGTTGAATGGCAAGGATTACTGTTTGCGAGCTTTGTCATTATTGTAATTCAACTTATAGTGGTGGGTAGGCAGCAGTATAGGATCACGAAAAGTCATGCACTAAATCAACAATAAGGAGTGTGAAAATGTCTTTAGCAAATGGGCGTTACCGCCACTACAAAGGTAACGAGTACGAAGTTATAGGGGTAGCCAAACATTCTGAAGATGAAACAGAGTTAGTAGTCTATCGACCACTTTATGGTGAAAGAAATCTATGGGTTAGGCCTTTAGATATGTTTACTGAAGACGTTAAGTTAGGAGAACAATATGTACCAAGATTCAAGTTTATTAAGTGATTTTCACGCTATTCCCAACTGCAAAATAGCACTAGCAACGTTAGTTAGATAACTGCCAGTTCACTATATGTTGAATCATACAATAGGCAAATTTTACGCAGATACGGCAACACTCTTCAGAGCGAACTTACCAAGCCGCTTTTTTGCCATGAGCGCTACATTAATTTGGCTTGCAGTACATGCTATATATGCGCACCTTCAATTCAGAGCGTTCGAAGGTAATGAAGACGCTCTTGGTTGGCTAGTTGGTTGGTATGAATTAAGTCCTTGGTTTATTGCATACATATTCCACACCATTACCTTGTATACATTGACAAAAATTATCGAGTCCAAACAAAGACCAATAAAGCAACGGATAATATTGCACACCATTAGTATGGGACTATTACTTGTAGCTAATTGGCTCAGCTCTACAGCGCTTTATTTTGTTATTACGCAAGCTGACTTCGCTACTTTTATTCCGTTTTTATTGCAAATGTTATCCACTACTATGCAACTTGATCTTTTGATTTGTTTTGGTTTACTAAGCATGATTCTTGGTTTGTGTTTTCACGATAAACGGATTCAAGAGAAACTAGACTTTAAAAACCTTCAAACAGCACTTATTGATGAGCAACTTAAAACACTAAGGACCCAACTGAACCCGCATTTTTTATTTAATGCACTCAATACTGCCGTCAGCCTAATTAGATTAAAACGCGATGAAGAAGCGGTACAGGCATTAGCAGAATTGAGTAGTATGTTACGGAAAATTCTCGAACATAAGCATAATACGAACTCTAAGGTTAAAGAAGAAATTGCGTTTATCAAAAACTACCTGTGTATCCAACAAATGCGCTTTTCTGATAAGTTAGATGTAAAAATATCTGTCGAAGACTGCTGTTTAGAGGTCGAAATTCCTAATATGCTGCTACATCCTTTAGTTGAAAACGCGGTACAACATGGCTCTCAACTCGAGTCCAATCAAAATCTTGTAGATTTAAAGGTTAGCCGTAATGGCGACCAATTACTGGTAAAGTTAACTAATAGAGTTGCAGAGAATGACCAACACAAAGGCTTTGGTATCGGTGTTTCAAACACCAAAGACCGTTTAAAAAAATTGTATAAAGACTATCGCCTAGATTTATGCAGCGACCGCGAAGGTTTTTTTGAAACCACGTTAGTTATTCCTATTTGTGTTGCTAATGTTTAACGTCTTGATAGTTGATGATGAGCAGTTAGCCAGAGAAACCATAAAATATCTTTTGGCGCAGTGCACTGGCGTAGATAAAGTATATGAAGCCGACAATGGAAAGTCGGCATTGCAGCTAGCCAACCAATACCAACCTCAAATAGTCCTATTGGATATTGAGATGCCGATTATCAATGGCATAACGGTAGCCGAACAACTGCCAGAAGAAACAAGCATAGTGTTTATCACTGCTTTTAATCAATTCAAAGATAAAATGAGCGCCAGAAAATATTCTGATTATCTATTGAAACCCTTTAAAGACCAAGAGTTCTATCAATGTTTTGAAAAAGCCTGCGCCATTCAACGCACACTTTCTCAACATTAAAGTTAATTGAGTTTTCTTTAAGCAAACACTGCCACTGTAGCTGTCCACAATAAGGCTGCGAGCGACGCAGCATAAGAGGCAGGCACAATTTGAGATTTAACATGATCCATTAGGTCACACCCCGTGGTCATTGAGCTTAATATAGTGGTATCTGAAATAGGTGAACATTGGTCCCCATAGACACTACCGTTCAAAATTGTCGCAAAACACACCATCATAAAGAGCTCGGGATTATCTAGTCCTTGCGTCTGGGCTATGGTCCAAGCTAAGGGCAACCCTAATGGAAACGCTATGGCATAAGTGCCCCAGCTGGTTCCAGTTGAAAATGCGATAACCATAGTCATTAGCTGTAAAATTATCGGTAAACACCAAAACGGAATATGCTCACCTAAAGATTCAACTAAATAAATTCCTCCTCCCAGCTGCTTACTAAGCACACCTATGGTTAAAGCAAACATCAAAATAACCGAGGCAACCACCACGCCTTTTAATCCATTCCCAAAACCTTCCAATACATGCTTGAGCGCCATTCCCTTTGCTAAAGCTACAAAAATTGACAGAAACAATGCGCCCGAAAATGCCCAATGAATTTGTGGAGTACCTGTGACAAAAAAGGAAGCGATCACAATAACGATCAAACTAGCCAAAGGTAAAATAAATTCCAAACGGTGCGCACTGTATCCTGCGGGAACTTGGCTTTGATGCAACTCTTTAGCACTGATAGGTGAGGCATTGGGGGCATCTAATTCTCCCGTTTCATGCACACGTTTGATTGCATTTTTAAGAGGTGAACCACTAAAAGTGGTAATATTTAGGCTCAATAACAATGTACCTAAAACCGCAAAAATGGCATAAAAACTAAAGGGGATACTGGAGAAAAAGAAAGCGATCCTATCATTTTCTGTAGCCAATATTGCCACCCCGGGTATGAACAAAAAAGCTTGTATATAAGCAGGCCACGCATTAAACGCAATGATAGACGCTATGGGGGATGCGGTAGAGTCAACCACGTAACTGAGTTCTTCATGGCTAACGCCAGCCTTATCAGCTATGGGTTTGACAGTTGTACCCACCAATACTGTACTCATGGTGCCACCTTGAAAAAACACCAAACCTAAGAACCACGTCACCAGTTTGGCCGAACGTGGTCCTTTAACATAATGCTGACTCATATGATCAGCAAATGCCTTAGCCGCGCCCGTTTTGGCCCAGATCCCCATTAGTCCCCCAAGTAACCACAGATATAGAATTAAAATGGAGGCCGCGCTCGATGTAGCCATGTTTGGAATAAAAACTTCATGAGTGATATCAAATCGTCCCAACATCACCGCACCAATTACTATGCCTCCAAACAGAGCCACTAAGGGCTCTCGAGTCATCAAACACAATACCACCGCCACGAACGCCGGTAATAATGACCAAAAACCAAAATGAAAATCCGCTTTTATTAACGCTAGATCGTCGGGACTATTTTTATATACCCAATGTTCACTAATTGATGGTTGAGTTTGTTGCGTATCTAGTACTGATTGCCTAAGGGGTGAATCTCCATATGCAATCACATCTTCAATCAATACTTCTTGACCACTTGCGCGATACGCTAGTTGCCCATTTTCATTGTTGTAAGTTTGATATTGCAACTGTGTTTCAACCCAAGTTGGATTGACATTAAAATTGATATAAAACGCGGTTAATAAACTAATGACAAAGAAAATAAAGCTAATACGTTTTGTAATTTGATACATGCGGGTTATCTTAAAATTCTTATTTGCAACATAGTTTGTATCTAGTTGTTATAAACGTCTAGATTTACTTATTATTAACGAAGGAATATTACTCATGATCTCTAAATTTCTGATGTTTACTACTATTAGTGTACTTTTTGCTAGTAGCTCAACATTTGCCCAAGACGACTTTGCAAATGTTGAAATAACCAGTCAACCTGTCAGTGGTTCAGTACATATTTTGAATGGCATGGGCGGAAATATCGGTGTATCTGCTGGTGAAGAAGGCATCTTAATTATTGATGATCAGTTTGCACCACTGGCCGAAAAAATCGCGAATGCTATCGGCGATATTGCAAAAACACCTATGAAATATGTTGTAAATACTCACTATCACGGTGACCACACTGGTTCTAATGCATACTTTAGGGAAATTAAGGGTAGCACCATTTTCGCACATGATAATGTACGAAAAAGATTGGCGAATAAAAAAGACCATACCCATAGTGAATTACCTGTAGTCACTTACCAGCAAGGCATAACGTTTCATTTTAATGGCGACACGATAAAAGTCATGCATTTACCCGCTGGTCACACCGATAGCGATAGCGTGATTTGGTTTGAAAAAGCCAATGTTTTGCATTCTGGAGATTTATTCTTTGAAGGCCGCTTTCCTTATATTGACTTAAATGGTGGGGGTACGGTTTCTGGCTATATTAAGAACGTCACGCAACTGATTGGTATGCTAAAAGACGACACAAAAATCATCCCAGGCCATGGTAACTTAGCCTCTAAAGCTGATTATCAAAAAGCGCTGGATATGATTGTTGCTACCGCAGCTATGGTTAAAGGCATGAAAGATAAAGGTGTAAGTGTTGAAGATGCAGTAAAACTTGGCCTAGGCGAGAAATACAAAGATTGGTCATGGAGTTTTATCACTGAACAAAAGTGGATCACGACTTTATATAATGGACAATAGTTCAAAAGGCTAAACCAGTGACCATTACTCCCGCTAACGAACAACAATGTTTGCAGGTTAAGAATTGGTTTGCTGATCATCATGCAGTTTATACATGGGGAGGTCCAAACATGACCTACCCTATGTCTAACAAAACCTTTCTTAAATTGTTAACCGACAAACATTTCAATTCGTTTTGCCTACTAAATGATAAGCAACAATTACTAGCATTTGGCCAATACTATCGACGATTAGAACATCATCATCTTGGGAGGCTTGCTGTTAACCCAATATTTCGCGGTAAAGGCTTAGCAAAAATACTTATCAATGCCCTTCTCGAACAAGCCTATTTACATGACTCATCAGCCAAAGGCGCTTCACTTTTTGTTTTCAGAGATAACGAGATTGCCTACCGTTGTTATCAGTCACTGGGTTTTGTTGAAACAGATTATCCCGAACCCCATTTTCCAGGTAACATGGAAAATTGCGCGTATATGAGAAAACCAAATACCTCTAACTCACAACCCATAACCCGTTAGTTCTATTTTAAAACTATTGCCCCTTTAAAAACCGCCTTTCGCCAGCAATCCAGGTTTCAAGCACTTGAGTTTTCCAAATATCTTGCGGTGCAATTGAAAATATATCGCGATCTATCAGAATAAAGTCTGCCCACTTACCAACAGTTAATCCACCTAATATATTTTCTTGATGAGCAGCGTAAGCGGCATCTAATGTAAATCCTCGAAACGCTTGTTTGACAGTGACTGATTCACTAGGTATCCAACCGTCATCTGGGCGATTATTGCGGTCTTGCCTAGTGACAGCTGCGTGTAAACCAAAAAACGGGTTAGAAAGCTCTACAGGAAAGTCAGAGCCAAAAGCAACCGGAGAACCTTGCTTCAAAAAGCTTTGCCATGCATAGGCCCCTCTTAGTCTTGTAGCTCCCAACCTATCTTGCGCCATATTCATATCGCTAGTCGCGTGAGTAGGCTGCATAGCTGGGATAATGTTTAGCGTTTTGAAACGAGGAATGTCATTAATATTGATAACTTGGGCATGTTCAACGCGGTTTCGCAATGAACGACCTCCCACACGACTAAAACTATCCGCAAACTGATCTAAAGCTAAGCGGTTGGCTCTGTCTCCAATGGCGTGGAAATTAAGTTGGAATCCGCTACCCAAAACTAAATCAAACAGAGGCTGTAGATCACTTTCTCGAGTCAGCAACAACCCACTGTTATCTGCCGCGTCAGAGTATGGTTCAAGCAATGCAGCGCCGCGGCTCCCCAAAGCGCCATCACCGTAGGCCTTAACACTCCTGATAGACAACCAATCGTATTGATCCTGTACACGACCAGTTTTTAATAGTTGCTTGAGTACCGGAGACGTTGCCGCAATCATAGGATAAATACGTATCGGTAGTGAGTGCTGCGCTACGCGTTTTTTGTAGTAGTCATAAACGGCTTTCCCCATGCCTGCATCATGCACACTCGTTATGCCTTCAGACAGAAGGTGACTACCTGCAGCATTTAGTTGTGCTGCTAAGGTTGCTTCAGAGGTTTTCGGCAAATGTTTAAGTAACAAATTTTCTGCATTATCAATTAAAATGCCGGTAGGATTACCGCGTTCGTCACGCATGATTTTCCCGCCCGGTGGATCCAATGTATCTTTAGTAATACCCGCAATTTCAAGGGCTTTGCTATTCACCCAACTGGCATGACCATCTACCCGCGACAACATCACTGGTTTGTTTTTAACATATTCATCTAATAAATTGGCATTAGGAAACGCTTTACTTGGCCACAAGACTTGATTCCAACCTCGGCCAATTATCCAAGGTGATTGTTGTTGGCTTTTGGCATATGCCTGCACCATTTTTGCGGCATCTAGTGCTGACTGACTCTCACGCAAATCGACTTGTAATATGCTTGCACCTAACCCCATTACGTGTCCATGGGAGTCGATTAAGCCTGGTAACAAGATTTTATTTTTACCGTCAATTTGAGTAGCATTTGGGAAATTTTGTTCGAGCTCTAAGCCACCAATAGCCACTACTTTACCGCCATCAAAAACCAGATTTGAAAAGCGAATTAGCTCGCCGGAATTATTTAAGGTATAGCCCTTAATATTTTTGATATGAGTTTGAGCGGCTAAGGTTATGGAGCTGACTAATAACAAACAAATAGTGACTATTAATTTCACGAGCAAATCCAAATAAGAGTTTTACTTAACTTGCCCTAGAATCAATCTAGATGCAAAAAATTCACGCGATTAGCAAAAATAAACTGTAAAGAGTTAGTCATTGAGATAAAAATTATCGAGCAAGATATGTTCTAGTTGCAATCCATTAGCCCATTAACAAGTGTGACTGAACCGCTATAACGACTCAATTCCTGCCCCTTTGAATCGATAACGATTGCTTGGTTCATGTTTTTTGGTAGGTCGTATTGATGACGTAATAAATTACGATACCTACCGCTTATTTCTATATGAGGAGCTAGTTTGCGCCAATTATTCAAATCAATAAATTGGATCTTTTGTTCTTTGATTTGTGTTTGCAATTGGGAAATTTCGTCATTGAAATATTTGTCAGCAGAACGTTTTAAAGAATAAACAATAGTACAGTTAGCATTCGAAAAAACGCCTTCTTTGGCAGTAACTATAGTTGGAGTAAATTCTAGAAGAAAAAGTATTATGATCGCTAAATAACTCCGCAATGTGCTACTCCCTCCAAAAACCTTATGGTGAATACAAATTATACTAAGCATAGAGCCAAATCAAATTTTCGCGTTAAATCAATAAACTAGGTACATGTTGCAAGTGGTCGTGTTTCCATATTTGACACATCTTTTGTTGATCTATATTACCGCCAGATAATACTACCAATACTTTTTGTGGTTTAGATTGTGACTTAAGCCATTCAATAACAGCCCCCATACTCATCGCGCTAGTGGGTTCAACGTGCACCTTTAGCAAGTGCTGCAACCACTGAGTCCAATAGGCAATTTTTTCTTCATCAATTTCATAAAAACCATCTAACGCTTGTAAGTGAGGAAAGGTTTCTTCTCCCACTTGTAAGGTAGCGGCACCATCAGCTAGGGTATTTGGCTGCGCCAATAAAGACTGAATAACCCCAATACGTAAAGATTCTGCAGCGTCATTGGCGAGTAAAGGTTCAACTCCAACAACCTTGGTGGTTGGGCTTACAGATCTTGTACTGACCAGAGTGCCCGATACTAAGCCGCCCCCACCTACTGGTGTAAAAACACTGTCAACTGCATCTGTTTGTTCGAGAGCCTCGAGCATAACCGTACCTTGACCTGCGATTATATCTTTGTGATTAAAAGGCGGCATCCATAACACTCCAGCCTTTTTTGCCGCCACTGCGACCTTTTCGTCCGCCTCTTTGCGAGAAGCACTTAAGTCCAGAGTCGCGCCATAATATTGTGTGGCTGCGGCTTTCACTTTTGAAATATTCTGGGCACTATAAATTGTTGCCTTTACACCTAACACTTTAGCGGCGTAAGCCACTGCCTGGGCGTGGTTTCCCGAACTGCTTGCAATGACTTTAGTGCCTAGTTTTCCATCCTCTTTGGCCTTTAACATCATATTTAACGCACCACGTAACTTAAACGCCCCAGTGGTTTGGAAACATTCTGCTTTGAACAAAATTTTGTGACCTAACCAACTATTTAATAATTGAGATTCCAGTATGGGTGTGTTTTTAACATAGGGTCTAATACGTTTCTCGGCAGCTTGCACATCAGCAAAAGTTAGATTGGACATGGGCATAAATTTAGGATCATCATCAGGGATAAATAACGTTGCATGATGGTAGCTTGTAGTTGCTATTTTCGCATCAACAATTATGCTGATTGCCTATTAAATATTTGAAGGATTTAGAAATGGGATTACTTGATGCTCTACTCGGCAACGCTTCAGAAATTGATGTCAATGAAGTGGCAGAAGAATTAGCGCCGATAATTGGTGAAACTGAAAACATTCAGCAAGTTTTTAAAGTAGTGAGAGATATGTACGTATTCACTAACAAACGCCTTATCTTGATTGATAAGCAAGGAATGACAGGCCGTAAAGTGGATTACCATTCAATTCCTTACCGTGCGATCACACAATTTAAAATCGAAACTGCAGGGCACTTCGATTTAGATGCCGAACTTAAAATTTGGGTTTCAGGGCAGGATAAGCCTATTGAAAAAGAGTTGAAGAAAGATACTGTGGTGGGTATTCAACAAACTTTAGCTACTCATATGTTTGCGTAACAGCGCTATGAACTTGAATACTTTTAGTCTTAGCTCCTTTGCTAAGACTAAAAGCTAGACCTTCCGCGTTTAAAAATACAGGTTAGAAATGTCAAAGACCGCTCTGGTGTTAGGTGCAACAGGTTTAGTTGGGAAAACATTGGTCGAGCAGCTTTGCCGAGACCACCGCTATCGAACTGTCACATGTCTGCTGCGTAAACCCCTAACGAATGATTTCTTCCAACAAAGTTCGGCTAAAGTACAGCCGATAGTAATCGATTTTGAAAAATTACAAGATTATCAAGGCTACTTTGGCTGTGATCATATTTTTGTGTGTTTAGGCACCACAATTAAAAAAGCAGGAAACAAAAGTGCATTTAGAAAAGTAGACTTTGAGTACGTGCATATTGCAGCTCAACTCGCTAGAGCGCAACGTGCCCTTAGTTTTGTCTGGATTTCTTCCGTTGGAGCCAATGCTAAGAGCACTAATTTTTACTTGCGAGTTAAGGGTGAATTAGAAAATGCCATATTGGGAACGTCAGGTTTAAACAATGCAGCCGCTGTTAGACCGTCTTTATTATTAGGTGAACGTGAAGAGATGAGGCCCGCCGAAAAACTTGCAAGTATATTAAGCCCGTTTTTGTCTCCGTTGCTACTTGGTAGTCTAAGAAAATACAAGCCTGTTGACGCAGTCGAAGTAGCGGCTCAGATGATACGTTTGCAGGTTTTCTAAAATGGGATTTAAGTTTAAACAATTCACTATCGAAGATGATGCTTGTGCAATGAAAGTGGGTACTGACAGCATTATGTTAGGCAGTTGGATTCAAACCAAAGATTCTCAAAGAATTTTAGATATTGGCACGGGAAGTGGTTTATTAGCAATTATGCTAGCGCAAAAAACACTGCATACTTGTTTAATTGCCGGTATAGATATAGATGCAGTGGCTATTTCACAAGCGAAAAACAATGCTAAAAATGCCCCATGGGAGCAACGACTAACCTTCCATAATATTAATTTACAAAGTTTTTCTAGTACCATGGCTTATGACTTAATTGTCAGTAACCCGCCATATTTTCCGATTAATATTAGCGCCAATAAAACTCTTTCGACTAGAAATCGAGTAAGTGCACGGCAAACCATTGAGTTAGATCACCCTACACTTTTGCGAGCAGTCAACACGTTTCTTACTACCGACGGCAAATTTTGTTGTGTGCTGCCGATGGAAATAGCACCGCTATTTACAAACTATGCGGAGTCAGTTGGGTTGTTTTGTAACAGGGAACTTCAAGTACAACCTAAACCCTCCTCTGCTGTCACTCGACTCTTATTAGAATTTAGTCGAATCCAAACTAATAAAACCTCTGAAAAACTTATTATTTACAATGAATTAAGTCAGTATTCCAAAGAATATAGGGTACTTTGCAAGGACTACTATCTTAATTTTTAACTGTTTTTGTCGTTTTCTTCTATCTTTGTTTTATAGGCTTTAATCAGTAATTGCAGATCTCTGGGGGAAATGATGAAAACATTTGAATTACCCAAATCAATATCTTCACTGGCCGAGGAGCTGCAAATAGTTCAGATGGACTGGCAAGGTGTCACAGTTCAAATCCCCAAATTTGCAGTGTATTCGCTCATTGAAAATCCATTATTTGATCAGATTATATTTCGAAATGGTAGACAAATAGGACTGTTACATTTTGGTCGATACAAAGTACCTGTTATTGATCCTTTCCGCGCAGACATTGATTTTCATCCAAACTTTGCTGTGATAATCAGCCATAGTCAAGGCAATCGTTTTGGTCTATATGGTTACCCCGCTGACCATATAGAGACAAATATAGGAATTGCTTGTTCACACGGTGCTGTACGCAAAATTGTGCGAGATTATGTGTAATTAAGCCATGATAAACCTAAACTTTTCGAGCTAAGCACTCCTGACTACGCGTCCCGAACTAACCCCTTTTCGATGCTGCGGACTAATCTTTGAGTTAAGCGACTAGGGTTGATTGGTTTTTGTATGGTTTTGTTTTGATGCTGTTGTAATGCCCAGTGAATATGTTCTTTAACTAAGTCTGATGCCTCGGACAAGGCGGCCTGCAAAATATTGACAATGCTTTCTGAATACTCAGCGTTACCTAAACCCACGGCTAAATTGCGTTGCCAGCGTTCAAACCCAATACGCCTAATGGGTGATCCTTCAGTATTTTTCAGAAACGTTGCTTCATCCCAAGTGAATAACTCAATAAGTTCTTGGCTCATCAACTTTTGTCTAGGGTGAAAATCTGCCTCATCGGTAATATTAGCGTAGCGATTCCATGGACAAATCAGTTGGCAATCATCACAGCCGTATACCCGATTGCCAATTAAAGCTCGGTATTGTTCTGGGATCGCGCCTTTTTGCTCAATGGTCAGGTAAGAAATACAACGCCTAGCGTCCACCACATAAGGCTCGACAATTGCTTGCGTGGGGCAAATTGTCAGACAGGCGGTGCAACTGCCACAATTTTCAACCGCTGCCTGATCCACTGGCAATGGGATATCTACAAACAACTCCCCCAAAAAGAACCACGAACCAGCTTGGCTATTAATCGTAAGTGAGTGCTTACCTGTCCAACCTATCCCGGCCTTTTCGGCAATGGCATGCTCTAACACAGGCGCCGAATCTACAAAGGGCCGAAAGTTTAATTCTGCGCATTCCTCCTTTATTTTTTCACCTAACTTTTTTAGACGTGCGCGCAGTAACTTATGGTAGTCACGACCAAGAGCATAACGGCTGATATATGCTTGTTGCTTGTTCTTTAATGTTTCTGCAAACTTTGCATCGGGAGGTAGGTAATCCATTCTGACGCTGATAACACGCATGGTTCCAGGCAACAGTTCTGTTGGTCTCGCACGTTTCATGCCGTGCTCCGACATATAGTGCATTTCCCCGGCATAGCCTTTTTCCAGCCATGATTGTAGGTGAGATTCATGTTGTTCCAGATCAACATCACAAATACCTACTTGTTGAAAACCTAGCGCTTTCCCCCAAGCCTTGATATTTTCAGCCAAAGAGAACAATTCAGAAGTGTTAGGAGACGACATTGACAAACCTGTTAACCGAGCAAGCGGCTGAAATTCTAGCACATAAAATTGTGAGTTCAGAACAAGTCAAATTATTGGAGTCTAAAGCCGCCCAAATGGCTGGGTGTAGTATGTTCGAGTTAATGCAACGAGCTGGCGAAGCCGCATTTCAAAAATTAAGACAACAATGGCCTAAAGCACAAGATATTATCGTAGTTGCTGGCAATGGTAATAATGCAGGCGATGGCTATGTGTTGGCTAAGTTGGCTTTGAATAAGGGCATGAAGGCGATTGTGGTATGTCAAGATCCTAACACAGAACTTCAAGGTGATGCGCAACAAGCACAATCAGAATGGAATAACGCTGGGGGTCTAACACTAAAATTTACTGAGCTAGATTTTAGCGAATTTGATGTAGTAGTGGACGCATTGTTGGGCACCGGAGTGCAAGGTGAAGTTAAACCTAATTTTCAGTCCGTCATACAGAAAATCAACCAGTCGAAGCAACCTGTATTGAGTATAGATTTACCTTCTGGGATGCATGCCGACACCGGGCAAGTATTACCAATTGCTGTTGTTGCGGATGTGACAGTCACTTTCATTGCAGTTAAACCTGGATTGGTTACTGGAGTCGGTAAAGAGATATGCGGCAAACTTAGTTATGCTGACTTGAGCATTGCTTCTGAGTTTTTTAGTGTTGCTAAAAGCAACGCGCAACTTGTCGATTGGAATATGTTGCAACCAATAAAACCAAGACCTGTCAATGCCAACAAAGGTTCTTTTGGAAAACTGTTGTGTATTGGCGGCAACCAAGGAATGGGAGGGGCAATTCGAATCAGTGCAGAAGCGGCACTGCGTTGCGGTACTGGGTTAGTGAAAGTTTATTGCCACTGTGCAAGTAGTTTAGCTATTACTTCAGGTCGCCCAGAAATAATGATTGTAGATAAAGATCTTGAAACTGCTTTGCAATGGTGTACCGACATTATTATTGGCCCAGGATTAGGTCAAGATGAGTGGGCACAGCGACAATTCCGTGATGTGATGGCTCATCTTAAAGAACAACCTAAACCTTTGGTCATTGATGCTGATGGACTTAATTTATTAGCGGCTGAAAGTGATACTAAAGCACTCTTGGATACGTTTACGCAATTACCCGCGCTGGTCCTAACGCCTCACCCTGGAGAAGCAAGTCGTTTACTTGGTTGTAATATTCCACAAATTGAAAATAACAGGTATTTGGCTAGTGAAGCTATCACTCAAAAGTTTAGCGCTATATGTGTACTAAAAGGCGCAGGCACTATAATTCAATCGAATAATCCAAATTCAAAAGAAAGGTGCTGGGTGTGCACAGGAGGTAACCCTGGCATGGCAACAGCAGGAATGGGAGATTTATTAACCGGTATTATCGGCTCTTTTTTAGCACAAGGAATGAGTTCCCATCAGGCCGCGGTTTATGCCGTGAGTGCTCATGCCGAAGCAGCAGACAGAATTGCACTACAATACGGCCAACGTGGTATGATTACCACAGACCTATTTCAACCTTTGCGAGCCATTGTTAACGGACTATGAGCAATTCAATTACTTCTACGATTGAGGATTTGCCCTCTAGACATTATGACTTATTAGATGAACAAGCCACTGTTGCATTGGCTGGAGAATTGGCACGCCAGTGTCATCAAAGTATGGTGATCTACCTTGAGGGCGATTTGGGCGCTGGTAAAACCACATTTAGCCGCGGCTTTATTCAAGGATTGGGGCATAAAGGCAAGGTCAAAAGCCCTACTTACACTTTAGTTGAGCCCTATGAATTAGCAGATTGGCGAGTGTTTCATTTTGATTTATATCGTTTGTCTGATCCTGAGGAATTAGAATTTATGGGTATTCGTGATTATTTTGATGCAGATTGCATTTGTTTAATTGAATGGCCAGACAAAGGCGCTGGGCTCTTGGCATTAGCGGATTTACACATTAGTATTGAATATACGCAAACAGGACGCGCGTTATCGATGCAAGCAAAATCGGCAAAGGGTTCGGATTTGCTTAGACTTTTAGACTAGAATAATAATAATGCAAACGTGTAGCTTTAAAAAACTCAATTTAACCTTAATCAGTTTTTTACTGATGGCTTTTAGCTCTGTTGGTTTTGCTAAAAATAGCATCGAAGGCTTGCGTATTTGGCCTTCGCCGAATACCACACGTTTAGTTTTTGATTTGGAGAACACCCCAAGCTACACCTACTTCACATTAAAAAACCCGCAACGATTAGTTATCGACATCGAAAACACCCCTAAAAATTTCGATTTTTCAAAAGTTGTAAATGACAGTAAGTTAGTCAAAAAAGTCCGTTACAGTACCGCTAAAAATCCTCAATCTGTGCGCGTAGTGATTGAATTATCCAAACAACTTGAGAAAAATATTTTCGCTTTACCCCCTACCGCTCCCTATGGGGATCGATTAGTGATTGACCTAAATGATCCTGATGCTGCAGCACCACAAATAGTATTAAATTCAAAATCCACCACTGATAGAGACATAATAATTGTTATCGATGCTGGCCACGGTGGTGAAGATCCCGGCTCGATAGGACGCGCTGGCAGTTATGAAAAAAATGTCACTTTGGGAATAGCTAAACGTTTAGAGAAGCTGATTGCCAAAGAAAAAGGTATGAAACCGATAATGACTCGTACCGGAGATTATTATATTTCGCCCAACAAACGGCCTCAAATTGCCAGAAAACATAAAGCTGATATGTTTGTATCTATCCACGCCGATGCCTTTACCACTCCACAACCAAGTGGAGCATCTGTATGGGTTTTGTCTATGAAAAGAGCCAATACTGAATTGGGCCGTTGGATGGAACGTACTGAACGTCATTCAGAACTTTTGGGTGGGGCTGCTGAAATTATCCAAGATACCGCTAATGAACGTTATCTTGCCGAAGCCTTTCTCGATATGTCAATGGATTACTCCCTTACTACTAGTTACGACGTGAGTCGCGATATGATCAAACATTTAAGTAAGGTGACAAAATTACATAAAAAAATCCCCCAAGCGGCGAGCCTTGCAGTATTAACCTCTCCAGATATACCTTCTATTTTGGTGGAAACAGGATTTATCTCTAACCCTCAAGAAGAAAAAAATCTTAATTGGTCTCAATATAGGCAAAAACTAGCCGTGTCTGTATTCAACGGACTGAAACAACACTTTAAAGGTTCACCACCTGATGGTTCGTTATGGGCTAAATGGAAACAAGAAAAACGCACTCATAGAGTTCGTAGTGGAGAATCCTTATCGTTACTTGCACAGCGTTATAATGTTCGTGTTAGTACATTAAAAAAAGCCAATAATCTCAGTACCGATGTGGTGCGTATTGGGCAAGTGTTAACCATACCAAGCACCTAACCCATCTCACAAACACTTATTCCAAGGTCTTCTTTTGCCGATTCAAATTTTACCCGCTAGATTAGCCAACCAGATAGCCGCTGGAGAAGTAGTTGAACGTCCAGCATCTGTAGTGAAAGAGCTAGTGGAAAATAGCTTAGATTCAGGGGCAAACTCAATAGAAATAGATATCGAAAAAGGCGGACATAAGCGCATTTTGATCAGAGACAACGGTAGCGGTATCGTACATGAAGAACTCGCCTTAGCACTAAGTCGCCATGCCACCAGTAAAATAACTAAGCTCGATGATTTAGAAGCCATATGTAGTTTGGGGTTTCGTGGTGAAGCGTTGGCCAGTATAAGCTCAGTTTCGCGATTAAGTCTCAGCTCTAAACCTGCAGACCAATCCCAAGCTTGGCAAGCCCATTGTGAGGGTCGCGATATGCAAGTGCAGCTCAATCCGGTAGCGCATCCTGACGGTACCAGTGTTGATGTCGTCGATTTATTTTTTAACACTCCCGCAAGACGCAAGTTTTTGCGCACCGAAAAAACTGAATTTGCGCATATCGATGAAGTCGTTAGGCGTATTGCGTTGTCGCGTTTTGATGTGAGCTTTAAACTTAAACATAATGGTAAATTACTCCGTAAATACCCCGCGGTGAAAACACCAGAATTGCAGTTAAAGCGAATTGCCGCAATCTGCGGTAAAGACTTTGCAGAGCAGTGCATTGAGTTAAATAGTCAATACCAGCAATTTGAATTACATGGCTGGTTAGCAGAACCTAAACACGCGAAAGCCCACAGTGAATTCCAATATTTTTATGTGAATGGTCGTATGATGCGAGACAAGTTAATCAATCATGCGGTTCGCCAAGCGTTTGAAGGGTTGATAGCTGCTGACTTAGCTCCAACGTATGTATTGTATTTGACCCTTGAACCCAGCCAAGTTGATGTAAATGTGCACCCAGCTAAACACGAAGTCAGATTTCATCAAGCTAGATTAGTGCATGATTTTATCTACAGAGCATTGACGGATTCCTTGAACCAATATTTTCAACAGGGTCAGCAACAGGAAAACCAAGAAGTAACGATATTGCCTCAAGCTGAGCCGAAGCACGATTATATTTTGCCATTGCAAAATCACCCCTCTAAACCCAAAGTAGACGAACAAGCCTCAGGTTACAGTGAATCTAATGTCAAACCGGCGAGCTATTCAAACTCTGTGGTGAACAAAGCGAAATCTGATTACTTAGTCAACTCTTCCGCAGTAGTAAGTCAGGCAACAAAGAAATACCAACAGCTAATGACAGTGTCAGGCTCTGGGCAATCAAATAATGACTCAGCCTCTACTGGGCAATGGTTGCAGGTGGCGGCTAACAAGATATTGGTTAATATTGTGCAAAATTTTTTCCTAGTCGAATTAAATGTTTTGCGACAAAGTGTCATGTCTAAGCGTTATGCAAACGCAATGCCCGTGAGTCAACCTTTGTTAATGCCGATTTCCATTGCGTCTACTGCCACAATGCAGGCCCAAGCAAAAGCGCTATATCAACCTCTTTTAGACAATAGTGTAGAAATTGGTTGGACACCAAATAGAATTATTTTGAGAAAAGTGCCAGCAGGATTAAGGCAGTTGTGTTGGATAGAATGTTTAGAAGAGATTTTAAATTGCGAAGAAACAGAGACTCTTGCAGTACGTGAACACTTGCTAACATGCATAGCCTCTGCGGGAGAGGTTGATTCTTTACAGACGCAGGAGTTATGGCAACAATTTATTAGTTCAACCACTAACCTACAAGAAGAGATTGTGAAAATAGGTAAACCAGTAGATATACAAAAGTGGCTTGCTACCTATGAATAACGTCAGCAAAGATATCAACGAATCCTTGCCGACGGCACTATTTTTGATGGGGCCCACAGCATCTGGAAAAACGGACTTAGCAATTGAGCTATGCGAAAACCTACCTTGTGAAATAATCAGTGTTGACTCGGCATTGATATACCGAGGCATGGACATAGGTACGGCTAAGCCAAGTGTAGTTGAGTTACAAAAGGCGCCACATAAATTAATTGATATTTTAGATCCCGCACAGAGCTATTCTGTTGCTGAATTCAGAAGAGATGCACTTTCGGCGATGCAAGAGAGCGTCGCCAAAGGCAAAATTCCTTTGTTGGTAGGCGGTACTATGATGTATTACAAAGCCCTAGTTGATGGACTTTCACCGTTACCGGAGTCAGATCAAGACGTTAGGAGAGCAATAGAAAAACAAGCCGAAACATCGGGTTGGGATGTATTACATCAACAGTTGGCGCAAATCGATCCTACGTCTGCAAAGCGAATTCACCCCAATGATCCGCAACGTTTAATCAGAGCCTTAGAAGTTTATCTTCTAACAAATCGCTCAATGACAGACTTGATGAAAACTAAATCCACCCCCATACCGTATAATATCAAGCAGTTTTGTATTGCTCCGCAAGATCGCAAAGTATTGCACCAGCGTATTGCTCAACGATTCCAAAGCATGGTCGATAACGGTTTTCAGGCTGAAGTTGAAAAATTAAAGGGTCGTAGTGATCTACATTTAGATTTGCCTTCTATAAGGTGTGTAGGATATCGGCAAATGTGGCAGTACTTAGATGGGGAATTCGATTTTCACGAAATGCGAGAAAAATCTATCGCCGCTACAAGACAACTAGCTAAAAGACAGTTGACTTGGCTAAGAGGATGGGAAAATATTAACCCGTTAGACACGTTTTCGACTGACAATCTGTCGAAAGTCATTAAACTGAGTCAACTTCAATCCTAAAGCGGTCTATACAGCTATATGAATTTCTGTATAATCCCGAATTAGGGTAAATTTATAATAATAAAAAGGATAAATCATGGCAAAAGGGCAATCATTACAAGACCCGTTCCTCAATGCGCTGCGAAAAGAGCGTATTCCCGTGTCTATTTACCTTGTAAACGGTATTAAATTACAGGGACAAGTAGAGTCGTTCGATCAATTTGTAATTTTACTCAAAAATACTGTAAGCCAAATGGTTTATAAACATGCAATCTCAACCGTTGTTCCATCACGTGCTATTCCTATGCCTACTGCTGGTCAGACGGAAGCTGACGAAAACTAGATGGTTTTAGGAGATTGGCTTGTTTGACCGTTATGCAGCAGGTGAGCAAGCTGTTTTAGTACATGTTGATTTTGCTGATGAAAATAGCAAAGAAGATTTATTAGAATTACAATTACTAGTGTCGTCAGCTGGTGTAAACGCAATAGACGTTGTCACCGGCACACGTCAAGCGCCTCAAGCCCGCTATTTTGTTGGTAGTGGCAAGGCTGAAGAAATTGCCAATGCAGTCAGAGCTCAGCAAGCTGATGTGGTAATTTTTAACCATAGTTTATCCCCTTCTCAAGAACGCAACCTTGAACAACTTTGTAAGTGTCGAGTACTCGATCGCACAGGACTAATTTTAGATATCTTCGCGCAGCGAGCACGTACTCATGAAGGAAAGTTACAAGTTGAACTCGCGCAGCTTAGGCATATTAGTACCCGTTTGATTCGTGGCTGGACTCACCTAGATAAACAAAAAGGTGGAATAGGTCTGCGCGGTCCTGGTGAAAGTCAACTTGAAACCGATAGAAGGCTATTAAGAGAAAGAATCAAAGCGATTTTGCGGCGTCTCGCTAAAGTACAAAAACAGCGAGAACAAGGGCGTCGCTCTAGAGTGAGAGCTGAAATCCCAACTATTTCATTAGTAGGCTATACCAACGCTGGTAAATCAACGCTATTTAATACCATGACACAATCTGCGGTGTATGCAGCAGATCAGTTATTTGCAACCTTAGATCCAACGCTCCGAAAAATTCAGTTACAAGATGTGGGCTCAGCAATTTTTGCAGATACGGTTGGTTTTATTAGACATCTCCCCCATGATCTTATTGCGGCCTTTAAAGCAACACTGCAGGAAACTCAACAAGCAAACCTGCTATTACATGTTGTTGACTATTCTGATGAGCAGTTTCAAGAGAACATTGGACAAGTAGATGAAGTACTAGAAGAAATAGAAGCTGATGATATTCAACAATTAATAGTCTGTAATAAAATTGACCGCATGGATGGTGTGAGTGCAAAAATAGATCGTGATGAATCAGGTATGCCAATCCGCGTTTGGATATCTGCCCAGCAAGGAATAGGGATTGATTTATTACTCGCAGCAATTACTGAATGTTTATCAAAAAACATGGTACAACATAGTTTGTCTATCCCGCCGCAGAAAAGTAATTTGCGAGGTGTATTTTTTGAGATGAATTGTATTGCTTCACAAGACTATGCGGACAATGGTAATTGGTTGGTCGAGGTACGAATGGAGCAAAGCGACTGGAACAGACTTATAAAACGTATCGACGCAGATTTAGAGTCGTATATAGTGAAACATTAGCAAAACCTAACAGATCAAAAACTTTAAAATACGCGTATTGGTCCTAGACCTAATTTATTGAATTAACTAGTTGGAGAGAAATAATGGCTTGGAATGAGCCCGGTGGAAACAATAATGATCCTTGGAAAAACAAGGGCGGCCGAGATCAAGGCCCGCCTGATTTAGACGAGGTATTCAAAAACTTGATGAATAAGTTTGGCAAGTTTGGTGGTGGTAACAATAGCGGTTCATCTGGCGGTAAAAGCCTTGGTGGCATTGGCATGGCCGTTATTATTGGCATAATAGTCATTGGCTGGGTGTTTAGTGGTTTTTACACTATTCGTGAAGCCGAGCGCGGCGTAGTATTGCGTTTTGGTGAATTTAGTCACTTTGTCGATCCAGGCTTACGCTGGAAACCCACTTTTGTGGATACCGTCAAACCTGTTGATGTACAGACTATCCGCTCAATGCCTTCGTCTGGTTCAATGCTAACTGAAGACGAAAACGTAGTACGTGTTGAAATGGAAGTTCAGTACCGCATCCTCGAACCATACAAATACAGTTTTGCTGTGACTAGTCCAGAAGAAAGTTTAAGCCAAGCTTTTGATAGCGCCATTCGTTATGTAGTGGGTCATTCAAAAATGGATGACGTATTAACTAGCGGCCGCGAAGACGCTAGACAAGCAGTGCGTGATGAATTAACCGGTATTATCGAATCCTACGATATGGGTATCTCTATTGTTGATATGAACTTCAAGGATGCAAGACCACCAGAGGAAGTAAAAGAAGCCTTTGATGATGCCATTGCAGCGCAAGAAGATGAACAACGCTTTATCAATGAAGCTGAAGCTTACTCTCGAGAAATCGAGCCTCGTGCCCGTGGCCAAGTTAATCGTATGGCGCAAGAAGCACAAGCTTATAAAGAACGTGTAACGTTAGAAGCTCAAGGTGAAATAGCGCGTTTTGAAGAATTATTACCGCAATACAAAGCAGCGCCAGAGGTGACACGTAGCAGGATCTACATTGAATCTATGGAAGAAGTATACGGCAATACCAGTAAAATTTTGGTCGATACACAAGGCACTGGAAACATGATGTACTTACCCTTAGATAAAATATTGAGTAGCCAATCGGGACCAACTATTCCTGCAAACATTAGAAGTACAATTGAAGGATTGCGGAATCAAGACAATGATACCCAGGCGGTTAGCTCCAATTCCAGAACCAGTCGTACTAGCGGCGTTCGAAGTGGGAGAAACTAAGCGATGAAAAATTTTATTGCACTAATAATCGTAGCCTTAGGCTTACTTATTTTTGGTTCGTTGTTTGTTGTAGAAGAAGGCAACAAAGCCATAGTTATCCAATTTGGTAAGGTACAAAGAGATAGCGATACTGGCGACACCAAAGTTTTCGAGCCCGGTTTACATTTAAAACTGCCGTTTTTCGATCGCGTAGTTAGCCTTGATGCTCGTATTCAAACCTTAGATGAGGTACCGGATCGTTTTGTCACTTCAGAGAAAAAAGATTTAATTGTCGACTTGTATGTTAAGTGGAGAATTGAAGATTTTGCCAAGTATTATTTGGCAACTGGCGGTATCAAAGCCAGCGCTGAAATACTGTTACAACAAAAAGTGAATAATGGACTGCGTTCTGAATTTGGTACACGTACTATTCAGCAAATTGTTTCTGGTGAGCGTTCAGAATTGATGGACGAAGCGATGGAGCAAGCTGCTACAAGCTCAGATGAGTTAGGCATAAGAATTGTTGACGTACGTGTTAAACAAATCAATTTGCCGCTAGAAGTGCGTAACTTTATTTTCGAACGTATGCGCACAGAGCGTGAAGCGGTAGCCAGAGAGCATCGTTCTGAAGGTAAAGAAAAAGCCGAAATTATCAAAGCAGACATTGATGCCAAAATAACGGTAATGTTAGCCGATGCAGAACGAAACTTGCGTAAACTCAAAGGTGAAGGTGATGCTCAAGCAGCTCAAATTTATGCAGAAACCTATACAAAAGATCCTGAGTTCTATAGCTTTCTACGCAGCATGGACGCCTATAAGAAAAGTTTCAGCAGCAAACAAGATGTCTTGGTGGTCGAACCCGACAGTGACTTCTTCCGTTATATGAAGGGCCAAAAAGGCAATAAATAATGTCTAGTTGGTAAACCATATAAAAAAGCGCCAATAGGCGCTTTTTTTGCGCCTACAGTGTTTGTCATTTAAGACAGTGGTATCAATAGCAAGCCTTGCAACTCAAGGCAATTTCCCACACTATAAAATATCCATCTGCCACAACAACCTAACCAAGGTAATATTAATGAAGTTTTTAGCTGGTTTTATGACCTTTATGGTCGCCCTTTTACATATAGGTATAATGGTGTTGGAGATGTTTTTTTGGAATCATCCAGTGGGGCAAAAAATATTCTCAATGTCGGCCGAAGTCGCCAAGTCGTCTGAAGTACTTGCCATGAATCAAGGTTTGTATAATAGCTTTTTGGGGGTTGGACTGCTTTGGGCGTTAATTAGCGGAAATCAAAGCCTTAAAGTATTCCTACTTATATGTATCACTATTGCCGGTATTTTTGGCGGTCTCACCGCTAAAACAAGCATCTTATTTGTACAAGCATTGCCTGGATTTATAACACTTTTATTGGTACTAAAATCTAAGAGACGCCAAGCTGGCGAAGCTAGACTTTTTTCATAATATAAGACTATCCACAACACCTGTAAAAAAGGCTACTAAAGTAGCCTTTCTCTCTATCTAGCATAGCGTTTCGTTTAGCTCTGCTACCAACCTAGCAGCCAAACAAAAACAACTGATCTTCAATTATTATTCTAATCCAAAATCTGCTTTTAGCTTGCTTATCCTATCGATAGACTTTTGTTGTTTCATTTCCCTTTGCCCGAGTTTACGTTTAGCAAGGAACGACTCTTCTGCTAACAACAAAGTTTCAACATAATTTAGATAAATTTCTTCATTATCCATCTCATCGGTAACCGCTCTATCGTATAACTTTATCGCCTCAGTATAGTTTTTCTCAGCTACTAATATTTGCGCTAACGTATCCAATGCAGCAGAGTTATCGGGTTTCAGCGCAACGGCTTTTTCGCCGAAGCTTTTTGCCTTTTGAAGATCACCATTTTGTAAATGCAAATATGCTAAATTATTGTTTGCAATATAATTATTCGGATTTTGTTGCAGTGCCACTTCATAAGTTAACATGGCTTTCGTTACATCATCACCTATCTGTCTTTCAGCCAGTAACATTTTCGCGGCTAAGTCATTGGGATGTTGCTCGACATGCTGACTAAGCAAATCAATGCTTTTTTCAGGTTGCTGCAAGGTTTCATAGGTAAAAACTAGCAACATCACATTTTTAATATTTGGCATAGAATTATAAGCGATTAATGCATTTTCTAACGCCAACTCTGGTTGTTTATTGTTCAATTGAAATCGCGCTAAGAAACCTTTAGTAATTGGCAACTCAAGTAAGTCTTCCGGTAATTTATCATAAGCAGTTTGTGCAGCTGGATAATCTCCTTGCATAAGTAAGAAGTGAGTATTCAACAATTGCATTTGAACATCGTCACGATTGTTAAGAAACCCTTGGGTTAAATTCGCGCCTTCTTCAAACTTATTTTGGCTATCGAGTAGCAGCAGTTTTCCAACTACCGCATCTTTATCATTCGGCGATTTTTGTAACCACGCGTCATAATGCTGAGTCGCTGGACGCAATTGATTGGTTTTAATCAAGCTTTGGCCAAGTGTTTTCCAATAGGCTTTGGGCAAGTCTTTCTGATCTTTTACTTCATTCAATAACTCTATAGCTTTCTGGTAATTAGACTCAACAACTTCAACCCTAGCCAGTAGTAACCTAGTAGTTAGATTGGTTGGATCACTTTTAAAAGCAGCTTGAATTTTCTCGATTCCTGAAGACTGTTTATTTTGTTGTTTGCTGACCAAATAATAGGTTGCTAAAGCAGATGAACTGTTAGGATATTCAACTAATAAATCATCTAGTAGCGAGTTTGCCTGCTGCACATTCTCTTGAGCTAGCGCCAAATTCACCATCGCTAGCTTAGGTGACGGGCTCGTTTTGTCCAAAGTTGATGCTTTCTCAAATTCCACTTTTGCTTCATTAAATTTCTGTTGCCGAGTATATACATCACCTGCCAACATATAGGGTTTCGCATCATTGGGGCTGGTATTTTTCCAATTGCTAGCCAATTCTAACGCTTTGTCATATTGCTTAGTCACTATGTAAGCTTTTGCTAGCGTGGTTTGTGCACTCACCAACTCAGGTGATTTATTTACTGCCTCTTCTAAATTAACTATGCCATCTAGATTGTTTAGTGAAAGTTGCAGCAATCCTAGACGGGTTAAGTCTTCGGCAGTGCGGCTAATGTCAGTAGATTTCTCAATAAATGCTTTGGCTTCTTTTTCATAGCCACCACGTAACAATTCATAACTGGCTTTAGAAAACAAAGGTGCATCTTCTTCAGATAGTGTGTCCAGTCGATTTAATACATCCCCCACCTCAGAAGTGAGTCCTAATTGCAATTGACTAGCCGCCAGCAATCTCAATCCTGGGTGATTATCTGGCAACAATGCCGCAATATAGGTCAAATGCCGGTTGGCGCTATCGTAATCTTGTAATTGATACGCCGAATAACCAGCAATCAGACGAATAGACGGATCTTCAACATTAGCATTGATAGCAATTTCGGCGCGTTTTAAGGCGTTAGCATAGTCACCTTTTTGAGCATAAGTGGCAGCTTTAAGTTGATTTAAAAGAGGATTGAGGTCGTTGACTACCAGTAACTCATCTAAATAGGGATCAGCCGCTGCTAAATCGCCTATATCGACTAATAACTTAGCCAATACAAACGTTGTTTGTAAGTCTTCAGGATAAAACTGCACATAGTCTTTGTATATGTCAGCGGCTTCTTTAGGTTTATTAAGTGACAATTTTAACTGCGCTAATAATTTCAGAACTTCAGCGTTCTGAGGAGCTTGTTCCCTTAGTTTTGCTACTTCGGTAGAGGCGGCTTCGTATTCCTGATCGAGCACCAACGAATACGCTGTAGTTAATCCCTTAAAAACAGAACTGGTTTCCAACTCAGATAATTCTTCAATCAATATACGAGCATCATCAAGCTTATTTAACCGGGCCAAAGAGACTACTTTAAAATAGCCAATTTCAGCTCGCTCGACTGAAGTTAATCCAACTTCAGAATGTTCCAATTTACTGATAGCAGAGTAGGCACCGGTGCGCTGGTAAGCTTGGGTAATGAGCGGCAATACCTTGGATGCTTCATAGCCATATTCTAAAGCACGATTCAGCTCTTTTTCTGCACTTTCAAACTGATTCTGTTGCATGTAAAGTTGACCAAGTTCAAATCTAGCTTGAGCCGACCTAGGCTCTAATTGCACCGCATTTTTCAACGCAACAACTGCAGCCGCAGGATCATTTTCAGCAATGTATTGTTTAGCTTCCGTTATATACTCGTCACTGGTTTGTTTGCCGCAACCTGATAACGTACCTAATGCAACAGCAGCCAAAGCATATTTTAATTGCGTTGAATAAAAGCCTTTCATGTAGATTATTCCTTGTTTTACTTCATGTGGTTATATAATGACATGTGTCTTAATCTTATGCGACTAGCACTATTAGTTTTATTAAAATGACGCTAATTATCGGGTTTGTGGTGTACTCGCAACGTTGAATACCGCATCCCATCGCGCATCAAGTTGTGCCTGCGCAGCACTAATAGCTAAAGCGGTATATAGACCCGCATTTAAATTAACGATGCCAAATCGTTGTAATTTACCCAAAGCGTCAGAAATTTCAAAATCGATTGGGAAATTAAATTTGTCTTCAAACCATTTTTCTATTTTTGTGTCTAATTGCTCACTAGTCATGGGTTTACCTTCAGACAAGAGAAAATAGTAAGCTAAGATAGTCTCTTTGCACTCTTCTTCTTCGGCAGCGTCAATAAGATGGTGAAATACCCCCGAGTTATTGTCTAGATTTTTGAAATACAGGTTATCCGCCAAGGCTTTCATAAACCGCAATTTGCGATTTTTAAACTTACTCCATTCCTTGAAAACAAAACCACCTAACACCCCAGCCCCAACCCCTAAAGCTAGCAATTCTTGAGTAGTAATAGCCACCTCTTTATTACTTAACCCAAACCAATAACTCAATATACCCGCGAGAACTATTAACGAGGCCCCAAGCTTTGTAACGAATACAACCGCTCCACCAACCAACGCGGAGCCTCCTATTATGGCTTTATCAATAGTTCGCATTCGCACCTCACTATTAGGAAATAACATTTCCAAATCCGCCTTAGGTACATTTTGAAATAACTTAATGATCGTGGACCCCGCTTCAAAATTTGCGATTTTGGTTTTTTTGTATTTGAAGTAATTCTCATCTTTAAATTTTATATACACTGCTACTTTGTCGTAATTAGTAAAACTAATGGTTTTCTTAAATAATCCAGCAAATTTACTTATTGTTTCTGATTGTTGATATTCACCACGCCGATAAAAAACCACATCTTCAAAATCTTCAAATTCAACCGCTAGCCTGACCTTAAACAACGACTCTTCTTGCAAGGCTTCTTGTAAGTCTTTATCTGTAACCTGTTCAAAGTTGGCAGCATTTAAAACTTGAATAAATCTAGCGCTAAAATTTGTCTGTTTCGTTTCCAAATCATTAGCTGTTAATTGAGTTACTGCTAAGGTGTCGGAATTTGGATCGAAAGGTGCATAACTGTCTTTTAATTCCTCAAGGACTTGGTGATACTCAAAATGCAAAGTACTGACGATTAAATGGCAAAGTGTTTTGAATTCACCTTGTTGCTCACAAGTTAATCGATCATCTGCTATACACGCTTGGATTAAATCTGTTTTTCGCAAAGGGATAAATCGATCTTTCTTGATACTGGGTTTCATAGTTGCCTTTTGTTATCTTGATAAAACTTCGTTTTAATTTAAAAAATCACCAAATGAATAAATTAGTCGACATATGTTAATCGCAACACATAACTAAATGACATATTTGCAACATTATTGACAATAAACCACAAAGTGCTGCACCACAAAATGGCATTTTCTAAAAATAATGCAATTAAACAAAGCATTACATGGAGTAAATGCTGAAAATCGAATATAATTTGACCTTTGAAACCGTGCCGGCTTCGCCTTAAATAATTGTTTTACTGATTTTAGAAATTGTATTACCGATTCAAATAACGCTGTGCCTGCCTGTACCCTGGGAAAATTGATGA
Organism: Paraglaciecola arctica; assembly: GCF_018861065.1. GTDB lineage: Bacteria > Pseudomonadota > Gammaproteobacteria > Enterobacterales > Alteromonadaceae > Paraglaciecola > Paraglaciecola arctica_B. Next base: position 694,569 of record NZ_JAHKQO010000036.1, read on the forward strand.
CAACCACCACATCTGAAATAACATTTAGAGATTTAAACCTACCCGAAGAACTGCTGCAAGCATTAGAAAAAGTCGGCTATGAAAAACCAACCCCTATTCAAGCACAGTGTATTCCACTTATTATTGACGGCCACGATTTATTAGGCACCGCACAAACAGGAACGGGTAAAACCGCTGCTTTTGCTTTGCCTATGTTGGCAAACATTGATCCTGACGTCAAAAACACTCAATTATTGGTTTTGGCACCAACAAGAGAATTAGCGATACAGGTAGCAGAAGCCTTTCAAGTTTATGCGAGTTTTTCTAAGAAAATTAACGTGCTGCCTATTTATGGCGGTTCTTCTTATGATAATCAAATTCGTCAATTAAGACGCGGTACGCAGGTAGTTGTTGGGACACCTGGACGCGTAATAGATCATATTAAAAAAGGCACATTAAAACTCGATAACCTGAAGTTTTTAGTGCTTGATGAAGCTGATGAAATGCTGCGAATGGGTTTTATTGACGACGTAGAATGGATACTCAGTCATGCTCCAAAAGAGCGACAAACCGCACTGTTTTCGGCGACTATGCCCGACCCAATTCGTAAAATAACCAAACGATACCTAAATGATCCTAAATCGGTCAAAATTGAATCTAAAGTTACCACTGCGAGCACAATCCGCCAACGTTATGTTCAAGTTGCTGGGCACCATAAGATGGAAGCCCTAACACGGATAATGGAAGTGGAAAGCTTTGACGGTGCAATCATCTTTGTGCGAACCAAAACCGCCACAATGGAATTAGCTGAAAAATTATCGGCACGTGGCTATGCGGTTGAACCTCTTAACGGTGACATACCGCAAAACTCTCGCGAACGTACTGTTGATCGTTTAAAGAAAGGCAAAATAGATATTTTGGTCGCTACCGATGTAGTGGCCCGAGGACTTGATGTTGAGCGTGTCAGTCACGTCATAAACTTTGACGTGCCTTACGATACTGAGTCTTACGTTCACCGTATCGGCCGTACCGGTCGTGCTGGTCGTCAAGGTGATGCGATCTTATTTATCTCACACCGTGAAAAGCGTATGTTGTTTTCTATTGAGCGCGCAACAAGACAATCTATTGATGCGATGACTATTCCATCCATCTCAGAATTAAACGAAACACGTTTGTCTCGCTTCAAAAATAGCGTCATAGAAGCAATTGGTGACTCTTCTATTGAGACACTCATTCCTATCGTTGAATCAATTCAAGAAGAAACTGACGCAGCGCCTGAAGTGATAATGGCTGCATTAGCAAAAATAGCACAGGGCGACGAACCACTAATTCTTCGAGAAAGCGACCGACCTGATTTAAACGCAAGACCACCTAGAAATGATCGTTCTGATAGAAACGATAGAGGTCCAAGGGAGCGCGGCGGTCGTAATGAACGTGGCGGTGAACGTGCTAAACGTGAACGCAAGTCTGGACCACCTAGTGAAGGCATGCAACGTTACCGTATTGAAGTGGGTCATACCCATGGAGCCAAACCAGGTAATATAGTAGGGGCGATTGCTAACGAAGCCAATATCAGCAGTAAGAACATCGGCTCAATTGAAATCTATGATAATTTCAGCACAGTCGACTTACCTAAAGATATGCCTAAGGCTACACACGACACGCTTCAAAGAACCCGCGTTGCCGGTCGTAGTTTAGGCATGCGAGAATGGTCAGATCAACCACCCAAAAAACGTGGTAATCCAGCGAACCGTGGCTAATCCAAGTTGCTAATATTATTAAGGGGCTATTAAGCCCCTTTTTTTATAATTTTTTTCATGTAGAAAACACCTTTTAATAACCATATGGAATATTAATTTAGTTTTAAATGGTTTTCACATCTATTGAAGCAGGGCAAACTGGAGCCTTCATTTTATCGAGTACTGAGTCATGCAATATTTCCCGATATTTTTAGACACCACAGACATAAACTGTTTGGTCGTGGGCGGAGGAGAAGTCGCCGCACGTAAAGTGGAATTACTGTTAAAAACATCTGCAGATATTACTGTTGTTGCACCTTGGGTGTGCGACACCTTACTTAAATTTGCGAAACAAGAGAAAATCCAACTCATTGTCAGGCCATACAATGAATCAGATCTGAGCGACAAACAGATGGTTTTCGTAGCTACCGATAACAGTGAATTAAATATACAGGTTCACGACCAAGCTCGAGCACAAAAAATCTTAGTTAATGTGGTAGACAATACCCCACTTTGCCAATTTATCACTCCTTCTATTATTGATCGTTCACCTATCATTATTGCAATGAGTAGCGGTGGTGTAGCGCCGGTTTTACTTCGATATTTACGACAAAAACTCGAGTCTGTTATCCCCCAGAAAATTAGTTTACTTGGGCAGTTTTCTGAAAAATTCAGAGAGTCCGTGAAAAAGCGCTTCAAGTCAGTGACTGAACGACGTTATTTTTGGGAAGACGTTCTAGACGGCGACATAGCCGAAAACGTGTTACAAGGAAACCAACAACTCGCCGAACGGAAGTTTTTAGAAAAATTAGATTCCAAGCAAGCCAGTAAAACAGTGGGTGAAGTATATTTAGTCGGTGCAGGTCCCGGAGATCCAGATTTATTGACATTTAGGGCATTACGCCTAATGCAAAAAGCCGATGTGGTGGTTTACGATCGTCTAGTTTCCCCAGAAATACTTGAGCTCGTTAGACGAGATGCTGAAAAAATTTATGTTGGTAAAGCAAAAAGTAAACACACAGTACCCCAAAACGAAATTAATGAATTACTTGCGAAAGAGGCACTGGCGGGTAATCGCGTGGTACGACTAAAAGGTGGAGATCCCTTCATTTTTGGTCGAGGCGGTGAAGAGCTTGAAACCCTAATCGAGTATGGCGTTAACTTTCAGGTCGTTCCTGGTATAACCGCAGCCAGCGGCGCGGCTAGTTATGCAGGCATACCCTTAACCCATAGAGATCACGCCAAATCGGTGGTTTTTGCAACAGGTCACTTACAAGACAATAGCATCAACCTAAACTGGAAAGGCTTAGCGCAACCAGACCAAACCATAGTGTTTTATATGGGGTTAACTGGTTTACCTATTATTTGCGAACAGCTCGTCAAGCACGGACTTGCTTCCACTACCCCTATCGCCATGGTGCAATCTGCTACAACTTCGCAGCAGAAAGTAGTCACGGGCACCTTAGAGAATATTCAACAATTGGCAGAGGCTGCCGGTATTACACCCCCAGCGTTAATTATTGTAGGCTCAGTGGTGAGTTTGCAACAAAAGTTAAATTGGTTTGGTAAACAGCTTTAACTAAGTCGACTCTGCACAAGTGTCGCTACCTAAATCAGAGCATCTAAAGATGCCCGGTTTTAACATAAATCAAAGCGCCATCTTCTTTGGTGAAAGGCGTGTGGCGGCTTAAGTGAGGGCTACGTATCCAAGTACCTTTAGGATAAGCACCATGTTCATCATGGAAGGTCCCCTCTAATACAAGAATCTCTTCACCTCCCCAATGTTGATGGCTGCTAAATTGGGTATTCGACTCCCATTTAACTAATGCCACGTGTTCATTTTCAAATTCATGTAAAGGCATCACGCTCAAGCCATTGGCCACCCCCTGACGCCACGGTTGACTCTGTGTGGCAATGACTTTTTGCAGCCTGTCGTCTTGGTTAAACTGATGTAACTTAACCCAAATTACAGCGCCTTCTTTTCCAATTTTAGGTGTGTGTGCGCTACCGATAGGATTTCGCACATAACTTCCTTGAGGATATTCTTGGTGCTCATCTGCAAATACACCATCGAGTACCAAAAATTCTTCACCACCAGAATGAGTATGTGATGAAAACTCGCTAAAAGGTGCATACCTCACTATAGACGTGGCTCTAGCCACTTCATCACCAATTCTGTCTAACATCATACGTTCAACACCCGGCATAGGCGATTCAACCCATTGATAATCTTCGGGCCGAACTACAATACGCTGAGTAAAATCTGCATTTAAGCGCGTGGTCATGCTCGCATTCCTTATTTTTCAGTTTAATTTCTTCCAGCCATCACACCACCGTCTACATCCCAAATAGCACCAGTTACCCAGCTAGAACTATCTTGCAATAAGAAATTGATGCTCTTGGCTATGTCGTCAGGAGTACCAATACGTCCTATTGGGTGAAAGTCATTAAAGTTAGCTAATGCATCATCTAATTGTGCGGGATCGATAAAGGTTTCATAAATAGGTGTTTTTACCACTGCGGGTGAAACCGCGTTCACACGAATATTATGGGCCGCTAATTCCATCGCCATATGCTGGGTTAACGCATGTAATCCCGCTTTGGCCATTGAGTAAGCTGAAGACGGAGTCGCTTTAATCGCTTGTTTAGCCCACATTGAACCGATATGTACTACTGCCCCACCCCTGTTTCTAATCATGTTATTGGCCACCGCTTGACTAATAAAAAATGCAGCACGATTCATAGCAGCATAAGTATCATAGTCACTAAGTTGATGTTCTATAAAAGGTTTAGGATTAAAATAGCCTGCTGCATTAACAAAGTATTTGATATGTCGCGTTTCATTGTTAATGTGGCTAATCACTCTTTCGACATCTGACTGTTGCTGTAAATCAACTTGCATCGTTTCAGCGACGGCATCTTGTGAACACAGTTTATTAAGCTCACTTTGTGCGGCTTTCAGTTTATCATTATTGTTGCCCATAATAAGGGTACTAATACCTTGGGTAATCAGATGTTTTGCTGTAGACAATCCTATGCCGCTAGAGCCGCCAAGAACGAGTGCGATTGGTGAATTATTCATAATATTTTTCCGTAGTCTGCTAGTGTGTGTCGATAATTTAACAAACCGCCTCTAGGCTAAAAAGTAAGTACCAATAGGTAAGGTAGGTACTTTTAGGTACATCTTTATGAAAACAAAAGAAAATAATTTTGAAAGAAAAATAGCGCCACATAAAAGTGCGCGCATGTTAGAAACCATTTACGGATGCAAATGGTCATTGACCCTATACCAACTTCTTGAAAATGGTATTAACCGTCCGGGCGAAATGGTACGAAATGTAGAAGGCTTAACAACAAAAGTCCTAAACCAATGTTTAAGAAAAAATACTGAGTTCGGTATTTTACAGCGAATTTCTTATAACGAAGTTCCCCCAAGAGTAGAGTACAAAGTCACAAAATTTGGCTCTAAATTTATGCGGGTACTGGACGAAATTGAAAAATTACAGAACGAAATAGACAATGATAATCAGAGCTAAAGGTTATCGAAGTTTCACACTGTAAAGAGTTTTGCACTTTTTTCTAATTTTACAGCGCCAGACATTCTACAAAAGTTGTCGCCACAAGTAGCTGTCTATATACTCCACCGATTATTGACTGGGCCTATAAAAAGTCCATTTAGAATCTTATTTTCCAACCAATTTGGAGCTGCATATGTTGTTTGACGGTAACTTAGTCACAGAATCACCCACTCGTCAAAAAATCCGCGATTTTTATCGAATTGACGAAAATCTAGCCGTCGAACATATTCTGCCCGATGCAGAAGTGAATATGCGCGCACGCAGTCGAGCTTGGGAGCGCGCCCGTAAAATGGTATTGCAAATTCGTCAGGATCAAGAAGGCACTGGAGTAGTGGAAGCCTTGCTCAACGAATATTCGTTATCGTCTTCCGAAGGAGTGGTTTTGATGTGTTTGGCAGAAGCCTTGTTAAGAGTACCTGACAAAAAAACCCAAGATAAATTGATAAGTGACAAGCTGTCTAAAGGTCAATGGAGCTCACATTTAGGCAACAGCGAATCTCTTTTTGTAAACGCATCTTCTTGGGGATTATTGTTGACCGGTGGACTAGTTAATTATGCCAATCAACGTAACCAATTTGGGATCCTCAAAAAGACCTTAGGAAAAGTGGGCGAACCTGTTATTCGCAAGGCAATGAATATCGCCATGAAAGTAATGGGTCAACAATTCGTAATGGGTGAAACCATCGAGGACGCAGTACAACGTGCCGAAGAAAAAGAACGCAAAGGTTATGTGTATTCTTACGACATGTTAGGTGAAGGTGCCAGAACTCAAAAAGATGCCGACGAATATTTTGACGCTTACGCACAGGCGATTAAAGTCATAGGTAAAGCAGCGCAGGGCAAAGGACCGAGAAAAAGCCCGGGCATTTCAGTGAAGTTATCTGCCATTCACCCTCGCTATGAATTTACCCATAGAGAAAGAGTCATGGCAGAAATTCCTCCCAAATTGAAACAGCTATGTCTGCTAGCCAAAGAATATAACATCGGCTTAACCGTTGATGCGGAAGAATCAGAGCGACTAGATATTTCTTTGGATATTATCGAACAAGTGTTTAGTGATCCTGACCTAGTCGGTTGGGATGGTTTTGGTTTGGCAGTTCAGTCTTATCAAAAACGTGCCATGTATGTTATCGACTGGTTACGAGAATTAACCCAGAAAGTAGGCCGCAAGTTAATGGTTAGACTTGTTAAAGGTGCCTATTGGGACACAGAAATTAAAAACGCCCAAAAAGATGGCCTAGAACACTTTCCGGTATTTACCCGTAAATCATCTACCGATGTGTCATACCATGCCTGCGCCAACCGTTTATTAGATTACCGTGACACTATCTACCCACAGTTTGCGACTCATAACGCTTACACTGCCGCGGTCATAGTTGAACTGGCGGGTGATGACAAAGAAGGGTTTGAATTCCAGTGTCTACATGGCATGGGTGACAGCCTTTATGATCAGATAGTTTCCTTAGAAAATATCCAATGTCGTATTTACGCCCCTGTGGGAGAACATGAAGATCTCTTGGCTTATTTAGTGCGCCGCTTGCTCGAAAACGGTGCTAACTCGTCTTTTGTGAATGCCATAGTTGATGAAACTAGGCCAGTTGAATCTTTACTCGAAGACCCAGTAGAAAAAACCCAAAGGTTAAAGTTTAAATATAACGATCAAATCCAAAAGCCCATTGCTTTGTACGGTGCCGAAAGGGACAACTCTAAAGGGCTTGATGTTACCGACATCAATCAAATTACCCCATTAAAAGCTTCGTTGGAACGCTGGTTTACTGACAATCTGTTGAATCAGGAACAAGTGCCAGAGGGATGTCATGCGGTACGTAATCCAGCGAACTTGGATGAAATAATTGGTTACCACCGTTTTGATAATCAGCAGCAAATGGCGGATAAACTCACTGTTGCCCACGACACTTTTAGTACCTGGTCACAGACACCTATTGAAGAACGAGCTAATTTACTGCGCCGCACTGCAGATATTTTAGAACGTAATATTGATGAGCTCATAGCGCTATGTATTAAAGAAGCGGGCAAAGTCACATCAGACGCAGTGGACGAAGTCCGCGAAGCGGTAGATTTTTGTCGTTACTATGCGGCACGTGCTGAAGAGTTGGCAGATTATTCTCGTTTGGCCCCAAGGGGTGTAATCTTATGTATTAGCCCTTGGAATTTTCCACTAGCTATTTTCCTAGGCCAAGTAGTGGCAGCCCTAGTGACTGGCAATACCGTAATTGCGAAACCCGCAGAACAAACCAGTTTAATCGCACTACGCGCGTTACAGTTAATGGAATATGTAGGTTTACCTGCAGGTGTGGTGCAATCTGTTGTTGCTGCAGGACCCGATGTAGGCGAAGTGTTGCTGCCAGATGAGCGCATCAAAGCAGTGATGTTTACAGGCTCAACTGTTACCGGAAACCTGATTGCTAATACGTTAGCACAAAGGGGCGGAGAACAAGTTCCGCTGATCGCTGAAACCGGTGGCCAAAACTGTATGATCGTCGACTCTACAGCTCTACCGGAACAAGTGGTAGACGACGTCATTGCTTCAGGTTTTCAAAGTGCCGGGCAGCGATGTTCAGCACTACGGGTACTGTTTTTACAAGAAGAGATAGCTGACACAGTAACCGAAATGTTAATTGGCGCATTACGTGAACTAAGTGTGGGTGACCCCGCCTATTTAGCCACCGATATCGGCCCAGTTATTGACCAAAAAGCGTTAACTAATTTACAAGCCCATGCCGAAGATATGCAACACAATGGCACCTTGTTATACGAGTGCAAAGTACCAGAAAATAACGGAACATTTTTTGCGCCTAGACTGTATCAAATTGATGATATTTCGGTACTCAAGCGCGAAGTTTTTGGTCCTTGTGTACACATAGTGCGCTTCAAAGCCGATGACCTTGAGCAAACTGTCGAAAAAATTAATGGCACAGGTTTTGGTTTAACTATGGGTATTCATACCCGTATCGATGTTAGGGCCATGGACTTAATCAAACTGTCTCGCGCCGGCAACGTCTATGTCAACCGCAATATGATTGGTGCCATAGTTGGCGTGCAACCTTTTGGTGGTCGTGGATTATCTGGTACTGGCCCTAAAGCCGGCGGACCACATTATTTAACCCGTCTTATGCTTGAAAAATCAACACCACGAGACGAGAGTGAATCATTGCCTAACGTAGATAAAGCCCTTGAAAGTGGCACTGAAGCTGAGCAACAAGCGATTCAATGCATGAAAAACGCGTGCTCTATCGAACATGAATGGCGTTTAACGGATTTAAATACCCGTATATCCTCGGTGCGTCAATTGCTCGCCACTATTGCAAAAGTCGATATAGTTGAAGATCTTGCCGACGATCTAAACTCTACACTAGCAGCGGCACGCTCGCAGTTGATCAGTATAGAAAAACGCCTCAAAAAACCCCAAGTATTGCCGGGGCCAACTGGTGAATCAAATGTGTTGTACTTAGAGCCTAGAGGCATATTGGTATGTTTCGCAGACAAAAACGTTACCTTTGAATATTGGCTTTTATCTGTTGTAACCGCCTTAGCAACTGGTAACGTGGTCATTTCTGTAGTGTCAGAATTGTTTTACGCAGAAGCAACAGAATTTCGTGAGCAGTTTTTGGCAACTGGCGCACCTAAACATGTATTTCAGGTTGCCAAATTGCATCATCTGCAATCCTTGTTAGCAGAACAAGACCTAGCAGGTGTGGTTATCGACAGTGAAAGTGACCGCTCTAGCTATATGGTGCAAATGCTAGCTAAGCGCACTGGTGCGATACTACCGGTTATCACCGCAGAATATTACGATCACTTGATACAGCGTTTGTTGACTGAAAAAACTGTCAGTATTGATACTACAGCATCTGGAGGTAACACCTCATTGATGACCTTGGTTGAAGACGACGAATAAAGCGGAACAAACCTCAACCCTGTATAGATATTAAAAAATTCATACAGAGTTGAAGATAATAAAAACGCGCATTTAGCAGTTTTGCGTTTTGCGCGTTTTTAACAAAAATGACCGAGTTTCACTACCAATAACGCTCCATGGATATCTGTCCAGGTGACCGCCTAAGATGTTTAGATAAACCTAATTCAACTAATGTTTGAGTCGCATCTTCTATCATGGCTGGATTACCACACAACATCACTTGGCTATGCTCGGGATGAATATCTAAGCCAACCTGTTCTTGAATAGTTAGGGTTTTCAGCAGTATTGGAATACGGCCTTGCATCCCCGAAGCTGGCTCTTCACGACTGACTACAGCGACAAACCGAAATTTGTCAGGATACTGCTGCAGCCATGTTTCTATTAATGGCATATAGGCTAAGTCTTGTTGATAACGTGCTCCATACACCAAAATGATATTTTCAAAGCTATGCCAAGCTTGTCCGCTTGCAAGAATCGACAAAAACGGCCCTACTCCAGTACCTGTAGCCATTAACCATAAATCGCGGCTTTTAGGCACTTCATCAAGCACCAAAAATCCAGTGGCCGGAGACATTACTTTTAAAGATGCTCCAATCTGTAGAGTATGTAATTTAGGGGACAAGACTCCTTCTGCTACAGGCACCGCAATAATCTCTAACTCATTATCATCTGGCCCATTAACTAATGAGTAAGGCCGTGAAACTACTTTGCCATCCTGTTCAACCCCTACCTTAGTGAACTGCCCAGCCTTAAACTGAGGAAAGTCGTCACATGAAAAACGTAAACTAAACAAATGATCGTTCCAATCAGTTCTACTCACCAATTTTGCATCTAACCACTGCGCCATGTTAGTTATCCCCATTCACATTTAAAGATATAAACCACAATATCATATGAGTATCTTAATTAAAGTGAGAGGAGACCGATTACACTAAAACACCGCGCTACTTGATATAACCAATGTACTAGTTCTTTAAATTGAAGAAATAAAGGCTAGTGTCAACGCTGAAATATACAACTTTAAGTCAGGCTGATAGTTACGAATAATTTAAACAACCAACTATTTTATTTGCTCAGCGTTAAATATATGAAGATTGGGTACTTCAGTAACTAAATCGCTAACTAGTGCCACGAAATTTTGTGAACTCGGTAAAGCAAAATGGGCGTCAATTGCAGCTTGATCAGCCCATTGTTCATAAAAAAACAAACGTAACGGGTTTTCGGGATCTTGATATACCCCGTGACTGATACAACCCGCCTCTGTCCGCGACTGCGCCACATGTTTTTGAGCGTATTGCAAAGCTAACGGCATATTGCCTTTTTTGATTAACAGGTCACCGGTAATAATAATCATATTCAGAATATATTGTCTTGTTTAGGAAAATCGATTAGAACATAAGGCTCTGTAAATACAGTAATTAAAATTGATCTCAAGGGAATGTTCGTTGATGACCCTGTCAGGCATACTGGAATACACAGAATGTGCTGCATGACTTCCAGTAAAAATAGGTACAAACCAATGTTAGAACGTATTAAAAATATCGGTCCAGGAGCGTTGATTGCAGCCGCATTTATTGGCCCAGGAACGGTTACCGCATGTACCTTAGCAGGGGCCAATTACGGATATACTCTACTGTGGGCCTTATTATTTGCCACCATTGCCACTATTATTTTGCAAGAAATGTCAGCCCGACTAGGGCTAGTGACCCAAAAAGGATTGGGAGAGACTCTGGCGATATTGCTCAATCAATCTATTTGGAAATGGCCGTTATTTGCAGTCATTATTATAGCTTTATATTTGGGCAATGCGGCATACGAAGCAGGCAATCTGTCTGGGGCGGCCTTAGGCATTGAAGCCTTAACTGATGAGAATCAAACCCTGTATCTTGGCGCTGTTTTGGTCATTTCACTGTTAGCGGCCACGTTATTGTGGCGCGGATCATATAAACATATTGAACGTATGTTGCTTATATTGGTAGCACTAATGGCACTGGCTTTTATTAGTACTTTTGTATCCGTGGGGCCTGACTTAGGTGCGCTTTTTACTGGACTCACTTCGCCAACCATACCCGACGGCAGTTTATTAACTGTTATAGCCCTAATCGGCACAACTGTTGTACCTTACAACCTTTTTTTACATGCCTCAGCAGCCAAAACCAAATGGGCATCGGTAAACAATCTAAATCACGCTAGAGCCGACACGGCCACTGCCATTGGGTTAGGCGGCTTAATAACCATTTTGATAGCCTCCACGGCTGCTGCCAGTATTTTTGGCAGTGGTTTGAACATTTCAGGGGCTGGCGACATGGCCAAACAACTTGAGCCACTTTTTGGCTCGTTTTCAAAAATCATGCTGGGAATAGGATTTTTTGCCGCAGGTTTAAGTAGCTCAATCGCAGCACCTTTGGCTACCGCCTATGCCATGACCGAAATATTGGGAATCAAAGGCGGTACTTCTTCACCCGTTTTCAAGTGGATTGCACTCAGTGTTATTGTCAGTGGCGCATGTTTGGCTTTAACCGGTATAAAACCTATTAGCATTATTTTAGCGGCGCAATTCGCCAACGGTTTATTATTGCCTATTATCGCCATCTTTTTGCTTGTTGTGATGAATCAGAAAAAACAGCTAGGTCAATTTACCAATAAATGGCTCGGCAATACTCTGGGAATCATAGTTGTGATGGTCACCGCAGGGCTAGGAGTACGGCTAATAATGAGCGCGACAGGAATGTTATAAACTGAAATAGAGTGATGACAAAAGGACGCAATCTAGCGCTTTTATTTGTGAATAAAGAGCCAATGGCTGATTTGAGCCAATGCTTGCGTAGCTTACTCGTATTTAAGCGGCAATTAACAACCTAACGAGATATTAAGTATTTTGGTGAACCTTTGAGCACACCTTACAGATTTCAACTAGCCTGTTCACGAAGATTCATAACCTTACATGAACTAGTTGATCACAGCATTTCTAAAAACGCGTCGACAAAACGCTGAGGTGATTCGGGATCCATATTAAAATACAAAGAGGGCTCAATTAACTCTATTTCTATTACTGAAAATTCGTTTTTGTGTCTGACTAAATCTATTCGCGCATATAACACGTCTTCAGGTAAAGCGGCTAAACAATGTCTTGAAGCTGTTAGCATTTCTTCATTGGGTTGCACCGCTTTGAGTTGCCCACCGTGCTCTTCCTGCACTCTAAAATCCCCGGACTGTGGTTGCTTCAAAATACTATGACTGTATTGCCCCGCAAAAAAGAACAGTGAGTATTCACCTTCTTCAATAATCCCTGTTAAAAAAGGTTGCACCATAAACTCTCGGTTAGCAAAAATAGCTTCGAGCTGTGCCCTTTGTTGTACAAGACGCTCTGGTGTCAATCTATAAGTATGGTCAGCGTTAGCGCTCACCAAAGGTTTAATGACCACCTCTGGTGAATCAAAATGAACAAAACTAGCCTGTACTTCATTTAACAAAAATGAATCAAACCAAAGAGTTGGTACAATGTTGATACCTTGGTTTTGTAAATCATTTAAGTAGCGCTTATTGATATTCCACTGCACAATTTTTAAACTATTCTGCAGTTGCGCCGACGAGGCTTCAATACGTTGCAAACACGCCAAAAACGCTTCAACATCATCTTGGTAATCCCAGGTAGAGCGGATCACCACAACATCGTACAGATCCCAATCAACATCCGCGTTACGCCAAGAGACTTCTTCGGCTAACCACCCATGCTTTTTAAGTGGTTCAAATAATAAGGTGTCGTAAGAAAAAAAATCTTCAAGACTATCCATTGATAAAAATGCACAACGTTTCATAAACTTTTTTGATTGCCTGATGTTTGACTGCTCATCACTATAGTCAATTAGCTAAGCTTTGGCACTAGCCCTTTCGAAATATTCAGATACTCAATAAAGGGGGCTGTTCTGGTCAATAGCATTGAAAAATCACACATTTTTACAAATGAACTTATGTATCATTGTTATCGTAAGTTATTATGTAGCAACTGGAATTTGTGGTTAGGGCAAAGTGACATGAAAAAGAAGTGGTTTAGAGGAATATTACCTTTAGTAATTTTGGTAATTGGTTTTAGCGGAATGAAGGTTATTAAAGCGTCTGGTGAAGTAGATGAAGAAAAAGATCCCGTTGATACACGTCCTACAGTCAAAATTGAAACAGCCATAGCTGAAGATTACCAAGTGAGAATTACTAGCTACGGCGAAGTTAAACCGCTAGAGAGTACTTTGGTTGCGGCGCAAGTTTCTGGCGAAGTCCTCACCTGGCACCCAAATTTTGTACCTGGTGGTTTGGTTTTACGAGGTGATACCCTATTTACGATTGAAGCTGATACCTACGAAGCCGCCTTATTGCAAGCTGAAGCAGATCTTAGTCTCGCTCAGGCTAATTTAATTGAAGAACAAGCTAGAGCTGAAGTAGCCGAGCGTGAAGCCAAAGGCACTAAAGTGTCTGACTTGTATTTACGTAAACCACAAATACTCAGTGCCCAAGCAGCGGTAAAATCAGCTCAAGCAAGAATAAAAATTGCGCAACGAGACTTAGATAACTGTACGATTAAAGCGCCCTACGATGCCTTAGTCGTGAAACGAGATTTAGGTGTAGGACAATATGTTAACCAAGGCGCACAAGTAGGTGAACTGTATAACATCGAGTCTGCAGAAATATCATTCCCTATAGCTGGTTTTGACAGAGAGTTTTTACCTAGCGACATTACTCAAAAAATTGCCACCATCAGCACCAAGGGTTACAACGCTATTGTGCGTGAGGGTAAGGTTTCTCGAGACTTAGGCATCATTGACCAAAGTACCCGTATGAGTCAACTGGTCGTGAGAATAGACGATCCATACAGTTTAAAATCTTCGCTACCCCCACTTAAATTTGGACATTATGTGGAAGTCAGTTTCTCTGGAAAAACCCTTAATCAGGTCTATCGTTTGCCCCAAGAATTAGTCAACAACAGAATTATTTGGGTATTAGATGAAAACCAAGCAATGCAACCTAAGCGTGTCGAAATTTTACGCGAAGAAGGAGCCTATTTCTTAATTAGTGACGGATTACAAAACCGCGATAAGTTGATTATGACCTTACCTGAGTATCCTCAAAAAGGTATGAAAGTAAAAATTGCCGAGCCGGCTAAAGACCTAGTCGTTCAGCAATCACTTTAAGGTTTTAAATATGTCCCGTGAAAACCCAAACACCCTAATTGAGCCGAAAGAAACCGGCATAATCGCCTATTTTGCCAATAACTCCGTTGCTGCTAACTTAATGATGATGTTTATTATCATCATGGGTATTTATAGTTATTTTACTGTCCAGCGACAAATGTTTCCCAATATTGAAATTAACTATATCAGTGTCAGTGCGGTGTACCGTGGCGCGTCTCCTCAAGAAATTGAGCAGAGCATTCTCATTAAGATGGAAGAAGCACTTAAAGACATTACTGAAATCAAAGAAAGCACGTCACGTGCGGTCCGCGGCAGTGGCTCTATTACGCTAGAAATTGACCCAAAGAAAAAATTAACTGACGTATTAGATAAAGTAAAAGCAAGGATCGACAGCATCGCTACCTTTCCTGCTGATATGGAGCCACCTAATATATCCCAAATTGAATTTCAGCAAGATGTCATTGAGATGGCACTGGTGGGTGATTTACCCATTAGTGAACTAAAACCTATTTCCAAACAAATTGAAGATGAATTAATGGCACTTCAAAATGTGTCTCTTGTTCAATTAGAAGCACCCGAAGATGAAATTGCCATAGAAATTGAACCAGATACGTTGCGCAAGTATAACTTGTCTATTGCCGACGTGACCCAAGCTATCAGTCGTTTTTCCGCCGATATCTCAGCGGGTCAATTGCGCACAGACTCAGGCATTGTCGCGGTAAGAGTTGAGAATCAACTGTATAACGGTGATGAGTTTAGGAAGATACCTGTCAAAATTGGCGCCAATGGCGCTAAAGTATTGCTTGAAGATGTGGCGCAAATATACGATGGATTTACCGAAGGTGAACGCTACTTCAAATATTCTGGCGTCAATGCCATGTCTCTAAGTGTCAAAGCCACTAAAGACCAAAGTACAGTTCCTATAGCTAATTCTGTGCAAACCTATGTAGAAGCTCGCAATAAAACACTGCCTGAGGGATTAAAACTTAAGATCCTAGTAGACATGACATTTTATTTAAATTCACGCCTAGACATGATGCTCAAAAACCTGTTTCAAGGTGCGCTTTTAGTGGCCTTGCTGCTTACAATATTTTTGCGTTTTAGACTGGCTTTTTGGGTAATGCTGGGCTTACCGGTTTGTTTCTTGGGCGCGATAATGATGATGCCAATATTTAGTGTCACTCTTAACGTTTTATCTCTGTTCGCTTTTATCATGGTGTTAGGCATAGTAGTTGACGACGCTATTGTTATAGGTGAATCGGCTTACACCGAAATAGAAGAAAAAGGAGGCGGTGTAGAAAGTGTTGTTCGAGGTGCCAAAAAAGTCGCCACACCGGCTACTTTTGGAGTATTGACCACTATAGCAGTATTTGCTCCATCACTATTTGCTTCAGGTCCGCAGGCGTCGTTTTTCACCAACATTTCAGTTGTGGTGATTTTATGTTTAGTTTTCAGTTTAATCGAGTCAAAGTGGATTTTGCCGGCACATTTAGCCCACATGAAATTTACCCCGATTAAAGAAAGTAGTTGGCGAGCCAGATTTAACAAAAATTTCTTTAGCTTTGTTAACGGTCCCTATAGAAATTTCATTGTTCGCTGCATTGAGTGGCGTTGGTTAGTACTAACCACATTCTTGGCGCTTTTATTCATCAGTATTGGTTTAATTCAAGGTAGCTATGTTAGGACAGTTATGACTCCTAAAGTGGCTCATGACTTCCCAGGTATCAATATTGATATGAATGAAAATGTGTCAGACGAATCAACTTTAGAAGCGCTTAAAACCATTGAAGCCATGGTTTATAAAGTAGATAAAGACATTCAAGATGAATACGGTAGCAGCATGATGAAAGATATCATGGTGTTTAACCAAGGCCGCACATCGGGGCGAATTTTGGTGCCTTTGGTTAACGAAGAAGACCGTCATTTTGATGCCTTTGAATTAGCCAGAAGATGGCGCGCCGACATGCCCATTATTCCAGGTATGAAATCTATTACTATCCAAGATAATCTAATGGGTGGTGGTGACGGCAATGGTGAATTTGGTTTCATGTTATTTGGGGCTGATATTGAGTTGTTGAATGCTGCTGGCCGTGAATTCATTTCCATGCTGCAACAACAAGAAGGGTTATTTGACATTAGCTCGAGTATCGACCCAGCCAGCAAAGAGATTCAAATCGATTTATTACCCGTAGCTTATGACTTAGGTCTAGATTTAAGTAATATCGCCAGTCAAGTGGGCGCCAGCTTTTTTGGTGGCGAAGCACAAAGGGTGATACGCGACGGCGAAGAAGTGCGGGTAATGGTGCGATATCCTAAGCTGACTCGTGAGCGTTTTGCCGAACTAAAATATGCAGTGTTAACCACTCCCGAAGGCAAAGAAGTTATGCTCGGTGACGTCGTCACACTTACAGAAACACCTGGTATTAACTATATTCGCCGAGAAGAAGGATACAGAAGTGTCTATGTATATGGCTCCATTGACGAAGAAGTGGTTGAACCTAATGCAGTAATTGAACAAGTGGAAGAAACCTTGTTACCACAATTGAAGTCTAACTTCCCTGGAGTAAAGTCTGAATTAGGCGGTTCCATCGAAGAAGAGCAAGCCCAAGAAAGTGAACAGTTGACCTTCTTTATTGTTGGTTTATTGATGATTTTCATATTACTGGCCATTCCCTTAAAAAGTTATGGTCAACCATTAATCATCATGTCAGTCATCCCATTCAGTTTAACTGGAGCAATCTGGGGGCATTTTATCTTTGGCATAGATCTCAGCATGCTTTCGTTGTTTGGTTTAATTGCCGCTGCTGGTGTGGTGATAAACGACAGTTTGGTTATGACCGACTTTGTTAATCAAAGACGCAAACAAGGAGTCGCTTTGTTGTTAGCGGTTACTGAAGCCGGTTGTGCACGTTTTAGAGCTATCACCTTGACTTCAATCACCACATTTGTGGGTGTGTTACCCATAATGTTTGAAACCAGTACACAAGCAAAAATTGTTATCCCTATGGCCGTTGCCTTGGGTTTTGCGGTACTTTACGCAACAGTCGTCACCCTAGTTTTGGTACCTTGTTTGTATATGATACTCGAAGATCTTAAAGCCGGTTTTGTAAGGTTGTTTGGTCTATTTGGCAAAGTGTTTAAGGGTAAAAAAACCGGGGCAATTGAAAGTTCAGCTTCACAAGTTTAGTTTTTGAACAATGCAAACAAGCGCCGAAATGGCGCTTGTTTACTAATGAGAACTCATCAAGCACTCTTAAAAATCGAAGCTTACAACGTAGTATACACATCCAACAATCCGGTAATACTGGTACAAAACAGTTCGAACAACTTCAAATCACGTTCAGTAAAACCCGGTGTGCTTAAGACTCGACGACACTGAAGTACTGCGAAAACTTCTCCGGTTCTTCGTTTTAAAGGCACCGCCATAATCATCTGTGCTTCGTCATTTTTATCAATGATTGGATCTGTGTGTTCATGCAATAGCGAATTGTCTATCAAAACAGATTCTTTTAAATCTCTGACATAATTGACTAAGCCGCCTTGATTAGGATAAGTAATCACGTGATCACCACTAGTGTCTCCCAAAGGAGAGGCGCTCCACTGTCCATCAGCCGCTAGATATAATGGAAATCCTTGTGTCGCAAATTTCTCAGCAGCCTGAGCGGTAAAATCAGATAATGCGTTGCTCAAGACTCCTTTAAATGCGATGGGATTAATCTTACTTTTAAGTGCCAAAATACGTTGTGATTGCAGTGAAAGGTCAACCATAAAGTATTGAAAGTCAAAATCGCTTTCAATTTGATTGTTGGGTCGTTCAGAAGGGGTATCAGCCACCACTTTCATCAACTGTTGACTGTTATCAATAACTGCCTCATTGAAACTGGCTATATGCCCATCCTCTAAATAAATGATGCGATCTGCCACATCAAGAATTCGATTATCGTGGGTCACTAGCAAAATAGTGGAGCCTTGCTCCTTAGCCATACTTTTCATACGGTCCACCACATCGCGACCCGATTGTTTATCTAACGAGGCCGTGGGTTCATCAGCCATCAGAATTTTTGGCTCTGCTGCCATGGCTCGCGCAATGGCCACTCGCTGTCGTTGCCCACCTGATAATTGTTCAGGGTAATAATGAATACGCTCTCCCAAACCTACAATTTGCAAATACTCGATGGCTCGTTGTTCTATTTGTCGGCCTTTAAATTTACCGCTAATTCGAATACCTAAGACTACGTTTTGCAGCGCCGTTAAGGCACCAATAAGGTTATGTTGCTGAAATATAAACCCAATATTTTTGCGAACTTGCTCGAGCTCTCTGCTTTTTGCACCGCACAATTCATTACCCAAAATTTGCACGCTGCCAGTCTTAACCGCTCTTAATGCGCTCACTATAGTTAGGAGCGTGGTTTTTCCAGAGCCAGAAGGCCCAGTGACAATGACAATTTCTCCGGCTTTTATTTCGGTACTGATATTAAATAGAATTTGTTTTTTGAGGTCGCCACTACCAAAAGAAAAATCCAAATTCTTAACACTAATTGAAATATCTGTGGTCATCAAAACACCTCTGCGGGATCGAGACGAGCAACCTTTCTAACGCTCAGCAAGGCGGAAATGGCACACATTATCATGGTTAATATAAAAACAGTTACGGCTCTATCTTGAGTTAAATACAGTGGCAAATTAGTGGCTCCTGCAGCTAACGAGTATAACCACATCACTACAGCCACTCCTGGTATGTAACCTAGAGCGCCCAGTAATACCGCTTGTTGCACAACAATTCCCGACACAAAGGTGCTGGAATATCCCATAGCACGTAAGGTTGCGTATTCACTCAGATGCTCAGACACTCCCGCAAACAAAATCTGATATACAATAATCGCCCCCACAACAAAGCCCATTATTGCGCCAAAAGTAAATATATAGCCGATTGGGGTAGCCGAGTTCCAATAAGCGGTTTCTCGCTCAACAAAATCGCGCTTGGTCAACACTAACACATCGCCAGGAAGGTAAGCTTTGAGCTTGTCTCTTACCTCATTGGCATTGGCTCCCGCTTTGAGTGTAATTAAACCCAATTGTATATCTTCCCTTGAACGGTCCGGAAACAAGCGAAGCCAATTATCGGAGCTCATAAATACACTGCCATCCAAGCCAAATGAGGTTCCCATCTTATACAAACCCACCACGCTTATTTCTCGATTATTGATTTCGGTCACTAATACTTTGTCACGAGTCACGGATTCACTCACAGGGCCGAATTCAGGCCGAGAGGCTGAATCAAAGACCATAGCATCACGGGCTTTCAGCATAGGGCGAAGTTTATCGAACTCAGGATTGTCAAAGATAGCATCACCAGGGTCAAACCCCAGTGTATTGATGCTTCTACGGCCATTGTTCCAAGGATTTTTCCAGACTCCAGGGAAAATATTAACAGGCATCACTTGCTCTACTTCTGGCAACGCTTTAGCCTGGTAGAGTCGCCGCTGTGAAAAGGCCTGAGGGCGCACAATAAACACGCTATCTGGACTAAACAAAGCAATATCGTAATTTAGTTTTTCGTGAAAACGCACCGCACTTTCAAACAAGGCTGATCGAAAACCCAATTGCATGAGAATTAACAATACAGCAAAGCCAATTCCACACAGCGCAACAATTAGTCTAACCGGTCGATGTTTAAGCTGTAACCAGGCTACTTTAGTTTGCATTGGTATCATGTTATGAATCACTCAAGCACTATTTCGACTTGCAAATTGATTAAACGCCGCACAGCTTGTGGATTATCCAGTAATACATCAACTTCAATGATTCGTGCGTCTTTTCGAGCCGCAGGATCGGTTCCTATAGCATCATGTTTTTGTACTTTTGGCTGAATATAGCTAACCTTTCCAGTGAGTTTTTCTTCTAGCGCATCACTACTTATTGTTGCCTTTTGACCTATACGCACGCGGTTAATATCTGTTTCATAAATCTCCGCTACCGCATACATATTTTGAACCGCGGCCAGTTCCACTACGCCGTCAAGGTGCACAAACTCACCAGGATAGGCATTGACTTGAAGTACCATGCCGTCAATGGGTGAATAAATGAGCTTACGCTGATATTCCGCCTTTCGCCTTTCCAATCTAGCTTTTGCGACTTCAATCGCCATCTCGCCCGCAGTGGCCGACACTCTAGCCGATTGGCAAGACGCCTTAAGCGATTTGGCATCACCTTGAGCCTGTTCTACTTCTTCTGCAGGTGCCAAGCCCTGACTTAACAATTTTTCCCGTCTTAACGCCTCGCTTTTAGCGGTATCAGCCTGCACACAAGCTGCTTCTGCGACACTGGTGTCGGCATCAAATTGTCGCACCGCAAATTCGTATTCCTTTTCTGTTTCAACCACCAGCGCTTGCGCTACAGCTGCAGAATCGATTTCAGCGATTAATTGCCCCACAGTTACACTATCTCCTTCGGCTACGTGTAACTTCGCTATTAATGAACCGGCAGTCGATTCTGGCGTGGAAGGTGCGCCGATAATAATGATGCCGTTTTCAGGCTCTATTCTACCTAAGGCGGCAACTGAGCTAATACCGTCGGCCATTACCAACTGACTAAACAAACTCAAAGTAACAGTCATAGCCACTATTAATGAATCCTTCATGTTATTCCCCCTGCTTGATTTCAGACTTTTTATCGGTCGAATTAAAATGCGCCTTAAGTCTTGCAAAGCTCGCTTTATAACCAATTTTGGTTGCTTTGGATTGCGCATCAAATTGCAGCATACCCACACCTTTCACATGAATATTCAGATATAGATCGGCTTGTTGTTGTTGAATTATTTGCTGTCGCTTAAGGGCAGATCCCGCCACCATAGCCTGCATAATGGTGGAACCTAAACTCGGCACGGAAGGCGCTTTTAACCAAGGGAACAAACGTTGAATTAGCAACTGCCATCCCGATAACTCAGTTCCATAATCGGATTTTGCCTTAGGTCCTACTGGCGGTGCGACATCGACTGCAATCACGACTCCAAATGGATTGATTTCACGCATGATGTCCACCGGTAAATTGTTTAGTACACCACCATCGACTAAGAGTTCGTCTCCATGGGGAACAGGTGGTAAAACCCCAGGTATAGACACACTACTGCGGATCGCTATCCAAGAATCACCACGTTGATGAATCACCGGTAAAGCGGTGGTCAAATTTGTGGAAACACAAAAAAACGGTAACCAATAATCTTCAATATCCCAACCTTGAGTTTGCTCCCTTATGGTTTGACTAATGCGTTTGCCCGCAATTACAGAGACCAATGGAAAAGTGAAGTCGATAATTTTGTAATAGGCTTGTTTAGCGCGCTGCATCACTTGATCTGCATTTGCACCTTGGGCAACAATGCCGGCAATAGGGGCACCCATGCTGGTTCCCCCCACCATATCAATGGGAATGTTTAATTCTTCCATTGCTTTAATAACACCCAAATGAGCAAATCCACGGGCGCCCCCCCCTCCTAGAACCAAACTGACAGCATTGCCAGATAAGATCCTTGTGACTCTTGCCATATCCGCAGTGTGTCCTTTACGCACATGATAAATGGCGTCTGGAGACACGGGATTAAGCCACGCTGCGGTATTTCTAGGTCGGTCGGTGTCTAACTCATGTAACAACACTAAACTCCAACGTTGTCGTTCTCCAGACAAGTGAGGAGCTAAAGCTGACAGATCCGGCTCTGAATTAGCCTCAGCTACCACTATCACTTGGTCAGTTTGTCGAACACACCTCGCACTCCACTGAGACCATTTCTGGTCAGACTGATACACTAAATACTGGCAATCATCTTCTTGGGAGTGCAACCATTCAACCAGTCGCAAACTAGTGGCTTCGTTTTCGTGACTTTGGGCGATACCTTCTGTAGCCAATTCAGCATTGACTATGTCACTACTCAAATGTTTCGTAGAACCGTAGTCAGATAAAGTGGAACATAGCTGTTGGGCAAAATTAGACAGTTCTAAATCAGCGTTGGCAGGAAGCAAACTAATACATCTAACCGGCGCTTTAGATGTACCTTTTTCGATGGGTAAATCGGTGAGCCGTTTACCGAGTATATGGGCAATATTGTGAATGGCTCGGGTATTGCGCTGTAGCATCAGTTCAAAACTGTAATTTGACAATTTAACTAATTCACTGTCCCTAACAGCGTACACAGTATGTGCTTGGGGTTGGGCGGTTAAAAGTGCGGTTTCGCCAATGGTTTCACCTGCTAAAATTGCATCATTCACCACCTCTCTACCGTCTAGCAATTTTGTGGTCATTTGAAGACGACCTGCCACCAGAATATAAGCGCCATCTGGCACATCACCTTGTCGAAACAAAGTCTGGCCGCTTGGCAGCGTCACCCACTCAAGTTCGTGCTCTATATCTGCTAATACAAATGGCAACATCACCCCAAAAGGGCCAAACAATTTATCGAGATGAATTGATAATCGATGCTTGCGCATCATATGCAGGCCAATACTTTGTAGTTTTTCCCACAACAGTGGCTGCTCAGCCAACAGACTATCGTAGATTTCTCTTGTAATTATCGCTACTTGACTATCAGCACGAGCGAGAATGGAATTCAGATGTTTTTCTTCAGTAAAAAAACTTAATAGGCCTATTAGCTCCCCTTCTTCGAGTTGCTCATACATGCCTAACATTTTAGCTTTACCTGATTGCTCTTTTACCAGATTACCTGTTATCAACAAATAGAAACAAGTATCGCCGTCTCCTTCTGTAACTAAATAATCATCGGCACTGACAGTTCGTATTTGCGCATATTCAGTGAAAATTTGGCGTTCTTTTTCATTTAAGGTAATGGTTTGCGCTGATCCATAATCGAGATCTGCATTTTCTTGAGGTGAGAAAGTATCCAATTATTTAATATTCCGTCATTCTTAGGCCAACTTTTGGCTTCCCCCAATACAGCGAAAATTGAGAAGCCTAATTGGATTAAGACTAACAGTTCTTAAAAAATAGACTTTAAATCTTGCAGTTATGGAACTTTTTTATAATTTTATCGGTTGATTGTATACAAGCGGCTGTACGAATTCCATACTAAATAGTACAATAGTTTGTTAAGGGATTGGTAGCCGTGGTATGAGTTTTTGACTAAGTTTGATAACGGTAAAATGATGATTTCGCTACCCAATTTATTGAATATAACTTTGATTTTACTAGGTATATAGAAATTATGGCTCGACTAGACATGTACGCTAACTATGAATTGCAAGCCTCATTTAAACTCGATGATAGTGATTTTCTTTTAGGTCGTGATGCGGGTTGTATGGTGATTATCCCAGATTCAAAAGTATCTCGTAAACACGCCATTATAAAAACAGTTGAAGGTAACAGAATCATTCAAAACCTGGGGGTTAATGGTACCAAAGTTAATGGTAGATCCTTAAAAGACGACTATACGCTGCAAGCCGGAGATGCAATATTTATTGCTAGCTATATATTAGTCTATCAACCAGAAGACAATGCCAAAGCAGATCTTGATTCAACTACCATTGTTAGCCGTTCACCCGCTAAAAAGCTTGTATTGTAGTCAATAAAATTGTCTCGTTGTGAATGCCTTAGCTAACAATATTTATTAGAGAAAAGAGCAAGTCTCCCCAAGCAGCGGGCTAAACCTAAACAGCTGCTTACTAACATACACGTACTAATTCGCCGTTGTTAATATTTCCTATTGTTATTAAAACACAATGAATAACTGTATGCTTTGTCCTCTAGAAGATATTCTTGGTGGGTACTTGGACTCCAAGAATCATCTCCGCCTACTCCCATATGTTGGTGATCTATATGGACATGTAACACATCACTTTTACGCAATTCGTGAGTATGTTTTGCCGCTGTTAATTGGGCTTGGGAATATTCGCTTGCCGCAAATAAAAATTCACCAGCAACCTGTAACTCACCAATTTCTAACAATTGACAGTCGCTTCGCAAGCCGTTGTCGGTCGGATAAATATAAGGTGTGTGCAGCTCATTAATGGGTAAAGTGTATTCACCAATTCGCGCAGCTGCCTTGCGGTCTGGGTAATTTTCAAATGGCCCCAAACCTAACCATTTAACCTCTAAATCCTCCTGTTTGTCGAGACTCAGACTTATTCCAACTCTTGGAATTGG
The DNA here is from genome assembly GCF_018861065.1 of Paraglaciecola arctica. GTDB lineage: Bacteria > Pseudomonadota > Gammaproteobacteria > Enterobacterales > Alteromonadaceae > Paraglaciecola > Paraglaciecola arctica_B. The sequence goes on from NZ_JAHKQO010000036.1 coordinate 719,134, forward strand.
AGGTAACTCTTGATTCAATAACACCTTAACATCCAGTTTTACATCACCGCTATTATTAACGTTATAAATCCATTGAGTTTGACAGCATAACTTACCGTTAAACTCATAATCAAAAACGCAGTTGATGCGCACATCCATTTCTGAAGAAACGGCATCTATATGACGACACTTACGTCGCCAATTCCCCAGTCCTGCAGCTATCCAGCGAGCTTCCCAAGCATTGGGGTCAAGGTTATCCACCTCACTAACACCAATATCATTATCCAATGCAGCGCGATAAAAATTATCCACCAGCGGACTGGTTATCACTCGTTTGTTGTCTAGAAACCAATGTTCGATAAGTCCAGTTTTACGATCAAATACAAGCTCTAAACCTTCTCCATGAATACTAAAAGATTGTTCATTTTTATTTAAGATAAGAACAGCTTGGTTGTTTGCTTTTGCAAAGTTTTGGCTCGTTAAACTTTGTTTATTTATCAATGAAAACTGCTCTGTCGCAAGAACATACCCGGCTGGTGCAAAGCGATTTTCGTCAATTAACTCCACGTCTAGATTTAGATGGTAAGTGGCACCTTGTTGGAATGTTGCTTTTGGTACAATACTTATAGTCATGCTGCTTTGCGGCGCAATGCAAATGCTGGACTCACCTTTTTCTATTTCAATCCCATTTTCTAAAAGTCGCCAAAGCAACTTTTCGTTGTCTGTTGATCTAAATACATAATCGCTTGAAATAGTCAGGCTATATTCATTGTGGTTCGGTTTAGACTCTATGCTAAAAGACAAATGTTGTTGGCAATATTTAGCTTCAAACAAGCTTGGGTGTGGACAGCGATCGGGAAACAGCAATCCGTTAATACAAAATTGGCGGTCGTTCACTGTATCGCCAAAATCACCGCCATATGCCCAAAAGTGACGACCCTGTGCATCTGTTTTTGATAAACCTTGATCAACCCAATCCCAAATAAAGCCACCTTGCAAACGCGGGTATTCTTTAAAGGCTTGCCAGTAATCCTCAAAACTGCCGAGACTATTGCCCATCGCATGCGCGTATTCGCATAAGATAAGTGGTCGAGATTCTCCAGGTAAACTCAACCACTTTTTAATGGAATACTTAGGTACTGCTTCGTCGTTTACATCAGAATCGACCCGTGAATACATAGGGCATATTATATCTGTAGCACTAGTGTTAGCGCCGCCGCCTTCATACTGCACCGGACGTGAAGGATCAAAACTTTTTGACCAGGCGTACATAGCATCATGATTTGCACCATGGCCACATTCGTTTCCTAATGACCAAATAATAATACAAGCATGATTCTTATCCCTTTCAAGCATCTGTGTGTAGCGTGACATAAATGCCCCTGCCCACTGGGGATCTGATGCCAAACGCCCCATTGGGAACATACCATGTGTTTCGATATTGGCTTCGTCTACCACATACAGGCCATACTCATCGCATAACTCATACCACCTAGGATGATTTGGATAATGGGCGGTGCGCACTGCATTGAAATTATTTTGTTTCATCAGTTTGATATCAGTAATCATGTCTGTTTCCGATACCGCATGACCATTTTCCGGATGATGTTCGTGCCTATTAACACCGCGGATCAATATTGGTTTGCCATTAATGCATAACTGCCCTTGAATGATCTCTACTTTTCTAAAACCAATGTCATAACCTTCAGCATCTAACACTTCGCCTAACTCGTTTAAAAGACTGACCACACATCGATACAAATATGGTATTTCTGCACTCCACTTTTGTGGATTTTTAATGGTGAAATTGTGAAAAACCACATCTTGCCAGCCACCTTTTTCATCAACACGTTTATTATTAGTGCTTTGAATTTGTGGTTCATTAATTGCGATATCACCATCAAAAATCTGCACACTGATTTTATAATTTTCAGGAGCATCAATAGTGGTTTTGACGGCCAAACTCGCATCTTTATAACACCCATCTAAATCAGGCGTAATAAATACATCGCTAATTTGATATTGAGGTTTACTTAGTAACACTACGTCTCTAAAAATACCGCTCAACCACCACATATCTTGGTCTTCAAGATAACTACCATCACTCCAGCGGATCACCATAACGGCAATTCGATTTTTTCCAGCTACTAAAAAGGGTTGCAAATCAAACTCACTCGGCAAACGACTATCTTGTGCGTATCCAACCCATTGCCCGTTACACCACAAATGAAAAGCCGAGTTAACTCCTTCGAAAATTATCTGATTACGTTGCGTAAGTTGTTGTTGAGTAATCTCGAATTCCGTTCGATAACAGCCAGTGGGATTATCCTTTGGAACAAATGGAGGGTTGACTGCGAAAGGATACTTAACGTTACAATAAATGGGTTTATCGAAACCATGAAGCTGCCAATTAGAAGGCACAGGAATTTTTTCCCAGTCGTCACAAGGTTGCTTTGTAAGAAAAGCCCCATCTACCTCTTCAGGTTTAGGGAATAACTTAAATTGCCAATTGCCATTGAGCAGTCGCCTTTGCGAATTGTACTTTTGACGTGCCTCTTCACTACTCTTAAAACCATTAAGCGGACTGTGTGCTCTGACTGTATTGATCTGAGTGCTTAAAGGAGTCTCCCAGTCACGACGTTGAATGATGTAATCTAATGAGTTCATAGTTTTTTCCACTGGCTTCAAAAAGGGCACTTAGTTTGTTTTGTATAGGGTACCAAATATAGCTAAAACTCTACTTTTAGATTATGCTTAAAACTATCCAATCTTTATCCAAAACTATCATTAGCACTCATGAACAATCACATCAAAGACGTCCTTGATATTGGCCCCAATTGTTATGAACGCTTCATTAAATCGACGGTATTAGCAGAAATTGAATCGCTAGATATCACCTTAGCAGGATGCTCTAACTTAAGCGGGAAATATTGCGTAGGACGCACATCTCCTGTGGAAATCACCTTATTTTATACCCTTAAAGGACAAGGTAAATTAATCACTGCAGAAAACGAATATTCATTGCTGCCTAATACCCTAGCCATATTGCCAACTAAGCAGAGTTTTGAGGTAAGTATAGCTGCAAAGCAATGGGATATTATTTGGCTAAACCTCGCTAATAGTAAGCGTTGGCAGCATGTCAATTTAGAGCAAGCACAAGTATTAGTCGCTCAAAAACTCGAACCGCTACACTACGCTATGGAGATTTTATATAGTGAACCTGACGCAACCTTACGCCAAAGCGTGTTTCCCATATTGAACAAATATCTGAACACAGCAATCTTAGGAGATAATCAAAACAAGGCAAATACTCGACTACAGCACTTGTTTCAGGATATTGAAAAACGCCTCCAGTATGACTGGACGATAGACGAGATGTGTAAAGTGGTACATTATTCGCCTCCCCATTTACATCGCTTGTGCCAAAACCAATTTGCTCAAAGCCCGATACAAAAACTCATTGAATTACGAATACAGCGGGCAAAAAATTTGCTACTTAATACCCGCTGGCCTGTTCAGCATATTGCTGGCTATGTTGGCTACACTAATATTTTTAATTTCTCAAAAAGTTTTAAAAAATTACAAGGTCAATCACCTAGTGAATTTAGACGAAATCATAATTAACCTGTGCCTTAAGAAACCGATTGGGTTGATTCACGTGTCACTAGTTGCGGCCTAAAATGCAGAACCGGAACATTGTCTGTAGTGCTTTTTTGAGAACGTAGATTCACTAGATGTTGTATCAAAGATGCGGCAGCTTTACGTGCAATTATGTTAGTTGGCTGAGCCGCGGTTGTTAACATCGGCCAAGTTTGACGGGAGAACGGACTGTCCTCAAAACCTGCTATTGCCATATCTTGAGGCACATTGAGACCTTGTAAGCGCACTGCAAATAACGCTCCAGCTGCTATTTCATCGTTACACGAAAAAATTCCAGTTGGTGGAACATCCAACGACAATAACTGCTTAGCGCCTTGAACGCCAAATTCGAAAGAATAGGAGCCATCAATTTGATAGTCTGCAACTATGGGTAAATTGTGTTTTTTAAGTGCGTTTAAATACCCTATTTTGCGCTCATGACTAGAACGGTGATTGTCGTCCCCTCGTAAAAAAGCGATTTTAGTATGCCCCTGTTCGATTAAGTGTTCAGTGATATCAAACGCTGCATCTCGGTCATTGATATAAACGCAAGGTGAAGATGTTTGATTCAATTCGCTTGAAGAAATAATTCGAATAAAGGGAATATTCAATTCATGCAAACCACTGAGTACTTCAGGCATTTCAGAAAGTGGCGGCGAAATAATTAAACCAGCCAATTGCGAACGTTTAATCATAGTAGCCAGTTCAGCAACTATATCTTTGTTGTGTGCTGAACAAGGGTGAATTATCAATTCATAACCGCGATCTCTGCATTCTGCCAATATCCCATTTTGCATATCAAGAACGTAATACGCATTTGGATTGTCGTACACGTACCCTAAAGAATAAGATTTACTGGCTGCTAAATTACGCGCCGCGTTATTAGGCTGGTAATTCAACTCTTTAATGGCGTCATTAACTTTTTTCAAGGTTTCGCTACGAACCGAACCCTCGTTGTTAATCACTCGTGAAACTGTTTTAAAGGATACGCCTGCTAATTCGGCCACTTCTTTAATGGTAGTTTTTGTTTTCATTTTTGCTTTAAGCACCATTTATGTAGGTTGTCAGTTTCACTTAACTAGAGACTTTCCCATAGCGATAAAAAACCATTGTAATAGATAAAACTAAACATACCTTGTGTTACTTTTCGCCATCAATAAGTTTCCTCATATTACTATTAAATTTCGTCTCTAAAAAGTAAGCTTGTAACCCACATCAGTTCTATAGTTTGTGATCTCAAGTAAATTGCCTAAGTCTTGCTGTTATCTTTTCTGTAACTTTTGAGTAATGAGATGCTTATACTCATGCGGTTAGTCAGTGACTTAAATAAAAGACATTGCAGAATTTTGAAATTTCGTTTAAATTAGCCACAAATGACAACGCTGTCAACCGTGTATTTTTGATACTAATTACTACAATATTACCCTTAAATAAAATAACTGAAACGTCAGTGTTATTAGCCACCTTATTCGGCGATGGATAGTATTTATAAAACAAATTTAACCTTGGATTATAGGAAGTTAAATGCAGATTATTATTTACGATAGTGCTCAACAAGTTGCAGAAAGTGCTGCGAATTGGGTAAAAGAGCTTATCAAAAAAAAGCCGGCTCCAGTGTTGGGGTTAGCCACGGGCAGTACTCCAATTAGCTTGTACAAACAGCTAGTTGAACAACATAAAAATCAAGGCCTTAGTTTCAAAAATGTTACTACCTTTAATCTGGATGAGTACCATCAAATAGATCCGCTCAACCCACAAAGTTATCGTAGTTTTATGGATGAAAATTTATTCAACCATGTCGATATTGATATGAAAAATACTTTTTTACCTACCTGCGCCGCCGGCGAAAATCCGCGGGTGCAGGGTCTAGCTTATGAAGACAACATCAAAAAACACGGGGGTATTGATTTACAAATTTTAGGTATTGGTGCCAATGGCCACATTGGGTTTAATGAACCCACATCGAGCTTATCTTCGCGGACACGAATTAAAACTTTGACCCAGCAAACAATTACCGATAATAGCCGCCTATTTAAGCCTAACGAAAAACAACCCACTATGGCTATGACTATGGGAATTGCCACCATTATGAACGCACGTTATGTGTTATTAATGGCAACGGGTACGAACAAAGCCAATGCAGTTAAAGATATGATTACAGGCGGTGTTTCAGCTATGTGCCCCGCATCAGCGCTGCAAATGCATGAAAATGCCATTATATTATTAGATAAAGCAGCGGCTAGTGAATTAAGTGAACAAAACTACTATCAATGGGCTGATAATGAAAATCGAAAGTTAATTGAAGATTATGGCTATTTTCATAATTATTAACTAATGATAGGGCTTAATCTATAGCATTGAGGGTTGCTCATGACACCTATTTGCACTAAAATTGACAACGCTGTCAACCAGTGTTTTTTTTAAGTTCTCTGCATAGTTGTAGCACTCAAGTTTTATGTGTGTCTTGGCCGGAGCACTCTTTGTTCCGGCTCTTTTTTTCTAGAAGAACTGAGTGCCGGTTTTCGCTTCCTAAGCCCCTCACAAAATTGCAAGTTGACGACCCGCTTAATTAATCACAGATTCATCTTGTTGCAAATAAATTAAGAATATGTAGAATAAAATGACAACGCTGTCATCAATGATGGTTCATAGAGTAATTGATAAAGACTTTTGCCCATACAGGTTTTAGGCGGCGCATAACTAGAAATACTGAATAAGTAAACGAGTGACTAGTTGTTGATATGTTGGCGAAGATTGCAGCTAAGGGTTTGAAAAAAAAGGCGAAGTAAAATTGCAGTCAACTAAGTATGTATTGTTTTCAAAACAGAGGATTGATTTTTGACTAATTCAACGGACATTTTTCTCGGCATAGATGGTGGCGGCACTAAATGTAAAGTTCGCCTAGAAGATGCGCAGGGAAACTTTTTAGCGGAAGCAACCGCAGGTCCAGCCAACGCTGCGCGTGATCTAACGGGCTCAGTTAACGCCGTACTTGAAGCCAGTGAAAAAGCCGTCGCCAAAGCCAATATTAAAGGATTAACCCTAAACCACATCCATGCAGGAATTGGCTTAGCAGGTATTAATATCCCAAAAGTTAAACAAGCGTTTTTAGAACAATCTTTGCCCTTTGCAAGCTGGCATTTAACCACAGACCTACATATTGCTTGCTTAGGAGCCCATTTGGGACAAGAAGGAGCCATAGTAATAGTTGGTACTGGTTCATCCGGAATAGCTATCTTTAACGGCCAACAGCTAGAAGTAGGTGGCCACGGGTTTGTGATTGGCGATAAGGGAAGTGGCGCTTGGCTGGGCAAGATGGCAATTAGTCATTGCCTTGAAACGCTAGATGGCATCGTTCCTAACAATCAGCTTTGTGAACAAGTAATGCAGCAACTTGACTGTGAAAAGCCCTATGACTTGGTTAGTTTAACCTTAGATGCCAAGCCTGCTTTTTACGCTACGATTGCACCACTCATATTGCAACTTGCGGCAAATCAACAACAAGATGCATTAGAGCTAGTCAATCAGGCGGCGACTTATATTAACAAGCTTTGCCATCGACTATTGATCGGCAATACGCAGCGCTTATCGCTGATTGGTGGCATAACACAGCCCTTAATGCCCTATCTGGATAGCCAACTACAAAATATAATTCAGCCAGCTAAGGCCTCTCCAGAGCAAGGCGCTATCCTATATTCGAAATATCGGTTAAACGGCAGTGTTTGCTCATGAATAGCAGCTCAGTGCTAATTAGTGAGTCACAATCAACCGATATGATTGCTCGAAGAATCGAGAATCAATATGCGGCACATATCAAAACAGCAACGAAAAGATTATCGAGGTAAAGATGCAGCGTTTTTTTGCAGAAAACTTGTTTGATGGAAAGACAGTTCAGAAAAATCAAATGATAACTGTCGAGGCCGGCACAATACAATCAATCGAAACAGCTGGTTCACAAGGTGATGCCATTGTGCTGTTAGGTCTAGTAACACCCGGCTTTATCGATGTACAAGTTAACGGTGGCGGCGGTGTGTTGTTTAACAATCAACCCACCTTAGAGACGTTACTAACGATGAGTCGTGCCCACCAACAATTTGGTAGCACTGCCATCTTGCCAACCTTAATTACCGATAACTTTTCAACTATGCAGCAGGCAGCGGATGCAGTTGCTACGGCCATTGCTCAAGGTGTACAAGGCATTGTTGGCATTCACTTTGAGGGCCCTCATTTAAGTCAGCCTAAAAAGGGGATTCACCCTTCCCAACATATTCGTGAAATTAGCCCTCAAGAATTAGCTTTATTTAAACGCAAAGATCTCGGTTTAGTGTGTGTGACTTTGGCGCCAGAAAATGTCTCTGTAGCGGTAATTAGTGAGCTAGTTAAGGCAAACGTAAAAGTCTGTTTAGGTCATTCTAACGCGAGTGCGGAACAAACCTTGGCAGCATTAGATGCAGGCGCTCAAGGTTTTACCCATTTATTTAATGCAATGTCACCACTTCAAAGTCGAAAATCAGGCATGGTAGGTGCCGCTTTGTTAGATCAATCTAGTTATTGTGGTTTGATTGTTGATCTAGAACATGTGGATACAACAAGCTGCCAGTTGGCGATAAAATGTAAAACGCCACAACACATAATGCTAGTTACCGATGCAATGTCCCATGTAGGAAGTGACCAAACCGAATTGCAATTTGCGGGAATGCAGATCAATCGCCAAGGCAATAAATTGACAATAAAAGGGGGTAGATTGGCCGGCTCAGCCCTTGATATGGCAAGTGCAGTTCGCAACTGCGTAGAAAATTTACACTGCACAATGCAGCAAGCAATCACAATGGCTTCTAGTACTCCCGCTACCTTCTTAGGCTTGCAACATCAAAAGGGTTATTTGGGTGCTGGGTTTGCAGCTGATTGGACAGTGCTAAATAGTCAATATCATGTGGTCGCCACTTATATAGCTGGTGAGCAAGTATTCGGGTAAAGCGGAAATAACTAAAAACAATAAGAAGGTGAATAATGCAAACAAAAACATCCCAGCAGCCTAAATCAGGGACACTCATACCTATGCTTATTATAGGCATGTTGTTCTTCATATTTGGTTTTGTTACCTGGCTTAACGGGGCCTTGATCCCATTTTTGCAAATAGTCTGTGACTTAACTGAATCACAAGCATTATTGGTGGCCTTTTCTTTTTATATTGCCTACGTCGTAATGGCATTACCTATGTCTTGGGTGTTAGACAAAGTTGGCTACAAACACGCTATGTGTTTGGGCTTGGTGGGCATTGCACTAGGGTGTTTATTGTTTATACCAGCAGCTTACTCACATGAATTTGCAGTATTTTTGATTGCACAGTTTATTGTGGGTACAGGCCTGACTATTCTACAAACCGCATCTAATCCTTATATTGTAAAGATAGGGCCAAAAGAAACCGCCGCGGTACGTATTTCTATCATGGGCTTATTAAATAAGTTTGCTGGTTTTCTCGCCCCCATTGTATTTACTGCTTTGGTTCTGGGTGAGTTCGCTGGAGTCAACGCCCAGTCAATAGCGTCGTTAACTGAGTCCGAGCGTAGCACACAAATCGCTGCCTTGGCTGATGGTTTAGTCTTACCTTATACCTATATGGCGCTAGCCTTATTCGCTTTGGCGGTGTTACTGAAGTTCTCTACTTTGCCTGATTTAGTTTTAGAGAAACCAGAAACGGCGGACGTTGAGGCAGGAAGTCTAAAAGCCTATCCACAACTCATCTTGGGTGTAGTGGCGCTATTTTTATATGTTGGGGTCGAAGTCATAGCAGGCGACACCATAGGTTTGTTTGGCTCTCAGTTGGGTGTGGCTAATGCCACATCTTTGACCTCATACACTATGGCTTTTATGGTTTTCGGTTATTTGCTTGGCTTGGTCATTATTCCGCGTTTTGTTGATCAAGCCCAGGCTCTTGCTGGATCTGCTATTTTAGGTTTAGTACTGAGTGTTGCCGTGGTATTTGCTGATGTGCAATCCACTTCTATTTCCAGTGTTTTATGGGGGTGGATGGGCATAGCTGAGTTACCTAATGCGATTACCCTTATTGCCATCTTAGGATTCGCCAATGCCTTAGTATGGCCTGCTGTATGGCCATTAGCCTTAGATGGATTACATAACCTCACCGCTCGCGGTTCGGCTTGGCTAATCATGGGGATTTCTGGAGGCGCAGTACTACCGGTTTTATATGGCTTCTTAGCTGAACATTTTGATACCCAATCTGCTTACTGGATGATGCTGCCCTGTTATGGTTTTATTCTATTTTACGCTTTAAAAGGCCACAAAATAAGAAAATGGTCCTAGACTTTCTTCACAAAAACAATAGCCTAAGATGTAACACCTTAGGCTTGTAAAACCCATAATTTCCGATGCATAGCTGCACAAAACTTCAAACGGAAGTAATCATGACCAAGTTCCTCAATTACATATTGCAGCAAATCAAACTAGTCTCACTTTTAAGTTTGAAGAGATTTCAAATATTCTCGGGGTTAACCCTAATATTTGCTTTTTTTATGGTCGCATGTGGAAAAGAAAATCAATCAAAAATTTCGACACCCGAGGTCCCGACTAACACCGTAGGTTTTGCAGCGCAGCAAATACAAGTCAAATTAGGTATTGACCATAACTACACGAAAACCGGCTGCCCCAAACATACGAATAACTGTTATCAAGCCACTATGACATTGCAATTTCCCAAAGTAATGCCTGCAAATTGGCATATTTTATTCAGTAACTTATCGCCTATTAGTCAAGCCGATAGCGATGAATTTGATCTGGTACATATTAATGGCGATTTACATAAAATTTCGCCGAAAGTTGAAGGATTAGGTGCGGAAATAAAAGCAGATACTGATTATCATATTAGGTTTTATGGTAATACTCCCTTAGTCTCTGAATCGGTGTTGTTTCCAAACTACATTCTTGTAGCAGGCGATGGTAATAGCAGTGTTATCACCTCAACAATAGAAAAGTGGTTCGATGGTCATCAAATTCCGCGCCCTCAGCACGTTAATCCCTTCAGCCTCCCGCAACAGCAACTTAGGCATGCTGGCGATAAGGTTGCCATAGCAGATGCCAAGGAACGTTATTATCGCTTCTTATCTCGTGTGGCTGGCAACACAGAAGACCAACAATCACGAATTATTCCTAAGCTCCAAAAAGCTAATTGGTCGGGCGACACCATAAAACTTTTATCTGGGCTGCAATTACCCGATATGCAGCACATCAAAAATAGTCAGTTTCAAACTGCGATTATCCAAAGATTTAAAGCCAATTCACTAAAAATAAATCAACAAGGTTTACCCATCAAGATCGCCCCCAAGCATAACGCTTCACCTGAGAGTTATTCGTTATTGATTACCAGCAATGACATTCAAATTACCTATGCTGATTCTGCCAGTCTTTATTATGCAATGATGTCAATTGCCCAGTTGTATGACCCACAACATCAAACATTGCCTCTGGGTTTTGCAAATGACCAACCCAGTATGGCGTTTCGGGGGCTACACCTTGATGTTTCTCGGAATTTCCGTAGTAAAAAGTTTATTTTAGACACGATAAATCAGATGTCTTATTACAAACTCAATAAGCTACATTTGCATTTGGCGGACGACGAAGGCTGGCGATTACAAATTGCTTCCCTACCAGAACTCACAGAAGTAGCGGCATTTCGATGTTTTGATGAATCAGAACAACACTGCTTAATGCCGCAACTTGCAGGCGGTAATGGCAAGTTAGCCACCGCAAAACAAAACAGTGGTTTTTATAGCATCAACGACTACATAGAAATTTTGAAATATGCTGATGCTCGCCAAATCGAGGTAATTCCTTCGTTGGACATGCCAGGGCATTCCCGCGCCGCAATTGTTGCAATGAATGCAAGATACCAGCGCTTAATGAAGCAAGAACAACCTGAAGAAGCAGAGCGATATTTCTTAACTGAGCTGGACGATAAAAGTGAGTATCGCTCAATTCAACATTACAACGACAACACCCTCAACCCGTGTTTACCGGCCACCTATACTTTTATTGGTGAAGTGCTCGAACAGTTAGTCGACATGCACAATACTGCTAGCGTGCCACTGAACCGCTATCACATAGGTGCCGATGAAACGGCTGGAGCATGGACACAATCGCCGGCTTGCGCTGCGCTGATTGCCAATAACGACAGTCTTAATGAAGTGAAACAGCTTGGTTCCTACTTTGTAGAAAAAGTTGCTAACAATGTAAGTGAATTGGATGTTTTACCTGCAGCATGGAGCGACGGACTCTCCCACGCAAATTCTGAAAATTTACCAGACAAGTTACAATCAAACTCTTGGGAAACCCTATATTCCGGCGGCCACACTAAAGTCCATGAAATGCTTAATAAAGGATGGCAGGTTGTATTATCTACCCCAGACGTGCTCTATTTTGACTTTCCTTACGAAGCAGATCCAATCGAACCTGGCTACTATTGGGGTTCAAGATATACCGACAGTTATCAAGTATTTCAATTTATGCCTCTTAACTTAGCTGTGCATGCCGAAATTTGGAGAGATAAATTTGGCAATGACTATGGAGCGCCTGCTAATATTGATATTCAAAACGATCAGCAAGTCTTAGGTATTCAGGCACAGCTATGGGGGGAAACGGTGCGTTCTAATGCCAAAGCCAACTACATGCTTTATCCTAGGTTATTGGTTGTGGCTGAACGCGCTTGGCATACTCCCCAATGGGCCGAGAGTTACAATAAGGGAGTGGCCTATTCTGCTAGCAGCAAACATTTTGACACAGCGCAAATGAATTCAATGAACTCAGACTGGGTTAACTTTAGCAAGGTATTGAGTCATAAAGCCATGCCACAACTGGTCAAAGATGGCGTTGTACCTAGAGTACCTTTGCCAGGCGCAGTAATAAAAAAGGGAGTGCTACATATGCATTCTGCCTTTAGTGGCTTACAACTCGAATATAAAATTTCCGGTGGTGTCTGGCAAACCTACCAAGGGCCCGTTAAGTTGCAATCGCAAAACGCAATTAAGGTACGCGCAACCATTTCCAATTCACAAGTAAGTAGCCGTGAAACAACGGCAACTAAAGTCTAAATATTGGAACACATTCACTCTAAGATAAAGGTTATGAATAAACAAAAGGGCTGATTGTGGTGGTTATGACCGGTATTCTCCAGTCAGTGGTGCACTCACTTCAGCCCCTATATCCTTGCAAACTCATACTCGAAGCGGGCATTATTTATCTGTCACCGCGCCTGATTAACCCCAAGCAATTATTGCGACAAACAACCCTGCTCTAAATTTCTTGCAGGAAAAATCTGCCCAAGGGTCGCATTCAATTGTTGCCATTGCTGGCCCATTAGATCAGCTTGTTGTTGAGTTAATACTTGGCCAAATTGCTTTTCACGTTGCTCTTCAATATGGGTGTAGTGAAAAATACGCATATCTACATTCTTTATATCTTGATAAGTGTTGTACATATCATCGATATTCTTTTGGGAATCATCCACAAATATGATTGCCGGGAACTCTCTGTTGGCTTTATTTAGAATATGTTGCAGCATTTCGCCTTTATTCATGCCTGAAGTCATCATTACCCCTTGCATGTAACTCAATTCACGTCCCTTTACTTCTCTGAACATAAAGGTATTTTGCCCTACAGGCGTAAGGGCACTAGCACTCAAATCCACTTGATTGCGGATTAACTCGCGTTCTGTTGCGGCGCGGTATTTAGGGGCCCGCGAGGTTAACGCCATAACAGTGTGCCCAGATTTCTGCCAATTTGATATCGTCTTATCGAGCTGAGGCTCGGTTAACGTCATCGGTACTAATTCGTATAGCAAACCAATTGAATCTTCAAATAAACACCCAACTGTTTGTGATGGGCTAGGTTTAATATCAAGCTTTCCTCTTTGCCATTGATACCAAACATCGCTACCTATATCAGTAGTACTGGTTAGAATAGTGTTATCAATATCCATGACAATTAGCACCTTATCTTCACCGTATTGCTGACTCAATTTCGAAGTAACAGCCACCACATCCGCAAAGGAGTGAACTTCTTGTTTAAGGGTACTTTTTGAAATAGCTGTTGATGCAACTGGGCTAGACTCAAGTTTTGGATTAACTGCTGAACATGATGAAATCAACATAGCAGTAAATACGAGCGACACGTAAATTGATGAGGTAATTTTCACAACCATTCCTGTAGAATTGTAGATAATCAGACTGAATGGTCCATTATCAACACATTAGCCCCTATTGTCGATACACATAATTACAACCCTTAGTATCAAATGCCTCATAGACTATGGTAATGCCTGCAATAACCGGTTTACCGCTTTTTTCGGGGTTTTAGTGAGTTTTTGAATTAATTCAAAAGGCACGTCGTCTACGCGAGTCAATTGCGAAATGTCTGCTAACATTGTCATCCACAACTTGGCTGTCATTTCAGAATCAAATAAAGCTCTATGAAAATCGCCCTCTGAAGAAATGTTTTTAAAACTAATGAGAGTGCCTAATTTATGATTGGGAGCCTGTTGATATAAACGCCGTGCGATAAGCAAAGAACAGGCAAAGTGGCCATTGTAGTTGCGCGTTATACGGCCTAATTCAGCATCCAAAAAACGTTTATCAAAGGATGCGTTATGAGCGACTAGGTTACTGCCCTCGATAAAATCAGCAAATTTATCCATAACCTCATCACATGGCGGCGCTTGGTTTAACATTCGATTAGTGATACCCGTGTAATTTTCGATAAAACCACTGATGGGTTTCCCAGGGTTCATTAACGCCTGAAAACGCTCAACCACTTGTCCTTTTTCTAAGCGCACCGCGCCAATTTCAATAGCTCTATCTCCCATATCCGGTGATAAGCCAGTGGTTTCAAAGTCGAGGACAATAAGGGAGTCGGCGCAGCTTTGCGTCATCTAAAAGGTTACCTGTGTAAATTGCGTAGTTAATTCTATAAAAATTACGCCTTGTCAGGAAGCATGCTTCTCAATTTGATGACTACTGGCTTTGTTGTTTCTTGGCCAACATAATATTGCGATAGGTATCTACCCAATATTTATCTTTGTTCGCTAGCAAATAATCTAAGAACTTGGCGTGTTCCTCTGTGGTTGTGATTAGGTGATCGCCGCCCACCCCGTGAAAAAGCACGTTAATCAACTTGATGTTTACGGGCTGATTTTCAATAAATTCGATGATCTCTGCGCTGCTAATTTTATTGGGTGCAATTAAAGCAGCAAAACTTGGATCTTCTAAACTTTTCACTGCAATAAATTGCGCTTTTACTGCTTCTACATAATTGCCATCCTTTGCCATTTGATCGAAACAAGGTGGTGTGAAAGTGCGTGTGCTTTTTCCATCTAGTGAAGTAAGCAAGGTATTCGCTAAAGTTATTTCATTCACCATAGCTTGTACCATTCGATCATCCAACGCATTCCATGGTTGCACCCACTCTCGGCCGGGTTTACCACTATGACAGGCATGAAATAACGAATGATTACCCAGTTCATGACCCTGTTGAGCTAACTGGCGCCATTGTTGGATACGATTTTTAAATGCATCCGACAAAGGCACAATATAAAATGACGCTTTAAGACCCCGTTGATTTAATGCTGGCACCGCGTTATCAAGTTGACTGCTAAGCGCATCATCATATGACAGACTGATTGCTATTTTTTTACCCTCAGGCCATTGCAGTGCTGCCAATAAAGCAGGCTGAAAAATGACTAGACCTACTAGTAAAAACGCTAAATTATGAAAAACACCCGCTACTCGCACCAAGTTGTCACCGTTTGCAATTTATTTACATACTAGTGTAAACAAATACTCTCTCTAAGCTCTAGTTAAAAATGCGCCTTATTGATTAATAATAGAAAGTTAACCTACTGATACTTCAGATAAAGTAGCGAAACCATGATACATAATGCGTTTACTTATTTTCAGAATTGAATTCTATAAAATCTGATGACAACCTTGTTGAAATTAACATTAATTTTACAAGGTTTGCGTGATGTACATAAGTAAAAAAACCTTCTTCATACTTCTGTCCTGCTTCTATTTGAGTGCATGTGGTGGAGGCGGAGGAAATAGTTCCTCTACAAATTCTCCTACAACACCTGCACCCGCAGTCAATGTTGCGCCTACCGTTAATGTAGGTAGTGACCAGATTGTTGAGGAGCTAAGCGAGGTAACACTTACTAGTAGCGCTTCAGATTCTGATGGAACGATAAATTCCTACAATTGGGAGTTAACCTCAACCAACACAACCGTGACCTTGGTCGCTGCAGACACCGCCACAGCAAGCTTTGTCGCCCCTGAAGTAGACAGCGAGCAAATACTAACGTTTTCTATTACTGTTACCGACGACGATGGCGCGACAAGTAGTGAATCAATAACAGTAACCATCACTAATGTCAGTTCGCCTACTCCACCTCAAACCGGTGAGATGCAAGTACCAGAAGGTGGCACTTATATCTTAGCCTCCAACCCTTTGTCTGCTGCGTCGTTTTGGGAAGGTAATGGCAGTCAACCCGTAGGTACTAGCCGAATAGTTGACCTGACGCACCCTCAATTTAACCAAGCCTTGGAAGTGGATATCACCAATCCTTCGGGCGTTACATGGAATGGCAACATTAGTCTTGGTCTTAGTGAAGGTGTGAAAGTGGGTGATAACCTATTACTGCATTTATATTTTCGCACTATCACCAGCCAATACGAAACCGGAACGGGCTTTACCCGTGTTCTGCTGCAAGGTCCAGAACCGGAATACGTTAAATTGATTAGTCGCAACATCAATAGTGCCAGTGAATGGCAGGAATTTTTCATTCCCGCAACAGTTACCCAAGAGTTTGCTCAGGGGGAATTGAGCCTAATGTTTGAACTCGGCGCGGGAGACAGGCCTCAAAAGTTTCAGTTGGCCGGCATTGAATTATACAACTATCAGCAAAATATTGCTTTTGCAGACCTACCACAAACCGAGGCAACCTACGGCGGCCAAAGTGAAGATGCTGAATGGCGAGCTGCAGCTGCAGCGCGTATTGAAGAATATCGCAAAGGTGATTTTACGTTAACCATGCAAACTTCTAGCGGTGACAAATTGTCCGATATGGATATCGACATCACTATGCGTAAACATGCTTATCACTTCGGTTCTGCCGTAGTGTCCAATTTGTTACTAGGTGAAGATGCAGACGCAAAAACCTACCAAAATAAAGTATTGGAACTTTTCAATCAAGCAGGTCCAGAAAACGACTTAAAATGGGGACCATGGATTGGAGAATGGGGCAGCAGTTTTGACCAAGACACCACCCTAGCCGGTTTGCAATGGTTAAAAGATAACGATTTCTACACCCGAGGTCATGTTTTAGTTTGGCCCTCTAAACGCAACATGCCTGATAGCATGCAGCAATATTTGCCTGATGACCCTAGCAGTGCAGATCCCCAAGCTTTAATTGCAGTCACTAATCATATCGATGATATTGCGTCAAAAACAGCGAGTCTAACTTCTGAGTGGGACGTACTAAACGAACCCTACGACAATCATTATTTAATGGATGCATTTGGTGATGACATTATGCTTGATTGGTTTGAGCGAGCCCGCACTAACTTGCCTGAACATAAACTCTATATCAATGACTACAGTATTTTATCGTCCGCGGGATTAGATACGGCTCATCAACAACACTACCAAGATACCATTGAATATTTATACACCCACAATGCGCCTATTGATGGCATTGGGTTACAAAGTCATTTTAGTGACGTACTCACTGATATTACTAAGGTTTATAGCATTATTGAGCGTTTTCACTCGGCATTCCCAAATGCCGATATTCGCTCTACTGAGTTCGACGTCGCAACACAAGATGAGCAGTTACAAGCTGACTACACCCGTGACTTTATTACTATTTTCTTTAGTCACCCTGCAACTGTTGGTGTCCAGCTATGGGGATTTTGGGCGGGTAGGCACTGGGTGCCAGAAGCCGCATTATACGACCTAGATTGGCGCGAGAAACCCAACGCTCGAGTATGGAAAGATTTAATATTTAATCAATGGCACAGTGAGTTTAAAGCGAAAACCAGCGCCGAGGGAAGCTTCAGCGGCCGCGGTTTTTACGGAGAATATGAAGTGATATTCAATCATCAAGGTACAGAACACAGCATGACATTTAATGTCGAAAAAGGTGTAGAGAACAATATTGTACTCACTACACCCTAAACCTCGTCGCCAAAGATAGGAGTTTACCGTTAGTGTTTTATGCAAAGACTAGCGGTAAAGCTTGTTCGGTAAACGGCGCTTGTCACCCAATGATGAAATTGCTTGGGTGACTTAAACACGTTCAATCAATAATGCCGTGCCAGTTCCGGCAGCGCCACTTGCCGCTACTATCCCAGTTTTCAGATTGCGGCGTTCTAGCTCATCAAGCAAGGTTGACAGCATAATAGTACCGGTAGCGCCTAATGGATGGCCTAAAGCGATACAACCACCATTAACATTCAGCTTATCATCGTCGATTCCCAACTCTTGTTTACACATGATCATAGTGGCTGCAAAAGCTTCGTGAATTTCAAATAAATCTACTTGGTTAGCCGTGATATTTTCTCGACGCATTAGTTCTTTGGCCGCTATAACGGCACCAGTAATTACCGAATAAAGATCCGCATTGGTATTACACATTGCGGTGATTTTCGCTCTCGGAGCAACACCTAATTGGTTTTGAATATCTAAACTACCAATCAGGCTAACAGCAGCACCATCGGCCATAGATGGTGAATTGGCAGGGGTGTGCACGTGTTCAATATGTTCTAATTCAGGGAATTTTTGTAAATATACTGCATCGACTCCTTGCTCACCTATTTTTGCAAAGGAAGGCTTCATTTGAGCCAGCCCTTCCAAAGTGCTCTGCCTAATGAGTTCGTCATCCTTGAAGCTGGTATTTTTTGCCGCATTATTGATTGGCACAATAGACTTAAAGTAACCACTATCTCTAGCGTGGGCCGCTCTTTGATGACTTAACAAGGCCACCTTGTCAGCGTCTTCACGACTCACCTTATATTGTGATGCAACTAAATCGGCACCACTTCCCATCATAAACATACCCATTTTTGAGGCCAATTTAATATCCATAAATGGACTGGGTTTATCAGCAAACATAGGAGTCCGAGATAACATTTCAATACCACCAGCAACCACCAAAGAGTCCATTCCTGTCATCACTTTCATCGCAGCAATATTCACCGCGTCAATACCCGATGAACAGTAGCGGTTCACTGTTAATCCAGCAACATTACTCGGCCAGCCATGATACATAACCGATGATTTCGCGATGTTGCCAGCTTGTTCACCCACCTGAGTAGCGCAGCCTAAGATAACATCTCCAATATCTGTTGGGTTAAGTCCGGTTCGCTTTTCTAATGTTGAATATAGAGTACTGAGTAATTCAAACGGAGAAACGTCATGTAAACCACCCTCGGGTTTGGCTTTTGCTCTTGGCGAGCGAATAATGTCGTATATATATGCTTGATTCATGTTTTGTTTTTCCTGAATTCTTTAAGATGACTTTGGGATTTAAGCTAGATTCTCAATGACGATCCGCACCAACAATAAAAGATGCGCAAGTCGTCGCACTGCCACCAAGGTTAAAGATGCCAACGTTTTTAGCATTTTCGATTTGATAATCCTCGCACTGCCCCGTGACTTGTTTGTAGGCATCTAACATCATACGTACTCCCGTGGCACCGACTGGGTGACCCAAACCTATCAACCCGCCACTTGGATTAATAGGCAAACTCCCAGCAAAATCTATGCTGCCGTTTTCTATGGCTTTCCAAGACTCACCAGGTGCGGTCAATCCCAGATGGTCGATTAACATATATTCAGTCATCGAGAAGCAATCATGTACTTCTAGTAAATCTAACGAGTGAATATTTTCTATTGCGGCGCGTTTTAAGGCGTCGTTAAATGTGCCTTGAACATGTGGAAAGATTAACCCGTCTGCAGAACTTTGCTGAAGCTTGCGTTTCATTAACAAAGGTGCACTTCGATGCCCCCAACCTTTTATTCTTGGAATAGCAGATAGCGCGATATTGTGTTTTTTTGCGTATTCGGAGGCGTAACTTTTGTTTGCCAAAAACACCGCTGCGGCACCGTCTGTTATTTGACCACAGTCTTGTTTACGCAGTTGCCCTTCAACAATAGGGTTAAATTCATCCTGCTGACTAAAGCTGTCAGAGGTAAACTTCCAATTACGAGTTTGCGAGTTGGGATTACGTTTAGCATTAGCAAAGTTGATCTCGGATATACGGCTTAAATGTTGAGTATCTAACCCATAACGTTGTTGATAATGCTCTAACAAATCTGCAAATAATCTGGGCCAAACGTAACGACAATTTTGCGCTTCTTTGCCTACCCAAGCGGCGGAGCCTAAATAACTGGCTCCAGTGGCGGAATCGACATTGCGCATTAACTCTATGCCCATAACACAGGCCAGCTGGTAATGGCCTGCTTCAAGGTCGCGCATCGCACCTAGCAAAGCCATAGAACCAGAAGCACAGGCCGCTTCATGCCTAGAAGTTGGAATGTCGCCAAAGGCAGGTTCAGCGTGAGCAAAAAAGCCATTTAGCTGTGATTGTCCCGTGAATAAATCAGCCACAAAATTACCGACATGAGCAACATCTACATCCTTAGCGGGGATTTTTGTTTGGCTCAAGCCTTGTTGCAAACATGACTCAAACAATTCGTAAATGCCCTTATCTTCTCTAGCCCAATTACGGCTATAGTCTGTCTGGCTGCCACCTAGTACGTAAATATCTTGATTATTCATAAATTTCCCACACTGACATTTGATTTTAACCGTTCTTACAACCCTACGGCCTTATCACTGCTAACCCAACATGCGTGAAATCCAACAGGTACACGTTCTGGAATTTTTAATCGACAAACAGGGCCGGAACTTACCTTACGGGCGTCAAAAATTAGCGCTTCACTATTGCCGCTTTCGTTGTCGGTGAGGAAACTAATAAGATAACCGTCATCTTCATTTTGGGCGTTATCGGCTGGAGCAAAAGGCGTTTCAGAACCGCAGGTTCCAGCAGGGAATTGGTATGTTTGGTTTTCACGAGTCTCATGGTCAAACTTAAATATGCCACTGAAGTTAATTAATGAATCGCTTGGCATCAAAGTCGAATAACTGTATCGATATTTTTTACCTAACACCCAATCAGAATTAATCATTGGAAATTCTACATTGGTATCATCCAGCTGTTCTTCAGTGGTTTCACCTGTGGCTAAATCAAAGGTCCATCGATACAATTTTACGTCGTGCCAAGTACCAGCAGATTTCATACGTTCTATTACGCCATCACCGGGCTGCCTAGGCATAATAGGATCAGGTTGACGGCAACCATCCATGATGATTTTGCCATCTTCTTCATAGGCATTAACGGTGTGGTAGATATAACAGGCGCTTGCATCAAACCATTGAATATCTTCTTGTTTTCCATGGCGCGGAATAACCGCAAAGCGACTCGGACGGTCTTTAAAGTAATGTAATCCGTGGCGGCCTTCATTCCAATGCAAAGGCAAATCCATCAATATCGAATAGTTCTCTGTGATTGCCATATCATGAGGCAACCGTGCCCCAGGCAAGGGTATTTCAACGTAGTCAGTTAACAGGCCGTTTTTATCGGCTACCCCATAAGTTAAATACGGTTGTTCCATGTTGTAGTCGAAGAACATTAATTCACCGGTAGCATCATCTACTTTACAGTGGGCCGACATTTGTCTGGGAAGTTTACTATTAAAGGTTTCTTGCCCTTCCGTTTCTAGTGTCACCGGATTAACTCTATACGGGATACCTGTTTGATAAAAAGTTGTGAGCAAGGCTCCGTTATGCCACACAACATCGGTATTTGAGCCATCTTTAATAGAGAAATCGCTACCGCTTCCTACCGGTGAGTTCGGATCGGGTCTTGGCATCGCGTAACCTGGCCACAGTACTTTTTGTGCTTCGCTTTCCATGTTGAAATGTTTGGTACGTATCCAACGGTTTCGATAACTCGCCTTACCATTTTTAAATGCCAAAGCGTGCAACATACCATCACCATCAAACCAATGATGTGGACCTTTACTCGCAAAGCGCGAGTTGGCTCCATTTCTGATGTACACCCCCGTCAGGTCATCAGGCACCTGCCCTTCCAATACTTCTAATTCATCTTCAGTATGTTCAAACTTTGTTGGTCCGAGAGCGCCGTGCAAATACGGATTAACATTGTGATAGTGCTCTTCCAAGCCTGTCCACTCGGGTGTATCAAGAGCTTCATATTCTTTGATTAATTTAGTGCTCATAGGATTTCCTTTTTAACTTAATTTTAAACGTTAATTGTTTTAACTCACTGAATCACAGGTGTTCAGAAAGCTGATAGCGCAACACTTTCCCTAATGGGTTACGAGGAATGTCAGGCACTATTACCAATTTTTCTGGGAGTTTAAATGACGCCACATGTTGCTGTTTTAGATAGTCAGTAAGTTCAACAAGAGTTAGTGATTCTCCGGGCTTGAAGGCAACAAATGCAGCAATGCGTTCACCCATAATGTCACAAGGATACGACGCCACGGCGACATCTAAGATACTTTCGTGAGCACTGAGTAGGTTATCCAGTTCAGCGGGTGCGATGTTCATTCCGCCGCGAATAATTAAATCTTTGCAACGACCTATAAAAGTGTAGAACTGCGGGTCTTGGAGCGAAATTTGGAATAAATCACCTGTTTTAAAATAACCATCAGTAGTAAATGCTTCGGCAGTTTTTAACGGTGATTTGTAGTAACCATCAAACACCCCAGCACCTTTAATTTGCAATTCGCCAGAGGTGTTCATTTCTGAAATTTGTTGCCCCGTTTCGACGTTCACTAAACGGGTTTCTAACAAATCACTTTTACAAGGGAATAATCGGGCACGTTTTTCTGGGCTTTGGGTTTCATTTGGTCCGCAGAGTAAACTGACCCCTTCGTTGGAACCAAAATGATTCACTATTTCTATCCCAAACAAATTTTTATAGCCTTCCACCATCCACACATCAAGAGGGGCAGAACCAGAACCTATGGCTCTGATACTAGAAAAATCAATAGCATTTTTGAGCTTTTCATCTTTTAGTAAAGCGTTAAGTAATGCGGGTGGTGCCAAGGTGTAGTTGACTTTTTCGCTGACAATTTGTTGCAGAAAAACCGCTAGGTTAAGAGGATGATGTAATACTAATTTCCCACCGCTGTACAGCCAACTTAAAAACATCCCACCTATGGACGCCATATTGATCAATGGGAATGGGTTAAGTAAGGTTTCATTGTCCTGAATTTGATTGCCTAGATAGGTAGCTTTGCCTATGGCTAGCCACTGATTGTGACTTCGAGGCACACCTTTAGGGGTACCTTCTGTGCCTGATGTCCAACAAATAGTAATCAGATCATCTGCACTAATCTCGTGTTGCTCAGAGTAATCAGCATATTGCGTAAACGAACTCACCTCTTCTATCGCTGATGATAAATTACAATCTGCGTCACCTTGTCCCCAGGATAAAATTTTGGGTGACTGTGAGTGCATCGACGACAACTTAATACTATTGCGAACTCTTTCTAACAAAGACGTTTGTTTAAAAGTAGGTGTCAGAATGATTGCCTTAGGTTCAAGAATATCTAAGATACCCGACAATTCATTTTCCTGATATTGCACTGGTACAGGGCTGATAATAATTCCTAACCGTGATGCTGCCAGATAGGTATAGATTAATTCCACTACATTTGGCATTTGCACTAATACAATGTCGTCTTTGACCAAACCATTGCTTAGAAATACTTCGGTTAATTGATTGATTTTGAGTGCCAATTCTTGGTAGGTAAGACGCTGTGTTGCTTGGCCGGTGAGACTTTCTTTATCAGCGGGGTCCACCAAAGCAACACGCTGAGGAAAGCGATTAGCGGTGTCGTAAAATAAGTCATCTAGCCGCCTAAGATCCCATTCACCACTACTGTGGTATTGCTTTAGTCTATTTTTATCGGTAATGATCATTGCAGTTCCTCGGTATTCAAAGGCTGTGCCGAATGTTTTTGTTTATCTAATAAATTTGTTAGAGAGCTTTGATATTCTTCACTCAAAGTTGCAACTATCTCGGAAATGGTTTGAATTTCTGTTGAGCTAGCCACTCCTTGACCAGCAGCCCATATATCCTTCCAACGCTTGTTTTCTGCCCCTGCTGCACTGGCAAAGTTGATATTTGCAGCACTTGGCATCTTGTCAGGGTTGTAACCACCATTAATAAGAGATTGACGCAACCAATTGGCCTTTACACCAGTAATTGCGTCAGATACCACTACGTCGTCTGAACAAGAGTCCACTACCATCTGTTTGTATTCTGTTTGGCATAGGCTTTCATGGGTAGGTATAAAGCGTGTGCCTAAATACGCAATATCCGCCCCCATAGCTTGAGCCGCTAAAACGGCCTTACCACTGCCTATACCGCCACCTAGTACTATTAAGCCTTGCCAAAACTTACGTATTTCTTGTACAAATACAAAAGGTGAAAGATAACCTGTATGTCCACCGGCTCCAGTACTCACTAACACTAGTCCATCCACTTTGGCAGCCGCCGCCTTTTTTGCATAACTCGGGTTAATCACATCAGCCAGTACAATACCTCCATAATTATGCACCTCTTCCACTAGCGCAGCCGGACTGCCTAACGCAGTAATCACTATTGGCGGCTTATGTTTGAGAATCATCTCAAAATCATCCTTACCTCTAGCATAGGTAGGATGGGTAATGAGATTAACTGCCCAAGGTGTCGAGATTTGCTGCTGTGCTAAACGGTTACTGATTTCGCTTAGCCACTGGTCAAGGATTTCTGGAGTACGCGCGTTTTGGGTCGGAAAACTACCAATGATCCCTGCACGGCAAGCATTAACTACCATGTCTGGCCCCGAGATTAAGAACATCGGCGCTTGCATGACTGGCAAAGTTAATTTTTCGGCTAGCGATGAAGCTAAGATCATAATTCTGATTCCTGTCTAACGAGACCTAACACCACCTCATAAGAGGTGGTGCAAAAACTATAGAAAATGGGTTTAGAAATTATAGGTCAACTCCAGCGCCACACTTCTTGGACGGTCGTATATACCGTAATAGGCAACGCCGGTTCCGCCAGTAAGGGTAGTCGCAAAAGGTAATGAATTTGAAAGCGTCATGACTCTTTCATCAGTGATGTTATTGGCAATAAGCGCGACTTGCCATTTATCATCATAATCGGCTAATGCGACTCGCACACCCCATCGAGTGTAGCTGTCTTGCATGGTATTGGGATCAAGGGTGACACCTGCGTTGTATTCGTCGCTATATTCCATATTCAAACCGTATGTCACATAGGCCCAATCGCTAATATCTTGCTGATATTGCAGCCGCAAACTGCCACTAAGTTCTGGCGTATAGATAGCGCGCTCGCCTGAAAGGTTACATAAACCTTCAACTGTTGAGCTTAGTACCTGATCAGGTAACACTAAATTTGGGGCACATTGTGCGATGTCAAAATCAAGGTATTCAAAGTCTAAATAAGCAATTGAGCCTGAGAGTACTAATGCTTCAGCTATCAACCATCGACCATCAATTTCTATACCTTGGATTTCGGCTTCAGCAGCATTTTGTACGTTAAAGCCAACCGTGCCATCAAACTGGGTTATTTGGAGGTCGTCATACTGGGTATAGAATGCAGCGGCATTCACTTCCACTACACCAAATCCAAATTTGCCACCCACTTCATAACTGGTTGCTTGTTCATCTTCAAACTCAAATGAACCGGGATTGACTGGGTTTTCAGGATAACTATTGGATCTGATATCAAAACCGCCACCTTTGCTGCCTTGGGTATATGACGCATAAAGCAAGGTATCTTTGTCGACTTTGTATTGAAGGTTTACCAGAGGGTCGAGTTGTGATTCTTTACGATTGCCCTCTAAGTCGTGAGCATAGATTTTTATAGCTCCCATCATCACTTCAAATCCAGCTTGGGGTCCAAAGGCTGGCGAGCCCTCGAAAAGTGCGTTAGCGGGTATGCCAGTGGTATCGGCTCCCAATAAATTTAAAACTCGGTGTGCGTCTTTTTCTTCACTACTGTATCTAGCACCGGCAGTAAGTGACAACTTATCGGTGATGCGCCAATTTAACTGGGCAAATGCCGAAAATACCTGAGAATCTTGGGAATAATCTCTATCCCAACTACCGTTTACAATTGGTACATAAGCGGGGTTTGCGGCAAAAGTACTGCCGAACAATACATTGTCATAGGTAACTAATTCGTTATCTTGTAAATAAACGCCTGCAATATAATCGACATCGCCATCTGTAGGTGATGCAACTCTAAACTCCTGACTCCATTGTTTGAAACTTTCACCTTGGTTTGAACCATTAAACAAATCCAACCCAGTATAATCGACGTCTATTAGTTCATCTGTATCGTATTTTAAGTAAGCGGTGGTAGACGTTAAGGTATAACCATTTAAGTTGTAATCAAATTTAACCATCAGGTTATCAACTTGGTTAGCACTCTCTTGACCGTTACTTTGGCTTTTATAATCTTGGTCGGTTTCAACAAAGAGTCCGCCGCTGAATATGGTCGAATAGCTGCCTATAGGAGAGTGGTTTTCAATGGCTCTGCCTATGGTATCGAAGGTAGAAGTCTCTGCTTTTAGAAGTATATTCAGGTTGTCATAATCCCACTCAAGCATACCTCTTAAATAAAGTTGCTCTAAGTTGGGCTCCATGCGATCTAAGGTCACGTTTTCAATCCAACCGTCCATTTCACGATAAGACGCCACAAAACGGCCATTGACGTTATCTGTTAGGGCGCCAGACACTATGCCTACAGTTTTAAACTCTTCCTGTTCAAACTCATATAAGGTGGTAATCGAGGCTTCAAAATCTTCAGTTGGGCGCGCCGAAGTCAGGCCTATTGCACCTGCAATGGCGTTTTTTCCGAATAAAATAGGCTGCGGGCCACGTAACACCTCGACTCGCTCCAAATCAACCAGCGGCAGTTGTATCAGTTGGTCACGGCCGTAATACACTTCGTCAACATACATGGCAACTGATTGCTCAAAACCTTTATTGCCACCTGAAGAGATACCCCGTATTCCAATCTGATTAGTAATACCAGATTTCGTAATTGTCAGGTTAGGTACTGAGGCAGCCATGTCTGTGAGAGAGTTCATATTGCTATTTTTGAGTACATCTCCAGAAATAGCACTAATTGAAATAGGCACATCTTGCAATCCTTGCGAGCGTTTTTGCGCGGTGACTTGTATCACCTCTAAAGATAGTTCTGAATCCGATTCAGTGGCTTCTTGGGCGATTGAATTGATACTGTTGCCCATTAATAACGCTGATATGCATAAGGCTACGCGTTTCTTTTTATAATTTTTTTGCATCGTTTGCTCCTGAAAATTCAGAACTAAATTACACGTTTTAAGACGGCTTACACATGGTCTAATAACGCAAGTGATAAAACTGTATATTTAAGAGTCCTTTAATGCAAGCTTTATTGTTAATAAATTGTTTACTAATTGTGTAGCTTTGTTTTTAGAGGGTTTAGGGCAATAACATCAAAAATGTTAGTGGTTGGAAATAAGAGGGGGGTGAGCAATTAACTTGAGACAGCAGTAGATACTTCGAACTCACGAGAAGTTCGAAGGTGATAGTTTTAATACCAATTCATCTTAACAATTAGTCACTCAGAGAACACCAGCGACTTTCAATCGAGGCGTAGTCCTGCAGGAATGGCCACTCCCTTTCAAAGGGCTAGAACGAAGAGTGAAAGTCGCTGGTATTCTCCCTTTGGGCGAGGTTTAAAAGCACCTACTCCGCGTTGCTCGAACTTACAATAGAATAACTATTGCTTCATTCGAGCGCCTTGATTAGGTGATTTTAAATCTCGCTGAGCGATCAATTGTTAGGATGGATTGGTATAATAACGTGCCAGCCTAAAAGTTGTAGCTAGTTCACATCAAACCCTAGATAACTTTTCTTTGCTGAAACTCTTGTATCTGATTTTGCTGATAGCCTAGCTGTTTCAAAATGATCTCAGTATGCTCACCAAGAGTTGGCGCCCGCGTAAACTTAGCGGTTTCAGTTTTCGAATATTTTATTGGATGATTGGCTATTGGCGCAGCTTGAGGACTATTTGGATAATCAAGAGGATGTAATAAATAACCCTTTATCACCTGTTCATTCTTCAAGGTTTGCGCCGGAGTTAATAATTCTCCCGCTGGTATGCCTGCTTTTGACAGCTCCGCCATGGCAGTTTGACTAGTGCGCTGGGAACACCATTCTCTCATTTTTTGACTGGCGAGTTGTCCGTTATCACCACGGAGTTGGTCACTGCTGAATTTGGGATCTTCAAGCCATTGATTAAGTTCTAATAAATTACACCAGCGTTTAAACAACCCCTGACCCACAACTTGGATGGAAAGCCAGCCGTCTTGGGTTTCAAAGGTATCAGTAGGGGCATTGTATTGCCCTCTGGTACCCGTTCCTTGGCGGTTTTTCTGCAGCAAGGCTTCTTCAATTAATGCGGCGTTATTGAAGGTTAGAGCGGTACTTAGCAAACTACCTTCAACCACCTGCCCCTCACCCGTTTGGATGCGATGCATTATTGCCGCAAGCGTGCCAAACGCACTCAGTGAAGCTGTACCAAAATCACAATAAGGCGTAAATGATTTAGCTGGATTACCCAGAGTACCGCTCAAATGCATATTTCCAGACATCGCCTGCGCAATAGTGTCAAAGCCACCACGCTCGGCATATGGGCCAGTAGATCCAAATGCAGTATTTAAGGTTAGAATGATACTGGGATTAATCGCACATAAGGACTCGTAATCGAGCCCCATTTTCTTGAGAGCCTTTGGTGGTACATTCACCACTACCACATCTGCAGTTTTAACCAAACGTTTTACAATCTCTTGTCCTTCTTCACTCATGGGATTTAAGGTCATGGATTGTTTATTACGACCAATTTGCATGTAGTAGGCACCTTCACCTTCTGAGGTCACAGGCACGGTATAGCGGTCTTCTCCACCAGCAGGTTTTTCGATGCGAATAACCTCGGCCCCAAGATCAGCCAACAAGGTGGCACAAAATGGCCCTGCAATGTATCGACCAAAATCCAATACCCGTATACCGCTTAATAATGTGTTCAATTTTACAACTCCAAAGCTGGCAATATTTTAATGACTAAGTTCTATTGGCGCGTTCAAGCACAGTAACAACTGTTGCTGCTTCTTCGGTTTCGTAAAACCCGCCACCATTTTCCGCGACCGCTACTTTGCAATCTAACACTTGCCGTTTACCCGCCTCTCCGCGCAGCTGCGTCATTAACTCATGGATCTGCATAATGCCTGTCGCTCCCACTGGGTGGCCTTTAGACACTAATCCCCCAGAAGGGTTAACTGGCACCTTGCCACCTAATTTGGTTTCTCCCTTTTCGGTAAATCCACCGCCTTCACCTAGAGGACATAACATTAGATTTTCGATTTGTTGGATTTCTGAGTAGGCAGTTGCATCATGGACTTCAACTACATCAACATCGGCAGGGTCGATGGATGCTTGTTCATAAGCAGCGCTTGCCGCAACTCGCCCGATATGACGCTCAAATTCGTCTGGTGCTCGGTTTGAACTACTAGCGAGACTTATTCCCCTAATTTTAATGGCTCGTTTGGCATTGAGCTTCGACAAACCTTTTGCGGAACACACCACAGCGGCTGCCGCACCATCAGAAATCGGCGCACACATAGGTAACGTAAATGGCCAACTGATGAGTCGCCCATTGAGCACTTCATCAACACTGAATTCTTGTTGGTATTGCGCTGCGGGGTTCATAGTCGAGTGCCAATGATTTTTAGACGCTACCATGGCGAGCTGTTTTTGTGTGGTACCAAAACGTTGCATATGCAAACGTGCTTGGGCGGCGTAACTGTCCATGAAGAAACTTTTTTGCCCTGTATCTACACCTCTAAACGCTTCGGGAATTTGCTCTATGGCTTGTTGCTCCACCATATTTTGGAATTCTTGTAGTCGATGAATGTCAGTACCGCCAAGAAATGCTCGAAACATGCCGTCGCGGTTTTCTGGAAAGAACATTTTTTCAGCGCCTACTACTATGGCGATATCACACATTTGTGCACGTATATGTGCCACAGCTTGTAATAACGCACTGGAGCCAGATGCACAGGCATTTTCAACATTGGTGATGGGAATTCCTTCAAACCCCAGCGGTCTTAAAGCACACTGGCCTCTGATACCGTTTTGCCCTTCTAACAAACCTTGTCTGGTGTTCGAAAACCACGCGGCTTGAATATCAGATTTTTCGGCATCAGCATCAGATAAGGCTAACGACACCGCTTCAGCGCTTAATTGTTTAACACTTCTATCAACAAATTTACCTAAGGAGGTCATGCCAATACCGGCAATAAATACATCAGTCATTCATTTTTCTCTACTTTCTTTACATCACTGAGCAACAGTAAACGGAGCCAGAACCACAAGTAAGCCGCGGCTAGCTCATTCTTTTTCGCTGCACTATACGAAAACGGTTGGCGACAAAGGCCAAGTCAGTCAAACAGGCGTTACCGGCTGGATTCATTCCCGTTACATGGTAATCACTGTAAGCCGCAGCAAAATTAATCGGCATGCCAACTAAGTTACAGGCTACCGACGCGCCAGCATCGTTGTATGCGTCTTGTGCTTTTTCTAAAAAGTCTTCATTTGTAGAATAGACGTGGGAAGTAATCGCCCCACATTCGCGGGCGTTACGTGTCGCCTCAGCTAAACATTGTTCCGCTGTTGCACTTTTGATAATGAAAGAAATCGGGCCAAACAATTCTTCTCGATAGTAAGCTCTTTGGTCCTCAGACAAGGCAATAATCAGTGGGGTGGCGGTGCGCGCCTTGGGGAATTCTGGATTGTCATAAGAATCAGAATGTCTCAGAATTTTGCCTTTTTCATTTCCAACCTGAGTCAGTCTATCAATGGTGGCATAGATATCTTCAGTGACTAAGGTGCCACATAAAAAGGACGCATGTTTGGGATCGGCAAGTTGCGCATCGACTGCGTTAACTATGGCCTCAGCCACCTGATCAAAACTCACTGATTGGCCAGCAACTACAATGCCCTGTTCGGGAATGTGAATATTTTGAACGCTAGTACACATTTGTGCTGACGCTTGGCATAACGATTGGGCAATAGCGCTGGCCATTTGTGATAAGTCGTGAGTCGATTCAATAACGACAGAATTACAACCCGCGGTTTCGGTATAAACTAATGCATTTTGACAATTTTTCTCAATCCAATTACCGAAAGTAGGGCTACCCGTAAAATCGATAATGGCGGTGTCTGGATGCTCTAACAACGCCATAGTGGCGGGTTCTTGTTTGGTGTCTGCCACCATAGTGACTAGATTTGGGTCAAATCCTGCTTCACTTAACACCTCTCTACACACTGTTACCATCAGTGCGACTGGTAGAATTGCACTCGGGTGGGGCTTCAACACTACTGGATTACCGGTAGCTAAACTAGCAGTTAACGCTGGATATCCATTCCATAAAGGAAAAGTTGCACAACATACAACCACACCTACACCTCGAGGTTTTAGGCGATATTCTTTTACTAAGTTGGCATCCCCAGCGGCGCCAAAGGTGCGAGTCCACTGGGCTGTTTCGGGCACATCTTTCATCGCTTTATAGGCATACACTAAAGCTTCTAAGCCTCGGTCTAAGGCATTAGCACCGCTACCGGCAAATGCCATAATGTAACTTTGACCTGCGGTATGCATAGTTGCATGGGCGTTTTCGAACAGTTGCTTGGAACAACGCTCTAACATTTCCATACAAATACCCACACGAGTGTCCACACTAGCATTCGTCCAAGCTGGGACTCCTTGGCCTATTTCAGAATATAATTCTGCAACATCCACCTTAGGATAAGTAATGCCTAGGGGCTCTCGGGTATAAGGTGAAACCTCTGCTCCCGTTCTGCCTTTTTCTCCAGGTAAGTCCATGGGGTAGTCTTTATTCAACATGGCTTCAAAACGTTGCTTACCTATTTTAGGGATCTCTTTACCGTGGATTTTACTACTAGGGCTTTCAGTATATGCGCTCCAAGAATAACGCTGTTGGCAGGCATCAAGTGCTTTATTTAATTTAGATAAATGTGTATTGAACCAATCTTGCATATTGTAAGTCTTATAGTGAAAGTTAGTGTGTTAAACTAGCAGCGAACCGAGACTTGATCAAGGTTTATTGTTTGATAGCTATGTTTTGACTTTAAGATGGGATAACATTTATTGATGAATATTGAATATCAAATAGCCTCAAATCCTGTTGCTAGGGCTTTGAAAATTGTGGGTGATCGTTGGACCATACTGATTCTGCGGGATGCATTTTTAGGTCGTCATCGCTTTAGTGAATTTAGAGAATTTACTAAGATAGCCAGAGGCACCCTGATCAACAGGTTAGATTTTTTGATTGAGCAAGACGTGCTACACAAGGTGCCTTATAACCAATCACCTTTGCGTTATGAATATAAACTGACTGAAAAAGGACTGGCGTTATATCCTTGGGCATTGATGGTTTGGGAGTGGGAAACTCACTGGGCTGATCAAGCTGGCACCAATATGCCGTCGGTACTGATCCATAAATTAGAGCCACATCACCCCTTAAAACCCATTTGTGTATGTCGCCATTGCCATGCTGAAGTCACATACAAAGATGTTGAACGCATCCATGATCCAGACATACAAACAAGCGAAATTGAAAATGTCGTTGATAGTATCAGCGCGCAACGACGCTCTCGGGTCAATACTCTGACTGATTCTGATTATCGCTTAGGGCATATCATTGAAATTATAGGTGATAGGTGGAGCACTTTGATTGTGGCCAGTGTTTTCCTTGGTTTAAGTCGCTATGACGATTTCCACCAGCAGCTCGGAATTGCCACCAACATCTTAGCTGACCGGCTTAAATTGATGGTGGATTTAGGCGTATTCACTCGTAACCTTTATCAAGAAGCCCCACCTCGTTATGAGTATAACCTCACCGAAAAAGGCGAATCACTATACGGCATGACACTGGCTTTAAGGCAGTGGGTGCTAGATTATTTCCCTGCCATGGATCGCCCCTACAAACTGATCCACACTGCCTGTGGCAATGACCTCGATGTTGACGTCATTTGCGGTGAATGTTTACACAAGCCACTGGCAGGAAAAGTAGGTTTTAGTGCTTAGCTAAGCTTATATCTTTATTACCAGCTTTTTGTCAGCTTTACTCTTTAACTCGCCTTTAGGTTACGTTTGAGTATCTTACCTACGGGTGATTTAGGTAACTCTTTAATAAATATCACATTTTTGGGTATTTTATAGGCGGCTAGATTTTCACGGCAATGTGCAATAATGGCGTTTTCAGTCAAACCATTTTGTTTAAGTACAACGTAAAGCTCAATCGCTTCGCCTGTATCCGATGATTCAACTCCTACGACTGCGCACTCTTGTATGACTTCTAAGCGATTCACTACCTGTTCTATCTCTGCCGGATACACATTAAACCCAGACACAATGATCATATCTTTGATGCGATCAACAATATATACAAAGCCATCTTCATCAATTGTTGCAACGTCTCCCGTTGCTAACCATCCATCATTCAAGACGGCTTTTGTCGCTTCTGGTTTCTGCCAATACTGTTGCATTATCTGCGGCCCCTTGATATGTAACTCACCCTTTTCACCGTCTTTTGCCAAATATCCCTCATCAGCGACAACTTTGATTTCGACTCCATGCATAGGTTTGCCGACTGAACCCAAACGCCTTTGGGTATCAGTATTAATGATGACTCCCGCTGAGGACTCGGTTAAACCATAGCCTTCGTTAATAACGCAATGAGTGAGTGCTTGCCATTTGTCAGCAACACTTCGGTTAAGAGCCATGCCTCCAGACAAGGTAAACTTTAGGCCGCTAAAATCTAAGGTCTTAAAGTCCTCATCATGGCACAGAGCATTGAACAAGGTGTTGATGCCCACAAATAAACTAAAAGGTTGCTTTTGTAACGCGGTATAAAAACTATTAAGGTCGCTTGGATTGCTAATCAGAATACTGGTCACACCATAAGTGACACCTACCACTAAGTGGGCCACAAATGCGTATACGTGATATAGCGGTAATGGAGCCACAAAGGTTTCATTGCCTGATTCAAACACCGATGTGGTATTCCAAAAACTACGCGCCGCACTGATAAGGTTTGCATGAGTTAACACTGCCCCTTTGGATAACCCTGTGGTGCCGCCAGTGTACTGCAACAAGGCAATGTCACTGGGGTGAACCACAAATGGTATATATTCGCACTGGCTACCTTTTTCTAACACCTCATGGTAGTTAAAGGTTTCTACCGTTAATTTTGGATCTTTAGCTGGCGTATTTTTAAGGTAAACCATTAACGAAATGTCAGTTTCATCTACCAAAGATGTCACCAAATCAATTGAGGAACTTAATAACACTAACGCTTTTGCACCAGAATCTTTGTAAATGTGTGCAAGCTCATTTTTTGTATACAACGGATTAACGTTAACGACCACTAAACCTGCTCTTATTGCCCCCCAAGCTAGTACTGGATAAGCCAGGCAGTTTGGCAGTTGCAGTGCAATTCTATCCCCTGGCTTTAAATTTGTTTGGGTCTGCAAATAAGCAGCGAAATCTCTCGAGCTTTGCTGTAACTCGCCGTAGGTTAAACTATCCGCGCCACATTTGAAGGCTGAGTTACCTTTATATTGCTCACAGCCACTATCGAACACACTTTGCAGTGTTTCTGTTAATGGTAGTTTTGCACTGTTGCTTTTTGTCATTATTGCCTCGTTCGTTAATTTTTATAATAAGTGTTTGAGTTGGCAAGCAGGCACGCGCCTTAAAATTGCTCAGCGTTGATTTGCATTAAATTTTCAGCACCCGATTGGATCGTTAACTTCAACGTAGCGGTGCGCGGTAATATGCGCTGAAAATAAAACTTGGCAGTGTTGATTTTGGTAGAATAAAGATCTGTGTCAGCTCCCTCTTGTTGCAGTTTTTCAAAGGATACCTGGGCCATTCTTGCCCAAAAATAGGCTAAAGTGGCGTAGCCAGAAAACATCAAAAAGTCTACTGATGCAGCGCCTAGTTCCTCTGGATCAGCGGCGGCTGATTGGCCTATGGATTTAGCGAGTACTAACCATTGTGTGGTGACTTCTTTTAGCGGTTGGGTAAATTCCAGCATGTTTTGATTGTTTTGCTGAGATTCACAAAATTCCATGATAATAGTACTGAAATTACTTAATAAAACCCCTTTGGTGCCCAATACTTTTCGACCAATGAGATCCAACGCTTGTATGCCTGTTGTGCCCTCATACAAAGTTGAAATACGACTGTCCCTTTGGTTTTGCTCCATACCCCATTCTCTTATATAGCCATGTCCACCAAAGACTTGAACGCCATGATGAGCAGCCTCAAAACCCAGTTCAGTCATAAACCCTTTGCAGATCGGAGTTAACAGTGCAAGTAACTGTTTTGCCTGTGTTTTTGATTCGTCTGTTTTGCCGTGCTCTAACAAATCAAGTTGTTGCGCGACATAATAGGCAAAGGCGCGAAAACCCTCGGAGAAAGATTTGATAGTTAATAACATACGGCGTACGTCTGGATGCACGATAATTGGGTCCGCTGGGCCGTTTGGATTTTTGCTGCCACTGAGAGAGCGCATGGCGAGCCTTTCTTGTGCATAAGGAACCGCACCTTGATAAGCAACTTCAGCATGTATTAACCCCTGTAACGCTGTGGTCAAACGAGCTGAATTCATAAAGGTAAACATGGCCTCAAGCCCTTTATTTTTCTGGCCTATTAGAAAACCTTTAGCGCCATCAAAGTTCATGACACAAGTCACAAAACCATGGATCCCCATTTTATGCTCTATCGAACCACAATTAACTTGGTTTCTATTTCCTAAACTACCATCTGAGTTCACCTCAAATTTAGGGACAACAAATAAAGAAATGCCGGCACTTCCCTGGGGAGAATCTGGTAAACGAGCCAGCACAATATGCACAATATTTTCAGCAACATCGTGGTCGCCGCATGATATAAATATTTTTGTACCTGAAAGTTCATATTCAGTTTCTGAAACAGGTATCGCCTTAGTTTTAAGTTGCCCCAAATCGGTACCACAATGAGACTCTGTCAGGCACATTGTTCCTGTCCATTTACCGCTCACTAAGTTGGGCAGATAAGTATTCTGTAATCCTTCGCTACCATAACTCAGCAAGGTTTTTATGGCGCCTTCTCGCAAGCCCGGATAACCCGACCATGCCACACAACCACTAGAAACAAGCTCACTGACCACTATATTCATAGACTCAGGAAGGCCTTGACCACCAAAAGCTTCGGGCATGGCTAAGGCTGGCCACCCGCCTTCACAATATTGTTGGTACGCCTCTTTAAATCCCGGAGGTGTGGTTACGCCGTCTGCATGCCAAGTACAACCGACTTGATCTCCGATGGCGTTTAGCGGCGACAATACGTTTTCAGAAAACTTTGCGGCTTCTTCTATAATGGCAAACTGAGTTTCATGATCGACTTCAGTGGCACTATGCAATTCTTGGTAATGGCTTGTGAAGTCAAGTAGGTCGTCCATCACAAATCGTATGTCGCGCAGTGGTGCTTTATATGCTGGCATGTTGTTGTTCTCCATTACATCTATTTTTAAGAACATGAGTATTGCTAGAACCCAC
Source organism: Paraglaciecola arctica (assembly GCF_018861065.1). GTDB lineage: Bacteria > Pseudomonadota > Gammaproteobacteria > Enterobacterales > Alteromonadaceae > Paraglaciecola > Paraglaciecola arctica_B. The sequence continues at coordinate 755,600 of NZ_JAHKQO010000036.1, forward strand.
AAATCGACTCATGTTGAACTCATGTCGAGTTCACATTGAACCCCACGGTTCATTAATGAAAGTTACAATAAATCAGAGGGTCTTATAAAGCAAGTATGATTATTTGGATTTCGACAATGGCAGAAGATTATGCTTGTTACATTCGTTAGAACAACGGGGACTGGGAAGAGGCAAGCATGAATAGGGTACAAATAAACCACTAGCTAGTGGAAATAAATTAGTAACTACTCACTACCCTTGAATCACTTAGATTGACTCACTTCATCAAGCAGATACAAAATTGACTGATATGGAATATCACTGTGGTGGGTTAAACCTATTTCACAACTTCTGTTGTTACTGTAGCCAAAACTACAATCGGCAGGGCGTTGTTTTTTCAAATGCCTTAGCGAATGTTGATTCAACTCTGGCTGATAAAAACCCTTGTCACCTGCAAACCCGCAACAAGCAATATCCGCAGGGATCTCCACTTTTTTGGCACAATGATGGGCAATATTCACAAGTTGTTCCTGAATATTTCCGCGCTTACTACTACAAGTAACATGCAACATTACGTGGGCTTTTTTCTCGCTAATGTGCAAATGTGGCAGAATAAACTTACTCACAAATTCCGCTGATTCATAAAAGCTCAAGCCATGATTGCCTTGTTTTAATGGCAACGCACAAGAACTTGCATCGGTTATGATGGGATATTTTCCATTTTCACTGTAGCGCAACAAAACGTCTTGGGCTTGATTGAGTTTTTCGCTGCCATGTTTTGCATCACCTTTGCTGGTAAAAGCCATACCACAACAAAGTGACGCACTTTCAGATGGAATAACCACGTCAAAACCAGCTTTGTTTAATACTGAGACCATTACTTGTGGCAAAGACTTAGCATTACCCGGAGTCGCAGCAAACACCCTACTGGCACAAGCTGGAAAATAAATAACTTTGTTATTATGAGTAGAATCACGCCTTTGGTTTTGCTGAGATGCATAAAACCCGCTTTCGAGTTTTCGCTCACCTTTAGGCCAGTTAGAAAAATACAAAGGCACATAACCAGCGCTTAATTTATTTAAAACTTTGAAACTATTTGTGACTGCGGACTCACCGACCAGAGACCTACCTGCATTAACGGCATTCAAGCCCAATCTGGCAACTTTGGTCACCTTGGACAAATGTTTGGCACTCAGGTTAGCAAGTTGTTTTTTAACCCTAGATTGCTGAAAACTTTGTGTTCGTAATGCTTTGATATATTCGCCAGTATTGATCCCAACTGGACATTGTATTTCGCACATTCCGGTTGCGGCGCAACTATCAATTCCTAAGTATTGATAGTCATGAACTAGTTGCTGATGCTGCTCTTCTAGTTGCGTTTTTTCACGCTGCGTTTCGGCTGAACTTATACAATTTTTTAAATGTTCAATCCGCCTAGCGACACTAATTCGTTGCCGGGGAGTATAAGTGAGGCCCTGGGATGGGCATACAGATTCACAAAAACCACATTCGATACATTTATCAACTATGTCGTGAGTGGTTGCCATAACTTTAAGATCTTTAATATGAATCTTATCGTCACTATTAATAATCACACCCGGATTCAGAATACTATTGGGGTCAAATATTGATTTAAGGGCTTTCATTATCTGATAGGCATCAGCCCCCCATTCAAGCTCAACAAAAGGCGCCATATTCCGCCCCGTGCCGTGTTCTGCTTTTAAGGACCCCTGCAATTGCACAGCCACTAGGTCTGCAACAGCTGCCATAAAAGCATCGTACCTTTGGATTTTTTCTTGGCTATCAAATGCTTGGGTAAACACAAAGTGTAAATTTCCCGCTAGAGCATGACCAAAAATAATCGCTTCACTGTAACCAAACTGTTGAAACAATCGATGTAATTCTGCAATGCCATGAGCAAGTGATGGTAGTGGAAATGCCACATCTTCGATGATTACAGTGGTGCCAGAATCGCGCATTGCACCTACAGCGGGAAATGTACCTTTGCGAATATTCCATAACTTTTGATTCCGCAGTGGGTCAATATCAAAGGCAATGTCAGCGACTAACGCTTGTTCAAATCTTGAAATTTCCTGAGTAACAATCGCAACTTTATCAGTTAAAAATTGTGCACTAGGCTCCTGAATTTCTATTAACAACGCCACAGCGTCATCTGGAAAGGATTCGATACCTCGAGGCATAATGTCATGTTCTGCAACCGACAGCAGCGCCCGTTTATCTAATAATTCCACAGCATTGACGTCTAAGTCTGCCAATTGCTCCACCAGCTGACACGCCAGATTAGTATTATCAAAAATGAAAAAGCCACTACTTTTAAATGGATTATCATCCACAGTATGAAAAGTAATGTCAGCGATAAAGCCTAAGGTGCCTTCAGAGCCAATCATTAGATGTTTAATAATTTCAATAGGATCACTAAAATCGACTAATGCGTTAATGCCATAACCTGTGGTGTTTTTTAATCGATACTTTTGAATAACTTTTTGTTTAAGTACCTCATTATTGTTAATGCTCGCAGACAAGGCTAAGAGTTTATCTACTAGGGGTTGATGACTAGTTAAAAACGCCGCGCAACTTTGCTCAGACGCAGTATTTAATTCAGTGCCATCTGCAAAAATAATCGTCATATCTGCGACTGTGTGATAACTATTTTGGTGTACACCACAACACATGCCCGATGAATTATTCGCAGCAATGCCACCAATTTTACAACTGTTTATTGAAGCAGGGTCGGGTCCAATCTTGCGACCAAAAGGTTTAAGTAGTTGATTGGCTTTTGAACCAATAATACCAGGTTGTAAGGTCACTTTTAGACCTTGTTGGTATATTTCAAAATCAGTCCAATCATCAGACAAAAGAATGAGCACAGAATCTGTGACAGCCTGCCCCGATAAACTTGTACCCGCGGCTCTAAAAGTTATGGCTACCTGATGTTCAGCGGCAAGTTTTACAATTTTGACGAGCTGCTTTTTACTTTTAACCACTAACACCAGTTGCGGTGTAAGCTGATAAAAACTGGCATCTATGCCATAGGCATAACGTTTGCTGTATTCAGTAATAATACTTTCAGGCGCGACGAATTGCGCGATTGCATTGGTAAACAATGATACTTGGGCCGACATCATAGTAAAATCGCAATTCTCATAAGTTGTTAGCTTCCAACCCGCATATTTTTTCCAATTGCAAAATAACCTCTTCACCGCAGCTAAAACATAACCCATCTTCAGTCAGTTCGTTTTTACGAGTGAGACCGTCGACACTGCCTAATTTAGACAAATACGCTAGAATATTTTTTGGCTTAATATCAGCTAATAGGTTTTGTTTACGCCACAACGAAACAAACGCGATTAAGCCATAAGCCCCCCAATTTGACACATCAGCAACTAATAATTCATCACATCGTGTTACGGAAGGCACAATATCCAATGCTCCAATTGCCTCATAAATATTACCCATTCCAATTTCATTGCCACCATCTCCAATGGCAATGGTTGGGCAGCTCGCTAGGGACATAAAAAAGTCAAAGGTGGCGCATTTTTCAGAGATATCTTCACCACGGATATTGTAATAACAGTTTTGTTGGCTGAGCCCGGGGCGCTCAATTGAAATTATCAGTTCAGGCTGCAATTCTTTGAGGGCTTTTTGAGTATAAGTTGGCGCATTATCGATATCATTTATCGGGATAGGATAACAAGCAAAGTCGTTTTGTAATGCGCTGTATAGCGGTTCACCACAGACTAAAATTGGCTTTTTCCCAAGTGACGTTAGACAGTTATATAGCGCAATGGCACCAACTGGGCCGTCAGTCTCAAATGTGCCAGCTACGGGAAAACCTGTACCAATTAAAATACAGCCATTTGTCTCCATCAATTGTTGGGCAGCTCTTAAGTAATAACCGACTTTTAGAGCAGGTTGTACCTTTTTCATGCCCCGTAAGTTGCGCTGCACCAACAAAGATTCAATTTTTTCACTTAATGTTAGTAATGCTAAATGACTTGTCATTTACAGGGCAACCTTGATGAGTTTTGTTTCGGTATACTTTGCTTTTGCTAAATGCAGCAGCGTATGGGCGTAATGAATAGAGATAGGTTCAAAATGTACTGTTGCGCCTTGGCTAGTTTGCATCAGTAAATCTAAATCCAATGATAACACCGAACCTAATTTTGGATAGCCACCAATGGTTTGGCGATCTACAGACAAAACGATAGGCTGACCATCGGGCGGAATTTGGATCGCGCCATTACAAATACCTTCAGAAAGTAATTGTGAGATATTTGATTGAATAGCAGGCCCGCTGAGTCGATAACCCATACGGTCATATTGGGCGCTTACCTGATACTCATTAGAGAAAAACTTAGCTAACTCTGAGCGCTCAAATAAATCAAATTGATATCCCGTCACTACTCGTGCCGTTATCAAATTTGCATAACGAGGTATGTCGTTCGCATATAACGCATAAAGAGGTTGCTTAGGGCTTGATTCATAAAACAATCGGTCTGCCGCTTTTAATGCACCACCATTAATCCCCCCGACTTTTTCTCTAATAACTGTAGAAACACTATTAAATTGGGATTCAACAACAAATCCCTCCACTACACCTAAATAAATTCTGCAGCCTTGTGTGGCAAAACCAATCTCAATTTCATCATCGGGGTTAACTCTATGACTTCGCCATGTATCTTTACTATGGCCATTTATAGTCAAAGGTGCATTTGCTCCTGTTACTGCAATAGTGGTGGCGGTTGTGGCAATCAATTTTAGACCACCAACGTTAACTTCTAATACTGGACAATTTTCAGCGTTATTCAAAAGACGATTGGCCCACAGAAATGCTTGTTTATCTGCTGGACCACCAGAGGTTAAGCCCAAATGACTTTGTCCATAGCGCCCTAAATCCTGAATGGTAGTTAAAATACCAGGATGAATAACGTCAAAGTAGCTAGTGGTTTTTGGGTTCACAGTTGGCCCCCCAGCGCTAAAAATTCATGTCGGGTAATGGCATCAAATTTAACGCTATCACCAACTTGATAGGTTAGGTAAGGCGCCACGTCAGGATCGAACAAAGTCTGAGGACATAGACCAATTAGGTTCCATCCTCCTGGAGATACATTGGGATAAATAGCAGTTTGTCGATCAGCAATCCCCACTGAACCTTTGGCCACTTTTGCTCTTGGAGACGCTAATCTTGGGCAAGCAATACGCTCGTCCACTTCCCCCAAAAAAGCGAATCCGGGTGCAAAACCTATGGCATACACGTGGTAAATTGTTTTTTGATGAATTTCAATAACATCTTCAACACTCAAACCTGAACGGTTCGCCAATGATTGCAAATCAGGACCACTTTCTAGGGAGTAATACACCGGAAGCTCAATAGTTTTATGGGTACTTTCAATCTCACTAGTGTCTTCTTCTAACAGCGCACTTAACACTTTTTTGACTGCGTAATAATCGGTTTTAATTGGATCGAATATCACTAACAATGACGCATATGACGGCACTAACTCAACCACAGAGTCTGCGAGAACCCTAGCAATACTATGTTTTAACTGGGAAATTTTTTTAATGGTGGTGTTATTCGCCACTTTATCTAGATAAATAATTACCGCTCCCTCACCTGCGATTTCTATTTGAGGGTAGTGAACTACTTGCTGCATAGTTGCTTTAGCTCTTTTATTACATTGATAGCTTGTTCGTTATCTCCATGAACACATAAGGAATCCGCTTGAAGATTGATTTTTTTACCAGAAGCACAAACCACATCGCCACTAGACATTAAACTTTTCACTTGCTGAATCATTTCTTCTTGATTTAATACGGCTTGAGGCTCTTTGCGTGACATAAGAAAGCCACTTTCTGTATATCGTCGATCAGAAAACGCTTCGAATAAAAGTGAGATACCACTAGCTGCAGCTTTGTCTCGATAACTTTGTTGATTAGTTGTGGCCAACAACATCAACTTTAACGGGCGATGGTAACTACTGACAGCTTCAAAAATGGCATCACAGACATTTTCATTACTCATCATGTCGTTATATAAGGCTCCATGAGGCTTTACGTAGGAAATACTGATACCTAAGTTTTTCGCCATGCCATCAAGGGCCGCCACTTGATAATGAACTAACTCAATAATTTCTTGTGATGAACAAAGCATACTTCTACGCCCAAACCCTAATTTATCTGGGTAACTTGGATGGGCGCCAACGTCAACATTATAATGTTTAGCTAATTGCAAAGTTTTGTTAATAACGTGGGCATCACCAGCATGAAAGCCACAGGCAATATTGGCCATATCGATATGCGGCATCAACTTATCATCTTGACCTAATTGCCAAATACCGAAGCTTTCTCCTAAATCACAATTTAGTTTCATTCTTTGTTTCCTCAAGCGCTTCGTAGACTGCTATTTAATATATCTGTTATTAACATATGACCTGGACTGTGAGTAATACAAATTGTGGGTTTTGCGTTGGCAATGGCAAGTTGCGGAGTGACACCGCAGGCCCAAAATACGGGTTCTTCACCAGCATTAATGGTAACTGCCTCGCCAAAATCGGGTTGAGTAATGTCGTCAATACCAATTGCCGATGGGTTACCAAGGTGAACCGGAGCGCCATGAACTTTAGGATATTGATTACAAATTTCAATGGCTTTATTGGCATCTGTAGGATTTAAAGGGCGCATGCTTACCACCATTTTACCAGTAAATTGTCCCACTCCCTGAGTATCAATGTTAGTTTTGTACATGGGCACATTTTTAGATTCGGTAATATTTCTAATTTCTAACCCTGCCGCTATCAATGCTTCTTCGAAAGAAAAAGAGCAGCCCAACAAGAATGCCACAAAGTCATCTTTCCAAATATCTTTGATGTCAGTGACTTCTACTGAAAAGACGCCATCTTTGAAGACCTGATATGATGGGATGTCAGTGCGAATATCGATATCCTCACCTAACATTTTAAGGCAAAAATCGCCGGGAAATTCACTACTTCCAATAAGCGGACAAGATTGTGAGTTAAGTTTACAAAACTCTCGGAAGTCATCGGCGAACTGTTTAGGTAAAATAACCAAATTACATTGCACGTAACCAGGTGCGAGACCCGAGGTATTCTGCTGTAATTCGCCTCTACGTATCTGCTGACGTAAATTGTATGCTGTGTCTTGTTTCATTAATGAGTCTTACTTGATAATGATTGAAACTCTAGTGTAAGAGCAATTGTGCTTTATTCAAAATGGAATAGTTTCGTAACTGTGGTAATCATACCTACACTTAAATAATTTTGAGGTCAAATACCAAGCTTATTTGAAAACATCTTGAAACTTGGAGCGAATGAAATTCACTTTATTCGGATCTTTAGCTTTTTTTTTTGTGACAAAATCGAGTTTAAATTCGTAGTAGTGTTTATCTGGATTGATTAATCGAATTTTCTTAACTCTTAACTCTTCTTGAATTTGACTTTGTGGCATATAACCAATGTATTTACCTGACATGATCAGGGTTTTGCGTGTTTCAAATTGATAAGCCTTTGCTTTTAGATTGAGATTTTTTACTGCTCTCTACCATTTGGGTCAATATCAATTCCCGGATGAACAGCTGGTGTCGAAAACAAAGCCATTTCTTCGATTTTAGAATCTTGCTTTCTTAAAAATTCGTGGTGTACCGATTAGGTGTCACAGCGATTTTTGATTAAACCTATCATCAATTTAAGTTAAGAATATTAACGACTTGGGTATGGATAACCGAATCTAAAATTTGTACATTTAACAAGCGAAATTGTATTTCTAGCTAAACCTGCTTGGCATAATGTAGTAGAGTGTTGGTGTAAGTGGGCTAGGTTTTGGTTACCTTTGGGAGGTTTCATTACCCAATGCCGGAATTATTATAGCGACTTTGATATCTTTTAAATAGTTTGTTAAGGATTCTAAAAAAGAAGCGATTCATTCCATATGTTTTGATTAATTTTGCAACTAACTATAAGTAAGTATGAAACCGAAAAGCGGAAAAAAAATTGAAGCTGTAAAGCCAACCAAACCTGCAGAAGCATTTGTTGCCGATGACGCCAATCCTGGCGAGGTTGCAAAAGTTAAAGCCAAAGAAATAAAAGCTCAAAAAGGTAAATACGGCCAAACGAAAATTACAGCTTTTAAGCCTAAAGAGACTGATAGTTCTGCAAAAGACAATAAAGGCGCAGAAGAAGAGTCGGAGAAAGAAGAAAAAGAGACAACTTTTATTGCTATTAAATTATCTGATGAGAAAGGTAACGCGGTAGTAGGCGAAAAATATGAAGTTGTATTGCCAGATGGCAGTGTGTCCAGCGGAACATTGGATATAGATGGAACAGCTAAGGTAGAGGGTTTTGAAGCGGGTCAATGTAAGGTCCGTTTTCCAAACTTAGAAGACGACAGCGTTTCTGCGCAGTAGCAATGAATGCCCTTAGGGAAGCAATAACATGACAGGAAAAAAAAGCTTCGAATGTGCCTCTGGTAAAGAACATACCTTCGTTGTTAAACAAGCTAAGCTTATTCAAGTTGAAATATTGGATGGCGCAGAAGACAAGTTTCTGCCCAATAACGGATCTCAATTTGTTAACTTAGACCGCGACAATAAGTGGGTCGACAATAAATCTGTAACGAGTTTGGGGCGATTAGGGTTTAAACCCAAAATTTATGTAAAATTTGACTTACCAGGTGTTAGCGAATTTACGCTAAAAGCCATACCTGATGGCAAAAACCCTAGCTATACAGACGACGAAAAAACCCGCAACAGTCTGTTTAAATTTATTGAAGAAGAAAAAACCTATCAAACAGAAAGTTCCGGTGAACTAGTTATCAGCGATGCTTTTCTTAGCGTCGGGGGTAAAAGCACTTTTCATTTTGAGATTAAAGACACTCAAGGAACAACGCTTCAAACCAAAAAACTCGAGACACTACGGAAAATATTTGTACAGCAAATTAAAATGACCGGTGATGCTGGAAAGTCTGCAGCGGGCTCTATTGGTACTGTTGAGTCCGAGTATAAAAAACAAGGTTTTGTTATTGAATCGTTGCCAGAAAAAACCATGCCTGAAATGGAAAATATTGGAGCCAACGATTCTGCATCTTATAAAAGTGCCGTAAAAAAAGCGTACCAAAGCTCAGACGGCAAGAAAAAAGAGCCTTATAGTTTAGTAGTGGGGTATACCAGTCACTTAGCGGTAAAAACCAGCGGTAGGCAGTTATCAAAAACCAATGTATCAGTTGGTCCAGGCAGTTCAGCTATTACCATCAATGTTGCCGGCCCAGGTAAAACCAATCCAGCCGTAAGAACAAAGTACCTATGGCAAGAAATCGTTAGCGGTGAAAGTTGGTTTGAAAGTGCTTCATTTAAAGATGCGACTAGTGGAGTAGTCACCGCTATTGATGAAAAATATTGCACCGCTATTGCTGTTAACGCGGCCAATCCCAACGCTAGCTCTAAAGTAAAGATAGATGTGAGTAAATTACCTAGGGGAACCGGCACTGTTACCTTAAAGGTCACTTGGGTAGACAGAATGCGTGCGGGTTTGTCTTTTGGGGGCAGCAATCTTATATGTGTTTGCACTAAAGCTTGGTGGAAAAACAAAAGCTCAGCGCAACAAAACGAGGTCATCATTCACGAGATTGGCCACAAAATTGGCATGGTTCCAGGAGGAACCGGCAAGTTACCAGACAAAACTGACACTTTTTATGACTCCAGTAAGGGTCATGTGGGCACCCACTGTCATCATGGTATACCTGCAGGACAAGCACGTTATGATTCGGCGACTGATGCTGCATTGTCTGATTGTGTGATGTATGGCTCAACCAATAGTCATTCAGCATTTTGTGAACACTGTAGTGTTGCTGCCAAGAAACAAGACATCAATTCGGGCTGGCCGGCGCTCTAGGTATGACTAACCCTAAATTGACCAATACAGACTCGCTATAAATGAGTATTAAGTTTCATTGTGCGTGTCTAGCATTTAGCTTATTAACACTGTCAGCATGTCAGGCATATTCAACTCCAAGGAGCCAATTCGTGGCAAATAACAATGCGGATTTCAAAAGTATTGAATTAAATTCAGATTCAAAAAACCTTTGTTCACCTGATATCAGTACTCAATCTGATTTTATAGGCGTAGCCATTAACGTACCAACTGAGGTTGAATTTGAAGCAGCAAAACCGGCCGAGGATGGCAGTTTTACTGTTATTCCAATATGTGGATTTTACCAACTAGATTTAGCCGAACTAAGCAAAGACTCTGTTATACAATTGTTTGCCATGAACGTTGAAACTCAACAAGTGTATCGCGGCAATCTAATCGAAGAAGATGCGGGTACAGAAGAACCTATGCCATTTGATGAGCCAGAATTACAACCACAAGATCTCGAGGGGCAATTGCTTTCTGCTTATTTTAATCCAAACTTGGTTCAGTATGTAGATTTGCCAATAGCAGAGGCCACTTACAAAATTTTGGTGCAGATTGGGCAGGTAAAATCGAATGTTGTAGAAGTCAAAATAAGTCGCAAATAGTGGAAGGTTATTTTTCTACTACTCGAATAAAACTATCCTCATCAAAAACACTGCTATGCACTATGGTATCGTTATGAATAGCAGCGGCAAAGGTCAAGTCTGAATCGGCTTGTGATAAAGCAATACGGTAGTTGGCAATCTCATCACATAGATAATTATTACATGTGAAGGAACGTAAATCCCTTGGTAACGTACACCCATTTTTACCGAGAAACACGCAAGAATATTCATAGCTCTGGTCAGGAAAATGCTCACTATATAGTGTTAGAAGTTCATTTTCGGTGAGTGCTGCTGATTGTAAGCTTAAAATATGTTTTAGCGATGGATAGTCCAAGAAAGCATGTGTTTTTCCAAGGTTACAACAATTTCCCATACAAGTAGCGCATGCTTTCCCAATTAACTCCGCTTCTTTTTCTGGTGTCGGGGGCAATAAGGTTTCGCAATAAACTTCACTCCCTTGTGAATTATTTTCTTTACTATCCTCATAAATAGCACTTAAATGATGCAAGAACATCTGTTTTCTTTCAGGATTTGAATCTTCCAATATATTGGTGTTTGCCGGTAATAGCGCGACTACGGGAGTGATGTTTTCTATATCAATAACAAGCCTTGAAGGTAGGTCGTTAGTCGCAGCGCTTTGGGTGAAATCTTGGATTTGTGTGTTTAATTGTTCTGATAGTCGCTGTTTCTTTGCGACCAAATACTTGCGAACCTTAGCACGCTGACAAGCACCCTTTTCACAATAGTGGCTTCTAGCATATTGGGTATTAGATAAAGCCACATTGCAATGATGACATTGGTAGTCTGGCATAACAAAATATTCCTTTTTATCGAGCTGACGTTTTACCCAATACCCACCTAAGCTTTAAAAACCACAGCTAGGCTATTAATCGATATTCCTTATCGATACACAATCAAAAAGCTAGTCAACAATTTACATTTCATGGACAACTTTGATCTTATCACCGAATATCCGAACGCAATTTTTACTTCTGAAACTAACAAAAGGATTGATTCCTTGTGTTTGAATGCTCGTGAGCTGTTTTTCAGACAACAAATACTCACCGCAAGGGTGTAGTTTTTGCTCATCGTCTTGTTCGTAAACAAATGCAGGAAGTTCAGTTATATGGGAATCAAATGGGACATTGCCATGGTATTGGCGGATCAATAATCGCGCGCAGGCAAAGGCGCTACTCCCCCACAACAATTGACTGTGTTGATGCTGATGCTGAAACTCTTCAAATCTAAAAACATCAACTTCTTCATGTTTTTCGCCATAAGGAATGCGGAATAACATTCGAGGATAAGTTAGTGCAACATGACGGGACTGAGGCGTCTTACGAAATTGCTGCCACAGTGACGCTTCATCAGCATTAACAAGACTATCTGTTGCGCCAGCCACAAGTTGGCAATTAAGGGATTCGGCAACACTCGCTAAATAATTCAAGGTAGTTACGTCATCACTACTGTCTGCAAACTGATGATCACTAATGATGACATCGTAAGTGTCAATATCGCAATCTTTTATATGTTGGCTTAATTTTGCTAGCAAATCCGGATCACCAGAAACGGCATTTTTGAGAGATTCACTATTAGAATTGATAATATAAAAAAGTTGCTCTTCATCATCGTACTCTTCATTGAAGATGACATCTCTAACGGACCGCCACAAGGCCTCTAATCCTTGAAATTCCTCGCCATGTATTATTGAACGCATCAGTTCCTCTATTGCGGTATCAATAAACACCAGCAAACTTTGGTGCTCTGGCTTGGCATCTTTAATAATATGTGGGCTAAGTATACTAGCTAAGAAATTATCTATGTTTCCTTTGGTTTGAGGAGTTGAACTGGGTGTGGGTGCTGATTGTTTTTGACCTAAGAGACGTTCAAACATATCGTCGTTGTTTTCTAGCCCTGATGCTTTATCAGAGTCAATATCATCTGTAGGTTGTGATTCAGCGCCAATTTGGAAGGTTGAAATAATCTCTTGTGCCGCTTTCTCTGCGGTAGTTGAATTGCTTAATTCCTTCTTTAAACGGCGTAAGTGACTGAAAATACGCTCTTCAAATAAACTATCTGGGTGAAAATCTTCTAATTCACTAAAACTAAGCTGCTGACCAGAAGGCAGTGTAATAGTGGGGCATAATTTAGCCATCACTTGATCGAAGTTATCGATGTCAATTTTTAGTATTTTGTTACCGGAGCTATTGGACTCCTGTGAACAATTGCCACTAAAATCACCTAAAAAATACATTCTCATGGGTTTGCTCGCACCAATAGGTTGAGCGTTGTTACTATTAAATCCAAATTCAAAATCGAGTCTACCTGACATTTTTATTCCCCAAAGAGTAATGTATGTAATTAACTATTGGCTGCAATTGAGCACTCACTTTACTATCTCAATGGCAACCACAAGATATGCTGTGGCCCTGTGTGACCTAGGATATATTTCTCTCCAGTATCAGACCAGCCGCCTCGACAACATGACTTATAGGCCCCTGTGTTATTAACGTTAACTAACATGTAGGCACCTCGCGCCATAGGAACAACACCACGTAGGTAAAAAGACATCATGCGGCAAGTTTCAGTCCCCAGCCCCTGCTCCTGTTTATCTTGGTCAATAATAAAAGAGCGAATCCCAGGCGTGTCGGCTGAAGCAAAAGCAAGATTAAAATGAAACCGAGTATCGACACGAAACATGCCAACAACAGAGCCCTTTTTCTTAATTACATGCACACTAAAACCAGCCTCTGGTCCGGCCGAAATATCGAAACTCAGATCGGCAAAAACGTTTTGGAATGGTTTAACGGACAACCCTTGCACTGCCGTTATGTCTTCATCAGCTAAAGGCGCAATAGTGACTGGGTTACGAAGCATTTTGTTTATCCTTGAAAATAACTAGTGATCTATTTGGTAGTTGCTAGTAGTCGTAATTCAGATAAAACTAAACGCAGCAGCATTTACCAAAAGCCATGGTGTTTATGCCGCGTCAAATTAAACCTTTGTTTCCTATTCGGGCGGCATTCATTGCAACTTATAAGCAACGTAAATTCAATAGAAAATGCTTAAACAATAGATAAATGCGGGTTGTTTAATTTTCTAGGTACGTTTCGTTCAATCATTTTCCAGCGCTCGAGAAGAACGAGCTCTGATTCATTTTCTGCGTATAAGTCGCCCATCATTTTGAATAGTGCTTGTCGCGCCAAAAGGCACATTTCCACATTTTCTTTTACCGGCAAGAACCATATTTTTCCCTTGTTCTTGAATCCATGTTCGTTGACATAGGTCCAAAAAAGGTTGGCAGCACCCCAATGAATATTGTGAAAATCAATACTTATGGCGGTGTCGACTGAAGCTCCCACTCCCATGACAGCGCCTGCCTTAGCGCCGAAACTAACATTGCCGAAAAGGCTGCATTCAAAGTGTGCCCCAGCGCTACCACCTATGCCTGCCATAGCCGTAGCAGTTACTTTAGCTTTTGTTATTTCACGGCCTCCCAGCTTTAGGGTACCGTGGGCTGCTGCGGTTACTTTGACTCCAGCGAAAGCCTCGGCACCTACTTTAACTTTGACCCCATTGTAGTCAATTGTGAATTCAGCTTCGGCGCTAGCGAGCGCCCCTGCTAACGCGTCGATTTCTATCCCAGCTTCCAGCACATCGAATACGTCACAGCTCACATTGGTCTTGAAATGTATACTCAATTCGGCTTCCACTTTCCCTTTAGCGCTGAAGCCACTTTGTGAGACATTGACATTGCCTTGCACTCTGCCTCGGGCACCTGCAAACAGTTCTGCATCGGCATGCACCTTTAACCCTGAATATTGCATGTCCAATTGGCCCTTCATTTCCATTCCTGCTCGCGCACTAGCATCGAAACATAATGTTTTAGCCATTCCTGTTTTTGTATAGGACTTTTTGACTTGGTAATCTGCACCTTTCCACAGGCTCATCTCAGTTGTAAAATGCTGTTTTTTAAGCACAACTGCGGCATCAGCAAGTAATATTTCGAGTATTGGACGAACTTTAACGGGATCAAATTGCATAAGTTCATGCATAGCCCAATGACCACCGTCATCTGGGTAGTTGGGTTCGGTAGTGCCTGCGGCTACTGCCTGCCAGTAATCAAGTAGCAAAAATTTCTCTGTGAGCACATAGTATTTCGCATCAATTAATTCCATCTTTGTGGCTTGCACAGCTGCACTTGGGGTATTGGCTGGCAGGTGACTCGTAAAGAAACTTCGATAGGTTGTTTCAAAAGTATAACGCATTCCAGCTGCTGCTTTAGGGCTGAGCTTGCCATAGACCTGCATAGCGTCTATCGCCTCTTGAATGACTTTTTTGCGGGTAGATTTATAAGGTCCGCCCTTTAAAAACGATTTTTTCAATTCGGGAAAAAATTTATTTTGGCAATGGAACTGAAAATCGAAGGGGGGTTTTGCCATAGCAGTATAGAACTGGTCCAGACAAGTTTTTGAGTTGAAAGACACGGTATTCTCCTTTTGGTATTAAGAACCAATTAAGTTTCGCCATAACAACTTTTACAAACGTGACTTCATGTAAAATGAGACAATTTGGCAGAATCATATTAACAGGGCATATTTACTTTAATTTAAATGTGTGTGTACTACCTGAGTAATCTAGATTAAAGCGTAACCCTCAAACAACCAAATGCTCGAGGGTTACTTGTAGATTTTTAGCAACTAATGACTTAACTCATAGACAAATTCATCGTCTTTAGCACTCACTTCAACCTTACTAATGGGTTGGCCTTCTAGCATATGCGTCAAGAACTTATGACTGACTTCAGGCAATAAAGTATTGGTCAGTATGGAGTCGATCATACGTCCACCACTTTCTAATTCAGTACAACGGCTGACGACTAAGTCGACTACCGAATCGTCGTAAACAAAGTCGATACCTTGACCACTTTCAACACGATCTTTAATTCGATCCAATTGCAATTTAGTGATGGATTTAATCATCTCATCAGACAATGGATAATAAGGAATAGTCACTATGCGACCAAGCAATGCTGCCGGGAATACTTGAAGTTGAGGCTCACGTAATGCTTTTGCGATGCCATCTGGTTCTGGCATAAGATCAGGGTCTTTACACATGTTCATAATTAGCTCACTACCTACATTAGAAGTAAGCAAAATAAGGGTATTCTTAAAGTCGATCATTCGACCTTCTCCGTCTTCCATTACACCTTTATCGAATACTTGGAAGAAAATTTCATGCACATCCGAATGGGCTTTTTCTACTTCATCTAACAAAACCACTGAATAAGGCTTGCGGCGCACCGCTTCAGTTAAAATACCGCCTTCACCATAACCCACGTAACCTGGAGGTGCCCCTTTAAGGGTGGATACTGTGTGGGCTTCTTGGAACTCACTCATATTTATGGTGATGACGTTCTGTTCACCACCATACAAGGCTTCCGCTAAAGCCAATGCAGTTTCTGTTTTACCTGTACCTGACGGACCACATAACATAAACACACCTATGGGTTTGTTAGGATTATCTAACCCTGCCCTAGACGTTTGGATACGTTTAGCAATCATTTCCATACCGTGATCTTGACCTATTACCCGTTGTTTCATGACATTGGCTAAATTAAGTACAGTTTTCACTTCGTCGTTGACCATTTTACCGACTGGCACCCCGGTCCAATCGGCGACTACCGAAGCCACTGCTTGCTCGTCACAAGCTGGCAGAATTAGCGGAGTTTCACCTTGTAACTCAACAAGTTGCTGGTGTTGCTGTTCTAACGCAGCTTTTGCTTCTTTTATTGCATCTGAGTTGTCTACTAGTTCAACGGCAGTGCCATCATCATTGAGCGCTTCTTCTGCTACTTGTTGCTCTGATAATTTTTGTTCTGTAATCAAGTCACGCAGAGTTTTTCTAGCTTGTAGTACACCATCTACCACTGTTTTTTCAGATTGCCACTTTTCAGTTAATGCCTGTTCCTTCTCTCGCTCAGCAACTAAACATTCTACTATCATGTCCATACGTTTTTGATTAACCACACCAATAGCCGCTTCTTTTTCCAATAGATTTTGTTCGACTGTGAGATTCTCTATACGCTGTTTACAGTCTTCTAACTCTGCTGGTGTAGCAAATTGGCTCACTGCCACACGGGCGGCTGCGGTATCTAATAGACTAACGGCTTTATCAGGCAACTGACGGGCAGGTATATAACGGTGAGAAAGCTTCACAGCCGACTCAATTGCCGCATCTAACATCTCTACTTTATGATGTTTTTCTAACATTCCCGCTATATTTCGCATCATTAATATAGCTTTTTCTTCACTTGGCTCATCCACTTTAACCACTTGGAAACGACGGGTTAATGCGGGATCTTTTTCAATGTGTTTTTTATATTCAGCCCATGTTGTAGCGCCTATAGTACGCAGCTCGCCTCGAGCCAAAGCTGGTTTTAATAGGTTGGCGGCGTCTCCGGTTCCAGCTGCACCGCCGGCTCCAACCAAAGTATGGGTTTCGTCAATAAACATGATGATAGGTGTAGTGGAAGACTTCACTTCTTCGATAACTTGCTTGAGGCGGTTTTCGAACTCCCCTTTCATGCTCGCACCGGCTTGCAATAAACCTATGTCTAAGCAGAGCAGTTTTACCCCTTGTAAGGCTGGCGGCACATCCCCTTTGTTGATGCGGTGAGCAAAACCTTCTACTACTGCCGTTTTCCCGACACCAGCTTCGCCTGTTAGAATCGGATTATTTTGTCTACGACGCATCAATATATCGATGAGCTGTCTTATTTCTTCATCACGACCAATAATGGGATCTAGCTCACCTTTTGCAGCTTGCTCAGTTAAATCAGTGGTAAATTGATTTAAGGCTTCTTGTTTGCCCATAGCAGCAGGAGCCATTGCATCGCTTGAGGTACCAGGTTCTCCACCGCCCACACCCGAACCGTCTGTGGCGTTTGTATTGTCTTCACTGGAACCTGATAATATATCTACGAGTTCGTCGCCTAGCTGCTCAGTTTTAATTTTCGCAAACTCGCCAGACATGTTGAGCAAACTGTTTTTTAGTTCTCGCGTTTTTAACATACCCAGGACAACGTAGCCCATTCTGACTTTGGTGTCACCGTAAACCAAACTTCCGTAAACCCAAGCACGCTCGATTGAATCTTCGATTTGGCTAGACAGGTCGGAGATGGAACTTGCTCCTCTAGGTAAGGCATCGAGAGTATTGGTCATGTCTTTGGCTAAAACAGATGGGTCAAGATTAAAGTGTTGGATGATTTTGTGTAAATCAGAGTCTTGGAGTTGCAAGATTTGCTGAAACCAATGTACTAGTTCAACATAAGGATTTCCCCTGAGTTTACAAAAAACCGTAGCACTCTCTACCGCTTTATAACCAATAGGGTTTAGTTTTCCAAAAAGATTGACGCGACTAATTTCAGCCATAGTGTTTACTCCCTTATTCCGTAGTTATTAACATGCTTTGTTATAGACTAAAATGGGGTCTTGCTGCGCTAAGTGGCTAGACTTATCTTGACACCATGAATTGATTCCGAGTTTTGCTAAGCCCAAACGACTAGGTCGAGATTGCTGAGGCTTTAATATTATGTTTATTGTAAATTCATACTCTTGTCCAACAGCCTTTTGTGTCAGTTCAACAATACTTTCAAATCGTTGTTTATTATCCAGTAAGCTTATGTAATCAGAATAATCTACAGGTCCAATGTTGATGGCAAAATTGAAGCTTCGTTGAAAGGTACGATTCCCACTTATACTGTTTACACCTAGTGCAGAGTTATTTTTACCTAATTGAGTTTGTTCACCTTCCTCTAACTGGTACCACTGCCCCTGAAACTCTGAAATTGACACCTCTAGGTGCAAATGTTCTGACAACAATTGACTCAATACTTTGCTACTGCGATTTTTATGACTAAATAGGCCTGACAAATATTGATGCACGTTTCCGTTTTGACCGAAAGTGTCTCGGTAAACATTTGCTTCACCTGAGAAAGCATTGAGCCTTTTTTTAAAGGTATCGTTATCAGGTCTATCGTGACTGACTGTAGGTTCTGAATCGGCCCAAGCTCGGTAGAACAAAGAGATGAATCTGTGGTTAAAGACATCTAAAAATTCAGTGAATGTTTTATCTTTAAGGCGATAATTTCTTTCAATTGCATATTCAGTCAAATGGCTCGGTAGTGGACCATTTATTCCAAGCATTCCCCAGTAACTATTTTTAAGCTTGTAATCGCCGGTTTTAGGCTCAAATCTTACCGTTGTAAAAGCTGATGAATGGAAGTGTAATAAAGCCGACTGTCCAAATCGAACACAATCTTGCTTGGGTGATACCGAATAGCCAATTCGAGCACTGAGCGGCGCGTTGGCGTCCAAGTATCTTAATAAGGGCGCGAATCCTTGTTGATAAAGTTCGTCAGGATCTTTTGTTAACTCATCTAAATAGAGCTTCGCAAGCCGATTCGAATTGGCCATCGATAGATTTCCCCGCGATCTGATGAATTAAGGATTAGTTGAGTAAATGAATTAATACTAACGTAATGAGCAAAAAACTGATCTAAAACCATACCTAACATAAAGGTACTGTTCCCCTCATACGCCAATTCATCAACCGTGATCTCTACGGCAACGCCGCGCCCGAAACAAATAGGGCCAGCGAAAGGTAAACGGCTAGTAATTTGACGTGTTTTAAGCCCTATAAGGCCATCAATTTGTTTAAGCTGAGCATGGTCTTTTTTGTTCATCATTAAACCAAGCAAGGTTTTGAGTTTAGTAAGTGCTGAAGTTGAGTCGTGGTCATTAATGCCCAGGAAGTTAATAGATAATTGATGAATAAGATCCCAAGAAACACTTCCTTCACTTAAAGGTGAACTGGGACGAGTAGGCTCTCCCACACAGCGAACCGACTCACAAGGGGCACCTGTTTCTATGGTAAAATCTGTTTTACTTTTGCCCAAAGGCATCATCAATGGTAAATCGCGGTTACAACATAAAGTATCTACCGATAATTGCCGTAAATTATCCGCTACCGGAGCATTCTTAGGATCAACCAAGGAAACGTACACTTCTGTGCCTATATAACTCGATCTGTGTCCGAACTTTCTTTGATTAACATTAAGGTTTCGAGTGTTTCTATTTATTGTATAAAAAGCGTTGTGCTTTTTATCCTGACTTTCATCGGCACCATAGAGCGGTAAAAACTCGGTGGTTGGCTCAATGCCTGAGGTAAAACCCTTAACATTAGTAATAGAGCAGACTTCAAAATCTAATGGCCGTAGTTTATCTGGCACAACGTGAAAGTCGTTAGTTATGCGAGAAACATTAATTCTTTCAGCGCGCTTAGGGAATAGGTTGATAGCAGGCGTACAATGTAGTGAAAAATTCTCCACTGACACCAAGTTTTCTAGTCGCGGTTCATTGTGGTCAAGTAATAGTATTAATTGCAGCTTTTCTTCATTACATTCTTTGATCGTTGCTTGAAGATTATCCAAAGACAAAAATAAGTATCGATTTGCAAAAGCAAAGTATTCCTTTAGTAACCGAAATCCATCAAATTGACGATTACAATAAGGTAATAACGCATCTTCTTTTTCATAACCATGAGGGGTCACTTTTGTAGGTGTTTGTTGAGTCCTCCATACATTGCCACTGCTTTTATACAAACAACCCTGGAAGCCTTTAAAAATAGCTTCAAATAAGTAAAGTGGAAATGACTCTGTTCCACGTATATGTAACATCAAAGAATCTAACGACATATCAGAAAACTTCACACCAGGCGCGGCTTCTAAAGTAATCATTACGCCGCTTTTAGGCGTATAGTTGAGTGATGTCTTAGAAATGTAAGAGGTCAAATCCTGAGCGTTTATATACTCCGCTTTAGTTAGTTTTATTGGCCATAAAGTAACTTCGCTTGATGTTCGGTATTCGCACGAGGTTTGTTCTCCTTTACCCAATAAACTATGCAAAGCAGTTTGTCTGGGAATAGTCACACCTTGAGCTAAGCTTCCCTCCTCAAAATCAGGACTAAACTGCGCAATTATCATTGATGGTGAAGGCTGCAAAAAAGTTGGGAAAAGCTGCTCGGTTAAATGCTGGGTAAATTTTGGAAAAGAAGCGTCGAGTTTTAGATGAATGCGAGCAGAGAGAAATGCAAAACCTTCAAGTAAACGTTCAACGTAAGGGTCAGAACAATCAAAACCTTCTAAACCCAAGCGCCCTGCTATTTTGGGATATTCTTTCGCAAATTCGGCACCAGTTTCTCTTATGAACTTTAATTCTTGATTGTAAAACTCTAAGAACTTGGCTTCCATCTTCTATTAATTCCAGTTGTTGAGCGTTACGCTTCCGTTTTCTATATCAACGTCAGTTTTTAAAAATAGCTGCAACGGCAAAGGTTGCGCCCAAAGATCACCAGAAATTTCGAAAGACAAGGTATTACTATTCATTTCTTTTTTCGCTACCGACACTTTAATTTTTAAGGTTTTAGGAATAATGCGCGGTTCATAGTTTTTGATACTTTTAATTAATTCTCTTTCGATATGTTTAGGATTAAATATCATACTGGCATAACCCGACAAATCGATAATTCCGTAATTTAAAGTGGACTTTTCGACTTCCGGATAATCAGTGAAATCCATATTTGCCGAAGCGGCGACACTATTTAACAGCCAAGCTAAATCTCTTTGCACCAATTCTTTTAACCGAGACACCGAAATAACCCGCTTTTCTCGAGCTTCACTGGTTTTATCAGGTTCATCATCCGATAGGCGATCAAGCAAAGAAAGCTGTAATCGCTCTTTTTGGGATAGCTCTGGCATTAGTCGTGCTGAAGTTTAATTGATGTGATATTGAGTATCGGATATTCGGCTTTGTCGGTAATAAAAACCCGTTGTCCATGACCTACATAAAAATTTTCTAAGGGCTCTTGCCAATCGCATGTTCTGGCTAACAATTGCGCATCAGTCGTTTGCTCGGTTATAGGGTAACGCACAGGCATAAAAACGACGAGTTGTCCTTTATTTTTCAAGGTTAAATTGGCTGGACGCCATACTAAATCTCGAAGGTCCTCGACCGCTTCAAATTTGATTTCAGAAATATACTCTAGAGGTAACCAATAATATCCGCCATTGAGCATCACTTCTATTGCAGGACCAAACCTTAAATCTCCATCACTTATCCATTCAAACGGCTCATCATCAATCGTTCCTGAAATCGCTGGAGCAAGCTCAGCGGCACTCTGAAGCAAAGTTTGTGCTTGTTCGATATTGTTATCGCAGTATTGTTTGTAAGCCTCTATATAACTAGCTAACCAGTTTGAAGGTTCCCCAAAACAAATGGGCTGAATATCACCAGTAAGTACTTTTTCACGCCTAAATTCACATTCAATTAGCTGTTTGTAGGTACTAACCATTGCCAATGTAGAATCTGATAAATCTTTAAGAACATCTAACTGCGTCACTGCCCGTTTCCAGTCGCGACTAATGCAAGACAGTTGAAACAAAAATATGCGCAACTGTAAATTACTTGGGTCTTTCTTTATTTCGTTGAATAGCTGGATTTTACACGAAGCCAAGTCGCCAGATTTTAATAGGCTTTCTGCGTTCATTGTTAATCTTCTTATTGTTTTTTAGAAAATTTGGCCACTCTTAAAGAGCGGCCAACTATTACTGTAATACTATTACACC
This sequence comes from Paraglaciecola arctica, assembly GCF_018861065.1. Taxonomy (GTDB): domain Bacteria; phylum Pseudomonadota; class Gammaproteobacteria; order Enterobacterales; family Alteromonadaceae; genus Paraglaciecola; species Paraglaciecola arctica_B. Next base: position 777,814 of record NZ_JAHKQO010000036.1, read on the forward strand.
ACTGCATTCTCAGCGATGTTGTAAGCGAATTCAGGCTCTTTACCTTTTCCACCTTGTGGCGTTTGTTCAGTATAAACAATTTTATACTCGCCAAAATTCAATGAAACATTTTCTGTCAGTCTATCTTCTCCACCCGAACCACCAGTGGACACAGAAGTAACAATAATATCTTTCATTGTAATTACGATATACTCCATTTGCTCACCGCCGGCCTTACGAACGGTTAATGTACCTTCTTTGATGTGCTCTCCTAACGTACACTTTTGCATTAATACTGTGGATGCCAGATCAACATATTTAGTAATAGAAAGATCTTGAATGTTTACTTTTCCAGCACCACTACCAGAACCCATGTGGGTCGTACCATTTTGTGACATACCCCAGCTCCAAGCTAAAACGTCTATCTCTTTCGCCTTAACCTTATCTTGGGCTTCGCCATCTATACCATCTAACTTTAAAAACTGATCAACAGCCATAATAACTCTCCTTTGATTTTACTATTAAGTATTTTAAATTTACTGTTTTTCCGAAGGTAACTTAGACACCAAGCGTAATGATGCTGTCAGTCCTTCTAACTGATAATGGGGTCTAAGGAAAAATTTAGCACTATAATACCCAGGATTTCCTTCTACCTCATCAACGACTACTTCTGCGCCCGCTAACGGTTTACGTGCTTTTGTTGCTTCAGACGAATTTTGTGGGTCACCATCAACATACTTATTAACCCATCCCTGCAACCACTTGTTCATTTCATCACGCCCTTTAAATGAACCCACCTTATCTCTCACAATACATTTTAAATAATGGGCGAATCGACACGATGCGAATAAGTATGGTAGACGAGCTGCTAATGCTGCATTTGCAGTAGCGTCAGGATCATCATATTCAGCCGGTTTTTGTAACGATTGGGCGCCAATAAAGGCCGCCATGTCACTATTTTTGCGATGTATCAATGGCATTAAACCACAGGCTGAAAGTTCCGCTTCGCGGCGATCGCTAATCGCCACTTCAGTGGGACATTTCATGTCCACGCCACCGTCATCACTTGGGAAGGTATGCACAGGTAAACCTTGAACATCACCACCAGATTCGATTCCACGAATACGCGAGCACCAACCGTATTCTTTAAATGAACGATTAATATTAACCGCCATTGAATAAGCTGCATTTGTCCATGCATACTTAGATGAATCTGGACCACTGACATCCTCTTCAAAATCGAACTCTTCTACAGGATCTGTTTTGTCGCCATAGGGTAGTCGCGACAATACCCTAGGCATAGTCAATGAAACATACTTGGCGTCTTCTGTTTCCCGCAAAGATCTAAATGATGCAAAATCAGGTGTCGAAAATACTTTGGTTAAATCACGGGGATTACTCAATTGATCCCAATTATCTAACTGCAACAAACCCGGAGCCGCAGCTGTGATGAAAGGAGAATGAGATGCCGCGCATATTTTAGACATATTGGAAAGTAAATTGACATCAGCTGGACTATTATCGAAGTAGTAATCACCTACTATGGCACCAAAAGGTTCACCACCGAATTGTCCGTATTCTTCTTCATAGAACTTCTTGAAAATAGGACTTTGATCCCAAGCTGTACCTGCAAACTTTTTGAGGTTTTTACCGAGTTCTTTCTTAGAAATATTGAAAACACGTACTTTAAGGGTTTCATCTGTTTCGGTGTTATTAACTAAATAGTGTAACCCACGCCATGAACCTTCTAATTGTTGATAATCTTCATGATGCAAAATTAAATTAACTTGTTCAGATAATTTTTTATCAATTTCGGCAATTATGGCTTCGATTGAATGAACCGTGTCTTCAGAAATCATATTTGCATCTTGCAGTGCATAACCAGCAAGAGTGTTTACAGCCTTTTCCACTTCCGATTTAGCATGATCGGATTTTGGCTTAAATTCTTTTTGTAACAAAGATGCAAAGCTATCTTGGTCTAGATCTTCCCACGCGGTTTGTTCTGCTTGTGTTGTTTCTTGTTCAGCCACTTGTTATTCCTCCCCACTCTCTTCTTGTTTTGGTGCTGCACTTAGTGTTGCTAATAAGGTTGGATCTGTAAGAGCCTTGGCAATCAATTGCTCAGCACCTTCTTTACCATCCATGTATGTCACTAGATTAGAAAGTTGATTTCTGGCTTCTAACAATTGCTTCAGGCCGTCAGTATTTTTTGCAATTGATGCTGGGGTAAAATCATCCATGCTTTCGAAGTTCAACTCAACCGCTAGGTTACCTTCTCCAGTTAAAGTGTTAGGTACAGATAACTGAACTCTTGGCTTTGTTGCTTTTAGACGATCATCAAAATTGTCTACATCGATTTCTAAAATTTTGCGTTCTGAAATTGGTGCTAGTGGCTCTGCTGGGTTGCCACTTAAATCTGCCATTACACCCATAACAAAAGGAATTTGAACTTTTTTCTCTGCACCGTAAAGCTCTACGTCATAATCTATTTGAACTCTCGGCGCTCTATTGCGACCGATAAACTTTTGACCACTAGACACGTTAATTCTCCTTAATATTATTAATTAATTTTTATATGTTTTTATCTGGGCTTTATCTATTTGAAATTATCATTCGAATCTTATTCTGAATCTGAAATCCCGCCAAGTGACTGAACCTGCGTTAATGCATCAGGGAAAATATCTTTAACTATATCCAGAAAATCTAAATTCACCAGTTTATTTGCGCGACCGATTAAAATCGGTACTGGGCTCGAGGGTTCGTATTCATTGTAGTAGCTAAGAATTAAATCAAAACAACGCTCTACGTCTTGTCGTGAAGTTAATTTCATATTCGCACTATTAAAATTTACGCTTCCAGCAGAAGTAGTAGTAACACCTTCGGTCTGCTGACCTTCGGAAGACTCAACGCCTTCGTCCGTTGTTGTCACTACTTCAACTTCGAGATTGCCGTACTTCTTTAACGCACTGGAAACCTGATTTAATTCAGAGATTAGAGCATCGAAGTCAACGCTATACTCATTGCCTGCATGCTCAATGAATGTTTGATTAATATCATTTAAATGTACAACGCATTGATTAACCGATTGAAACAAAGCCGTCGTTTCTTCGACATTGGATTCTTTAAAGATCCCGATAATTTGGGATAATTCTATTTCAGTACTATCGTCTTTTTTGCTCTCGGACGGGCTAATCGCATTGTCAATTAGCTGCAAAGTGACATTCCCTAAGATTTTGGAATGTACAAGCGGTAAAGTTCTAAGGGTATTGATAACGAAGTTTCTATCTGAAAGGTGCCCCATCGCTGAAATTCGTTCTAGTGGGTCGCCATCATCTTCATCTAATTCTGGATAAACATCTTGCCATTTGTTTTTTACTAACTGCGACAAACCATTTAAACATTGTTCAAATTTGAATATTCCTTCAGTATTTAAAGCCGATTGAGCCAAAACACTAATAAGATTCAAGTCACGAGTTTTCTTCATAAACTCAAGCGCTTGTTTTTTTACTGCTCGCCACTCTGGAGGTTCGGCAGGGATAGTAGAATTGCCATCAAAACGTTCTGCTGTTCCTTGAGATTCGAAAAAGAAATTCTGAAATCCGGAGTCATCTTCAAGATTCACACCGCATACCGTATCACCCGAAATATCGGAGATGATCTCTTGATCGTAATCCATCTAGCACTTTCCTTAGACTGTTTTGATTATTTCTCGGTCAAATCTAATACAAATTTAGATTAATGCAAAGAGAAATTTTTTGCTTCTAAGAATCATATTATTCGAGAACAAATAAAAAAATCCTAATAATTAATCTAACTTAAATAATCAAAGTCAATAAATTGAGCTGCCAGTTACATATTTTGCAAAGCAGTGTAGGATTGTATAAATTTTATCAAGTAGACGCGTTATAGTTTGACTATGCTATGTATTATATTTGTGCATTCAAAAACCCGTTCATGAATAGTCAGTGTTAAAACGCGATATAAAATGTAATACATCAAAATTAGAGATAACTATTATCAATATGTAGCGCAGATTTGAAGCTCCTGAAATCTACAAAATTTGTGACTACTTAAAGGAATTGAAAATGTCAGGATCAAGTAGTTTATTAGCTATTTCAACACCTCTGGGTGACGGTAAATTATTGCTTCGAAAAGCAGAGATCGTTGAAGAGCTTGGCAGACCTTTTAACATAGAAGTTGAACTTGTAAGTGATGACGAAGAAATATCTCTAGACGATATTCTTGGCCAGAATGTAACCATTCGATTAGAAACAGAAGACGAGAGTCGTTTTTTTAATGGGATTGTTACGGAGTTTTTCCAAAAGGAGAATATCGATAGAACAGCATGTTTTGGAGCGGTTTTAAAACCTTGGTTTTGGCTTTTAACCTTGAGTGAAAATTGTCGAATATTCCAAGAAAAAACTTATCCAGATATCATTAAATCTGTTTTCGAAGACCTAGGTTTTTCAGACTTTGAAAATCAACTTACGGGTTCTTATTCCCCACAAGAATACGTTGTTCAGTATAACGAAAGCGATTTCAATTTTGTTTCGAGAATAATGGAACAGGAAGGCATTTACTACTATTTCACACACACCAACGGTAAACACTCAATGGTGTTGGCCGATGATAGTTCAGTGCAACCCGATGTTGGAGACATTCCTTTTTATGAAAAAGAGGAAAGTGCCGGAATTATTGATGTTGAGGGGATTGTAAAATGGGAGAATTATCGGAAAATTCGAACTGGTGGAATTAGTTTAGGCGATTTTGATTTTACTACCCCGTCAAAAAATCTTAGTTCTGTTACTGCTGATCCCAAAACTGGCTCATTATCTTCACTACAAAAGTTTAATTACCCAGGAAAATATACCGAGCAATCAAAAGGAAACAATTACACCAAAATATTAATGGAAAAAGAAAACGTTCACTATGAACAGAAATATTGTGAAGGTAACGCTAGAAATTTATACGCTGGCAGTCAATTTAAGTTAATAGATCATCACAGAGACGACCAGAATGACAACTACATAATAGTGAAGTTTCATTGTGTCCTCAAATCCGAAGAGTATTTTACTGAAACTTCAGGAGAAGACGAAGAAACCTTTACTTCTAATTTTAAAGCCATTCCGGCGAAAGTTGCTTATAGACCACAATGCTTAGCCATAAAACCTAGAATTTCCGGCCCACAAACTGCAATAGTGGTTGGAAAGAGTGGCGAAGAAATATGGACAGACAAATACGGAAGAATAAAAGTGCTATTCCATTGGGATCGATATGCTAAGGCCGATGAAAAAAGCTCCTGCTGGATAAGAGTTTCTCAAACTTGGGCGGGTAAAAATTGGGGGGCTATCCAAATTCCACGAATTGGACAAGAAGTATTAGTTGATTTTATTCACGGTGATCCGGACAACCCAATTGTTATTGGCAGTGTCTACAACGGCAGCACTATGCCTCCCTATGAATTACCTGCAAATGCCACCATGTCAGGAGTAAAGTCGCGTTCGAGCAAAGGAGGCGGCGGTTTTAACGAAATTCGCCTAGAAGACAAAAAAGGCGAAGAACAAATATTTGTTCATGGCGAAAAAAACCAAGATATTAATATAAAAAATGACTGTTTTGAGACGATTGGAAATGATCGTCATTTGATTGTTAAAAACGATCAAGTTGAATTAGTTGAAAACAATCGCAGTGAAGAAGTCAAAGCTGACCATGTTGAAAAAATTGGTAAAGATAGACATTTGGAGGTGATTGGAAAAGAAGCCAAACAAGTCACAAAGTCTCTTTCACTTACTGTAACAGGGGACGTAGCTGAGGTTTTTAAATCCAATCACTCTATGGAAGTAACAGATGATAGCTACATTAAAGGTACCAATATTTGTATCGAAGCATCTGACAACATTACGTTGAAAGTAGGTAAGTCAACTATCGCTATCAGTTCTTCAGGAATAGCCATAGAAACGTCAGGCGACATTAAACTTGATGCGGGTAAAAATCTCGATACGGAATCGGGTGCAAATACCAAAGTCAAAGCCGGAGCCATGGGTAACTTCGAATCAGGTGGCGTGGCGACCATCAAAGGTAGTGTGGTTAAGATTAATTAAGATTGTTAGGCATAATTTTATTGCGAATATTTAAACAAATATTTAAGTAACGATAAAAAGGGAGGGTAAACATGGCTATTGAAGTCAATATGGGTGCCAGTTTAATGTGTACTATGGGACTAGCTCCTAGTTCATTAATGGTGTTACCTCAAAATAGAACCATGGCTGAAGGCAAACCAGCAGCTAATATTATGGATAATAAACCCTTTGTTAATATTATGCCTTTCGGAATGTGTAAGTCACCTGCTAATCCCGCAGTTGCAGCGGCTACAGCCGCAGCTTTGGGTGTATTAACACCTATGCCGTGCACACCAGTAACACCAAGTCCTTGGACTCCTGGGTCGTCCACCGTAATGATTGCTAATTTTCCAGCCTTAAATAATACCAGTAAGTGTATGTGTACTTTCGCTGGCGTCATTTCAATTACGAACCCCGGGTGTACCAAAGTAATGGTGCCTTGAGGTTGGCTTTGAGTTATTGTTTAACGCGTTAAAAAAAATACCAACAAATAATAAAACACCTTAGTTTGACCCGAGTCTTTACCTAAATTCGTAATAGATACAACTATTTATAGGAAATTTGGTTTTAAGTGAAAATTAGTTTATTTCTTGCCCAACGTGCTTATTACCTAATTGAAATTTTATTGTTATCATCGGAAGATAACTGCGATATTCAAGGTGGATTTGACGTTATGTTTCATTATAAATTGACAAGAGGGATTAGTTTTTAGCTATGCCGTATTTGAAACTTAAAATTGTATCGGGCAGTGAAATAGGTCAAAACGATAACCATGACTTCACGGAACTAGGTGGTTCTATTGGTCGGTCTGAGGATTGCGATTGGACCCTAATAGATAGCGATAGATTCGTTTCTAAGAAACATTTGGTGGTTTCCTATAGAAATCAACAATTTGTCTTAACGGATGTCAGTAGCAATGGTGTAGTTGTCAACGGAGCCGGTACTCCTTTAGGGCACGGCAATGAACACATGCTTCAGGCTATGGACACATTAGTGATTGGGAAACATGTGGTTAAGGTCGAAGATATCAGTCTTGAGATCCCCAATACAAATGTCAGCGCGAATCCATTTCAGACTCAACAAAGTGAAGGAGATTTGTTGGGCTTAGTTATGGACACAAATGCCGCTGCACCTCCACCACAAGAACCAACACCCTTCCAACAATCACCTTTCCAAATCCCGGACAGTGCGGTCAATTCCGGCGCAGCAGAAAGCCAAAACCTCTTTGATACACCGCAACCGGAGAACGATTTAGGGTTAGGAGATATTTTATCTGCACCAGTCAAATCGACTACTGAAAGTGATTTTTCGAATTTTGATGAACAATCTAATCCTTTTAAAACAAGCCCATCACCTTCTCCTTTTGATGCTCCGTCAGGAAACAACACCAATAACCCAAGCATAAAATCGGACGAAGCACTGATACCCGATGATTGGGAAATGTTTGACACTATGTCTCCTGTTTCTGACTTTGAGCCTCCTGTTGAAAATAAAGTTGCTGTAGAGCCTGTCACCGTTGCAGAAAGTCCCGAAGTAAACAAGCTGGTGCAATCTAATGTACAGCAAAATGCCTCCGAATTTTCGCCACAAATTAACACTCCTATATTTGAAACTACGCCAGCGATAGAATCCGCTCCTCTAGAAGCTAAGCCACCTGCTACTGAACAAGTTCAGTCGAATGCAGGTGCAGATTCAAAAGAAGTATCAAAAACTACAAACGATGACTTTTTTGACTCTTTATATCAAAAGTTAGGGCTATCGAAAGAATTTAAGGCATCGATTGATCACGACACTTTTGCCGAAGACATTGCGACTATATTGTTATCCACGACTCAAGGTTTAATGTCGCTGTTAGCCAGTAGAACCGCTTTTAAGCAAGAATCCAGAATGTCTGCAACACTGATACAACCCAAATCGAATAACCCGATAAAATTTTCAATTGATCCGGTTGATACCTTGGAAATGTTGCTACTGAAGAAAAAAAAGGGGTATATGTCTGTAGGGGCCTCGTATGATGAGGCTATGCAAGATATTCAATTGCACCAAATGGCATTTATGTCGGGACTGCAAGGCACCTTAGACGGGGTGCTAGCACAACTTTCCCCCGAAGACATTGAATCTCAAGTAAACAATAAATCCCAAATGTTTAAAGGATTAAATTCTAATTCTCAATGTTGGAAAATTTACAAAGAAAAACATCCTTTGCTTGCAAAGAGTGTAAAAGAGAATATTAATGAGGTACTCGGGACTTATTTCTCAGATTCATACCAATCTCACATTAATCGTTATAAGACTGACAAATAAAGAGGAAGAAGCATGTTAAGGCACATACGAAAAATCGGCATCATATTTTTATGTTTACAACTTTTCGCCTGTACAAATACCACTGAAAACACTGTGGATTTTAATTATTTCATTACTGCATCAAAAGACATCAACCCCGACATTGCGGGTCGCCCATCGTCTGTGATTGTGCGGATTTATCAATTAACTAATAGAATTAATTTTGAAAATGCCAGCTATGATGAACTTTTTGAAAGTAATCATAATGCTCTCGGAACAGAATACATTACCTTAAACGAATACTTAATTGATCCCGGAAGCAAGAAAGAAGTTGAACTTAAAATTTCAGAGAATGCTAAATATATAGGTGTAGTGGTTGGTTATCGTAGTACCGATATGGTGACATGGCGAACTATAAAAGAGGTACCAGAAGGCAGTTTTTGGAGAAACTCTGGCATCGAGTTTAAGATTGAAAAGCTATCTGTTCGGGTAGTTGAAATTTAGATATTAATTTAAACAATAAATAAAGGATCGGTTTATATGGCATGGGAAAAGAGGGTAATTTGGTCAGAAGGGATGATGCTTCAACCCCATCATTTTCAGCAACAATCCAGATATCATGAATCTCAGTTAAGATATATCAGTTCTTTATGCCGGCCTCATTATTGGGGCATATCTTCGATTGAAATTGATAAGTCGCACCTAAAGAACGGTAAGTTCTGTGTCAATACAGCGGAAGGTATTTTGCCTGATGGGAGCTACTTTAACTTCCCAAGCATCGATAATTTGCCCTTGGCATTAGATATCAACCAAGACTTTTTGAATACAACTATCTATTTAGCAGTTCCTATCAGACGTAACGGAAATACTGAAACATCTCGTGACAGTGCAATTCAAAGTCGGTATTCAATAGCCGAACATGAAGTGCGAGATATATCGGGTATATCCTCAACTCAGCAAATAGTTGAAGTATCGGGACTGAGTTTTTGTTTGCGAACTGACAAAGATGACAACAATGAATTCAGTTGTATTCCAATTGCCTTCATAGAAGATGTAAGTACAAGCAATAACGTTAGTTTAAAAGCAAACTTTGTTGAACCTAGTCTCAATATTAAGAACAACACTTATATCGCTAGTTTTTTAAGTGAACTGGTGAAATTGGTTAAACATCGCATAAGCGCCTTAGCATCACGTGTATCGGTAGCAGGAAAAGCCACAACGACAGAAGTAACCGACTTTTTAATGCTGCAGACTCTTAATCGGCACTCTCCTATTTTAATCCACTTAGAACAAACAGAAAGCTTATCTGCATACGAATTATACGAAAAATTTATTAGTCTTATTGGAGATATGAGCACCTTTATCAAAGCAGATAAAATGACTCCTGAGTTACCAGTCTATCAACACACCAACCTAACACAGGTGTTTGACACATTAATTGAGGAGTTGAGACAAGTATTTAGTGTTGTCCTTGAGCAAAATTCTATCAACATACCGCTACAAGAAAAACAGTACGGTATCAGTGTTGGGGTAATCGCCGACAAAACGTTGTTTTCTTCGGCATCCTTTATTCTTGCGGTGACCTCAGATCTTTCAACCGATGAGCTTCGAAAGTACTTTCAAGCGCAAATCAAAATTGGTGCTATTGAACAAATTAAAGAGTTGGTGAATGTGCAATTACCAGGAATTCAACTCAATAACTTAGCAGTAGCGCCGCGAGAAATTCCTTATCAACGTAATTTTATATATTATGAATTGATTCAGAATGGCGAATATTGGACTGCATTGGCAGAATCTGGCGGCATCGCATTACATGTAGGCACCAAATTTCCAAATTTAAAAATTGAACTTTGGGCCATCAGGAGCAAATAACAATGCAAGACGAAGATAGGACTATGATTATTCCGAATCCAGGAGGACGACGGAAATCGGCAAACACACAAACGTTCCGACCTTCACCGCCAGAGTTGAATCAGCCCAGTAGCCCAAGTTCAACAGCACAAGTCAATTTAAATGCCTCTGCACAGTTTGACGGTGAGAATATCATTCTATCTTCTGCAAGCGATTTAATAATTTTGGCGAGTCACATTCGCTCGTTAGAGCCTAGCAATAGTATTGAACAGTTACGCAGAGACATCGAAGCTTTAATTACCAAGTTTGATCAACAACTTAACCAATTTAATTTAAGTAAAGAAGTGGCGCTAACATCGCGTTACCTCATATGTTGCTTGCTTGATGAGCTGGTACTGTCGACTCCTTGGGGATCAGAAAGTGCTTGGAGTAATCAAACCTTACTAAGCAAGTATCACAATGAAACGTCAGGTGGCGAAAAGTTTTTTCTAATAGTTAATAAACTGCTGGAACAACCACAGCGTAACATTGATTTGATTGAATTATGTTACGTGTGTTTGTCATCTGGATTTTGTGGAAAATACCGCCTTTCAAAACAAGGTGAATCCGAATTACTGGAAATAAGTCAAAGATTGTATTCACCAATAGAACAAATTCGTCCTATCAGTCGTGATTTGTCTCCTAGTTGGCAAGGAGTTGGTGATCTAAAAACAGGTTTCGTTAAAGGGTTTCCGCTTCCGGTGTTTTTTCTAATTCTTGGTTTTATTTTAATTGCTGTCTATATAGCGTTTTTATCAAGCTTAAAAGCGAAAGTAGAACCTCTATATCAAAAAATAGAATCTATTGGTTGGGAGCAACCCATTTCTCAACCCACCAACATTGAAGCGCCTCGTATAGACATAAATAAAATTGCTAACTCATTAAAGCAAATGTTAGCCGTCTATATCGACAACAAAATAGTGTCGGTTGATGTAAGAGACGGGCAGATTTTCATACGTTTCATTAGCCCTAGTTTATTTAGATCGGGAAGCAGCGCCATTAATGAGAATTCATTACCCGACGTCAACGTGTTGGTCAATGCAATTAAAAATTATGCCGATCGAATATTAGTTGTTGGGCATACTGACTCTACAGGTAAGCCAGATTCCAATTGGGTAATTTCTCGTAAAAGAGCAGAAGCAATCGCCAGATGGTTAACAACTAGTAACCAACAGTTGTTTAATACCATGACCAGAGGTGTGGCTGATACACAACCATTAGTGAGCGAAGATAGTGATTATAATAGAAGCATTAACCGCCGCGTAGAATTGACCCTTATTTTGAAGGATGAACTCATATAATGGAAAAAATTAAAGCAATAACTTCTAGCAGATGGTTTATTCCTGTCGTCTTTTTCCTGCTTTTTTCGTTGTTTATTTTGTTTGCAGGGCCCTACTTTGCCTTCGCAGAATTCTACCCGTTAGCAGCGTTAAGCACGCGAATTATCGTAATCCTCGTAGTCTTGTTTATTTATCTGCTGGTGCAATTTGTTAAATATCACCGACAAATGAAAAAACAACAAAATTTAGTTAAAGACATTACAGAAGAGGATGGACTAAATGACGTTATTAACTCTGAGTCCGCAGAACTAAAAAATAAGTTTGATGAAGCCTTCAAGTTACTAAAAAACAAAAAAGGCGGTCAGAACACCCTTACTGATATTCCTTGGTACATGATAATAGGGTCGCCCGGCAGTGGTAAAACTACCTTGTTATCTAATTCTGGTTTGCAATTCCCACTATTTAATGAGCTTGGAAATCAAGCAGTACAAGGTGTTGGAGGAACAAAGAACTGTGACTGGTGGATAACACAAGACGCAGTATTATTGGATACTGCCGGCCGCTATAGCTCCCAAGATAGTCATCAAAAGGCCGATCAAACTGGATGGAATAATTTTCTAGGTTTAATTAAAAAGTATCGCCGCAAACCAATTAGTGGTTTGCTGGTAAGTTTTAGCATGTCTGACTTAATGAGTATGAATGAATACGAAATGAGTCAACACATCTTACAAATGAAAAAACGCATCGCTGAAGTAAATGACTTTTTTAAGACCAAATTTCCAGTTTATATCATTATTACCAAATCAGATATGCTTGCTGGTTTTAGCCAATTTTATGAGACTTTTTCACATAAAGAAAGAGAGCAAGCATTTGGTATTACCTTTACTAAGGAAGACAGTATTCAAGGTGATATATTAGGTAAGTTTTCCGAAGAGTTTAGACAATTAACTCAGTCTGTTACCAGGCGCCAATGGCAGAGAATTTCATTAGAACGGGATCCAAACCGTAAATCACTTATTTACAGTTTTAGCGACCAGTTTTCTTCTTTAAAACCAACCCTAGATAATATAGTAGGCAACCTAGCTAAGCTTGATGACAGATTGACAACCGGAATTGTTAGGGGGATCTACTTTACTAGCGGAACACAAAATGGTGCCCCTATTGATCGTATTATTGCTAAAGTTTCATCGGCGTTTGGTCTAAAAAGTAAAGCCAAGGCGCTATGGAATAACGATCAGCGTAGTTATTTTATCAAGGAACTACTGCAACAGGTTATCTTCCCAGAATCTGATCAATTTGGTGTATTAGTGGGTCATGACAAACGAAAAAGTTTGATTAAACGTATTACTATGGCCACTGCAGGTGTCGTCACACTTTTACTTGTTATCGGCTTTTTCATTAGCTTTGGGAACAATGCAAGATATATTGAGCAAAGTGAATTATCAGTAGACAACTGGAGCAAACAGTATGAAAGTTCGGTGTCTAGTGGTGCTGACTTACGAACCTATATACCCGCATTAAACGACTTTGCTGATAATATAGCGGCGTTTGTGGAACAAAGTGAGACTGAGTTTTCAGGTTTAGGTCTAGCCCAATCGAGCTCTTTGGAAAACGCCCTAACAGCTAGTTACAATAGACTACTGTCGTCTGTACTTATGCCTTACGTAAAAAGGCAAGTTGAGCTCCAATTACGCAGTAGTGAGAATGTAAGTGAAAAGTATCAAGCCTTAAAAGCGTACTTAATGCTAGCAAATGCTGATAAAAGAGACCGAACTTTTCTAGTTTATTGGCTACATAGAAACCTTAACAATCAAGGTTTTTTCACCAATACAGAATATGTGCAGGTTAGCGCTCACGTTAATAATCTAGTTAAGAATGATATGTCACTTGCTAGTGTCGATAACTCTTTAGTGGATGATTCGAGACGGATCTTACAATCACAATCAATATCAGATATTTATTATGACCAATTTAAAATAGCCTACCTAAACAAGTCGGAAGATATGTTGTCTATGGCCCAATTGGCTGGTTCTGACTGGCGTACTTTACTCACCAGCTCTAGAGACGATATACAAACTATCCCGCGCTTTTTTACGCCAGAGATATTCTCGCAGGTTCTCGGCAGTGAAATTAAAAATTATTTAAACCAGTTAGAATCAGAAACATGGATTTTAGGTGAAGGTAATGTGATCAATAAGGGGGCGTTAACAACACAACTAGAGAAGTCGTACGCCAGAGACTACGTCAATAATTGGAAAGACTTACTACAATCGGTTTCTGTAAAACGAACAACAAATATGGCCGCATTAGATTCTGCATTGAAACTTGCAGGCGGATTAAACTCTCCACTATTTCAGCTACTTGAATCTGTATCCCAGGCCACTAAACTTGTAGAAATAAGTTCTGAATCAAACTTAGCAAACTTATCTTCAACCGTAGATAGAGCGTTGAATAAAGCTAACAGGTTAAACAGTCTACGCAGTACTGATACACCGGAGTATTTAATTACGTCTCAGTTTAGCCAACTGCATGAACTCTTAAGTCAAGACCAAAAAACTGTCGTACTACAAAAAATGACAACCATTATTTCCGATATCTCAGTCTCCTTAAACTTTGACTTAAGAAATGAAGAAGTTAGCGTAAACGACAACATCCTCAAGCCGTTACAAGCCTTCGCGTATAGCCAGCCAGCACCATTAAACCGATGGGGCGAGGAAATGGCAACCAACATAAAGGCAATGCGCGATCAGACCCAAAGGTTGAAGATTGCTAAACTGTGGCAGCAAAGTGTATTTAATAAATGTAATGATTTGATTAAGTTTAAATACCCATTTCAGCGATCCGCTACAACAGACGCAAGCCTGAGGGATTTATCTCAATTATTCGGCTCGTCGGGTAGCATCTATCAGTTCTTCACTAAACATATACAGCCGTTAATCAGAAGCAATTCTTATCCCTATCAATGGAAAGAAAACGTTGCGAGAACCTATGGCTTTAATAACGATGTTTTACCGTTTTTTGAAAAAATCAATAAAATCCGTGATAGTTTGTTTTCAGATGGCAGTGATAATCCACAACTAACCTTAGCCTTTAAACCGATTTACTTAGACTCTCGGCTGTCAAAATTCAAAATGTCGATACATGGCCAAAGTATGAGTTATCAATTTGGACGTCCTTCGAGTACAAATATCGTTTGGCCGCCACAAGACTTTGGTTCAAGTAGTCAGTTTGCCTTTGAACGACGTGATGGTAGCGATGTTGGGGAAAGCAAAGCTGGTTTGTTCGCACTATTCAAATTGATTGATGAATCAAAGAACAAGAGAATCAATGAAAATAAGATAGAAGTAACATTTACTAAAAATGAATACGAAGCAATATATGAAATAACAGGAAATGGAAGAACCAATCCGTTGATCATTTCCCAGTTATCTAACTTCAAATGCATCAGCGAATTTTAGTGATATAAAATGAAAATTGGATATTTTGGAAAACTCCCAGGTTATGGTGATTTTATACAGCGCAATGTATGTCCCGAGTTCATAAAATATTGGGATAATTGGGTATTGCAGTCTCTTAGTTCATCTCGCGAACAATTAGGCGACTCCTGGAGGACCAGTTACTTTAATAGCCCGATATGGCGCTTTGTTATTAACCAAGATTCGGCTAGCCAAACAACGGTAGCTGGCTTTATTATGCCAAGTGTAGACAAAGCTGGGCGCTGCTACCCTTTTACAGTGGTTTGCCAAGCAGACTCACAAGTCAATCCTTTTGTAATGGCTCGAAAAATAGATCTTATTCATGAAATTGGAGAAGACTTTGCTTTAAGCTTATTAGAAAATACTAAACCGGATCTTGACGAAATAACCAGTGTCCTAAATGAAATCTATGAAAGCGTGCAAGAATCTAACTGTCTAAGTGCACCATTGAAAACAGTGAGCTCAGTAATGGAGTTAGCATGTATAACCGAGATTGATGCTCTTGATTTCACATTGGGTAACGAGTCATTTTTAGAGGTATTGATGAGAGAGAAAAATGTCAATATGTCGATTTGGTCGATGGGAAATACTGAAGGTGTAGATCCTCAAATACGCTATTTTTCTGGAATGCCACCTACCGACAATTATTACTCTTTCTTAATTGCCGGTGAGAACCAAGAGAGCTAGTTACAGCTCTAGCAGTTCATCGACTTAAGGGTAAGGTATCGTCCAAATTTGAAAAGTTGGAATGGATATTTTCACTTCCATCAACAATCTCCAACGACTGTTGATTATCCACTACAATAACCGTAACGTTATCTCGAGCATTACGCTCTAATGAAGTTTTAATCAATAGGGGAGCAATAGATTCTAATGGTGTTGTAAGCAACAGTTGCTCAATCTCAGCATCATCAATGACTTTATTTAGTCCATCACTACATAAAAAATATTTATCCCCGTCAAGCCTGACATCGCTCACTATATCCAAGTCTAGCTCGTCACTCGCACCAACCGCTCTGGTAATCACATTAGCATTTGGATGACGCTCAGCTTCTTCAGGGGTTAAAAGTCCTTTTTGGACTAACTCTTCTACTTGGCTATGGTCTTGTGTAAGTCGCGTGAGTTTATTATTACGAACGCGATAAATGCGGCTATCGCCTGCCCAAATACAATGGGCGAATTGATGGTCAAAAACCAGAACCACTACTGTACTGCCGATAACAGCCTGCTTTTCACTCGCCATCGACACTAAACGTGTATTGACGTCCTGTAATACATGCATGATTTGCTGCGTAGCCAAAGGGTAGCTATTTGAATCAGCAATATCTCGCAAACTATCGACAATCATTTTGCTAGCGACATCACCTTTAGCATGCCCGCCCATACCGTCAGCAACGCACCACATGCCTTGTTGAGAACTGTCTAGATATCCGTCTTCGTTAACTTTTCGAATAGTACCAATATCTGTTTTCCCAACCGATTTCCATGAACGTTCAAGCATAATTTTTGTTTCCAGTGCAGCCAAATATAAATCACTTTACAGGTTTCGAACAGCTAAGTCGTCCTAACTTCTTCCTCAAACAAACTCGAGTCATTATAGATACAAATGTCTTTGATTGCTGGTATTTTTCTAGGTAGACTAAAGTACAAATTCTGCACGAATTTTCTTAAATATTGAAGCCATTCTTGCATTAATTCTCAAAATAGAAGGTCGCTTAGTGGAAGAAAACATGTTGAACAAAACAATTGGGCGCTATGAAATCAAGGAAATGATTGGTGAAGGAGCTATGGCTAAAGTCTACAGAGCCTACGATCCCGAAATTAACCGTTCAGTTGCTTTTAAAGTACTCAAAGAAGATCACTGCGTAGATGAAGAGTATTTATCACGATTTTTACGTGAAGCAAAAGCCGCCGGGGCACTTTCACACTCCGGGATTGTGACCGTTTATGATGTAGGTAAATTTGAAAACGCTCCGTATATTATGATGGAGTTGTTAGACGGCAGCGACTTAGGTGAAGTACTTAAAAAGGAGAAGAAACTTTCACTCAAGCAAACCCTGATTATCGCATTACAATTGGCTAAATCTCTTGATTATGCCCATAAATCAGGAATCATTCATCGCGATATTAAACCCGATAATATTATTGTTATGCCCGATGGCGAGTCCATTAAAGTTGCAGATTTCGGCATAGCAAGAATGAACGAAACTGAAGAATCTCAAAAGACTCAGGTTGGCTCTGTGTTAGGAACGCCACGTTACATGTCACCAGAACAGGCTTTAGGTAATCCTGTTGACGGTCGTTCGGATTTATTCTCGGTAGGCACAATCATGTACGAAATGCTTAGCGGAAACAAAGCATTTGACGCCGGTAATATGGCCACACTGATGATACAGATCGCTCAAAAACAACCTGAGCCGCTAAAAACTCTTTGCCCCGAAATTCCTGCTGGCGTTCGTCAGATAATTCAAAAATTACTACAAAAGTCTCCTGATAAGCGATTCCAAACCGGAAACAAACTAGCAGAGGCATTGGGCAAAGAATTAAGCACTTTAAGCGACCAACAAGCCGAACAAAAGAAACATAAATATATCCCTTTAAAAATACGTTGGACCTTGTCTGTTGGTGCAATTGTGGGCTTGGTATCATTTATTAGCATCAACATTGTATTTAACATGCAATCTAAGGCGATGACTAAACAAGCGGTTGATTCTGGTGCTTCGTTTGCAAAATTTATTTCTACAGAAACCGCGATACCCATACTGAGCGAAGATTGGATTTCCTTAGAAACCTTTATTGGTGATGCCGCGAGTAGAGACACTTTTTCCTATTTGATAGTAACTGACAGATCAGGAATTGTTCGTGGCGCAAGTGATAACACCTTAGTAGGTAAGATATACCAACCCAATGAAAATGATGTACTAGTCAGTGAAACGGAAGACGTGCATACAACCAGCACTGAAACAGCTGATGGTAAGAATATCTTTAATATACGAACTCCAATTTTGTTTCAAAGCACTGAAGTGGGTCAAATAATATTAGGGTTGTCTCAAGATGGCTTGGATGAGGTTAAGAGTATTACTGGTTCTTTGATGTTTATTCTAGCCTTGATTACTACCTCTTCAGTTGCTGTTGTGATGTTTATTTTTGGTGGGTTAATCGCTCGACCGTTTAAAGTATTAAACCAATCTTTGAAGGGGTTTGCGGCAGGTAATTTAGACACCAGAATATCTTTGACACGAAATGATGAGATAGGTGAAGTTTTTGACTGCTTTAATAATATGGCAGCTGCGATTCAAGATAGATACACAGAAGTTACCGATGAGTTAGCACAGACTGGTATAGATAAGACAGGGGTCACCGCAGATAAACCGGATGATACTGGTTCACATGCTTCGGAAGCTGAGGTTAAAGAAGTTGAGAAGCAAGAAAGTGAATCAGCAGATTTAGGGCCAGATGAAACTGTGATTTCCAACAGTCAAATTGACCTAGTAAACAAACCTAATCAGGATGCGATACCAAAAGCACAGGAAAATATTGAGCCGACTGAAGTTTCTGAGGTTCAGTCTAATATTGACTCTGTGGCAGATGCTGACGCTGATAGAACCATCATTTCCAGTAGCCAGATCAATCTAGATATTGCGTCAAATGAGTCCGATGAAAAGAATCCACCAAAAGAACCTCAAGGCGAAACCCCGGATACTGAGTCTGTGATTGAAGAAAATCCTGATCAGACAGTTATCGCTTCTAGCCAAATTATTATGAAAAGCGAATCGACGAAAAGCGACGATGTAAAAGTAGAACCAAGCACCGCAGATAGCAAATCTGAAAAAATCGATGCAGAAGTTAGCTCTACGGAGCAAGAAATTCCACTTCCAACTAAAAAGCCGCCAGCAAAACGCAGAACTCCTCGAAAGCCCGCCAAGGCTAAAGTAAAAACTGAAGACGCTGCAACTAAGGACGCGATTGCTGATTCTGACCAGAGTGCTAAAAGTTGAGATATTTTCTAATCGTATTTTTGCCTATTTTGTTATTTGGCTGTTCAACTGTAGAACGGCAAATAGTAGCAAGTAACGATGATTTTATCGTTTTACAGACAGATAATAATGATACGTTCGGGTCGCTTGCGGAAGAGTTTTTAGGAGGAAAACAATACACAGAAATTCTCGAAAGATATAATCCGCAAACAACTATCTCTTCAGGTAGCTATATAGCGATTCCTAAAAAAGTGATCAATAGTTCTGGTGTTTTTGTTGACGGCTACCAACGTGTACCGGTTCTGTGTTATCACCAATTTACTGAAGATAGTAAAAGCAAAAATAAGATGGTTGTACCCCGCGCAGACTTTGAGCAGCAGATGGACTACCTTGCCTCTAATGGTTATAAAGTACTAGCGCTAAGCGACTTGGGTGAGTTTATCAGTGGTGAAAAAGAACTACCTAAGAAGTCTGTTGTAATAACCATAGATGATGGTTATAGGAGTTATCTAGAAGTAGCTTATCCCATTCTCAAAAAATACAACTTCCCCTCTACAATGTTTGTGTATCCTGACTTTATTGGAGCCGGGCGAGCGCTCAAATGGCAAGATATAACATACCTCAGTAATTCACCTTTGGTAGACATACAATCCCACTCAAAATCCCATGACAGTTTATCTCCATTACCACTTGGCGAATCAGAAGAGGATTATTTAGCTCGCCTAAAAATCGAAGTAGAAGGTGCTGAAAAAGTATTGGTTCGAAAAACTAAACAAAAATTTAACCACTTTGCTTACCCCTATGGGAATAGCAGTTTACGAGTCGTTGAACTGCTAAAACAAAACGATTACGAACTTGCAGTCACTGTACATAAAGGTAGCAACCCTTCGTTTTCGGCCCCATATTTATTGCATAGAACCATGATATATGGAGGAGATAGTTTAAATACATTCAAGAAAAGTCTCGATGTATATAGAACTGTGACGCTGAAATGATTGAGCGAATCGTCTGCGTAGCCACCATAGTACTTTGTTGTTCATGTAACACAAACTTTGTTGATAACAATGCAATGTTTGAACAACGCAGTCCTCTTGCTAATGCCTTAGAAGAAGAGCAACGTTATGCAGAG
This sequence comes from Paraglaciecola arctica, assembly GCF_018861065.1. Taxonomy (GTDB): domain Bacteria; phylum Pseudomonadota; class Gammaproteobacteria; order Enterobacterales; family Alteromonadaceae; genus Paraglaciecola; species Paraglaciecola arctica_B. The sequence continues at coordinate 797,947 of NZ_JAHKQO010000036.1, forward strand.
GCATTGGTACAGTGGAAAATTTTGCAGATAGCCTATCCTGACGACGAAGTGGTCAAACAAAATATACTTCGACTTGAGCTTCTTATATCAGATGGCGTCATTCGGCAATTAGCGGTTCTAGATAAAGCTAAGGCTTCGGGAGATCAAGATTTGGAGCGCAAGGTCTACCTAAAAATATTAGCCTTAGACCCTAATAATCAAATAGCGATCGAAGAGTTACGGCAGTTTGAATGGAACTACGCATATCAGAAAGCCAGTTCAAAAACAGAAAACATTAAGAAGTATTTTATTGAAACACAGCAAGAAGCTAAAATTTCAATCCAGCTCAATAACTACATTGAACAGGGAAAGCAGTACGTTTCTGATAAGAAATATCAAGAATTATTGCAACTAGCTGATAAGTTTGAAAACACCTATCCTAAACACCCGCTTCCAAACGAATATCGAATATTAGCGTATTCGAAATTAGGAGAGGAACAACAAAAACGCAACAATACAAAGCAAGCTATCAAGTTCTTTAAACAAGCATTGCAAGTAGCTGCAGTTAAAGGTCAAAAGTTACCCAACCTCCAAAAGAAAACAGATCAGCTGTCTGGGCTTATTGCCAATAGGTATTTGAAATTAGCTAATCAAGTTTTTAAAACGGACTTAGATGAAGCAATTAATTACTTCGAACAATCACTAAAATATCAGCCCAACAACGTTAAGGCTCGCCAACTAATGCAGCGAGCCATAAAGATTAGAGAGAATTTACTGAAAATCCAGAAGCTTGATTCTAATTCTGATTGAGGGTGTTATGCGAGTAAAGAGTCTACTTTAGACGAAGATTCTTTACTCGCTGAGGGCTCTTGTCCCGCTGAGGGCTCTAATTTCGATTGAGGTTATCCAATTTTTCTTTTAGCTCTAAGGCTTGTGCCCGATATAACTTAGCACTTGAATGGTCTGGGTTTACCTTCAAAACCATATCCCATTTTTCAATTGCTAAATCGAGTTCTTGACGTCGAAATGCTGATGATGCCTCTCTGTGGTATTTATCAGCGATTTCTTTTTGCAATACCAACATTTCTTCCATCGCTTGGTCATTTTGATCGTCTAGATCTGTGGCCATTTTGAAGTTTTCGAAAGCACTAAAGGGTTCTTCTTTTTGTAGATTTAGTTGCCCCGCTTTTTCAAAATATGTGGCAGCTAACACATTATCTGTTTCAGCAATTTCTTTGGCTCGTCCAATATATGTTGATATAGCCAGATCTCTACTTTCATTACTTAGTTTACCAAAAGTACTTAGCGTCGCTAACTTTTCAATTGCAGCTTGATAATCCATATTTTGAGCCAATTCTTTTAGATCACTTAAGGCCGACTCCGCTGTTTCTGCTGGGGCTATTGGAATAACTTCTTCCAATACTGCCTCTTCAACTGGTATTTCAGAGGACTCGACTAAATCCTCAACCGCTTCAGCAGATTCTTCTAGCTCATTGATTTCTTCTTGCATTGCTAAATCAACACTAGCATCTTCATTGTCTACGCTAGGAGTTTCAAGTTCTTGGGCTGCGTCTTTGTCACGTTGCGCTCTAGCCAGCTGTGTCATTGGGATTTTAATTTCTTGCCCTATATTCACACGACTAGGGTTAGCAATATTATTGTATTTAGCTAATGCATAAAACTTTAGTGCTGAACCTAAGTATTTTTTTGCTAGTGTAGATAGACTAGTGCCTGAGGTTAAATTTACTTTGAAATGTTCTGCAGGAAAATATTGACTTGAGTCAGTTGAAATTTGTGCCACCAAGTTTCTCGCACTATTACTTCTAGGAACCGCTTCTAAATATGCGTTTAGTTCTGCCAACGCCTGACCATCTTCGCCATTTTCGAGCTTTTCTAATGCTTTACTAAAGCGTTGTCTGGGAGTCAAACCGACTTCAGCTACGTAAATTTTATTGTTCTGAACTCCCTTAGTTTTATTGACCTCTGTTGAAGTTGTTTTTCCAGCTGTACCTCCTCCAGTACCACCACATCCTGATAAAACTAGTCCAGCTACTAAAACAGCAGCTGATAATTTTATTTTATTGTCCATACAACTAATCATTTATAACCCCTGAAAAATATAAGAAACAGTCGTCGATAATCATAAGTTTCTCGGCACGAAGCAGTTTAATACAATTGTAATCGTCAAGCATGTTTTTCCATCTGAATTTTGCCAACTAATTGGTAACATCTTGAAAATAATATGATAAATATATTCTACAATATAAGGAGTTGTCCTTGTTTGGCAAGTATAAACTTCAAACCATGGGTATTTCCTTGATTCAATTCTTGTTGAATTTTAAGTCTTGGATTAGTACCACTTTTTAGGCTGTATTTAATATGGCTGATGATAACCTTCATATCCTTAATTTGCTGCTTGTCGGCAACTAATGAATAGAAATAATGCATTTCTGACAATAGCCATTTAGGGGTAAGGTGACCAAATAGTAAATTATCCGGTTGATCGTTAGCAAACGAGACTTCTATAACTACCCCTCTAAGCTTTTTGGTTCGCATTTGCTTAGCTAAATATTCCCAAACGACAGCGAGCTTTCCTTGCTTTTCGACTTTATCTGGACCAGTGTCACCAAAATATACAAACAGATTATCTTCATATTCAATCACAAATGCCGTTGATTCTAAGGGATGGCTTAAACTGAATGCTTTGACTTTTAGTTGGGTACCTTTGAGGTTCGTAGTTTGCTGAGGCACTAAATCTATAACCTGGTACTTATTTAACAAGGGTGGTTTGCCTCTATCGGTAAAATTAGCCCAGGCTTGCCAATTAAAATAAGTATCGCTCATCGTTTGGTTGACCGACTTCAGCCCGTAGATCGGTTTGTTGTTATCTTCAGGTGAAGCAACCAATAAACCAGCCACATGATCTAGGTGGCCATGGCTAATCAAATAACCTTTAATGTGATGATGTAAAATTTTACCTGTTGTAGACAAAGTATTATCTGTCTGCATAGGGAGATTTTCAAAAGCATTATTACTGAGCGCAACGTTGATACCGTTAGTCAATGTACCTGCGTCTAGGGCAATGTAATTAGGTTCAGATAAAGTTCTTAGTAAGAAAGCACTGAGATTGCCATCTTGAATTCCACCTGTACTGCCCAAAGTAACAAGTTCAAATACGCCTTTCGTCTCTGGATTAGAACTAACAGACGTTTGTTTTCCATGCAGTTGAAACGATATTATTAATACTGCGATAAATAATATATGTCTATTAGGTTGCAATCACTTAACCTTAGCTTGGGTTGTTTGAGTTTCAACGCTTTGTTTATATAAGGTTAACGCTTGTTTTTGATCGTCCTGTGATTCTTTGATACTCGACATCAAAACTAAATCTTCCTGTCGATTACCTAACTTAATTGCCTTCGCTAAGGCTTTTTCTGCTAAAAGTTTGTCATTTGCATTAAACGCAATATGACCGAGCGTTGATAACAGTTCGACATTCAGGTCGTCATTCTTTATCCAACTTTCGAGTTTCTTTATTGCTCCCGATGGATTCGGCAATTTTATTTGTTTAAACAGAGGCACTAATAAGGGATGCGGTGAAGACGATTGAAACTCCAGTAAGGCTTGCTCAGCATCGAAGTGCATTCCTTGGTCAATAAGCATTTGTGTGTACGCAGCTTGTTGAGCTGGATCTTTTCGAGTGGCACGTGGTAACGATTGCCAGTTCCTTTTTAGTTGTTCCGCTCCTTCTTTACTGGCTATTTCAGCAAAGTTACCTTTAGAGGCTTGTTGCATTAGCACGTCGTAATCATCACCAAGAGCTTTCTTCCATCCTTTTAACCTGTCTTTCAATTCTTGCCACTTGTTTGCCTGGGTTAACGCTTGCGCCCAAAGTCTTAATACTGGTGTTTGTGCCTGTTGTTTTTCACTTAGAGTGTGGATCAGCTCTAGCGCCTCATCTGACCGATAGTGCTGTAAAGCGTCTCGAATTAAACACAAATTCGCTGCCAAAGCAGATTTTTCATAGGTTTTAGCCATACGCCAATAACTTTTGGCTTTCTCTAAATTGCCTAGTTGAACCTCTGCGTCAGCGGCAGCGAGTAGATTGATGCCATCGAAGTCTTCATTTTCTATTTTTTTGAAGTTGTCTCTAGCAATCAAATAATTGGTTTCAGCCATTGCAATTAAACCAGCGGTAAAGGCTCTTTGTTTTTTACGACTCCCCCAATTCCCAAGCCAGTTCTTTGAGCCAGAGGCTGCTGCCAAAGAGGCTTTGACCAATAAATTTATTAACATAAGTCCGACAAAAATAGCAATCAGAGATAGGCAAAGTGACCAAACATTCATTTCAGCGACCCAACCGTTAAATTCGACCATAACGTAGCCACTATCATCAAATATCATCGCCGCAATCACTACACTAATAAGCAAAATAACCAAAACCAAAAATATTCTTATTAATTGCCTCATGATTAATTACTTCCGTTCACAAAACGACTTTCTAAGCGCTCTTCGATTAGAGCTTTTATTAAAGGTGTGACTTTAAATTGTTGAGGATAATTTTTTTCAAAGTCGGTTGCTTGTAGCTGACTTAAACTTTCAGAAAAGCGCACTACCCCGTCTTTTTTCATATCAAAAGATTCAATTAATGTATTCTGCGCGGTTTGCAATACCTGTTGATAAACGGCTGGCTGTTCTTGTAACACCGCCACTTGTGCCTGCAATAATGCAAACTTAAGTTGCGCTTTGGCTAACCATTGCTGTTGTTCCGACATAAACGGTTTAATTTCGGTAGTCACCTTTTTAAAGCTGAAAAAGTTTTTAGTTGCTTCTCTCCAATTACGCGCTAAATTTGCTCGCCAATCACCGATAGACTCAGTGATGCTATCGTCAACAACCTCAGCTTCTGGCCTTTGAAAGAACGCCAAAGGTAGATTGTCTACTTGATTAATCATGGCCCCTATCGCGATTGCAATTGAACTGCTTGAAACCTGGTTTACTTGTTGTAAAGCCAGTAAATCCTCAGCAATCATAGACCGTAAAGGTAACAAACTGGGATCGTCTAGATCTTGAATTCGACTATCTGCTGATTCCAACATCATCATTGCAGTTTTTACATCATGCTCTAACCACAGTTTTCGTCCAGCGATTCGAATTAGATAGTCAGCCTCCGCTAACAACCAATCAGCCGGCCTACGACCGGAGATATCAGCCAAATTTCGTTGATTAGTTTGAACTTGTGCACTGGTAACTTGCAGCTGTTCGGTTAAGTTCTGTAAGCTAGTTTGCAAACTTTGATTTTGCTGTTGCAAATCCCTCTTGGCAAGTTGATTAGAGGCGATAGATTCAGCAATATCATTTTGTTGTTGTTCCAAACTAAGCCGCTGCTGTCGCATACTTTGTTGCCGTTGCTCCATACTAGTTTGCTGAGCAACTGAAGCATCAAGTTGTTGTTGGCTTTGAACCTGCCATTGCATCCAAGCCCAATAACCAGCGCCAAGAACGGCCACCAGCACCAGTAAATTGACGATAGTGAAGAACCACAAAAAGCCTGTTTTGTTTTTCGGTGCCAATTTTGAGTTACCTTGTGATGCGTCACTTTTGTTGGGTTTAACGCTAGCTTGTTTCTTTTCTGTTGCAGCAAAGTGTGCAGGCTGCTTAGGTGTAGTTTTATTGCTAGATGTTGCGGCCGACTCTTCTTTTACGGACGGATTAGCCGTTTTTTCTTTAGCTAATTGTTTTTCTAACGCTATCAGTTTTGCTTCATCTGACGGGGTTAACTTGTTCTCATCTGCCATTTAATGCTCCGAAGAATGTCTTGCGCGGGCAATCAACTGTTTTGCGCATTGAATTAGGGCCTGGTCACTGGCGTCTCGGCTAATACTTATTTGGGACACACCCAGTTTAGATGCTATATCTGCAGTTCTTTGGCTTACCACTATCCAGTTTAACTTCTGCAGCCAATTTGTCTCAAAATACTCAAAGGCAGCCTGAATAACTTCGCCACTGGTAGCAATAATGCAACGGATTTGGTCCTGTTGCCAGCCTTGTGTGCAAACTGGAAAGTCTAGTTTAACCCTTTTATACACTTCCCATTCCAAGACAATTGCACCGCGGCTTGTCAAAGTATCGCGAAGCAGTTCTCTACCACCGAAACCTTTCATGATAACAATATTTTTGTCAACCACATCGTTAAGCTCTGCAAGGTTAAGCAAACCTTCAGTTCTAGGCGCTTGTGGAACAATCGTGTCAAAACCAGCTTTTTGTAAAATATTTCCGGTGCTAGCGCCAACTGCGAAAAAGCATACATTTGCGGGCCATTGATTTTTCAGCAGCACACATTGTTGCGCCGCCACGGTACTTGTCACCACTATATAGATTTCTGTTGCTGCTAAATTGCGCAAATCAGCAATTCTTAAAGGTAATTCAGCAATACAGTCGTTATCTAAAACAGTATCAATCAATCCACAAGCCACAGCTGGCAACTTCGCTATATTAAATGCTTGCGCACTAGCTTGACATTTAGCTTGAGGTCTAAGTAACAAAAAGGTCACAACTTAACCCGCATATAACGCGCTGAGGATATCCCCTGCCCCCTGCTCAAGTAACAACTGAGCAACGTGTTCACCCAAAGTTTCGGCGTTTTCAAGCACATCAGTATGTTTCGCATGCAACAATACTTTGCCATCGACCGAGCCAACTAATCCTCGCAGCGTGATATGTGGTCCATTTAACTCAGCAAAACTGCCGATTGGCACTTGGCAACCACCGTTTAGTTTGGCGTTCATAGCGCGCTCTGCTTTGACTCGAATGGCGGTTTCAGTGTGATTCAATGGCGCTAACAAGTTAATCAATTCAGCGTCATCATTGCGACACTCAATGCCTACTGCTCCTTGCCCCACCGCTGGTAGTGATAATTGTGCAGGAATCTCGGATTGAATACGTTGTTGCATACCCAGTCGTATCAAACCTGCCGCAGCTAACACTATCGCATCGTATTCCCCTGCATCAAGTTTACTTAATCTGGTATTAACGTTGCCGCGCAAATCTTTGATCACCAGATCGGGTCTAATTTTCCGTATTTGACACTGACGTCTTAAACTTGAGGTCCCTACAACAGCATTTTGGGGTAGCTCTTGGAGTGAATTAAAGTGATTAGATACAAAGGCATCAAACGGGTTTTCTCGTTCACAAATAGCATGCAATCCAAACCCTTCTGGGAAAGCCATAGGTACATCTTTCATAGAATGAACGGCAATATCTGCACGACCTTCAGTCATGGCCACTTCTAACTCTTTAATAAACAAGCCTTTCCCCCCTATTTTAGCTAAAGGGGTATCTAGGATCTTGTCACCTTTAGTCGACATAGGAACGAGCTCTACCTGCAGATTTTTATGGGCGTTGAGTAGCGCCGCTTTGACGTATTCGGCTTGCCATAACGCTAAAGCACTTTTTCGTGTTGCGATACGGATAATGCGTGTTGACATGAAACTTCCTGAACTAAAAATTACTCGATACATGTTACCAGAAAGACGAGTAATTTGAGTACTTGGCTAAAGACAAATTTCAAGTAAAGGCAAAAAGCGTCCCTGAATACTTTGAGATTCAGTTTCACCTACTTTTATGGCGCCATTTGCGAGATAAAAATCCTCAGCGAAGGGATCACTTTGTATTTTTATACGTTGCGCTTGGTGGTGTTGTGCCACAGAGACAGCGGCGTCTAGCAGTCTTTTTCCCCATCCTCGTCCGATAAATTCTGGGTCGATAAATAAAGCTTCGAGTTCAGGAAACTCAGGCTGCAAAAAATTCAAAGCAAAAAAGCCAGCAATATACTGTTGTTTTAGCTCCGCTATCTTAAAACTATATGTTGGTGATAACAGCTGGCTTGGATCGTAGGTTAATTCTGTTTTGCAATTCAATAAGAAATCGGCATCGTATCCCCAGTGTCCTTTTGAACGGAGCGCTAAATCACTAAGTAATTGCGCCTCTTGTACTTTAGCGCTTCTAATTACACTTATTGTCATCTCGCTATCTCGTTAAAATCAGAAAGGTTAAAAACTTCCCAACTAAAAGCCTAATTATATTTAAATTAGAAATTTTATTTGATCAGAAAACTTATGGATTTTGGTTGTTAACTTGGCGTGGTTCAATTGTCAAAATTCCAAACTGCGCCTTAACAGATTCTACATATTCACGTCGTTTCACTAACCATTGGTTAAACTGTTCAATAATTTCTGGGTATTTAACTGTGGAAATTTGGTACGCAAAAATTTGCTTAGGCAGTTTTTCGCTGACCACCAAAGGTTGTTGAATTTGCAAACTTTGTAATCCCGCATTTGCGACCGCAAGATCAATATCTAAACCATCTAATAAACCGTTTACAAGATGTTTAACCAATATTTTGGAACTTGAGTCTTCATAGAGCTTAACCTTGCCCTGCTCGATTTTTTTTGCCCAAAGAGTAGGAAAAAAACCTGCAATGATGCCAATGGTCTTAAAGAAATCGGGATCTTTATCTTTGTTTTTAGCCAGTACTAAAGTCCCAGCGGTCATAGCCACAACCTCATCACTAAAATATATAGGCAGATGATGCTCGTTATTTCTTTGCTGCCACCTAACATTATCTGGAAATTTAAAATCTATATTTTCTTCGTACAACCATTTAGGAAACTGTTTGATGGGTAGCGGCAGGTAACTTATCTGGTGTCCATTTTCCTGGGCAAACCGGTCAAAAATGACTTTTGAAAAAGACGTGTTGTTAGAAGCGAAATCATAATAAGGGTAATAGCTTAGGTCTTCGACACCAATCACAAAATTTCCAGCACTAGCCAAAGGACTTGTACACAGAAAATAAATATAGAAAACAACGCAAGGCAAAATATTACTATTGCTCTTGCTTAAGTTAAATACCAAGTCAGGAATCTCAAATTAGACAATAAAGTTAAAGCATACTCTCATCTGGTTAGTTATTGAACAGCCCCTTGTATTTAGAGCGACTCGATAAACCAAACCAACTGCGCCATTTGACTAAATTACGGCCCGATTAAAACTGACTATTTTTAACTATTTAGAATAATCCACTTCGAAATGATGGGTAATTAACATTAAATCCCCCTGCCATACCTGCACTTGCCATTTTCCTTGCCAATCTCTGGGTAGGCGCTTGCTCGAATAAGTACGCCAATTATCACTACCAATATTTAATACGACGGCCGCTTTCTCTTCACCTTGATACAACCATCTGTGAATAATCTGTTTATTAGCGAGTCCAGATACTTGGGTGAAAAAGTAAACGCGCTTCATCTCATCAACATGCCCCTGCACCACCCCCTCAAGATCGTCAGTGGGCTCTCTATTTTCAATACTACTAGTCAATTGACTACGCTCTACCTGTGCCATTGTATATTGACTAAATATTCCCAACGATAAAATCATTAATAGCAGCGAGAATTTTTTCACCGTGTTCTCCAAAATATGCTTAGGTGCGTAAGTTATTAACTCTGCACTTTTTTTTGTCCAAAAAAAAGCCCGAATTTACGGGCTGAGATTTGTGAAAACTTAATTTAGTTGTCTTGGTATTTTTTCACATTGGTAATTTCAGAATAATATTTATTCGCAGAAACGATGTCTGCATCTATGGTTAAAAGCCAATCTTTTTTTATTTCTTGGTTATAGTTCAAATACAATTTTCCGTCTTCGATATGCCAAGCGTTAGGATCAATACCAGCAGTTTTGCTATCAGCCATTGCCCAAGCACAATAACCACCGTATTGAGCTGCGTACATTTCAGGATTTTGTTTAAATAATTCTAGATTCTTTTGGCTAGAGAAACGCCAGTTAGCATCGCGCCATAATACTTGAAACTTCTTATTGCCTTCGACTGGTTTTCCTTGGGTAAAATACGCAACAGTATCGTAACCTTCAATCGCAGTGTTGTTAAAGAACCCTGTATTCACCGCATCGTCTAACGCTAAAGCAGGTAAAGTTACAAGTGTAAAAATCGTTGCCACTAAATATTTCATCAATTTATGCATTAAATTCTCAATCCGCTAATTTCAATAATTCTTGTGAGACTAAACCGGATAACGATAAGTAAACTTTCATCTTAATTTTTGGTGGAGGGATTTTGGTGTCAAAAAGTGACGCTTTGAAAATCGTCATGGAACTACCCATTGATTATTTTGCGCGACTTATAGTTACCGCAACAGCTTAAAATGTTAGCTGCTGCGGTTGAGTTTTACGGAGAGATATTTGCATCCATTTTGCAAACTTAAGTAAAAAATCATTCAAAATAACGTAAAAAAGTATCACACGCCCTACAGTAAATTATGCTAATTTTTCCTGTAACCAGCTTGAAATATCATTTAGCTGCTGCATACACACGTTATGCTGCATTGCATATTCGTGCCATGTGACTTGGTAACCGTTACTTTGTAATACTTTAAATGCGGCGTTACCCATAAAAACGGGAACCACATCATCGTGAGACCCGTGGGCCACAAAAATCGGCGTATTTTTGTTTGCACTATGCGCCTCTTCTTTTAGCTTTTCTGGCTCACTCATATAGCTCGACATAGACATAATACCTGCCAATGTTTTCTCATAGCGTGTACCGAGATGTAGCGCTATAACACCACCCTGTGAAAATCCCGCTAACACTATCTTGTTAGCGGGGATCCCTTGAGCAATTTCCTGCTCAATTAAATTTGCGACAAAAGCAGACGACTCTTTTACCCCTTGGCTATCTGCCCTGTGGTTGAAGTCCAAGCTTGTAATATCGTACCAAGCACGCATCAACATACCATTATTGATAGTGACTGGGCGGGTAGGCGCATGTGGAAACACAAACCTAATCCCTAATTCACTGGGTAATTTTAGATCCGGCACTATAGGAGCAAACCCGTTTCCCGAATCACCTAAGCCATGAAGCCATATTACAGTGGCTTTTGCTTTAACATCAGGGTTAACTTCTACATAGGGTAAAGCTTGTTGACTCATTTACGTATTCTCGTTGCTAGGTTATTTTCTAAGTTTGACGTCTGCTTCTGCTTGTTTAGACACAGCATCATCAAGAAACGACCAAAACTCTACGCCAGTGCGCTCATCTATCCACTGCTCATTCTGAAAATTAAAGTGATGGCCATTATATTTAGTCGCCACCCATAATTGATGTAATGGAGGTTGTTTATTGATAATGATTTTTGAGCCATTTAGAAAAATCATTGTGAGTATGCTACTCGCTGACTCATAATCGATATCCACTTCACACTCATCGAGCATTTGTTCAATATCAATCAACAAATCATCGGTCATTTGATGATATAAACTATCATTCATGTTGCTTGCACCCATATTTTTACTGAGAAGTGGTATTTTACGATTATTTGGTTAGATATCCACATCAGCATATTGCGTATAATAAGAATATGCTAACATTGCTAACCAATCACCACACAAATTATTAATCACTTTAAGACAAAAAAATGCCTCAAACCCTTGGAAATTTATTTATTCTAGCGGCGCCATCAGGAGCCGGAAAATCTAGCTTAATCAAAGCCCTTCTAGAAAAACACCCAGCGACAGACGCACACAATAATGCGATGCAAGTATCGGTGTCTCATACTACAAGAGCACCACGCCCCGGAGAAGTTGACGGGGTACATTATCATTTTGTCGACCACGCAGAGTTTGAGTCACTGATAGAACAACAGGCCTTTTTTGAACATGCAGAGGTGTTTGGCAATTATTATGGCACGTCTAAAATTGTCATAGAAGAAACCTTACGCCAAGGAATCGATGTGTTTCTTGATATTGATTGGCAAGGAGCGCGTCAAGTTAAAGCTCAAATACCTGATACGGCTACCATTTTTGTGGCGCCGCCTTCCAAGGGAGAGTTGAAGAGACGTTTAACCGAACGTGGACAAGATTCAGCGGAAATCATTGAGCAACGTATGACTAAAGCAGTGTCAGAAATTTCTCATTATCATGAATTTGACTTTGTCGTGGTAAATGATAATTTTTCTGCTGCATTATCTGAGCTAGACGCGATAGTAACCACTCGCAGACTACGCAAAGAGAAACAAATTATTCGCCACCAAAAATTATTTGATAATTTATTGGGATCATAATTGATCAAATAGCTTTTAAACTTGCATTTTAATCAGTACACTATGCGACCTTTTTTTCATATAACCACCCGACGGAGATCATCATGGCCCGCGTAACAGTTGAAGATGCTGTAGATAAAATTGGCAACCGATTCGATTTAGTTTTAGTGGCTGCTCGTCGTGCTCGCCAAATTGCTATTGAAGGTAAAGATCCTTTGGTAGAACGTGGCACAGATAAGCCTACTGTAGTTGCTTTGCGAGAAATTGAACTCGGTTTAGTAACAGCAGATACGCTAGAAGCAGAAAATATTCGCGATCAAGAAGCGCAAGATCAAGCCGAATTTACTTCTGTAGCAAACATCCTACAAGAGCAGTAAATCTCTCTTTTTGTGACGGCTTTACATCAATCTGATGTTTAGCCGTTGGCATCCCGCCAAATTCCCCGTATTCTTAAGCCATATGAATCATTGTATAAGCGTTTAAAGTGTATCTTTTTGAGGGTTTAAAACAAAAACTTGAAGCCTATCTGCCACCCGAAAAGGTAGCGGAAATTCAGCGAGCCTTCATTGTAGCCAGAGACGCCCACAGTGGGCAAATGCGCTCTAGCGGTGACCCATATATTACTCATCCTGTTGCGGTAGCAGGTATATTAGCCGACATGTGTTTAGACCATGAAACGATTATGGCTGCGTTATTACATGATGTCATTGAAGATACCCACCACAATAAAGAAGATTTGAGCAGTCAATTTAGCGAAACGGTAGGCGAACTGGTCGAAGGTGTCAGCAAATTAGAAAAAATTCACTTTAGTAGTACCCAAGAAGCCCAAGCAGAAAATTTTAGAAAAATGATGATGGCCATGGTCCAAGATATCCGGGTCATTTTAATCAAATTAGCCGACCGTACCCATAATATGCGTACTTTAGGTTCATTGCGGCCTGATAAACGTCGTCGTATTGCCCGAGAAACATTAGAAATTTACTCCCCAATTGCCCATCGACTCGGTATTCACGATATAAAAAATGAGTTAGAGGATTTAGGTTTCCAAGCGATGTATCCAATGCGGCATCGCGCTCTTAAATCAGCAGTTAAACAAGCCCGAGGCAATCGTAAAGAAGTCATTGAAAACACTCGCAAAGAAGTGGAGTCTCGGCTCAATTCGGTAGCAATCAATGCGGTAGTTTCAGGTCGTGAAAAACATCTCTATTCGATTTATCGCAAGATGAAAAACAAAGAGTTGATGTTTAACGAGGTGATGGATATTTATGCTTTTAGAGTAGTAGTAGATTCAGTTGATCACTGCTACCGAGCATTAGGCGCCATGCACGGATTATACAAGCCTATTGAAAGCCGTTTTAAAGACTATATCGCTATCCCACGGACGAATGGTTATCAATCACTACATACTTCACTTATTGGTCCCCATGGTATTCCTGTCGAAATTCAAATACGAACCAACGACATGGACCAAATGGCTGACAAAGGTGTAGCAGCACATTGGGTGTATAAAGATAGCAAAGATAGTAACGATACCACTGCCCAAGTGCGAGCACGAAAGTGGATGCAGTCGTTAATTGAACTACAACAAAGTGCCAGTAGTTCATTTGAGTTCATTGAAAACGTAAAAACAGATTTATTTCCAGACGAAATTTATGTGTTTACACCAGATGGTAGAATTATCGAATTGCCACTAGGCGCAACTGCAGTGGATTTTGCCTATGCGGTACATACTGATATAGGTAATTCTTGTGTAGGTGTAAAAGTAGAAAGACGAGCGTTTTCACTGAGCAAACCATTAGAAAACGGACAAACCGTAGAGATAATTACCTCACCCAGAGCCAAACCTAATGCGAATTGGCTTAACTTCGTCGTCAGCGCCAAAGCAAGAGCTCGTATTCGCCATTATTTGAAAAATCAAAGATCTGAAGAAGCCGTGGTGATGGGTAATCGCTTACTCAGACATGCCTTGGGCAAAGTCAAACTAGATAAACTGCCTCAAGCAGATATAGACCGCGTGGTGCTCGAAACAAAACACGATAATTTTGAGGATTTATTGGCGGATATTGGCTTAGGCAACGAACTTAGCGCAATAGTCGCGCGACGCTTATTAGGCGACAACACTCAGCTGTCCGATAAACAAAATAAAGTGGCTATTCGCGGCACCGAAGGGTTATTGGTTTCCTATTCCAGATGCTGCCACCCTATACCTGATGACGAAATTGTTGCTATTTTAAGTCCAGGCAAAGGCATGACTATCCATCAAACCGGTTGCAGTAATATTCGTAAATTAAGTAAAGAAGAACCCCATAGAGTATTGGTCATGCAATGGGGTGATGATGTTCATGGTAATTTTCATGGAGCGCTACGAATAGAGTTGATTAATAATCAAGGCACCTTAGCAACATTAACCAATAGGGTTGCAAGCTGTGGTTCCAACATTGTTGGATTACAAACAGAAGAAAAAGAAAGCAACATTTATTATATAGATATTGAGTTAACCATTAAGAATCGGCTACAACTGGCTAATGTTATGCGTAAAATCCGTACTATGCCTGAAGTGCAGCGGGTATCTAGACACAGTCAAGCCAAACAAAATTAGGCATTCCCTAATCCACTTACCCAATTAAACATAAAAGAAGGTCACAATTATGTCTAAGTCCGTAATCCATACTGACAAGGCTCCAAAAGCTATTGGCACCTATAGCCAAGCAATTAAAAGCGGTACAACAGTTTATCTTTCGGGACAAATCCCTTTAGTACCTGAAACTATGGAAGTGATATCTGAAGATTTTGCAGAGCAAGCACACCAGGTATTCAAAAACGTGCGAGCGGTTTGTGAAGCGGTTGACGATGGTTCTTTGAACCATTTAGTAAAGGTGAATATTTTCTTAACCGATTTATCCAACTTTGCTGTAGTTAACGAAATTATGAGCCAGTATTTTAAACAACCCTATCCTGCTCGTGCAGCGGTACAAATTAGTGCCTTACCTAAAGGTGTACAAATTGAGATAGATGGCGTAATGGAGTTACCTGAATAAGGGTAGCTTTATGCCTACAGATATTTATATGTCGGCCGAGCGATATGCGCGGATTAGGCAATTTCTTCGCTTACGCCAACCTAGCTTAACCTTATGTTTAGAGCAGTTGAACAAACCGCACAATGTCTCGGCTATTGTGCGTAGTTGTGATGCTGTTGGCGTTTTTGAAGTACACGCAGTCTGGGATGAAAAGCCTCAATTTCGTAAAAGCACCGCAATGGGCAGCGAAAACTGGGTATACACCAAAGAGCACTCTTGCATCGAAAATGCAGTAACCCATCTAAAATCAAAAAACATGCAGGTGTTGGTCACTAACTTATCAAGTAACGCGGTGGATTTTCGTGAGATCGACTATACCCAACCAACGGCGATTATATTAGGGCAAGAAAAACAAGGGGCTACTCCCAAAGCCATAACCTTGGCAGATCACGATATCACTATTCCTATGGTAGGCATGGTGCAATCACTCAATGTATCAGTTGCTGCAGCACTTATTTTGTATGAAGCCCAGAGGCAAAGACAACTAGCTGGTATGTATGATAATCAACAGTTATCAGAACAAGCTTGCCAAAAGCTGCTATTTGAAAGCGGCTTTCCTAGGTTACGAAAGCTATGCGACCAAAAAGGTTTGGATTACCCTTATGTAGATGACCAAGGTCAAATACAAGCAAGCGACACTTGGTGGGCACAAATGCAGCGTTCAATCGCAGTATAAATTTAGTTAACCTGAGCTCGGGTTAGTAACCATTATCGAATGGCAGATTTCTGTATATTATCTGACTACACTGTTTTCCGATTATTTTGCAGTTATTAAATCGTAACTGAAAGTATTCTTGAAAATACTGGGTCCTCCCAGTTTGATTCCACCATTAATTGAGAGACTTATGAGACAACCATTATCAGTATTAATCGTAATTCTAACCATTGGATTATTTTCAAACACGTCCAACGCACTAGACCGAACCCAAATTGCAGAGTCAGCCGAAAACGTTACCCCATTATTAATTGGTCAATCTGCACCAAACAGCAAATTACAAACGGTAGATGGCGATCCTGTCAGTTTAAAGGCGCTAACCATGGAAAAACCTACTGTTTTGATTTTTTATCGAGGTGGCTGGTGTCCGTATTGTAATCGCCAACTAGCAGGTTTGAAGGACATTGAGGGCCCACTTGATGAATTAGGTTACCAAATATTAGCCATTTCTCCAGAAACGCCTGCTCAATTACAACAGCAAAAATTACAGACCAAATTTACAGTGCGTTTATTGGCAGACCCAGAGTTAGAAGCAATAAGTGGATTCGGGATTGGTTTTTATGTACCAGATGAAACTCGAACAAAATATAAATCGAATTGGGATATTAATCTTAACAACGAAAAGGCTACAGGCAGAGCCGTGTTACCCGCACCCGCTGTGTTTATTTTAGATACCACAGGTAAAGTGGTATTCAGTTATGTTAATCCCAATATTAAAACTCGCCTTTCGCCTGAACTACTTTATCAGGCCGCAAAACTATCTTTGTAGCAAATAGGCATATACCAAGTCAGTAGTAACTGGCTTGGTAAAATACTGGCCGATGCTATTTTTGATCTTGTGTCACTATGCAATTACGGCCATTTTCCTTAGCCATATATAAGCGCGCATCGGCCTTTTTCATCAGCGCCTCCAAGCTAGTTCCATCTTTTCCAAATGTCGCTAAGCCACCACTCATAGTGATGCTAATATTATGATTGTTACAAATGAAAGGGTGCTGTGATAGTTTTTCTCGCATTAAATTGATGTGTTTGTAGGCTTCATCTAAATCAGAGCTTGTCATTAGCAGTGAAAACTCTTCACCGCCAAACCTCGCCAACAAATCACTTTCTCTTTTATTGTTCTTTAAAAAATCTGCCACATGACATAAGGCCTTATCACCGATATCATGTCCGTATTGATCATTGATATTTTTAAAAAAGTCTAAGTCGAACAGTGCAATAATAAAATTAATATTGTGTCGTTTACTCAGTAATGAATAATGCTGAAAACCGTCTTCTAATTTCAAACGATTTGCTAACCCCGTAAGTTTATCTGTCCCTGCTAACTCAAGTAAACGTTGTTCATTTTTCTCACGGTTGAGCTCATAAACATGAGCCATAGCCATACACATAACAGCACTGAAACACACATTTATGGAGATTGCGGTGTTTAAAGTGAAACTATTGTTGGCGTCTATAAACCGCCAATGATAAACGATAATACCCAACACAATAAAAAACACCGAGACCCAAAAACCTTGTTGCCGCCCAATTAACAAATAGGACACCAAAGGAATAGTCAAAATCCAAACAAACATTGCTTCAGAGGACTGCGGCAGATAAAGCGCGTACAAGATGACTAGAAAACAAGGAATAATGTACAACAATACCCATTTAGAGAAGTTAGGGGTGCTTGGGATGATGCGCCACAAGAAAACCGAATAAATACCAAACCCAAACTCAATTGCGGCGAGAATATAGATGTCACGATAGAAGTTCACTACTGAAAATAGCAAACCACCAATACAAGTAAACGACACCAAAACTCGCATCACATCGCGACGATATTGAATATTTTGTACTAATTGCTCATTCATTTAGTTTGATACTGTGTTATAGACATACAAATACTTAAGCACCGTAAAATCATATGGGCCTTAGCATCTCGCCTCCATATTATAGATATATTATAACGCGCTTATTGCATTTCAATCTTAAAAAAATCACTTGTTCTAAAAAAATTATATCGTCGAGATGAGTATGGTTTAGCAATAACGACAATGTAGAAGTTTTAGGGCGCTGGAGTAATCCAGTATTGCTTCGCTGTCATTCACGGTTTGCTAGGGAGCTTTTTTATCTGCTGTACTAGCTCTTTTGCCAATTCGTTTGGCACAGGTATAGTTAAGTGATACTGGCTGATTTTCCACCCCTTATCAGTCAATTCCAACACACCAGTGCCTCTACATTCACCATAACTTTGGTTATCCAACATTTCATCAAACCAAGCAAATTGACCCGAACTAGCAACGGTTACGTGACGATCTCTAGGAATATAAGTCCAACCTTTTCCTTTTTCAAAATAAGGTTTAGCGAAGTCCTCGAACGCACCTTTACCCCAGCGCTCATCACCATCAGTACCAATAAAAACAGCAGTATCTGATAATAAATCAAAATACTGCCGATAATTAGCTTCACTTGCAGCTTGGTGGAAAGAATCTAACACCTTGATAATCTGAGCGTGGTTTTGTGAGGCGTGAACTGAAAATTGAAAGCACATCACCAATATAAAAAATAAACGAGTTTGCAGCACTTTAATGATCCTGAATTGTAAAAACGCGTCCTAGCTTTGCCTACTTTAGGTATCAATACAACAGCAATTGCTTGATTCGGTTGTGCATTTCTTCGATTATAGGTGTAATTGAATTACCAACATCAGGAAACTCTGTGAATATCTCTTGGCGACTAGCCATTTGTCTTGTTAAATATTATCCCAAATGCCTAAGGCCCAAAATCTATGGCGTGTTATGCAAGGCTTAGCGCAAATGCCAATCACCGAGTTAAAAGGTGTGGGGGCAAAAGCGGCAGAAAGACTAGCAAAATTGGCAATTGTTTCTGTGCAAGACTTATTATTTCACTTACCACTTAGATATGAAGACCGGACTCGCATTTATCCAATCGCAGATTTACAACCCCACTTGCATACTAGTATCCAAGGTGAAGTAACCTCCTGCGATATCCAATTTGGTCGTAAACGTATGTTAGTCGTGAGAATCACTGATGGAACAGGTACGGTAACCTTACGTTTTTTCCATTTTTCTGCAGCCCAAAAAAACAATCTCGAAGTAGGCACTACTATTCGTTGTTTTGGTGAAGTCCGAGCCGGTAAATATGGCCTAGAGATAATGCATCCAGAATACAAAAATATCCGTTTAGATCAACCCAATGAAATGCAGGAATCCCTTACACCTGTTTATCCAGCCACTGACGGTATTAAACAAATTACGCTACGAAATTTAAGCGAGCAAGCCTTAAAACTTTTGGACAAAGGAGGTTTAGCAGAACTATTACCTGAAGGTTTATATCAACAACAAATTAGTTTAATTGACGCCTTACATTTAGTTCACCGTCCTCCACCCGATGTAACTTTGTCATTGTTTGACGAAGGAAAACACCCAGCCCAACAACGTTTAGTTATGGAAGAATTACTGGCGCATCATTTGAGCGTATTAAAAGTACGGCAGCAAAGCCAAAAACAAGCAACCTTCCCAATCAAACCTAGTGCTGATTTGCTCAATCAATTTTTGGAGAATTTGCCTTTTAGGCCGACCAATGCCCAACAACGTGTCGTAGCTGATATTCAAGACGATATGCAACAAAATAGTCCAATGATGCGTTTGGTACAAGGCGATGTCGGGTCGGGCAAAACCTTGGTTGCTGCGATGGCGGCTTTGTCGGCAATTGCTGCTGGATATCAAGTGGGACTCATGGCGCCTACTGAACTACTCGCTGAACAACATGCGAATAATTTTCGGCAATGGTTTGAGCCTTTAGGCATAGAAGTGGGTTGGTTAGCCGGCAAGTTGAAAGGTAAAGCCAGAGAAAAAGTGTTAAGCCAATTAGCTAATAATGAAACTAAAATGGTGGTGGGCACCCATGCCATTTTTCAAGAAAGCGTCGTTTTTTCTTCACTGGCGTTAGTCATAGTAGATGAGCAACATCGTTTTGGTGTGCATCAACGTTTAGCGTTACGTGAAAAAGGTGAATCTCAAGGAGCTTTTCCACACCAGCTAATTATGACGGCCACTCCCATTCCGCGTACATTAGCGATGACGGCCTATGCCGATCTAGATACGTCAGTGATCGACGAATTGCCCCCAGGTAGAACACCGGTAAAAACGGTAGTATTACCCGACTCTCGGCGTGAAGACGTGATTACTCGTGTGCGTAACGCCAGCGTTGAGCAAGGTAGACAAACCTATTGGGTGTGTACCCTAATAGATGAATCTGAATTTTTACAAAGCCAAGCTGCCGAAGACACCGCTATTTTATTGCGTACGGCATTGCCAGAGCTTAAAGTGGGATTAGTACACGGCAGGCTTAAGTCTGATGAAAAACAGCAAATCATGGCCGACTTTAAGGCCGGTGCGTTGGATTTATTAGTCGCCACCACAGTTATTGAAGTGGGTGTTGATGTCCCAAATGCGAGTCTGATGATCATAGAAAACCCAGAGCGTTTAGGGCTAGCTCAGTTGCACCAATTACGTGGTCGTGTAGGTCGAGGTTCGGTAGAAAGCCATTGTGTTTTAATGTATCAAAGTCCTTTGTCTAAAACGGCCAACAAACGTTTAGCTGTGCTCAGAGAATCTAACGACGGCTTCTACATTGCACAGCAAGATCTAGAAATCCGTGGTCCGGGCGAATTATTAGGCACTAAACAAACTGGTTTAGCGGATTTAAAAATTGCTGATTTGGTCCGCGATGCGTCACTTATCCCCCAGATACAAAATATTGCTAATCACTTATGGGAGCACTATCCAGGCAATGCCCAAGCTATTGTGAATCGTTGGCTGGGTAACAAAGAGCAATTTGGTCATGCATAGTCCTGTTTTAGAAAACATCCCCGTTACTGTACCCAAAAGTGCAACGCCTGAATTAATCAAGCTAGCGCAATACACTGCGTCAAAGTGGGGGCTTACTTATGTTGATAATGTCAATGCGGGGTTAGCATTAATACAACAAGTTTCTCATCTCGAACTACGGCAGTTAGATGAGCCTAAAGTAGGCGCAGTTAAAGTAGATTTCAGTTCCGACGCCCTTACCTTCCGGCGTTTGCATGGCGGCGGAAAAAAAGAGTCCATCGCCAAAGCCGTTGGTTTAAAAGGCCAAGAGTGTGTGCGGATCTTAGACGCCACTGCCGGTTTAGGTAGAGATGCCTTTGTGCTTAGCAGTTTAGGGTGCGTAGTTGATATGATTGAACGCTCACCTGTTGTTGCCGCGCTATTACAAGATGGCCTAGACCGCGCCGCCGTTGCTGAAGAGTTATGTAACTGGCTTCCCAAACGAATGCAGCTAGTTCATGGTGTCGCCATAGAACTTTTGAACAAATGGGAGAGCACCCGCCCAGACGTAGTCTACCTCGACCCTATGTTCCCGCACCGTAAAAAAAGCGCCGCGGTTAAAAAAGAAATGCGTTTATTTCAGCAACTACTTGGCCCAGATGAAGACGCCGACTTGTTGCTAGAGCCAGCATTGTTACTGGCTAAAAAACGAGTAGTAGTTAAACGCCCCTCAGGAGCACCATACTTGTCGGGTAAAAAGCCAGAAATTGAAATGTTAGGTAAAGCCAACAGGTTCGATGTCTATCTAATTCAAAACGCAAACTAAGTCAAAAAACGGCAATCCCCCTGTGCACTTGGGTAAAACTCGAAGTCGATAGCTCACAAATGTCCGTCAATACTTTGAACAATCTTTTTGCTCTTTAAGAACAAATTATTTCGTTGTCCAATCGCCATAATTAGCTCAATAATATTCCTGAACTAAGTGCGTAGTGTGCGTAGTTTCTAACAACCATTTTTTGGACAGGGTAATGAGCAAAAATTTTCATTTTAAAAAAAATGATAGCGACAAAATGAATGGAGCTGCAAAGCATAGATTTAATGCCGAATATAGCGATGAACTCGAGTTTGACGCCAAAAAAGGCAAAAAATTATCCCAAAGAAGAGCCGATGAAAGACGCCGCCAAGCCGCCGACTTTCATTAATGAATATTCAAACTATTGAGAATATGATGAAAAAAGTAGTGTTAACACTAGGTTTATTATTAACAACAGCAGTTTTTGCAGATGAGCGTCCTGAAGCAGACAAAGAATTGATTGCAGAGCTCAAACAATATTGCACAGAATTAGCTGAAGAAGACGGTACCGATGGCAAAGAGTTACCAGTATTTTTGCTGGAATGTGTGAATGAAGAATTAGACTCGGAAGGTTATCAACCCCTCACCAAACTAGTCTAACGCGAGAAATTTACCTCCTTAAAACAAGGGTGCGTCAGCGCCCTTGTTATTTTTCAGTCATTTTTTTGAATACGTCAATAAATGTCTTAAGTCTCGCATCTTTGGGTTGTTTTAAATAAATCAAATAACACTTAACCGTTAATGGTGTTAACGATTCAAGCTCTCGTAGCTCCCCCCTATTAACCAAATTTTCAGCGATTTTTTCAGGAAGAATAATCGCGCTTTTGTTTGTCGATAAATAACTCAATGCCACTTGAAGTGAGCTTGTCCGCATGCTCGCCTTTTTAATCTCTGGATAGGTTTTTTCAAGTGAATCATTGACTTTTTGCCCCCAATCCAAGGCAATATTCAGGTGTTCGAGTGGTTGTTCGGTTATCGCAACTGAACAATAAAGTGACAGCGATGATTCACTTAGTTCGAGAATTTCCACGTCATCTGATTTAAAAGGTAAAGTGGTTAAAGCCAAATCGATACTATGTTCATGAAGCATACGACTCAGTTGTTCTTGACTACAAATTTCAGCTCTGAATGAAACATGATCAAGATGTTCGTTTATCTCATCGAGGTTTTGTTTTAGATACATATCCCATGCATTGTTAGTACTGGCGATACTCAAATATTGAATACTTTCTTCATTCATTGCGGCACGGGCTTCTTCAAGAGTTGCTGCTAAGGAGGAGGCAAAAGGTAATAACTTTTCACCAGCCGCAGTCAGTTGCAGACTATTTCTGTTTCGTACAAACAACGCCGAGTTAAAGTACTCTTCAAGCTGTTTGATACGAGCGCTGACAGCCGACTGAGTCAAATACAAATTTTCAGCAGCTTTACCAAAATGCCTGGTTTGCGCTACTTCCATAAAAGTCACTAAGAAACGAATATCCATAAAAATTCACACATTAGCAAAGAGAAATTTTAGAACCTTGTGAGTTCCAAGAAACACCATAAAACCTCTAAAAAGGCCCGCGCTATTCTGCTATTGCGTGGTGATTTTAGCCACAATTAATTTGTTCCTGACGATTAAAATATTTAGCTTCGAAAAGTATTCACAAAACCATCAAAAGAAGTAGTATCCGCGAAATTTCGTCGCTTTAAAAACGGCTTCTACTAAAGGTGTTGGATACATAAAATGCGTAAAAACCTCATTGTTTCGAACGATAGCTCAGTTATCGAAAACACTAACGCAATGATTGTGAATTTTAATCAGTATTTGTCTGAGTTTCCAAAAAAGGGAAACGTTACAACAAGATTAATTAACTTATGTGACTCCACCCAATATTTGAGTCAGGGCTACTATTGCTCTTTGCTAGCCGAAGCACGGCAACACCAGGTATTACCTAGCGTCAGCACCATTAATGACTTAACTTGCCAATCAGAAGGCTTAGTAGTCGTTATCCCAGCAACGACGGCTCGAAGCTTTGCGAAAAATACAACTAGCGATGTACTGGTTTATTTTGGTTGGCACGCTGACGAACACATCAACAAAATTGCCCAATACGTATTTGAGCAATACCCTGCGCCTATTTTAAAGTTGGCATTACATTGGCAAGAGCAAAAGTTGCTAGCGACTATCCGTTTAGGTGCCCTTGAAGAGTTGAACCTTGAACAACAAGCAAGCTTGCAACTAAGACTAAACAACTTCACCAACAATGTGTGGCGCAGTAACAAGAGCCGTAAACGTTATCGCTGGGACATGGCTATCTTGGTTAATCATCAAGAAGATACCCCACCAAGCGACCCAAAAGCGTTGAAACACTTTGTGAAGGCTGCCAATAAATTTGGTATCAACGCTGAATTAGTGAGTGTCGATGAAATCGGTTTGCTAAACCGTTATGACGCGCTGTTTATTCGTGAAACTACCGCAATCCGTCATCACACCTATCAATTAGCTCGTCAGGCCGAGAAGGAAGGATTGGTAGTGATAGACGACGCCACATCGATTTTACGTTGCTGCAACAAAGTATTCTTGCATGATGCCTTTAGTTACAACTCGGTGCCATCACCCAAAACATTGTTTGTGTCTGATGCCAGCAACTCCACACTTGAGAAACTAGAACAAGAGTTTAGCTACCCTATGGTTTTAAAGCTGCCAGAGAGTTCTTTTTCTAAAGGCGTTTTTAAGGTAGCTGACCGACTCGCTCTTGAGCAAAAATTGAGTTCGATACTAGCCGATTCCGCAATCATCTTGGTTCAAGAATACTTGTATACCGAATACGACTGGCGCATTGGGGTGTTAAATGGTCGCGCGATATATGCGTGCCGATACCACATGGCCAGAAATCATTGGCAAATCTATAACCATGGCGCAAAACGTTTTTCGTCGGGTGATTTTGAAACCATGGCCACCTTTGAAGTGCCTCGCCAAGTATTAGAAACCGCAGTCAACGCCTGTTCCTTTATAGGTAGCAGTTTATACGGTGTGGATCTAAAACAAGTGAATGACAAAGTGTATGTCATAGAAGTGAACGACAACCCTAGCATCGAACAAGGTGTAGAAGATCGTTACTTAGGATATGAGTTATACATGCAAATCATGCAAGAATTTGCCAATCGCCTCGAACAAAGAGGCCGTTAGTGATGCAAAATATGCAACTGGATAAAAGCCAGCTTGACCACTCACAGGCATTCACTATTAGAGATTGCAAAGCAGCAGATCTAACTGCTTTAGTGGCGTTAGAACAACGCTGTTTTGACACCGACAGATTAAGCAAACGTAGTTTTTCGTATTGGATAAAAGCCAAACATCGCGTGTTTATGGTAGTCGAGCAAGAGACGCAAATCATAGGTTATGGCTTGGTTATCATGCGCAAGGGCACTCGTTTGGCGCGCCTGTATTCCATTGCCATTGATAAAAACATTGAAGGCAAAGGAATAGGTCGCCAATTAATGTTGGCCTTAGAAAAACACACTGTAGATGCCGGTAAATTATTCTTACGATTAGAAGTAGACAAAACCAATGCTCGCGCCATAGGTTTATATGAGTCTATGGGATACAAAATATTTGGTGACTATGCTCACTACTACGAAAACAATGGCGATGCATTCAGAATGCAAAAGCCTATCCGTCAGGTGGCTAAGCACAAACAACTTCCCTCTTATCCTTGGTATGCACAAACCACAGACTTTACCTGTGGCCCAGCAGCCTTAATGATGGCGATGGCGAGTCTATCTGAAAAAATACAAATGGGGCAACCGTTAGAGTTCGACTTATGGCGTGAAGCCACGACTATTTTTATGATGTCTGGGCACGGAGGTTGCCACCCATTGGGTTTAGCCTTAGCGGCAGAAAAAAGAGGGTTCAAAACCCAAGTTTACATCAATCAAGCCTTACCTTTGTTTACTTCGGGGGTACGCCAAGCCGTGAAGAAACACACAGTTGAGGTAATCGAACAACAATTTGAAACACGGGCCAAACACCAAAACTTGCCCGTAGTCTACGCAGATTTCGATTTGCACGCTTTAAAAAATGCCCTAATGGAGGGCTGCAAAGTACTGAGTCTAATTAGCACTTATCGAATGGATGGATACAAAGTTCCCCACTGGGTAGCGATTACTGCAATAGACGAAGAATGTTTGTATCTCCATGATCCCAGCGTACCAGAACAACATGCATCAGGATTTGACTGCCAGCATATTCCTGTTGCCTTGGACGATTTTGTTAGGTTGTCGAGCTACGGAAAAACCAAGTTACGCACCGCCTTGGTAATTTCCAAAGACCATTTTGAGGAATAATAATGACCACAAATTTTGCGACCAACCAAGTAGATATAGTCTTGTTAGGCGATTCTATTCAGCTGAAAGGCCTAAGTGAAAAAATTGCCCAAACCTACTTTGTAAAACGTTTCCGCGACGCATTGAGCATTAGCACACCTAAAGGCCAAGTCTTTGTTTTTGATTACGGAGTGGTCGTATCTTGGGGCATAAGTGACAGCAAAAAACTTCAACTAGCCGAAATAGTCAACGGCTATGTTGTGCAACGTAACATACAAGAAGACCGCGAACACTATGTGTTCGAACTATCAGAAAACGCTAACCTCTCTATGGTAGACGACCACCTTATTTTACCCGATTACAAAACCATGGCCTTACTATCAGTCAGTCATGCTTTGGCACAATCTGCTAAACTAGGCCGCTTTGAAGTGCTCGCCGAGCGCACCATTAAAGACAATGCTTATCTGTCGGTCACCCTTGCCAATACCGGTAAGATTCCCTTGAGTCGCAAAAAACTCTCGATGTTACGTGGTGAGTTATTCAGCACCAAAAGTGATATTTTATTGCACTTCAACCTACTTGATACCCCAGAGTTTTTCTGGGAATACCCCGAGCAAGAACAAAAATACCTTACCGTCAGTCGCTACTTAGACCTCAAACCACGGGTAGAACTGCTGACAATGAAGTTATCCACCATCAACGAACTACACGAAATGCTGGCAGCCGAGCAAAATCACAAACACTCGTCTTTCTTAGAGTGGATTATTATTATTCTGATAGCCGTAGAAATAGTGCAATTTTTTTGTGCATTAAATCCTTGGTTTTTTGCAGTATGTAGGCAGTCAATGAGAAGGTGTATTTTTCGCTGCTATCGGAAAGTTAATTTCTCAGTTTATTTCTTATGGGGCAATAAAGTTTGTTATCCGCTCAAAAAACAACAATAAAAGCGCTAACTAAATTTCATTGTCGTTTTCCGAGCCGATAGCTTGATAGTAATTTTGCGACAACTCAATAAGCAGAGAACAGCAAACGTCTACAAATAACACCAAGCTATTTGGTTATTTACACCGAACCGCTTCACATAAAAATTAGGAAGAAGTGAATCGCCACTTTAAAGCAGTAATCGTCCGCTATTGATTAATCCGCTTATCATACCTACAAAACCACCGCCAAATCCTAAAACTAAGCCGCACCAATAACAGATATCTAAGCGTAGTCGCATATTTTTTTGTTTGGTGGTGGTAGATTCCGCTTGGCAAATTTCGTTGGTTACTACCATACGTAAACGCGTGACTAGATAAAAAAGTACGCTAGCAAACAGTAAATAGGCTGTCACCGGAGCCCACCAGCCAGTTGTTAGTTCGTAACTTGCCAATAACATCAAGCCACTAACAATCAGCCAGATGGTCACTGTTTTACGATAGTTAAGAATTTTAGCTTTAACTTCTTCGCTTGAGACTTTTTTCAGTAAGTGTGACGTGCTAACGCGCACAGCGAGAATGCCAAGTAGAGCACCTATCATCGACCCGCCTAGCAACAGACCTAACTTATGTAACATTCCTGATTTGCTGCCTGCTGCCGCTGAACTCATGGCTGCGGCCGCCACAGGTGTACTGGTAGTGATAGCACCTAAAATCAAACTGCTAAATCCTAAGGCAGGTGCGGTACTTAATAACAACTTGCCGTGTTTACGCAAGATTTGCTCATGTAATAATTGTCTTACTCGTGATAACTTTTTGCGAATATTGGCTTCGCTCTGCTCTAGTAAATGCGCAACTTGTTTACTGGATTGTTCCTCTCGGTAATAAAGCAGCACGATTTCTCGGCTTTCTTCAGGTAATTGGCTAATGAAATCCTCTAAGATCACATTTGATTGTTCGCGCTCAATCTTGCTATCGACATCTAACTTAGGATCGCAAAACTGCGACAATATTAGATCTGCTTCTTCACCCGCTACTTTTTGGCGGGTTTTGTTGTCTCGCAAAAAATTAAGGGCTTTGTAGCGTGTCATCTGCCGTAACCAAGGCAAAAAGCTACTGCTACTTTTTAGCTCAGACATATTTTGCCAAGCACCAATATAGACTTGCTGAGCAACGTCTTCACTATTGTCTAAGTCTTTAACAATAGATAAAGCAATGCTTGTTACCAAATTACGTGTTTGATTTATTAAGCGCCCAAATGCTTGTTGGTCGCCATCTTGTGCAAGCTCAACATCATTAAATAAACTTTGATCTTGAAGGCTTAAGGTCGAGTGTGCAGCGGTATTCATAAATGACTCCCTAAAAAAGTAGTGACTTGTTCTTCAAGCCACTGCGGGTCGTCATACATAATAAAATGTCGAGAACGAGTGTTCATCACCAACTGCGCCTTTGGCAACATCTGTAGTTGTTGTGCATACAAAGTTTGCATAGCTGCGTGTTGATCATCTGTACTAAAGCCCCCCGATGCACCTAACAATAAAACAGGTGATGTGATCTTGGCAATCTCTTGCCTTAAATCTTGACTCATTAAAGTATATATTGCTTCGCCCACCGTTTTAGGATCTGAGATTTTTACCATGTCCATAACTTTCGCTTTAGCTTCATCGCTACTGGCTTGTATCGATAAGCCGTAACGGGATTGCTGTATCAGTTGTTGTTGCGACATATTGCCGTACATGGCTTTTATTTGCTGTGCTTGCCCTGCTAAATCTGCAACCGTTGTTGCATTTGTGCGGGTAAATACTGGGCCAATAAAAGGCAAGCCGTCTACCGATATAATTGGGCCTATTTGAGTGTTAGCACTAGAGGCTAACCAAAAACTCATAAATCCGCCTAGGCTATGTCCAATCACCGCTGGTTTATGCAATTTATGTGTATCCACATAATCTAAAAGCTGCTGCTTAACCTGTGTCAGTGAAGGTTTATCATTGGCTGGCGTGCTAGCAAACCCAGCTAAATTAATAATATGCACTTGGTAAGTGGTTGATAACGCATTAGCTAAATCCTGCCAGACGCTACCATCAGACATTAATCCCGGGATAAGAATAACAGGCTTACCAGCGCCTGTTACTTTGGCAACAAATTGTTTGTTTGAAGCCGTATTTTCTGCGGCAAACAAAACGCCGCTGATAGCCATTTGAAATAAAACCGTATAGATAAATGCGACAGTAAAGGTTAACCAAAAACGCCTGCTTTTTGCTTGCATAGATTTGAACATGATACTTTCCTTATTATGTATTAAATAAAACCAACATATCTAAGGCACGGTGAGTTTAAAAAGTGTGACAAGTTTTTTTAAGAGAGTATAAAACCAACCACATTTACTATTTATTCAAGTTATACAATCAATTTCTAGCGAAGCAACGCCTGATTAACAGCTAAAAAGTGTTTCAGTATAGATTTTTACCTATTGACCTAAGTTATCTTAAGTATAAAGTGAGTTAGCTATACGCCGCTGTTTAATCAATTGCACATTCAAGCTACAAGGTTGAGTTAAATGAAACATTCACATTTAAACAGCAAGGTACATGAAGATTGGTTTGTTAATTTTGTAGGGGCATGTTCCGTGCTCTTCGTGATTTTGCTGTTAGTCGGCTGCGGTGGCAGTTCAGATTCTGCTAAGATTGCTGATTCTTCGAATAATCCTCCAGTTGTCACCCCGCCGCAACCAGAGCCCGAACCCGAAAACCCACCTAAAGCTATTTCCCAAGGCATATTCCATAGCGCTGGGTTTATCCGTTCCAACAATGAATCCGACACCATAGTGCAGCCAAATATTGAAGGGCAAGACTACATTTCAGGCACCTTGATCAGAGTCGCGTGGAAAGTAGTCAACCCATCAGAAGGAGTATTTGATTTTTCCGCCATAGAACGTGAGTTAGCACAAGCTACAATTTATGACTCCAATATACATTTGGCGATTCTTGACAGTAATGAAATACCTCAATACGTACTCGACCAATGTGAGACTTTTAATTTTGTTTTTCGAGACCAAGAGACTCATCAAACCTGTCTACCTTGGGATCAACAATATCAAGGTTTCAAACAAGCGTTACTGGCTAAGCTAGGTGCACAATTTGATGACCACCCTAATCTTTCGGCAATTTATTTTAGTTATGCTGCAATGACTAACGGCATTGAAATGCATTGGCGCGTAGACGAAGCAGAATATACCGCTGCAGGTTATACACCAGAACGGTTATCCACTGCGTACAATGACGTAATGGATATGTACAACCAAGCATTCCCAACTACTTCTGTGATTATGGAAATCCACGAAGTCTTCAATTCGTCTGAATTGGCCGATAATGCCTTTGAACACTGTTATGAGCAATTAGGCTCTCGCTGCGGCGTGGCTATTTGGTGGTGTGCGTCGCGAATGGCGACCAACCCTAACGAATTAGAATACAAGGTTTATCATATAGCCCAGCAAGCTACGGTTTTATCCTTTGCACTGTGCCAAACAATTGGTAGTTTTACCACCAGCCCAGAACGATTTGATCAAGGCCAAGGTTGGACCTCAGAACAAACCTTTAGATTTGAGATGGACTTTTTTATCAACCAAGGTTTTCAGGTATTTGAGTTGTGGTCCAACGATGTACAGAACCCATCGCTGGTATCCATCATTCAAGATGAAATAGCCCCACGGCTATAATTAATTGAAGCTTTATCTCATTTATAAAACTCAAAGTTGCGCTAAACAATTGGCCTACCTCATTTGCTCAGCGCAACAACTGTCATAAATGTTAGTAAAAAGCCTGAATGTCAGTGATGGCACGGCCTAAAATGAGTGCATGCACATCATGAGTTCCTTCGTAGGTATTCACTGCTTCTAGGTTCATCACATGACGAATCACCCCAAATTCATCACTGATTCCATTACCGCCATGCATATCACGGGCAACACGTGCGATATCCAGAGCCTTGCCACAATTGTTACGCTTCATCATAGAAATCAATTCAACTGGGCATTGTTCAGCATCCATCAAACGGCCCATTTGTAAGCAGCCTTGCAAACCTAAGGCGATGTCGGTTTGCATATCCGCTAATTTCTTTTGTACTAACTGGTTTGCAGCTAGGGGCCGACCAAACTGCTCTCTGTCTAGTGTGTAGGTTCTAGCCGCATTAAAGCAAAAATCTGCCGCGCCCATAGAGCCCCAAGCAATGCCATATCGCGCTTTATTTAAACACCCAAACGGACCAGCCAACCCCTTGATTTCAGGAAACATGTTATCTTCTGGTACAAACACATTGTCCATCACAATTTCGCCCGTTATAGACGCACGCAACGAGAATTTACCTTCAATTTTAGGTGCGCTTAAACCCGCCATGCCTTTTTCAAGCACAAAACCACGAATCTTGCCTTCAAGCTTTGCCCACACCACAAACACATCAGCTATAGGTGAGTTGGTGATCCACATTTTGTTACCCGTTAAAGCATAACCACCGTCCACTTTCTTAGCATGAGTAGTCATAGACGCAGGATCACTGCCCGAGTTTGGCTCAGTTAAACCAAAACATCCCACCCATTCACCAGAGGCCAATTTAGGTAAGTACTTCATACGTTGCGCTTCAGTACCGTAACTATAGATAGGGTGCATCACCAAAGACGACTGCACACTCATGGCGCTACGATAACCGCTGTCAACTCGCTCAACTTCACGAGCAATCAAACCATAACTGACGTAATTCACTTCACTGCCACCATATTGGGCTGGCAAAGTCGCACCCAGTAAGCCTAAGCCTCCAAGTTCTGTCATTATTTCGCGATCAAAACGTTCGTGTCGGTTGGCTTCAAGCACCCGTGGCAACAATTTTTGTTGGCAATAATCATAAGCGGTATCACGTATCATGCGCTCTTCTTCGCTTAATTGATTATCAAGAAACATCGGATCTTGCCAGTTATAGGGGGTGAGGTTTTGGCTCATTGGATGACTCCGTTTAAATATCGTTACAGGTAGTAAATTGAACTATCGGATTACTCTATGCTTAAAAATTAAATAAATATAATATATAGTTTTTATATTTTTAATAACGTTTAACTATCATTTTGAAATTATATGAATTTAAAGCGTCTTGAGTATTTTTGCCAATTAGCCTTGTTAGGCAACTTTACTCGGGCCGCTCGCACCCTAGGTATAGCACAACCTGCATTAACGGTTGCGATACAAAAGCTCGAACAAGAAGTTGGCTTAAAACTCATTAATCGGGCCGACAAACATTCGTTATTAACCGCTGAAGGTCGAGTATTATATAAATTGGCTTCGCAACTGCTAAGTCAGGCCAAACAAGTCGAGTTAGAATTAGAAGAATTACGAGAACTAGAAAGCGGCACGATTCGTTTTGGTGTACCCGCCATGATGGGTTCTTATTATTTCCCGCAAATATTGACCGAATTTAAGCAAAAGTATCCGAAAATAAAAATTCAATTAGTAGATCAAGGTACAGCTGCGCTAGAAAAAATGTTACTCAATAGCGAACTGGATTTAGCCTTAGTACGGGGGGATATAGAAAACCCACAGTTACGATACACTGAACTAATAGATGAAGAAATTGTTGCTGGTATGGTTAGCTCTCACCCGCTAGCAGCTGAAAAAACCATTTCACTTGAACAATTTTGCCAACAACCCTTAGTGCTGTTTCACGAAGGATATTTTTTACGTGAAGTTGTCAGTCAGTATTCAAAAAAACAACAACTCACTCTCGATGTGCGTATGGAAACCAATCTTATTGAATTGCAAAAATCCTTGGTGCGTAACGGTGTGGGTATTACCACTTGCCTGTCGCGAATTTTACAAAACGAACAGCAGATGACATCAATACCCTTTGAACCCAAGATCGAATTTAAGTTAAGCCTGGCGTGGAGAAAAAACCATTACCTTTCTAACGCCAGCAAAGTATTCATGACCTATTTAGATTCAACGGTTGGATCTAGTAGTTAAGCAGTAATTCTAAATAACTTAAGCATTCAACCACTTCTTCTCTAAATATTCACTGTGCCTAGCAGATTGCTTATGCAGCATTATTAATAGTAATAATTTCCCAAAATAAAACTTAATTCATAGGATAGACGTTAATAAAAAGGCTTTAGGTGATCTGCAAATCAGTAGATTGTCAGTCACAGTATTTCGGTATCAATAAAACGTTCAATAAATTGAGTACAACCAAGGGTTCGCAAAATGAATTTAGATTTCAGCGCTGAAGAAAAAGAATTTCAACAAGAAGTTCGTCAATTTTTACAGCAAAAATTGCCAAAAAACATCTCGTCAAAAATCAAAAAAGGACTGCACCTATTAAAAGAAGAATACGTGCAATGGCAACAGATATTGCATAAGCAAGGATGGGCTGGCGTTAACTGGCCCGTTGAACACGGCGGAACCGGTTGGACTAGCACCCAGAAGTATATTTTTGACAATGAATGTGCCCAAGCTGGTGCCCCTGATGTCATCCCTTTTGGTTTAAAAATGGTTGCCCCTGTTATCTATACCTTTGGTAATGAAGAACAAAAACAGCGCTTTTTACCTGATATTTTGGCCAGTAAAGTCTGGTGGTGTCAGGGCTATTCAGAAACGGGGGCGGGTTCTGATCTTGCCGGGCTTAAAACAACAGCAGTCAGAGACGGTGACGAATACATAGTAAACGGCACCAAAACCTGGACCACTTTAGGCCAACATGCCGATTGGATATTTTGTTTAGTACGCACCGGACCACCTAGTGCTAAAAACCAAGAAGCCATCAGCTTTTTACTGATAAACATGCACGACCCTAAAATTACGGTTTCTCCGATTATCACTATTGATGGAAGTCATGAAGTCAACGAAGTGCATTTTGATGAAGTTCGCGTTCCTGCCAACAACCTTATTGGTGCTGAAGGTCAAGGTTGGACATACGCCAAAGTATTGCTAACCCATGAGCGAACCGGTATTGCACGCGTGGCGCCATCTAAAGACCGTCTGATTCAGTTAAAACAATTGGCTGAAACCTCTGATGACGGCAATAGCAAACTCATGGACGACCCTATTTTTGCGCAAAAAGTAGCAAACCTAGAAATAGATTTATTAGCACTGGAATACACTGAGTTACGCACCCTGTCTGCGATAAGTACCGGTAAAGCCCCTGGACCAGAGTCGTCAATCTTAAAAATTGTGGGTACCCAAATAATCCAAGGCATTGATGAACTATATGTTGAAGCGGCGGCGTACTACTCAATGCCTTATGTGCCACAACAATTCGAAGAGGGATTTGACGGGCAACACATTGGCCCAGATACAGCGGCAAACAGCGCGTTAACTTTCTTCAATAACCGTAAGACATCCATTTACGGTGGTAGTAACGAAATTCAAACGAACATTATCAGCAAAGCCGTTTTAGGCCTTTAATAAGCATTAGGAATTTACTATGGACTTTTCGTTAAGCAGCGAACAACAAATGATTCAAGATAGTGTATCGAAGTTTATTCTCAATGATTACGATTTTGAAACACGTCGAAAAATACTTAAATCAGCAGCAGGATACAGTCAAGATAATTGGAGTTTATTTGCAGAACTCGGTTGGCTAATGTTGCCATTCTCAGAAGAAGATGGCGGTTTAAGCGGCTCTATGGCTGATCTTGCCCTTGTCATGGAAGAGTTTGGCAAAGGTATAGTAGTCGAACCTTTTATTGCCACGGCTGTGCTAGCCGGCGGACTAATTGCCGCATCTGGTAATCAACAACAAAAAGACCTGTATTTACCGAAGATTATGGCTGGTGAATTACAAATGGCTTTTGCTTATGCAGAACCACAAAGTCGCTACCATTTAAATAATGTCAAATGCAGCGCGACTGAAACTCAAGGTGAGTTTGTCATTAATGGCCATAAGTCAGTGGTACTCAATGGTAATAACGCAGAAACCTTAGTAGTGGCAGCGCGCACCTCTGGTGACACCCAAGACAACAATGGCATCAGCCTGTTTTTAGTGGATGCTAATCACCCAAGTGTTAAACGCGAAGGTTATACCAATGTAGATGGTCATCAAGCGGCAGATATTTGGTTTGATAACACCCCGACTCTTGAATTGTTAGGTGATCAAGATAACGCCTTGCCCGCCATAAACAATGTTATCGACAAAGCTACTTTAGCTGTTTGTGCCGAAGCCGTTGGTGCTATGCAAATAGCCAACGAACGCACTTTGGAGTACGCAAAAACCCGAAAACAATTTGGTTATACCATCGGCTCTTTCCAAGCACTGCAACACCGTATGGTGAATATGTTTATTGAACACCAACAGGCAAAATCAATTTTGCTAATGGCGGTGTTAAAAATGGATAGCAACGAAGGCGTTGACGCCAAAGCCATATCAGCAGCCAAAAGCCGTATAGGTAAAGCGGCCAATTTAGTGGGTCGTGAATCAATCCAAATTCACGGTGGCATTGGCATGACAGACGAACTTGATGTAGGTCATATATTTAAACGCTTAACCACTATTCAATATTTGTTTGGTAGCACTGATAACCATACCAAACGATTTGCTACTGCGTAGTACAGTGGCAAAAATTTAATCCTTAAAATTAACCCATTTGTAGGAACTATAGTTAGTACTCACACTAGCTATAGTTCCTACTTTTAGAATTCCTAACTCAGCACAAATCAACATTTGTTATTTGGCTTTCTACAAAATGCCAAATCCGTAACAACAGCCCTTATTAATGCCCTATTAATACCTTATAATTCCGCCCTATTAAAAGCGATGTTAGCAACGAGCAAAAATTGAAAAGTGTAGATGTAATTGTATTAGGTGCCGGTGCCGCAGGTTTATTTTGTGCCGCGCAATCTGGCAAACGTGGTCGTGATGTAGTGGTTCTCGACCATGCAAAGCGCTTAGGAGGCAAAATTCTAATGTCGGGTGGTGGCCGCTGTAATTTTACCAACATGTACGCCAGTCACGAAAACTTTTTGTCAGATAACCCACACTTTTGTAAATCAGCCTTAAGCCGCTATACCCAGTGGGATTTTATTGGTCTGGTGGCCGACTACGGTATTGCCTACCACGAAAAAACTTTGGGCCAGTTATTCTGTGATGACAGCGCCAAAGACATTTTAAATATGTTATTAGCCGAATGTGAAAAAGCCAATGTAACAGTCACCAATCAATGCGAAATTTTGTCCGTTGAAAAAACTGAGTCTGGTTACACCCTCAACACCGCAAAAGGTCTGTATCAATGTGAATCCTTAGTGGTCGCCACCGGTGGATTGTCTATGCCGAAACTCGGCGCTAGCCCATTTGGTTATAAAATAGCGGAGCAGTTTGGATTAAATGTTAAGCCAACCCGAGCCGGATTAGTGCCATTTACCTTGCACGAACAAGACAAAAGCGTATTGTCAGAGCTAAGCGGTATTTCCTTAGATGCCAGCGCCAGTTGTAACAACACTAGTTTTAACGAAAACATCCTCTTTACCCATAGAGGCTTAAGTGGCCCTGCAGTGCTACAAATATCCTCGTTCTGGGAGCCGGGACAAACTGTAGAATTCGACTTATTTCCCAATGGCGACTTATTGGCTGATTTGAACAAAACCCTTCAAAGTCAACCAGAAGTACAACTAAGCACCGCCTTAGGCAACCATTACCCCAAACGATACGTGCAAGCCGCTTTACCCTATTTAGGCATTGAAAATAAACCCCTAAAACAATACCAAGGTAAACAACTCGAACAAGCCGCACAGGCCTTTCATCAGTGGCAACTAAAACCCAATGGCACCGAAGGTTATCGCACCGCCGAAGTCACTCTAGGCGGCGTTGACACCAATCAACTCTCATCAAAAACCATGATGGCCAAAGATGTTGAAGGCTTGTATTTTATCGGAGAAGTTGTAGACGTCACCGGCTGGCTAGGAGGCTTTAATTTCCAATGGGCCTGGAGTTCAGGTTGGGTTGCTGGGCAAAACGTATAAATGGTTTATTGGATGGAAAATGGAGTCAAGCGGAATTGAATGGAGACAATTATATTGTAAATAGAGACAAAACTAGGCCGAATTCAACAGAGCTTGCTCATAAATTTTGCGTATGTTTAGTTTACAAATATCTATCCGTCAGCGAAGTGCCAAGTCCCGTCATTCCAAACTTGATTGGGAATCTCTGCTTAGTGCCATAAGCGGATCTTGCTGTTGAGAGGCTTGAAGTGTCAGTTTGCATGGTTAGCGGATGGTCAATAACGCCCTAATAATGGGCAAAAAATTGTTGGCTAAAATGTTGAGGAACGAAAACAGCCAACTGTTTTTTGTCCTTATTTATTAGCTTGTTATGTGCAATTAGTTCATATACCGATACTACTATATGCTTCAGCAGTCTCTTTACGTAAAGCTGTCAAACTAGCGTTAATTACAAGTATTTTTTCTGTAGCATTATTTATATCAAAATTAGCGGGGCTATCAGCTATGAGGCAATAAAGAGAATTCAGAGAGCTACAAAGCTTATCTATTTCTAAGCTCATTTTATCTAATCCAAGCATATGAGAAAGCCCCTGTGCTTCACCCATTTTGGTGTAGCCTTTCATGAGTTTTTCACTTTCGATTAGAACTTGCTCAGAACCACTAGGTAAACTGATCGAACGAGACTTATGAGAGAAATCATTTATGATGTTAGTTGATTCTTCGACGCAACGTACGATATCGCAAAGAATTGCTACTTTGTTTTCAAAAACAATCTTCTTATTTTCATGACTGAGGCGCAATTTAGTTACTTTGTATGTAGCTAAACCACTTGCAAGAGCGCCAAAACCAACTTTAACGGCAGTATCAACAATATCAATCCAACTTAGATCAGCCATATCTATCCTTTGCACATAACGCCCGCGTAATGGGCTGGTTTGGAGCGCTAAAACTAACTAAGAAAAACTAACTAAGACACTCATCGCAGAAAAACTAACTAAGACACTCATTGTTATAAATTACGCAAAAACAGTGAATTCAACAAGCATAAAATATGAGCGTTACTATCACTTATGGTTCTAAAATCTAGAATTAGCGCTGATTTGTGCATTTATAGGAGGAAGTTGACCCAAATCTGTGACTAAACTCAAATTGCGGGCACCATGAGTCGCCAATTGATTTCGCTAAATTTCTTAATTAAACTAACTAAGACACTCATTGTTATAAATTACGCAAAAACAGTGAATTCAACAAGCATAAAATATGAGCGTTACTATCACTTATGGTTCTAAAATCTAGAATTAGCGCTGATTTGTGCATTTATAGGAGGAAGTTGACCCAAATCTGTGACTAAACTCAAATTGCGGGCACCATGAGTCGCCAATTGATTTCGCTAAATTTCTTAATTTGTTTTGAAGGGATTTAGGCTTGTTGAAGTAACACTCTAGCCTTTGCCATCCCTCGTATTCGCTGATGGTCGGTGTGTTGTTTGAATTGCTGTAACATGTGTTCACTGCCAACTGCGGTATGAAAGTGTTGTTCAAACTCTGTAGTGAGGATTAACCACTGCTCTGAATTGAGTCCAATTCGCTCTAGAATTGGATTGTTATGGTGCGCTATGTGGCCTGCTTTATCGTCTCGAATGCAACGGCCTGTACAATCGACTAGTTCACAATAATCTATCAAGCTGTATTCAATACCTTTAGGTATGTC
>NZ_JAHKQO010000028.1:0-84910 GCF_018861065.1 Paraglaciecola arctica
TAAACAATAAAAGTGGATTCCGGCTAAAAGACTGCCGGAATGACCGTAATCCCCCTTGTCATTCCCGAATGCTTTTATCGGGAATCCAATGTTAAATAGACTGACTGGCGTTCCATCAAAAAAATCTGCTGCTCACCTTAAGTGAACAGCATTAGAGTGTTTGACTCTGGTTTTTATCGTGTTAATTATTGTCGTTAACCTAGGTTATGACTTAGCTTTTTCCATGAGACTTAGGTTTTTCCATGAACAGTGCTCATTGCACGGCCTGAAGGGTCAGCATTAGCTTTAAAACTCGCATCCCACTCTAATGCTTCTACAGTACTACAAGCGATAGATTTACCACTAGGAACACATTTTGCCGCACTTTCTTGAGGGAAATAACCTTCAAAAATGGTGCGATAAAAATAACCCTCTTTAGTATCAGGAGTGTTTACAGGGAAACGGAATTCAGCTGACGCCATTTGTGCGTCAGTCACTTCGGTTTCGATATAGTCTTTAAGTGAATCAATCCACGAATAGCCTACACCATCACTGAACTGCTCTTTTTGGCGCCATAAAATTTCCGAAGGTAAATATTCGTTATTGTCGAATGCTTTACGTAATACCCATTTTTCCATTTTTCCATCAAGGCACATTTTGTCTTGAGGATTTAAACGCATCGCCACATCCATAAACTCTTTGTCTAAGAATGGTACGCGGCCTTCAACACCCCAAGCAGACGTGGATTTATTGGCTCGTGCACAATCGAACATATGCAAACGGTTAAGTTTACGTAAGGTTTCTTCATGAAACTCTTTCGCGTTAGGCGCTTTGTGGAAATACAGATATCCACCAAATATTTCATCAGCCCCTTCACCCGACAACACCATTTTTATGCCCATCGCCTTAATTTTGCGGCTAAGGAGATACATAGGTGTTGAAGCACGTATTGTTGTAGTGTCATAGGTTTCTATGTGATAAATCACATCACGCAAGGCGTCGATGCCTTCTTGTACAGTAAAGTGCACTTCGTGGTGTACGGTACCTATCATATCTGCAACTTTTTGAGCGGCTATCAAATCCGGAGCGCCTTCTAATCCCACAGCAAACGAATGCAAGCGAGGCCACCAAGCGTCGGTCTTATCGCCGTCTTCAATACGCTTAGCCACATATTTGGCGGCCACTGCAGATACCAAAGAAGAGTCGAGTCCCCCTGACAACAGCACACCATATGGCACGTCAGACATTAGGTGAGATTTTACTGCTTTTTCGAATGCTACTTTTAAATCGTCTAGGTTGGTTTCGTTATTTTTGACATTCTCATAGTCCATCCAATCACGTTTGTAATAATTGGTTAACTGACCAGTTTTACTCCACAAGTAATGACCAGGAGGAAACTCTTGAATGGTTTTACACACAGGCGCTAGGGCTTTCATTTCGGAAGCGACATACAAATTGCCGTGTTCATCATAGCCAGTATACAAAGGAATAATACCCATGTGGTCACGAGCTATTAGATAACTGTCTTGCTCTGCATCGTATAGAATAAATGCAAACATGCCTTCTAATTCGTCGATAAACTCAATGCCTTTTTGTTGATATAAAGGCAGAATGATTTCGCAGTCAGACTTGGTTCTGAAATCATAAGGTGTTTCTAGCGCAGCTTCTAACACTTTATGATTGTATATTTCGCCATTCACGGCTAACACTTGATTATTATTGCGGCTGATTAGCGGTTGAGCGCCTGTGTCTACGTCGACTATCGCCAAACGTTCGTGACATAAAATAGCATTATCATTATTCCAAATCCCTGACCAGTCAGGTCCGCGATGGCGGAGTAATTTGGAAAGCTCTAACGCTTGCGTTCTAAGTTCTGCTGCATCACTTTTGATGCCCAGAATACCGAAAATACCACACATAAAAATATTTCTCTTGATTGCTGGTTATAGGGGCTTGGCTAACAAAGTAAAACAAGCCTGATAAGGCGATCGTATTGTTTGTTTTTATTGGTTCGACCGCGCACTTGAATTTGCCAGTCTGAGCGAAAAAAGCAAGGATAAACTGTGATTTTCTTACATTAGAAAGGAATTACTAAGAACAATGCTTGTTTTAGAAGGTTTAGATGGAGCCAATTGAGGCTGGCAGTTTGTCGTGTTGCAGCCGATCATGTAAATGAGAGTCGGATTTTAGCTAAGAACAAAGGTCGAATCTGGATCAAAAAGATCCTCTATAGTGGTTTACGACGTCCTAAATCAGTTTATGAAGGGGATAGATTGACGCCCATGCACACCAAAAATTGTGGGCGTTAATATTCAGTCTTTTATTTCAGTTATTGACAGTGAAGTAACATTGCAGATAAGTTTGTTATACTCATTGCTAATTTAGTTTTGGTCTTTAAAGGAGATCCATTTTGTCTACACACACGTCGAATAAAAAATATCGATTAGTAACTCGCAGTGATTTTGATGGACTGGTTTGTGCGGTTCTTTTAAAAAAATTGGATCTTATTGACGATATAAAATTTGTACACCCAAAAGATATGCAAGATGGTATTGTAGAGATTACCGATAATGATATTACCACCAACTTGCCTTACGTTTCGGGCTGCTTTATTGCCTTTGATCACCATTTAAGTGAAGTGACAAGAAGTGGCGAGAAACAACAACAGAATCACATAATTGATCCTGATGCTCCTTCTGCTGCGCGTGTTGTATTCGATTACTACGGTGGCACTGAAAAGTTCCCTGCTGCTTGGTCGGATATGATGGAAGCGGTAGATAAGGCGGATTCTGCTCAATTTAGTAAAGACGAAATTCTCAATCCTACTCAGTGGGTTTTGCTTAACTATTTAATGGATAGTCGCACTGGTTTAGGACGTTTTCGAGATTTCCGAATTTCTAACTATCAGCTAATGATGGAGTTAATTGATTATTGTGGTAATCATACTATCGACGAAATCATGACATTACCCGATGTGCAAGAAAGGGTAACGGTTTATATGGAACACGCCGAAAAATTTAAAGCGCAGCTATTAGCCTGTTCAACAGTTCATGAAAATTTGGTGGTACTGGATCTTCGAGATCAAGAAGTCATCTATGCAGGCAATCGCTTTATGATTTACGCTATTTTCCCGCAATGTAATATTTCTATTCACGTTATGTGGGGACTGAAGAAACAAAACACCGTTTTTGCTATTGGCAAATCGATTCTTGATAGAAGCTCGAAAACCATAGTTGGTGACTTGTGTTTGCAATTTGGGGGAGGCGGACATCAAGCGGCCGGTACTTGTCAGGTATCCAATGATAAAGTGTCTGAAACTCAGGCAGCGTTAATTAAACAAATTACCCAAGACGGTTAGCGATTAAAATTAACCGCTACGATTAACGGCCAAAATAAATGAGGAGCATGTGAATGACACTGCTCCCCATTAATCCAGTTCTGTAATAAATAGAACCTTTACTCTACATTGACTCTATTTGTTATTTACGCTGAAACTCACTACTAGCATTCCACTTCGGCCAATCATCTGATGACACTAGATCGTACCCAACTTCAAACAACATCTGGGTATCCTGCTGAATGCCTGACAAATCCCAGTTCTCACGATACTTATCACAAACCTGATGATAACAACCAGTCACAATCACGTTAGTACGCTTACGATATGCAGCTGTCGCTTCGTCTATGGGCTCTTCTCCACCCTCTGCATAAAGAGCGGGTACACCTTGCTTGGCAAAACTGAAATGGTCAGAACGATAATAATATCCGGCTTCAGGGCGACCTTCTTGTACTAAGTGGCGACCTTGGCGTTTTACCGCTTTTTCTAGATAGTTTTCCAATTCAGACTTACCCATTCCAACCACTGCGACATCTTTGGTTTTACCTAATACATTCATGGCATCCATATTGATGTTAGCGACGGTTTTAGCTAATGGGATGATTGGATGTTGTGAATAATACTTCGATCCTAACAAGCCTTGTTCTTCGGCGGTGACAATTAAAAAGGTAGTCGAACGTTTAGGTGTGACAGTTAATTCAGAATAGGCTTTCGCCATAACGATTGTCGCGGCAGTGCCGGTGGCATTGTCATGGGCTCCGTTATAAATTTGGTCACCATCTTTGCTTTCATCTTTACCTAGATGATCCCAATGGGCGGTATAAATGACATGTTCGTCAGGATTTTCAGAGCCGGGTAAGGTCGCAATGAAGTTATAACTAGTGGATTTTTTAAAGCTATTGTTAACGGTTACCGAGGCTTCTAACCCGATACTTTTGTTGTATGGTGCCGCAATCGCTTTGGCTTTTTCTTCGGCAAAATTGAGTCCAGCATCCGCGAATACTTTTTGTGCGGCCTCTGTGGTTAGCCAACCTTCTACAGATACCCTATCTGCGTTACCGTTTTCGCTTACAAGGCCATACTGAGGGCCACTCCAGCTATTGGCCACCACACTCCAACCGTAAGAAGCGGGGATGGTTTCATGCACAATAATGGCTGCAGCGGCACCTTGGCGGCTGGCTTCTTCGTATTTGTAAGTCCAGCGACCATAGTAGGTCATGGTTTTACCTTGAAACTTATCACCTTGTGGATTTTCAAATCCAGGGTCGTTAACTAAAATCACTACGGTTTTGCCTTTTACATCAAGACCTTGGTAATCATTCCAATCGTATTCAGGTGCGTTAACACCGTAGCCAACGAATACTAACTCCGAGTTTTTTAGCTCTACTTTGGCTTGCTCTCGCTGGGTAGATGCCATCATGCCTTCTTTGTAGACAAATTTATTTTCGCCTATTGTTATGGTCATATCTGGGGCGGCGGTCATTTCAATCAGTTCAACGGGTTGTAAATAACTATCTCCATTACCGGGTGCATAGCCCATTTTTTTAAAAGCATTGACTAAATAATCAAGGGTTTTTTGTTCACCAATAGTGGTGGGCAGGCGTCCTTCAAATTCGTCAGAGGCTAAAATTTTGATATGTGTTTTTAAATCATCAGTGTTAATGGATTCATAGACATCAATAAAGTTATCGACAACCACTGGCATAGTGTCCGCTGCTGTTGTTTCAACTGTTTTATTTTGGCAGGCTGATAGCGCCAATGTAAAAGGAAGGCATAACGCCAGAAGTTTATGGCAAGTTTTCATATTGTTGCTCTTGTAGTTAAATGGTATATCCCCATCCTTTTTACATTAGATCTAACTCAAGGGCAATTATGACTGTTTGGCATCAGGATTTTATCAAACAAACCACTATGCTACCTATGCAGCAGCTTGACGGGATTTTTAGTCTGTCAGGTTTGACTGACTGGCCCAACGCCTATGGCCTTAATCAGTTAAAGTCTGGTTTTGGTAATAGGCCTATTCCGAAATTTGTTTGTCAAAATCAACTCCCAGAAACAGACTTATATTACGAACAGATTATCCATGAGCAGAATATTATTCCGACTCGGCCTAATAGTTGGCATGACTTGTTTAATGGTTTGATTTGGTTGCAGTTTCCCCAAATTAAAGGGTTAATTAATCAACAACATGTTGCCGACATTAAATTTCATGGTTTGTCGCCTAGAACAACGAGACGTAATAACTTAACTCATTTTGATGAATGTGGTGTGA
Organism: Paraglaciecola arctica; assembly: GCF_018861065.1. Lineage (GTDB taxonomy): Bacteria > Pseudomonadota > Gammaproteobacteria > Enterobacterales > Alteromonadaceae > Paraglaciecola > Paraglaciecola arctica_B. The sequence continues at coordinate 5,589 of NZ_JAHKQO010000028.1, forward strand.
TCTTAACCTATGAAAAAAACTCGATTGCAGAACAGTTACTAGAGGATTTGGCTACGCATAAGTGGCATTCTGTTTTTGTCGAAAATAGAGCGGTTTGGGGTAAAGAACTCAATAGTTATATGTTTGGACACGCCAATTTAGAAATGTTGTTACAGCCTTTTATTGGTCTTACAGGAAAATGGCTGGCTTTGGAAGTCGACCGCCAATTTGCGAAGTTGGGTTATGGTGAGCAATTAAATTTGCTGGATACCTTGATGGTGAATTATATAAAAAGCGCTAATATTTTTGCAGAAAAAAAGCCCATGGGCCCTTTACCTTTGCTAGGCATCCCAGGTGTATGGGATGCCAACAAGAATCCGAATTTTTATAATAATACGGATTATTTCAGACCTATGGGACGATTAAAAAATAATGATTAATGTCCAAATAATCCAAATCGTCAGATAAGGGGCAACCGCTATGGTGTAGTTTCTGTTGGCCGAAAACTTGGTCCATTGACTTAAGCCAACTGCGGTCAAATACATCACCCAAATTGATTCTAACCGAATGCTTTGCAGCAACGAAGACCATTGGGAACTAGTTTCGATAGAAAAAATAAATGCTAGAGAAGTAGGAGCTAAACTGACAGGAGACAACTGATTATCTTGGGCTAATACCACCACAAGGATACTAATAAGGCTGCACACCACTGAAGGTAAACTGATCCACCAAGCAAACCCATACCAATCTGTATAACCTTGTACACATTCTTCGTCAGATCTAGTCATTATGTTAAAATACAGTGCCAATATTGCGTTACTGATGATAACCACTAAGACTGAACCAAATACCCCAGCCCATAATGATTGAGCTTGATCTGCCATGGCGTTGCGCACCGCACTTTGCTCAGCTGGACTTAGATCTCCAGCCACAGATTGCACCATTAATTCGTTGTACCATGCAAAATCGACAAAATTGAAATATAGATAGATCGGAATGGCACCAGTCGCAGCAATGAATAAAAACGGGATCCACGACCAATTATCGACTTCGTTAATGGTGGCGAATACTCGATTAGGTTTGGTGATGATGTCCTTCATAGCTTGGAATGGGTTACTGACTTGCTGCATTTAACTCCCCTAATTTAATCTTTGGCACGTAAATATTTAATTATTAATAACGCTAGTCTGAGCGAATTGATTATTGTTACATATTTTTTTTGTTTGGCGCATGTAATAAATCACAAAATTCAGAGACTATACCCCTAAGTTCGTCACTTACTAGGAAACGGAATGATAGAAATAAAACAATTAGCAAAAAAGTTTGCTGTGGAAAATCCTAAAAAGCTCAGTGAGCAAGAGAAAAAAGACCCGCGACTTAAGGGGCGTTATTTTCATTCGGTGCAGGATGTGTCATTTACCTGCCAAAAAGGTGAAGTATTAGGGTTGCTTGGACCCAATGGTGCCGGCAAAACCACTACTTTGCGAATGTTATCCACTGCTCTAAAACCAGATGGAGGTAGCGTAGAGATTGATGGCGATAATGTTTTAACTAATCCAGTTATTGCTCGCAAAAAAATTGGTTTTTTGTCGGGCTCAACTGGACTATATGGCAGATTAACTGGCCGAGAAAACATCCATTATTTTGGGCAATTACATGGAATGAGTGAGGACGCAATCGTGAGTCGTGTTGCTGAATTGGCTGATCTTTTGGATATGCATGGCTTTTTAGACCGTCGTTCGGAAAATTTTTCGACAGGCATGAAACAGAAAACGGCTATTGCACGGGCTGTGGTGCATTCTCCCGAGCTGGTGATTTTAGATGAGCCGACTACAGGGTTGGACATTATGGCGACTCAAACGGTGCTTGATTTCATTCGAGAATTAAAAGAGCAGGGTACACCAGTCATTTTTTCAACTCATCATTTGGATGAAGTGCAAGAATTATGCGATAAGGTCACAGTTATCGACCAGGGTCGTACCATGTTTGACGGTGATATCGCTAGTTTTAAAGCACTCGCTGCTGGCTCATTGCATCAGTCATTTATGACTGCTATCCAAACATCAACTGGCGAATAGGGAGAATAAGTAATGTGGTTAGTATTTAAAAAAGAAATAAAAGAGTTATTACGTGACCGTAAAACTTTGTTTTTTATGATTGCCTTGCCTCTGTTAATTTTCCCTTTGATTTTTGGGATTGTGGGTTTTGTTAGCAAACAAGCTATCGATAAAGCGGAAACTCAAGTGCTTAATTACGCTTTGGTTGGTGGTCAATATGCGCCTGAAATAGTCAAAGAGTTACAACAGCCAGAGAAATTCAAACGAGTCGAAATTGCAGAAAATGCTGACTACTCAGAGATTATTCGCAATGAGACCGTTGATTTTGTACTTGAAATTCCAGCGAATTACTCCAGTGACGTGTTAGCTAATGGTCAAGCCAATATTAAGCTGTACTTTAACGATGCGGGGTTGAACTTGGTTTATACCCGAGTAAACGAAATAGTTGCGAGTCAATCTGAAGTGTTTCAACAAAGTGCGTTTGCAACCTTGGGCTTAAATGAAGCGAAACAAAGCGCACTGATAGAACCCATAGTATTAGAAAAAGTGAATACCGCAGATGATCGCGAAAATTGGGGTGAAAAAATAGGGGGGATGTTGCCCTACCTGTTATTCATTATCTGTTTAACTGGTGCCATGGCGCCGGCGACTGATATAGGAGCAGGTGAAAAAGAGCGAGGTACCCTTGAAACCCTGTTGATTTCACCTATTGATCGCAACAAAATTGTAATGGGTAAATTTTTAACTATTGCTTTTGCTGGCACTATGACAGCCTTAATAACCGTCGCCAGTATGGTGATTTGGGGCTTAGTGCTAAGCCAAGGTATGGCGATTAAATTTGTCGCAGATTTTATGGCGCAGATTGCCATGTTAGATTTTCTGCTGATATTTTTAATGTTGGTGCCAGTCGTCGCTATTTTTGCTGCGGTATTACTAAGTATTTCTATCTATGCCAAAAGTTTCAAAGAAGCGCAGAGTTACATGGGACCTATGACGATTTTAGTCATTGTACCTATCATGTTGGCACTCTTACCTGGAGTCGAACTAAAGGGAGCTTGGGCTTGGGTACCTATTACTAACGTTTCTCTTGCTATGAAAGAATTAGTTAAAGGTACAATGGATTACTACCAATTGTTTGCGATTTTTGGTTCAACTGTGATTATTGCAGGGGCATTGTTCGCATTTTGTGTCTATTGGTTTAATCAAGAAAAAGTGTTGTTCAGATAATCTCAGATTATTATACGCTTTAGACGTTTAGTAAAAATTGAACCATGGTTGAACCCATGGTTTAATTTTTAGGATGGTTAATACGGCAAACAATTGCCATATCAATTCAATTCTTTGCCTGAGCTATTTAGGCGTTCCTAATGCAGTTTTTGCCAGCTTGTTTCGCAGCATAAAGTGCTTCATCTGCTCGCGAAAAAATGCCTATCTGAGAATCGTCTGCTAGATACGTTGCACTGCCTATACTGCAGGAAATTTGATGTTGTTGCAGTAACGGTTGGGATTCAATTGCACTGCGAATACGTTCTGCTATTAAGTGGCTAGTGTGTTTGTCTGCATCTGGTAACAAACAACAAAACTCGTCGCCACCGAATCTAAAGGCAAAATCCGATTCTCTAAGGCTGTGTAAAATAGTGTCTGCACAGGCGACCAAAACTTTGTCGCCAACTTGATGCCCATGAGCATCGTTAACTTGTTTAAAGTTATCCATATCTAATACTAGTAAACTAAATGGTAGATGACTTCTATCTGCATGACTTGCTAATCTAATCATAGTCTCGTCATAACTGGCTCTATTACCCAAAGCCGTTAAAAAGTCCTTCATAGCAAACTGCTTAATTTTATGATGTTCTAAGGCATTTTTAAAAGGGTTGCAAAAATTTACATGCATTTGTTGTAAAATTTGCCAATCCCTTATCGACAAAGGTTGCGACAAAGAATAATCCATTGTGGCCACTACCGTACCCATCTGCATACAATTTAAGGTTTTTACGTGTGAGCTCTGTAAATTCGGGCCAAAATCAACTCTGCTATCTTCGAACTGGATCTTTAATGCAGACAGCGGTAGGGTGTTTTGTAATTGCTGAAAATATAATTCACTCAGCTTAGGCAAATCGATAGTTGTTAGTAATTTAAGGATGAAATTATTCAACTGACTCTGGGTCAACCCTTGCTTATTACCATGGTTTGACTCTTCAAGGTTGAAGTAATTCTCACCGACGTTTGGACTGTATGAATGAGTAAGTTGTTCCAACAGTTTCTCCTGCCAATTAAATGGCGAATTACTAAACAAATTTGACACTTGTGCAGGTTAAAGCAAATACTGTGCCTAGTAGAAAGAAACAAAGGTGAGCCGCGTACCATGCATGGAAATTTAGGCAATATCGTAATTTTAATGGCCGTAGCGGTGGCAACTGTATGGTTATTTAAACGTATCAATTTGCCGCCTATTTTGGGTTACCTTTTTTGTGGTATTTTGGCGGGTCCAGACCTTCTAGCATTATTTGAACACCCTGAAGATATGCAAAATTTTGCCGAATTGGGTATTGTTTTTTTGTTGTTTTCTTTAGGTTTAGAATTTTCACTTCCGAAAATGTTGGCCATGCGACATTTGGTTTTTGGGGTGGGGTTGGCTCAAATGGTATTGACCACCTTAGTTTTTATGGGGATCGCTTTTTTATTGGGCTTTGATAGCAAAGCCGCATTTGTCATCGGCGGAATTATAGCGTTGTCGTCTACGGCAATCGTGATTAAACAAACCAGTGATTTGGGGATTTTAAATACTACTCGAGCACAAGTTGCTGTGAGTATTTTACTACTGCAAGATCTTGCTGTGGTGCCCTTACTTATCCTAGTCCCTTTATTGGCTGCCGATTCCGACCAAAGTTTAAGTATTGCTATTTTATTGGCGTTTCTAAAAGGATTAGTCGTCGTTGGCATTTTGTTGTCTATCGGTAAATGGATACTACCTAAGGTATTTAGAGAGGTGGCCAATACCAGAACCGATGAACTTTTTGTGTTGACCACTATATTAGTCGCATTAATGGCCGCTGGATTAGCATTTTCTTTTGGTTTATCCATGGCCTTAGGCGCATTTCTGGCAGGTATGATGTTGGGTGAAAGCAAATACAAATACCAATTGGAAGCCGATATCAGGCCCTTTAGAGATATTCTGATGGGGTTGTTTTTTATCACCATAGGAATGCGTTTAGAACTGCATAATTTACCAAAGCAAATACATTGGGCGTTGTTAGGCTTGGTTGTTATTGTATTGCTTAAAGTCACGCTTATTCGTATTTCAGCCGAGATATTCAAATTAGGTAAACAAGACGCTTGGGCTGCGGGGCTGAAACTTTGCCAAATGGGCGAGTTCGGTTTTGTGTTGGCTGCATTGGCTGTAGACCACGCTATCTTGAATTCAGAGCAAGGTTCTCTATTATTGACAATTGGTGTGATGAGTATGGCGATTACTCCTTGGTTGGTCGATCAAAGCCCCAAAATTGCAAAAGCGATAAGCCCTGAAGCAATTCCTAATGTTAAAGGCTTAGAGCAGATTTCAGTTCAGGATAAAAAATTGACTGATCATGTGCTTATTTTTGGTTTTGGTCGAGTAGGTCAATCAGTCAGTCGTTTATTAAAAATAGAAGCTATTCAATACATGGTGGTTGATGCAGATCCTATCCGCGTGCAAGAGAGCCAAAGTGCGGGGGAGCCAGTTTATTTTGGCGACGTGAAACAAAAAGATATTTTACGAACTGTTGGTATCGAACGAGCTAAAATGTTGTTAATCACTTTTGATCAACATGAAAAAGCTATGAGTGTGATTCATTTGGTCAAGAGCCTCTACCCCGACTTGCCAGTAGTGGTAAGAACCCGACAAGACTATCGTATGGAGGAATTACTAGCAGCAGGAGCTTCACAGGTGGTACCTGAAATTCTAGAAGGTAGTCTGATGTTAGTGACCCAGGTTTTGCAATTATCGGGCGTACCTATGTCGAGAATACTTAAACGAGTACGTAAAGAACGCAAAGGACATTATGGCAATATGCACGGTTTCTTTCCCGGTGAAACTACCGAGCTTGACTATGTTAAACAAGATAAGTTGGAGTTTATGCATGCGGTAATTTTGACTGAAAATGCCTATGCCGTCGGCAAATCATTGCAGCAACTCAATTTACAGCAATGGCGGGTCAACTTTAAAGGCCTGAGAAGAAACAACTGTGAATTGGCAGAGCCTGATATGAGTATGCCTTTGCTGGTTGGTGACGTGATTGTGATTTCTGCAAAACCTCGCAAGGTTGAGCGCGCTGAACGTTTCCTGTTGGAGGGGGATTAGTGCTTTATTCTATTTTGCCCGAGCTCAAATTATATAGAGTGGATGACACTTATTATAATCCAAAACATTTTGGATCAGTAACAATTGACCTACAGATTCTGCATCCATTGGTTTGGCAAAGACATAACCTTGAAAATTATGGCAACCTAATTTGATTAGGGTGTCAACTTCAGCGAAGGTTTCTGTGCCTTCAGCCAGTATTTGTATATTAAATACTTTACACATAGCAATGATTGCTTCAATTACCTGAAGTTTCCTCTTGTCTTTATCAATATTCTTAATAAATTGCCGATCGATTTTCACTTTTTTAACTGGGTAAGAGATGAGCTTTGCAATACCGGAGTAGCCGATACCAAAGTCGTCTATTGTGATGTCAAATCCCCAACTGGTTAGGTGATGTATGGTTGCTAAGGCTTTTTCATTGGAAATACTTCTTGCCGATTCTGTTAATTCAAGTTCAATTAACTGGGGATTAATTTTGTATTCGCTTAACGGTTTGATCACGTGTTCATGAAAATCATCTTGGTCAAGATCTGCCCCAGAAACGTTGATAGCTACTGGCACTAGTTTTAGCTCAGCTTGTTGCCACAGGCTTATTTGTTTGCAAACGTTTAACACTAACCAACGAGTTAGGCTGGTAACTAGCCCTGACTTTTCCGCTATTGGTATAAAAACACTAGGAGATACTTTACCAATTACCGGAGAACTCCAGCGTAATAAGGCTTCTAAGCCAATTAATTTACCATCCCCTTCTACTTTGGGTTGATATTCGATATGTAATTCATCATTGGCGATGGCTTCACTCAAAAGAATATTAATTTCCTGATGTTCAATAAAGCGCTCCAGACTTGAATTATCGTAGAAGTTAATATCGAGATTACTTGAATTTGCGGCGTACAAGGCGTTGTTTATCAGTTTTTCAGGATCATGATCTGTACCGTCAGATAGCGAAATACCAAGCTGAATATCTAGAGGAATTTTTTGGTCTTCAATGAATGTGTTTTTTGGTAACTGCTCGATAAATGAAGTAAGCAAACTTTGCGTATCTTTGTCAGATAATTCACTGATAACAGTTAAGTTGTTTGGATTGACTGACCCAAATTGGCAAGGCACTTTTGTAACAGATAACCAGTGATCTGCTAGATTGCGGATCATTACCGGAAGTGTTTTAAATCCATGCTTTTGGGCAACAAATTCTGCATTTTTGATGCGGATAGCGACAATGCATAATTCTGAATCTGATTGTACTAAACGGTTTTTTAAATGCCCCTCTAACCACTCTCGATTTGGTAAACGAGTCGCCTCGTCTAAATTTTGCTTTCGATGCAGTAAGCTTTGTGCAGCTAAGGTTTTATGCAGCATTGTTTTAGCTGTTATGTCTTGAATAGTGAGAAAGTAATAATTATTTTTCAGTACGGTACTGCGACTTATTTTAAACATTTTCATTTTGCCGCCGACTGTCAAATTGACAGTTTTAGTGCCTTCTGATTCAGGCATTTCTATAAATAAATCTGCTACATTAATAGCTTGGGCCTGCCGTTTAAAATTGCAGTGTAGCAATTGTTCTGCGGCGATATTCATCTCAGAGACCACTCCATCTGCACATACCACGAGTTTAGCAATATCAGTTTCAACAAATAGCGTTTTATAAAAATCATTTTGCAGTTGCAAATCGACATTCTGTTCGATAATACGTTTGTTTAAACGAGAATTTGCGACATTTGCGCGCGCGATGCCCATCGGGATACAGACATTAAAAAACAAAAAAATGATACTAAAAATATAGGCGTTAGCCTCTTCCAGATAGGGATGTTCGTGCATGTATTGGTTAAGTTGGAAGCCATTTAACAAAGTAACGAAAGGAATAATGTTGAGAAACATGCAAATAACGCCAACTTTAATACCTAACAGCACAAACGCCACTAAGGGCAAAGAAAAAATAAACACGGGTCCTAACATTGCCAATGTTGGGACTTGCACCATTAAATTGATACACACTGCCGCGAGTACAATACTTAATAAGAGACTATATGCGCTAATACGATAGTGCGATTTTGATAGCCAAAGTTGTAAACCGCCCACTAGGTAAAAGCATACTAATACCGGTAGCGTGACATAGTATTCAACCTCAAGTGTTTTGACAACGCAGTGAACTGCGACTACTGCGTATAGTGAATAACAGCTAATCATCATGATACGCAGAGCACTTATTCGCCATTTTTCTATGCCGGAAAACGTACTTTCATCATCTGACAGCATCAAATAGTCTAAAAAGGAATTTTTCAATTTTTCGATCATTCTATATGCCTTATTTACCCCAACACTTGAAAAACGTTTCACATCGAATAAGCCCCCCGCTTCCGATGCTAACTCAAGGGTAATATAGCGACTACTTTTAACTATCGTCATGATTGTTATGATATTTTTAAATACTGTCAAGGTATATTTTTTTGCCGTTATAGTCTGTGTTATTTATGTCTATTTACGATATTGAGTGGGATTAAAACTGCTTGTCGATGATAATGAGGAATAATTTAATAATGTAACGGTGTCTTTATGGCTTCTATTCACACTTTGGTCGCGCCCAACAAGGGCAATGTTGTCGCAGTTTTAGTTAAACAAAATCAACAAGTCTACATAGACCAACCTTTAGTTATTATCGAAGCTATGAAAATGCAAACCACCCTGAGCGCGAATGTTGCGGGCAGGGTGAAGCACCTTTTTGTGAGCATTGGTGATGATTGTGATGTGGGTATGCCAGTCATTGAATTAGCCGCTGATAGTGTCAATGGCACAAAAACCAACGAAGAGCCCGAGACTCAAAATACCAACCTAATGTTACTCAAGGCGTTGCGCTCAAGAAAGGCGCTGACTCTCGATGAATATAGAATTGAGCAGCAACTAAAGCGTCACCAAAAAGGGTACTTAAGCGCCAGGGAAAATTTACAAAACCTGTGTTGTATAGACAGTTTTATGGAATATGGTCAAATGGCTGTGGCTGCGCAACGTTTACGTCGTGACTACGAGGATTTAAAGTCAGCAACCGCTGCTGACGGTGTTATCACTGGTATTGGTCAAATTAATCAAGATTTGGTTTCACACATAAAAACGCCTACAGCTATCGTTATCAATGATTACAGTGTGTTAGCAGGAACACAGGGATTTTTTCATCATCAGAAACTAGATCGAATTTTGGAAGTCGCTGCACAGAAAAAGTATCCGGTTATCATGTATACAGAGGGTGGCGGGGGACGACCAGGTGATACTGATATCACTACAGTGAACTCAGGCCTGCAGTGTCAATCTTTTGCAACCTGGGCTGGGCTTCAAGGAAAAGTGCCTCGTATAGCCGTAGCCAACGGTTACTGTTTTGCTGGTAATGCGGCGTTGTTTGGCGCTGCTGATATCACAATCGCAACGCAAACATCATGGATCGGCATGGCGGGACCCGCAATGATCGAAGGAGGGGGCTTAGGCGTTGTGAAGCCCACTGATATCGGGCCCAGTGCTAAACAGTGCAAAAATGGTGTAGTTGATATTTTAGTGGAAAATGAACAGCAAGCGGCCGAGATAGCGAAGAAATGTCTGCTGTATTTTCAAGGGCCGTTGCTAGATGAGCAAGAGTGTTCATATGCTGATCAACAATTATTAAATCAAGTGTTACCCGAAGACAGACGTTTTGTGTATGACGTTAAAGATGTTATTCACACTATTGCAGACACCGATAGCTTTACTGAAATTAAATCTCAGTTTGGAGGGGCTGTCATAACAGGGTTTATGCATCTACAAGGCCATCCAATAGGCGTGATAGCTAGCAATTGCAAAGTGTTAGGCGGTGCGATAGATGTTGATGCCGGCGAAAAAGCCAGTCAATTTATGGAGCTTTGCCAGCAGTTTTCTATTCCATTGGCAGTGTTGTGTGACACACCTGGATTTATGGTAGGTCCTGAGCATGAAGATAGGGGAGCGGTGCGTAGTCTGTCGCAATTGTTTGTTGCAGGTAGCCAACTTACCGTGCCTTTGGTGGCGGTAGTATTGCGAAAGTGTTACGGATTAGGGGCACAGGCTTTATTGGGCGGCAATACCAGTAAACCTAGTTACACATTAGCCTGGCCAAATGGTGAGTTTGGAGGCATGGGGTTAGAAGGGGCAGTTAAGCTCGGATTCAAAAAAGAACTCGCAGAAGTAGCAGATCCTAACGCCAGAACCGCACTTTACGAAAAGTTGTTGGCACAGCAATATCAAAAAGGACAAGCTCAAGAAGTCGCTAGCGTTCTGGAAATTGATGCGGTAATTGAACCTGCAGACACTAGGAAAATGCTGATATTAGCGCTGCTAGGATAATCTGACAGTTTTACTTTATTTTCTGTGACAATATAAAGCTTAGCACTACCTATTAAGAACCGTATTTAACTTACACTGTACATGAATATCTGTAAGTCTAGGAGCAACCGCGAAGTGGCGAAACCTTGACGTAAACTACTGGTGGATTGTCGAATTATTAAATTTCCAATAATCATTGCTTAATAAGTCGATATGACGTTTATTTATAGGTACGATCACCTTAGCTAGTAAACCAACCTTGTAGGTACAGTATGAAAATTGGGATTTTGTCACGTAATAAAAATTTGTATTCGACTCGCAGACTCAAAGAAGCTGGCCTCGCTAGAGGTCATGAAGTCGATATCATTGATACACTTCATTGTTATATGGATATCACCAGCAGTAGACCAGTAGTGCGTTATAAAGGAAAAGAGTTACCACAATACGACGCAATTATCCCTCGTATTGGCGCTTCGATCTCTTTTTATGGCACAGCTGTGGTTAGGCAATTTGAAATGACCGGAAGTTTTTGTGTAAATGAATCTGTGGCGATTAGCCGCTCTCGTGACAAACTTCGCTCAATGCAGCTCCTATCTAGAAAGGGGATTGGTTTGCCTAGAACGGGGTTCGCTAATCGTCCAGATAACATTAAAGATTTAATCAAAAATGTTGGTGGTGCGCCTTGTGTCATTAAATTGTTAGAAGGCACTCAAGGTATTGGTGTGGTATTGGCAGAGACGGCTAAAACTGCTGAAGCGATAGTAGAAGCGTTTATGGGCTTAAACGCAGACATCCTTATTCAAGAGTTCATTAAAGAAGCAGGTGGTGCAGATATTCGTTGTTTTGTTGTGGGTGACAGAGTGGTCGCCGCTATGAAACGCCAAGGTGCTGAAGGTGAATTTCGCTCAAACTTGCATCGTGGTGGCTCTGCAGTTTTGGTGAAGTTAACCAAAGAAGAAAGAGCGACAGCTGTGGCGGCTGCGAATATAATGGGACTCAATGTTTGTGGTGTAGACCTACTGCGCGCCGAACGTGGACCTGTGGTGATGGAAGTTAACTCTTCACCGGGTTTAGAAGGTATTGAGACCGCCACTGAAAAAGATGTGGCTGATTTGATATTTCAATTTATAGAAAAAAATGCCAAACCTCATCGTACAAGAACGCAGGGTAAGGGATAGCAATGTAGCGCAAATTATCAGCAATTTAAACTCGAATCAAACTAGGCCAAGATAGCTCGCTCTAACTTGGCCTTTTTGGTTGTCTACTTAGCAAGTATGAGTAGCAATTATTTTGGTGAGCTCTGCTTTGGATCAATAATTTTAACTTCTCGTTGAGGAAAGGGTATTTCTATGCCATTTTCACGTAAGGTCTCTAGGATAATTAACATCAAGTCTCCACCTACGCGATTTTTACCATCGTCTATCCCTATCATCCAAAACTCCACAAACATGTTAATGCCGGAATCGCCAAAACTGTCAATCTCGCAGTCAGGACGTTCTTCAAAAGGGACATCCATACCACTAATGACTTGTTCATGTTCTGCTACCGCGACTTTAATGAATTCAACCATACTGCGTACGTCGGTCGAATAAGGTACGGAAAAATCAACTCGGTATCGTTGCTTAGGATCTTTATGAGTCCAGTTGACCATCAAAGAAGAGATAAACTTTTCGTTAGGTACTAAAATGTCTTTACCATCGTAGGTTTCTAATACTGCATAGCGCATTTTAAATTCTCTAACAAACCCTTTTTGTCCGTCATCCAGTTCAACAAAATCACCCACAGTGAGAGAACGATCTAACAGGATAATAATTCCTGATATAAAGTTTGAAGCGATAGATTGTAAACCTAGCCCGAGTCCTACACCCACAGCACCGCCAAATACTGCCAGAGTCGTCAGATTGACTCCCATTATATTGAGCAACAACAACATAACGATACAAAAAAGACTGACCTCAAATAATTTGCTAAATACCTCTTTAGTCGGCACATCAAGGGACGCTTGTTTTTTGATCACCGCTTTGCCAAAGGTATTGGAGGCACGGCCCAACCAAAATAGAAAACTGCCAAAAATAAGTACTCTGGCCACTCCATAAGCAGAAATACTGACGTTTCCAACGTCCAAAGAAATCTCTTCAAGGGCGCGAGTAACAGCGGTTAGCAAGCCCAATAAGTGCAGCATTAATATAGGTAAGCCTACCCATCTAAACAGGGATGCAGCAAACTGATGTTGCACAAACGCCCGTATTAAAGAGTTGAAAAATAGTAATACTGCAATGGCTAATGCGGTTTCGATTAACCAAGGTGTAAAGGTGAGACTTTCACCGGCTTTCGAGGATATTTGCAGTAAAATAATCGCAATTAGAGGAAATAAGATCCCGCCAATTCTATACCCAAGTTTACGCACGGGATGAGCGCTTTCTAAGGGCTCGTTATGTGTCAGTCCAACGCTATGTCGTATTTTATAGGCAACAGCAAAGGACAAAATATAAATAATCACAATAACAAAAAATTGAATATATGTGCGACTGTCTGCGATGGCAAGCTGCGCAGCTTGCAGTGTTTGGTCTAACATTGTTGACACTGATTGTGTGTCCATGAACGTAACTCTTTTTAGATTTGAACCTGAATAATGAAGGATAGCATAGACATTTCATAGCTATTTAACTTGGGATGACTGGCTGTCATTGCGGTTAGCCTAGTGGTCTGTCTGTTGCGGTTCATGCTCCGCTGGATTTTGGAATGCTATGTAACAACTCATCATAGTGTGAGTATATTTTGCCCACATCCATTTGGTTGAGAAATCCGGAACAGGTTAAGTAAGCCAATAAATACCGAGCATCTTTCACCCAAGGAGGCAGATGTTTTGGCGCATTACATAGTCCCATTTTTTCAAGTTTGTATATTACCGGCATATCCTCAATGTCTAACTTGCCACAGAACAAAAGTTTAAGACAATCTGCTCGACCATTGGCTGCTATTGCTTTTAAAAAATTGTGAACTCGGATTAATCCCTCTAAGTAAACTCCATCTTTAGTGAAAGGTGCCCCACCGCTCAAAACACCGCCTCTAAATACTCTACGGCTATTTTCATAGGCTTGAGATTCGTTTCCAATACGTTCAAGAAAGTATTGATATACCTGTAAAAAGTCAGCGCCCTCAATTGCCATTTGAATGGCAATGATGCGATCAGCCAATCGCCTTAGCCGATCTAAGTCAATAGAATTGGTAATGTACTCGGCGAATACGGCCAATCCTTCCTGAGTTTTAGTTGTGCCGGGATGTCCCGCCGCTAAAATTTTAAGAAACGGCTGATTTAAACCATTAATTGAAGTTGCAACATGAATATGAGCCTCATGATTAATTAGCTGTTGTGCGTCTAAATCCGTAAAACACGCGGTTTTTCTGATCCGAATAAGTTTGGGGCTAGCTAAGGCGTTGGCTGACAGTTCATCTACAATTTCAACTTGTGGTGCTTCATCCCCAAACATTTTAACGACTGCTTCTTTCATTTCTGCGGCGATCCCCGATGCTAGATAACAAACAGGGGCGGGAGCTCCAACATCGTAGTTGGCATAACTACTAATTTGTTTGTCAAAACTTTTGGCTAATCCTAGGGGAGTGGATTTACCATCAACAAAAGGGTTAGTGGGTTTACCATAAAGTTTTTCCGAATACTCATAGAACTTTTTAGTGCCGGTTGATGCCATCATTAATGCACTGTATTCGAGTTTAATGGCAATACTTTCAAACCATTTATCTACATCTGATTTTCCAATTAGCGCCCGAGCCTCAGCAACCGCAGACAACGTGTTAGTTGGATCGAAGTCAGAATACATGACTTTAGGTAGCTCTTTACATTGGTTTGCAAAAAACTGGCGTTTTACATCGCGTTGCCACTCTACATGAGAGAGGATCCGAATCGATTGACTGGCACCATACAATAGTGAGCTTAGGTTTTGAATACGGCGCTTTTCTGCTTCCAATGTCATAGGTCTTTACTTGCAATTGTGTCGTTAACAGGTCTGCCTGAAATAGGGGAGCTAGCATTTAATGTAACGGGCAGTGGTTGAGTTGCTTCACCCGAATAGAAACTAATATGAGGGAAAGGAATTTCAATGTTGTTGTCGTCAAAAGCCTTTTTAACTTCTTGATACATAGAATTTTTTAACGATAAGAAGTTCTCTCGTTTGGCCCATACCGAGTATTGAATATTCACAGATGAAGAACCGAAACCGAGTAGAATAAACAAAGGAGCGGGTTCATCTAGACATAAGACATTTTTTGCCGCGACAGCGCCCAATATTTGTTTTACTTGTTCAATATCTTCTTTATAAGCGATGCCAATTTGTAAATCTGCCCGTCGTATCGGAAATTTAGTGAGAGTTGTCACTTGGGATTTAATCATTGATTCGTTAGGAATACGCACAAATAGATTATCAAAGGTTCTTAGTTTAACGGATAACAGATCGATGGAAATGACCTCTCCGGTGGTATCTCCTACTTTGATGATGTCGGTAATCGAGAAAGGCCTTTCCATCATCAAAAATATTCCACTAATAAGGTTAGATGCTGATGTCTGAGACGCAAACCCTATAGCCACACTTAGAATGCCAGCAGCGCCTAATACCACACTTAAATCGAACCCTAATTCTCTCAGGGCGGAAAAAAGCATAAGAATAAAAATGCCATAAAAAATGGCTCTCTTTAACTGTACTTTTCCGTGGGTGCCAAGATGCTTAAACTCTATCCGTAAAACCGCAGAACTGGCTATTTTAGCGATAAAGTAGCCAACGATTAAAATCAGTAGTGCTTTAGATATAGCAAATATATGCAGTTGTTCCATTAGGCTGATCGTTGAGGTTGTTTCTTGCATTGCGGACTCCACACTTAATTAGGGTATTAACCTAACAAGTTCTTAATAGATTTAACCAAATGATGACTGTCAGATAATTGCCGCGCCTGCGATATTAACATCATCTTTCCTGTTCCTTTATTAGGTGGAGAACCTTTAAGCCTCAATCCTGTTTTGTTGCTGTCACTGTGATAGGTAATTTCGACTTCTTGAGTCCAAAAATCTTGATTTTCATCAGTATATAGAGTTAAAAATGGAGCTGGGAGATTAATCCGCTCGATAGTTAAGGTTTCAGTATGTTGGTTTTTTATGATAACTGGAGTAATCGCTCGGTGATCACGTTTTTCAATTTGCGCTAAATTGACCCTAGCATCAGTGTATTTCGCATAACATAACTCGCCTTCCATAGTTGATGGGCCAAACCACGAGTCGGAAGGACGTAAGAAAGGGATATCTACTACTGGAGCAGTTTTGAGTTTTAGTTTCATTAAAAACCATAATGGAGAGCTAACATAGAGCTCGATATGTTCACCGGAAAGAATATTTAACGAAGTGGCAGGTCTTGCCACAATGGAACGGTCAGCCAACATAGGGGAAATGTTGATAGAATCACTCGTTTGATTGACTAAATGTCTTGAGTAGGGCACATCGCTGAACGTATCAGCCGACTTTTGTGAATGAACCGCAATTTGAGAGGTGCTTTCAGAATCTGACTCCTTGTTC
This sequence comes from Paraglaciecola arctica, assembly GCF_018861065.1. Classification (GTDB taxonomy): domain Bacteria; phylum Pseudomonadota; class Gammaproteobacteria; order Enterobacterales; family Alteromonadaceae; genus Paraglaciecola; species Paraglaciecola arctica_B. The sequence goes on from NZ_JAHKQO010000028.1 coordinate 21,865, forward strand.
CAGATAACCCACTCTTTGTGCAGCCTTTGGATGGCTATCATACGTTTGCCTAAGTCCCAGACTTTAACTTCATCTAGCGCTAAAGAGACGTCTCCCCACCACTTTATTCTTTTTGACATTAACACTCCAGACACGGCAATACAGTATGACTCTTTAGGTTTGTAGCATATATCACGCTAAACACTTTCATTACTACATTTTTGTCGTAGGTCGTTTTTTTAGAGGTAAATAAAAACAGTTGCACAATTACTGAACAATATTATACTGTATGTGTATACAGTTGTTAATTGGAGGCAGCATGAATAATCATTTCAACACTATTTGTGGAGCGAATAAATTAAACCATAGTAGCCTGTGCGCTGAACATTATGCCAATATGGATTTATGTAGTCAGGCGCAAATATCTGAAGACCCTGATAATATTTTAACTCGTATGAATAAACTCAGAGCTTATGCAAAGCAGCAGCAAGCGACCAGAATCAAATCTCAACGGCAACAAATCAGCTTTGGTTTCTAAGGCGCATACCATAAAGTATTGTGTCAATACTCCCTAAAAAGAGCAATTTTGGTTAAGTAATTTAAGGGCAACTACTGCACAATGTTGCTATTAAAATTAATCGAGAAACATCTTTTTGTCTAACTATCTGCAACGGCTCAGTGTGGTTGTTAAATACATTGAGTCTCATCTCAATGAATCAATCACGACGTCTGAATTAAGTGATATTGCGTTTTTCTCTAAGTATCATTTTCATCGTATTTTTGTGGCTCATTTAGGAATGAGTGTGGGTAAATACATTAAGTTATTAAGGTTTAAACAAGTTTCTTATCAATTAGCATTTCGTCATGAAGTGTCTTTATTAGAAATCGCCACTGACTGTGGATACGAGAATGCTTCTAGTCTATCAAGAGAGTTCAAAAAAATTTTAGGGGTAACACCATCTGTTTTTAGGCAATCTCCAGACTGGGCCTTGTGGCATCAGGTTATTGACCCTTTATTATCACAACTCAATTCATTAACTAATTATATTCAGGAGACAAATATGTTAGCTAACAATCATTCCTACGATGTTAAAATTATTGATTTTACACAAACAACTGTTGCAGCTTTAGAGCACCGCGGCGCACCTAACAAAGTGATGGAAACCGTAGGAAAGTTTATTCAATGGCGCAAAGAAAATGGCCCTTTACCTAAATCCAGCGACACCTACAATATTCTCTACGATGATCCTCAAAGTGTTGCGCCCCAAGACTATAGGTTTGATGTATGCGCCTCGATTCAAACACCAATTAAAGCAAATACTTACTCAGTAATAGAAAAGATTATCCCTGGTGGCCGCTGCGCAGTTTTAAGGCATGTCGGAACACAAAGCAGTCTTGGTCAAAGTATTCATTATTTGTATCGTGAGTGGATAATACACAGCGATGAAACCCTCAGAGATTTTCCATGTTTTATTAAACGTGTCACTTTTTACCCCGATGTGCCTGAACACCAAATGGTTACCGAGATTTATCTACCAATAAAGTAACGCATTCCTTGTAAAAACCTTTAAACTAGCTAGATGTTTAAGGTTGGATAATCCAACTTCGTTTTTTAGGAATAATATGATCAATAATGATGTCCTGCGCCGTGTGCGTTATATCTTCGATTTCAACGACGCCAAAATGATTGAAATTTTTGCTCAAGCTGATTACCCCGCAACTGTTGAGCAGCTGCATAGTTGGTTACGTAAAGACGATGATCCAGCATTTGTAGAAATTACTGATTTACAGTTTTCTTTGTTTTTAAATGGTTTAATTAACTTAAATCGTGGAAAACGAGAGGGCGTAGAAGCGCCAGTAGAACGCAAACTGACAAACAATATTATTTTCATGAAGTTAAAAATTGCCCTCAATATGCAAGCTGAGGCGGTTTTAGAAGCAATGAATTTAAGCGGTTTTAAAATCAGTAAGCACGAATTGAGTGCCTTCTTCAGAAAACCAGAAAATCGCCAATATCGTGCTTGTAACGATCAAATAATGCGTAATTTTTTAAAGGGATTACAGATAAAAATACGTGGTGATGGGGGCTAAACGAGTACTTTAATTTTGCTCTAAGTCGTTAAAGTTTAAGCGCTTTCATGTCATTTGTAAGCCACTAGCCGTTGTTTGATTGACATACTTCTTTGTCCAAAGTTGTAAGAAGTATGTCACTAACTGCCAATAGCGAATTAAGTCAAAATTCATCATTAATTAGCGAATAACTATTCGCTGAAATTCGCTCAAGGGTTCAATTGATATTACCAATTGAGTCTTTATGGATTTTCTGGTTCAAGCAAAATTACTGCTAACAATGCAAGCAGTTGCACTTCAACGTTGTTTCTGAAAACCAAAGCAAACACCTACAAACCATACCACGACTGAATAGATGACCGTTGCTGTCAGATTAATATAGAAGTCGGTTGTTAACTACTGCTGATTCAAAATATCAATAAATCGATCCACACAGATAATATCTTCACTGCATATTTGACAAAGTTTGAGCATTACCTTAACTTATGTCTTATATAAGACATAAAATAATGTAGTCATTATTAATATTGGAATGAATTGATGCCAAATAATCATAAAGAAATGCCAAAAGTTGGATTTGGTCTTTGGAAAATCCCTCAGGATATCTGTGCAGATGCTGTTTATAACGCAATTAAAGCTGGTTACCGGCATTTAGATAGTGCCTGTGATTACGGTAATGAAGTGCAAGTTGGTGAAGGTATCAAACGCGCTATTGACGATGGGCTCTGTAGCCGCGAAGAACTTTGGATTACCTCTAAGTTGTGGAATACCTATCACGCTAAAGAGCATGTAAAACCTGCATTAGAAAAAACACTATCTGATTTGCAGTTAGATTATGTGGATCTTTATTTGATTCATTTCCCTATCGCGCAGCCCTTCGTAGATTTTGAAGACCGTTATCCGCCAGAGTGGATAACAGATACCAAAAGCGGAAAAATGGAAATAGCAGCGGTACCTCTGTTTGAAACTTGGCAAGGAATGGAAGATATATTCGAGCAAGATTTGGCGAAACAAATTGGTATATGTAACTACAACACGGGTTTGCTGCACGATTTGATGGCTTATGCGCGCGTTAAACCTTCAGTGTTACAAGTAGAATCTCACCCTTATTTAACACAAGAACGTTTGATGCGCTTAGCTAAACAATACGATATTGAAGTCACGGCTTTTTCTCCTCTCGGTGCTTTATCCTATTTAGAGCTAGATATGGCCGGCGCTGCTGAGTCTGTATTAGAGCAGGACGTGGTTAAACAAGCGGCTCAACGACTCGGTAAAACCGCTGCCCAAGTGGTTTTACGCTGGGGAGTTCAACGGGGTAATGCGATTATTCCGAAAACTTCGCGCCCTGAACGTTTAATAGAAAACTTAGATATTTTTGATTTTGAATTAACACCACAGGAAATGTCTGGGATTTCTGCGCTTAATAGCAATAGGCGATTTAATGATCCCGGCAACTTCTGCGAAGCTGCCTTTAATACTTTTCACCCCATTTACGATTAGAGAGTGCCTGATTATGCAACCGATAAACTTTGTAGACGTGCCCCATCAATTGGATTGTGGTGATTCAGTTTTCCCAAGCGTAGTAGTCAATGACGGTAGTATGACGTCACAGCAACAATGCGCAGATTGGATTAAATCGAACTTGCCTGAACTCGAAGCCAAATTGAAGGAATCTGGTGCGATATTGTTTCGTGGTTTTCCTGTGGATTCTGCTGAGAGCTTTGACGAGTTTTCGAATTCCTTTGGATATCCGAATTTTACCTACAAAGAATCGTTGTCGAATGCTGTTAGGATCAACTTTACTAAAAGGGTATTTACAGCCAATGAAGCACCCAAAGATGTAGAAATATTCTTACATCATGAAATGGCGCAAACCCCGATCTCGCCAAGTAAATTATTTTTCTTTTGTAAAAGTGCAGCGGAGCAAGGTGGGGAAACCCCGTTGTGTCGTTCTGACATGTTATTTGCAAATTTGCTAAAACAAATGCCAGAAGTAGCCGCAGACTTTGCAAACAAGGGGCTCAAATACACCACTCAAATGCCTGCTGAAGATGACTCAAACTCAGGACAAGGCCGCAGTTGGAAAAGCACCTTAAGTGTACAAGACCAGACACAAGCGGAGCACAAATTGGCAGAGTTGGGATATAGCTGGGAATGGTTAGAAGACGGCAGTTTACGTGCAACCACACCAGTTTTACCTGCTGTGATTGACATTGGAAATGATAAAAAAGTTTTTTATAATCAATTGATTGCAGCCTATATGGGATGGAAAGGCGTACGTGAAAACCCCTCTAGTGCGATTACTTTTGGTGATGGTACCCCAATCCCAATTGAAGGGTTACAATTAGCCGTTAAGTTGTCTGAAAAGTATACCTTTGACTTGCCTTGGCAAGATGGAGACGTGGCCTTAGTCGATAATTATATGGCCATGCATGGTAGACGTCCTTTTTCCGGAGAACGTAAACGCCAAGTGTTGGTCGCATTAGCTATTGACTAAGTGAACAATCGTTTTTCATGACCAATTTTACCGACTAAATGAGCTACTAAATTGCAAATACAAACTAAGCTACCTGGTATTCTAATTTCCGTTATTGTTGGTCTAGCGGCGTTATTCTTAAGTGAACACTATGGCGCACCGGCTATGTTGTTTGCCTTGTTGTTAGGCATTGCGATGTCTTTTTTATATGAAGGCACAAAATGCAAAGAAGGCATTGAGTTTACTGCGTGCCATATTTTGCGCATAGGGGTGGGGTTACTAGGATTACGCATCGCTTTTGGTGATTTGGTGGCATTAGGTTGGAAAACCGCTTTGTTATTGGTGGTGGCGATTGTGAGTACTATTGGACTAGGCATGTTATTAGCTAAAGCGTTGGGGTTAAAAAAACGTTTTGGTGTATTGACTGGTGGCGCAGTAGGAATATGTGGCGCGTCTGCAGCAATGGCTATTGCTGCGGTACTTCCTGATAATAAAGATAAAGATCGTGACACCTTACTGACAATTGTAGGGGTAACGGCATTGTCTACCATAGCCATGGTGATGTACCCAATAGTGGCTGGGCTATTTAATTTGGATCCTACTGAAACGAGTATCTTCTTAGGCGGTACCATTCATGATGTCGCTCAGGTAGTGGGAGCAGGGTATTCAGTTTCAGAACAAACTGGAGACTTAGCTACATTAACTAAGTTAGTGCGAGTCGCACTTTTAATGCCTGTTGTGGTGTGTATTTTATTAGTTCTGAGAATGAACTTGGATAAAACCTCTGACGCTAAAGCCCCAGGAATTCCTGCATTTTTAATCGCCTTTGTTGTATTAATGACAATTAATAGCTTATTCGATTTACCTGAAGTTGTGACTCAAAGTGCCACAGATTTATCTCGATTTGCTTTGGTGATTTCTATTGCCGCCATTGGTATGAAATCTAACTTGAAGCAACTTCTCGAGGTGGGCTTCAAGCCGATCTTGCTGCTAGTCTGCGAAACAATGTGGATTGCTGCTTTGATTTTGTTAAGTCTACCTTATGTTTGATCACGTCAATCTAACACCTAGCTCTTTAACGACATTTACACTCGCACCTTTCCTAACAGCGCGCACACAATCATAAGTAGTCGAATGTCGATACGCATAATCCCGAGTATTTCAGATAAATTTCCGCTTTAGAAATCTTTGACAACAGTTACCTCAGCTCCAAAGAGTAAAATCGTTACAATTCACTACCTTATGGCCGCTGGCGCTGCTAAAGTGGCTGTCTTTTTGAAGTAAATAAACTAAGTCTGCACTCGAAAAAATACTACCAAGGGTATTGGTGGAGTCGAGGCGTTTAGTTTTGAATATTTGATTGGCCTTAAAGGTGAGTGATATGTCTTTTCTTTCTTTAATCATTAGTTGGCGTTGGTCGGCCGCTATTATCCTTTTTTTGTGTGCATTTTTTGCTTTGATGATGGGGGTGACAGTCTCAGAGCGACCAGACATACAATCAGCTGATATGTTAACTAAAGCCTATTACAGTTTAGGTTTATTTGTGATGGGGGGGCTTGATTTAGGCACGCCTGTCGGCGGTCCTGTGGGCGCAAGGTTGATGTTATGGTTGAGCTATTTTGGCTCACCCATGTTAGCCGCATCAACGATTATAGAAGCGGTAGTAAAAACTATTTCACCGTATAAATGGCATTTTCGCAGGATCAGTAACCACATAGTGATATCAGGCTCAGACGAATTGACTATTACCTATTTAAAACAACTGAGGTTGTTGCAACCTAAGATTCCGGTACTGGTTATTTGTGACGAAGTTTCTCCGGTCCGCGAAGAAGAACTAAAACGCCGTTATCATGCCAAGGTCATAAATGGTGATGTTACCCGCAGTTACTATTTGTCAAAACTATTTCTGCATAAAGCCAAAAAAGTATTATTGCTTGGGCAAGATAACTTTCAAAATTACGAAGCAGCCCACAAAATGTTGCAAATGCAGCCCTCGTTACAAGGAAAAATTATTATTCACTGCAACAGTATTCGCTTTATGCGTTCAATGGCGGATTCGACAGTGGCTAAACAGTGCATTAATTTTAACGCCTATCAATTGGCTGCTTCGGCACTAGTTCAACAACATTTGATTTCGCATTTTGTAGAAACAGTGCCCAAAGACGTGGTAGTTATCGCAGGTTTTGGTTTATTTGGTCAAACAATCCTAGAAGAACTACAACATTATGCACAGCGTGAAATAGATACTATCGCCATTATCGGTATTGATGCCAAACGGCGAATTCAGGTAGTAGACGAACAACGACAGCTAAACAATTTTTGCAAACGAGAAATTTTTGAAGGCAACATTTCCCACCCAGAAGTGTGGCAACAATTGCGAGCTAAAGTCGATTTATCTAATACCCAACCAGTTATTATTTTGTGTACCAATTCGGTGGAAGATAACTTTAGAACCTCGTTGTGGTTGAAAAACAAGTATCCAGATTCAATGATTATTGCACGCAGTTATTTGCCGTCAAAATTCGCTGAAAATGTGAGCGAACAATACAATATTTTAAATGTGAGTATTAACCAATTGGTGAAAGACAATATCCCAATTGAGTGGATGACACCTTAAGTTTCAGCCCCCAATAAAAAAGCGCTTTACCTATTTCTAGGTAAAGCGCCAACACACACTTAGGATAAATTAAAATCTAGCGCGTAACTGCACTCCAAAGTAGCGACTTGCATCACGTGGAATTTGATACCGGAAACCATCACCGCTATAAGTGGTGATATAACTCTCGTCGGTTAAGTTTTTACCGATTAAGGAAATACGGTAATCGTCGTCACTGAATGAGAACGCTAAACTCGCGTTCAATATGCCGTAATCAGGCAACAGGTCTACGGCCGTGGGAGATGCACCAGGTGCACCAGCGTAGATTTCGTCGGTGTACACGTAGGAACCATTTAGGTAAATTTCCATATCATCCAGTTCCCAAACATATTCCCCTGTTACTGAGTATTTTAGGTCGGGAGAAAAGGGGAGGTCGGTACCTGATACTGCATCACAACTAGTAGTTGTGCCATCTGGGCATAAAAACTGATCCACTTCAGCTGTTACGCTAGACAAGCCACCTGTTAAGGTTAGTTGGTCGGTGGCTTGCCACATAAAATCAAACTCAAAACCTTCAGTAGTAACCGAGCCCGCATTAGTAAGGCGAGTAATAGTGACTCCGTCCAATAATTCTGAATTGTTAGCTTGGAAACCGTCTATTTCAGTACGGAATATGGCAGCGTTAAAAATTATGCTGCGACTCGCGTATTTGTAACCCAGTTCATAGGCGTCAGAGGTTTCTTCATCAATTGGCAAGGTATCGTTATCAGCCATATTGTAGAAAACGTTAAACGCTGGGCCTTTATAACCTTGTGAATACGTCGCATAAACCATGCTGTCGTCGTTAATATCAAATTGCGCACCAAACTTTCCTGACACATTTGATTCATCGGTCGAGCCTTGATAATCGGTGTCGAACCCACGTACTCCTACACCAGTTCGTCTGTATTGGTCGCTGCTGCTACGATTGTGAGAAAAGCTCACTTCATCGTCGGTATAACGTATACCAAATAACAATCTGAAATCATCATTGATGTGGTATTTACCATCGGCAAACAAGGCCCAGTTATCGAATTCGGTTTGCATATAAGCGGTAGCGCCGACAATATCATTGGCGTTACAGCTTAATCCTTGGTCGCTGATAAATTGTTCTATGTCAGCGTCTGTTGGGTCAACCGCACCAAGAACATCTGTTAAGTATGCGCCGATTGCTGCTGGAAACTGCCCTCCGTTATTCTGACAACTTGCATCTCGAGTAAAGTTACGTTCCGACTTTTGATTCCACCAAAAGAAGCCCGCTTGATAATCCAATGCTCCGCCAGTAGGTGATGCTATACGTAACTCTTGAGATATTTGATCCCATTCTTGTGGCCCAATATCATGAAGTTGAAAGCCAACGCCACCGTCATTTACGTTACCAAAATTAACTGGGAAAGGAATAGAGCCAGTAGTAGAGGTGAAGTCGCCTTCGCGGTATTCAGTGTTGTTCCAGCTGCGGTACGCGGTGATAGACGTAAGCTGATGATCTCCCAGCTCCTTATCCACTTGTATTGAAAACGCAGTGGTCTCATCTATGGTACGAGTTTCAAAGTCATGGTCAATTTGCCTTTGGTCAAGATCAAAATCTCCACTGCCAGTACTATCGGGCGAGGCTTCTGAATCATGTCGTCCACTTGGAGTGAGTTCTAGATCAGCGCAGCAACTGTCGTTTGAATTAACATTTTCGAAAATAAATAAGATATCGGTATCGTCTGTGGCTTCGATGTCGAGCATGGCTCGTACACCTTCTTTATCATAGCCGCTGACGGTTTGATTGTTGTATACGTTGTGGACATAACCATCAAATTGCGATTTTAAAACAGTTAAACTACCACTTACGTTGTCGTTAAGAGGGCCAGAAACACTGGTTTTCAAACGATATTCGTTATCTTGAAAAAGACTTGCTTCAAAGCTGCCTTCGAATACGTCAGATGGGCGTTTTGTGGTGATGTTAACTACACCCGCAGAGGCATTTTTACCAAAAAGTGTCCCTTGAGGACCTCGTAATACTTCAATGCGGTCAAGGTCGTATAAATCTACGAAAGCTTGTCCGGAACGTCCTAGTACTACACCATCAACAACAGTAGAAACACTGGGTTCTGCAGCAACACTAAAGGAAATGGTTCCTATGCCGCGAACAGTTATGGCAGAGTTTCGGGTAGTGTTACCTTTTCTGAAACTAACGGAAGGCACTAAGGCTTGTAGACCTTCGATATTGGCTGAAAACGCAGAGTTTATTTGGTCTTCCCTAAGTACAGATACCGCGACCGGTACTTCATTTAGACTTTCAACACGTTTTTGCGCGGTGACTGTGATTTTCTCAAAACCTTTATCTTGGGTATCATCTGCCTCTTGGGCATTGGCTGATAATCCAATAGTCAAACAAGCAGATACTGCAAGGGCCTTGGTTATGCTGGTGTGTAAGTTACTGGGTTTAAATTGCATAGTGTTCTCTCAAGCTTCGTTTTAATTATGTAACGACACCTCAGTGAAACGCATATCTCCACTTGAGGCGAGGGCTCATCTATTATTGTTATTTTGTGCCACCATCTTCTGTCTTATATAAGACAGAAGATGTAAGAAATTTAACCTTTAAGTAAAGTTTTTGCAATCTTTTTGTTGCGATTAGGTTAATTATAGATGGGTAATGACGCTTATTTGTTAAAATTAGCTAGTTGATAGTTGCATTACATTGCGCGACAGAGGTATCTAAAAGATCTAACCATTCGTTACCAAAGTTATCGACAAACCATTGGCGCATATTTACTGAGGTGTCTTTAAATATTTGTTTCTCTGCTAAAGATGGGCGATAAATAGTACCACCTGCTTGCTCAAATAGTTTGTAGGAATGACTCTCTTGAGTTGCGACCAACTCGCTGGCCGCGGCTTTTTGTTTGGCAAATCCTTCGATAACTATTTGCTGGATATCTTGCGGTAAGGTTTTCCACACGGGCTCTGAAAACCACCATAGGGTGGCCATATAGGAGTGTCCATCAAGGATGATGTATTTTAAATGTTCTTCAAGCTTAGCTCCAATGATATCTTGAATGCCGTTTTTACTACCTTCAACCACACCGGTTGCCAGTGCTGTGTAAAGTTCAGCCCATGATATAGGCGTAGGGTTAGCTCCTAACTGCCTGACTAATTCCTGCTGAATATCAGCTGGTGTCGTTCGAATTTTTTGACCTGCTAAATCATCTGGACTGTGAATCGGTTTACTAGTTGTGGCAAAGTTGCGCCAACCTCCAGTATTAGAGACACCAATTAACCTAATATTCAGACCGTTATCTAGCACTGTTTCTCGCATTTTATGAATAATAGGACCATCCAATACACATTCAGCCTGGGCGTCACTGGTAAACACATAGGGTAGATCCAATACTTGAGCTGGAGCGAAAAAGTTACCTGTACCACCTGCAGTGCTGGGAAACATTTCTAAAACCCCCGATTGTAAGCTACTTATACATTCAGGGACGCTGCCACAAAACTGCCCTGAGGCATACAGTTGCACTTGTACTCGACCTTCGCTGGCTTTTTCAACATATTCTTTAAACGCTAATAAACCGACATAGTCTTCATCTTGGATGGAGGCTTGAATCGATGCTTTAATTGTAAATTCAGCTTGAGTAACGCTAGCGCGAAAAATCCCCACTGTGCAACTAATAGCAATTAGCCCGTACACCACTAATAAAATTAAGCGTTTTATCGACATCTTAAGCAAATCCAAACAAAGTTGGTAAAGTCATGGTTAGCGCTGGGAAGTATGTGATTAGAAATATCACTGCCGCTTCCACTGCTAGAAAAGGCAACATCTCTAGCGCGATATTTTCGGTTTTTTCACCAGACACCGATGCTGCGACAAACAACACTAGTCCCATAGGTGGCGTGGCGAGACCTACCGTTAAATTCACACACATGATCACCGCAAAATGTAGGGGATCAATACCTAATGAAATGAATATAGGCGCAAGAACAGGACCTAAGATTAAAATAGCTGGGCCAGCATCCAAAAACATGCCAATGGCAAATAGAAATAAGTTAATGATTAAAAGCAGCAACAGCACGTTATCTGTGATGCCCGTTATTTCAGACGCTAAGGTGTCGGCCATGCCTGATACTGTGATGATCCAAGCAAAAGTGACGGCCGACCCTACCAATAATAGAATGGTGCCGGACTGCACTGCAGCGTTGACTAAGATAGTAGGCAACTTGTTGAGTTTTAAGGTATTGGTTACAAACAAAGTAATAATCAGTGCATATCCGGCAGCAACGGCCGCCGCTTCGGTGGGGGTAAATACACCTAGTACTATGCCACCCAATAAAATAACAGGTGTTAACAAAGGTAAAAACGAGCTTTTTAATGCACTACCACGCTCATGCCATGTGGCTTTAGCATTAGCTACTGGGTAATTGCGTTTTTTGGATATTCGGCTGGTCATTAACATTAAACCAGCACATATCATTATACCGGGTACAATTCCCGCTAAAAACATACCTGCTACAGATACGTTCATTATAAAAGCGTATAAAATCATGATGCCAGAGGGAGGAATGATAGGGCCAATAACTGAGGATGCTGCTGTTACAGCGGCCGCAAAACGTCGGCTGTAACCATTTTGTTGCATCGCAGGAATAAGCATTTTACCTAATGCAGACGTATCTGCGACGGCAGATCCAGATAAGCCTGCAAATAACACCGAAGATAAAATATTCACTTGAGCTAAACCGCCACGATAGTGACCGATTAAAGTTTGACTAAAACGCACTATAGATTGGGTGATTCCACCTTGGTTCATGAGTTCGCCAGCCAATATAAAAAACGGTACTGCCATCAAAGGAAAGGAGTTCATTCCCGAATATAATCGATTTAATAAAGCAGAAAAAAATACTTCTTTACCATCGAGTATAAGGCTGACCCCGGGGCCAATTAACAGCGCAAAAATGACAGGTGCGCCAGCGGTTAATAATAAAATGAATACCCAGAAGTAACTTAATGACATATTAAAGAGCGTCCTGCGGTGGAGCGAAACAATGATTTAAAGGCAAACATAATTGTTCCACGAGCTTTTCTACACCCACTAAACAAATCGAGCCAAATGCAAAAGGGGCGCAGCTATAAAAATAGGCTAATTTCACTGGCACAGAAGACGCGTTGATACTCAGTCCTGACTGCCAAAACTCTAAGCTCTGTTTAAAAAATATGCCGCAAATAATGATGATCAATAGAGTTATCGATAATTCAGTCAATCTGCGTAGCAAAGCTGGCAGCGCATCGGCAAACATTTGAATTGATACGTTTAGATGTTCACGGTAGGCCCATGGCGCGACTAAACATGCCACCCAAACCATAGAAAATTTTGCCAGTTCCTCGGTCCACGCCAGTGAATCGTTTAATACATATCTAAAAAACACCTGCGCCAAAATCATGCCTAACATGACAGCAAGTAATCCACCGGCTAAGTTCTTGGCCACATTCGCCATTAAGTAATTGACCTTACCCAGCGGAGTATTGAGTGCGAACAAAACTTGCTGCAGCTTAATCATTATGATTTTGCATCTTCGTTTGGCCAGTAATGACTAATTTGCATACCGGTTTTGGGGTGTTCTAATTGCTCTGTATGCAGTATGTCTGGACCAATAGGGAGTGTCTGTCCATGGGGCACAAATACAGCCATTTCATCCAGGGCTAATGTTAATTTGTGAACGTAGCCTCCACTAAACACTTGTTGTTCAGGGAATCTAAGCCACTGTCCCTGAGGTAAATAAAACTCTACTTCACCACCGGGTTGTGTGCAGGGAACCACTAATAAATGATCACCAAACATAAACTGAATTTCAAAACCTCGGGCTAACCTGTCATCGGGGAAGGCCAAAGCCATGGCGCGCATCACTGGCAGACCGGTTTGACTAGCTTGTTGCATAGCTTGTTGTAGGTATGGAATAAGTTGATAGCGTAATTTTAGTGCTTGATCTACGGCTTTTTCAGCTTGTGATCCATAACTCCAAGGTTCGCGTTGACCTATACCGTGTAAACGCATATGCGCTGAAAACACTGCTGTTTGTGACCAACGAACAAACAATTCCGCATCCCGGGTATCTTTATAAAAACCGCCTACGTCAGTAGCAAAATAGGGTGCACCTGACATGCCCCAAGACAACGCGCCTCTTATACTGCCAATCAATCCACCCCAATCGGCTTGAGGATCGCCCCCCCATTGGCTGGGATAACGTTGTGAACCAGTCCATGCGCTGCGACTGAATAAAAATGGCCCTGTATGGCTATATTTTTCTGCTGCTTGATACACACAACGGTTATATAAAAGACTGTATACATTGTGTAATCGATGCCCTGAATCGCCGTTGTGGGCCAACATATTGTCATCTTCTAGCTGTTCGCCAAAATCAGCTTTGATCATATCCACACCAAGATCAAATAGTGGTTTATGTGATTCAAGCCAAAAAGCGAACGCATCAGGATGAGTGAAGTCCACTATTCCTGATTCAGGTAAGGGTGTTAACACTTCAGCAAAGGCACTCATGTCCCATTGGTAACGGTAGGCTTCGCCACTACGTTTATCTTTAAGTAACCAACCTTTTTTGGCCATTTCTGTAAACAAAGGGTTTTGTACCGAGACTAAAGGATATTCCCAAATACACACCTTAAAATTCATGGCTTTAAGGTCATCAATCACCTGATTCGGTGGAAAGTCAGCAAATCTTTTGGGATCCCATTCAAATGCAAAACGGGTATCAGTATCCTGCCAGGCACGTCCGTCTAAGGTGATGACATCACAAGGCATGTTGTGCTCGCGCACGGCTTTGGCCGTAGCCATTAGTTCTGGTACATCTTTGTAATAGGCCTTAGATAAAATCACCCCCAAACTCCAAACTGGTGGGATTGGTGCTTTACCGGTCAATTCAGTGTACTGATGGATGATTTCTGCACCATTTTTTCCGGTCAATATAAAAATATCCAAGGCATCGTCTTCAACTAATAAGCCATAAGACCTTTGTGACCAAGGCGCATAGCCCACAGCATGAGTGACAGGGGCAGGGGTATGTACAAATACTCCCCAACCTTGGGGACTCCAAGCAAAAGGCGTATTTTTGTAGGATATTTCAGCATTGACGCCCAGCGCATCATGATTATAAGAACGAATAAACTGCCCGCGTTTATTCAAACTTGACCATTTTTCACCTAAACCATATACCGCTTCTTCAGCACCTAAATCTAAACTAAATAACCACCCCTGATCGGTTTTCGCTAAAGGAGGGATTCGAAACTGTCTTACAAAATGTCCATCGTTTGGGGTTCTTTGGACACTTTTTCCTTCGTAAAAAAGTTCAAAGGAAAAAGGATGATGTTGAATAATTAGTTGGTGATCGCCTGATGAAATAGACGTGTTATGTTCTGAGTGATTAAGTTCGCTAACCTGATTTTCTGGCTCTTGTTGCAACATTTCGTAATTGGCACTAGAGCGGCCTGTTGCTCGCAGACGTAACCCAAACCAATGAAAACTCAATTGTAATGTACCAACCGTAGTGGGCAACATTATTGTAGAATCTTCAGCCAAGTAAGCGGCACCTGTCACTGCCACTTGGGTAACCACATTCCAATCAGGTGCAGCTAGATTGAGTTTTGGCGATTGTGATGATGAGAGCTCAGACACAGGTAACCTCTGGTAGTTTGCATTGCTATATTCTACTTATTTGAACCGCTTGCGGAAAACAAACTACGCATGAACAAATAACATAGGTTTAATCTTATATAAGACATAAGTTATAGTAGTGTTAAATTTTTGTCAATCGATGAGAACAGTCAATCGCTTTAAATATATTAAGTGACCAAGCTGTACTCATTTTATGAGATTGAGCATGACCCAATGATTGAACATAGCTATTTCTAATTCTGTTAATCACTTAGGTTGAAATTTTTTAGTACAATATCTATTTAATTCCTTGAATCAGAGTAGCAGTTAATAATACTCTAGAGCATTATTAACTTGCAGTTTACATTCATGAATAAAAATCGTTTTGATAACAAACTCAGTCAACCAGGGTTAGCATTTCAGCCCCTTTACAAACAAGTTGAGGAGCATGTCACTCAACTGATTGTTGAACAACGTTGGAAGCCTGGGGAAATGTTACCGAACGAATTTCAATTGGCAAGCGAACTAAATGTCAGTCAAGGTACGGTGCGTAAAGCATTAAACAGTTTAACCGATGCTAAAATACTGACCCGAAGACAAGGCATTGGGACTTTTGTTTCAGAGCATACTGGGCATCATAGTTTGTATCGATTCTTTCCGTTAATTGCTGATGGAAAAACGCCGGAGCTACCTAAAGCTGAACTACTTTCAGTAGAAACTCATAAAGCTACTAAACAGGTTGCCCAAGCGTTAGAATTAGAGCTAAATGCCAAAGTGATAGTGCTTAGTAGACGGCGAATATTGAATAACGAATTTTGCATTGCCGAAACTATATTTTTGCCACATAAATACTTCGGCACACTGGAAGAACATCCCGAAGTCCCTCATACCCTTTATCATTTCTATCAAACTCAATTTAATCTTACCGTTCGAGACACCCGCGACAGTATTAAAGCAGTACTGGCGACTAAGCAAGATGCTCAGATGTTAGGTATAACGTTAGGTGATCCGCTTCTAGAAGTCACACGAGTGACCCACTCATTAGACAACAAAGCCATAGAATTTAGACAGAGTCGCTGCCGTAGTGATAACTATCATTATTTAGTGGAACTGGGTTAGTTGTCAGAGTGTTTGTCGTCTAACAGCTTTTTCAAGATTTTTTCTATATTCTGAACACTTTCTGTCAGGGCATGTAAATCATTCGTAGCCAAGTCATTAGTTGCAGCCTCAGGTTTCTCAATTTCAATACTTTGATTACCAGTTAAACGATCTTTTTGTTTTAATATCGTTTCTCTGAAAGCTTTTGCGTCGTTGATACCAATTAACGATACTAAGGCTCCTTCGGATGATTGCCCTGCAGTTTCAAAACTTAGTTGATAAAGACCAAAGAAGCGCATTACAGGTCCTTGACTTAGCGCGATATCGGTAATTTTCTCAAGCGGGATAGACTTTTCAACAACAAATATGATGCCGCGTTTCACTACCAATTTTCGTTCTAATAACGTAGCTGACATTGCGTTGAGTATTTTTTTGGAAACCAACCAAGCAATCATCGCAACTAAGGGGCTTAGAAGAATTCCCGCTACGGTAATGAAACTAATAAACACCCAAATTACTGTCCAATAATTTCGAACCTTAGGGTTGAAGGTCGCTTGTGCAATACAGTTATTTTCCATTTTTTGTCCTCAAAGGCCGATTTTAATTACCCAAAGCATGACTAAATATTACCGAAGGTTATGTAAATTTTCATTAAGTTGGTATTTTCTATCAGTGACTATCGCTTCTAGGGTTTCAATTCTATCATTTTGGTATTTGACATGCCGAGCCACTACTTTTTCTATCACTGTGTTTAAATCAGAATTTTTAGCTTTTAACGCTTCAAGTTCTATTTCTTTTAACTTTCGTTTGTTAATGATCATGGTGCTTGATATCACTAAAATTGTGATCAACACCGCGGCAATACTCAAAAATAACCATAGGTTAATAATCATAGTGTGGTCGTCCTATATTGTTGCTTACTGAATTTAAAAAGGATGCGAGGCTTACGTTTTCCATTTAAGACAGCACCTAAGAAGGTCGAGCGCACTAAACCATCGTAAATCAATATGGATACGAAAATGGTTATTGCTGATATGCATAAAAGTTTAATTAACCAATAACTGGGGAGTTCTGCGAAGGCTATCTGTAACCATATTACTAGTGGCAAATGAATGAGATAGAGCCAATAGGAAGAGTCAGAAATATAACGCACAAACTGACTTGGCCGTGTGAATATTCGCTTGCATAATCCAAGAGTGAGAGATACGAGAGTCCACATCATAATGGCATAATTCACAACGAAACATATTTTAAGCCAAATATACTGAGGATGACCCCGACTTGTCTCAAAGCCTGACAATGTGATCGTAATCGCGACAGCAACAATACACAGTATAAATTTGCTCCAGCCTAAACTAACAAATCCATTAATTAGCGACGATTGTCGTTGTAATAACCAACCAAATAGAAAAAATACGCAATACAATAAGGTAACCGGAATATCCGGTATGAGAGATTTATCAGGTGTGTCTATGCCCCAATGATCCATAAACCAAAGTGAAGCGGCTGTAGGAACACAAAGCACTAGAATAGCAAACCGTGAATGGCACAACCAATTAATAGCGTAGTCTATTAGAGGTGTTATTTTAGCCTTAGTGGGTGCGTGCAACCCAATTAAGTAATGGAGTAATAATGTCATGACGCAAACCAGCAATAAGTAATACAAAAACCACAAATGGGTGCCTATTAAAAATTCATTGGGTAGTTGCCCTAAGCGTTTTAGGCCTTCCAATAGCGCGTTTCCAATGTGTACCTCTCCACGCATACTTTCGGCTCCCATAATCCAGCCTGATACCAGTAAAGGTCTTAATAAGAACCAACCGATAACCAATGGGACACCTACTCTCAACAAACGTGATTTAAGAAATCCACCCAACCCTAATTTTTGGAACGTCATATGACTAAAAAATCCGGCCACTAGAAAAAATAACGCCATTCTGAAGGAATGACTAACCAACATAAATAATGGCACCCTCTCATTGGTGGAAATGTCCATCACTGCCCATCCAATAAAAATAGGCATAAAAGAGAGGCTGGCATGAAAAACTATGCCCAGTATCAATGCGAAACTTCTGGCCGCATCTAGGTAATCGAGCCTAGTGTTATTGTGTTCTCGCATATTCATGCTCCATTTTAAAAAAAAGGTAAGTGAACATTGATTTGTTTTTTCAAACCAATGTTGATTGCTGTGCTGGCTTTAGTTAATAAAAACTGACTTCGTCAACCGCAAAATCAAACTGTGCTTTCCTTAAATCGAAGGCTACGATGCTGACGCCGTTAATCGTTTTAGTATTCAGTGCAGTTTGCTCTGACCAGGCACGTTTCATAGTGTTAAAGGGGACCTTTATTTCATGAAATTTTCCATCAGGGACGACAGACAGTTGTGCTGTGTGATAGTCAAAATTGGTCACTTCAACACTATTGGCGGACACTGATAAATTCCCTGCGTTGACTTTAACCATAAGCCGAATACCTGAAAATTCACTGGCATCCATAGGTTGGCCTTTTGGGTCAAGAAGTAAAACTGAACTTGCCCATCCAGGCTGTCCTCTTGCGGGTTCAATTTTCCCTTTCAGATGCATGACACCTTCAGCAACGTTCAATTCAGCGGTGGTACTTCCGCCAGCTACAGTGTCATTAAAAAATTGTCGGGGAATGCCTAACGTGTTGTTGGTTGGATCATTAAAGTCATCAATTATGGCACTGGTTTGAGTGTTGCTAACTTCCGCGTTTAATGGTGATGTGAAACATAAGCTTGATAGGGTAACGACAGAAACCATGGCAAGATAGCTTCGTACTCTTGATACTGTTTTAGATTGGTTATTCATAAGATCTCTTCCAAAATTTAAAAGTTGCGCGTTATTCGCGTGTTGCTATAAATTGAACACAGCAATGCGGTGTCTATCATTAAGTGCCTCAACGAAACGAATAGGTGACAAAAAATTGAATTTAGTTATTGAAAATAAAAAAAATTGAGAAAAGCTGTCACCTTTACTAAAAAAACGGCACTTGTTAGTTTGCGGCGAAAAAATAAAAGTTATTGATATGTTTAATAAGAAAAAAACTAAGGCGAGTAATGACGACACTTTTTTGGTGATGTCTTCATTGGGAGGCGATCGCGACGCATTTTGCGAAATTGTCAGTCGTTATCAAAATTTGTTGTGTTCTTTGGCTTATTCGTCGGTCGGCGATATAAAACAAAGTGAAGACATAGCTCAAGAAGTGTTCGTTGAAGCCTGGAAGAAACTCGATTCTTTGCTAGCGCCAGAAAAACTAAAGTCATGGTTGTGTGGTATTTTACGATTTAAGTTAAGTCATTACCGTCGTAAGGAAGAAAAGCAACCGTTACGCAATGCTGATGAAATAGACAACACCGACTTAACCGCTAATGACAGTGAAATGGAAGACGTTGCCATCCGAGAGCAACAGCAAGCTCTGCTTTGGAAAGCCCTTGATAAAATGGATGATATTTACAGAGAGCCACTTATTTTATTTTACAGAGAGCACAATTCTGTTGAGCATGTGGCTCGTGAATTAGATTTATCTGAAGATACAGCCAAACAACGTTTGTCTAGAGGGCGCAAATTGTTGCAAAAGTCGATGATCAAATATGTGGAAGATGCACTAGTGAAGAGTAAACCTGGCGCAGGATTTACCGCTGCTGTGCTGTTAAGCATCAGTGGTATCGCTCCTCCAGTCAAAGCCGCGGCCATAGGAGCTGGAGCCGTTAAAACAGGTTCATTATTCAATTTAGCCAGTGTTTTGGCATTTTTGGTGGCGTGGTCAGGAGTGATAAGTTCATTTTTTGGTTTAAAAGCGGTACTTGTGCAATCACGTACACAACGAGAACGGCAACAAGCAATAAAAATAGTGGTGTTATTTATGTTATTTGCCATTGTTTTTGTAGCTGGCATGCTGCTATTAAAACAACTGGCGTTAAGCACAAGTAGCGATGTTAGTGCTTTCACTATTGCTGCACAGCTACTGGCGCTGACTTTTGTAGCCAGTTATTTAGCCTTAGTCGATTATATGTTTAAGGCGATGCGCAGGCTGAGATTTCAAGAGCGTTTACTTTATCCTGAAGCTTTTCTTGGGCAAGTCGATCAAAAAAATGCCAAACAGCGTGAGTATAAAAGCCAATTCACGCTACTTGGTATCCCTTTATTCCACTTTCAATTTACTAAGCCTGAAATGGGCGATAAACCGGCTTTTGGGTGGATTGCAGGTGGTAACATCGCTTACGGGCTACTTTTCGCTTGGGGTGGAGTAGCCATAGCACCGGTCAGTGTAGGGATCGTTTCTTTTGGTGTGATCAGTATTGGAGCCGTTGGTTTTGGCATTTTAGGAATTGGTGTAGTAGGCATAGGAGTGATTGGTTTTGGAGTGTCAGCAATAGCCTATAAAGCCTATGCCTCACTCTCTGCTCTGGGTTGGGAAAGTGCATTTAGCAGTGGTTTTGCAACAGCCAAAGAGGCCGCTATAGGAGCCATTGCGCAGGCACCTCATGTCAATAACGACATGGCTGCTGAAGTCATTAATTTGAGCGGATTGAGTCAAAATTACCTCTGGATTTTAGCTGTTATAGCGGCTCTAGTGATCATTCCCGCTGTATGGCATTCAATTAAAGTGCAGCAACGAATGAAAAAGTAAAACGACTCAATGCATGTTAACTGTACAACAGCTTAATCGATAACCTCAAAAGTTAAACCTGAGTAGTTTTCTAAACGTTTAATCAATCGATCGCCAAAGATACTGGCGGGTGTCCAGAACCCACCAGGTACACAGTCTTTGCTGATATCTTGTGCCAAACAGGCGGCGGCTTGAGCTAACATCTTGGCAGTTGAACCATAACCAGGATCTTGATCACCTGTGACTTTTACGCGGATTTCTTGACCACTATCGGTTTTACCGTAAAAACGTAAATCGTAAAATCCTTTTTCTTGAGCGTCTTGGCTTGGACCTTCACCCGGTTTTGGCAATATAAACTTCTCCATTGCCCATCGAGTAGGGGGAAGGACCGCTGCCATGGCAAAACCTCCTAGTCCCGCGCCGACAGTTGTTGCCATTGTGCCACCCACTATGCCTTTACCGGTTAACATCGCTTCGTTGTATTCAAAATGCTGGCTATACCCGCCCGCTACCAACGCATTGCTTCGATGGACAATTCTAGTATTAATCACGGCCATAACGAAAGGCGCTACCCAACTATTAAAATCGCTGTCATATTGCGGGCGATTCATACTGTTTTGACGCACTTTATTACCATGATCAGCGGGACAAATAGCGTAAGGATTAGCCAACAGTTTACGTAAGGAAGGGTTGGTTGCTACCTCCTTAAATATATTGGTCATGCTGGCAACTGTGCCGCCTGAAGCGGCCCCTTTCATTTTTTTGACTCGCATTTTGATACTGCTGCAGCGTTCAGCAAATTTTTGTTGGGCATGTTGTTGTAAAAAATACACCCCCAAATCTGAGGGTAAAGAATCAAATCCACAACTATTAACAATTCGCGCGCCGCTTACTTTTGCTTGGCTTTCATAGCGTTCTAACATTTTGGCTATCCACTGGACTTCACCGGTTAAATCACAATAATCTGTTCCTAATGCCACGCAAGTTTTTAGCAGCGGCTCGCCATAAAGTGCATAGGGTCCAACCGTAGATATAATCACCCGAGTTGAGCTACATAATAAGTTCAGACTAGCTTCGTCAGCCGCATCAGCAACTAACACATCAAGAGATTCTGCGGCTGAACCCAAAGACTGTTTTAATGCCATTAGTTTGTTTTGGGAACGTCCAGCAATAGCCCATTTAATTTCACCATCAAGAGCAAATTGAGCCAACATGTAGCGTGTCAATATTTGGCCTACGAAGCTGGTGGCTCCAAATATAACAATATCGAACTTAGGGGGTGTTTTTTTCATGTTGCTTTGCCTCTGAGCTAATCATCTTGGTTTATTTTATAGCATTCAAAATCATGATGCCGAAATGCCGTTTCAAAAACTTATACTCAATCTATCAAATTAAATTCACTTTAGGGCAAAACAAATGAGCGAAGTACATAAGGTTACCGAAATTTGGATTGAAAAATCCAATGTGTCCCATACTAAAATCGTTGAGAAAACCATAGATAGTACGCACTTATCGGCAGACCAAGTATTACTAAAAATCGATACTTTGGGGTTTTCGGCGAATAACGTGACCTATTCAGTGTTTGGCGACAAAATGGGGTATTGGGGCTTTTTTCCAGCTGATGAGACGTGGGGAATTGTACCAATGTGGGGTTTTGCAACTGTGCTTGAGTCAAATCATGCAGATGTCAATGTGGGCGAGAAAGTATTTGGTTATTTGCCAATGGCAAGCCATTTAGTGATTACTGCTGGGAAAGCCTCGGATTTACATTTTTATGATATCAGTGAAGAACGTAAGAGTATTTCACCTGTATATGACAACTATGTGCGCTGTGCCAGCGATCCTGGCTATCAAGCTGAGCGAGAAGCATGGCAACTCAATTATCGCCCATTGTTTATGACATCTTTTGTGTTAGATGATTTTGTTGGTGAAGGATTAGTGGCTGCAGAGCAACCCGTAAAACAAGTCATATTAACCAGTGCCTCTAGTAAAACTGCTTATGGCGCAGCTCATTTGTTAATGAAACATAAAGCCGAGCGCGGGTTAGATTATCAGGTCGTTGGCCTAACCTCTGCGGGGAACAAAGAGTTTACCCAAGGTTTAGACTGTTATGACCAAGTGTTTAGTTATGACGAGATCACAGAGTTTGACGCAGCTGACAAGAGTTGGGTGTTGGATTTCGCTGGTAACAAAAGTCTTCTGTTGAATTTACAAAAACAATTTGCTGATAATCTTGATAAATTAATCCTCATTGGTTCAACAGATGTAGACGCGCAGCAGGATAAGCCAGATGGCCATTTAGACAGCGAGTTTTTCTTTGCGCCTAGCCAAGTGAAAAAACGCACCGCTGAATGGGGACACGCAGGTTTTGCTGAGCGTTATGCCAAAGCTTGGCAAAGTTTTGCGGTGCATATGAATAATAAAGTCAGTGTTGCCGAATATAAAGGCGCTAAAGCGATTGAAGCGCTTTATCATACTGGTCTTGAGAATAAGCTAAACAACTTGGAAATTAACGTACTAGAATTTTAACTTAGCCTAAATTTGAGCGGTTTTTACAGGAGATGCAAAGACCGCTCGTAGTGATCCGACAACTTGGGGAAGTCACTGCTTCATTAACTGCGCGGTATTGTTACGCTATCAGCCACAATTTCGTAAACGGCTCCGGGTTTAACTAGGTCAGATTCACTGTTTAAATCAGCCTTAAAATGCGCGGCTTGTTCAGGACTTATTTCTTTTTGAACTAATTCGCCAGCCAGTGTAACCGTTTTACCGCTACTGTCTGTTGGGATAAAAAAACCATAATCGCGAAAAGAGACCCTTAAAATATGCTGGTCTTGTTGTGCGATAAAAAAGCAACCTTTCTTTTGACACACTTTGGCAATTCTGGCTTCTACTTGAAAAGGTTTAGCTAAGTGAGAAGAAGACTCTATTGTGAGGTCTTGCATACTCAATTTGGGCAGTGACTTGTCTAGTGCAACACCAAAGGTTTCGGTTTCGGCGTTTTGAGTAACAGGCTCTGACAACCTGACTACTTTTGCAGAAATGCTAAATGTAAAAATTAAGCCGATTAATATACTAAGGGTTGGTTTCATCTGTTTCTCCTTGATGCTGTTATTACTCATGATAAAAGTTCTACTGATTTAAATCTACCAATCTCGAAATAAGCATTTAGCTACTATCGACCAAAGGCAAAGTAACATCAATATAACCCATGACTGGCAAACTTTTGCCTTAGCATTATCCTCTTATTAGGAATGCCATCGAGAAAGTGTCTTGTAAAAGGCGCTAACTGCTGGAGAGTCAACTACTACAAATAACTAACAGCAGTTGTGGCGTACAAGTTGCTAATCAATGTGTTAGTCGCTGTTAATCATTACATTTTTTGCAGGTAGTGCTCATGGAAATTTCTAATAACCCTTTGTCTTTATTTAATTATATAGGTGACAACAATACGCAAGCTGATGATGTGCTCGACAAACTTGCACAAGGTAACATAGCTGACGTGGCTGGCGGGTTTGAGGTTCTCGAAAGTGGCTTGAGTCGCGGAGATTTTGAAGAAACCCTAGAGCTATTGGAAAATGGTGAAATCGATATTGATCTCAATATTATTGAAAACTATCAACAATTTAACCAACAAAAATTAGATAGAGAAATTGCTCAGTTAGCAGAGAAATTTGATCTCAGCTCTGAAATAGTCGTGAGTATACAAAATGGCGAATTGTTGGTAGAGGGTGATTCTGAAAATGCCAAAGCCTTGCAGCAATATTTTGATAAAGACAGCCGACTTAATGCGCTAGTTCAACAAACGGCAAAATTGTCACAGTTTGTGGAATGGGGCCAAGCAAAAGAACAAGCTGCGGTTTACCAAGAACAGGATATGCCCGAAGAACAACTGCTAGATTTTTTAACCGATGCTCGATTGGTTGTGACTCAAGGAAATGAGTTTTATATGTCCGACAAAGGGTCGGCGTTTTATTCACAGGGGCATACACAATTTTTAGTTGATAAGATTGAGGAATAACTTCATATTCGGTTACTCCGTCTCCGCTATCCCTTGTCTGAATATTTTTTATAATACACGTCTTTACCCTTGCTCTTGGCTAAGGTAGCTTAGGTGTTAATATTCCTTATTAAAGTTTATTTTTTGCAAACTATTAAGCCATATTCGGTCGTTAATATAGGTGCTTCAAGCGAGCGAGTTTCTAATACACAAAGGTTTGAGTGTGAAGATCTCGTGGTAGTCGAAGAGCCGTTAGAAATTTGGTTTTCTGGTTATTCACGGTCATCGTCTGGCTCACATTCAAAAACTTCGCCCAAGTTGCTTTTTACGACTATGCGTACTCCAGGTGACGATATAAATTTGGTGAAAGGGTGGTTGTATTCCAGTGGTGCGATTCAAGATTTCAGTAAAATAGAATCGATTACCCACACAGGATCTGGTCGACTGAAATCTCAGGCAACTAATCGCGTGCAAATTAATTTGGCGGCTGAGGCACATATCGATCTGTCTGATTACCAACGTGCAGAAGTGATGAACTCGGCTTGTGGTGTGTGTGGTCAACAGAGCATTGAAAATATACTGGATAAACTGCCTCAGACATCAGCTACTGATATTCCATTACCATTATTACCCGTTAGCGCTGTAGGTCTGTTGACACAACAGTTAAGAGACAAACAGGTTTTGTTCGAGCAAACCGGAGGTAATCATGGCGCCGGGTTATTTAACCAAGAAATACAATTAGTAGACGTGCGTGAAGACGTAGGCAGACATAATGCTTTCGACAAATTGATAGGTGCCAATTTACATAGAAAGGCAACAGGTCGTCACGAGATTGAATCGGTTTTGGGAGTGGTATTGAGTTCTAGAGCTAGTTTCGATTTAGTACAAAAAGCTGCCATGGTGAACATTCGTTATATTATTGCTTTGGGAGCCCCGTCTAGCTTAGCGATAGATTTAGCCAAGGATTGTGATATTTGCTTACTGGGTTTTGTGAAAACGTCTGATGCGAAAATTAAGTTTAACGTATATTCAAGCCCACATATGTTGGCTTGAATAACAGTAGGTTAAGTTGATTTACACAGTGCGTTGTAGCAATACTCTGCTGAGCAAGATTACCCCGAAAACAGCAGTGTAAATACTAAAAATCACTATCATCCACTGCGGCATACTTAAATCAAAAAATGACCAATCGATAGTGCCACAGTCACCTGTTGCTCCGAATATATTAGGTAGCCACTCATGCAAAGGCGCCCAAGTCGGGAAGTTTGGTACAAACTCGCAAGTAGCAAAAAATGGGTTCACTGCAGTTTGAATATCAACATGTTCAATGGCTATGAGTAAGCCCCAAATCGCGGATATTCCCCAACCTAAAAATCCAATCAATCGTGTGATCAGGTTGTTGAATATCAATGCAGGTATTGCGGCACACATAATACCAAAAACAGCAGTACGCTGGTAAATACACATAATACAGGGTTGTAAATCCATTACGTGTTGGAAGTACAAGGCTGCAACCTCAAAGCACAGCGCAGAACCAAATAATAGGCCCCACGCGCGCTTATCAGCAGCTAATAAAGATAGTTTATCAAACAAAAGGGTATGCCCTTATTAATGCGGAGCAACGCTGGGTATCACCCCAGAGTGGTGCTCAATAAAGTGCATTTCATACAACCATTGCGTTAAGTCATATAATCCAAAGTAAGTGGCGGCTAAGCCAACTAGCGTCAAGACTATTGTGTATGGTAGAGCCATGTACACCATAGTTCCGTAAGACAATCTTAATAACGGAGCAATTGCAGATGTTAACAAGAACAAAAATGCTGCCTGACCGTTAGGAGTGGCAACACTAGGAAGGTTAGTACCGGTATTAATGGCCACAGCCAACATATCAAATTGGTCACGAGTAATTGCACCACTATTAAGTGCTGCAGTCACTTCAGTGATATAAACTGAACCAACAAATACATTGTCACTTACCATTGATAGCAGTCCATTGGCTAAATAAAACATCACCAACTGCGTTTTACCTTCAAAGGTTAATACCCAGTTAATGACTGGACTAAAAAGCCCTTGGTCTATGATTACTGCCACTATTCCAAAAAACACACATAATAAGGCTGTAAAGGGGAGGGCTTCTTCAAAAGCCTTACCAATAGAGTGCTCGTCTATTACACCACTCATAGATGTCGCCAATACAATAATTGAAAGACCAATTAATCCAACTGCCGCTAAATGCCCAGCTAAACCTATCACTAACCAAACTGCTATAAGACCTTGTAGTACTAATCTAACTTTATCTTGGGTGGTTAAATTCGCTTCGACATCTTTGTCATAGTCAGTCAATATCTGTCTGACTACGTCTGGCAGCTGTGCGCCGTAACTAAATAGTTTAAATTTTTCTACAATAAAGGTTGTAAATATCCCGGCAAAAAACACTGGGATTGTGATGGGAGACATGCGAATAAAGAACTCTACAAAATCCCAACCCGCTTTATCAGCGATAATCAGATTTTGCGGCTCACCTACCATTGTCATAACGCCACCTAAAGCCGTACCTACTCCAGCATGCATCATAAGGTTTCGCAAAAATGCCCTGAAATCCTCTAAATCATTACGCTTCGGATTAGGCACTTCGTCATCATGGGAATGATCGTGATCTGAACCAAAATCTTTACCCGACGCCACTTTATGATAAATAGAGTAGAAGCCTAAACCGACTGTTATAATTACTGCTACTACTGTTAAGGCATCCAAGAACGCTGACAACACAGCACAAGACGCCGCAAACGCCATTGAAAGTACCACTTTATTTTTCAGTTTTATCAGTAATTTCGTGAAAAGGTAAAGTAACAGTCCTTTCATAAAGTAGATGCCGGCCACCATAAACACTAGCAATAGGATGACCTCAATATTGACTACCATTTCATGCTTCATATGTTCAGGGGTGGTCATGCCAATAAACATTGCCTCTATAAGTAAGAGTCCACCTGGTTGCAGTGGATAACATTTTAACGCCATGGCAAGAGTAAATATAAATTCTATAACTAACGCCCAGCCAGCTACATAAGGATTAATTATGAATAAAATGGGGTTAATGACGAGAAAGGCGATAATAGCCTGCTTATACCAAGTGGGAGCTTTTCCCAAAAAGTTCGCGGCTACTGCTTGAGGTACTGACATTTGCATAAGCAAAATTCCTTGCTGAATATTATAATTATCGAATCAACGTAATCAGATTGTACCCACAAATTATCTCAAAATCCCATAGTAAGCACACAATAAGGTAAAATTTTTCTGGTTTTTAGTAATACTTTGTTAACATTTCAAAGTTTCGTTGTTACCGGCAAAAATCATCTGGTACAATCAGTTTATAAGAATCCCAAAAACAATAACAATGAAGTGAGTGGTTGATGATATACAAGGCACAAAGCCCAGCAGGATTCGCTGAAGAATACATAGTGGAATCTATCTGGAGTGGACGCTTCCCTCCCGGCACAATTCTTCCTGCAGAAAGAGAGTTATCTGAACTTATTGGTGTCACTCGCACCACTTTACGAGAAGTCTTACAGCGTTTAGCCCGAGACGGCTGGCTTACTATCAAACATGGTAAACCTACCAAGGTAAACAATTTCTGGGAAACATCAGGTCTCAATATCTTAGAAACCTTAGCTAGACTCGATGAAGATGGGATCCCTGAACTCGTAGATCATTTGTTAGCAGCGAGAACTAATTTAAGTGCGGTATTTATTCGTGGTGCAATCCGCAACCAACAAGAAAAAACCATTGAAATATTAAAAAATCACATCGATATTTCTGACGATGGTAAGATTTTTGCGCAGTCTGATTATCAGCTTAATCATGATCTTGCGTTTGCCTCTGGAAACCCTGTGTATGTGTTAATGATGAATGGGTTTAGAGGATTGTACTCAAGAATTGGTGGGTATTATTTCTCTCATCGAGATTCGAGAGATTTAACCCGTGGTTATTATAAACAATTATTAGAGCTTGCTGAAAAAGGTGATTACGAGCGTGTACCTTTAGTCATTAGAGATTATGGCATCGAGAGTGGCAAGCTTTGGCAACAGCTACGTGCTGACATGCCAAAAGGGTTAGTTGACTAACCCGTACTTCAATATTCAGGCTGGCAGCCCTGCCAGTCGTCTCTGTATTTATAATATTCTTATAAAAATCAAAATAATCATACAATTAGTATGCGATTTCTAATTCGTTTATTTAATCTTGGTCGTAATCCATACCGATCCATTATTTTAAACGAGGAAATACCCATGACTAAATTAGATTCTATCAAAGGTAAAGTTAACGAAGCTGAAGAGTTCGCACGTAAAATTTGGCTTGCAGGTTTAGGCGCCTACGGCAAGAGTTTTGATGAAGCGCAAGGACGTTACGAAAAAATCAGTGTTGAAGCGAGCAAACTTTTTGATGAGCTAGTAGTAAAAGGCTCTAAAATCGAAACCGAAGCTAAAGACAAATTTCAAGTAAAAGACAAAGTCGAAACACGAGTCGCTGAAGTACGCAAAAAATTAGGCTTAGACACAGTGAGTGCCGATCAAAAAGTTGAAGAATTATCAGCAAAAATTGATGCTCTTACTGATGCAGTAGCGAAATTAGCTGCTAAGTAATCCGTGCCATACCCAACAATATCAAAGGGCCAAAGCCTATTGATGGCGTTGGGTACTTTTAATTCGCGTTGTATTTATGTGAACTAAGATAATAGGAGAGTCAAATTGCATTCAGCCAAAAAAACATTCGCTATGGTACAGAAAACCTGGCTAGTTGGAGTAGGGGCTTACGACAGCGGGCGTGAAAAGGCGGTTGACAAAATTGATCAACTATTCGTTGAAGGCTCACTGTTATTCAATGATTTGCTTGAAAAAGGTGAGTCAGTTGAAGTTCAAATACAAGCAAATCTAGAGGTCAAAAGAATGTTAAAAGACAAAATTTCAGCATTAAAAGCAAAGTTGGGTTTCGGTAGTGAAAATCGTGATCAAAAAATTGACATGTTAACCCAGCGAGTAGATAACTTAATTGATGTCGTGGCGAAACTCGCTCAACAAAAAGCTGCCGAGCAAAAAGCAACAACAAATGCCACCCCAAAAGCATCTGCTAAACCCACTACCAAAGCTGCGCCTAAAGCTACAACGACTCGTAAATCGGCAACTAAACCTGCAACTAAAGCAACGGCAACTAAATCTGCAGCTAAGCCAGCCGCTAAAGCAAAGTCTACCAAAACGCCAGCCAAACCCGCTGCCAAAGCAACGGCTACCAAAGCGCCAGCTAAAACTGCAGCCAAACCCACTGCTAAAGCGACGACTACTAAAGCGCCAGTCAAAGCGACACCTGTTGAGCCGTCGACTAAAGAAGCCAACGCTGAGACCAAAGATTAGCGAAAAAGGCCAAAGCTTCACTTATGATCAAGTTTGTTAGTCTTAAGTTTGTTAACCATGCCGCTATTTTAGCGGCTTGATTATTGATTAGTAAATTCAGGTAAAGAAAGAATTGAGTCGGGGAGGACTTTAGCTTTATCTATCAACACCTTATTGACTGCGAGCGGATAAATGGCTACGTATCCTTTTTCTAGTTTTAAGGGTGACTAACGGAATAATAATTGGGGTTAAGCTATAGGCGAGACCCGCTAGGTAACCTAAAGAAGACATAAATAACAGCGCAAACAGCGCAACTAACAGCGCTAATATGGCTTGTATTATCCACAACAATAGTTCCTTGCGTATCAACAATTGCTCTAATTGGTTCAAGCACAATTCCTCTGATTTTGACGCGGCTCTCAGATACAAACCAAAGTGGATTAAAGCTATAAGGAAAAAGCCAAAGCTGAAAATCGCAAGAAGCACTGCGACCTCGGCAGTACTGGATACTTGAAAATCGGCAGGAAACCAACGCTGCGAAAACGCATAAAACATTAGGTCCATTATTAATTTAAGTGGATAAACGTATACAAGCACAACAAAAATTAGTGCAAGAGTCAAAAAGGTTGAAGCACCGTCATCCAACCCAAAGCGCTGACTCCAGCGGCGATGAGAGATCCAGATAAGCATCATAACGGCAAAACTCGCAGCAAAGGAGGGGATCCTTTGCAATGCAGTTAAAAGCTCATTAAAGTTTTGTGGAATTGTGCTCAGTGAAATGACTAACATAGTGACAGCAAATGCAAATGCGGCATCCGAGAAAACCTCTATCCGCGTCATATTTTCACCACGTAATCGATAACCACCCTCGGTAGATAACGATGAAAGGGTTGGTTCAGTCCATTTCATTTTATGCCCTTAACTACTGTATCCAAAATTGTTATCTTATGAGTCCAGTCAACTGTGGTCAAATCCGAAAAAGCTAGCAAATAAACAAATATTCGCTGTCGTATTCAATTTTTTGGGGCAAAAGCGTCATGATGCTAAATTAAACTCGATAACGACTATTTATTTCGTTTAATAATTTACCACTCGCAGTCCATTACGGTCACTAAGTAATCTTGCTTCTCTTTGTTTTAATTTGGTTAAGTAATCTCTTATGGTTTTACTAATTAAGGTGTTGCGTTTAATTAAGTCTAGCTGCGGCCATGTGGCGCGTTCTCCGTGGTGTACCAACTCCTGAATGCTTTTTAAACTAGGGTTTGAACCTATATGTTTTAAATTGGCAATAGTAGCGCTAGGCAGAATATTAATGTCGCCGACATATTGTTGATCCACAATAGAGCGTACTTTGTGTATGCCTAATCTTGCTGCGCGGTGGCTAATTAGGTTTTCCAGTATATCAAAGGCATAGATGCTGTTTACTTTGGCAATTTTGGCAGCATAGCGCCAAGTTAAGCCGACAAGCCCTGTGGTATCTCGTTTGTCCCGCGCTAGAAAAGGCACTGCAATAAGGTTGGTCTGACTAACAATGCTATGATTCACGCCGTATAGTCTGGCCAGTCGGTCGAAGGGTAGATCGGCCATAATAGAACCGTCTGCAAAACGCCTATTAGGTATATAAGGTACAATCTCTCCGGCTCTGTTTTTTGCTTTTAATTGTACTGGCGAAAATAACAGAGGAATAGCCGTCGAGGCTCTGACTGCCTGGGTAATTACAGCATTGGGTGAGGTTTTCGCATTTAGCAGTCGTGAATGTTGATGCAGGTCAGCCGGAGAAACTGTGATAGTCATATGTCTGCCAGTTTTTTTGAAGGCTTCTTCAAAGGTGGTTAAGTCAAATAACTCGATTAGGGCATTTTCTAGGTTACTACTGTCAAGCAAACTATCTTGTCCAAATCCTTGCCATAATCGCCATTTCTTAAATTTTTGTTGGATAACTTCAGGTTTAATCACTTCCAACAACTCTTCTTCGGAACGTGTACCCACCAGTGCTGCAATGATAGAACCTGCGCTGGCACCCGAAATAACTTTGGGTAACAAGTCGTGTTCCACCAAAGATTTGACAACACCACAATGGAAAAAACCAAGACCAGCACCGCCACTTAACATTAAGCAACTGCGACCAAATGCTTGTGCCGTTTCTTCAAAAAATGATAATTTTTCGTAGAAGTCGATTTCACTTTCATCCGCTTGATAAATAAAATCTAACGCACCGCAGACTTCTTGGATGAATTCTTCAATTAGCAATTTTGTACCAATTTTGGTGTGTTGATTTAAGGCAGACGAGGCAATATTGCCTAAATTGCCATGCAAGCCTTCATGTAAAATGTACATTAAACCTGATGCGTCTCCGCTAACACGGGCTTGTTTTATCCGTTGTACTCGTTTGCGAATAAGTCGGTAATCGTAATCCTTGCTGTGGTCTTTGGCTTTCCATTCTTGGGCGCCAGATAATTCGTCATGAGCGAGTGCAGCCTCGTGATACTCTTCATAAGAGTTGGCTTGTGACATGATATCTTGTAATTCAGTAAGGGTATGATTTGCCATACAAGTCTCTTGTTTTGCTAGTCTGACCAGATATAAGCGTAAATAATTAGAAATTGCTACCCAAAAAATTAAAGGTGAGCGGCTTGTGTCTGGGTCACGTCTTGATTTGATGAGCTAACTAATTGTATTTAAAAAGGGTTTTATTTGGATATTTCCTGTGCTTAGGTATTTTTAGATTGACCATTCTAATTCCAATAGTTAGCCTCGTAGTTGGCTGATGGAAGCCGCAATTTAATAATTCACAGGCGTAACTGTTTTTTATGCAAGTAATTGATCATCTCATTGCTCATCTCCCTTTGTTATCTATTCCTTTTATTAGTGCGATAGTGGGTTGGTCTACTAATTTTTTAGCGGTCAAAATGATGTTTTATCCTATCGAATTTATAGGGGTGAAGCCGTACTTAGGGTGGCAAGGTTTAATTCCCGCTAAACGCCGTGAAATGGCGGAAATTGAAGTTGAATTAGTATTAGGTAAATTGCTTAGTGTGAAAGAATTAGCCGACCGAATTGATCCAATCGAGCTTACCAAAGCCATTCAAAGGCGCCTGAAACAAACTATTCGAACCATAGTTAATGATGTCATGCAAGAATCAGCTCCGCAATTATGGGCATCGTTACCGGTGCATGGCAAAAATTTGGTGTATGCAAGGGTCGAGGCTGATATGCCCAATGTTGTCACTAAAATGGTGGATGATTTTAAATATAACATTGAAGAAATAGTGGATATTAAGGAATTAGTGGTTGGGCAATTGGTCAATGCGCCTGAGCTTATCAATGAAATATTCCTAAAATCAGGCGAAAAAGAATTTCCTTTTATTGAAAAGTCCGGTTTTTATTTTGGTTTTTTATTTGGTTTGCCTACTATGTTGGTTTGGATGTTTTATCCAACGTGGTGGGTCCTGCCCGTGGGTGGTTTAATTGTTGGTTATGCTACAAACTGGATCGCCCTAAAAGTTATTTTTGAACCCAAACATCCGATTAAGTTTATGGGTTTCACCATACAAGGTATGTTTTTAAAACGTCAAAAAGAAGTGTCTAGAGTGTATGCAGATATTATTGAGGCGAAATTAATGACTTCAAAAAATATCATGGAAATTGCGGTGCATGGCTCGGGATCAGGGCAATTGTTGGAACTAATTGAGCTACATGTGAATGACGCGATTGAACGTTATGTGGCAATTGCGCAACCTTATTTTGCCTTAGGGGTGGGCTCAGACTCATATTTTAAAATGAAGTCGCTGGCCACTCAGCGTATTTTTGCTGATTCAGAAACCTATCTAGCATACGCTTACGAATACACCAATAAAGCTCTAAGAATTGGTGATGATTTGTGTGAACGCATGCAAGCTTTATCGCCAGAAGAATTCGAAGGAGTGCTTCGCCCCGCCTACGAAGCCGACGAATGGAAGTTAATTGTCACTGGTGCACTTTTAGGCATGGGCGCTGGCTTTATTCAGTTATACCTCGTGTTTATGTAAACACTTTTGACATTCACTTATGTTTATCTAGTAGTTCAAATATAGCAATCAACGATAGCGTCAGTTTATGTTTAGGGGCCAGAGTGATCAGTGGTTTTTTTGCCTGATGGGATTCACGCATTTTAACTGACTGAGCAATATATTCTGATATCACAGGAAACCCCTCGGCTATTAATTCGTTGATTATCTGTTTAGGTAAGTTGGCGTTTGCCATATATTGATTCGCTATGATTCCTTCAATTTCCAAACTGTCGTTATGATCTTCTTTAATCTCCGCTATTTTTTGCTGCAGGCTATATAATCCTTGTCGCGCGAAGTCATCGCAATCAATAGGGATTAAACATCGCTGCGCGGCGATTAGCGCCGACATGCTGTAAAAGTTGAGTGCAGGTGCAGTATCAATAAATATATGTTGGTAGGTGTCTTGAAGTGAATCTAAAGCTTCTTTTAGTTTATAAATTTTATGTCTACTGTCTAACTCACTTTCTAGCTCGGATAACCTTTCTGAGCCGGCAATAATATCGAGGTTTTCAATTTGTGTTGGATGACAGAAATCACTGGCAGGACGCCTGTGTAAATGAAAAGTGATTGTTTGCTCAAATAAATCAGCAATATTGCTGTCATTGGATAAATCTGTGACATTCAGATAAGCACTGCTGTTACATTGGGTATCCAAATCAATGAGTAAGGTCCGGTACCCTTGTTTAGCAGAGATTGCTGCTAGGTTAACTGCCAAACTCGACTTGCCGACTCCCCCTTTTTTGTTGAACAGTACTCTTATCATTATTCGTCCTAAATAGTTATTCTTTGCCTTTAAAGACAAAAGCTTTATTTTCAAACACTTGCACTTCATGCTTGCAGTGTGGAATGATACAACATGCTCCATCACATTTTGGTGATAATAAAATGAAAACGGCTCAGCGTATATTAGTTACCGCCCTTGATATCTTTAATCAACAGGGTGAAAACAATGTAAGTAGTGTCGAGATTGCAATGGAATTAGATATCAGTCCAGGCAATTTGTATTATCATTTTAAAGGCAAAGAAGTCATAGTGGCAGCCCTATTCGAACTTTACCAACAACAAATGCGCACTATTTTAGATGCTCCCAGCAATCAAACCGATACTTTCCTTAGTATCGAAGATTTTTTTTATTACTTGTATCTTATTATTGAAAAAAATCACTTATTTCGTTTTTTATACCGTAACCCCAATGACTTAAGCGATAAGTACCCCAGCGTAGCCAAAGGGTTTATCAAACTAATGGCTGCTCAAGAGCGTTGTGTGACAGAGCTCTTAGCTAAGTTCGTAATACAAAAGTCAATTGTCGCTTCACCTGGTCAGTGTAATCAAATGGTCGAAATCATAGGGTTGGTGTTCAGTCAGGCTGGGAATTATTACGCTTTAAAAGGTCATGATATTAATGGTGACGAGTATCTATACAAGAGTTTGTCAGCTATTTTATTTGCCCTGTTACCTTACATCAAAATTGAACAGGGGGAGTTGCATCATTTGCAAGAGGCTATCGCCAATCGTGAGTTCTCTATTGAAGAATAATGGATAGTTTTCCTAGCTTGAGAATACAAGGATTACCTTATGAGTAAAAAGCTTACCTTTTTAGACAAAACTTTTTGGGTTACTGAGTCTGAGGATAATCCTAAACATGTAGCCAGCTTACAATTGTTAAAAATGCCAGTTAACGCCTCCCCCGACTATGTTGATAATCTCGTGGCAGAGTTACGCGCCAATGATCAAGCGTGTACCCCTTTTAATTGCAAAGTCAGTACATTTTTGGGATATCCACTGAGGTTTGTCCCCGTTAAACAATTAGATATGGAATACCATGTTCAGATACATACCATTGCAGATTTAAACGATAAGCCAGAGTTACATAAATTTGTCGCCAGTTTACATGAACCTTGGTTAGACAGAGAGCAACCCTTGTGGCAATTTCACCTAATTAAAGACAATAGTACTGAGTTATTTGCACTTTATATTAAAATTCATCATATGTGTGGTGACGGCAGCACACTTATCCGCTGGTTTCAGGCAGGGTACAGTCCAGAACCGGTTGTTGATGGTTTTGTACCGGTTTGGTCACTAGACAGAACTCCCAAGAAACGCAGCAAACGTCATTGGTTTCAAGCAGTATTTGGTGGTGTTTGGGGATTGGTTATCGCCACCAAAGATCTGCTGTGGATCATAGTTAGATTGTTGTTGAAGTTATTAAGAATAAATTCAAACTATATGCCTTTACCCTTTTCGGGCACTAAAACAGTGCTCACTGGGCAAGTTAAAAAAGGTCGTGCAATAGCGACGCTAGATATAGATTTTGCGAGAGTAAAAGCCCTCAGTAAACGCCTGCGAGCGTCAGCCAATGAGGTGTTGTTGTGCGTATTTGATATTGCTGTGCACCGTCAGCTTAGAGATTATGGGCATACCTTTAATAAAGCCTTGTACACTAATATGCCGATCAATTTGCGTAGACCGGGAGAAACGACCTATGGCAATCAAATTGCCATAGTGCCAGTTGAACTCGCACATGGACATACCGACCCTTATCTTCGACTTAGAGAAATAATTGAAAATCATCGTAAAGTAACTCGACCTGCTAAAGCCTCTCACCCAGCTTCGTTCAGTTATTACACCTTACTGATTCAAACCTATGCCATCATATTTGAAATGTTAGGCTTATCGAATTGGGTTAAACCTATTGCCAACACTTTAGTGTCGAATATGCCCGGGCCTTCACAAAAAATGTACTTTAAAGAAAATGAAGTCCTTGCTGCTTATCCT
Organism: Paraglaciecola arctica; assembly: GCF_018861065.1. Classification (GTDB taxonomy): domain Bacteria; phylum Pseudomonadota; class Gammaproteobacteria; order Enterobacterales; family Alteromonadaceae; genus Paraglaciecola; species Paraglaciecola arctica_B. The sequence continues at coordinate 58,609 of NZ_JAHKQO010000028.1, forward strand.
ATTTCCACTATCACGCCTGGTGGTGGAGTGAATATAACATTGGTTACCTATAACGGGCAGGCCAATGTTGGATTGGTTTGTTGCAACAATAAGATCGATAGTTTAGAGCCTCTGAGACAATACTGCCTTGATGCATTTGAATTGTTAGAGAACTGCGTAGATGATCCAACCCAAAGTATTGAAAATATGGGAGAACAGGTTGTCGATGAAGATGTTTCTATTGTTGAAGAGCAACCGTTTATTGAAGAAGAAAACGAGGAAAAATACCGGGCTTTAAAATAGTGAACTTTGAAATTGAGGGTCGCAGGTTAGTGTCCTTATTGTAGAGAGCACGATAAAAAGGATGTTTTAACAATCAACGCAAAGGAGGTATGAAAAGTCTATCGATAACAGGGGAGGTTATTTACCTTTATTCGTTGTTAGTCTTTGGTTTAGAATGATTCGACTTGAACGAAATACGCATAATAAAAAGACTCAACCTCGGTGATATATGAAGTTCCAACAAACCTTACTTACAACAATCCTTATCATTTTTCAGGTTGAATTATTGTGCTAGATAAAAATTCTAATTCTAGTTTTACCATTTCGGTAGATAGAATTGTCAACGGTATCAGTGGAAACGAAGACGAGACCCCGTCTTTGTATCAACAAGCTGCACAGTACTTTAAACAGGAACCGTTAAATAAACAAAAACTGCAGCTTATAAAAACCGAGATGCAACAAGTTATATCAGCAAAAAAAGCGCAATCATCTCAAAAGGCAGCAAAACTTGACGAACAATTGTTGTTGCTTAAAAGAAAGTACAACCACGAACTGCTGGTGCAAAAAAGCGCTAGGCTCGCCAGACTAAATGATGCGGTAGACATGTGTCTTAACCTACTGTCTTTGAGTGAAGGTAATGACTTTGACGAGACGCAGCTAAAAAGCGCTAAATTTTTATCTACCTTAGTGCTGTTTTCACCGGGTAAGGGTAAAAAATTAGCGGAACTGCATCAAAAATTAAAACCTGCGTACAAGGCTGTTTTAAGTTTGCGAGTGCTAGACAAACTGGTTATAGATGGCGTTGTGAAGAATGCCTACATGATGAAACACTATGATCCTAAAAAACGATATGAACCTGAAGCCAGTGATTACATTTGTTATACACAGTCGGTAATTTTGCCAGTTATGCTTGCAGCCATTTTTCAGGATGTAGGACTTCAACATCCTGATTTAGTCGAGCTTTTAGAGGGAGAAGAAGGGGAGAAAGACCGATTCCGTTTATTGGAAAAACATGAGCGCGAGAAAATGTTGCGTTTGAATTACGACTATACCATCGATTATTTACAAAATGGTTTAGGTTGCCAGCAAGCGAGTTCTAGCACTGCGCAACAGCAGGTAGAGTTTGATGAATCCGAAAAGCAAAGGTTAAAGTTTCAGCTCGGTTTAGTGTTAGATGCCAACAACGCTAAACAAGGTACCAGTGAGATTCTAAAAATACCGCAAATTTATGCTTCTATTATTTTTTCGACTAAACGTGATTTCCAACGAAAAAGTTATCCCACCGCCTCTATATTGATAGAACAACTGGCTATCAAAAAAGTGGTGAGCAAACATATCGCCAAAGTGTTTGTGGACATAGTCGGTCATTTCCCCTTAGGTTATGGCATTGTTTATATTCCCAAAGATATGAGAGGAAATGAATTAGATTTATACGAATACGCTATAGTGACCGAGTTAAACCCTAAGGTTTTGGATGAACCTATATGTCGACCCGTCACAAAAAACTTAATGTTTTTAACTTTTGGTAAAACTCTAGTTGTGGATAAATCTGTCAACCTGCATTATCCGGTTGCTCGTAAAAAATTGATGAAAATTGATCCTAAACGCTTAATTGAAATCATGGAAAAGTTAACCTATGACTTTAAGCCTGAGGAAAGTAAAGCATTTGTTCCTGATTACTGGGAGCCGCATAATTATTTTTGTGTAGCAGGTAATCAAAATTTATGGAATCGCAGTGGTTAGGTCTCGTGCGTTTTTACTGTCAATAAGGCTACGGCACTTACTCTGCTAATAAACTGATCTTGTTTTTATGGGTTTCAACCAGATCTCCAAATTGTGGCATCCCTGACAAATTTTTGAAAAAGGGATCGTTTTCTAGGTACCACCAATTATTGTTGAAGTCTTCTACCCATCCGCTCGCTAGGGTCGTTTCAATTTCTTGTAAGGCAAGATGGTTTTTGCCTAATAGGGCAAGAGTTTGAGCGTACGCCATGTAAGCTTGTTCTGATGAAGCAAGTAATCCCAGCTCGAAACGTGTGGCTAACGCTTGTAAGATCTTATGGCCATCTTCATATTGTGCATTGGCCAGTAACAAGGCCCCATATAATTGTATCAAGCCAATATCAGCACTATTTTGGAGGACACTAAGGTCGTCATTTAGCACGTTGCTGCGTTTCAGTAAATCTAGCGCTTTGTCTGGGTCACCCCCTATCCACCAAGAGTAAGTGACTGATAAGACAAACCGTTTATTGTCAGGATAACGTGTCGCCCTCTTTTCGAAAAAAGCGTGGCTTAGTTGCTGATCTTGCTGTGCACCGTGTAAAGCAGCTAAGGTATATAATGTAAAAAAACTATCGTCTTGACCTTTTGAAGCGGTCTGCATTAACTGCTGCGCCTTTTGAGGTTGACGCATTGATAGATAGAAAAGCGCTAGTGAGTTGCGCTGTTTTGGACCAAGGGCATCATGGTCAATTTCATTCTTTTCAATCCATTTAATGGTGGCTTTCAGTTTACTGAGTTTTAAATTGCTGTAACCAAACTCTTTTAGCGGATTATTAACTTGCCCTTCATCAAGTTCCAAATATAACTGAAAGTTTGAAAACGCGTTCTCTAACTGCCCCTTGATAAGTTGGGAAGTAGATAACGCATTATAAATATACGCACAATTAGCACACAAATGGAGGGCTCTGTTTTGCAACTCGATTGCAGCGTCTATTTTTCCCTCATCAAAATAGAGCATTGAAAATGCAATAAACGTCCTATGAGTTAATTGATCGTTGTCATATTCCTTTAACCATTCATGAGGGGCAAGTTTGCGTTTTTCTTGAGAATTAGTTAGATAGGCCAAAGCCAGAATATTTGCGTCTGTGGGTGCCATTTTTTGCATTTTTTTTGCCAATTCTTTGGCTTTATTGCTGTAGGTAGAACGAGAATTACCTTCGACTTGGGATAACTGCCAATACGCAAACCCTAACTCTAGCATTGAGTCAATATAATCAGGTTCAATGCTTAGGCTAAGTTGAAAATAGCTGATTGCTTTTTGGATGTTATGGGCCTGGCCTCTATTAAGGTGAAACTGACCGAGTGAGTAGTGTTGTTGTGCCAAAGGCAGTTTTTTCGTCTTTGTCTCTGACGTTGGCAAAGTTACACTGAGTAAATAGGTAATGATTAACATTAATAAAACTACTACAAGCCATTTTTTTATCTTTATTTTTAACTTCACTTCATGATTTTCGTTTAGCGGCTCCTTAGTGGTGTTGAAAGACGTTGGATGAATGACATCGGCGATTAGTCGATACCCTTTTTTGGAAAGGGTTTCGATATAAACTGGCTGAGCAGTGTTATCGCCGAGTGCTTTGCGAAGTTGCCCGATCAAATTGTAAATGGCGTTGTCACCTACAAATTCGTCTGGCCAGAGGGCTTCCGATAGTTGTTGAATACTTATCACTTGGTTCGCATATTTGGAGAAATACAGCAGCAAATCCATCACTTTAGGAATAACCACTATTTTTTGATCATTTTTAAGTAAACAGTTTTCTAATGGAATGATAGTCCATTCGCCAATCTGGAGTTGACTTGTGTTGTCTTTTTTAGTGGTATGCATTTGATTTTATTATGTTTATTATTCTGTTAGGAAAAAATTAGAATTCGCTAAGGCTTTTTAGTTTGATGCATCTTAGCATAGATGAATCTTTGGTTTAGAAATACGCGGTCGTTTGATTGTTCTGCCGTTTCTATAGAATTTTTTATTGAGAAAAATATGGATTTTCACACAGTGTTTGGCCTTGCTGGATTTTATTTAGCCTTTATATCAGTCGGTGTTAATGTGGCTGAAGCATCACAAAGCGTCACTAAAAATGTTGAAGCGGTGCTCCAGTCTTACCATCAGTATGGTGTATTCAACGGCTCTGTTCTCATTGCGAAAGACAATCAAGTGCTCTATCAAAATGGGGTTGGTTTTGCTGATGTTAATAAGAACCTTGCTAATACTCCCAACACTCCCTTTAGAATAGGCTCCCTAAGTAAAACCTTTACGGCATTGCTGATTATGCAATTGATGGAGCAGAAAAAACTTAAGCTATCTGATTTTGTCCATGAGATTTTACCAGAATATACTTCGGCTGAAGGTCAAAAAATTACGATTCATCATTTACTCGCTCATACTTCGGGTTTGCCAGGGCACTTTCGGTTGCCTGGTTGGAACGAAGGCAAATACCAGAACAATTTCAGTAGAGCACAGTGGTTGCAGACTATCAGTGAGTTAGCTCTGTTGTCTGAACCTGGAGAACAATACCAATATGGCAACCTAAATTATTTTTTACTTGGTTGTATAATCGAAAAACTGACCGGAATGTCATACCAAACAAACTTACATAAACGTATTTTTCAGCCATCAAATATGCACTCTAGCGGCGTCGAAGACGCCGCAATGGATTCTAAAATAGCAACTGTTGGATATAGAATCGGTAAGTCTGTTGGATTCGAAGTCCAATCAGCACTGAACATGCAGGTGTTTTTTGCTGGCGCGAATATTTATTCAACGGCTGTTGATCTGTTTAAATTTGAGCAAGCCTTGTTTTCAGGGAAGTTACTCAAACAACCCACTTTGGATTTTTGGCTCAACACCAAGCAAAGCTTCGCATGGCAAAAGGATCAGTTAGCTCTGAGTGACAATAATTCCTTGGACTGGTTATCTTATAATGGTCAATTACAGGGTTTTAGCAGCATGTTAAGTGTACTAGGCGACGCACAAATTGAGACCCTAAACCCCACTAAACGTTTCACTATTATTATCCTTAGTAATAACGGCATAAATTATTGGCTTAAACAGCAACTTACGTTGGATTTATACGCAGTGTTGGCGGGCCAGCATAACAATTCAAATACTGTTAAGCCGCCAATACCCATCACTTTTATGCTGACTAAGGCAGCATTAGACGGAACCCTTGAGCAGCAGGTTAGGCATTTATTGACTCATGCTGAAGAATTTGTTGTGAAGGAGCACGAAATAGACTCGTTGGCACAACAGCTTTTTTGGTCCTCTGCAAGCCACAAAGCTGCAATAGTATGGCTGCTAAATAGCCAACTTTTTCCAAATTCAGATAATGCTCGTAATAAGTTAAAGGCCCTATGTGAAAACCAAAGGTTATTAAACGAAAGCGTTGAAGTTTGTCGAAAGCACCAAGAGACTTCATCAAGTAAAGAAACGCGAAAAGGCACTTTAATTAGAAATATTAGTATTGTTTCACCAGAGCTCTCGGAGCCTTTTGATAATCATGATGTGTACATCGTAGATGATAAAATTGTGTCTATTGGCAAAGGTTTGCAGGTAAAAGCAAACCAAGTCATAAATGGAACAGGTCAGTTTCTTACACCCGGCCTAATCGATGCCCACACTCATCTTAGTGGCGTGCCTGGAATGAGTTATGAACATTCACAAGCCTTTCCAAATATTGTTGAAGAAGCCACTAAGCAGATCCCTAGAAGTTATCTCTATCACGGTTTTACCACTGTGATAGATTTACACTCTGACCCACGTAATATTGCCAATTGGAACCAGCGTGAAATTCGGCCTCAAGCTTATTTTTGCGGAGCTGCACCTGTAGTCGACGGTTATCCAATGAGCTTCATACCAAAGCCGATTCGATATCAAGTTACTCCTTATTTTCTGTTAGATGGGGAATACCTGCCACCAGGGGTTGATCCGCTGCAACATACGCCCGAAGCTGTCGTGGAAAAAATGCGAGCCGCAGGCGCAAGTTGTGTCAAGACGCATTATGAAAGTGGCTTTGGTGGCAAAGGAAACTTACCTACGCCCAGCTTAAAGCTAATTCGTGACTTAAAAACTGCAGCCAATGCAGCGCAGTTACCGCTTTTGCTTCACGCCAACTCACAAGAGGCGCAGCGCTTTGGCATTAATGCAGGTGTCGACGTATTTGCCCACAGTATGTGGACATGGAGCGACTCAACCAATAGCGCTATTCATGGAGATATTCGCAATATACTCGATTCGGCAATAGCTAAAAACATTGCGCTTCAACCTACAATTCAAGTGCTGTATGGTGAGCGAGACCTGTTTGATCCAACCTATTTAGATTCTGCCGATTTGGTAAAAGTATTACCGAGATCGTTGATTAATTGGTATAAAACTCCAGAAGGCCAGAGCTTCCGTAATCGACTGGCTAAAGTAGATTACGTCAAACATGTTTTACGATCCGATAAATGGGCTAATATTGGAAAAGCCCCGATACAACGAGCCATGTCAATTCTTACCTATATGACGAAAAATGGTTGACGAAAAATGGTGGTACGTTGTCATTTGGAAGTGATACACCTAGCGATTTAACTTTTGCTAATCCCCCAGGTTTAAATGGGCGTTTTGAAATGAAAAGGTGGCAACAAGCTGGAGTGACCGGAAAACAGTTTTTAGAGGCTGCGACTATTACCAATGCTAAATTGTTTAATTTAGATAATTCAATAGGCAGCGTTCAAGTCTCAAAACGAGCGGATTTGTTAATTTTGGGAAAAAATCCTCTTATCAACATCGACGCTTTTGACTCAATTCAAACTGTTATATCGGCGGGGAAGGTTATACCTAGAGAATCATTAGCCGCAAATCGTTGATTAGGCTTTCACTTTCCAGTAAAAGCTCAAAATTTAAAGCGTAGGTTACCTTCTTCCACTACCACCTTTTTGCCGTATTGGATAAACAAGGCTTCTTCAAAATCCTTAGAGTCTAAAGTGTATTGCATGTCTTCGCTGGCGGCTAATTCAACAATGATGTTTTCTATTTGAGGTTTGTGATAATCCAATACTTTCTGTTTGCTGCCACTTAAATACATTTGTAAATAGCCTTGAGCCTCTGCGGCCGTGGTCCCTGTCATTAAGTTAAAGGCGGTTTTCATGGTTCCGGTGACCATAGATAAAACAGGACTAGGTACGAAAAGGTTTATAAGGCTAGAGGTGTCTTTCAAAATGGCATATTCATCGTTTAACATATGAATATCCGTCATTTTAATATCCGTTAAAAGTACGTTTTTTGTTGTTAGGTCGTAGTAGGGTTTAGCTTGCACCACTAAAATAATATGGGCTCGGTAGATTGGGTTGCCAATATAGGTGACTTCAATGCCACCCAATAATTCACCTTGGATGTAGTTTCCGTTAAAAGGCATAGTCACTTTGGTTTTTGAAAGGGTAAAACGTCCGTCACCTCTGGGTACGGATATTGGGAAGGAAAGTGGCAAGTGAGGCTCTATTAACTGACTTATCTCTTCTACTGAATAATCCACGTGTTTAAGTCGTTTAAGTCGGATAAGACATTTAGCCAGGAGCAAGCGAAATGACGATTTGATAGATTTCGAGATCAAACTAATGCTTCTCCATAAATATTAATGATAATGGTATGCTTAACATGCATTTTATAACTAATTGAATTTTATTGTATAAAGTTATTCTGATAAGAGATTTTCCAGCTTACAGGAAAGTAACACTAAGATAGCTTTTTTGATAGACTGACTGGTATGACATCAGATGAGTTTTGTTAGTGCTAAATCAACAGAAAATTCTGTCTTAAATATATAATTAACCGCAAACATTCATATAGTTTTCAGTTTCAAATAAGTAGTCGGTCCATGCAAAAAATGTCTCAAACACAATTCGATTTTATTGTTATAGGTGCTGGTTCAGCAGGCGCCACTTTAGCGGCTCGTCTGACTGAAAATAGCCAATTTAAGGTGTGTTTGATTGAAGCTGGAGGTGCGGATAAAAGTCCTTTTATTCATATTCCTTTTGGTCTGGCATTTTTATCCCGCATGACAAATTTGGGGTGGGAGTACGATACCGAGCCACAAACTCATTTAAATAACCGCAAGCTTTTTTGGCCAAGGGGCAAGGTAATGGGTGGCTCTAGTTCCCTCAATGCAATGTGTTACATTCGCGGCGTGCCTGAAGATTATAACCTTTGGAGTGAAATGGGAGCCAAAGGGTGGGATTGGCAAACAGTATTACCCTATTTCAAAAAGTCGGAAAAACAACAACATGGGGAAAGCGAACTACATGGCGCTGATGGTTACTTAAGTGTTAGTGACCTACGACATACCAACCCTCTTTCAGACTCTTTTGTTGCTGCAGCTCAGGACGCAGGCCTAGATAAGGTCACTGATTTTAATAGTACTAAACGTGAGGGTTTGGGTTTTTATCAAGTGACTCAAGAAAACGGCCAGCGCTGCTCTGCGGCTAAAGGTTATTTGTCTCCAGCCTTATCGCGCTCCAATTTAACTGTTGTTACTAAAGCGCTAGTTGAAAAAATTATCGTTAGTGATGGCGTGGCTACAGGGGTGCAGGCGCAAATTAATGGGGAATCGGTTGCCCTGACAGCGAGTAAAGAAGTGTTACTGTCAGCTGGCGCTATAAACTCACCACAAGTTTTAATGCTGTCTGGTATTGGACCTAAAAAACATTTGGCTGAAAAGGGGATTGAAACCATAGTCGATTTACCGGGGGTAGGGCAAAATCTGCAAGATCACCTCGACGCTATTGTTCAGCATCGCTGTAAAAGTCGCGAGAGTTATTCAATATCATTGGCACTCATTCCACGTTACGTTAAAGCCGCCTTTAATTATTTGTTTAATCGCAAAGGTTTGATGACCAGTAATGTTGCCGAAGCGGGTGGTTTTGACAGAACACAACACGCCGGTGACATTCCTGATATCCAATATCACTTTTTACCAGCGATATTGTTGAACCACGGAAGAACGACGGCCTTTGGTTATGGATATGGTGTGCATGTTTGTGGCCTTTACCCTAAAAGCCGAGGAGAAATCAGACTAGGTTCTAATAACCCAAAGGATCTGGCGCTAATAGATCCTCACTATTTAGAACACCCAGATGATCAAAAGGTGATGATTGATGGCGTTCGGCGGGCCAGAAAAATCCTCGCTGCTGCGGCCTTCGATAAATACCATTCTTGGGAAATCGGGCCTGGTCCAGAAGCACAAACAGATGAAGAAATTTTGGCTTTTATACGTAGAAAAGCCGAAACCATCTATCACCCCGTAGGTACCTGTAAAATGGGGCGAATTGAAGACACAATGACAGTGGTAGATCCCGAACTTAAAGTTAAAGGAATGAAAGGCTTGAGAGTGGTTGATGCCTCGGTGATGCCCACTTTAGTGGGGGGAAATACCAACGCTCCTACTATCATGATTGCCGAACGTTGTGCGGATTTAATTAAGCAAGATTATCAGTAACCTTTTATCAAAATCGTACTTAAATAAGGCAACGTTGCTAATTGAGATAGTATCTTAGAGTTAGATTGGTTATCTTTTCATTTATTCGCGTACTAATGGATAAGATAGATGTTAAGAACATCATGGTGTCTGTGTTTATTGCTGTTACTCAATGGCTGTGTTGCCACAAAAAATATCGAGCCAGAACAAGCATTATTGGTAACACCGACAGAAGAAGTTGAATGGCAAAGCGATTCTTTTGAATTAGTTAGGGTTCCTTCGCAACAGGAAATATTTGAATTAAGCGAAAAGAGTCAGAGTCACTTTTTAGATTATTATTATGCACAAGACAATGTTGACGTGGCAGGGCATAAGCATTTATACAATTATATCGATAATTTTTTAGATGGATTTGATTATAAAGGTGAAACCTTTAATGCAGATTTAGCCGCAAGGCAGCGCGCTGGTAATTGTTTATCTTTGGCTATCCTTACAAAAGCGTATGCTTCTCTTGTTGGCTTAGATATTGAGTTTAGAAAAGTAAACTCAGCACCGATTTATCAGAGAAATGCTGGTGTAATGACCATTTCCTCACATGTACAATCCCATTTGTATGCGCCTAAAATAGCCAACAATGATAAATACACCCTAAGTGTTCTTCGCTCAAAAATCATTATTGATTATTTTCCTACGTCAAATAGTTTTATTGGTGATTTGATTTCTGATGCGGATTTTTCTGCTATGTATTACCAAAATTTAGCCGCTGAGGCGATAGTCAAAAAGAATTTTGACTTGGCCTATTCACTATTGGACGCAGCAATGAAGTTGTCCCCCAACAACTCTGAAACACTTAATACCTTAGCTGTTTTGCATAAAATAACTGGCAACACTGCGCTTGCAGAATCCTTATATCTATATGAGATTCAAAATGGCAACCGTTCTGTTAGTTTGCTAAGCAATTATATTTTGCTGTTAGAACAAACTAATCGACCAGAAGAAGCGGCTTTGATGAAACTTAAATTTAAGGATGTTCGCGATGATAACCCTTATCGTTGGTATGATTTAGCTATCCAAGCGTATGCTCAACAAAATTTTTCTCAAGCGCTTAATTACTATGAAAAGTCTATTCAAGCCGCCCCGTATTTGCATGAGAGCTTCTATGGTCAAGCAAAAACCTATGTTCGCCTGGGTAAAAGACACCAAGCCAAAATCGCCATGAAAAAGGCTGTGTCCTTAGCGTTTAAACCAAGTGATGAACAACTTTATTTGGCGAAACTAAACTCGCTGACCCGAGAAAGCGACATGTAATAATGGCAGAACTGCTAAAAGATAAATACCCCGTAGAGGTCGCCGAGAAGATTAGTAAAATGATTGGTGAGGTACATCCAGCCTTTGATTCAGTCGGTTTTATTGCTCAAGTAAGCCAAGGGTATGAGCAACTGGAGTTAATGGCACGTGCCCGTAAAATTGCTTTCGCGTTAACGGCATTTTTACCTGCTGATTTTCAACAAGCACAAGAGATTTTATTGGCATCTTTGGATTCACCAGTAGAACTGGATGAAAACAATAGTGTTGCGTCGTTTTTATATATGCCCCATACCATCTATATCAGCGACAATGGCTTGGAATATTTTGATATTTCAATGCAGGCCTTGTATCAATTGACTCAAAGGTTTACTGCTGAATTTGCTATTCGACCCTTTATTCAACGTTACCCTGAAAAAAGTATGGCGCTATTAGCTGTTTGGGCTACTGACTCCAATTTACATGTGCGGCGCTTGGTATCAGAGGGCACACGTACTCGATTACCTTGGGCATCACGCCTACCCGAATATATTGAAGATCCTGCTGCGGTTATTCGTTTACTAGAGTTGCTCAAAAATGATCCCGAATTGTATGTAAGGCGTTCGGTAGCAAATAACCTTAATGACATAGGTAAAGATCACCCAGCGCTTTTAGCGGACATCGCCAAAAGGTGGCTCAAAGGAGCCTCGAAAGACAGAGAATGGTTAGTAAAACATAGCTTACGTAGCGCCATTAAACGTGGCGAACAAGGTGCTTTGCAGGCTTTAGGGTATGATGAAAAAGTAGACGTTAAAATTAAGAATGTCGCTATATCACCGGCTAAAGCCCAAATTGGCGAAGCCATTCAAGTGAGTTTTGACGTCGCCAATCTTGGGGATTTCATTACTGCTTTGATGGTTGATTTTTCGATCCACTTTATCAAAGCTAATGGTAAAGCCAACCCAAAAGTATTTAAGTTAAAAGCCGTTGAGCTTGCGCCCCAAAAGTCTCACAAGTTTTCAAAAAAGGTGTCACTAAAAGTGATGACCACTCGTACTTTATATTCTGGAACACACAAGGTTGAAGCTATCATTAACGGGCAAAATCATGGGATTGGCAGTTTTGAATTAGTGAGATAACCTGATGCGATAGTTACTCTAACATCAGGCTAATTGGTTATCTTTGGTGTGCCTAACACCACTAAGAGTTATTTTTCCCCTAGAAAATCAACTACAGTATCTGTGAAATCGGTAAACACACCGTCTACTTTCAATTGTTTAAACAACATTTGTAATGCCTGCTGTTTAGTTACATCATCTGGTAGTGCGTCTTTACGAAAAGTGTAGGGATGCACCTTAAGTCCAGCGCTATGTGCTTGGGCAACATAACCTGTCGATTGCATGGTTTTAAGATCGACCAATTGTGGTATCCAGGGTCCAATTCCTTGTGCGACTTTGGCAATATCTGCTAACCCTTGTGGTGTTTTTAACACATCATAATCGCTAGGAGACTCTGACCAATCATTCTCTGCAATCAACTGTATGAGTTTTACCTTTGCTCCTAGTTCGTTGCGCAATCGTTGAGTTTCAGAAAAATCAAAACATTGCAGGTAAATGTTTTTACTCCCATCATCGAGTTTATGTTTTCGTAGAACATTCATTACCAGTTGGCTAATGTCTATCCCTTGCTCTAAGTGCCAAGCAGGGGATTTTATTTCGGGGTAGAAACCAACAGTTTTGTCGAACTGACGATTGAGCTGTTGAATCAATTCAATTTGGTCTTCAAAGGATGCAATCTGAAACGACCCATCGCCTCGATAGCGTAGCGGAAATACCTGATTACCCTCTGCATCTTGACGCTCGTGTACTTTAAGGGTCTTTAGTTCTGCTAAAGTAAAATCTAATGCATAATATCTCCCATCTTTGCGTTTTCTCGATGGGAAAATTTGTTCAACGTTTGTAACAGTTTCAAGATGAATGTCATGCAAGACTATTAATTTTGAGTCTTTAGTTGCTACCAAATCTTGTTCAATATAATCAGCACCTTGCGCATAGGCTAAAGTAACGGATTCGAGGGTATGTTCGGGTAAATAGCCTGGTGCGCCCCTATGTGCTATTACTAAAGGTTTCGCGGCACCAACTTGGTTGCTAAGAATCATCATCAGCAGTCCTAAAATACATAATTTCATAATACTCACTTTATTTTCGTTCAATTAATTCGATTGCATAACCATCTGGATCACGTACAAAAGCGATGACAGATTTGCCCCCTTTTACGGGACCGGGTTTACGATAAACATCGCCGCCATGTTGCTCAATAAACTCACATAAGGTGTAAATATCATCAACAGCAATAGCGATATGCCCAAAAGCATCACCCATTTGATAACTGCCTTTGCCCCAGTTGTAGGTCAGTTCCAGAACGGTTGTATCTGTTTCTTCACCATAGCCGACAAAGGCCAAGGTATATTGATACTCTTTGTTTTCACTTTTCCTAAGCAGTTTCATACCCATGAGTTTGGTGTAGAAATCAATTGAAACTTGTAAATCTGCCACCCGTAACATAGTGTGCAATAAACGCATAAGGTTTCCTTTTTGAATGAATTTGCAGGTCTTTAGGTTAACAACTCGTATTCTTGATAACTAAACTGCAAGCATACAATAATAAGCCATGAATATGACAATTAGACGTGGATTGCCATCTAAGCTCAATTTGTTTTTGGTGGTAACTCTTATTAGAAGCGGGTACTAGGGTTGAGCAAATAGAACAGACGGAAATAGCCTAAAGACGCCAAACATAATGTTAAACCAAGAGTGTGATGTCTGAAAAAGAAGCTAAACGTCTTGCTAGATTTGAGTGGCAAAAGTCGGTAAAGTAAAAATAAGCAATTAACTGTAGAGTCAAATTTTAACAAGACAACGGTGTGCCAGCTGCATTTTCGTTTACGCCATCTTTGTCGCTGTCGGTGCTCATTTTAACTCTACCTTGCAAGGTAATAGACAGTGAACGAGCATATTTTGCTTCTTTATCTTTGTGACAAAGCAAAATTTCATTGGCTAGATTGGCTTCCCCAGTTTCGGAAAATTTAATGGTATCGTTGGTGTTGGTCATCAAACTCGTTTCAGATGTGGCACTCACTGAAACTAATAATTCTTCATCCTCACCGCGAATTTCGTTATCGTCACTGTCGATAAATACAATTTTGGGCTTGTTCCAATCTTCAGTGCAAACAGAATAATCGTCCGATGGACAAACAACAACTTGGGCTTGTTCGTCTATTGCATGGTGCCGTGCATACTGGATTAATGAGCTTATTTCATTGATCTCAGCCACAATTCGGTTTTTTATTAAGATGCTTTGAATACTTGGGGTAACAAATGCAAGTATTATGGCAACAATGGAGACAGTGACCATTAATTCGACCAAAGTCACACCTTTTTGTTGTTTCACTTTAAATACTCCAGTAATGAGATACTTAAGATAAACTATTTTTGAAAAATTAGGGTATGAAATAGTTACCAAAGGTTAGGATTAACATACACATGTTGCTAACATTAGGCCGTAGCTATTTTTGAGTTAAAAGTTAAACAAAAATTTTAATGGGAGTTAACGGCCCAATTGCAGTTTTTGGTTAGTATGACATTAATGAGGGAAAAAATGCAGACGAGTACTGTGATAGAACAAATGCGGGTATTACCTGAAATTGATGTTAATTATGAAGTTGAGCGTCGAGTAAGTTTTATTAAATCTCAACTGATTAGCAGCGGTTGTAAAGCTTTAGTCTTGGGTATTAGTGGTGGGGTAGATTCTTGTACATTAGGGCGCCTAGCGCAGCTTGCAGTGAATGAGCTAAATCAACAACAAGCGACAGGCTATCAATTTGTGGCAGTAAGATTGCCATACAATGAACAGGCTGATGAGGCAGATGCCCAAGCGGTAATCCAATTTATTGAGCCAAGCCAAAACCTCGCAATTAATGTCCAGCCAGGCGCCGATGCAATTGACCAACAAACTCGTGTAGCCCTTGAAGCTAACGGTTTGCTTCCTAAAAGTGAAACTAAGTGCGATTTTGTTAAAGGCAATGTGAAAGCCCGAACTCGCATGGTTACACAATACCAAGTAGCCGGACTGCTTGATGGATTAGTATTAGGTACCGACCACTCCGCTGAGAATATTACGGGTTTTTATACTAAATATGGCGACGGCGCCTGCGATCTTGCGCCATTATTTGGCCTCAATAAACGTCAAGTTAGACAACTTGCCGAGTTTTTAGGCGCCCCAGACCATATTATTCATAAAGCCCCAACAGCAGATTTGGAATCATTAGCCCCTCAAAAATCAGATGAACAGGCGCTGGGCATGACTTATGACCAAATAGATGATTTTTTAGAAGGCAAGGATGTTTCCCTCGATATTGCTGAGAAGTTGCTCGCTATATTTGAGAAGACTCAGCATAAACGAGTTCCAATTCCTACCATATATGATTGAAACCGAGTATTAACAAGCCATATTAATTGAGATCTAAGATGAAAAAAATTGAAGCAGTAATTAAACCATTCAAAATGGATGATGTTCGCGAAGCTTTGTCAGAAATTGGTGTGAGTGGCATGACAGTCACTGAAGTAAAAGGTTTTGGGCGCCAAAAAGGGCATACAGAGTTGTATCGCGGCGCTGAGTATAATGTAGACTTTTTACCTAAAGTGAAAGTCGAATTGATCGTTGCAAATGACCAAGTAGACCGGTGTATAGAAGCTATTATGAATACCGCTAAAACTGGAAAAATAGGTGATGGAAAAATATTCGTATGTGATGTAGAGCGCGTGATACGCATCCGAACCGGCGAAGAAAACGAAGACGCTGTTTAACGCAGTTATGCAGTAGTTTGTCGATAATTATCTGGTTTAAAAAAAAAACTGAAATAATTAATACCACTCTTTGGTCTGATGTTTTGGAACCAGACAATAGTATTAAAACAACAATTTTTATCGACTACTTATTTTAAAGGATACTCATTATGCAACAAATTAAAAAAACATCTATCGCTACAGCGCTTGGAGCAGTGGTTATCGGCTCTCTTGCTTCTGTAAGTGTGCAAGCCAATACTAACCCATTTACTGTTCAGTCTTTAGAATCTGGCTTTATGCAGAGCGTCGACGAAGGCAAATGTGGTGAAGGTAAATGCGGCGGTGACAAAGCTGAAAAAGCCGCGAAAACCATGAAAGAAGGTAAATGTGGTGAAGGCAAATGCGGTGGCGACAAAGCTGAAAAAGCCGCGAAAACCATGAAAGAAGGTAAATGTGGTGAAGGCAAATGTGGCGGTGATAAAGCCGAAAAAGCCGCTAAAACCATGAAAGAAGGCAAATGTGGTGAAGGTAAATGCGGCGGTGATAAAGCGGATAAAGCTGAAAAAGCCGCGAAAGCCATGAAAGAAGGTAAATGTGGTGAAGGTAAGTGTGGCGGAGACAAAGCCAAAAAAGCCGCGAAAACCATGACAGAAGGTAAATGTGGTGAAGGCAAGTGTGGCGGCCAAGCCTAAGTTGCTAGTCAATTAGCAAATAAATTATCAAAACAAAAAGGTCGGCGAATGTCGGCCTTTATTTTAGAAAACAATCGGGGTAATCAATCTAATGAACAATAAACACCTAACAGGAGTTGGATTGGGATTGCGTCGTGAAATGCTCGAAGAATTATTACCTCATATCCCTAGTTCAGTAGATTTTTGGGAAGTCGCTCCTGAAAACTGGATCCCACTTGGAGGCAAATTTCAGAAAAACCTTAATCAATTTACCTCCAGTTGTAATTTTGTTTGCCACGGTTTATCTCTGTCTATCGGAAGCCCTGCGCCGCTAGATGTGAACTTTGTTAAAAGTGTTAAGAGTTTCTTAGATCAACATGATATTTTGTACTACAGCGAACATTTAAGTTACTGCTCTGGTCAAGGTCATATGTACGATTTGATGCCGATCCCCTTTACAGAAGAAGCGGTTAAACATGTGGTTGAGCGTCTTAAACAAGTACAGGATATTATTGAACGACCATTGTTGTTAGAAAATGTGTCTTATTATGCCGCACCAGGGCAAGAGATGACCGAGCAAGAGTTTACCTTGTCGGTTTTAAACGAGTCTGGTTGCTTAATGTTACTAGACGTAAACAATATTTATGTGAATTCAATTAATCACGGTTACGATGCTGAAGAGTTTTTGTGTGCCATGCCATCAGGTAAAATTGTTTATGGACATATTGCAGGGCACTATGATGAAGCCGAAGATTTAAAAATTGATACTCACGGTAGTGACGTCATTGAGCCTGTTTGGCAGTTATTAAAAAAAGCCTATGAAATACATGGGGTATTTCCCACTTTATTAGAACGAGATTTTAATATTCCCCCCATTAACGAGTTGTTATTAGAAATGGAAAAAATTAGAACAGTTCAACAACAAGTTCAACAACACACCATGTCCAATAAACCGACTAAAAAATTGTCTGCCTAGTGAATTCTTTCATAGAGACTCAACATGCGTTTATGCGGCATATTAAAGATCCTGAAGCATCCCCTTATGAAGGTGATATTGAAGATCGACGTTTAGCGATTTATCGGGAGCTATTTTTTAATAATATATTGGGGTTTTTAAGTTCAGGATTTCCAGTACTTGAAAGTTTGTATTCACCACAACAATGGAAAGAATTGGCGCGAAAATTTTTTAGTGAACACCAATGCCGTTCACCTTACTTTATCGACATTAGTAAGGAATTTGTAGAATATCTAAGTAGTGAATATGAACTCAACGAGTCTGATCCTATATTTATGCGAGATTTGGCTCATTATGAATGGTTGGAGTTAGATCTTAATGTGCGTCAATCGGTACAATCAGCGAAAGCATGGGATGGGCACGCCGAGGTTACTGCCGTTAGCATGTCTGAATTAGCTACATTAGTGAGTTACCAATATCCAGTTCATCAAATTGGTCCAGATTTTTGTCCAAAAGAGGCCGGCGAAGTGGTGTATCTAGTGGTGTACAGAGATAGCTCGGACGAAGTCAATTTTACTTTGGTGAATGCTGTTTCAGCGCATTTATTAAACACTATATCGCAACAAGAAGTGGCAACTGTTGATTATCTTAACCAAATAATGATTGAGGCTATGCCGCAACTTGAGACTCAACAAATAATAGAATCAGTCAAACAAGTCCTACAAACCTTACTTCAGCAAGAGATTTTGCTTCCCGAAAACTAATCTACGTCAATCACCTGTCTTTTTAGGGCTATCAATTTATCGAACTTTGGATTAACATCTCGCCTTCAATTTTGTTGTTAATTAAGGGGTGTTCCCCTTCACGTTTGGAGTGCAATAATGCAAGATGATAACAGTCCTAATGACCCGTTTAGCTGGGGTTATTTGATTGCCGCCGTAGGTACCTTACTAGCGTTACCTCTGATGCATGTCATATTGGGTTGGTTCGTTTTTTACCTCTAATATCCGCAACTAATCTACTTATCCTATTATTAAATTACGGGGAAATTCGTGTCCGCCGAATATATAAAATCGGTTATTAAAACCGTTCCTAATTACCCAAAACCAGGGATCATGTTTCGAGATGTGACTTCTGTGTTAGAAGACCATAAAGCTTATTCAGCGACCATTGAACTCTTGTTGAAGCATTACGCGCCAATGGGGTTTGATAAAGTTGCTGGTACCGAAGCCCGTGGCTTTTTGTTTGGTGCGCCTTTAGCTATTGAACTGGGTATTGGCTTTATTCCAGTGCGCAAGCCAAACAAATTACCACGAGAAGTGATAAGCGAAAGTTACGAGCTTGAGTACGGTACCGATTGTTTAGAAATCCATAAAGATGCAGTGAAACCCGGTGAAAAAGTATTAATGTTAGACGATTTGTTAGCAACCGGTGGCACCATGATCGCCACAGCTAATTTAATTAGAAGTCTAGGTGGTGTCGTAGAACACGCCGGTTTTGTTATTTCTTTGCCGGATCTAGGTGGAGAGCAAAAACTCATCGATTGTGGTGTCACCAGTTTTTCAATTTGTGAGTTCGAAGGCGAGTGATCAATTAATATGGGTTATCAAGTTTTAGCAAGAAAATGGCGACCTAATCGTTTTGGCGAATTAGTTGGGCAAGAACATGTTGTCACCGCTATTTCTAATGCACTTGATAACGATAGATTACACCACGCCTATTTATTTACTGGCACACGAGGTGTAGGTAAAACTACCATTGCGCGAATTTTTTCAAAAAGTTTAAATTGTGAGCAAGGTTTAAGCTCTACGCCATGTGGACAGTGCAGTACCTGTAAAGAAATCGAGAACGGTAACTTTATTGATTTACTTGAGATCGATGCGGCGTCACGTACGAAAGTTGAAGACACCCGCGAATTATTAGACAACGTCCAATACAAACCTAGTCGCGGGCGTTACAAAGTCTATTTAATTGATGAAGTCCATATGTTGTCAAAGCATAGTTTTAATGCTTTGTTAAAAACCCTTGAAGAGCCACCTCCCCATGTAAAATTTTTACTGGCGACTACTGATCCACAAAAACTCCCTGTTACGATTTTATCTCGTTGTTTGCAGTTTAACCTTAAAGCATTGTCGCGCACTCAAATCAGTCAGCAATTGGACTTTGTGCTCTCTGAAGAGGGCATTAGCAGTGACAAAGAAGCGCTAAGTCAACTAGCTAGAGCGGCCCAAGGGAGTATGCGCGATGCATTAAGTTTGACGGATCAAGCAATAGCGCAAGGCAATGGCGTAGTGTCTTTGCAAATCGTGACAGATATGCTTGGGTTAATGGATAAGAACTTAGTGCTCAAACTAGTGCATGCTGTGGTGAAAAAAGACAGCCCAGGTGTGATGCAACAAGTCGAGAGCATGTCTGAGCAAGCCCCTGATTTTGGGTTGGTTTTGTCTGAAATGATGAGCCTGTTGCATCAAATTGCATTAACGCAGTTTGTACCTGATGCGTGCAAATTAGAAACGATATCGGCCAGAGCTATTTTCCAACTTGCGAAATCAGTACCGGCTGAACAAATTCAATTGCTTTATCAAATTGCTCTAACAGGTAAAAAAGACTTGCCCCACGCAGCAGATCCTAGAACCGGTTTAGAAATGACCTTGTTACGTATGTTGGCGTTTTGTCCAAATAACCTAAAGTTGGATGCGTTAGATGTTGCAACGCGCACCCCAGAAGTTGAAATGGCTGCGCAACTGCCGGCGAGTCAAGCTATTCACTCTGATGACATTGTCGAAAACGTTAAAGTAAAAGAATCGTTTGCATCTGATGAACCTGTTGCTAAAGACTCCGGTGAACCGCAACATCATCAACAAGCTGATACAGAGTTAGAATCGCAAGGTAGCTCTATAGAAACAACCGTAGAACCTGAGCAATTACAACAGCAGCAAACGGCAGACAATCACTCAGCTTCCCATCAAACTGCAGATAGCGATGATTTAGATGCACAACAGCAAGATATTATGCAGCAAGCGCAGGATTATGGTCATCAACCAATGGATTATGATCAATACCAAGCCGTTTCTATGGACGAGCAGCCTAGTGAAGCATTTAGTGGTGAATATCAAGGGCCTGACTTTGACAGCTCAACCCTGCAGCAACCGGCACCTGTAGACGAATCCCAACAGGTTGTTGATGCTAAACCTAGCACTTCGACCGCTGATCTAATTGCGCTTCGTAATAAACTTAAACAAAGTCAACGTGAAGAGGAGGAAGGGGCTGCACAGGTAAAAAAGTCTGAAAGTTCGACTATTCCTAATTTAGTTTCACCTAACTTAGCCTCATCTAATCCCGCAGTATCTAACCTTGCGATGACGCGCAACCAGAATGATCAGGTCAATGGCCTGCAAGAAAACAGCAATCAAGTTGACGAAATTCAAGCTCAGCCACAAGTCGCAGCTCAAACCTCTCCACTTACCACAGAGCTTGAAGTATCTGCAATCAACACTAAGGCAGAGCCAGCTGAGAGTAGCAAGCCTCCTTGGGCTGTAGAAGGTGAGCCAGCGACTGAAGTAGAAAACATCCCAGCAGTGACTACTTCTGGTTATCCAATAGAGAGTCCCTTTGCTGCAGAAAAAGTCATTGAGAAAGCCGAAGTATTTGACTCTAGCGCACATCTAGATGAAGAGAATGTTGGTGATGTAACCATAGAAATATCGGCATTTTTACCGGATAAACAAAAAGTCCTGAAGGCCCAGCAAGTTGATGCGTGGAGTAAGTTAATTGAAGATATGCAAGTTACTGCGTTGACCAAACAGTTGGCTTTGCACTCTGCTTTTGATAAGCAAGGAAATATTGTCAAATTAACCCTTTTAGACACTAAAGCGCATCTAATTTCAGAGACCGCCCAGCAACAGCTTAAACAAGCGCTGTGCGTAACACTTAATGAGTCTATTGAACTTGAAATTAAGCTAGGGCAACCCATTAATACTCCTTATGCTTTGCAACTTAAGGTTAATCAAGTACGTAACGAATACGCTCGCGAAGTGGTAAAAAATGATCCTGGCATCCAATTGTTACAACAACAGTTTGCAGCCAAGGTTGATGAACAAAGTATTCAAGCTAGATAAGCAACTAACAGTAGTTAGTTATCACAGAAAAAGAGAGACAGATTATGATGAAAGGTGGAATGGCTAACATGATGAAGCAAGCGCAACAAATGCAAGAGCGCATGCAAAAAAATCAAGAAGAACTAGCCAAAACAGAAGTCACCGGAGAGTCTGGTGCGGGTCTAGTTAAAGTGACTATGACTTGTAATCATGCAGTACGTCGTGTTGATATTGACCAAAGCTTGATGGAAGACGATAAAGAAATGATTGAAGATTTAGTGGCGGCAGCATTCAATGATGGTGTAAGACGTGTTCAAGAAACCACTAAAGAAAAAATGGCTGATGTGACAGGGGGAATGCCTTTACCTCCTGGGTTTAAGATGCCTTTCTAGAATAATTTACCGCACGCTTAAGCCAAGTTTATAACAGGTGAAAAATGCAGTTTAGCCCCTTAATTAAAGAATTGATTGATGCCTTTAAAATTTTGCCTGGTGTTGGACCTAAAAGTGCCCAGCGCATGGCATTTCATCTATTGGAACGTAATCGTCAAGGGGCATTGCAGTTAAGCCACGTATTGCATAATGCGATGGAACACGTCAAACATTGTGAACAGTGTCGCACGTTCTGCGAAAATAAATTATGTGAAATTTGTGCCAATCCTAAGCGTTTAGAAAATCAAATATTATGTGTGGTTGAGTCCCCTCAAGATATGTTGGCAATTGAACAAACCTCTGAGTTTAAAGGCCGATATTTTGTTTTGATGGGGCATTTGTCTCCTATTGATGGTATTGGTCCTGCAGATATAGGGTTAGATAAGTTGTCATTAATATTTGAAAATGACGATATTAAAGAGGTCATTCTTGCGACCAACCCTACAGTAGAAGGGGAAGCAACGGCACATTACATAGCACAAATGTGTAAAACTAAAGATATCCAAGCTAGCCGTATCGCTCACGGCGTGCCTGTAGGTGGTGAATTGGAATTTATCGATGGCAATACATTAACTCATGCATTCGCAGGACGTAGGAATTTAATTTAGGAGCTTGGCTAACGCTTTAGACTGCCTATCGCTATTAGCAAAAAGCAACAGAGGAGAACAAAACGTCTAGGAAAGATTGAATGCTCTCTTAAGTCTTGTTAAAAATGTTTATACAGATCTTCAATTAGTCTCGTAATTAACCCAAAGTAGTAGGGCAGACCTAAATATTAGAGTGCAGCGTAACCTCACGTGTTACCAGCGATCATAGGGGAAAATATGAAAAATGACATAGACAGTAAGTTTGTGTTGTCGGTATTTGAAAAAATGCGTCAACACGGTGAAAAACAGCAAGAGAGTTATGTTTTAGGTGGGTTAAAGGCCTTTACTGATTTTGATGGTTACACGCTGTTTATTGAAGATGCTTTAGTGCATTTGCGTTTTGGTTTTCATAATCAATACGATTTTGAATATGCTAAGGAAGAGCATTTCGAACAATTTATAAAAAAGATGACAACAATAGACCAAAACTACTAGTTTCCACGGACATTAAAACTATTGTGAAATTCGGGTGTTCTCCCTAGGTGCTTATCACTTAGTCATGGTTTATGACTCGTGAACACTGTGTTCCCGCAAAGCTTTCATTAGCAAATTTGCTTGCTGCAAACATTAATATAAACTACTGTATAAAAAAACATGTCATTCAGTTTATTATGCGTCTCTTTATTGCCGAAAAACCCAGTTTAGGTCGGGCGATTGCCGAAGTTTTACCCAAGCCTCACAAAAAGGGGGAAGGGTTTATCACAGCCGCCAATGGCGATATCGTCAGTTGGTGTATTGGCCACTTACTCGAACAACAACAACCAGAGGCTTATGATCCCGCGTTTAAAAAGTGGACTCATGAACATTTGCCGATTATTCCACAACAATGGCAGTTGGGAATTAAAAAACAAACTGCCAAACAGTTAGCGGTTTTACGTAAGTTAGTAAAACAAGCCGAGCAATTGGTGCATGCTGGGGATCCCGATCGAGAAGGTCAACTGTTAGTAGACGAAGTGATTAATTTTTTGGGTGTCACAGGCACTAAAAAGAATACCGTGCAACGTTGTTTGATTAGTGATTTAAATCCCTCAGCAGTAAAAAACTCACTGAACAATTTACGCAATAATCGAGACTTCATTGCTCTTTCGACTTCAGCCTTAGCGAGATCTCGTGCAGATTGGTTATACGGTATAAATCTCACTCGTGCTTATACATTGCAAGGTCAAAAAGCAGGATACAATGGAGTGTTATCGGTAGGGCGAGTACAAACTCCTTTGTTGGGGTTAGTGGTGCGCCGTGATCAGGCCATAGCTGATTTTGTGAGTAAGGCATTTTATGAAGTGTGGGCAAATCTAGAAACCAAACAAGGCCAAGGTTTTAAGGCAAAATGGCAGCCCAGCGAACAATGCGCAAAATTTTTAGATGAGCAAGGGCGTAATTTGTCTCAGGCGTTAGCCCAAAATGTCGCTAGTCGTATCAGCGGGCAACCAGCGCAAGTTGTAAGTGTAAAACGTGAGCATAAAAAACAGCCAGCACCATTGCCCTATAACTTGTCGGCGTTACAAATAGATGCCAGCAAAGCTTTTGGAATGAGTGCAAAGCAGGTACTAGATATTTGCCAAGATTTGTATGAGCGCCAAAAGTTAATCACTTATCCCCGTTCTGATTGCCGATATTTACCTATGAGCCATTTTAAGCAGGCTAAACAAGTTCATGCTGCGGTGTTATCAAATAGTCAAAATTTAGGCCAGCAAGGTAAACTGTTAAGTGATGCGCGAGTGGATCTTGGTCGTCAATCTAAAGCGTGGAACGATAAAAAAGTGGATGCCCATCACGCAATCATTCCTACCCAAAAAGTCACTAATAATTTGTCCGCTAATCATGCCAAAATCTATGCTTTAATTTGTAGAAACTACTTGGCACAATTTTTAGCTGCCCATGAATTTTATGGGGTGCGGGTTGAGGTCGAGATAGGTTCAGGCTTATTTACAGCGGTAGCAAAAGAGTTAATTTGTGATGGTTGGAAGTCTATTTTTGTAAGGTCAGTAAAAGCAACCGTCCATGATAACAACGGTAATACGCAGCAATTGTTACCTAAGTTAGAGGAAGGCCAAGAGCTCAAGTCTTTAGATGCAGAGGTTTCTGAAAAATTTACGTCAGCACCCAAAGCGTACACAGATGCTAGTTTATTGGCTGCCATGACGGGGATCAGCAGCCATGTAAACGACCTGCAATTGCGTAAAGTTCTCCGCGAAACAGACGGTTTAGGGACCGAGGCGACGCGAGCAGGTATTATTGAGTTACTTTTCTCTCGGGGGTTTTTAACTCGAACAGGTAAAACAATCACAGCTACACAAACAGGTCGTAGTTTGATTGAAGCACTACCAGAGGTCGCAACCTATCCAGACATGACTGCTCGTTGGGAAGCCGAGCTATCTGCAATCAGTGAAGGTAAAAGCCAGTACAATAAATTGATGATCCCGCTGCAACAACAGCTGCATAGTTTAGTTTCTCAAAGTTTAGGTGTGTTACCCAAAGGGTTGTCAGGGTTAGGTAAGAAAAGTTTTCGTAGAAAACCTATGACTAAGGGGAAGGTAGGTAGAAGCAGATAGGTGCGTATAGAAGTAGATAGGTACAGATAGTTGCAGGTGGAAGCAGATAAAGGCGGGCAGGAGTAGGTGAAGGCACTTGAGCATTTTTTGTTATGGGCAAGTGCCTTTAGTTAACCTGCTAGATGCTGAGATCCATTAGATTGTAATCTTTCATTTGTTCTATTGATTCATTGTTCCACTTTAAGACAATATCTTTGTTTGCTAGTGGTTTATAGGTATAGGGAGTTTCATTTGGATAGCGCTGATGCCGCGCGTCTATTGCATACCCAATTGCCATTGATCTTTTTTCTATAAATTTTTCGTCGAATACTGCCGGTTCAGCATGTATTCCGGCACCTTTCACATTGAGCACTGAGGAGCGACGATGGAAGCCGAAGTTGACCGTTATTCTGGGTTCGAATCCGGTATTCGCAAATGAGCCATGGACAATCTGGCGATTGCAAATTATGACGTCTCCGGGATTGCAAATCAGTGGTACCGCATTGGGCAACCTTTCACTGCCGGCATCAGCCACCAATTTCTTTATGTCTATGCGGCCCAGTTTATGTGTTCCAGGGATAACCCAAACGCCATTTACGGCTGTGCTTCCGTAAACTTGTGCCATGAAATTAAATCCATGAATTGTTTCATTAAAATTTGCGGCGTCCCAATGTGTATCGCCGTCTTGATGCCAAGAAACAGCAGCACCTAACCCTGGCTCTTTTATAAATAAACATTCATGAAACGGCGCGAAATCTTCTCCATTAATTTGCTCGGCAATTTTTAACAATTGCGGGTGGCCATAAGCCCTCAAGCAAGCTTCTGAAAATTGTAGTGACCCTAACAATACAAAAGGAGACTCTGAAGGCGCATCGTCGGCCGCTTTGGGCTCGAAAAGTTTAACCTGATGTCTACCATTGGCAATGGGTGTGCCACCTAGTGGATCTCCAAGAGGTTTAGCCCAGAGTAAATTTGGCGCTTTACAATCTGTACCTAAGCCCGGCTCATTATAAGAATTTAATTTGGCATCACTGGCCACAGGAAAACGTCTTTTTAACTCATCGAGATCAGCTTTGATATCGTCTATTTCATCTTGCTCCATGACATTTTCAAATATGTAAAAGCCGTATTTAGAATAGGTTTCTAAAATATCGCTGTGCAAATTTCCGTGGTTGTCGAATTTGATGGGTCCACGGTTTTCTAGTTCAAGCGCTTTTTTTTGCCCTTCAAGTAAGTACTGTTTCATTTGTGATGCCTGCTCACCGTAATGTGCTGCACAGGCGTCAATGGATTTTTGAATATCTAGAGAGACCATATAATTTCCTATCTATATTGATTTTATGTTGCATTAAAT
>NZ_JAHKQO010000028.1:85135-121036 GCF_018861065.1 Paraglaciecola arctica
ATTTAATGCAACATAAAATTTATAGGTGAATACAAAGTGAAAACATTGAGACCGCAACGTGGTATTGCTGCCCGAACGGAAAATAAAATTAAAAGGCGTCAAAACATATTGGATCAAGCTCGCACTATGATTGCAACAGACGGGTTTCAAGCTTTTACCTTGGTAGAGTTGGCTAACAAGGCGCAAGTAACTGTGCCTACTATTCATAATTTAATAGGCAATAAAGCGGATATTTGTAGGCAACTTGTTGAAGACATGGTTACGCGCACTGAGCACTTACTAGAACAGCAAGAGTTCGGTGATCCGATATCTACAGTAGAAGCCTTTACCAATAATCTTATGGCTTTATATGCCGATGATGAGACCTTTTACAAAGCCGCCTTTTTTATTGGTGAGCAAGAAAAGCTTTTTGAACATGAGTTACCTTCAGGTATCTTTCACAACGCTCTACAACTAGCACTTCAAGTGTGCATTGATGCTAAAGAGAAAGGCTATTTGTTAGGCAATATCGACTCACTATTGTTGGCTGAAAAATTATTCGCTAATCAGCGCTTAGCGCGTCAAGATTGGATGAATGGTTACATTGACCTGTCGGAATATAAGCACCAAGTACTGACAGGCATGTTTATTACTTTTGCGGCAGATGCTTCAAGTGGCTTTCATCAGGAGTTAATACAGAAAATAACTTCTTTAACCGCAACTTCGCAATAACCTCCAATGAAAAATATTCAAAATGAATTGAAAGGTGTTTTTCCTGTTGTACCTACTCCTATGGGGATTGATGAAGAACTTGATTTTTGTGGTTTAACCTCTTGTATTGACCACTACCTTAAAGCGGATGTTAATGGACTTACCATTTTAGGCAGTGGAGGAGAATTGCCGTACCTGTCTGATGAAGAGCAATTAAAAATACTAATTCAAAGCAGTCAGAAAGTAGCGAAAAGAAAACCTATTATTGTTGGTGTTAATACATTTAGCGCCCAACATGCAGCAGCAAAAATTTTGACATATCAGCAATATGCAGATGCAGTGCTATTACTATTTACAGATTACTATATCGTTGATTTTGAAGATTTAATGTTAGCCATTGAAGAAGTTGCTAGTACGTCGCCGTTACCAATTCTCTATTATCATTTCCCTCAAGTTTCTGGATTATTCCTTAAACCACAGCAGTTAGTGGCGATTCTTAAATTAGATAATGTAATTGGAATAAAAGACAGCGCATTGAATCATTGCGCAGCAAAAAAAATCTTAAAAGGTGCCGCTGGCACACATTATTTTACTGGTTTAGGGTTGTTATATCCGCAATTGATAGAGGCAGGGTGTGTGGGGGCAATATGCCCATTGGCTGCTATTTCCCCAACTTTAGCCAAAGAATTATATGAGTCTAGCCTGGCAAAAAAGCGCACTGAAGCAAAAGTAAAACATAAGCAGTTGTCGCAATTATTACCGATTATCAGTAAGCCTAGTGCGGTATCTGAGTTACAAATGCATATGCTGAGCTTAATTGGCAGATTACCGTTTCAGATGTTTAAAAAAGCCTTAAGTCCTCATGCGGCCTCGAAAGAGGCGCTACGACATCTAGGTTTGCCGATTTCTAGCGGTGTTCGCAGTCCACTTCAATCATTGAAAAAAGGTGACAGCGAAAATATTTTGGCGTGCCTTAAACGAGCAGGTTTAAAAACAATAGCAAGATGATTTTAGAAACTTGCAACTAAGAAGTCATGAATTAAGTTAGCGTGGCTCCTTGGTAATCATTTTATTTGGAGAAACACTTGCTTCAGCTAATTGAGAGTACTTTTGGGTAAACGAACTAGATAAATAGTAATCTAATGGTTGCGGTCGGCCATGAAAATAACCTTGCTGTAGACTGAATCCTAAGCTTTGTAATAACTGTGATTGGTGCTGTGTTTCAATTCCTTCAATTAAACTGCGCATATTCAATGAAGTCACCAATGTTTTAATACACTCCAATGTAACAGTATTGTTTTCGGTTTTGTTCAAAAAAGCTCTATCAACTTTTACTACTGATGCGGGAATCTCATGTAAATAAGCCAGTGAAGAGTATCCGGTTCCAAAATCGTCAATACTTAATTTTATTCCATTGCGTGTCATGTAGTTAATGGGGGAGTTTTCTGTATCGATATCGGTTAAAAGCACACTTTCTGTTAACTCAATGATTAAATCCGATGGAGGTAGCTCATATTTTTCTAATAGAGAAAATATATAACTGCAAAGATTGGCTTCTGCCATATGTAAGCCAGAAATATTCACTGCCATAGTAATATGTTGACCAATTACTTGTTTAAACAAAAGTAATTCTTGCAGTGCGCGGTTGAGAACCCAGTTTTCGATGTCATGAATTAGTCCAGTTGTTTCAGCGACGTTAATTATTTCTTCTGGACTGATGTTTCCTAATTCGGGGTTGTACCAACGCAACAGCGCTTCAAAGGAAACGATTTTTTTAGTGTTCATATCGATAATGGGTTGATAATGTAAAGACAATTCATGCTTCTCTATTGCAAGAGACAGCTTTTGAGACAAATCACTAAGTCGTTTGAGTCCTTTTTCCATGTTTGCTTGATATTCAATCCACCTTTTTTTTCCCAACTTTTTAGCCTGATACATGGCCGCATCTGCACACAAGATTAAATGCTCAATATCAGTACTGTCATTTGGAAAACGCGATAAACCTATGCTGGCAGATAGTGAAATGGGATTAAGTTGATGGTCGTAAAAAGGCATGGATATAGATTCAATTAGTTGATCCAAAAGGTTCACTAGATTGTGATGTAATAAGGATTCATAGACCACCAAAACGAACTCATCGCCACCAAATCTGCACAAAACTGAATCAGAGATACTATTGTGGCGTAATCTATTGGCTACTTCAGTTAAAACTGTATCTCCCGTACTATGACCCGAAGCGTCGTTGACCAACTTAAATCCATCTAAGTCTATATACAGTAATGTAAAAGGTGTCCCTGCTTGCACATCTCGCGTGAGTGAATGGGTGAGGCCTCGTCTATTAAGTAAACCTGTTAGCGGGTCTGTCCAGGCTTGTTGCCGCAAGACTTCTTCAGTTGCCTTGCGTTCGTGTATATTGTAGTGGTGAAGCAATATAGTGGGATCACCGCTCGTAAATTTAGAGTTGACTGCAAAAAGACGGTACCAAGTTTTGCCTTTTACGGTATTCATCAACACATCGTTTTCAAAGTGTTCTGCTTGCTCAATATGATTGTATATATCTTCAAGCATCCCTACGTCGCAGATTAACTCTCGTAAATGGGAAACTTGGTGACCAAAATCTCTGATGAAAGGTGGATTACCACTGATAAAGTCACCGGTATAACTAAAGCTAGAAATAATAGTTGTGGCGCTAAAAAGCTCTCCAGAATAATGCATATCAGAGGTTGTTGCTTCCACTAACATCGCCATTCTAGCGTCTGCTAATCTGTAGCCAGAAAACTGACAAAACGCTTGTACTTCTTTGCCCTTAGGACTAAACACCCAATTTTCTTGATGTACTTGATTATCAAAAAATGTTTGTTGGTATTGCAATAGACTGTTTTTTACGGCTTCTGATAGGCCTGTTTTTAAGTCCCTTTGTTTTAGTTCTTTAATTGAGGGGCTGTTCCATAATTTCAACGCAGCTTGATTTGCCCAAACAATGCAGTAGCGATCAATATCATAAATCCAAATAGCAGTTTGTAGTTCGTCTAACTCAATAATCATATAATCTCATATGCAACAACGAATTGAAGGTCTCAGTGTTAATCAGCCTAGTTTGTTTTAAGTTAAATAAAAACAAATTAGTGAATTATCCTTGAAAACATTCTAACCGACCTCATCTTCTATTCATCATTTAGCAACCACAACTTAGGAGATACTTGGCTATGGCTGAAGCAGCCCATCAAGAAACTCATGGATTTCAAACAGAAGTAAAACAATTACTGCAATTGATGATCCATTCACTTTACTCGAACAAAGAAATTTTCTTACGTGAATTAGTGTCCAATGCAGCTGATGCTGCAGATAAATTGCGCTTTAAAGCGTTGTCTAACGACAGCTTATATGAAGGCGACGGCGATTTGCACGTTAAACTCAGCATCGATAAAGACGCTGGCACTATTACCATTGCCGACAACGGTATTGGTATGAACAAGTCTGATGTAATAGAGCACTTAGGTACTATTGCTAAGTCCGGTACTAAAGAGTTTTTCGGAAAATTGTCTGGTGACGAAGCTAAAGATTCACAGCTTATTGGTCAATTTGGTGTAGGCTTTTATTCTGCTTTTATAGTTGCCGATAATGTCACTGTGCGTACACGTGCCGCTGGAGATAACAAGGCAAATGGTGTGCAGTGGGAATCTGCTGGTGAAGGTGAATTTACTATTTCTGATATAGAAAAAGCCGACCGTGGTACAGAAATCACTCTTCACCTAAAAGAAGAAGAGAAAGAATTCTTAGATGATTGGCGTTTACGTTCAATCGTGAGTAAATATTCCGATCACATTAGTATTCCTGTCAAAATGTTTAAGGAAGAAGAGCCTGAGCGTGACGGTCCTAAAGGCCCTGATGGAGAAGAAGGCGAGAAGATTCCAGCTGTACCTGCATTTTGGGAAGCGGTGAATAAAGCGACTGCTCTTTGGACTCGTGATAAGTCTGATGTGAGTGAAGACGAATATAAAGAATTCTACAAACATATTTCTCACGACTTTAGTGATCCAATGACTTGGTCCCACAATAAAGTTGAAGGTAAAACTGAATATACCAGTTTATTATATATTCCGAGTAAAGCGCCTTTTGATATGTGGAACCGTGACCATAAACACGGCCTTAAGCTCTATGTTCAGCGTGTATTTATTATGGATGACGCAGAGCAAATGTTACCCACCTACCTGCGTTTTGTGAAAGGTTTGCTAGATTCAAATGATTTGCCATTGAACGTATCTCGTGAAATTTTACAAGATAACAAAGTGACTCAGGCAATGCGTCAAGGCTGCACTAAACGTGTACTACAGATGCTTGAAAAAATTGCTAAAAATGATCCTGAAAAGTATCAAGCATTTTGGGCTGAGTTTGGTAACGCACTAAAAGAAGGTCCGGCTGAAGATCACGCCAACAAAGAAAAGATTGCTGGTTTGATGCGTTTTGCGTCAACCCATGAAGATTCAGAAGCGCAAACGGTTTCTCTTGCTGATTACGTTAGTCGCATGCAAGAAAAACAACAAAAAATCTACTACATAACTGCAGATAGTTATCAGGCTGCTAAGTCTAGTCCGCATTTAGAAATCTTCCGCAAGAAAGGTATCGAAGTGTTGTTAATGGCTGACCGAGTAGATGAGTGGCTAATGTCTCATTTAACTGAGTTTGACGAAAAATCTTTCCAATCTATCACGCACGGTGCATTGGACTTAGGTGATTTAGATGACGAGGAAAGCAAAAAGGCGCTGGAAGAAGCAGAAAAGCAAGTTGAAGGTTTAGCCGAACGTGTAAAAACTGTCCTAGGAGACAAAGTGAAAGATGTCAAATTCACTAGTCGCTTAACGGACTCTCCAGCTTGTATTGTTGCTGATGAACAAGGCATGACGACACAAATGATTAAGCTGATGCAAGCTGCAGGTCAGCCTGTACCTGAAGCCCAGTATCACTTTGAATTGAACCCTGAACATCAACTCGTTAAGTTATTAGCTGACGTACAAGATGAAGAGCAATTTGCACAGTGGACGGGGGTGTTGTTTGACCAAGCTGCGTTATCTGAACAAGGCAGTTTAAAAGACCCTGCTAGCTTTGTGCAGAATTTAAACAAGCTACTAGCGAACTTGGCAAAATAGGCAGCAAACAACAATAGTTAGTTAACTAAAAACGGGCTTTGAGGCCCGTTTTTGTTTTAACTTGATAAAAGTCAGGGTATTAAGACCTTTGTCGCATATGCAGAGCTTAATATTCTTGTAAGATTTAGGTTGAATGTGTAAAGTTGCGGCTTTACTTTTTTAACGCTAATAATTATTCAGAGGACACAGCATGCGCATTATTCTTCTAGGTGCTCCTGGTGCAGGTAAGGGTACACAAGCCCAATTTTTAATGGGTAAATTCGGTATCCCACAAATATCCACTGGGGATATGTTACGTGCAGCAATCAAAGCAGGTACCGAGCTTGGTATAGCAGCTAAACGCGTTATGGATGAAGGTAAGCTAGTTTCAGATGAATTAATTATTGGTTTGGTGAAAGAGCGTATTAGCCAAGCTGATTGTGCAAAAGGTTTTCTACTTGACGGCTTCCCTCGTACTATACCCCAAGCTGATGCTATGAAAGACGCAGGGATTAAAATTGATCATGTAATTGAGTTTGATGTGGGAGATGAGGTGATTGTTGAACGAATGAGTGGTCGCAGAGTTCACCCAGGCTCAGGACGAGTTTATCACCTACGTTATAATCCTCCTAAGGTGGAAGGAAAGGATGATGAAACAGGCGAAGAGCTAGTCATTCGTCCGGACGACCAAGAAGAAACTGTACGTAAACGTCTTGGTATTTATCATGAGCAAACTAAGCCTCTTGTAAGCTATTACACGCAGCTAGCCGCTACTGGCGAATGTGCTTATCATAAAATTGATGGCACCTTAGCTGTTGCAGTCGTTTCGAGTCAGTTAGAAACATTATTGAGTTAATACTGATAGATTTTTATTTGATGAAGCCCGCTTTAAGTGGGCTTTTTTGTGGATTATATTATTTCTAAAGAGAGGGTTTATGCACACACCAATTACCGCGTTTTATGCAGGGCTTCTGGGTATTTTATTTTTTTATTTTTCGGTCTTGGTTATTCGAGGAAGATTTTCTAAAAAAATAGCACTCGGAGACGGAGGAGATCACCATTTCCAGCAAGTCATTAGGGCCCACGGCAATTTTAGTGAATACACTCCCATTGTTCTTATTTTACTTTTTGTGGCTGAAGTAAATCTAAGCAACCCGATACTTTTACATCTTTCAGGCACGGCCTTGTTAGCGGGGCGATTTATTCATGCGTTTGGATTGCGCCGTCATTCAGGCTCTAGTTGGCAGAGAGTCTCAGGGATGTTGTTAACTTTTGCTTCGCTGCTGGGCTTGAGCGTGTTAAATATTCTAGTGTTGTATAAATGATACTACTAACTGCTGACAAGTCTCTATTCATCAAGCGTTGGAGCACGCCTATGGTGGTAAACAAAAGGGTATTGATTTCAAAAAAGGCGCTCTATATTTAAATATAGAGCGCCTTTGTCACTACACACAAAACAGGGAAGGGAGATTAAGCCTATTCGTTGTTTTCAATAAGCTTGCTGCCAATCTCTATTTTTCTAGGTTTTTTCGATTCTGGCACTACACGTTCTAAGTCTACATGTAATAGGCCATTTTCTAAGTCAGCTGCCAATACTTTAACGTGATCTCCTAGTTGGAATTTACGTTCAAAGCTTCGCTCTGAGATGCCTTTATGTAGGAACTTGCGTTCTTCATTGCCAGAAGCGTCTTTCGTGTCTTTTGCTGCTTTAGTGCCAATTACCTGTAAGGTATTTTCTTGCACTTCTATGCTAACTTCATCTTTAGCAAATCCAGCAATAGCCATAGTGATACGGTATTTATCCTCGGCCAACAATTCAATATTGTATGGAGGGTAAGTAGATTGTTTTTCGTTTCTTGATGCTGTGTCCATCATTGATGCCAAGTGGTCAAAACCAATGAAAGAACGGTAAAGTGGAGATAGATCGATGTTACGCATTAGGTATATCCTCGTAAATTAAGCAATATAAAATTAATTTGCCCCGACTATTCGGCGGCGTTTTTGGTATGGATTTCCTATCACTAAACCCAGTATGGGCTTTGCTGTCTAATGTTAGCCAGCAGTTCAGAAACAAATCCTGTGTTTCTGTGTCAACCCTTTCGGCGTCGACAAGATATATATGTAGTTACTAAAGTATTTTTCAATATTAATATCTAAAATAAAAAGTAATTTAGTTTTAACTATCTGAATTTTAAGAGAAATAAATTCTAATTTTTTAACGATTCTATTACTGCGGCCTGTGCATGAATCAAAGTAGTATCGTAGAGAGTAGTTTGTGTATGACTGGCTTTTATCAGTAAGCCTATTTCAGTACAGCCTAAAATAATTCCCTGAGCGCCCCGTTGCGACAAGTTATTGATGATTTCTAAATACTGTTTGCGAGATTGATCTTTTATTACCCCCAAACACAACTCTTGGTAAATCACCTTATGCACAATCTCTTGCTCGTCTTCTGTGGGAACTAACACCTCGATAGAAAAATTATTGCTTAATCTGTCTTTGTAAAAATCCTGTTGCATGGTGAACTTAGTACCTAGCAAGCCTATTCTTGTCATGTTATTTGAGTTAAGTTGTGAACCAGTGGCATCGGCAATATGCAACAGGGGAATCGTTACAGCACTTGCAACCTGTGACGCCACTTTATGCATAGTGTTGGTACAAATTAGAAAGAAATCAGCTCCTGCAACCTCAAGGGATTTCGCTGCATCACATAGTATTTCTGCAGTTTTTTGCCAATTACCTTGGTGTTGTAAAGCTTCGATTTCTGCAAAATCAACACTGACTAAAACAACTTTGGCTGAATGTAAGCCACCTAAATGTTGTTTAATGCCTTGATTAATTAACTGATAATAGTTGGCAGTAGACTCCCAACTCATGCCACCAATCAAGCCGATAGTTTTCATGTTATTAGACTAATCCAATGTGAAAAATTAACTGTAATATTGCTTTAATGGAAATGTGTCATAATTTTTAGACAAAAAAATGCCCGCAATTAAACGGGCATAAAGAACACTAAAAATTAATACTTGCAGGGCATTATATAGGATCAAAAACGCTTTGGGAATGGCCAAGTTTTAAGCATTGTGTCAAAACCCCTAATTAATTAGGGATATGCGGGTATTAAAATGGTCGCTTTGACACCAGTTTGCTCGTGGCGGTTGTTTATCACTAAGTCACCACCATGATTGACCAGTATTTGTCTAGATAATGACAGCCCTATACCTGTTCCCTGTTTTTTGGTGGTATAAAAGGGGACAAATAAGTTGTCCATATTGTTAATTCCCGTACCCTGATCGAGTAGGTTAATTTCAATAAATTGGCCATCCTTTCGCCAATTCACTTCTATTTTTGCTGTTGGATTATCGTACATCGACTCCCATGCATTCTTTATTAGATTTACCAATACCTGTTGTAGTTGACCTTTGTCTGCATACACTTGTAATTCATTTGAAGCCAGTTCGATATTGGCATCTGCGAATAACACTGCAATTGATTGAAGCAATGGTTCGAGGGTGAATAAAGACTTAGTAGGTAAGGGCAGTTTTGCCAATTTTTGGTAACGCTGAATAAACATATTTAGGGATTGCGCGCGCTCTGTTATCACACTTAACCCCTCTTTTAGATCCTTATCTAATTCCGAACCTGAATATTGTTTCTCTACCATTTTTTCTAAGGTTTCCCCTATGGAAGCAATAGGGGCAATGGAGTTATTAATTTCGTGGCTAAGTACTCTTAATAATTTTTGCCAAGCTTGTCTTTCTTCTTCCCGCAATAAATTTTGAATATCGGTTATAAAAATAAGTGTGTGTTGAATACCGTTCTCATAATATTGATCAGTGCGAATAAGCACCCTTTTTTTATGCTGCTTGATCTCAAATTCGGCTATTTTGTTGTAATCCTTAGTTAATACATTTTGTAAACCTAAGATTTTGATTGGCCAGCCCTGCTTTTCTTCAAAGCGACATTTGAATAACTTTTCAGCGGCTGGATTCATAAGGCTGATAGCCTGATTATTGTCGACTGCCACAATAGCTACATCTATTTGATCTGTCACTTTGGCCAGTAATATTTGCTTTTCACGGGTGACTAAACTTTGTTCGGCAAGCGTTTTTGATAGGGTGTTTAATAATTGATTAAAGTCACTTAGGGCTCCATTTAATCCCTTATTGTTAGCACGTAAGGTGTAATCGTTGGCGGTCATAGCTTCAACCAAATTTGTAGAAGTGCGAAGCTGAAACACTACTTGATGCCGAATATGGAAAGCACAGAATAACACACAAACAAATAACACTATAGCTAACAAAATTTTAGGATAGACCGACATATCTACGAAAAACATCAATATACAGCAGCAAAGAGTAGGTAATAGTCCGGTGAATAGCGCAAGGCGTACCAATCTATCCTCAAATGCAATTCTGGCCGCTTTAGTATGTTTTAGCATTGTCCCTTAGGTACCCTAATGTTTTGGACTAGTTACCATATGTAAGAGCACTTTATCACAAATTTAGGTTGTGTTTTTCTAGTCGTCGATAGTAGGCACTGCGACTCAAACCAAGAGAAGAAGCAGTAGCTTGCCCGTTATAGTCAAATGCTTTAAGTCGCTGTTCAATGATGGATTTTTCAATTTGATCTAATGATCCATGATTGATATCGATACCGTTTTGTTTTTTGGTTGTTACATACTGTTCGGTTTCATTATTTAAACCTAAATCTGTAGCGGTGACCAACTGGCCTTGACGTAAGAAAATCGCGCGTTCAATCATGTGATTCAATTCACGAATGTTTCCCGGCCATGTATAGGTTTGCAAAGCCTGCTTGGCTTGAGCCGCAAACTCACCTTTGGGTAAACGGTATTTCTCTGCATGTTGCGATAGAAAATATTCTGCCAAAGGCAAGATATCGTCTTTACGCTCTCGCAGCGGTGGAATGGTTATTTCTATGGTATTAAGTCGATATAACAGATCTTGGCGAAATTGCCCTTGTTCAATCAACTCTGCCAGATTGGAGTTAGTGGCTGAGACTATCCGTACGTCGACTTTTTGAGTTTTTGAGCTACCCACTTTTTCAAATTGATGGGCTTCTAGAACATGTAGTAATTTAGCTTGTTGCGAAGGCGCTATGTTAGCTATTTCATCCAAAAATAAACTACCACCCTCGGCCAGTTCAAATCGACCAATTCGGTTGTCTTTGGCATCGGTAAACGCGCCTTTGATATGTCCAAACATTTCACTTTCAAATAGGTTTTCGCTAATGGCGCCCATATTAACGGCAATAAAAGGGCAGCTACTGCGTGTTGAACATTGATGAAGATATTCTGCGAACATACTTTTTCCGGTGCCATTTTCACCGGTAAGTAAGATATTCATCTCACTTTGCGCTAGTTTTTCTAACTGAGTTAATAGTTGCTGCATTACGTGAGACTGAGCGATGATACCCGCAGATTTAGCAGAAATTTGATCCCTTAAAATTGCGTTTTCCTGCGCCAGTTTTACACCTTGATGCTGCATATCGCCAATTCTAATTTGAGCTTGGATAATATTAAGCAACCTATCGTTACCCCAAGGTTTTTTAATAAAATCAACGGCTCCTAATTTCATGGCTTCAACTGCTACTTCGATACTGCTGTAGCCGGTCATCACCACAACGGGTAATTGTTCGTCGAGTTGTTTGATTGCGGTAATAAGGTGCAATCCTTCATCTCCTGACGTGGTATCAGTATGGTAATTAAGGTCAATCAAAGCTAACGAATAGTGATGTTTTTGAATCGTCTCTAAACAAGCTTTAGGCGAGGTTACCACTGTGACTTGGTAATTTTCCCCCTTAAGCAGTAGCTTAAGAGCCGTAAGGATACGGCTGTCATCATCGGCTATTAAAATTGAGTGTTTCATTTCAAAATCTTAGTGAGGGCTTACAACTTAAAAAGCTGTAAGCCTATGTTTTAATACGTTTAGGTTAAACAAAATTAATCATGATGCAAGGCTTCACTCGGCTCCATTCGTACTACTTTTTGGGTCGGTATAAAAGTAGCCAATAACACCATAAAGATTATTAATAGTGGTACGCCTAACATACCCATCACGTAACTCAGGTCATTAATGATCATGGTTTCACTCATAAAATTGACTAGCCAAATAGATAAAGCAATTCCTATGCTTAAACCTATGGCTAGTTGTTGACTGGCTTGAAGTATAAACAAACGCATTATTCCTTTATCGGACGAGCCCAGCGCTCGTCTTACACCAATTTCTTGAGTGCGCTGACTAATACTATTTGAAGCTACAGCATAAATACCACTGGCCGCTAAAAACGCTGCGACAATGCCACATAGCAAAAATATCTTACTGACCGCAACGACTAACATCATGGGTTGTTTAATTAAGCTATCGTAACTTTGCACATGGTAAAGCCCTACATCTGAATTCACTTTGTCCACAGCTTGTTGCAGTGTTTTTTCAGCTTCAACTTGTGACCCTGTATAATGCATGGCCAAGTTAACTCTAAATAACCCCCAATTGTCCATTATGTGATAGGAATTGTAAGAGGTACTAGAGGAGCGCATAGTTGAACCGTGGAAGGTGTCGGATACTACACCCACTATAGTGTTCCATTCTCCTCTGTACCCTGGATTAGCTCGGCGCACTCGCTGCCCAATAGCATCACCATCTGGAAAAAACTCCCTTGCGATAGACTCGTTGATAATGATACTCAGCACATCCTCGCCAACGTCGCGGTGATCGAAGTCTCTACCTTGCACTATCCGCATTCCTAAGGCTCGCCAAGAGTCTTTTGCAACCCCTTCGTTATTGCTATAGGGGTTTTCGTTGTAAACTGCGGCTTCGCGACCTTCAATTTCGTAGTGGCTGGTTCCTTCGCCGCGTCCGGGTAATTCAGTCATCATGGCTACGGCTTGTACGTTAGGCTGGCTTTCTAACTCGTCTTTTAATTCGTAATAGAATGCCGCTCGTTTTAAGCGGTCTGCGTGTTCAAACTCAGTGTTGCGGCGAACGCTAAAACTAATAGGAGGTAATTGTAATTGCGCAGTTAGGCGGTTCTCGGTTTCAACCCCGTAATCGGCCACCCCAGCAGAGTAACTAGTGGTCAGTAAAATACATGCCATGACTAACACCACGCAGGACAACAGTATTTCTGAAATGACTAATATTTTGCTAGCTCGAGCGGCTTTTTTACCTATGGCTCCACGAGTCCCATCTCGTAAGACTGCATTAAAGTCACCGGATAATGCTCGCCATGCCGGTATATATCCGGTAATAAAAATCATCGCAACAATCGCGCCCAACAACAGTAATAATCCATTGCCATCAATTTCAACATTCCACCAAAATGGCTTTAAATTGTCTACAGCGTATGTATCCGCAAACACTTGATTAGTGATTTCTAAGCCCCAAGCTGCAAATAACAATGCAAGTATCCCTCCGAGGCTACAAATAAATATACTTTCCCATAACATTTGTAACACCAAACGTTTTCTAGGAACGCCTAAAGCCACGCGAATCGCAATTTCTTTAAATCGTTGGTTCACTCTTGCCAATAACAAATTACCCACGTTGATACAGGCTAAAAGAAGAATCAGAAATACCACTACAAACATCGCCATAAACATCGAAAAATATTGGGTTATCGCCGCTTTTTTGAAGGGTTCTACACTGAGGTATTTACCTTCTGGGTTAATGCGCCAACGCATGTCGTCTGGAAGCGTTGTGGATAATTCACTGCTGTAGGCGTTCATTGCTGCTTGTAGTTGTTGAGGAGTGACACCGTCAGCGAGTCGTGCAAACCCTTGTACTCCATTATAAGTGCGTTCTGTTGCTGCCACGCTGTCTTGAGGTAGGGGCTGCCAAATCTCGGCAATGGATGGGAACGCAAACCCTTTAGGCATAACACCTATGACGCGATTAGGTTCAGCGTCTAAAGGCACCATAGTGCCGACTATAGATTCATCACCTTGAAAGTAGTGCTTAAATACGTCGTAACTGAGTACTACAGTTGGCTCTGCTCCTTCAAAATGATCTTCAGCTGAAAAGCCGCGACCTAGTATGGGTTGAACACCAGCGAATTCAAAAATATTCCAACTGACATAGGTAGAGTTAAATTTACGGATTGCAGTTGTGGCATCCGAACCGCCTACAAAGGTGGTTCCTTCTTGATAAACACCTAAGTCTTCAAGCAAATTGAGCTCGTTTTTTAGTTTGTATAAGTCGAAAGGGTCAGCCGGTCTCCTCGATAAATGCGTATAATCATACTGTGATTCGACGGCGAAAATGGGTTTGTCGTTATTTAAGGTAAGGGGGGTAAACACTAAACTATTCAGTAACGAATAGGTGTATAGAGTTAACCCTAATCCTATGGCTACTATCAATACCGTCAAACCAGTGAAAGCTGGTTTTTTAGCTAATAATCTGGCGGCGTATTTTATGTCAAGAGAGACTGACATGGTAATTTCTCCTTAAAGCAGAACTAAAACTATGGTTAATTACGCAACCACGGCTTGAGGTTTTTCGGTAATCTGATCTGATACAATTTTTCCATCGAATACTTCAATCGTACGGCCAGCGCGAGAGGCTGAGCGGGGATCATGAGTCACCATACAAATAGTTGCGCCTTGATCGTGCAGACGGTCCAGCAAATTCATCACCATCTGTGCATTTTTCGAATCTAAATTACCTGTAGGTTCATCAGCCAATATAATCGAAGGGTTCCCTGCAATGGCTCGTGCAACCGCGACTCGTTGTTGTTGTCCCCCAGAAAGTTGCGAAGGAAAGTGATTGGCTCGGTGTTGCATATCCACTTTTTCGAGGGCGTCCTTTACCATTTCAGCTCGTTGAACTTTAGTAATATCGGTACGATAAGTGAGAGGTAATTCAACGTTTTCAGCCACGCTTAAATCGCTAATCAAATTAAATGCTTGAAAAACAAAGCCAATTTCCTTATTTCGAATTTTGGCGCGTTCGTCTCGATTCAAATCAGATGCTTCATGACCGGCTAATTGATAGGTGCCTGCAGTAGACGTATCAAGCAAGCCCAATAAAGACAACAAAGTTGATTTTCCGCAACCGGATGGACCGGTGATGGAAATGTATTCACCTTTATTAATAGTTAGATTAATTTTGTTCAACGCATGGGTTTCAACATCATCAGTAAAAAATACTTTCTTAATGTTGTTTAAGGTTACCAGTGATTTAGTTGTTTTTGTTGCTGTGGTCATGAGTTTTCGCTCCGCAGTTAGCAGTGTATTTTTAGTTAATTTTAATTTGTTGGTGTTCTTCAAAGCTTGATACATCAGACACAATGATGTTTTGGCCTACTTTTAGACCTGATTTGATTTCTATATATTTAGTGGATGTTTGCCCAAATACGACCTCATGTCTGCTCGCTGTCTCTCCTTGGGCATCGAGTAAATAAACCTGTGCTTCTCCAAAACTTTTGGCAAACATAGGCCGTTGAACAAAGAGTGCGTTATTAATCCTAGCAATGTTTATTTCGCCTTCAACGGTTAGGTCAGGCCTAGCTTCTTTAGGAATGTCACGACTTAATTCAACATCTACTTGAACAGAGCCGTTGATTACCGCAGGATCAATACGTTGGATTTTTCCTTGTATTTTACTGCTGCGGGTATCTACCGTGACTTCTTGGCCAATGACAACTTCGCTAATGAGCTTTTCTGGGATCCGCAATTCCGCGATGAATTCTCCGCTTCGCGCTAAACGAGCGAGGTTAGTGCCTGAACTGACTTGTTGCCCCAATTCCATAGGCATTTCTTGTACAATGCTGTCCATGGTTGCTGTGACTTTTAATCCGTTTACTTGCTCTTGTGCTCGCTGCAAAATCTTGCGCATGCGGTTAACGCGTGCTTGGGCAGCTAATCGCTGCGCTGCTAGGTTTTCTCGGCGTTTTGCCAAACGCTTAATTTCTAATTCCCAGCGTTGTTTAAATTGTGCTACATCGATCTTTATTTCTTCATAATCAATATGGGATACCGCTACAACCCCTTGAGACAGTAAGGTTTCTTGAGCGTTTAAGGTTAATAATGCCCGCTCATGATTGAGCTTTTCAGTGATTACTGCCGCTTCTTGGTCGAGCAGTTCAGACTCCAATGACACTTCCAATGCGGTCGTTTCTGCCTCCATTTCATCCAGCTCCCATTTGGTTTCTTCTAGACGTTGAACTAGCTGCGGATTGCTGAGCTCCATCAATAGATCACCTTCTTTTACGTGCGCCCCTGCTTTGATCAAAATACGTTCGACTCTACCTTCGACGTTTGTGGCGACCCAGCGAATGTCTTTAGGTACCAAGACCCCCATACCACGCACCGAAACAAACAGCTCACCTTGTTGAACTTTGTCAGTTAATAATGCATTGCTGTTAACGGCATAGGTTGATGCGTCACGATTAAAGACAAGTTTTACTACAAAAAACAAGATGATGACTAATGCCACTATTCCCACAATCTTTACTGTGATTTTCTTTTTGGGCTTTTCGCGAACGATGTCCATTTATTAATTTACCTTGTGTCACTTAGGTCTTACTTATGTACTGAGTAAGCAACGCTTGTGCCAAAACTAAATATCTTTATTTTTCAATGGTTTAGTGTTTATTTGTAAGAGGTAGAAGGTAATTTTTCTCGATAACGGGACTGGGTGATATATATAGATGTTTCGATAATGGGACGGAATAGTCGAGATGATC
The DNA here is from genome assembly GCF_018861065.1 of Paraglaciecola arctica. GTDB lineage: Bacteria > Pseudomonadota > Gammaproteobacteria > Enterobacterales > Alteromonadaceae > Paraglaciecola > Paraglaciecola arctica_B. Next base: position 101,656 of record NZ_JAHKQO010000028.1, read on the forward strand.
TGTATGACTTTTAAATACGGCAGTGAAAGCTAATCTAGCCCCGACAAATTAAAATCAGCATGAAAACGCGCACTTCTTAGAGGTTTATATTATTGAATGTTTCATTTTTTGAGAAATGAGAGAGAGCGGCTATCTTATCTCCACATATTTTATTTACAAATTTAAAAGTGACTTCAAGGCAATAGAGAATATCTAACTGTTTACTGCAATGTAATTGGTATAAATCATGTTAGCTCTTTAGTCAGTGGTATTAAAAAATCCGGTAATCAAGATTACCGGATTATAGTTGAATATTACGTACGGCTTAAATGTCCTTATTTTCGCTATTTTTGTTGTTTAGGTTCTTTACTCAATGAATGATAGATTAAAAACTATATTGTGCCCCAACCGAAAAGGTACGTGTTTTATTTGGACGAGCACCGTATGGTTGTCTACTTACAATATCTTGTTCATCGGTTAGGTTTTCGATACGCGCGAATAGTTTTAAATCGTTAGATATTTGGTAGTTACCACTCACATCCACAGTAAAACTGCCATCAGTGCGTTCGAAATCAGCACAAGAGGCTCTCACACATACTTTATCAACATATACTCCATTGATATAAGCTGACCAACTATTCGCCTCTAAACCAATAGATAGTTGACCTTGGTTTTCTGGAATGTAAGGGATTGAATCACCGGCACTAACATCGCCGAAAAACGCCGTGTCGGCAATGTCAGTATCAAATTCACTATCGATGTAGGTATAAGTCATATTGAAAGGCACTGTTATTCCATTGAATTCAGTGAGTTCAGTTTTTAAAACCAATTCAATACCTTGGACTGTGGCCGCGTCACCATTAAAGGCATCACCAATTTCACAATCACTGCCAGATGAAGCGGTGCATTCACCTAACAAATTGTCGTAATCACTTAGAAAATAAATGGCTTCGGCATTAAGTGTGTTATTTGCAAAGCGAAAGCCAATTTCGTAATTAATCGCTTCTTCTTCTCTCACATCTGGTGAGTTGCTTGGAGCTGTGAAACCTTTATGTGCACCTGCAACTAAGGTGAAACTCTCATCAATCTTATATAAGGCACCTAAGCCCGGTAATACAACTTGTGTGTTGTTTTCTCGATCGTCACGAAAAGTACGTGTTTCACCATCGTTGAAACGTGTACGCTGTTGTTCGATGTCTTCGAAACGAATTCCTGGTGTTAACACCCAATTGTTAAATTCGATACGATCATAAATATGTACAGCTAGTGCTTGGGCTTCTTGGATACGATTCCCCGCATTACCTAATTCTCCCAAGTCATTGAGATGTAATTGGCCATTAATTTGCTGATACGTACTGTTGCGTTGTAAACGGTCTTCTTCATCTTCATGTAACCTAACACCCAGTTCTAATTGGTGTTTAACTTCACCTACAGTTTTATCCCAAAATAGGCCAAACTGAATGCCGCGAGAGAAGTATTCACGAGCATTAGAACGTATTTGAATGCTACCTTGGGCCGTATCAATTTCGCCATCTAAAATACCTTGCAGTTGATTAACGCTTACGCCATTTAAGCTTTCATTGTTATTGATTGCTGATATGACATTGGACCAACTACTACTAGAAAAGTCTTGGGCATTTTCACTACCGTCCAAATCAATGCCTTCGGTTTTAAACCAGTTACGTTCATGTTGGTTGTTATAGACAGTTGCGGTGATGTTCATATTTTTGTTGATTTCATAACCATAACGCAGAATTACTTGGCTATGTTCGGTGCTAATATTATCTAACTCAGACAAGCCATAACGTCTCGTACTGTTTTGTCGAAAGTCTTTGTCTGTTAACCCTAAATAGCTCTGCTCTGAGTCTTGGTCAGTAACTTGTAGTTTTAACGCAACGCTGTGGGCCGAACCGCTAGGTGCATAAGTTACCTTTGCCGTTAAGTCGGTAACGTCCAAACCTGTATTACTGTTACTGCGGTCAATATCTTGAAAACCATCCGATTGCCATTGGTGGGCCTCAATTAAATAACCCAAACCATTGTCGCGTGTATCGCCAACGTTTGCGTGTAAACGATAGGTTGCGTCTTGGGCCGCTTCTAACGTGACCTGCCCACCTTGGGTTTCGGGAATAGGCGTAGACACCATATTTAGTGCGCCACCAATTGTGTAAGGCCCCTGGGTAATAGCGGCTGGTCCTTTCACTACCTCAACTGCACTCATGCGGCCCATAGTAGGAAAGTAGTAAGCTGATGGAGCAGAGTAGGGCGCAGGAGCAATCAATATATTGTCTTCAAGTAAGGTGATTCTGCCACTACGCTCAGTTGCCACTCCTCGGATGCTAATATTGGGGCGTAATCCATAGCCGTCTTCTACTTGAACGGATACGCCAGGGATCTGGCGAACAACTCTTTGAATATCGCTGTAAACAAACTTAGCTAACTCTTCTTCAGCAATATATTGAGCAGCACCAGTCGCAGCTTGTGCATTGCTGGTGTTGCCATAAATAGTGACTGTTTCGTCAGCTGTCTTAGGAGAATCGGCAAGCGCACCATTTACCATACTTACAAAGGTAATGGAGGAGGCTAGGATACTTTTTTTCATTAATTAACTACCTTTACATCCACTAAGGATAAATCGTATACGGAACTGCATATAGGGATTAAAGGGTAAGGAAATATAAATTCAAATGCAAATCATTCTCAATAATGCGTGAGTTTTTTGAAAGGGGGGCAAAGACATCAAAACTCCTAAGACACTATGTTCGGAGGCCTAAAAGAAGAGGATTCAAGTAAATTAGCAGAGCCGTGACCTCTCAAGTCTTATAACAACACAAAATCACTAAACAAATTTTTCTAACATTGAATACAGTATAGATTGCTCAACTGGTTTAGATAAATACTCATTCATACCGCTGGCAAAACACTTATCACGCTCTCCAGACATGGCATTGGCAGTTAACGCAATAATGGGAATGGATGCCACGGGTGAGGATAACTGTCTAATAAGCTTAGATGCTTGGTAACCATCCATATTGGGCATTTGGCAGTCCATTAAAATTAACGAAAAAGAGCGATTGAGTTTAGTTTCATGCTCAAGTATGGCCAAAGCCTCGACTCCATCATTGACAACTTCATGTGGAATATTTCGTTGCTTTAGCATTTCGCATATCACCACCTGATTAATCTCATTGTCTTCAACCACTAATACTCTAAGCTGGCTAAGATCGATGTTTTCAGATAAGGCTTTAGATACATCTGAAACTTGGCTTTCAGCATTGCGAACTTCAATATTAATTTTTGCTGTAAAGAGACTGCCTTGGTTTAAGTTACTTTCAACACTCACATCTCCACCCATTAACTGGCAAATTTTCCGGGTGATAGACAGTCCGAGTCCTGTACCACCATATTTGCGGGTGGTGGATTTGTCGGCTTGATTAAAGGGGGAAAATAGCAGAGCTTGCTGCTCTTCTGTGATCCCCACTCCGGTATCTCGCACTGTTAGGGTTAACGTGGCTTGATTGTTATCATGTAAGGTTAACTGAGGGGTCACTATTACCTGGCCTCGCGGTGTAAACTTAATGGCATTAGACAGTAAATTTGAGCAAATTTGCCGTAGCCTAGTGGGGTCGGTGATGGCTATGATATTTTGAATTGAATCAAACTCTTTAATGACTTCTAATGATTTTTCATTTACTAAAGGGGTAAAAATATCGACACAATTATTTAATAGTTGATTGAGGTTTACTGGTAAACTTTCTAGGGTCAATTGACCAGAATCCACTTTAGTAAAGTCTAAAATATCACTGACAATACCTAACAACGATTTTGCACTATCTGTAGCCAATTCTAAAAAGTGCTGTTGTTCAGAGGTTAACTCCGAGCCTTCTAATATTTGCAGCATACCTAGTACACCGTTAATAGGGGTACGAATTTCGTGACTCATATTGGCCAAAAATAAACTGCGGGATTCTAATGCCAATGAGAGTTCTTTGTGTCTCGTTTCTAATTGAACTCGCGAGTTAACCTGTTCGGTAATATCTTGAAAAGCACCGATTAGCCTTACACATTGTCCGTCTTCAAATTCGGCTCTTCCCTTAGACGCTACCCACTTGGCTTTGCCTTTTTGGGTAACAATCTCAAACTCGCCAGAAAAATGACCACCCTGTTCTATTATCCTATTTACGAACAAAGTAATTCGCTCTCGACTCTCTCCCTCTTTATAGAAATTTATGCCACTTTCTAGAGTTGGTTCGAAATCGTCGTCTACTTCGTGGATTTTTTTGGTTTCTTTAGACCAATAGATTTTTTCATTAATGAGATCAACTTCCCAAGCCCCCACACCCGCCAATTGGCCCATTTGTTCCAATATATCTTGTTGGCGCGCCATGCGTTTTTGTTGCTGTTGCAGTAATGTGAGCTTTTCATTCCGAGCCATTTCATTACCGACCCAGTGTGACAGTAACTCTACAAATTCATGCTCTGCGTCACTAAATGGCTGTTGCCGGGCAGCGCTAGCCGAAAAGTTAATCGTGCCAAAACGTTTACCTTCAACTAAAAGTGGAGCGCCAATATAACTCTCTAAACCAAAGTTTATATAACATGGGTGCTGGGCAATACGACTCTTACCTGCATGATGAAACGAAAGCGCTTGATCGGTGGCTAAGGTATGTAAGCAATATGTTTCGCCAACAGGAAAAATGGTGCCCGTCAGTAGAGAGTCGTCAGGAGAGAGGCCGTAGCGCACTATGTACTCGTCATCTTTTATTTCGCTTATGATAGCTAATTCAAGCTGAAAAAAATCTAACCCAAACTTTAATAACGCACCCATCTTTTGCTCATGAGACAAATTACTATCTGAGGTAATTTGGTACAAGCCGTTAAGGTTTGGCATAGGTGTTACTCCTTAAGCAAGTAATAGGATACCCACTTTAATACTGTACTTTTTTGATTTGCAGAGATTTCTGTCTGCAAACTATATAGTGTTAATCGGTGGCTGCAAAATCAAATTCACTATTCATCTATATCGATTCAAGCGGCAATATGCCGCACATATCTAAATACACTCATAAAAAAACCGACATTAGAGTCGGTTTTTTGTTTCAAATCAAAATATTTTGAGGTATTAGTTTTGGGTCGCTTGTTGCTGAGTAGCTTGCTGCAAATAATGGTTAAAATTAGTTTGATTCGCTTGTTTTAACGATAAGCACAATTTGGCGCTGTAATTGGCAATATCATAACTGCGAGCCATGCCCTCAAAATTGGCTTTTTTGTCCTTGTAGAATTTTTCAGCAAGTTGGATGTTGCTCGCATTACAAGAGGTTGAGAAATACTCTGGCATTCTGGCAATATGGAAAGCGGGCATTTTTTTAGATAAAGCATCAAAGTTCTTATCTAACCAAGCGTAGAATAGTGTTTTATCATCCAAACTACTCATCGCGACATATACGTTAGTAATAGCATTGGCCGGGCTAACATGATCAGATAGAGCAAAATCTAGGGCTTTTTCTACCTGCTGCTCTTCAGTGAAAATCATCGCTCGACTGACCGTTCCTCTAATATTCGCATCAGTATTGGCAATATAGAAATCTCGTAGAATGGTAAACCAATCTTGTTGACTAAATCGCGCCATGTTACGTAAGGCTCTAGTGGCGATACTTCTAGGAACACTAGTCGGGTCTTTCAGATATTGGTTGGCAAGTTCTGAACTGATTTTTTCCACCTGTGGGGTATTAGCATAACGACTTAAAATACCGTATACAGCGCCTCGTAAACGGGTGGTGTCTGTCGAATCGTTAGGTTGATCTTCGACACCTAAACGTTCAAACCACGGCATCAGCTTTTTGGCCGCAAATTGACCGAACATGGCTTCATTGTCTTTATCTACTAAATATAAGAAGTCATTCAAAGTACTAACAACCGCGCTGCCAATCATTGGATCTTTGTCATCAACTAAGGTATCCATCACTGCCATTAAATCAGCTAATTCTATTTTGCCCGCTGAAAACAGTGCTTGAGTATTGTATAAAAGTGATTTTTTCTCACGAACGTTTAAAACTGATACGTCTTCTAACAAGGCTGTAAGTTGTTCTGGTGATACTTTCCAGCGCATATACCCCATGGCGTTTTCGTTAGGGAAAATCCAATCTGCTTCAGAGAGCTCACTGACTGTCGTTTGGGCTGAGTTAAGGAACAAATTAGTACGCGATATTTTACCGTTTTTCTTATAACTGATGGCAAGAGGCACAATCCAAGTTTGTTCTTGTACTTCTGCACCTTTTAGATGATAACGAGATTGGCTAACCTCACCATTTGCTGCAAATTCGACCAACGGATAACTTGGTTGTTCGAGGTAGGTTTTCATCATTGCGGGTACATCGAAATCAGCAACAGTAGATAGCACTTCCCATAAATCATCTGCTTGGGCATTCTTAAATGCGTTGTTTTTCATGTACTTTTGAATGCCTTTCTGAAAGGGCTTTTCACCCACTAAAGACTCGATAAGTTGCAAAATAGACTCGCCTTTACTGTAATTTAAGCCAAGGCCATCCATTACATCTGTTTGACTTTTTACAATCTTTTTAACCGGTTTAACAGTAGGGCTAGCATCGGCACCAAATGCGCCTTCTTGTACCAATTGCCCTTTGAAGTTTTGCTCTGGGTATAACTCCATCATGACTTTGCTGGCCATCCATGAGGCAAAGGCTTCGTTTAACCATAGGTCATCCCACCATGCCATGGTTACTAAGTTTCCGTACCACATATGGGCCAATTCGTGGGCAATCACATTCAATGTGCTACTTTGTTCGGCTAAGCGAGGTTCGTCTTCTAGTAATAACAAACTGCTGCGGTAAGTCACTAAACCAACATTTTCCATGGCCCCAAAAGTAAAGTTAGGTACGGCTACAAAGTCTAATTTTTCATAGGGGTACGCCGAGCCAAAGTAGTTTTCTAAACTCTGTAAAATCCCAGCGGTATGTTTGGCTGCAAACTTAGTTCGCTGCGCCTGACCTTTAGGTGTGTATATTTTTCCCGGAACGCTTAAATTGGGGATATCGTAAGAGTCTAACTCTCCCACTGCTAGTGCAATTAAATAAGTGGGCATAGGTTTAGTTTTGTTAAATTCTACTGTCTGCCAGCCGTCTTTGACTGTGCGTTTTTTAACTAATGTATTCGACAACACTGTGTGTTTTTCAGGAGACTTTATTGTCATCTGATAAGGTATTTTAAAGCCAGGCTCGTCAAAACTTGGAAATGCCCGTCTAGCGTACATATCTTCAAATTGTGTAAAGATATAGTTCAGACCTTCAAACTTCGACAAATACATACCATCTGAAGAGGTATTAAATTTACCGTTAAATATTATATGCAATTTATAACGATTAGCCGCTATATTTCGGCTTGCTTTGCCGTGCTGAATCTCGTAGTCATGAGAGGTCACAGTTAGTGGTATTTTGGTGTCTCCATTGCTTAAGTACGCTTCTTGAATATTGAGATCTTTTTGGTAAAAACCAATGGTATCTGTTGCCTTGGTCACATCGATCGTAATAGTGGTTTCACCACTAAATGTTGGACTGTCTGGGTCAATTTTTAGCGTAATTTGTTGAAAACTAGGTTTGATAAATGTCGATAGGCGAAATGCGCTTTCTTTGGCATAGCTGCTGACTGAAACAGTCAAACTTAGCAATAACCATACACACAAATTTTTAATAACCATGATTTTTTCCTGAAGTGTTTTTATAGTGAGTCACTGATTTGAGAGCTGGCACCCTAATCAAATTGTTGAAAAAAGCAATCTAGAAAAGGTTAACAAATGTGTACGTAGAATGATGAAAAAGGCTGGAGACGAATGAAATCAAGGTATGAGTTTTGTTTTTTGATTTACGTTTTTTGGGATATCAGGCTAATTCATTGATCGCTGATTTAAGGCGACATATTCTGAAGGCTTGGTTCAGAAACCTTACTTATTTTTAAAGGAGTTAACTATGTCGCCATGTAAACTAATATTTTTGAGTTCTATTTTAGTCATTTTGACTAGCTTAGTGCAGGCCAAAGAAGTGCAGCACAAAGCGCAATTAGGACAGTTTAATATTGAGAAAGATCTGTTATTAGCTCAATTTGATAGTAAGACAGATGTTGATGATATTCATTCAATTGCAGCAACAGCCACAATGCTTGCAGATAAAAGGTTTCAAAAGGTCAATTACATTGCTGTAGCTGGCGCTTACGGCGACCAAGACGGTTTATATGTACCTGCACCTAAACTGTTTGAATTATCTTTCAAGCAGCGCTGGGTCAACGCACATACTCAATACGAACAAGCACTTAAGGTTGTAAGTGGTGAAGTGGCTGCAACCTTGAAAAATTCAGGAAACATTTGGATCGCCGAAGCGGGGCAATCCAATTTTACAGCAGATGTTATTCGCACCATTAAACAACATCACCCAAGCGTGGATACAAAAACACGAATACATGTAGTTCAACACAGTGATTGGAATGAGGATTCTGCCAACCCAGTTGATTTAGCTTACACACAAGCAAACTCGGCTTATCATAAAATTCCTGACGGCAATGCGAAGAATAATGGCACTCCCGGGTTTAAGTCTGATCACATGCCCGATTGGCGCAAATATGTTTCTGACCCCCAACTCGTTAACATATGGGAGTTAGCGCTTAATATCGCCGATAAATATAACGGGGTTGAAGGGCGTTACAACAATCCAGCTGTTGCCAAAGGAGGAATAGACTTTTCTGACGTATCTGAAATTTGCTGGATATTTGGTTTTGCAATGCTTGAGGATGACAATGCGTTTTTTAAAGAATTTGCACAAGAATGAGATTGGAGAGCGACGCAGGAGATAGGAGATAGGAGATAGGAGATAGTAAATAGAAGATAGTCAGTAGATGGATGCGAAGAAAAGAAAGCCTAGGCGTGGTTTACGCCCAGGCTTTTAGGATTAAGCTGTTGTTGGAAATTGATAATCCTCTAAGGATTTTCTCAATGCTAATTTATTGAGTTTTCCGGTCGCTGTGTGGGGTAACTCGTCAACAAATACCACATCATCTGGAATAGAGAGTTTATGTAGTTTTTCACGAAGAAATTCTAACATTTGTTCGGTGGTCACATTTGTACCAGCTTGGCGCACTACAACCAGTAACGGACGCTCTGTCCATTTTGGATGATAGCGACCTATGGCTGCGGCTTCCGCAACATCAGGATGACTTACCGCAGCGTTTTCAATATCTATCGAGCTGACCCATTCCCCACCGGTTTTGATTACATCTTTTGTGCGGTCGGTAATTTGCATATAACCCTGAGGGGTAATAGTCGCCACGTCTCCGGTATCAAACCATCCAAGCTCATCTACTGGGCAGCCTTCTGAACCCGGAACTTGAGATAAACCATAATAACCACTCGCGACCCAAGGACCACGAACTTTAAGTGCTCCAAACGCCACTCCATCCCATGGTAACTCTTGATTGTTTTCATCAACAATACGCATTTCGATACCAAATACACCGCGTCCTTGTAAACATTGTAAATCAATCAGCTCTTCTTCAGACAAATCATCCATGCCGGCTTTTTTACAGAAAATGGTACCTAGAGGGCTGGTTTCAGTCATGCCCCAGCCTTGAATAACTTCTACACCATGGTTGTCTTTAAAACGTTCTATGATGGTTCTTGGGCAAGCTGCGCCGCCGACACTCACTCGATTCATACTTGGAATGGTTTTGCCACTTTTTTCCAAGTAATCTAATAACCCTAACCAAATGGTAGGCACACCCGAACTGAAGGTAACGTTTTCGGTTTCAATCAGGTTTTGCAAGGCTTCGCCGTCGGCCATTTTGGGTCCTGGCATCACCATCTTAGAGCCTGCCATTAATGCAGCATAAGGCGCGCCCCAGGCGTTAACGTGAAACATTGGCACAATCGGCAATGTGGTTTCTTTATAAGATGCGGCAACCACATCTGGCATGCTACCACCCAATGCATGTAACAAAGTAGAGCGATGGCTATACACCACACCTTTAGGATTGCCTGTGGTTCCCGAGGTATAACACATAGCGCTGGCAGTATTTTCATCAAATTCAGGCCACTCAAACGAGGTAGACTGCTTGCTTAACAAGGTTTCGTAACACATCACATTAGGTAAGGTGGTAGCTGGCATATGTGCTTCATCGGTTAATATGATGTAGCCCTCAACTTTAGGAAGATGGTCTTTGAGCGCTTCTAAAAGAGGAACCACTAATAAATCTACAAAGATAAATCTATCTTCGGCATGATTGATTATGTAGTTCACTTGTTCCGGGAACAATTTAGGATTAATGGTATGGCACACCATGCCGCTGCCAGATACACCATAATAAAGCTCTAAGTGGCGATAATCGTTCCATGCTAATGTACCAATACGATCACCAAACTTAGCGCCTAACGTCACTAGAGCATTGGCCAATTGACGGCTGCGATTAGCAAAGTCTTTGTAGGTATGTCTGTGTCTAGGGTTATCCGCTGTAACCGAAACAATTTCTGAGTCTGGGAAGTTTTTGTCTGCATGACGTAATATCGAAGAAATCATCAATTGAGAATTCATCATCAAAGCTTGCATATTTTTTCCTTTAATTTACTAGTATTTTTATCAATACAAAAGGGTTAGACCACAGATGGCAATCATTGGATGAAGACTGAATTTTCAACTACTACTTATAATCCGTGTCTTCGCTTGGTTCTGTGGCTCACTATTTCTTTTTAGTCGTTCTTAGATCTAAACTTGGCGCCTACCAAGCGGTTACACCACCGTCTACTGCTACAGTTTGCCCTGTCATATAAGAATTGCCTGGAGACAATATTAATAACATTGTATTCACCACCTCTTGTGGCCTAGATAAACGTTTCATAGGTGTACCCCTCGCTAGCTGGGATTGGCCTTCTTCAGAAGCGAATTCGCCTAAAATGGCAGTCGGGCTATAAAAAGGGCAAATGGCATTACAGCGCACGCCTTTTCTAGCGTATTCCACGGCAGCGGTTCGGGTTAAACCGACTACAGCATGTTTCGCTGCTGCGTAGGCTCCACCTTTAGGTGCGCCGCCTAAACCCGCCAAAGAACTGATATTTAATACGTGCCCTTCACCTTGTTTGAGCATAGCCTCAATTTGGTATTTCATACCAAACAAGACACCATTAACGTTTACGTTAAACTGGCTGTGCATAGTTTCTTCATTTAATTTGTGCAAAGGTGTCATTTCGTGGGCAATACCTGCATTGTTCACGCCTATATCAACGCGTCCAAACTTTGCCAGAGCACTATCGACCATATTTTTACAGTCTTGTTCTTTGGATACGTCACACAACATCGCTATAGCATTATCTTGGTCTGGTAACGAAGCCAAAGTTTCATCCAAGTTTTTTTGATTGATATCACTTATCACCAACTGACATCCACGTTTGGCAAGTCCTTGCGCTAACAAACGGCCAAAACCGCCGCCTGCGCCAGTAATCAAGGCAACTTTACCGCTAAAATCTAATAACTCGTCCATCAAATGGTTCCTATTCTTTTATAACTAAATAATTAAAGTGGGTTGGCATTCATAAAGGTTAACAACACGCTAGCGAGTTCTTCACCTTTGTCTTCTTGTAAAAAATGCCCCCCTTGTTCAATAGTGGTATGGGCCTGTCCTGCGCAGCCAGGAATAAGCTTGTGCATAATTTTGTCGCCCCCTGCGGTAACCGGATCTGAATCACTAAATGCTGTGATAAAAGGCTTCTCGAATTGCTGCAATGATTGCCAGGCGCGTCTATTCGCTGGGCTTGCTGGATTATTTGGGGTAGTCGGCACCAGTAACGGAAACTGACGTACCCCGGCCTTATAGGTTTCGTCAGGAAAGGGCGCATCATATGCGGCCATTACTTCAGGGCTTAAGGGGCTAACTGTGCCGCCTTTTATAATCCCAGCGACTGGAAACACAGGTACTTCTTGAGAGTAGGATTGCCAATTTAAAAAGGCTTCACTGGCCGGATGATCGCCAGTAGGCAACATAGTGTTGGCCGCTAAAACTCGTGCAAATAAATCCGAATGTTCCGCAACCAAACGTAGCCCTAATAAACCGCCCCAATCCTGACAAACCAAAGTGATGTCCTTTAGGTTCAATTGCAGGACAACTTCACGTATCCAATCTACATGTCTTTGAAAGGTATAATCTTTGCGCTCAGTGGGTTTATCTGATTTTCCAAAACCAATCAAATCAGGGGCGATAACGCGATAACCTGCAGCGACAACTGGGTCGATCATTTTTCGGTACAAATATGACCAGCTAGGTTCGCCATGCAGCATTAACACAACATTAGCGTCTTTAGGGCCTTCATCGATATAGTGGAGTTTGAGTGAACCTCCTTCACAATCATTTACTTGTAAATAATGAGCAGGATAACAAAAGTCGGTTATGGGTTCGAAACAGTGTTCTGGAGTGGTCAAATACTGCAAGGCTTGTCTCTCGATGTAATGTTTTTGTAAACTAATTGTACTTAGAACATCAAATGTGTCACGAAAAGTCAACTTGCTCAGACTAATGCAGAATTATCCATTTAGTGAATAGATTCAAAGCTTGATCAATCTGTGTTCGAATCTATCGCTAATAATCTATGCTTATTCTGCAGTATAAAATCAATAAATTAGAATGATTGGGGCGGGTAGCCTAGTATCCGCTGATATTATTAAGCTGGTAAGAGGTCTATATGAGTCAAAATGAATCACAAGCAGCAGTCGGTTATGAGCTAATTAGTACTCCTTCTGCAAATAAAGTTGCAGCGTTATGGATGCAAAATCCCCCAGTGAATGCATTGTCAAAATCTGTACGCGTTGGATTAATTGAGCATTTAAATACAGCCATTGCTGATGAGTCTGTTGAAGTCATTGTTATTTCATCAAAACAAAACTTGTTTTCTGGTGGCGCTGATATCAGCGAATTTTCTGGTGGTGATTTAGAGCCAAACTTACCAGTAGTGTTAGATGTAATAGAAAATTCACCTAAGCCAGTTATCGCGGTTTTAAACGGTCCAGCCTTTGGCGGAGGTTTAGAAGTGGCGTTGTCTTGTCATTACAGAGTCACGTTTGGGTCGAATAAAGTAGGTTTGCCAGAAGTAAATCTCGGTATTTTACCAGGAGCGGGTGGTACTCAGCGTCTACCTCGTTTAGCTGGTGTGCAACAAGCACTTGATATGATTGTTTCTGGTCGTCCTGTTGCTGCTAAAAAACTACCTGGTGTTTTTGATGTGGTAGTGGATTCATCCGAAACATTGTTGAGCAGTGCGTTGGCATTTTGTGAAAAAGTCATTGCCGACGGTAGCAAGGTACGTAAAACCTGTGATGTAGAAATTGATGCGAGCAGCGCACCTAAAGAATTATTCGCGCAATACCGTGAAGGACTAGCAGTCAAAGCCAGAGGCTTTTTTGCTCCCGAACGTTGTATTCAAGCGGTTGAAGCGGCAGTAGAGTTACCTTTCGCTCAAGGTTTAGTTCGCGAAGGTGAGTTGTTTATGGAATGTATGCGCTCTAAAGAAGCGCGAGCGCAACAGCATTTCTTTTTTGCTGAACGTGCAGCCTCTCACGTCAAAGATTTCAATAAAGATACACCAGTAAGAGACATCAAAACGGTGGGTATTATTGGCGCAGGGACTATGGGTGGCGGTATCGCCATGAATTTTGCCAACGTGGGTATCCCCGTTATTATGCTTGAGCTTAAACAAGAAGCTTTAGATAAAGGTTTGGCGTTAATTCGTAAAAATTACGAAAATTCAGCTAAAAAAGGCAAGCTAACCGCTGAGCAAGTTGAAGAAAGAATGGCATTGTTAACGGGCTCTACTGAATATGCAGCATTGAGTGATGTGGATTTAGTCATTGAAGCTGTGTTTGAAAAAATGTCTGTTAAACAAGAAGTCTTTAAAGCACTAGATGCGGTATGTAAGCCTGGCGCAATTTTGGCGTCTAATACTTCAACTTTGGATATTGATGAAATTGGTGAAGCCACTAAACGTCCAGAAGACGTGATTGGTTTACATTTCTTTAGTCCAGCCAATGTTATGAAGTTATTGGAAGTGGTTAAAACCAGCAAAACCTCTCCTGAAGTGATTAAAACAACCATGAAAATGGCGAAAAAGATCAACAAGGTCGCGGTTTTAGTTGGGGTATGTTTTGGATTTGTGGGTAACCGTATGATCGAAACCTATGGCCGCGAAGCCAACCGCATGATGTTAGAAGGCGCTACCCCTGAGCATGTAGATAAGGTTATTTATGACTTTGGTCTACCTATGGGTCCTTTCACTATGGGTGACATGGCCGGGCAAGATATTGGTGCCTTTGTGCGTGAATCACGTCGCGAATTTATCAAACACGATCCAACCTACTGCATACTCGCTGACAAGTTAGTTGAGCAGGGCAGAGTGGGCTTAAAATGCGGCAAAGGTGTCTACTTGTATGAAGCAGGTAGCCGCAAACCTATTCCTGATCCTAGTGTACTTGAGTTAGCTAAATCTGAAGCGGCTCGCCTAGGTATAGCTCAGCGTGACATAAGTGACCAAGAAATCATCGAGCGTATTATATTTCCTATGATTAACGAAGGGGCTTTGATCTTGGAAGAAGGTATTGCAGCCAAGTCCAGCGATATAGACGTTATTTATGTGTACGGCTATGGCTTCCCTGTTTATCGCGGTGGCCCGATGCAATATGCCGATGAAATTGGTGTAAAAACCGTATATGACGCTATGTGCAAGTATCGGGATGAACTGGGTGAACACGGTAAAAATTGGTTTGAACCCGCACCGTTACTGAAAAAATTAGCAGAGCAAGGCAAACGATTCGCTGACCTTTAGTGTCAGATATTTGCCTTACAATTAACGAATTTAAGCATTTTTAAAAAGAGAAATTTATGAAAGAAGCAGTCATAGTATCAACCGCTAGAACTCCAATTGGCCGTGCCTATAAAGGTGCATTTAATAATCTTGAAGCGCCAAGTTTGGGTGGCCACGCTATTCGTGAAGCGGTAAGAAAGTCTGGAATCGATCCTGCCAGTGTTGATGATGTCATTATGGGCAGCGCATTAACCCAAGGTAGTGGTAGTATGAATATTGGTCGTCTTGCTGGGCTTGCTGGTGGACTACCCACTTCAGTCTCAGGTATGACGCTAGATCGCCAATGTAGCTCAGGTATGTACGCCATAGCTACAGCTGCAAAACATGTCATTACTGACAATGTGCCAGTAATGGTTGCGGGTGGATTAGATTCTATCAGTTTGGTGCAAAACAAATTCATGAACACTCACCGCATGGTGGATCCAGCTTTGGCTAAAATGCATAAAGATATTTATATGCCAATGTTGCAAACTGCTGAAGTCGTCGCTGCGAGATACGGTATTAATCGTGACGTGCAAGATGAATATGCGTATCAAAGCCAAATGCGCACTGCTGCTGCTCAAGCTGCAGGTAAATTTGACGATGAGATAGTGCCAGTAACGGCAACTAAAGTAGTAGTGGATCGTGAGACGAAAGAAGAAAGTTTCCACGAAGTCACCCTAAGTAAAGACGAAGGCAACCGCGCTGAAACAACTTTAGAAGGTTTGAAAAATTTAAAACCGGTAATTGAAGGTGGTGTGATAACCGCGGGTAATGCTAGCCAATTGTCTGACGGTGCCTCTGCCAGCGTTATCATGAGTAGCAAACTTGCTGAACAACAAAACTTGACTCCATTGGGTGCCTATCGCGGCATTGCTGTAGCAGGTTGTGAACCAGATGAAATGGGAATCGGTCCAGTTTTCGCTATTCCAAAATTACTCAAGCAACACGGCTTAACCATGAACGACATTGGTTTATGGGAGCTTAACGAAGCTTTCGCTGTGCAAGTGTTATATTGCCGTGACAAATTAGGTATTGATGACAGTATTCTAAACGTTAACGGTGGTGCTATTTCAATAGGTCACCCTTATGGTATGAGTGGTGCGCGTATGGTCGGTCACGCCTTAATTGAAGGTAAACGTCGTGGTGCTAAATATGTAGTCTGTACTATGTGTATTGGTGGCGGTATGGGTGCTGCAGGTTTATTTGAAGTTTACTAGATTTAGAACTTCAGGCTTGGTGACAAACGAAGCCAAAGATATGTAAAGATTTAAGAGGTTAGAGTTATGCAATATTTTAAGGCCCCACAAAAAGAAGCCTTATTCGTGATGAACGAATTATTAGGTTATGAAAAACATTATGCGGATTTGGGTTATTCTGAAGCCACACCAGATATGGTTGAAGCGATTTTCTCAGAAGCGGCCAAATTTGCCGAAAATGTATTGGCTCCTATTAATGCTAGCGGTGATGCCGAAGGCTGTACATGGGACGATGGAGTGGTTACGACTCCTACTGGTTTTAAAGAAGCGTACCAGCAATATGTTGACGGTGGCTGGACTGGAATGGCGCATCCTGAAGAGTTTGGTGGTCAAGGTCTTCCTTATTCGTTAAATAGTGTGATGGCAGAGTGGTTTTCCTCAGCTAATCATTCTTGGGCAATGTACCCGGGTTTAAGTCAAGGTTGTATTGAAACCTTAAAAGAGCACGGCACGCCTGAACAGCAAAAAATGTTTTTACACAACCTAGTAGGCGGCAGTTGGACAGGCACCATGTGTTTGACCGAACCTCATTGTGGGTCGGATTTAGGGATGCTGAAATGTAAAGCTGAACCTAACGCTGACGGCACCTATAGCTTGACGGGTACCAAGATTTTTATCTCGGCCGGTGAGCACGACATGTCTGAAAATATTGTACATATTGTTATTGCACGTTTACCCGATGCACCTAGCGGAACAAAAGGCATTTCACTATTTGTGGTGCCTAAGTTTCATGCGGGTCCTGAAGGTGAGAAATTAGAGCGAAATGCGGTGTCTTGTGGTTCGATTGAACACAAAATGGGTATAAAAGGTTCGGCAACTTGTGTCATTAATTTTGATGGCGCCAAAGGTTATTTAGTGGGCACTGAAAATCGTGGCCTGAACTGCATGTTCACATTTATGAACACAGCGCGAATTGGTACAGGTTTAGAAGGTTTGTCAGCCTCTGAAGCCGCTTTTCAAGGCGCGTTGTCTTACGCTAAAGATCGTTTGCAATTTAGAGCTATGACTGGCGTTAAAAATCCTGACGGTCCTGCAGATGCGATTATTAATCATCCAGATGTTCGGCGTATGTTGTTGACTCAAAAAGCCTTCGCTGAAGGCAATAGAGCGTTAGCGATATATGCAATGCAATTGGTTGATATTACACATGTCAGCGAAGATGAAGCGGCTAAGAAATTAGCTGAAGCTAAATTGGCGTTGTTAACACCTATCGTTAAAGCATTCCTCACTGAAACGGCTCAAGAGTCCACTAGTTATGGAATGCAGGTTTATGGTGGTCATGGCTTTATAGCAGAATGGGGCATGGAACAACTTGCTCGTGATACCCGTATTTGTACTATGTACGAAGGCACCACAGGTATTCAAGCTATTGATTTGTTAGCTAGAAAAGTAGTGGGTTCTAATGGCAAGTTGTTGAATATATTTACTGATGAAGTCAAAGAATATTGTAAGAGTATTCGTGATAAAAGTCTGTTTAATGCCTGGTCTAACAGTATCGATAAACATTGCGATGAATGGCATCAAATAACTGAAGACATTATGCAACGCGCTGCCAAAAGCCCAGCAGAACTGGGTGCCGCCTCTGTTGATTACTTAATGTATTCTGGTTACGTAGTCGTAGGGTATTTTTGGCTTAAAATGGCTGTTGTTGCACAACAAAAACTTGATGAAGGTACGAACGATCCAGAATTTTACAAAGCAAAATTACATACCGCTAAGTTCTATTTTGACCGTTTATTGACTCGTACACGTTCTCTAGTTTCTGCCATGGAATCTGGTGCAGATAACTTGATGAATATGGAAGAGGAACAATTTAATATTGTTTAAGCTTTTGGGGCAATTCCCCGTATAAAATAATAAAAAGCTAAGCAGGGAAATATAACAAGCGGACAATGTTAATTGTCCGCTTTTTTTTGTTATTTTTTGAGTCAATAATTGGTGAGCCTTATCATGAAACATCACACAGTCGACATTGAAAACGTCAATATACACTATGTAGAAGCCGTGACATCAGCTAACAAAGCCCAACAAACTATGGTTTTTTTACATGGTTTTCCTGAATACTGGGGTACATGGCACGCACAATTAGATTACTTTTCGAATGATTATCGGGTCATAGCGCCTGATCTTCCTGGTTATAATTTAAGTGATAAACCACAACAACAGTCATTTTTTGAAGTGCCTAATCTAATACAATTTATTGCTAAATTTATAAAAAGTGTGGCGCCACAGGATAAAGTTATTCTCGTGGCACATGATTGGGGCGGTGCAATTGCATGGCCTCTCGCTGCGTTTTTTCCTCACCTTGTCGAAAAGCTTGTCATTCTCAATGCAGCGCATCCAAGCATTTTTACACGGGAAATGATATCGAATCCCCAACAACGTCAAAAAAGTGAATATATCCACGAATTGATAGCAGCTGACGGCGAGCAAAAACTATCGCAGAATCATTTCCAATATCTAAAAGATAAAATTTTTGCAGGTATGCGCGAAGGCACTTTAACCGAGTCACAACGTATTGCCTATGAATCGGTATGGGCACAACCTGGTGCAGTAAACGGCATGTTGCAATACTATCGAGCCATGCCTCAACTTGCGCCATCTGAGAAAGCCTCAGATAACACCAATGGGCCAGTAGTGGCGGCAACTAAAATGAAAATCCCGAATATCCGTATTGATTGTCCCACACTCATATTGTGGGGTGAGCAAGATCAGGCCTTTGTGAAAGAAAATGTTGTAGGGGTAGAGGAGTATGTGCCTAATCTGCAAATTAAACGCTTTCCCAATGCCAGTCATTGGTTACAACACGAATTACCGAACCAAGTGAATCAGGAAATTGATAATTTTCTTAAATAACCTGAGCTCGGGATAAGAAATGTCGACAACAAAAAAATTAGTTAAATTTCAATGAGATACGAACTTCATCGATACTTGTTGACGGTCAATTTGGGGCAAAAATAGCGTCGCTTACAGGCGTTGGTTAACCCGAGTTCAGGTTAAATAATATTAACGAGTGCTTTCTGACAGGTAAAAAAATAGCCTCAAAAGAGGCCATTTTTAAAGGTAAGTTGCTTCTTTTTTAAGAGATCACGACTTACCAACCATGTTGAACGTTTAGTTCGTTCTAGAACAATTCTTTTAAGCTTATATTCTGTCGTTTAATGCAGCCACGATAGGAGAAGCATCTAAGCCATTTTCAGAGGCCCAAGCTAGTACAGTTTTACCGTCTTTTTCTGGAGAGCTTAAGTCACCCTTAGGCATTTTT
>NZ_JAHKQO010000025.1 GCF_018861065.1 Paraglaciecola arctica
GTATCAGTATCAGTGTCTGTATCAGTGTCTGTATCGGTGTCAGTATCAGTGTCTGTATCACCTGACTGAGCGTTCGCTAATGTACCAGCAGCAACAATTCCTCCAACAATAACTGCACTACCAACAATAGTTCCCGCTACACCACTAACTCCTAATGCGCCTCCAATACCTCCCAAAAATCCACCACCAGCACCAGCACCAGCACCAGCACCAGCACCAGCAGCACCACCAGCACCAGTAGGAGCTGGATTTACTATGACCTGAGCAAATGTACTACCTGCCAAACATAAAGATACAGCAGCCGCAATTAGACTTTTTTTCATAATACCTTCCTTCATAATACGTCCCTTGGATATAAAATTATACATATGCGAACGAGTTTAATTGAATACCTCGCCCAGCTCAATAGTTATTCGTAAATTTGTAGTTAAATTGAAACGTTACTTCTAAACGTTAGAAATATGCCTATGTTAAAGCAAATTAATTTCTATTTTATTACAGTATTAATAACCTGCAGGGAAATACTGTTGTTGATAAGTACTTAACTGCTATTCGTTTGCAAACTTGAAATCTACTTTAAGTCAGTACTTGCGTTTAGATACTGTTTTTGCTCTCATTGCTTATATTTTATTATGTAAATTCAAATAGAAAATGCCAAAAATTAGATTAAGGGATCTCAGTTAAATGAAAGTAACAGTATTTGGAATTGGTTATGTAGGCTTAGTACAAGCAGCTGTTATGGCTGAAGTGGGTCATGATGTGGTGTGCATCGATGTTGATCAAAACAAAGTTGACCGCTTAAAAGAAGGGCATATCCCTATTTATGAACCTGGACTGACACCTTTAGTTCAGTCCAACTATGCAGCAGGTCGAGTCGATTTTACTACTGATGCAGCGCGTGGTGTTGAACACGGAGAGGTGATTTTCATTGCAGTTGGCACCCCTCCTGATGAAGACGGTTCAGCAGACTTAAAGTACGTATTGGCAGTGGCTGAAACCATTGCGACACATATGACTTCCCATAAAGTGGTCATTAATAAATCAACGGTACCAGTTGGCACAGCGGATAAGGTTAAGGCGAAAATTGCGAATACCTTGTCAGACTCCGGGAAATCTGTGACTTATGATGTGGTGTCTAATCCTGAATTTCTAAAAGAAGGGGCTGCAGTAAATGACTGTATGCGTCCCGACCGCATCATTTTAGGAACCGATAGCGAAACTGCAGAAAAGAAACTCCGCGAGTTGTATTCTCCTTTCAATCGTAATCACGATAAAATTATAGTGATGGACATTCGCAGCGCTGAACTGACTAAGTATGCGGCCAACTGTATGTTGGCCACCAAAATCAGCTTTATGAATGAAATGTCTAACCTCGCGGAAGTCTTTGGGGCCGATATAGAAAACGTGCGGCGTGGTATAGGGTCTGACCCACGAATTGGCTATCAGTTTATTTATCCTGGTTGTGGTTATGGTGGGTCGTGTTTCCCCAAAGATGTGCAAGCGCTAGCCCGTAGTGCAAAAGGAGCAGGTTATACTGCTCGGGTGTTAGAAGCAGTTGAAGAAGTTAACTACGCACAAAAAGAAAAGTTGTTTGAGTATATTTCCCGCCACTTTTCTGGTGATTTAAAAGGCAAAACAGTTGCTCTTTGGGGGCTCTCATTTAAGCCCAACACGGATGATATGCGCGAGGCCTCGAGTCGAGTGTTAATGGAGAAGTTATGGGCTGCAGGGGCAAGTGTGAAAGCTTTTGATCCTGAGGCGATGGAAGAGACGCAACGAATCTATGGTAGTCGTGATGACTTGGCACTTATGGGCACCAAAGAAGCGGCGTTAGAAGGTGCTGACTTTTTGGTGATATGCACCGAATGGCAAGCATTTAGAGCGCCGGATTTTCAGTTGATTAAACAAAAATTATCTATGCCATTGTTGTTTGACGGGCGTAATTTATTTGAGCCTACTCTCATGATGGAATATGGATTGCATTACTACGCCATTGGTCGTGGTTTATCAGTAAAGGAACACTAAAATGAGTCAAGTAAAAAAAGCAGTTATACCAGTAGCAGGATTAGGTACTAGAATGCTACCAGCCACAAAGGCTATTCCTAAGGAAATGTTGCCTGTGGTGGATAAACCTCTTATCCAATATGTGGTGGCAGAGTGTGTTGCAGCGGGTATCAAAGAAATAATCTTAGTTACCCATGCCAGTAAAAACAGTATTGAGAACCATTTTGATACCAGTTTTGAGTTGGAAGCCACTTTAGAGAAAAGGGTTAAACGTCAATTGTTAGAGGCGGTTCAAGCTATTTGCCCCAAAGATGTCACTATTATGCATGTTCGACAAGGTGTAGCCAAAGGTCTTGGACACGCAGTATTGTGCGCGCATCCTATGGTGGGTGATGCGCCATTTGCCGTAGTGCTACCTGACGTGATAATCGATGAATACTCTTGCAACCTGAAAAAAGATAATTTAGCCGATATGGTGGCGAAATTTAACACTAACCGAGTCAGTCAGATAATGGTTGAGCAAGTTCCACAAGAAGATGTGAGTAAATACGGCATAGTCGACTTGGAAGGTTTGGAGCTAAAACAGGGCGAATCCGGGAAAATTCACGATATGGTAGAAAAACCAGCCTTAGAAGATGCACCTTCTGATTTAGCTGTAGTGGGTCGTTACGTATTGTCTGGAAAAATTTGGGACATGCTGGAATATACACCGCCAGGAGCGGGTGATGAGGTTCAGTTAACAGATGCTATTAGCACTTTAATGAAAACCGAACAGGTAGATGCTTACTATATGAAGGGTAGAAGCCACGATTGTGGCAGTAAATTAGGTTATATGACCGCTAATGTAGAGTATGCGTTGCGTCATCCAGAATTGGGACAGGAATTTAAGTCTTTTTTATCAGGCTTGGAACTTTAATAAACAGGCCGCTGACATAATCTGTCGAGCGGCCTAACTTTTAATTTATAACTACCTTACCTTCACTTGCCCTTTTAATTTTGCAAGCATTTTTTTACCTACACCTTTTACATTTACCAATTCGTCTACAGATTTAAATTTACCTTTTTTTGTTCGGTATTCGATAATGGCTGCTGCCTTTTTTTTACCCACACCTGGCAAAGTTACAAGTTGCTCTAACGTTGCCGTATTCAAATCGACCTGTGTCATTTGTTTTTGACTCATTTTACTGTCTGCGGAGTCAGCAAATACCAAATTAGTCGAAGTAGTCAGAAATACACTGGAAAGTAATAATACAAAGATGAGTTTTTTCATAAATTAAATCCTTATAGTTGATTCCATGTTGATGCATATGCATCGCAATAAACATAGTAGGAACTGTCTATTTCGTAAAGCAAACAACAGAAGTGGTTGTGAAATTTATGAAGGCTATTCAGTCAAAGTGGCAAAAAACATGAGAATTAGATACTACCTTTGTCATGATGTTTGATAGTTTTGCTTGGTTTAAACCTAATTCACTTAATCCGTTTTTAAGGTAACAGTCAGTTTCTTCACATTGACTTGTGTCATTGAAGTAATAGTTTTGGGCTAGGATCAAACTGCTCCCAAGAAGATAGCAATATTGGTTGGTAACTGGTTTTTTGTGTCTATCCTTCAATACAAGGTCATAATTCACTAAAACCTCCAGCATTGATTCGTTTTGCTGCCATGATTTGGCCAACAAATAACCGCTATTTTTGAGGTCTTCTATTGCTTTTACGTTAACCAGACTCGCCAAACTAAATTTAGGGGCCGCTGATGTCTCCCAGTGGTATAAGGTACGAATATTTGGGAGTGTGAATAGTCTAGAAATTAAAAAATATGCCGTGGTACGAGCTAGTTCTGGTGTGGTTATTTTTGTGTTTATTGCTAGTTCAGAGACGATATTTATAAAAAACTGACTAAAGGTTAACAGTGCAGGTTGTAATGGAAAGTATTGTTGGTTCAGTCGAGATAATAGCGAGAACTGTAATAATAAACTGTTGGTTCGTTCATAACCTAACATAGCCAATCCATGCTGCGTGTTCTGAACTGTCTGCTTTTGTCTATTCATCAAAGAAGCAGAAGCTTGCAGTTGTTGGGCATAAGCGGGTTCTTTTTCTATCGCCTTTATAATCAGCGCCATATCAGCATTTAGGTGACTGAGCTGATCTTGAATGACCAACAAAGATGCGGGTGCGTTTTGAATCGGCAGTATCAAATCAAACGCTGCTTTTTGAGTATTATTTTTATTGTGAGATAACCATTGCTCCAACTCAGTGCCCCACCATTGATTAAGCTGATGAAACCCTCTGAGCTGCTGGCAAGGATAAACTTTGGTTATTTGGTGTGTTGATGTACATTGAATGCCAGCCTTCGCAGAATTCAATTCAATAGTAGCTTTGCTTGCTAAAGGTTTAGTGATTAGCCCTTTAATACTTATGGATAACACTAGATGTACAGAGTCATCTTTTACGCGAATATAACTGCCTACAGGTGTTAGGCTAGGATATTCTAAAAGAGGGACAATCAAAGCATACCATTTCTGACAACAAATAAAGCTTAAGTGTTTGACTGCCTGAGCAAAACTAACAGATTTGCTATATTTTTTAGGTGTACACAATATCGCTAATTTGTTGGCTATAAAAACTAACGCTAATGATGGGCTATTTACACTGCGTCGAGGGTAATGGCTTGAATGGATATGTTCGCAGAGTTGATAGCTAGATAACCATAACTGTTGCTGATTAATTTCTAATAGCTGAATAAAGGTTGTGTTTTGTCGTCCTATTTTTGGTGCGGTTGAGTTTTGGTTATCGGGATCCCTTCGATAATGTTCTTCGATAGATAATTGTTCTAACCCGTAGATACTGACAGAGGCACACATTAACTGAAGTGTCACTGACGGAGCAAACTTGTTTCTAACTGCTAATAAGCAGGTTAATACTGCTGAATTGAACGAGAGGTTAACACCAATAGGTAATTGTAATTTATATAATTGTGGCTGTGCAAAAATGAGGTCAGGATTTGCTTTCGCCGCAGCATAGAGGTTTTTACAAAAGAGTTGCGTAGCGTTGAGTAAATTGCTGTTTAATGGGCCAGTACGATAATTTTTGAGAAGTTTTAGCAGAGCAATATAGTGTTGCTTGACTAATTTTTCTGGCATTTGAGGTTCTCTTACCCATCTACAAAAGATTGATAGGCGCTGTCGCCCCAGGCGATTAGTTCGTTATTTTCAAAAAGTAGCGCGGTGCATTCGTCTTCTGTCGTGATCCCATCAGCTTTTCTATGGTGGGTACGATAAAACATTACTTGCAGCTCCTTGTTATCATTTCTCTTGGCTTCTGTAATGTCTGGACTACCTAATAATTCAAGTATTTGTTTTTTCTGTACGCCTAATTCAAGTTTAGAAATTTGGATTTTATTGTATTCCTGTCGATCTTCCCAATCCATGTTTTGCGGAGTATCTGGATACAGAGTGATAACAGCAATAGCAAAAACAGCGTACATACCAACACCAATCACTATTCTTTTAACTACTTTTTTATTCATGTGTTTCTTTCTAATATTAGTCCAATGTTATCATATAAAATTACTCGTATGATTGCAGTGAGTTGAACGTAAATTTTAGTTAAACTAGCGTAACCGCCGCGAATTTTAATTACTCAGTTATTTGGTAACAGGGAATATATTTACTTCCAGGTAGTTTCATTCTGTGTTGCTCAACAAAAGACTCTAATAAGCTATCCATCAATTCCATTAATTTGGGATCTCCTTTTAGTTGAAACGGGCCACACTCTTTAATTAGGGCTACTCCTTCAGACTTAACATTGCCAGCAACGATTCCGGAAAATACTTGGCGCAATGCCGCTGCAAGTTCGGTTTTAGGCTGATCAAAATTTAACTTTAGTTCGGCCATATTGGTGTGAGAAGGAATAAAAGGACTTTGAAACTCGGAAGCAATTTTAAGCGACCAATTAAAGTCGTAAGAGTCGCCTGTTTGTCTTCGATAATCTCTAACTAAGTTTTGATTCTGCTTAATTATTTGTGCTACTTTTTCGGCATCACCTACAACTATTTCATATAAATTTTGAGCTTCTGGTCCCAGTGTTTTACCAATGAAGTCATCGATTGATTCAAAATAAGCTTTACTCTCTTGTGGTCCAGTAAGCACTATAGGTAACACCTGCTGTTGGTTTTGCTCATCTAACATTATTCCAATTAGATATAGCAATTCTTCCGCCGTTCCAGCACCTCCAGGAAAAACTACTATGCCATGAGACAGGCGAATAAAGGCTTCTAAGCGCTTTTCGATATCAGGCATAATCACAAGTTCATTTACAATGGCATTTGGTGGCTCGGCTGCAATGATCCCTGGCTCTGTTAAACCTAAGTAACGGCCATGTCTATATCGCTGTTTTGCATGGCCGATAGTTGCCCCTTTCATTGGACCTTTCATTGCTCCCGGCCCACAACCAGTACATATATTAAGGTTTCGTAAACCTAGTTGATAACCCACTTCTTTGGTGTATTGATATTCTGTGGTACCGATCGAATGTCCACCCCAACATACAACCATATTTAACTCAGCTGTGTTTTTAATTGTTTGCGCATGCCGCAACATATCAAACACGCTATGGGTAATGTAAGCAGAGTCAGGTGTTACCTGTAAAGATTGAGCAGAGTATTTTGCTCCCATGTGTAATAGGTCGCGCAATACAGAGAATATGTGTTCATGCACTCCTTTTATCAAAACCTTATCTACAAAGGCGTGTGCGGGGGGATTCACTAACTCTACTTTTACCCCTCTTTCACGGATAATCAAATTGACTTCGAAGTCTTGATGAGGAGCAAATATGTCGTCGCTATTGTCTATCTCAGCACCGCTATATAAAACAGCTAAGCAGCAATTACGGAATAATCTGTATAGGTCACTATCTTTAGATTCACTAAGCAAATTAACTTCTAGCTGCGATAATTGACTCATGGAACCTAGCGGATTAAGTTGAATTTTCTGCATAATTACCTGATTTTATTGTGTTATTTTTGAATGTGTTGAGTACTACTGTCTAGCAAGTCTACCTTCGGGGTAAATGTTTTCAAAGTTACTTCTAAACGGATTGATATCAAGACCTCCACGTCGGGTATATCTGGCGTACACACTTAGTTTTTCGGGCTTACAATGAGACATGATGTCACAAAATATACGTTCAACACATTGTTCATGAAATTCGTTGTGTTGTCTGAATGAGATCAGGTATCGCAATAACCCTTCGTGGTTTATCTGTGGACCTTGATAACGAATACACACACTTCCCCAGTCAGGTTGATTGGTAATTAGGCAATTTGATTTAAGTAAATCACTACTCAGAGTTTCTGTAACGACTTGTCCTTCTGCGGTTAAGTTCGATGAATCAAGTTGATAACCATGCACTTCAATATCTAAATCATCGATTGATAAAGCATCAAAACCTTCAATTTGCATTTGTGAGAATTCAGCTGCTTTGAATAAGATCACACTGACCTTTTCCCCTGCGCATTGAGATAGATCTTTGGATATCGTTTCACGAACCGAAGTAATAGAGTCAAAATGACTTTGATTGAAGCTATTCAAAAAGAGTTTAAATGATTTCGATTCGATTAAGTTTGGTGATGTAGCTGGTACTTCACAGCGCAAGATGGCGACTTCTGGTTTGCCTTTAGCATTTAACCAAGATAATTCGTAACCATTCCATCTATCGGTCCCGGAAAATGGCAAGTTCGCGCCTAAATTCAGCTCGTCTCTGTTCATACTTCTTGGTACGGCTTGCAGTAAGTCTGGGGTGTATATTTCTCGGTATTCTGTGGCTTTTCCTAAACTTAGTCCGGCAAGCGCAGTTTGTTTATCAATTTTGTTACTCACATTAACTCTTAATTATTGGAACAGGCTATTTCAGCCAGTCTACCCTATGACTCGGGCGCTCAAAACCTTGAGTTATCATTTTTTACAATTGATGTTGATAAATGATGTTAAATTAGGTCTATGAATAGTGTGATTGAAAGAGAAGGTTAATGAGTGAAAAGGTAATAGCGGCATTGGATGACTTTGTGCAAAAGTATAAGGATGCAGCTAAAACAAATCCTGAGATGTTGCTTGTTGAATACGACAACGATTGGCCCTCAGAGTGTTACAAACAATCTGGTAGTACCGGAGATAGAGTTAACTGGCAGCCGATAAAACGTTCTGGAGACTTTAACTTTAGTGACTTAGAAGCCGCATTAGAAATGAAGATTCACCAAGATGTTATTAGTTACTATTCGGCATATTGGAGTGATAATTTAAACGCTAAAACAGACAAGGGATACCTGCAACTATTACAACCTTGGAATCAAGATGATTTTGAACGATTACAGCAAAACTTGATTGGTCATATTTTAATGAAAAGAAGATTGAAGCAACCAGAAACACTCTTTGTTGCATTAACAGACGAAGATGATTTTATTCTGACGGTCAATAATAATAGTGGTGAAGTCATGCTTGAACAAGTAGGACTGGTGCCTAAAGAGGTGGTAGCGCCTAGTTTGGCGGTTTTTATCCAATCCTTACAACCGTCACTTTCCCAAGATTAATTTTTATCTGACATATTGGCAAGTTGTTGCATTATTAACGCTATTTGAGTTTCTAGAGTTGTGACACGTTGCTGCAATGTTTGTTCGGTTTTAGTTTCCGTAAGTACTTGCTTGTTTTTGGTAAGAGGGCGGTTGCTTGCGCTAGATTTCCAATTTTGTAAGCCTTTAATTACTTCTGGGATCGCCAGAGTGCGTTGAGACATATTTTTTATTAAGGCTACGGAAGGCGTTTTACCTTGTTCTGATATGTCAAAACATAGGTTGACGATATATTCTATATTACTCATTTAGTTGGTCAAAACTCCTAATATTATGCCTAAACCGCTAACGCTATTTTAGCTGCTTATTTATTTTATCACCATATATTTATATAAAACATATGGTTAGCGTATTGGCCTTAAATTTGAATACTTCTTGCCAAATTGACTATTTTTAGTCGTCTCTAAAACAAAAAACATCAAGGAGTTCTCAATGAACAAATTTGCAATGCTTGCAGTATTTGGATTATCACTAGGATTAAGTGGCTGCGTTATTTCTGTAGATGGTGATGGAAAATATGGCCATCATTCTGATTGGCAAGACACGGAACAGACAAACCGTAAGTACATTTCAAGACTACAGCGAGATGAAAGTTATGATGACGTTCTCAATAGAATGGGGATCGCAGACTTTAATGAGTTTTATACAAAAGATAAGCAAACTTACCAGGTTTTATATTACCGCACCCAACGTATCAGCGGTGACGGAGTCACTACAAAAGATGAATGCACCCCACTAGTGTTCAAAAATGGCGAGTTAGTAGGTTGGGGGGAAACGGCCTTCAATGAAGTCAGTCATTAGTCATTTCGGCTCGCTGGCCAGTCCGGCGGGCATCCCCCCAAAAAACATATATAGATCTTGAACCCGTCGAGTAGCGCGTTGCTCAAAATTAATTAGTTGATTTGCAACAAAGTATTAACAAGTTTGCATCCATAGGGTAGAGTATTCTTAAAAACAATAGGTGCGGATCATGATGGAATTGCAAGAAGAACACATTACAGACCTAGACAAGGTAAAAGCCGTTTACTTAGCAGCTGAAGATCTTAAAATTGCCGCTTCAATTTTGTACCTTGCGTATCATGATGACCCGTTATTTGTAGATATATTTCAATATGAAAAAGAAGGGTATGAGTCGCGTCTTCGTTCTGCTATTCGTGAAGAACTAAACGCATTTTGGCAAGCAAAGCAACCAATGATCGGTTTATTTGATGATGACAGATTGGTTGCCGTAGCTTGTTTAGTTAGCCCTGATACAGATTTAGGACCTAATAGGTTTTGGCATTGGCGCTTAAAAATGCTTTTGACCGCGGGGTATTTAGGTACCAAACAAATGGTTAATAAAGAAACCAAAGTACGTGAAAGGGTGCCAGCGGATTACTTTCATATGTTATCACTAATAGGTGTACACCCCGATTTGCAACATCACGGTTTAGGCCATGTTTTAATGAGTGCGATAGAAGGGCTGATGCTTGAAGATCCCAATAGTCAGGGGATTGGTATGTATGTGACTTTACCCAAATGTTTATCTTTTTTCGAAGACGGTCAATACAGTTTGGTCGAAGAATTAGAGATAGGTAGCATTAAAGGGCATTTAATGTTCAGGCCTCGAACCGCCCAATAAACTGACCTGTAAGTTTTTCCCTTTCTTGTTGTAAGAGATCTCGTACAAAGACGTAGGCAAAATCGCCAATTATCCCTTATCTTACACCTACATGATTTTTAACTCATTGTTTTTTATGGTTAAATTTTTTTCAGGCGAGGTGTTGTTGCCATATTATTTAAAATTTCTTTTTTTAGGACCTCGCAAACTTTCTCAATTATTCTATCTTTATACCCGTCACAAGGAAACACGACGAGTCAGGATGACATCAAGGAAGAGCTTGGACGACTTCAAGGTTGAAGGAAATACCACAGGGTTGTTGTATTAGATGGATGGGAACTCAGGGAGAGTGCTTTACAAGGACAGTAAAGCTTATGGAACGGAAAGCAATGGATAGCTTCTCGTAACGGATACGAGATTAAGGATAGGGAGCTCAGGACGAGACTTTGTTTGGATGACTAAGAAAGGGAATCGGATTCACATTGACGTGAGACTTGTAAAGGACTGCAAGTTTAGGGAACTAGGACACACTGGGATGGTGCCCCATTTGGATTAATGGGTTGAAAGGGATAAAGGACACACTCAGGGAGAGTGGCTCATCGGGATGATTGAGATTAGAGGGAAAAGGCGTAATAAGGATATTTTCAGGATAGATTTTGCAATGGACAGCAGAGAGGGACCCTCAAAATTCTTTAAGGGCGTGGCTTGAAAATCTTTCAGGTCACGCCTTTTTCATTTGTACCGCGTTTTTATTTATATCATGCGGTCCCCATATTGGTCTTATTCAACTCGATATGCAGGCGTGTCGATGTTGAGTACTTTTAGACCCACCATTTTTACATGACCTTGATAACTGTCTTCTCCATTTCCAGAAAACTCAAAGGCATAATCGCTTAGAAAATCAAGTTTGCCTCTATAACTTCCAATACGCGTTTTTACTCTTGCTACACTAATGAGCTGTAATTGTTGTCTTTCACAGTAAGCATCCAATTGTTCTTTGAGTGCTTCTGATATCGCTCGAAAACGCCAAAACATGGCAACCAATAACAGTATTCCAATAAGCAAAATTAAGTCATATAAATTCATGGTGTATTTTGACCAAATAGTTGGCCCACGGCCCGAGTGAGTTGTGGACTCTTGTTTGGCCAGCGTAAAATGCCTAACATGGTATCCCGTATTTTTGGTATTTGTACTAGATCCGAAAATAATCCTACAAATATATCATCTTGGCAATCGGCCAATTGTTGAATATACGGAGTGAGGATTGACGGTTCAGTTATATACTGCCAGTGTCTAGCTGCAATCAACATAAGGGTTGCACTAGATTGTCTGTTTTCAGAATTTAGTATCAAGGCAAGCAGCGAAACAACGTCTGTATTAGCTTGGCTTTGAGCTAACCCTCGAAGTACACTGTGTAATCTTTTCTCATCTTGCGTATTTTGCTGATACCAATCGATCAACAATCTAGTGATATTATTTGGGGTGGCATGGTTTTCTAATGAAGTACACAACGCATATTGCATTTCTGGTGCTAACTTCAAAAACTGGCTTAATAGTAAATTTTGGTATTTACCGTGCGGTAATGAGGCAGTAAAGTCAGCAATTCCCTGTATCGAAACGGTACGCCAGTCGTTGTCCTTTGGATGAGTTATATATTGTTCAACTAATCGTAAGTGCTGCGATAACGGAATCCCGAGTTCAATTCGCGCAATACTATTAAAATCCGCTAGCTGTTGCTGGTTAGGAATAAAAGTAAAGGGGTTGTCAGGTAATTGGTTATTGGAGTTATTTTGTTTATCTAATGTCTGTCCCAATGCTTCGACTACGATCTGTAGAAATTGTTTTCTGGCAGCGGCAATGACTAGGCCTTGTTCATCTAATGGTAATTTGACGAACCAAATATAGCGCTCTTCGCTCAGATGTTTGTTAAAAAACAAAATGCCAAACCAAGTGTGTTGTTGTCTAGGGTAGGGGGCTGGTACGCTGGCATTTTCTATTTCTAAGAAGGTTTGAGACGCTAGCGTCCTGATACCACGGGCCATGTCGAAAACGCGGTAGTCTGTACCAGCTTGTAGTAAAAATTCGCTGATAGTATTGATATGACTCATGTTATTATGAAACTTATTAAAGATTAATCGGTTAGAAAATAAATTTGTTGGTTATTTCCAAAGGTATATGCTGTTGATCATGCCACGAAGTCATATAGAAGTCGAAATTCTAATACGTAAATTAGAGCAAAGTTTGCGAGACGCTAATATGTGGTCATATTCTACCCCAGCAGATAAAGACTTGGAGAGTAAACTGCCTTTTTCAGTGGATGTGTTGTCATTTGAACAATGGTTACAGTTTATTTTTATACCAAAAATGTCTGAATTACTTCATTCAAAAAGTACTTTACCTGAAAACGTGAACCTTCTTCCAATGGCGGAGCAAGGACTTAGCACTTCAAAGAATCGTTCTGGAGTGATTGAAGTCATTAAACAAATTGACCTAGTTTTTTCTGATTAATAACATGTTGCTCTCAATTATTTATCAAGATGAATATTTAGTTGCCATTAACAAACCGGCAGGGTTGTTGGTACATCGCAGTATGCTTGATAAACATGAAACACAGTTTGCAGTGCAGTTATTGCGAGATCAAATTGGTCAGCATGTTTTTCCTGTGCATAGGTTAGACAGACCAACTTCTGGGGTATTGGTATTCGCTTTGTCTGCCGATATTGCTAGAAAACTGAATGAGCAGTTTGCTTCGCAATTAATCCACAAAGTCTATCTAGCTGTTGTTCGCGGGCATATTATGGAGCAAGGAATAATAGATTACGGGCTCAAAGAAAAGCTCGACAAAATAGCAGATAAAATGGCTAAGCAAGATAAGCCCGCACAAGAGGCTGTGACTCTATTTAAGGGGCTGCATAAGTTTGAACTACCATTTGCCGTGGGCAGATATGCTTCGGCAAGATATTCATTGGTACAGCTTACTCCAAAAACTGGGCGTAAACATCAACTTAGACGGCATCTAGCCCATATCAACCATCCTATCGTAGGTGATACCGCTCACGGAGATGGCAAACATAATTCGTTTATGCGTCAACAATTTAATTTTAGACAATTGGCTTTGACCTGCAAATCTATGCGTTTAACCCATCCAGTTACACAACAGAGTCTTGTTTTAAACTGTGACTTAGATCGAAATATTTTAGACTTATTAGAAAAGTGGCAAATTAATCAGCAACAATTAGACACTTTAAATAACTTGTAGTTATGTTAATCATGACTTCACTTGATTAGGATTTTTAGAATGAGCAAAATTGGTATTTTTGTAGGATCGGTATATGGAAATGCACAACATGTGGCAGAAGAAGTTCACGCGGTATTGAGCAAACACGGATTGTTATCAGAAGTGTTTGTTGATCCAACCTTAGATGATTTTAAAAATGCTTCGTCTATGTTGTTTATTAGTTCTACCACTGGTCAAGGTGATATTCCGCCCAATTTAGAGTTTTTTATACAAGATTTGCGTGATCAATTTCCATTGCTAGAACAGAAACCTTTTGCGGTTGTAGGATTGGGCGATAGCAGTTATGGAGAAACTTATTGCGGAGCAGGGCGTCAAATTTTCGAATTGTTGATTGAGTTACAAGGTAAGCCAATTACTGCTCTTCTTGAAATTGATGCCTGTGAAACTCTTGAGCCAGAAGCGGAAGTGGTTGCCTGGCTAGAAAACGTATTATCTGATTTTGCGTAAATGTTGCTATTTCAGATATAAAAAAAGCGCCATCGGCGCTTTTTTTTAATCAGAACAAAATTAAGCTAAAGCTTTAATTTGCGCTGCAAGACGGCTCTTATGACGAGCAGCCTTATTTTTATGTATCAAACCTTTAGTTGCCATACGGTCAAGTATAGGTGTTGCCGCAGAGAATGCAGCTTGAGCAGCTTCTTTATCACCAGAGGCGATAGCAGAAAGTACTTTTTTCAAAGATGTACGTGTCATAGAGCGACGGCTAGCGTTATGTTGGCGACGCTTTTCCGCTTGTATAGCACGTTTCTTAGCAGACTTGATGTTAGCCAAGTTGGAACTCCCAAAAAATTCTAGTCAAAATTCAAGGGTGCGGATTATGCGGATCAAGTCGCACTATGTCAATCGGTTTTGAGGGATTTATAGTCAAAAAGCCGATTCTTTTGGCATTTATTTACATCACAACCCCTTTAGCCTTCCTTAAAAGTTTAAAACAATACTAATATTGCGGTGGTCCACTTGAATCAATAGACTCTTAGACTGCACTTCGCGCATAATATGCTTTTTGTTGGTTGGGAAGAACTGGGTGTCAGGAAAGTTATTTAAATCAGGTATGATAGTCAGTGCTATGACCTTTATTTCACGTATCTTAGGTCTAGTCAGAGACGCGGTGATTGCCAATTTAATGGGAGCAGGCGCAAACGCTGATGTGTTTTTCTTTGCAAACAAAATCCCCAACTTTTTAAGACGATTATTTGCTGAGGGTGCGTTCGCCCAAGCGTTCATTCCCGTCTTAGCAGATGTTCATCATGAAAACGATGAACAACATCTTAAACAATTTATAGCAAAAATCAGTGGTACCTTAGGAGTAATAGTTACTCTAGTGACTATAGTTGGGGTCATAGGCTCACCAATTTTGGCAGCCCTATTTGGTATGGGGTGGTTTGTTGAGTATTTAAATGTTCAATCAGCAGGAGATAAGTTTGAACTTGCCTCCGTAATGTTAAAAATTACCTTTCCGTATTTGTTATTTGTGTCGTTAACCGGTTTAGCGGGTGCCATCCTCAATACCCTAAATAAATTTGCTGTCGCTGCTTTTACTCCTGTGCTGTTAAATGTGGCGATTATTAGTTGTGCCATTTATTTAGCGCCGCAATTTGAAGAGCCTGCGTATGCGTTAGCATGGGGGGTGTTTTTAGGTGGACTGTTGCAATTATTATTTTTGCTACCCTTTTTATATCGCGCTGGGCTGTTGGTAAAGCCAAAATGGGGCTGGTCCGATCCTGATATTGTTAAAGTCAGAACGCTCATTATTCCTGCTCTTTTCGGCGTATCTGTAGGTCAACTTAATCTGTTGTTTGATACCATCATCGCCAGTTTTTTAGGAACGGGGGCGATTTCTTGGCTGTACTATTCTGACCGGTTGCTGGAGTTTCCATTGGGGTTGTTTGGTATTGCTATTGCCACTGTTATCTTACCAACCTTGTCTAGAAATCATGTTTCTAAAGATGACCAAGCGTTCAGCGACAACATTGATTGGGCAGTAAAAATGGTGTGTGTATTAGGTATCCCCGCTGCAACAGGTTTATTTATGTTAGCCGAACCTATGTTACTGACCATTTTTGGCCGCGGAGAATTTACACCGCAGACAGCGAGATTTGCTTCATATAGTTTAATGGCATACTCCTTTGGTTTATTAAGTTTTATGTTAGTCAAGGTGTTAGCGCCTGGTTTTTACTCAAAACAAGATACCAAAACACCGGTAAAATTTGGTATTTGGTGCATGGTCGCCAATATGGTATTCAATCTGATCCTAGTTTGGCCTTTTGATTATGTTGGTTTGGCTATGGCTACCTCGCTCTCGGCTTTAATGAATGCGACTCTGTTATACGTCGCGCTTCATAGGCGAGGTGTATACCAAGTATCAAGGCAAACACTGCTGTTGCTTATCAAGATAATCCTAGCCAGTGTATTAATGGGGATAGCCATTCACACAACTAGCCCTTCAATCCTTACTTGGGTAGAATTTTCTTTGTTAGATAAAATTTATCATCTTGCAAAAGTTATTGTCTTAGGGGCATCTGTACTAGGCGTCAGCTTACTTGTAATGGGAGTACGAACCGGATCATTTTTGTCTTCTAAAGTCATCAATAAATAATATCCATATGTCAAAACTATTTAAATTGACTTTTCACTATGTTACTGCTTTCAATCATTCTAGAGTCAGTTATAATCCGCGCCTTTGATTGATTTTTAGCGGGCCATTTAAGGTTTGTAAAGAGAGTAAAGTGGAACTAATACGTGGCCTACATAATATTCGTAATAAACACCGTGGCTGTGTACTAACTATAGGTAAATTTGATGGGGTGCATTTAGGGCACCAAGCCGTTTTAACTCAAGTAGTCGAAAAGGCTAAGGAGCTAGGTTTACCTTCGACTGTTATGGTGTTTGAGCCGCAACCAGAAGAACTATTTACGCCGCAACAAGCGCCGGCAAGATTAAGTCTGCTTCGCGATAAGTATAGGCAATTACAAATCTTAGGCGTGGATAGGCTGTTGTGCGTCAAATTTGATCGCCAATTTGCCAATTTTAGTGCCACCTACTTTGTTGAAGGTCTACTAGTCAATCAGCTTGGTGTTAAATATTTGGTGGTAGGCGATGATTTTCGATTCGGGAAAGGCCGAGTAGGGAATTTTGCAACCTTGGTCGCCGAAGGGGAAAAATGTCAATTTGAAGTGGTCAGTACCCAAAGTTTTCGATTAGCCCAATGCAGAATTAGCTCTACGGCTATCCGAGAGGCCATTAGTGACGATAATTTCCTATTGGCAGAACAGATGTTAGGAAGACCCTTTACTATTGCGGGAAAAGTGCTTCATGGCGACAAACGAGGACGAACTATAGGTTTCCCCACGGCCAATGTTTTATTGAAACGCTGCAAAGCTCCAGTAAATGGCGTATTTGCGGTAAAGGTCACAGTGGCGAGTAACGTGTATTTTGGTGTCGCCAATATTGGGCACAGACCCACTGTTAACGGGCAGCGTTCGCAATTAGAAGTCCACCTTTTTAATTTTAGTGGCGATTTATATAGCCAATTTATTAGTGTGGCTTTAGTAACCAAAATAAGAGAAGAAATGAAGTTCGATTCCTTTGAATTACTTCATAAACAAATTCAACAAGACGCACAAGTAGCTAAAAAACTACTAGGCATGTCTTAATATTGACTGTAACCATTGACCAATTTGGATTTAACCAACAATGAGTGATTATAAACATACCTTAAATTTGCCTGAAACCGAGTTTCCAATGCGAGGCAATTTGGCTCAGCGCGAGCCAAAAATGCTAAAGCAATGGACAGATAAAAAGCTCTATCAGCAAATTCGTGTCGCCAAAAAAGGCCAGACGCCTTTTATTTTGCATGATGGCCCTCCCTATGCGAATGGTGATATTCATATTGGTCACGCAGTCAATAAAATCCTAAAAGACATTATTGTAAAAGCTAAAACCTTATCAGACTTTGACGCGCCTTACGTGCCTGGCTGGGATTGTCACGGTTTACCTATTGAATTGATGGTAGAAAAAAAGGTCGGCAAGCCTGGTAAAAAAGTCACTGCTGCGGAATTTAGACAAAAATGCCGCGACTATGCCGAGAAACAAATTGCCGGTCAAAAAGCGGACTTTATTCGTTTAGGCGTGTTGGGGGAATGGGATAAGCCATACAAGACAATGGACTTTAGTTCTGAAGCTAATATTATTCGCGAACTTGGCCTTATTGTGCGTTCTGGGCACCTTGAAAAAGGTTTTAAACCTGTGCATTGGTGTACCGATTGTGGTTCAGCGCTAGCCGAAGCAGAAGTCGAATACCAAGATAAAAACTCTCCTTCTATTGATGTGCGTTTTAAAGCAGATGATCCAGCAGCGCTAGCAAAGTGTTTCTCAGCTGAGATTGATGGAGAGGTATCTGTTGCTATCTGGACTACTACGCCTTGGACATTGCCTGCAAACCGTGCGGTATGTGTGCATCCAGAGCTTGAATATAGTTTAGTGAAAGTGACGTCAGATTCTGCTCAAGAATACTTAGTATTGGCAAAGGATTTGGTGGATGATTGCATGCAGCGCTTTGGGTTTGAAAATTTCGAAACCATTGGAGTATGTAAGGGCCAAGACTTAGAAAACGTAAAACTACAACATGCGTTTTATGATTTTACTGTCCCCTTAATTTTAGGTGACCACGTGACCACTGAGTCGGGTACAGGTTGTGTTCATACTGCACCTGGCCACGGTGTTGACGATTTTAATGTAGGTAAAAATTACGGCTTAGAAGTCGCCAACCCCGTTGGTGCTAATGGCGTGTATTTAGAAGGTACAGAGCTATTTGCTGGTGAGCATGTATTTAAAGCTAACGATCATGTTGTAGAAGTACTAAAAGAACATGGTGCCTTGCTGCATCATCATGTTTATAACCATAGTTATCCCCATTGCTGGCGTCACAAAACGCCTATTATCTTCCGTGCTACGCCTCAGTGGTTCGTAAGCATGGATAAAAATGGCCTGCGTAAACAATCGATAGAGGAAATTCACAAAACTCAGTGGATCCCGGAATGGGGCGAAAGTCGTATTGAGACTATGGTGGCAGGTCGACCAGACTGGTGTATTTCGAGGCAGCGTACATGGGGTGTACCCATTGCTTTGTTTGTGCATAAAGATACTGGCGAATTGCACCCACGTACCGACGAGTTAATTGAGCAAGTAGCTCAATTAGTAGAGCAAAAAGGCATTCAAGCCTGGTGGGATGTTGATCCAGAGGCACTATTGGGCTCAGATGCGGACACCTTTGTAAAGGTGCCAGATACTTTAGACGTATGGTTTGATTCAGGTGTAACTCATTATTTTGTTGTGGACAAACGTGACGATATCCCTGCAAGTGCTGATCTATACCTAGAAGGCTCAGATCAACATAGAGGTTGGTTTATGTCTTCATTAATGACGTCTGTTGCCACCAAAGGGCATGCACCTTACAAACAAGTCCTCACTCATGGATTTACCGTTGACGGTGAAGGCAAAAAGATGTCTAAGTCATTAGGCAATACAATTGCACCGCAGCAAGTGACCGGAAAGTTAGGAGCAGATATTTTAAGATTGTGGGTTGCTTCTACCGATTATCGAAGTGAAATTGCAGTATCTGATGAAATCTTAAATCGTTCAGCCGATGCCTATCGCCGTATTCGTAACACTGCTCGGTTTTTGTTAGCCAATTTAAATGGTTTTGATCCCAGCAAAGATCTCGTTGCTATTGACGATATGGTTGAACTAGACAAATGGGCTGTGGGGCGTGCTTATAGTATTCAGCAAGAGATCATTCAAGCTTACGAAAATTATGACATGTTAGTTGTTAGTCAAAAACTTATGCAGTTTTGCTCGATTGAACTAGGCAGTTTTTATTTAGATATCATCAAAGATAGACAGTACACCGCAAAAGGCGACAGCCATGCACGTCGCTCATGTCAAAGTGCTTTGTACCATATCATTGAAGCGTTAGTACGTTGGATGGCACCGATTACTAGCTTCACTGCTCAGGAATTGTGGCAAGAAATGCCATGGCAGCAAGACGAGTTTGTTTTTACTGGTAAATGGTACAGCGGATTACAAGAAGTGAGTTTATCAGGTGATTTTGACAATGATTTTTGGCAGCAGGTATTAACGGTTAAAAATGAAGTAAACCGTTGTATTGAAGTGACCCGAAAAGAAGGCAAAATCAAAGGATCATTGCAAGCCGAAGTAACCTTGTACGTCAACAGTGAATTGCAAAGTCTGTTATGTAAATTAGAAGACGAACTACGATTTGTATTGATAACTTCTGCAGCGAAAGTGGTTGAATATTCTGACGCGCCTTCAGAGGCAATGGCGACAGAACTTGAAGGTTTGGCAGTATCTGTGAACGTATCTAGCGCGCAAAAATGTAGCCGTTGTTGGCATCATAGAGAAGATGTGGGTAATCATGCTGCTCACCCTGAATTGTGTGATCGCTGTGTAGAAAATGTCGAAGGTGAAGGCGAGAAGCGCGCCTATGCGTAATTTGTTTACGCAAACCGGATGGCGTTTTTTATGGTTGTCGGTATTGGTTCTGGTACTTGATCAATATACTAAAAACTTGGTCTTAGAGAACATCGAGTTGTATCAGGCGATACAAGTGTTACCGTTTTTTAATTTGACCCATGTTTATAATTACGGTGCCGCCTTTAGCTTTTTACATGATGCTGGTGGCTGGCAACGTTGGTTTTTTACGATTATTGCCTTTGCCGTTAGTGCTTTAGTGTTGTGGTGGCTAAAACAAACCACTAAAGAACAAATAATTTTACCCGTGGCTTTTAGTCTTATCATAGGTGGTGCAATTGGCAACGCTATTGATCGATTAATTTATGGTTACGTAATAGATTTTTTGGTGTTGTATTATCAAGATTGGTATTGGCCCGCATTTAACGTGGCTGACAGTGCTATTTGTATAGGTGCCGTTTTGTTGATAGTGGATATGTTTAAAAATAAAGAGGAAAGGCATGCCTGAGTTGCAGCAAAACTTGATAAAACAAGGTAGTGAAGTGGTGTTGCACTTCGATCTTAAATTGGCCGATGGCTCTGCCGCTGACAGTACTAGAGTCAATGATAAACCCGCTAAATTAGTGATAGGTGACGGTAGCCTAACGCTTAATTTTGAAGATTGTCTATTAGGCTTACAAGCTGGTGATAAAAAGTCATTTACCTTAGAAGCCAATGATGCTTTTGGTATGCCCAATCCAGATAACTTACATCATCTAGAACGCAGTAAATTTAGTAAAGATACACCGGCCGAAGAAGGTATGATTATCGCGTTTACTCAACCGGATGGCACCGAATTGCCAGGCATAGTGCGAGAGGTCACAGGAGATTCAGTCACTGTAGATTTTAATCATCCTTTGGCAGGTCAGGTGATTACTTTTGATGTAGAAATACTGTCAGTTAACTAGAAAAGTAGGAAGGAATAACTATGCAGATTCATCTTGCTAATCCACGAGGTTTTTGCGCCGGTGTTGACCGTGCGATTATCATTGTAGAGCGTGCTTTGGAAATGTTTCCAGCACCTATTTTTGTGCGCCATGAAGTGGTACATAATAAATTTGTGGTCGACGGTCTCAAAGAGCGTGGTGCGGTTTTTGTAGATGAATTATCGGAAGTACCTGATGACAGTATTGTTATTTTTTCGGCTCATGGTGTATCACAAGCGGTACGCACTGAAGCTGACTCCCGAGGTTTAAAGGTATTTGATGCTACTTGTCCTTTAGTGACCAAAGTCCATATGGAAGTGATGCGCGCCAGCAAGAAAGGTACAGAATGTATTTTGATTGGCCATCACGGGCACCCAGAAGTCGAGGGTACAATGGGGCAATATGATAATACTAAGGGCGGAATATACTTGGTGGAATCGGTTGAAGATGTAGCCAAACTATCAGTTAAAGATCCGTCCCAGCTTTATTATTGTAGTCAAACCACGTTGTCAGTAGATGATACGGCTGAAGTGATTGATGCCTTGAGGTCGCAGTTTCCCGCCATTGAAGGTCCGCGTAAAGATGATATTTGTTATGCCACTCAAAATCGCCAAGATTCTGTGAGGGAATTATCCGCTGATTGTGATTTATTGTTAGTGGTAGGCGCACAGAATAGTTCAAACTCTAATCGCCTTAGAGAATTAGCTGAGAAAATTGGAGCCACGGCTTATCTAATTGCTGATGCTAATTGTATACAACAGTCGTGGCTCAATAATGTCAAAAATATTGGTGTGACCGCTGGAGCATCCGCACCCGAGATATTGGTGCAAGGGGTGGTTAATCGATTAAAAGAGTGGGGGGCCAGTGCCGCAATAGAAAGAGTGGGGCGCGAAGAAAATATTGAATTTGCTGTTCCTAAGGAGTTAAGGGTTAAGAACCTTTCTTAACTTTTTGTTAGATACCCCTAGTTTACAACTGCAAACTAGGTCATTCATAAAAAACAATCAGCTGGGGTTTTATTTAAAGACTGATCAATTTGTATTGATAAACATTTTTCATCCGCTAACTGACTACCTTTCGCATTGGCGCTAATTCTATAGGTTGTTGCCGACACATCACTTACCACAAAAGTATAATACTCACTTTCAGGAAGACTAAGCTGCTCGGTTTTAGCGTAACTTATATTGTCTAATCGAAATGACTCTTGTTGTATTTTAAGTCGCAGTAATTGCGTAATTCCATCGCCTCTCCTAGACGCCAAAATTTGCTGTTGAAAAGATGGAAAAATAAGAGTCGCCAACACCCCTATAATAATCACTACCACCATTAGTTCAATCAAAGTAATACCGAGTTGTGTTCGAAATTCTAAGTGAATATGCGAGGTTATTTTCTTTTTGTACGAAAGCATAATCATTCCCTTTTTATGCGTTTTCAAAAATCTGAACTAT
Source organism: Paraglaciecola arctica (assembly GCF_018861065.1). GTDB lineage: Bacteria > Pseudomonadota > Gammaproteobacteria > Enterobacterales > Alteromonadaceae > Paraglaciecola > Paraglaciecola arctica_B. The sequence goes on from NZ_JAHKQO010000025.1 coordinate 22,427, forward strand.
ATTGACTTTAAAGGATTTGATTATAGGCCAAAATTAATTTGGTGCTAAGTAAGGAGGCTAATATGCACAATCATTCCGGTCTTACACTCTTAGAATTACTCATCACCATCTCTATTTTAGTGCTTGTGGTGTCGCTCGGTGCCCCAGCAATCAATTCAATACAAAAGAATATGCAGTTAAAAGCGGCTGCTGAAACCAGTTATTTTGCCTTTCAGCAGGCCAGAGTCGCAGCGATTACTCAAAGTATAGATGTGACGGTTGCAATTCGTCCCAATGCTAACTGGTGCGCTGCATTGAGCGATAGCGGACTATGTGACTGTTCTGTTTCAAACGATTGTACCCTCAATGGTGTAGAGCAAAAAGTGAATTTTTCAGATTACCCTTTTGTCAGTATCTACAAGGTGACATTTGGCGATGACAACATAGCGGTATTTGATTCCAATAGGGGCATGGCAATGGGTCATGCGGGATCTGTAGTATTTGGCGATGGTGATAAACAACTTAAATTGATTTTGAGTAATATGGGGCGAGTTAGAATTTGTGCCGTCGCAAGCAGACTTGGAGGATATGAGGCGTGTTAGTGCTACGGTTAAAGCAAGTTGGCAATAGTTTAGTCGAATTAATGATTGCCATGACATTAGGACTCGCCTCCATTACAGCAATGGCATCCTTAGTTGGCCATGGCATTGGGTTAAACTCGAGCCTACTTGCAAAATCAAGATTAGAGGAGGAGGTTAGTGCCGTTGTTGCCGTGTTAAGTCATGATCTTAAACGAGCAGGCTACTATGCTCACACCGATCAGTTCGTTAAAAATCCTACAACAGTTTCAAATCCCTTTGATAACAGTGTAAAGATCGCAGCCTACCCATCTGAGGCCGCCAATAGCTGTATTAACTTCGCCTACGACCGCAATCAAAATGGGGTCCTAGATACTTCTCCATCAAATGAAAATTATGGTTATCGTCTAAAAGATAGAGCGATAGAAATTCGTCTGAATGGCGCCGCATGTGATGAGTCTGGTTGGCATGACTTAACTGATCCACAAGTTGTTCAGGTAATGATGTTCGCCCTATCAATCGAAAAAAACACTGTGCAGCAAATTGTTCAAACTCGGGTCAATATTGATTTACAAGCGCGATTAAAAAAACACCCTGAAATATCCCGTCGAATCACAACTCACATTTTAATTGAAAATTATGAATAAGTGGCGCATTGAAGACTCGGAAAATCTTTCTAACCAAAAGGGAGCAGCAATATTACTGACAGTGGTTTTATTGTTGATCATGGTGACATTGGTTACGTTATACACCGGAAAAATTCAATCATTCGAACATCAAATATTGCTCAATACACAAAACCAAGTAAGAGCTCAAGCAACGGCTAAAGCCGCTCTAAACCAAGGTTTGGCAAAGCTTAACGTAGATAAAGCTTGGTTGGGTGCGCAAGTGTCTGGAAGTTTAGACGATAACAGTTCTTTTACTGTTTCCGCTATGAGTGAAAACTTACCAGGTAATCGCAAACTTGTTACTTTGACTGCTAGCGGCAAGTCAGCTGATGGTTTAGCTAACGCCAAAATCATAGAGCAATCTTTGGTTTACCCGATACTGTTTAATCCTCCTCCAGCGCCACTTATGGTGAAACACGGCTTTAATCATGATGGTGAGTTTGAAATCGCTCTAAATCCAGATGGTTTAGGTCTTTCCGCTCCATTTTCAATATGGTCTGATTCTGCCATTGTCCTAACTGGTACTAACCATCATAGCTGTACTTTGAGCGCTTTTAATGAAGGAAATTGTGAAACCAACAGTTACTCGAACCCCAGTAATAAGCTGGCAGATATACAAGACGCCTCAACTTCTTTTCCGGTAGATGTTTTAAGCTATTTGTTTAATATTTCATCCGTAGAGTGGATGTTGTTACAACAACAAGCTGACTTTGTCTTTAACAACTGTGACAGTTTAGATATAGGAAGTTGGGGCTTTATATGGATTGAAGGTGATTGTGTAGTGAGTGCCAGTACGCAACTTGGAACTGATTCAGAACCCCTTATCTTAATTGTTTTTGACGGTAACGTTGAGTTTCATTCTGACGTGGTTATGTATGGACTCTTGATTGCCCATAAACCTTTAAGCTCTTTGAAAAACCTCGATATAAATATGCAAACCGACAGTGCTGTATTTGGGGCGATTGTCGCCAATTATGAGTTGGGAACCACAAGCGATTTAACTCGAGTGGTATTTAATGCTGACGTGATGCACCAATTGCAACACAGTAAAAAGTTGCAACGAGTGGCTCGAGTACCTGGCAGTTGGCGCGATTTTTAGATGAATATTAATATGTTTAATCAACAAGGATTTTCCCTAATTGAGGTGACAGTCGCTTCTCTAATTATTATGTTAGGAGTGACCGGTTACGTCACGTTACAAAGTGAATACGTGGTGACAAATAACCAACTCAATCTGCGCGCAGTGGCGTTAAACCTTGCTCAACAAAAACTAACAGATTTAGGCTATTTTCAGCACCTAAGTCATGTCGAAGGCACCTCCTCGTTCCAGAATATTGCCAATAATATGGGTGGCAGTATCCCCTCAGGGGAGAGTAGTATAGCGATGACTAGCGGGGAGAACTTGCAAACATATGATACACAATGGAAAGTCGAGAATTTGTACTACGTAGACACCAATTTTGATGATGTTGCGGATAGTTGGGTGAAACTAGGTTCCCCTTTTTTTCCAGTAAAATTGCCGCGAAATGCCGATCTTAAGAATGTTCAGGTTACGGTTTCTTGGCTTGATTCTAATGGAGATCCCAAAAAAATCGACATTTTTGGTAGTATTGCGCCGATTGAACCGGCACAAAGCTTTCAAACGAAATACCGCTTAACAAGCGCTCTTGCTGTTCCATAGTTATCTGAAAATCAAATATTTACTAAAGACAATCTACGCTGTTAGCCATTGAACTAAGCTATAGTTTCTTGATTCAAAAACAATTGTTGTAATATTTCCTAATAATAAGATAAAAAAATATACCTTTATCCCTGCACTGATAACCTAATACTTTATATTTTTAGCTAACATACTAGTCATAGATATATCTGGATGGTTAGTCGAATATTAATATTGATGGTTTGCAACTAGAGTGAGAAAAAGCGTGAAGAGCCTGCCCCAAAAATTGAATGTAAACAGTCAACAAGGTGTTGGCATGATTGAAGTGCTGGTTACTTTATTCATTTTATCTGTTGGCTTACTCGGTGTTGCATATTTACAGTTTGTTGGATCATTTACAAATTCTGAAGCCTTAAGTCGTTCACAATCAGTGTTAGTGGCTCAACAATTAACCGAACGTTTAAGAGCAAGCGCAGTGTTTTCTCCATTAGGTAAAGGGTTAGTGGTTCATAACGATTACTTTAACGAGGAGTTGTATAACTTTTCCGGCATGACTTGTACCGCAGGTCTGCCTCATGCTTGTTATTGTTTAGAACGACCAGACTCCATCCCTAACTGCAACGACAACGACTGTACCGCCTCTGAGTTGGCTGCTTTTGATGGTTACGAGGTTTCTTGCTCAGCCGTTGCTGCCAATCCAGAAATAGAAATTAGTTTAACATGTGAGTTGGATAACAACGCGGCTGATACAGATGCCTGTAGTGTTGGTTCCAAGCATATAGTGACCTTAAGTTGGCCAGTGGAAAATTGGCAAAATATCCAAAGAACCTTGAATGCAGATTGTAACGTTGATGAAACCATACCCCACGATTGTGTGACAGTGGATGTGACTTTATGAGAACTAGTAGTAACCAAAGTGGTTTTAGTCTTATTGAGTTGATGATATCCCTGACGCTGGGACTTATTGTGTCTGCCGCTGTCGTGCAAGTCATGATCAGCAACAATTCTACCGAACGGTTAAACAGGTCAATAGCATCTGCCCAAGAAAATGGACGTTTTATTATCGCTAGACTACGAAACGACCTCATCATGACTGGGCGTTACGATATGTTGCGCCCTGAACTCAACAAAGATGTGGATATTGTTGTTGAGGCCGCTTTTGTTCAGAACAATCCTATCCCAATTGTGGGCGATTTTAGTAATGGGCTGACCAAAGGGGCCAAAGAAGGCGCTGATGCAACGAGTGATACTTTGATGGTTATGCTGCAAGGTACCCAAGATTGCCGTGGCGCTTCTCATGGTTACAACAATGAAGAGTTTTTAGTGGTTAACGAGTATTTTTTAGATGGCACCTCGCTAAAATGCAGAGGGTTTGATGGCAGAGTGTTACGTGGCCTAAAGGCAGAGGTTGATGACGATACAGCCTACACTTTGTTAGATGATGTTTTTAGCTTTCAGGTTCAATATGGGATCACAGACAATATCGCGTCTCAAGACAACTCAGCTAGGCCGGTAAGGTTTATTGATGCCGATTCTCTAGGAGCAGAAAAAGCAGCTGGCGCCTTAGTTGTGGCGATTCGCGTAGCTGTTTTATTGAAAGCTGATTCTGATGTGATTATTAGTCCCGTTCCACAGTTTAAATTGCTCAACGAGGATTCGATTCAGCCCTCTGAAGCGAGGCTGTATAAACAATTTGAAACCACAATCACTTTGCGTAATAGCAAAAATTTCGCTCGAAGTAGAAATATATGAATTATCCATCAAAACAAAAAAACTCAGGAATGGTCATGGTATTTTCATTGCTGATCCTGATGAGCCTCACGATTTTAGGCGTTTCTTCAGTCTCAAGTAGTTTAATGCAAAGCAAAATGGCATCGTCAATGGAAAAACGTTCCCTTTCATTTGATGCGGCCGAGTCAGCGATTGCGGCTGTGATGTTTGAATCAGAAGATGAACTTCTGCTTAGCAACCCAGCTTTGGATGACCCACTATCTGCTGCAAGGGGCGGCACTTTATTAGATTTAGATGTGCAGGAGCTGAGTTGCTTTGAAGATGTCACTTGGACTAATAGAACCCTGACTAAAAATGGGTTGATAAAAAGTACTCAACATACTGCCGCGGGAAATTATACCGATAAGCCAGTCGTTAAAAGCTGGTCACGTGCGGCGTTTGTACGTGAGCAACCTTGTGTTGGTTCAAGCAATGTTATCGGTGGCAGTAATATCAGTTGTCACGTCTTTATTGTAAGAGGTTGTGGGCAACTTGATGATAGTAATTACGCCGTAGCCAATTCAGTTAACGCGTCAGTATTTGCGCCAGCAACCCAATAAGTGGTGGTTTTTATGAAATATATCAACAAAATTGTGGCAGTGACTTTGGCTGCTAGTCTGACGCTTTTTAGTAGTGTGAATTATGCAGATGATCTAGAGATATATCTAGGAACAGCAGGCAGTGAAGTTACTTATAATCCCAATGTGCTCTTTATTATGGATACGTCTGGCAGTATGACTGGCAAAGACGGAGGCTCTGAATCCCGGATGTTAAGAGTGCAAAATGCCCTCAAAGAAACCCTTAACTCAGTCACCAATATTAATGCTGGTTTGATGCGTTTTTCGGATTTTGGTGGCCCTGTTTTATATCCGGTTAGGCCAATTGATGATGCGGTCTCCCCTGAAATCATTACTTCAATTGCTCAAGCCACAGATGATGCTTATGAGATTTCCTCTTCAGTGAATACATCCAGTTCCAGCTTGAGACTATCTCAAGGTACCAACGAAGTGACATTAGGTCTTAGATATCAAGATCTTAATATACCTCGTGGTGCAGTGATTACTAACGCTTATATTCGCTTTAGTTCAACCGCTTTTAATAGCGGAGCAACCGATATTACCTTTAGTGGTGAAAAGGTAGGAAACTCCACTACTTTCAGTAATACAAATAACAATATCTCGGACCGCACCAAAACTACCAATTCAGTATTGTGGGACACAGACAATGATTGGCCAGTTTCAGGTGAAACTGTGGTTTCTCCAGATTTAAGCAGTGTTGTGCAGGAAATTGTCGATCAAGCAACTTGGTGTGGCGGAAACGCTTTAAACATTATTATTGACGGTCAAGGCATTAGCAGTAGTAGCGAACGCCGTTCTCCTGCATTTGAGGATGGAGAAGGTCTCACACCTCAACTGGTTGTTGTTTACGATGATTCTACCGCTACCGGTTGTGTTAAAGGGAAATTGAGCTACCAAGTTGATTCTCAAAGTAATAATGCTGAAGAGAAAAGTAACGGTTATCAATCAACCGGCACCGAACTGACACTTAGAGACAGCTCCAACAAATATATTGGTGTTAGGTTTAGAAACATTGCTTTACCGCAAAATGCGAGCATTACCAATGCATATTTGGAGTTTACTGCCTATCAAACTAGTTCTAGTTCTTATGCCAGCTTTAATATTTCCGGCGTCAATGAAAACGACCCAAGCAGCTTTAGTTCGTACCCTAGGTATCTGTTAAGAGATAAGTCAAAAACAGGAGCAGTTGCATGGACTGATATTCCTAGGTGGTATAAGAATTACACTTATCAAAGCCCTTCGGTCGCGACCATAGTCGAACAAATTGTTGGCCGTGGCGGTTGGGAGCCTGGCAACGATATGATGTTTGTATTTTCGAGTTTTGTGGGAATTCGAGGGGCTTATAGCTATAACGGCAAACCATCAAGTACAGTGAGTTTAGTCATTGAGTACGAAGGCAATGCCACGCCAGGTAGCACCTCAACAGTAAGGGAGCATCTCGTAAGTCAAGTGGATGCGATGAGTGCAAGTGGACTGACACCTATAGTTGATACTTTGTACGAGGCTGCTAGTTATTATGGTGGTCTACCGGTTTATTATGGAAAAACTCGTGGTCAGTCTTCAGTTTCGAGTACGGTGCGCCGTAATACAAGGGTGAGTCATAGATTATCCTACGTTGGATCTGATTCAGAATTACCCTCGGGATGTACCGCGGACAACCTCAGTAGTTCAGATTGTAAAAACGAATACATTCCTGGCGACCCCGTCTATATAAGTCCTGTTACAGACAAAGTCTGTCAGACCAATAACCATATCGTGCTTTTGTCTGATGGTGTGGCAAATAATAATCACAGTGTTACCGAGATCCAAAGTTTACTTGGAAAATCATGTACCGGCTCCAGTGGTGAAAAATGTGGTGTGGATTTGGTCAAGAACATTGGTGATGGCGACGAGTCGAAAATTGATACCCGAGTGTTTACTCACACTATTGGTTTTGCTGCAGGCTCAACCGCTAACGCCTTTTTGAACGATTTAGCGGTGAATGGTAACGGTGATTTTTATACCGCAGAAAATACCGAAGATCTGGTAGGGGTTTTTCAATCTATTTTAAAAACAGTTAAAGATGTGAACGCTACTTTTGTTTCTCCTGGGGTGGCGGTAAACCAGCTCAATCGATTAACCCATAACGACGAACTATATTTTGCGCTTTTCAAGCCTGCTGAGGGAACCATTTGGCCTGGAAATGTTAAGAGGTACAGACTCGATGGCTCAGAAATTTTAGATAAGAATGGTTTTAATGCGGTGGATAGCGTGACTGGGTTTTTTAATGATAGTGCCCATAGTTATTGGTCAGTGTTGGCTGATGGTAATGATGTACGCGAAGGTGGAACCGCAGGTAAAATGGGGCTGCCACGTGATACTTATACATTTGATGGCCCAGGTACAATTATCAACACCGGTAACTTATTGCATGAAGACAACAGTAATATAACGGTTGCTGACTTAGCCGTTGGCGCGTTATCAGATCCCGAAACGACTCGTGAAACCGTCATAAAGTGGGCTCGTGGCGTCGATGTAAAAGATGACGATGGCGATGACAGCACAACTGATGCTCGTCAGGCGATGGGAGATCCGATTCATTCTCAACCGGTAATAGTTAATTATTCCCTGACTGATAGTGCCGTGTTTGTGGCGACTAATCATGGATTTTTACACTCTTTTGATCCCGATACCGGTGAAGAAAATTTTGCGATTATCCCGAAAGACTTATTAAACAATTTGTATGACTTGTATCAAGACTCTTCGACTTTCTCACACATTTATGGATTAGATGGTGACATGGTACTGAGAACGGTTGGCAATAATATTTATCTGTATGTTGGCATGCGCCGCGGTGGCAATAATTATTATGCCTTTGATATCACTAGTAAAACTAACCCTAGATTGATGTTCAAAATAGATGGTGGAGTGGGAGATTTTGCTAACCTAGGGCAAACTTGGTCTAAACCCACAGTCACAAAAATCAAAGTGGGATCGACAACTAAAAATGTTTTGATATTTGGTGGTGGTTACGACGAAGACCAAGACAATAGATTACTTAGAAGTGCTGATTCTGTAGGAAACTCAGTATTTATAGTAGACGCTGATACTGGTGATTTGATTTGGTCAGCAGGTAAAACAAATAGTGATTTAAACCTGACACAAATGGAATACAGCATCCCAGCAAGGATTTCCGTTATTGACCGCGAGAACGACGGGTTTGCAGACCATATGTATGTTGCAGACACCGGAGGGCAATTGTTTAGGCTTGATATCCACAATGGAGAGTCGGTAGTTGATCTCGTTACCGGCGGCTTGCTGGCTGATTTTGGCGGCAGTGTAGAAGCAGATAATAGACGTTTTTATTATGGTCCTGATGTATCGGAGATCAGTTTAGGTACAGACCACTATTATGCTGTTGTACTGGGTTCTGGTTATAGAGCACATCCACTAAATGCTGTTATTAACGACCAGTTTTATATGATCAAAGACGAAGGTGTATTTACTTTTGATGAAGACGGTAATTTTGAATTGCCCTCCATCGCGCTAGGTACCAGTGATTTATATGATGCAACAAACCATTTATTAACATCGTCTGACTCGGTAGCAAAAGAGTTAGCGGTCGAGCAGTTTGCAGATTCACAAGGCTGGTTGATTAGTCTCAATACCGGAGGCGAAAAGGTGCTCGCTTCACCGCTGATTTTGGACTACCAAGTTATATTCACTACCTATTTGCCAGCGACGGCCAGTTCAAGTGAATGTGCCCCTCCAACGGGTAATAGTCGTGCGTATTTGGTAGAGTTAATTAACGGCAATTCAGTAGTGGATTTGAATCAGGACGGCGACCAACTACATGAAGATCGTTATGCTCAGCTAAAACAAACAGGTATCGCTCCAGACACTAAAATTTTGATTGAAGATATTATTAAGCCTATTATCTGCTTGGGTACCGAGTGTGCTTCTACCGTCTTTGAAGTTGACGAAGATGGAAACAAAGTTGGCTGTGGTTCAGACTTCGAGTGTTTGGCTGAAAACATTCACAGTTACTTTGAAAGGGTGCAGAAAAGTAGTTGGAAAACGGAAACCGAAAGACCATGAATACAGTACTAAAAATAACAAATAAACCGCAACAGGGCTTTTCATTAATCGAGCTAATGATATCGGTGGCTATTATTGGCATCATTGCCGCCATAGCTTATCCAAGTTATCAAGGGTTTATTGCTAGCACAAACCGAGGAGCGGCGCAGGCGGATTTAATGAGTCTCGCAGCCGCAATGGAGCGGCATAAGGCGGCTAGTTTCACCTACAAAGGAGCTGCCGAGTCGTCAGCAGATACGGGGAACCCTGCTATTTTTCACAAGCATTCGCCCTCCGCAGAACTGTATGCTAATCGTAAATACGATTTGTATATTAGTGAATCCAGCGGCAGCGCATTTTTAATTGAAGCTAAACCAGTATCAAGCTCTTCCCAAGCAGGTGATGGAAACGTAGCCTATTACAGTGATGGTCGTCGGGCATGGGATGCTAACAATAACGGTACTTACGGTTCTAGTGAATTTTGCTGGAGTTGTTAGATTGTGTATTTAGCACGTTGTGAAACGTGCGCTTTGGTTTGTTAGTTATCTTATCAATTAATTTGTTTCACCCGTCCTACTTCGCCACTCTCTAATCTGACCTTAATTCCGTGAGGGTGATTTGGCGAGTTGGTGAGAATTTTTTCGACTACACCTTCGGTTAAATTCCCAGTTCTTTGATCTTGCTTAAGCACAATAGATACCTGGGCACCAATTTTGACATTTGCTCGTTTAGTACCTTCCATCATTATTTCCTAGTTGTCTGTTTTAGTTATAGAAGTTCACCAGTCAATCTTTGAAAAAATGCATCACATTCTGGCTGGTGGACTATGTAAGTATACCTAGCATGTTTTATTAACCAATGATCTTGTTCGTATCGAGTCGCTAGCAGAAGTTAATGTTCAAAGGTACCCTTTTGCAAAAAGTGAACAGTTTGCTCCGCGACTTCTTGGTTGTAGCGCATTTGCGAATGTCCTACTTCTATGGTGATAAAGTCACTCATGCTGTTTAATTTGGTCGACTCCACAGAAACCAATCCGTCATTTTCGCCACTGAAATGCTTGCTAGTTAAGTCAGAGGATTGAGTGCCGGCAATCACGCCTATATTTACGTCGAGCTCTTTAATTTGATTGCCAAAGCTATTGGAGCCAGTTACCAGAGCTTGACTTACCCCCCCAGCTAATTGCATTAACCAAGATTCACTTAAGTGATCGGCCAATTCGCTGCCTTTGTTTGGGGTGCCCATGAGGACCACTTCACCCAGTTGATTGGCTTGCAAACTTTGCAGATTATTTTGTAAATAACTTCTCACCACTAAACCGCCTAACGAGTGGCCCACAAAGTGTACTTTGGGTGCACCTACTATACAGGCATTAATTTGCATTGTGGTTTGTTCTATAACCGCTTCAACACTTTTGCCTATGGATGAATAATCAAGGCGGCACACTTTATAGTTAGCATCTTCTAGCTTCTGCGCAAAGCGCCACATCGCCCAATCACTTCGACCTAAACCATGAGCCAGCACCACCAGTTCATCGCTCGGCTGATATTTAGGCGAGTTAGCGGCCAAGCTACTACAACCGGAGAATTGCATCAGTAGCAATACTGTTGCAGCCAACATTGCCTTGGTTAAGGTCTTTATTTTCATTGGTTTCTCTTGTGGTTATTTTTGTATTTGCTCATTTTTTGCAGTAGCACATCAAAGACAAATTTTACCTCGGGCATTGAATCTAAAGCAATGAATTGCCTGACATTACACTGGCCAGTTGAAAGATGTTTGTTGCTCCGACAGTGTCCATAGTCTGCTTAATACGGCTTGATCCAACACAAATGATTCAAGCTTACATTCACCCACTGGGCCGCCAAAGTTCAGCAAGCCTGTGGGGCCATAATAGGCTCGTTGTTTAAGGTCGTTTTCGGTGGCGCACATCACTTCTGGGTAAGCCCCTTTTTCGGCCGATTGAGCCATGCCAAGCTTAACCATGATTGACCATGAAATTCTGGTAGCCAAATTAGCCTTTTCATTGATCAGTGAAGTATTAGATGCGCCCGGGTGGCAAACGTACACTTTCACGTGTTTGTTTGCCCCTAGAATTTTGTTTTGTAATTCATAGGCGAACATCATCTGTGCTAGCTTGCTTTGGCTGTAAACTTTGTTGGGGTGATAGTTTTTGTTCCAGTTGATGTCGTCAAACTGAATACCTCGTAAGCCCATTTTATGGCCTTCGCTGGATACCACTACAATACGGCCTTTTGACGCTTCGAGTCTTGCAAAAAGCAATCCGCACAATAAAAAATGACCGTAATGGTTTACCCCTAACTGGCTTTCAAAACCGTCTACTGTCAGCTCTTGCTTGGCGATTTGGGCGATAGCCCCGTTACACATAAGTGCGTCTATCTGTGGCAGTTGCTCTAGTACTTGGGTGGCGGCGTTACGTACAGATGCCAGCTCAGCTAAGTCCATTTGGATAAAACTGACATCAGCGTTTTCACCAAATTCTTGCCTAAGTTTAGTCACGGCCCCGACAGATTTATTAGGGTTACGGTTAAGCATCACAACCTTAGCCCCTTTGGTTAGCAGTATACGTGTAGCCTGAAATCCTGCACCGGTGTTAGCGCCAGTAATCAAATAGGTTTTGCCCGCCAATGATGTGATCCGTTTTGGAGTCCAGCCCTGTGGGCCAAATTGTTTGTCAGTTGCCATAAGTTAAATTCCAATAATTTGCGAAAAGTATGCAGCCTTAGCTAGAAGCTAGCTAAGTAACAAGTAATAAATAACACGTAGAAACGGATAAGCCATCTCACTCTACTGGAAACTACTATAACTATCGTATGTGTCGATAAATAGGCGATATACTCTTTAAAATATGCCTATTTGTATCACAGCGTTGAGTCCTGACTTTTTTAGTGTTACTTTCTCGGCATGTTTTTGAATTTGATTGGTATAAGTACAGATCGAAATGAGCAACGGGTTATGAGCAAAAATAAAATTAAACACATAGTTCAAATAAAAATGAATGAAAGTGGCGTAAAAGGCGTAATCGAAACGGGCATTAAGGGTGTGCAATTATTTAAAGTCACTGAGTCGATGCGCTGCGCGCCAGCTGTGTACGAGCCTTGCGTGGTAGCCATAGTGAATGGCACCAAAGAAGCCATATTAGATGGTAAACATTTTATCTACGATGAAAATCATTATATGTGCTGTGCCATGTCTATGCCTGTTGAAGCAGGCACGCCTCAAGCCTCCCTAGACAATCCACTACTCGGGGTGATGATTTCGTTAGATACCAAAGTGATGACCGAATTAGCCATTGAAATGGCAGCGGGAGGTTTGCACAAGCCAAGTGCTAGTAGCTCTCAGCAAACGGACTCTTTTCAAACAGCTAGCGCCCAAAATATTAATCATCAAACTGCTAGTCACCAGACTAATAACCATCACACAGCAAGCCAAGGCTTAACACTGGCACAGTGGGACGACAGATTTACCGATGCACTATTACGTTTACTACAATTAGTAGATAACCCAGAGGGCGCATTCCTGTTGGGTGACGGCCGACTTCGCGAGTTGTATTACGCAGTATTAAAAGGCGGAGCAGGGGAATCGGCAATACGAGCTTTTGGGATAGGAAATGCCATTGCTCGCTCAATTGAGTACTTGTCTTCTCGCTTGCATGAAGTGGTGACCATAGACGACATGGCGGCTCAAGTCGGCATGAGCCGCGCGGTGTTACATCGAAAATTCAAACAGGCCACGTCTATGTCACCCATTCAATTTGTAAAAGCTATGCGCTTAAACACGGCCGCCATGAAAATAGCTGGTGGTATGAACGTCAACACCGCAGCCATGGAAGTGGGTTACCAAAGCTCTTCGCAATTCAGTCGCGAGTTTAAACGTTTATACGGACAATCTCCTAAACAGTGGAGTCAGGCTAAGACAATACCTGAAGGATTGGCGGTGCATTAGAAGCAGTGACTAGAAACTAGAATTAGTGGCTAGGAAAAGCAGAAGCAAAAGATAAAAATATTGAACCACAGAGGGCACAAAGAACACTGAGGAAATGTATTGAAAACAACGGTTAATCAACTTGTATCTTGAACCATCAATATTTTTCTGTGTAGTTTAGCGCTCTGTGAACTCGGTAGTTAGGTTTGTAATCTATTAAAGTTTACCATTTCGGTGTTTCCCCTTTCGTCATTCCAGCTATCTTTTGGGCTGGAATCTATTTTGATGTTGTCAACTTGGATCCCTGCTAGCGACATGCAGGGATGACGGGCTTAGAAGCAGAGTAGTTTAGCGCTCTGTGAACTCGGTAGTTAGGGTTGTAATCTATTAAAGTTTGCCATTTCGGTGGTTCCCCTTTCGTCATTCCAGCTATCTTTTGGGCTGGAATCTATTTTGATGTTGTCACCGTGGATCCCTGCTAACGACATGCAGGGATGACGGTCTTAGAAGCAGAAACTAGATTCTAGTAAATAGTGATTAGATAAAGTGTCGGTCATCAAACATTACTAATTGTCACTCGCGATTCTTCGTATTTTGTTTAGCTTTATTTACACAAAGTTTGACCGTTCAAACGCCTTTTTACGTTGCAACTAGGTAATAGTGTTCACCTTAGTAGGGCCTTGTGGCATAGTGTTTTCGAAAATTAATCACAGGAAAATAACCATGACAAAATGGAAAACAGCTAAAGTTTCACACTTTTTGCTTTATCCTTTGGCTGCTTTAGGTCTTGTTGCGTCAAGCCAAGGTTTTGCAAAAGAAGGCATGTTTACACCAGAACAATTACCTCTAATTAAAAATGATTTGGTTGCCACAGGTTTGGAACTACCACCAGAATCATTGACATCCCTAACGGAATTTCCAATGGGGGCGATTGTATCTTTAGGTGGCTGCTCTGCGTCTTTTGTGTCACCGCAAGGTTTGGTCGTGACCAACCATCACTGTGCGCGTGGTTCTGTTCAATACAACAGTACTGCTGAAAATAACTATTTAGTAAATGGCTTCGTTGCCAAATCACTTGACGAAGAATTACCTGCTGCGCCCGGTTCTCGAATTTATGTCACAGTCGACTTTAAAGACGTGACTAACGATGTGGTGGGTTCGTTAGATTCTAATCTAACTGGTCGCGAGCGATACGATGCCATCACTAACAACAAGAAACGCATCGTTGCCGAATGTGAAAAAGATCAGGGGCATCGTTGTTCTGTGCCATCTTTTCATCAAGGCTTAGAATATAAGTTGATCAAACAACTTGAGATAAAAGACGTACGTGTTACCTATTCGCCAGCTGATGCAATTGGCCAATACGGCGGCGATATAGACAACTGGATGTGGCCACGTCACACAGGTGACTTCGCTTTTTACCGGGCTTATGTGGGAAAAGATGGCAAACCAGCCGATTTTTCAAAAGACAACGTGCCTTACCAGCCCGCTCACACTTTGAAGGTTTCAGCCGCTGGTTTAGACGAGGGTGACTTTGCCATGGCAGTCGGTTATCCAGGCTCTACGCAACGTTACCAGCGTTTAGTGACTGTTAAGCATGTTTTTGGTTGGTCTTATCCACAGTGGATTACTGCGCTCGAAGATTGGATTGCGATGATCGAAAAAACAGCCCCTGAAGGCAGTGATGCACGAGTAAAATACGAAGCTTCATTAGCGGGTTTGAATAACTTTATGAAAAATACAGTTGGTCAAATTAAAGGGGCAAAACGAGTTGGTTTAGTGGATCGTCGAGCGCAACGCGAACAAGAGTTGTTAGCTTGGATTGGCAAGGTGCCAGAGCGTCAACAGTACCGTGATGCCATCGAGAAGCTCGACAAATTGGAAACTGAGATAAGTGCCTTTAATAAAGCTTCTTTCTTATATGGCAACGCTTCCCGTTCACAAATGTTAAGCACAGCTAAACGGCTCTATCGCTTAGCAATTGAAAAACAAAAGTCAGACGCTGATCGCGAACTAGGTTACCAAGAGCGCGACATGGGGCGAATTAAACAAGGTCTACAACGAATTGATCGTCGCTTCGATGCCGAAGTAGAGCAAGCACTTTGGTTAATGTTTATTGAAAAATATGCGGCGCAACAACAATCACAGCGTGTGGCAGCATTCGATAAATTTATTGGATTAGAAGGACAAAACTTCAACAAAGACAAGGTTGCAAAACAGCTAAGCTCGTTTTACGAACGTACAGTGCTTACTGACTTAGATAAACGTATTGCGTTAATGGATGCAACAAAAGAAGAACTTGAAGCCAGTGATGATCCGTTTATACAGCTTGCCGTTGCGACTTTTGACTATGGTCAAGAAATTGAAGACATAGAAAAGGTCCATGCCGGTAAACGCGCTAGTTTACGCCCGCAATATATGAAAGCTATCATTGATTGGCAAAGTTCTATGGGTAAATTAGCTTATCCAGACGCAAACTCAACCCTACGTGTTACTTACGGTAAAGTAATAGGTGGCTCGCCAAAAGACGGTTTGATTTACCAGCCTTTCACTAAATTAGAAGGCATTGTTGAAAAAGATACGGGTGAAGAGCCGTTTAATTCTCCAGAAAAGCAATTAAAGCTGATCAAAGCTAAACAGTACGGAGACTATGAGCTTAAAAGCCTTGGTTCAGTACCTGTGAATTTTTTGACCGATTTAGATTCTACTGGTGGTAATTCTGGGTCTGCCACGTTGAATTCAAAAGGTGAGTTAATTGGATTGTTGTTTGACGGTACCTTTGAGAGCGTGAATTCTGATTGGGATTTTGATCCAACTACCACACGCACCATTCACGTTGATTCTCGTTATATGTTGTGGGTAATGGAATATGTAGACGATGCTAAGCACCTTGTTAAGGAAATGACTATAGTGAAGTAAATCGCTTACATGTACAGGAATAGAAAGCCGAGTTCGAGTCAAATCAACTCGGCTTTTTTGTGCCTGGGTTTAATTCCTCTAAGGTTTAGTGGTACTTCGTTGTAAGGCTTCGTTGGGCAACGCAAGCAAATGAAATGACCTAGCTGCCGTAACCCGTACTCAAATATAATACATGACATAAATTCATGTGTTAATGAAATTAAACCATTTTTATTCATGTAATGAACCACGTATAAATCTCACTCTACTCTTCACTTTACACAATATTTAATTTGATTGTTAAAGAGGGAAGCCCCGCAAGAGTATCGAAAAATTCAGGTTTATAACGGAAAAATTGGATATCAGAACGCCATGAATAAAGGTTTTACATTTAATATCAAGAATATTTGTCTCGATGAAAACTATCATCCTGCGGACAATACACGTATTACAACTAACTTTGCCAATTTGGCAAGAGGTGAGAGTCGCCAGCAGAATCTGCGCAATGCGTTGAAGATGATTGACAATAGTTTTAATGCCTTAGCCTTTTGGGATAATCCTAAAGGTGATCGCTATAGTGTGGAACTTGAAATTATTTCAGTAGATATGGCGATAGAAAGCTGTGCTGAGGCTTTCCCATCAATTGAAGTGTTGAAAACCAATATTGTTGATCATAAAACCAACGAACGTATCGAAGGCATAGTTGGCAATAACTTTTCCTCTTATGTGCGAGATTACGACTTTAGCGTGTTGCTGGGGGATCATAACAAAGGACAAACACAATTTAGCATTCCGCCAAACTTTGGCGAGTTGCATGGAAAACTATTTCAATATTTTGTTAATTCAAATGCTTATAAACAGCATTTTAAAAAGCGACCTGTTATTTGCTTAAGTGTCTCAGATAACAAAACTTATCAGCGTGTTGAAAATCAGCACCCTGTATTAGGCTTTGAATATCAGCCCAATGAATCTAGCTTGACCGAGCAATACTTCAAAAAAATGGGCTTGCAAGTCCGTTATTTTATGCCTCCTAAAAGTGTGGCACCTCTGGCTTTTTACTTCTTTGGCGACTTGCTCAATGACTACAGTAACCTAGAGCTGATAAGCACTATCAGCACCATGGAAACCTTTCAAAAGATCTACCGGCCAGAAATTTACAATGCCAATGCGGTCGCTGGAAATTGTTACCAACCCAATTTAAAAAACAGTGATCATTCATTAACTCAAATTGTGTACGACAGAGAAGAACGCAATAAATTGGCTATCAAGCAGGGTAAATTTGCTGAAAAGCACTTCATCAAACCGTACCAAACGGTGCTTGAGCAATGGTCAGCTGATTATGCTCTGTAATATAAATTGTGCTCATAGATAAAGAGCCTTTAATAGACAACTTTATTCCATGCGGTTAAGCCTCGCATTTTAATAAATCAACAGGTACAGCAGTTTTACTTATGAAAACACCTATTTTAGCCCGACATCTTGAACAACAACTATTGCCTACATCAACCGCAGGTAGTTTGCCTAAACCGTCTTGGTTAGCAAAGCCTGAGGCGTTATGGTCGCCGTGGAAATTACAAGGCGAAGAGTTAGCCGAAGGTAAACGCGATGCGTTGTTAGTGTCATTACAATTACAGCAGCAAGCGGGTATCGACATCGTGAGTGACGGCGAACAAACCCGGCAACATTTTGTGACTACCTTTATTGAACATCTTACGGGTGTTGATTTTAACAGTCGCAAAATCGTTAAAATACGTGACCGTTATGATGCCAGTGTACCTAGTGTAGTAGGGGCGGTTTCCCGCCCTAAATCGGTATTTGTTGAAGATGCCAAACTATTACGTCAGCAAACGACAAAATCAATAAAGTGGGCTTTACCTGGCCCCATGACAATGGTTGATACCTTATACGATGACCATTATAAAAGTCGCGAAAAACTCGCATGGGAATTTGCGAAAATTCTCAATCAAGAAGCCAAAGAGTTAGAAGCTGTTGGGGTGGATATTATCCAATTCGATGAGCCTGCATTTAATGTGTTTTTTGAAGAGGTGAATGATTGGGGCATTGCGTGTTTAGAAAGAGCTATAGAAGGACTTAAGTGCGAAACGGCAGTACATATTTGTTACGGTTATGGCATTAAAGCTAACACAGATTGGAAAAAAACTTTGGGGTCGCAGTGGCGACAATACCAAGAAGTTTTTCCTAAACTGCAAAAGTCTAATATCGATATCGTTTCACTGGAATGTCATAACTCGGGTGTTCCAATAGAGTTAATCGAATTGATTCGAGGAAAAAAGGTAATGGTAGGTGCTATTGATGTGGCTAGCGACACAATTGAAACACCACAGGAGGTCGCCAATACCCTAAGAGATGTCCTTAAATACGTCGATGCCGACAAGTTATATCCCTGTACTAATTGCGGCATGGCACCCTTATCTCGTGATGTGGCAATCGGTAAACTAAAGGCTTTAAGTGCTGGTGCGGCAATAATTCGCAAAGAACTTAGTGCAGTTAGCTAATAAATTTAGAGATGCAAACTAGCGGGGATACAGGGAAGGAAGCGCTACCTAGTCGGGCAGCTATTAACCTTTAACTAAAAAGTTGTGCCAACATTCGTAAACCGGTAAGCAGCAATACTAATGCAAATATTTTCTTAAGTTTTGCTGCGTCTAATTTTGCCGCAAGTAACGCACCCAAAGGTGCGGTTAATACGGTAAAAGGTACAATACATATAAAACCGATTAAATTAACTAAACCATAAGTGCCAGCCGGTGCATCAGTTGGAGAGCTACCGAGTAGCAGCATAGTAAGCGCACCAGGTAGGGAAATCATTAATCCTATTGCCGCTGCGGTGCCTACTGCCTTGTGTGCGGGGTAATTAAAAAGCGTGAGTAATGGAACAGAGAGAGTGCCACCGCCAATTCCCACCATTGAACTAAAAAAACCAATGGAAGTACCTATTACTCTTTGTGTAGTTTGGCCTGGCAACTGTTGGTATAGCGCCGATTTTCCTGTTCTGAATAGCATATTTAATGCCGACAAGATGGCTATTACAGCAAACATAATAGAAAACAAATCACCTTCAAGACGTGTCACTAGCCAACTTCCTGCCAATACACCCATTAGAATAAAGATTGCCCAATGTTTAAGTAGAGTGAAGTCAACGTTACCTCTTTGGTAATGAGAACGAATTGAACTAACAGAAGTAGGTACTATGGTCGCCAATGAGGTAGCAGTTGCAATTAACATCGCTGATTCTGGTGAGCTTCCAAAGCTCTGGAACAAAAAAAATAGCACTGGCACAATCACAATGCCGCCACCTACGCCTAATAAGCCCGCTAAAATTCCAGCGAATATTCCAGTAGCGATCAATGCTAAAAAGGTGGTGATGTTACTTGTTATAAATTCAATACTATTCACTTACTACTTCTAATCTTTTTTAATGCTAATAACCAAACAGTACCTAACTTTATGTAAAGTGACGAGTTCAGTCTCAATTGACAGGTTTTTTATTAAAAAGGCTGCCGATTTTTAGCATAGGCAAGCAATTAACAACACTTTTTAAATTCTATTTATTCCAATACGGTCGATTGTAAGTAATCTAATAAGATGAATAAAAGTGATATGATTTCATTAATCAATGAGCATTGTTCATCATTATATCTAACATAAGGAGTGTACACGTGTTGGAGAGGATCCATTTAGAAATACTCACCGCAATAAAAGAACACGGAACGTTAACTAAGGCGGCTGATTCATTACATTTGTCACAATCTGCTTTGAGTCACAGTATCAAAAAACTAGAAGGGCAAATCGCCACTCCCATTTGGGAAAAAGAGGGGCGCAATTTACGTCTAACTGCGGCCGGAGAAAGAATTCAAACCCTTGCTAATCGCGTATTGCCGCAGTTTTTACATGCGGAACTATTGCTCAGTCAGATTGCGAAAGGTGAAGCGGGAGCATTAAGGATAGGGATGGAATGTCACCCCTGTTATCAATGGCTTCTCAGAGTTATTAGCCCTTATTTGCAGCGGTGGCCCGACATAGACATGGATGTAAAGCAGGAGTTTCAGTTTGGCGCCTTAGGTGCATTGCTTAGTTATGAGATAGATGTGCTAATTACCCCCGATCCCCTGTTTAAACCCAAGATAGACTACATTCCGGTTTTTGATTATGAACACCGACTAGTGGTGTCTGCGACGCACAAACTGGCTGAGCAGGACTTTGTTTTGCCAGAACAGCTAGGTCAAGAAGTACTGTTTAGTTACCCTGTTGAGCCATTGAGACTTGATATTTTTAGTCAATTTTTAAATCGAGCTAAGTGTTCGGTGAAGAAACACAAAATAATTGAAACAACTGAGATTATGTTACAGATGGTAGCTGCAGGCCGAGGTATTTGCGCTTTACCTGGGTGGCTTGTAGACGAATACTCCAAATCAATGCCGATTAAGAGCCTTCGCTTTGGTGAGAAAGGTATTAGTAAACAAATTTTTATAGGGATCCGCAAAGACGAACAACATATAGACTACTTAAACGATTTTATTAGCCAAGCTAAAAAGACAAAGTGATATTTTGACAGAGTTCGCAATAATCTTGGGCAATCAGGTTATTGTGAACTTAGTGTAAACTGCATTCTTGATACTCCGCATATGCAATGAACTAATTGTATGTCTGCGATATTCGATGTGAACAACCGCAACTTAAAGCAAGACTTCATTATTTTTATAGTGTTTTGAACTGAAATCTATTTTTTCGTTGTCAGTTTGGATCCCTGCTACGTCATTCCTGTGGTTCCCGTTTTGTCATTCCGGTGGCTCTCGTTTCGTCACTCTGGTGGTTCCTGTTTCGTCATTCCAGTGGTTCCTGTTTCGTCATTCCGGCGATGTTTTAAGCCGGAATCCATTCATTGTTGTCAATGTGAATCCCTGCTAACGACATGCAGGGATGACGGTATAAAAAGCAGTGGTTAGAATTTGGAAACTAGTTTCTATTTACACGTTACTACTATTCACATATTCCTTAAAAATCCTTACAATGGCCGCGTTTTTTGTTAGAGGTTCTTTACCTCAGTAAGGTCAAAATGTTTAAACCGTTTTCAAAATTGCTGGTTATGATTAATCTGTTGATCGCCTTTGTGGGGCAATCTATGGCTTATCATTTTATCGCCTTTGATGATGTTGACGCTAGTTCACAAACTCTTGAGGACACGTCTACTTTACATACGAAAACCTATCCACAAACAGAAAACAGCTCGCTAGTAAAACCGCAGCAGACACCCCCTCAAAGCAACAAGCTCGATAACAGTATCGATGGCACTGGCTTCAAGGCATCAGACGAAGTTGATGATTGCTGTGATGTTGACTGCTGTGACGGCGAATGCTTTTGCCCGGCGAACGCTTGTAGCTCTATGATTTTTATAGATAATACGCTTGCGCAGTCAAAATTTATATTTAACAGTGAGTCGGTGTTGTCATTTGTGCAAGCATCCCCTCAGTATATTGTTACCTCCTTGTATCGGCCGCCTATTTTTACCTCATAAACTGCTAATTCCACCCCCTAGAAAACACTAAAACTCGTTTAATTAATTGCGAAATTTTCGCAGTTTTTAGCATTATTTGAGGTAAAAAATGCTTACTAAATATTCTAAAGTCGCTATGGCTATGTTGTTAGCGCCGGCATTATCTTTCGCAAGTGAAGATGGCCAGCATCAAGATACTCATAAAGAAGCCCATGAAGAGCGCCGTACAGGTCACCAAGCAGATCACCAAGACGCTCACAATAAAGAAGACCATCACGATGACCATGAAGAAGATCATCATGATCATGGTGAAACTAAGATTGAAAAAATCCAAGTTACCGCATCACGACTAGGCCGAATTGTCACTGAGTCGGCCACCCGTACCGAAATTATCAACGGCGAAGAAATTCAAGAAAAAGCCCTGATGCGACCGGGCAATATTTCTATGCTGGTGGCCGAAACGGGTGGTGTGCGAGTACAAAATACTTCACCAGCTATGGGCAGCGCCAATATTCGTTTACAGAGTATGTATGGCCGCTATACCCAGTTACTCAGTGATGGTTTGCCTTTATATGGCGGGCAAACGGCTTCCATAGGTTTATTACAAATTCCACCTACGGATCTGGCGAATGTTGAAATTATTAAAGGCTCGGCATCGTCACTGTATGGTGGCTCTGCCCTTGGTGGGGTGATTAATTTGATTTCTCGCACGCCGTCAGATGAGTTTGAGGGGGAGGTGTTAGTAAACGCCACCTCAAAAAATGGCCAAGACCTAACTTCGTATTTTGCTGCACCTATTAACACCACCACCAGTGCTTCGTTAACCGCTGGTATTCACAATCAACAGCAACAAGATTTAGATGATGATGGTTGGCTGGATATGGCTGAATTTCAGCGTGCGACCATTCGCCCCCGTTTGTATTGGGAAGGGGAAAACGGCGAGAATTTGTATGTAACTGTTGGTGCCATGAAAGAACAGCGAAATGGCGGCACAGCAGAGGGATCTACCGTATCAGATGGTAATCCATTTGTGCAAAACCAAGATTCACTGCGCCTCGATAGTGGCTTTATTTTTGATAAGCCTCTGGCTAATGAGCTTAACCTAAATATACGAGGCTCGGCCATGCGCCAAGAACATGATCACGTATATGGCTTGGCTGAAGAAACCGACCTCCATCAAAGTTATTTACTGGAGTCCAGTGTATCGGGTTACAGTGATAAAACCGCATGGGTTGTGGGCGCGGCTTACCAAGTAGAGCGCTTTGAATCAGAAGATTTTGCCGAGTTTAATTATCACTACCAAGTGCCTGGATTGTTCTCGCAAGTGGATTATGAGGCCAGTGATGATGTGTCAATGTCGCTAAGCGCTCGCGCCGATTGGCATAGCGAATACGGCACTCAATTTAGTCCAAGGGTTTCTGTATTATACAACCCAGATAATTGGACCATTCGCGGTTCATACGGCCTAGGCTTTTTTGCTCCTACACCTTTTATCGAAGATATTGAAGACGCAGGTTTATCGCACCTAGCGCCTTTTGAAAATGTTATTGAAGAGCAAGCTACCACGGCTTCTATCGATATTACTTATCTGTTTGATAGTGTTGAAACTAGCCTGACATTATTTTCATCTGACGTGGATAATGTCACCGAGCTTGAAGTGATAGAACCGTTTGGCGCATTGGATATTCCGGCAGACTCAAACAAACAAGTGCGTATTGTTAATGCCTTAGGTGCCAGCGAAATACGCGGTGCCGAATTGCTACTTCGCTATCGCTGGCGTGACATAAAGTTAACGGGCAGTTATTTGTATACCGATGCCACTAAACAAAGTGAATCTGGCATGGGCCGCGAACCGCTAACACTCACGCCAAAACACTCGGCAGGTGCGGTGATAATGTGGGAAGAGCACGGCAGTCATTTAGTCGGGTTCGAAGCTTATTACACAGGTACTCAGCACTTAGAGGATAGCTCTTTTTCTGGGAGTAGCTCTAGTACAGGGCGCAGTAAAAGCGATGCTTATTGGCACTTAGGTTTACTCGGGCAAATTACTATTGGTAAAGTGAGTTATTTCTTAAATGCCGAAAACCTACTCAATGTGCGCCAAACCAAAGATCAATCTTTGTTATTGCCACAACAAGCCCCAAGTGGCCGTTGGACCACAGATATTTGGTCACGGAACGACGGCTTTACTGTGAACGCAGGTATTCGCTTCAAATTTGGGAATTAGCGGAGCTCAAGTTTGATATTTTAAATCGACAGACAGTCAGCGTTAAAAACTTTTATCGTTAAAAGCCAGAACGCAAACCTGTCTGTCGATTTGTCAAAAACAATCCACTTTTTATAACCAATATATTTGATATTCATGTAAAATAACCACTATGAAATATATCCATGCACTGTTTTTAATTGTTGCCCTTAGTGTCAATGCCTATGCTGGTAGTGACCTATGTTCGATGGAGCACGAGGTTATTTCTGAAGCTCCCCATGCAATGCCGTGCCATGAAATTGACCCACACCAAGAAAATAAGCAAGAACCAGAGCAACAACAAAAACAACAGGTTAAGTCTCATTTATGTGACTGTGACATGTGTGTTCAACTAATCAGTTCGACAAACATCATTAAATCTAATGCACTATTTAATGAAACCCCACGCTTTATTGATATCTCATATCAGTCATTAGCCAGCAGCCCTAAATACCGTCCTCCTATCTATTTTCTCAGTTAAAAAATTCCTGCTGACTATCAGCACTTTTTAATTTTTGGAGAAATAAATGAAAGCAATTTTTACGTTTCTGTGTGCGCTACTCATCACCACTGCGCAGGCTAAAGAAGTTCGATACGAACTCAATGTTGACTATAAAACCGTCAATTTTTCAGGTAAAACAGTGCAGGCCATGGCTATCAATAAAAGCATTCCTGGACCTGTACTTGAGTTCAATCAAGGCGATAGCGCTATTATCAACGTCACAAACAATACTAATGACGACGCCTCTATTCATTGGCATGGCTTGCTGTTACCTCAAGAGCAAGATGGCGTGCCTTATATCACTTACTTTCCTATCAAAGCAGGGACCAGCTTTGAGTACCAATTTGAACTAAGCCACGCTGGCACCTATTGGTATCACAGTCATACTCGTATCGATGAGCAGCGCGGCCAATATGGGGCGATTGTGGTTCATCCCAAAGGTGGTTACCAAGATAAGTTTGACCATGATGTGCTGGTACAGCTTGCTGATTGGACAGATGAAAACCCATTAGATGTACTAAAAAATCTAAAAAAAGACGGTGATTGGTATGCCTACAAAAAGAATTCGGTGATTAGCATTAAGGGTTATCTTCAAAATAGTGATCTAGATGCGTGGTTAAGTAATCGCTGGCAGCGCATGGAAGGTATGGATGTATCAGATGTGGGCTACGATGCTTTTCTTGCTAACGGGCAAACCTCTTTGGAACTAGTGCCAACAGCTAAAGCCGGTGACCGAGTGAGAGTTCGAATAGTCAACTCTGGGGCTTCAAGCTATTTTGACATTCAGCAAAATTCTGGTGCTTTTGAAATTGTCGCAGCCGATGGAGTCGATGTTCAGCCGGTAACCGTGAATGAATTTAGAATGGGGATGGCCGAAACTTACGATGTGATAGTAACTATTCCTGACTCTGGCGTGTACCAGTTTGCTGCCAATAGCATGGATGGCACGGGTGGGGTAAAAGTGACTTTAGGTAGCGGTAACTCTGGCTCTTCTCCTGATCCCGTTCGGCCTAATGTATTTGCTAAAATGTCTCATAGCAATGATCATCAAGGTCGGGGGCATCAAGGTCATTCGCATCAAGAACAAGCGCATCAAGAACAAGCGGATCACCCTAGACAGCATAAAAGCAAGGAACCCCAAGGTGAAGACCACGCCATGCATTCTATGCCTAAAATGGCACAAGAGCCGCCAATGTCGTCGCAACATCAGTCACATGAAAATAATCATAACCATCACCAAATGATGGAGATGGATAGTGAGCCTGATGCACAAAAACTCGATTACAGTTTACTGAAAGTGCGACAACCAGTGACCTATGACGGTGAGTTACGAGAGTTTACTTTAAAACTAACAGGCGACATGGAAAGTTATAATTGGAGCTTTAATAATACGCCTCTATCGGCAGCAGATGTGATTAAAATCAATAGAGGAGAGGTGGTGCGTTTTCATTTTCAGAATGAAAGCATGATGCATCATCCGCTGCATTTACACGGCCATTTTTTCAAAGTGATATCGGGTAATGGCGAATATGATGTGTTGAAACACACAGTAGACGTGCCTCCTATGGGTAATGTGACTATTGAGTTTGCAGCAAATGAGTATAAAGACTGGTTCTTCCACTGTCACAACTTGTATCACGCCAAGACAGGCATGGCTCGAGTGGTAAGGTACAGTGATTACTCAGGCAACCCTGACTTTGTAAAAGCTAAAATGCAAAGTAATGAAATCATGGATTTTGATTGGTATGGCAGAACGGATTTAGCTTTATTTTCTTCTCACGCAGAAGTGATGTATCGCTATAGCAATGCCAAACACATTATTGAGCTTGAAGGTGTTAAGCACTTTTCTGACGAGTCGGAATTGGAACTAGCAGCACACTACAACTACAAACACTCTCGCTGGCTTAGATCTTTTATTGGAGTTAGGCGCATGGACGATGAAAACGAAATTTTGTTGGGCTTCAAGTACGTTCTACCCTTTAGCATTGATACTGCCCTTTGGATCACCGATGAAGGAAAGGTAAATGTAGAAGTGGAAACAGAATTCCAACTAACCGAGCGCATAGGCATAGAGCTGAGCACATCAACCGAATCAGAGTGGGACGCCACCCTAGAGTACCGTTCGTCACCAAGTTGGTCCGTGGCCATCAATGCCAATCAAACCTCAGGAGTAGGCGTGGGCTTAACCGCCACATTTTAGACTGGAACTCATTAGGTTTGAGCTCAGTGATTGTGAGTAAGAGGTGCTTCTTACTCACAACAAATGACTGCCTCGAGCAGGCTTGTGCTCAAATTAGGTGTTCGATCAAAATAGATACTTTCTCAATATAAATAACGCTATTTTGTTTGTTCGGAATTTTACTTATCACTTATCAGTGCAACACGGCAGCTCTTAATTTGATATTAATTCACTTGTATAAGGTAAGTTTGCTTAATTTGTAATTCAATTTTTGACTAACGGCTCTACCGCTTATTCTAAGAATCTTAAAATATCTGAAGAAACACGTTTTACATCTTCAACCATAGGCATATGGCCAAGATCTTCATAAATATGCGTATTTGAATTAAGCATCATTTTCCAGTGGGTGAAATCGTCAACGGGTAACAGCTTATCGTTGAGACCCCATATCAACATAGACTGAGGATGATCGAATCGATAATCACGAGGGTAAAAATCACGCAAGTTGAAAAATTGCTTAAACATGTGAGTATATTGCTCTCGCTTATTGATATATTCCCACGCCAGTGCTCGTAAAATAAACCTTGGCACAAATGGAGGTTTAGCCATAATTAAATCATAGAAATCAAAAAAATCCTGTTCAACGTTATGCTCAAAAGGGTTTAATTGGTTGTCTATCATGTCCTGCGCATATTGTGACTTAGCTCCCGCTGGGTCGATCAATACAGATTTTTCAATCCGCTCAGGTACTTCATCGAATAGTTTAGCTGCCATCATTCCGCCCATAGAATTCCCTACTATGCTGAAACGCTTAATTTTCAATTGCTCCATTAATGCCAAAAACATCTGGCATTGACTGGGCACAGAATAGTCATCATTGGGGTTGTATGCAGTTTGGCCATGGCCTTTAAGATCTGGAATAATTAAGTGATATTGAGACGAAAACCTTTTGGCAAAACGGTTCCAAACATACTTGTCAGCACTGAAACCGTGTAAAAGTACCAGCACAGGTTTATCACTGGAGAAGTGTTTTGTGTTGCTAAGATAGAACACCTCAAGTCCATTAACTAAGCGACTGGCACAATTCAATCCGGCTAGTTTTGCTTCTACACAATTAACCATATTAAAAATCAATCGACTAAATAACATACGACGCCGCCTAGTTGATAAAACAATTATCAATCCCACGGCGACAGTCATAATTAATACAAAAGTGATAAATAATTCCTAGTAATTTATATGTTTGTTTATAGCAAGGTGTAGGCATTTACCTAAAGGCAATAGTTTAATCGGAATTTATGACGTTGACTAACAGTGCGAACCAAATAACTGGGCCCGAATCTGCACAAGTGGTATTGCCCAGCATATTATTCAACGAGGCAATAATCGTCAAATTTCGTTAAGTAAGGATTCAAATTTAAATCCGCCTATTTTTTAGTTTTATGTTGAAGGCGAATTTGTCCAATATAGATGGTTCAGATAATTACTTTAAAATTACCTCAAGCATCACATTTTGCTTAGTGCAGAATCAAAGTGTTGCCACCCCTTAAGTTTCTTCCGTTCTATCTAGTTTATTTCCTCCAATAAATATATTTTTAAAAAGTTTTGTGATTATTTTAGCGGTGTTGCGAATAACTAGATAACAAGATTATGTATGTATTATCAAGAAGTAAGAAAAGGAGCGACAATGTCTATATTAAGGATGATGAAATTGATACGAGTCTTATACGTGATGGGATTAACTCAAATGATGGATTTGTGTGTAAATGAATACAACTAAGAAAACGCTATTTGCTCAGACAATGGAGCAACATAAGGGCATTGTTTATAAAATTGTGAATTCATATTGCCAAAATCAAGATGACCGACAAGACCTTGCTCAAGAAATACTAACCACCATGTGGCTAGCTTTCGATAACTACGATACAGAATACAAATTTTCTACTTGGATGTATCGAATAGCATTAAATGTAGCCATTTCTTACTACCGTAAAGACAGTAAGCGAGTAGATAGAGCCAACGCAGATGAAGAATGTATCGTGAAAATTGCTGACTTCTCGCAAGAAGGAGAGCGCAGTGAAGATGTGGTGCTGTTATACCGATTTATCGGACAGCTGGATAAATTAAATAAAGCGATCATGCTGCTCTACCTGGAAAGTGAACCATACGACAGCATCGCGAATAGCTTAGGTATGAGTAAAACCAACGTCGCAACGCGAATTGGCCGAATTAAAGAAACATTAAAAAATCAATTTGAAACACAGGAGTCTTAATATGAATTTAGATAATTTTAAAAAAACTTGGGAGCAGCAAAACAGTGACACAGATGCGGCTATTAAAATAAACCAAGCAATGTTGGCTGAAATGAAAGTGAATAAACAAATCAAAACACTCAACAATATGAAGTGGGCACGCACTCTTGAGAGCGTAGTGTTCTTCTACATTATTTTTTTATTGGGGCAGTATATTGCTACAGATTTCAGTCTTTCAGCATCAACGATATCTGCATTTATCCTTAATATTTTTGCCATTGTTGGGCTTGCTGGAAATATTGGTCAAATTGTTCTTATTTCAAAAATTGATTATGCCAAGCCAGTTAGCCAATTGCAGAAAGATATCTACAGCGTTTGCTCACATAAATTACAACTAACTAAGTTGTTACTCATGTCAGCGCCTTTTTATATGGCCTACGTATTTTTAGGATTTGACCTACTGTTGGGAGTTGATTTGTTTCAACACCTAGAGCAGCAAATGGTTTTGTTTTATTCCGTAACATCATTATTGCTTTTAACTGGCATACTATTCTTGTTAGCTAAATTGCATTACAAAAATATTGGAACCTCTTGGGTCAAAAGTACCATCCAATTTATTGTTGGTGAGCGTTTAGTCAATATGGCTCAATTTATTAACAGCATAGAGGCGACTGACAGCTAAGAAAGTGCTGTGGTATTTGCACTACTAGCATTAAGCTCTGTTTGATTCGAATTATTTAAAATACAACTTAATGCTGAGGTAACTAGCAATCTAGGCGCTATGCTGGATTACGGTTACTCAGCGTTATTTTTATACTCAGACAGGTCTTCAATATTACACGCACTACATTTAGGTTTTCTTGCTGTACTAATTTTAGCGACTAAACAGAATGAATCAGTGATACAGGTTTTGATTTCAGCAATCAAATCAACGTAATTAAAAGAGATAGAATTAAGATGCAAAGGTTCAATTTGGCGAAAACCAAGATGGTCGGCGGGGCTCTATCGATAATTGGGTTAGTTTTGAGTGTTTTTTTTGCGGCACAGACAAGTGTCAGCATCAGATTGGAAACTTGGTTCAGTCAGGAATATTGGGCACAGTTTATGCCGTTGGTCTTAACTATATGGTTGCTTGTCGCTGGCATGCTAGCTGCCTTCGAACGGCCCAATGCAAATTTCACCTTAGCGCTTTTCGGGCATACAATTTCAGAACAAATAATGTTTGGTTGGCTTGGATTAACCAATATCAGCACCAGCTTTTTTGATTTGTTTGGACTAAAAAACATCAACTTACCGGATTATGCAATATTGTGGTTTTTTGGTTTATCTCTTATTTCCCTGTGTATTGCTTATAGCAATGTGCTAAATCTGAGGCGTGTGTCCCGTAGCGAAGCACTCATTGGTATCGCCACTGGAGTGGTTGTGAGTTTTTTACCTCATTTCTTGTTGCTCTCATAGAAAAAAGGGGGGGTATGATATATGGAAGGTAACCTTGTAAGCACTAATTAACGACCAGATAGTTTAATCTCTAAAAAACTAAGTCGTTTTAAGCAGCAATTAAAAAATAACAAAAAAAGTCATTTTGAGTAGTCTCCATCCAACTAAAGTAGACGTTCTACTGCTTTTGAACCCACTTATTTAAACTTGACCTTGAATAACCATGATTGCGTTATTGCGGTGTCACTTTACATACACTCTATGTATATCACCTTCAATTGTTTTCAACTGACTCACTACCAAGCCTGACTGAGTGACATCATATTCATAATAACCATGAAGCTGATGACGAGATTCTAATTCTGACTTGGTTATTGAAAATTGCTGTAGATAAAACTGTCTGCTTTCGTTTGTGACAAAGAACAAATTATCTCCTCTAATTTGCGGATCAAAATAAGCATAGGGCATCAGTTTATTTAAATCTAAAGGCGTCAATTCAGCTTGCCGAACGGAATTTTTCGTTACATTCAAAATGGCGCTTAATGAGCTCGCATAAACTCTTCCGGTTGATTTTTCAATCATATAAATAGTGCTTAAATCATAGTGATCAGTGAAAAAGTACAGCCACCTTTTAAAAGCAACAGTATCTAGCTGATTATTGCCATTAAAAAAGGTATGGGGTTTTTCGGGGTCTTTTGTTGACACAACAAAGTCGTCATTACTAAGCCAATTAATGTTGTGAATTTGTGTTTGGCTAGAAAAAATTTGGTAGGGTTTTAACTCAATAATGGGGGAGCTTAAATTAAGTAGTGTATTAACAGGGATTTTCCAGACAGAGCTTTGGTCCGCGATCAGTAAATATTTATCGTTAGGAGAGACTTGAAGGTTAGTAAATACTTTATGCTCTTGAATGTTTAATAGGTTTGTTGCCTCACCATTGGACAAGTCACCTAGGTAAACTTGATTTTTACCAGAACGACTAGATACAAAAAAGTAATAGGCTTGTTGATGAAGTAGTGCAGGAATTGTGTCGTATACAATCGAGTTATTGAACAGAGTTTGTGAGTCATCAAAAGCAAGTAACCTTTCTATATTAAAATTAACCTGCCGAGTGCCAAATAAAAGTTGATCATCTTGAAACAAAGACATGTCATTAGAAAGATAATGACTAACATTTACTATTGTCGCTCCCTTATCGTCCTCGCTCGTTGCGGCAACTTGGCTTCGCACAATTTGATGTGATGGAGGTGCGGTTGAGTAGAAAACATGTTCCGAATCATGGTCCCAAATGGCCTCGGTCACTAGATAATCAAACGTTTTATGGCGTGATAGCTTTTCGCGATTAATATCTAAAACATAGAAAGTGGTTTGATTAAGTGAATTGCTACTCATGATCAATAATCTATTGTTGTCGGGTGACAAATCAATACTTAGATTACCTCTAGCTTCTGCTGCTGGCTGCTTAATTAGTTCGTGACTATCTTTTTGAATATCATACCGATACACCTGAAAAGAAGACTGACCTGATTGACGTGCGGTGTAATAAATGATCTCAGCATCGTCATTTAACACTATGTCTTGTATCTGAATTGTCTGGCAACTAAAAATGGCGGTGATATTGTCTAAGGTTTTAAATTGATTGAGCTTAGCCTTATAAATATTACATTGGGTGTCAAAATCAGCAGAAAAATACACATAAACCCCATCAGGCCTTTTGGTAGCGGCTATCAAGTGAGAAATGTCGTATTGGCCAATATTTACGTTTTTGACATGATTCGTTTGCACGTCCTTTATCCATAATGAGCTCTTAGATTGGCTTAGTTTTTGATTTAGAAATAAAATTTTGCCGCTGTTAGGGATTGCGCGTGGTGAAAAATCGACACCTTCTTCTCTGGTTACTTCTAAGCTTGTTAATGGGCGACTACTGTTATTTTCGTGGAGAAAAATAAATATCGCCAACAATATAACAACCAAGCCAACAAATGATGTCGTTACTAAAGGCGAGAATCGCGTGGTTCGCTTACTTAATGAGGAAGGAGCTTTCTCAGAAATTGTATTGACTGGGCAAATTAGTCGATAACCTTGCTTTGAAACCGTTTCCACGTACTTAACATTTTTCGGGTCATCGCCTAATAGTTTCCTTAAATTGGCGATATGCTTATTAACGGTATTGTCAGAAACAATTCTGCCTAACCAAAGATGTTCAATTAGGTCATCTCGAGTCACGATTTGGTCGGGATTATTGAGCAAATATACGAGTAACTGGAAAGTCTTCGGTTCAACTTCTACTAGGATTTCCCCCCGATATACTTTTGAGTTCGCTAAATCAATTTTAAAGTCACCTAGTTGCAACATATAGTGAATCAAGCCCTAAATAGATAATATCGATGTTATTTTGTCTTGTTTAATAACAAGTTTGAAGTTTTACTCTTTAAATAGATGAATAAATTCACTCTTTTTCACCTTTTATTCACCTATTCTTCATTACTCCAAGCCCAGAGAAATGTACGCTTTTTTTGCAAATTAATATTAAAGGAGGCATATATGAAAAATATAATTCAGGTGGCTATGGTCATATTTACAACACTTACCGTTGGTGGTGCTTTTGGCGCAGAGCAACACGATTTAGCGAAAATAAAAAACGCCGCGACTGACATTGTTGAGCAATACAATAAACTTGGTTGGTTTAGCGGAACAGTGCTAATTGCGAAGGACGGTAAGGTGTTTCATCGCCAACAGGTTGGCATGCAATCACAAACGCTAGGTGTAAAAAATACTGCTAACACTCGATACAATATTGGGTCAATCATGAAAGCGTTTACTGCAGTATTAGTGTTACAACAGGTGCAATCGGGGCACCTTAAAACAACAGATACCTTAGATAAATTTAAATTAGGCTTTACCGACCCTGACACCGCCAAAATAACCATTGAGCACTTGCTATCACATCGTTCGGGCTTACCAGATATATTTAATGCCCAATACAGAGAAAACCCATTGGCATATGAAACGGTAACGCAACGACTACATTTACTGCTCGATACCACTTTATTGTTTCAACCAGGTACTCAAAAAAAGTATTCCAATTATGGTTACGTTGTTTTGGGCGCAATTTTAGAAAAAGTAACGGGACAATCATTTGAAACATTGCTGAATGACAATATATTTTCGCCAGCAAAATTAGTGAATTCGAGTTTCAAACCACTGACCAATCTACCTCAGCAGTCAACTCGATATACTTACCTGTATAACAATAGTCTAAAAGAAGTGGGAATTACTGAGCACCCAGGGCCAGATGGCGGTATAGAGTCAAGTGTCGATGACATTCATCAGTTTGTTCGTGCGCTATTTTATCGAGATGATCTGCTTAATCGTACACTTCCTAAAAACCGAAGCTTTTTCAAAATGGATCAAGATAGTTGGCGCTCATACGGTGGTGGTAGCGGTGTCAGTGCTGCAGTAGAAGTTGATCTAAAAAGAGGTTATGAAATAGTCGTTTTGGCTAACTCTGATAACCTCGTTGCTGAATTCATTTCACAAAGAATCCTGACTTTTATAAACACCGGAGAGTATTCTGAGATTAAGCCTAAAGCGTCTAATTTTGCTTATCAATACTATCAAACGCAGCACCCTGAGCCGTCTTTTTCATTTTTTAAAGAGGCTTACCAAAAAGCGGGGTATAGTACTTTTATTGGCAAAATCTTAAATCAATTAGCAATGGAGTTAATTACTGAACACCGCTGGAAAGAGGCGTTTGATGCGCTTAACTATTTACAGCTTTTATATCCCCAAGCGCCACAAGTATATGACAGTTTGTCCTTTGCATATTTTAAAAAAGAAGAGTACCAAGAAGCGAGGTTAACATTTGAAAAGGCTAAAGCATTATCACCAAACTTTAAAAGTGATTACAGTGCTAATGACTATCAAAACGACTAGATGTTTTGCCAAGAAGGGTTTGTAATGCGTTGCTAGAATTAGCCAATTACAGATGCGTAAATCGAGTAGCGCTATCACTAAAACTTTGTATCTAGTTAAAAATAAAAACCGTGAGTTGCCAACTAGGTACAAAGTAACCAGTGTTTTAATTATGAAGTTGTGGATCTAAAGAACTAGCTCTGAAATGAAAGCAGCATGTATTTAGAGGCTAAATACTATAAGTTCCTATTTATTTTACCTTGCCCTTTACGTACACAAGTCTTCGATAATACGGCTGACACAGCGTGATTTACGGGCGATGCAGGTGTAATTGTATTGCCCATGCAAAATAAACCAGTGGTGTACACTTACCTTGAACAAAGAAGAGGGCAAGTTGCTGTCTTCACAAAAAAGAAACAGTCTCCATAACTCACAAACCACTGCCATACATTAGTCCTGCAATTAAATTGTATCGCTTGGTTAACTTTGGCATCAATAACTTCACTTCATCTTTTGTCATGACAACAGGTAATTTAGCTTGTCGCTTAGAGCGCACAAAATTTAGATTTAACGACAGTTCGTTTTTGACTATGTGCTTATATAAAAACGCCAAAGCATTTAGTGCAGTAGCTTGAGAGCTTGGTGCGACATTGTTTTTTAATACTAAATGTTCAAGATAGATTTCAACTTCATTATTGCCCATCGAGGCAGGGTGTCGTTTTTGGTGAAAATGAATAAATGACGTTATCCATTTTAAATAAGTTTCAATCGTTTTTTAGGAGTATTGTCTGGTTAACATATAGTCAACTATGTACTGTAAATATGGGATTTAGTTTTCATTTTATCTATTCGCCAAGGCTGTTTGTTTATACAGTGCAATGCAGTTTCCCCCATATTTAGGAAAATGAGCGAATCGCGCACTTTTGTAGAGTAAAAAATTTCTAAATGAATAAATTTTTCTATAGATAGCAATGTGTTATGAAATTTGTTAAAAATAGTAAAATTAAGAAAGTGCGCGACTTGTAAATAGAAATATGCGCGGTTAGCGCACTATTAAATTGTTAGCCCCAAGGAATTTATAATGAGTCATATTGAATTAGGGATTGTTTACCACCCTTGTCCAGAGGAATTGGAAGAGTTTTCTTCGGCGGTATCGAAATTGACAGGCTTGACGCCTAGAGAGGAGAAACTATTTGGATTTGCAGGACCAAATGAAGTCGTTCAAATTATTCTTGATACCGTTTCATGGGCACTTCTATTTAAAGGTTCAGCTGCATTTTTAGGTACAAAATTTCTATCAAGTTATGTTTCAGAGCTTGGCAAGCAAGCAGCAACAAAAACGATTGAAACTTTTGGTTCAAAAGAAGATAAAGATAAAGAAATATTTCTTGAGCTTGTTGAGGCAATAATTAAGCTTCGACAAAAAGGGCAAACAGTAACAGTCGCGGTTAAGTTAATTGACACTCCGAGAAATGC
Organism: Paraglaciecola arctica; assembly: GCF_018861065.1. Taxonomy (GTDB): domain Bacteria; phylum Pseudomonadota; class Gammaproteobacteria; order Enterobacterales; family Alteromonadaceae; genus Paraglaciecola; species Paraglaciecola arctica_B. Next base: position 58,074 of record NZ_JAHKQO010000025.1, read on the forward strand.
TGGCTTTGTTATTGAAACAGAAGACCCCAAAGAGATAGCTGAGCAGATGTCATTAGTAGCCTTATATACTGAGGATATTCAAAAACGTTACGAAGAGCTAAAAAGAGAAGATGATAAGGTCAGTAAGACCGGTAACAATCCAGACATGAGTTTGAAAATAGAAATTACCGATGGTGGCAAAGTCCTTTTAATGGGGAATGAGGTTGTTTTGAGTAAAAAGGGCTAACAAACACATTAAAAATCGCCCGCAAAAAGCGCGGGCTGGACTCGCTTCCGCTCGCCTTTTATGTGGGCGTTATAAGCCATAAGGAAGGTTGGTGGATAAATCGACAATAGGGAAGCTAGATGCCTTAAGTGTTTTTATTACTTGGGCGCTACTAATTTCACTTTTGAGCACTTTGGCATATTTAAAGATTTTTGCTGATCCAAACTCAAGTGCTGAAATTCTTGTTTATTTATTTGGCGCTTTCTTTATTGCTGCGTTATGTCACGTAATATTAGCGTATTTTAATCGCTGCCCTCATTGCAGAAAATGTTTGACTGTTCAGGGTTTTAAACCACCTCATCCTGCTTCAAGTGGTAGTTGGGACAAAGTAGTGTGGCATTGGTTTTCAGGTTCAATTGCTTGTATTCATTGCGGGCAAAAGGTTGATACAAATGGCTTATAACAAGCCAAGTCAGCGGGAATTTTACTCGCTGAACAACGCTCATAAAATCCCCTGCTTGGGGCGTTATGTTGCAAATGGATTCTTTTTGAATGTCACCAATTAAGCAAAAGAGAAGTGGTGTAGCAATTTACCTAGCACTTATAGGTTTATCTACTTTTAAAATTGTTGGCTTTGTTTTAGGGGCGATTTTGGGTGCTCTAATTGCTTTCTATACCACGGAATTTTCATCCCCTCCTTTTGTTGAACTAGCGGCTTGGTGTATTACTTTTTCCCTTTTGGGATTATTCATAGGTGTAATAGCTGATATGCAGCATTCAGGTAATGAAAAGCGTAGCGGTGATGTTGGTTCAACTGATCCTAAGTTTTCAGCACCCGATTCAGGAAGTGATGGAGGTGGAGGTGACTAAGCAACATAACAACTTTACCTAGACACCAACAACTTTACCTAGACAC
>NZ_JAHKQO010000015.1 GCF_018861065.1 Paraglaciecola arctica
AAAGACGAAGGTTAGGGATGGCAATAAAGACTGCCGGAATAGCGGTAACCCCACGACTGCCGGAATAATGGTAACCCCACCTTGTCATTCCCGAATGCTTTTATCGGGAATCCAATGTTAAATAGACTGACAGGCGTTTCATCAAAAAAATCTGCTGTTCACCCAAAGTGAAGAGCATTGGGGCAATTTGCCCCGTTTTCATAGATTAATCGTAAGCTACTTTATCGAATCAAGCGCCTGACTTACGTCAGCAATGATATCGTCAATATTCTCAATACCAACTGAAATTCTCACTAGATCTTCACTTACGCCGGCTTTGGCTAATTCGTCTGGGTTAAGCTGCCTATGTGTGGTTGAAGCGGGATGACAGGCTAGGGATTTAGCATCACCTATGTTAACAAGTCTGAGAATCATTTGCAGTGCATCGATGAATTGACCTCCTGCCACTTTACTAGATGAATCAGCACTGGCTTTAATGCCGAAACTTAGGATACCTGATGCTTTGCCTTGGGTTATCTTCTGACAAGTAGTTTGATAAGGGCTGTCGGGTAGTGCTGCGTAATTGACCCAACTGACTTTGTTATGACTATTTAGGTAGGCCGCGAGTTTTTCAGCGTTTTCGCAATGACGCTGCATTCTTAAACCTAGTGTCTCTAATCCCATTAGGATATTGAAAGAGTTGGTGGGTGAAATAGCTGCACCAGTGTTACGCAGCGGTGCCACGCGGCAACGACCGATATAGGCCGCAGCTCCTAACGCCTCAGTATAAACTACACCGTGATAGGAGGGATCGGGTTGATTCAACACTGGAAAGCGTGTTTTGTTGGCTACCCAATCAAACTTGCCAGAGTCAATAATTACACCACCAATCGAGGTACCATGGCCGCCAATGTACTTAGTCAGAGAATGAATGACTATGGCTGCTCCATGTTCAATTGGTCGGCATAAAAATGGTGTAGCAACAGTGTTATCCACTATAAGTGGAACCCCATGTTTAGCGCCAATTTCTGCGAGTTTCTGTAAATCAACCACATTACCAGCAGGGTTACCTATTGATTCACAGAAAATAGCTTTCGTATTTTCGTCAATGGCCGCTTCGAATGCGGCATAATCGTCAGCGGCTATCATACGTGCTTCAATACCCTGATTAGGTAAGGCATGTGCAAATAAATTGTAGGTGCCACCGTACAATTGGCTGGTACTAACAATGTTGTCACCCACTGAACAAATACATTGAATTGCATAGGTAATTGCCGCCATACCCGAAGCAACGGCTAGTGCTGCAATTCCGCCCTCCATCGCGGCGATCCGCTCTTCTAATACTGCAGTAGTGGGGTTCATGATCCGCGTGTAAATATTTCCAGGTACTTTGAGATCAAATAAATCTGCCCCGTGCTGAGTATCGTCGAAGGTATAGGAAGTCGTTTGGTAAATCGGTACAGCTGCTGCTTTAGTGGTTTCTTCTGAGGTGTAACCATGGTGTAAAGCTAAGGATTCTAATTTCATGTGACGGGTATTCCTTGTTGGATAGATTCATCTAATACGCCAACAATAGCTTGTATTATCTCGGCAATTCAAACATAAGCGCACTGGTTATTGTGCTTATTTGGAATAAGGTATACAGCTAATCATTTATTAAAATTGATAATTAATCGTTAAACAAAGGTTAAATGGGCTTTGCCAGCAATATAAGCTTTTCTAAATTCCCGAAAATATTCCTCAAGGGCAGCCGCGGCAATATCATCATCAGCCATTTTTAAGACTTCCACGGCCACCTCGGCGGTGCAGAGTTGATGTATATGTGCGGCTTCACGAAGTTGATAACTTGACGCTTTATCAGGTTGAATACCTAACACTGGTAGTGTCGCAAAACAGGGGCTTTTAAACATTTTGCTCGCCTCTCTCCAGGTGCCGTCTAACATCAAAAATAGAGGGATTTTGCCGCGCTGAATTTCGATTGAATCTTTGGGCGAATCGATACACCTTTTTGCTGCCGCGTATTGTTGAGGAAACACTAAAATAGGTGCATATTTGGGGTTGTTTAATAACTCAAGTAGAGCAGGATCGGGCGCAACTCTATCCCATCTAAATGCGTAGTTATCGGGTAGTACATCGGCAATCAGTTTTCCAGTATTGGTTGGTTTGTAATATTCATTTTTATACATCACTAAACAAAAGGCGCTAGAGCTAGCAATAGATGGGCGCAGCGCACAAATACATTTTGCTTCTGGAATCAAACATTTGTCACAGCGTTTTACCTTGTAACCTCTTGCTCTAAATTCTTTTGTTGATAAGGCTAATTGCTGCTTGCGTAAAATATGTACTGAGTTGATATGAGGCAAAAAAAATCCGTGAGTAAATAGCTATTCTTGTAATATCATCGCCTTTTTTAGAGATTTAAAATAGTCAAAGAATGAAAATTCAAGTAGATAGTAATATTCACATCGAGTTGCTAGTCCCTGCGTTTGCGGAACGTTTATACACCTTAACTAATAAAAATCGAGCCTATCTTAAAAAGTGGTTAGCTTGGTTGGACCTAGTGAAAACCTTTGAAGATACCGAAACGTTTATTGAAACAGCAGTACATCAACATAACCATAACCAGGCAACTACTTTTGCGATTATGTATCACGATGAATTGGTCGGTTTAGCCGGATTTAACCATTTTGATTACCAGCACAATTGGGGGGCGATCGGTTATTGGCTTTGCGCTTCGTGTAACGGAAAAGGTGTGATGACACGAGTCGTTGAAAAACTATTAGAATATGGTTTTATTGAAAATAGGCTCAATAAAATAGAAATTCGTTGTGCTCAGCAAAACCTCAAGAGTAGAGCAATTCCTGAACGTTTAGGGTTTACCTATGAGGCGACCTTGAGGCAATGTGAGTGGCTGTATGATAAATATGTCGATCACGCAGTTTATTCGTTATTGGTGAGCGAGTATAAACGTTAATAAGCGTTAGTATTGTTAACCCCTACGAATGTTAACACCTACGAAAATTGGCTTGATACAACTTGATACAACCTGATAGTCATATCGAGCCAAATTAAAGTGTAAAGGTTGATTTTTAACGTTTTTGTTTACGTTTTGCCTGGTTTTCTTCACATAATCCAATGATAGGGATATAACGAAGTACTTTCATTTCTGGATCGATAATGACGTGGTCTTTAGGACTAACCGAAACGGTTATTTGGTCATCATTTGTCGTGTAAATCGCAGTTTTTCCATTAATTGATATCGTAATAGGCATAGGGAATGCCAAGTTGTCCGGTGTTTGCCATGTTAGCGTTAGTTCAGTATCTGTGCGGCTTTGTATGAGTTCTGGTAATGCCGCCTGTTTTAAATACACCTCAAACATCCAGCTAAAATCTTCGCCAGTCATTTTGTTAACGATATCAATGAAATCTTGAGTATTTCGATATCGAGGTGCAATTGGATAGGTAAGAGAAGCCGTTTCAGTTGTTCCATATAATAACTCACGTGTGGCTTTCCAAAATAGTTCATCTCCAATTAGCCATCTGAGTGTATGTAGGGTCCAACCGCCTTTTCCATAAATATCAGAATTGAAAGCTTGGTCGGATGTAATGACTCCTTCCATTACCACCGGGTGACAATTCACTAAGCCTAAATACGATTGATACATAGTATGGGTATAGGCCGCATTCCCAAATTTATATAGGCTGTATACTGGTTGCATATATAGACCAAAACCTTCATGTAACCAGGCATCATTTAATTCTTCATGGGTGATCAGATTACCAAACCATTCATGAGCAAGTTCATGATGTAATAGCCAGTCAAATCCATTTTTGTCTCTGACGTAGTTTTTACCGTAGGCGTTTATAGTTTGATGTTCCATACCTAGATGGGGAGTTTCTACAAAACCTAACTTTTGGTCGCCCCATGGGTATGGGCCAAGCAACTCTTCATAAAAGCTAATTTGTTGCATTAAATCATCATTGATTAAGGTTTCAGCTTTAGTAACGTTTTGGTTTAACGCCCAAAACTCGATAGGTACGTCCTGACCGTTGACGCTAGTATAGGATTGCTGAATACGCGTAAATGGACCAATATTTAATGCAATATTGTAGTCGCTGGCGGGTACTGATAATAACCAATTAAACTTTTGTTTATCAGTCCCAACTGAATCGATTGATTGCAAAACACCATTAGTGACGGCACTTAACGGTTTGGGAACGGTTAGAGATATCGCCATGCTTTGAGCTTTATCACCAAAATGATCTTTGCAAGGCCATATTAAATCGCATCCTTCACCTTGCACCGCCGTGGCTATCCAAGGTGTGCCATCCTCTGTTTGGCTCCACACAAAACCACCTGACCAAGGCGCATTTAAAGCAACATGGGGTTTGCCAGAATAATGCACCGCAACATTGACCACATCACCTATCGTTTTGGGATTTTCCAAGTTAATAGTGATAACCCCGCCGCTGCGCTGAAATCTAGCTGACGTGCCGTCAACTAACACTTCACTAATATCAAATCGGCTGTCTAGTTTTAATTCTACTTGTGTAGTGTTTTGCGTAATTAAAAACTCGCTGTAACCTATTCCGGCGATACTTTGGTTGTTTGGAAATATTTCTAAGTCTAAGCCATAACTAATTACGTCAGTGCTATTAGCGACATCTGAAAAAGGTTTACCCGTATCACCGATAATAGGATCAAGTGGTGCAATGCTGCTACAGGCTGTTAAAGCAATTAAACTAGTGGATATTAACGTCTTTATAAGGTGGTTCTTGGGGGTCATAAAATAGTCCTGCCAATCTTTGTAATTCTAGACATTTTTACACGACTCAATGATAAGCACCAGCGTCAACTTTTATGGTGTTACAACATTAGTGAAATGCTTTAGCCCAAGGAGTGTGCACCAAATCCAAACAGACAGTCGGGCCAGAGTTGGCTAGTCAGAGATTTATTAAACTTGACCTAGGTTAATAAATCTCTGTTTTCTCTTTGGTACTTGTGAGTGAGTTGCTGTATGGTGTGCGGCAAATTTTAGCTGCCTTTGTTTGACGCGTTTAATTCGCGTAGGTAGTGTTGAAAAAATCACGAATCATTAGGCATAAATGTTATGCCGATAGCGATTATTATGTAAATTAGGATATTGATATGAATGAAATTTCATCAAAGAATTTTCTCGAGCTCAGCAAAATGTTGCCTGAGCTACGTTTTGAATATGCATTGACTCAAATGATTGAAAAACAAAACTTATGGGGATTATATGGTGAAAGTGGCTGGGTAATGCTCAAAGCCGATGAAGATGCCTGTATTCCTATTTGGCCACATAAAGAATTCGCCGAATCTTGGGTAAAAGATGAATATCCGGACTGTGAGCCAAAACCCATTGATTTTGTAGAGTGGTTAGATATTTGGTTACCTGGATTGAAAAAAAACAAAACGTTAATCCTAGTTTTTCCTCTGGGAGACGATGAAGAGGGCATTATGCTTGAGGCCCAAGAAATGATTGATTGTATTGAAGACGATTTAAAAAAGCTTGGGAGCAATGCCCCTAAATAGGCCTATCTAAATAAATGCCATCAAATACAAGCGTGTTCGGGCTGGGTGACCCTTCTGCTCAGTTAAAACTGTATATCGCTAATCGACCTGACTTCGCTGATTATTCTAATGTGACGACTGTTAAACCTCTCGTGAAAGGGGATATACAGCAGATCGGCCAGGCTTGTGGTAATGGTTGGCGTAAAGTGTTTAACGTATATGCCAAGCTGGTATTTGCGTTGAATACTGAAAGTTTAGTGCCACTAAATGGCGCTGATACTTGGCAGGTATTTCGCGATAATTTTCTATTGCAACACTCTTCAAATACTAGCTTAGTGTTTTCAGCGCCACAAACCTTCCTAATTAACGGTAAAAATAGCCCAAGCATACATATCATAATGGGTAAAACCTACGGGAAATCCCTTGGTTTACCCCCTACCTTGCATTGGTTAGATAGCGAGTTCGCTGTTGATGTAAGCAACAAACTCTTGGTATGCCCGTACTTTGACTATCGACAATTGTCTAATATCAAAATAATACGACTTGTTGAATTAATTACCCAATTACACAGCGGGAAAATCCCTACCTGAGCAGCACCACCGCAGTGCATTTGCACCTGATTGGTTTGTTGAAGTACTTTTTATTTACATATTAAAGTTTAACTTCTTGATAACTATGAGCATTTAATTTGGCGCGTGGTTTGCTACCTGACCTTTATTAAAGAATCTTTTTATCGCTCAGGTAGACAGCTTGCAACACACCGCCTTATCAAAAAAACAAAGTAACCCGACACCAGAGTTACGTATTTTGTTGATTGACGAAAATCGCCAAAGAGCTGAATCTCTGACTTCAGCCTTGGATAATTCGCGATACAAAATAAGTCATTTGGCAAGCCCAGACTCTTCGTTGTTAAAACAAGTCGATGAACTTGAACCAGATATTATTGTGATTGATATTGAGTCCCCAAGTCGCGACATCTTAGAAAGCCTAGGAACGATTTCGCACTTTAGCCCCAAGCCTGTGGTGATGTTTTCTGGTGAACAAGATACCGATACGATTAATCAATATATCGAATCAGGAGTCAGCGCTTATGTTGTTGGTGATTTGCAGGCCGAGCGAGTTAAACCCATTTTAGACGCAGCTTTAGCGCGTTTCCGTGAATTTCAAAAGTTAAAAGACGAGTTAAGTGATACGAAACAGCAATTGGCTTCACGTAATCTCATTGATCAGGCGAAACGTTTATTAATGAAAAAGAAAAACTTATCAGAAGACGATGCGTTTAAAGCAATGCGCAAAACAGCCATGGACACCGGGCAAAAACTAGAAGATGTGGCAAAAACACTTATCTCATTACTCAATACTATTTAATAAATTAGGTTAAAAGCATGATCGAACCTGAAAAAACAGATTTAACCTTAGGGTTTATTCCTCTAACAGACTCAGCGCCATTAATTGTGGCCAAAGAAATGGGGTTCTTTAGCCAGTGGGGTTTGAATGTCAAATTGCAGAAACAAAACTCCTGGGCGACACTTAGAGATAAGTTACATGCCGGCTTGTTAGACGCCTCGCAAATGTTAGCTCCTATGCCACTAGCCAGTTCTCTGGGAATGGGGTGCGCCAAAGTCAACGTGATTACGCCACTTGTGTTGAGTTTAAATGGCAATGCCATCACGTTGTCAGAAAAATTACACCAAGAAATTCTGAAAGAAAATCAACTAGCGCACGTTACTTTACCTTTGGCTGCATATTTATTGCAAAAAGTAATCAGTGTTCGAAAAAAACAGAACCGTCCGAAATTAAAATTTGCGACCGTTTTTCCCTATAGTTGTCATTTTTATCAACTTAAAGATTGGTTAGCTTCGGCTGACATCACTGAAGCCGACTTGGATATTGTGGTGGTGCCTCCAGTGAATATGGTGGCCTTTTTAGAAAGCGGTGAAATTGATGGCTGTTGTGTTGGTGGTCCGTGGAACGCTAAGGCCGTTAGAGCGGGGATTGGACTGACTGCTTTGACTTCGTTTGATATCTGGCAAGACAGTCCCGAAAAAGTATTAGGCGTGTTGGGCAGTTTTCAAAAAACCAAACCCAATACGGTTTTGGCGTTAACTGCGGCCTTAAAGCAAGCATGTAATTGGTTAGAAAACATTCCTAATCGTTTTGAGGCTGCTCGTTTATTAAGTGCGGATCAATATCTAGATGCCACGGTAGACGTTATCGCACCGTCTTTGATTGGTAGTTGCTTGACTCATATTAGCATGCCACCAAGGGCGATCCCTTCATATAATCAGTTTTCCAAAACCAATAATGGCTCAATTAACGTACCAGAGTATATTCGCGGCGAGTGGTTGATGAGCCAAATGAGAAGTGCAGGGCAGTTAAAAGATATCGATGTACCTAATGATATTGTCAGGCAAGTGTTTAGGCCTGATATTTATCAACAAATGCGCTTGAAACTCGAGGACCAAGCCGTGCAGTTTTTCAGACGTTCAGGTTAATAGACTATTGTATTGGCACTAGCGTGGTGCGTGCTGCACTTCAATGGGGGATAATCATAGCAATATTTTATGGGTGAATTATCTAAGGTGTTGAATATAAACATGATTATGTTTTGGCGTATAATTTGCAGCGCGATTGCGAGTATTAACCAAAAATAAATTTTGGATCGGCTTAGATAATAAGCTTTGAATCTAGCGCTGCGATTAATTTTAGCAGCATGGCAACGTAGCCCATAATGACTTTGTTTTCTTAGTCACTATGGGTTTTTTTTTACAATTTTTTTGTTAGTGAGTAATTCGAATGAGTGTTGATAAATTTAGCTTGTTGTCTTTTACAGGCAAAATGAAGACCCTACACCTTTCTTGGATAGCTTTTTTTATAACCTTTATGGTGTGGTTTAATATGGCTCCACTTAAGGGAGCTATTGTAAATGGTGTTGGCTTAACACTTAGTGAGTGGAAAACCCTATTAATTATTAATGTGGCTTTGACCATACCGGCTCGCGTTGTTATTGGCGCCTTAACCGACAAATTTGGCCCAAGAATAGTTTACTCAACTTTGTTAGCGATCTGTTCCATTCCATGTTTTATGTTTGCGTTAGCGGATAATTTTACGCAGTTGCTCATCGCTCGTTTTGCCCTAGGCAGTATTGGGGCTGGTTTTGTAGTGGGAATTCGTATGGTAAGTGAATGGTTTCCGCCTAAAGAACTAGGAACGGCAGAAGGAGTGTATGGCGGTTGGGGTAACTTTGGGTCTGCGGCAGCCGCTTTTAGTTTGCCTACCATAGCGTTGTTATTTGGTGGTGAAAATGGCTGGCGTTACGCCGTGGGGCTGACCGGTTTAATGAGTCTCGCCTTTAGTATGGTTTATTTTAAAAACACCACAGACACACCAAAAGGGTCCACCTATTTTCGCCCGAAAAACTTGGGGGGCATGGAGGTCACCAGTGTTAAAGATTTTTATCTATTATTATTGATGAAAACACCCATGTATTTGGCGTTGGCCTTGCTGAGTTGGAAGTTATCTCCAGGAGGCGTCTCTTTGCTAAGTGAAACCGTTACGCTGCTCATCTATCTTGGTTTAGCGGCGCTGTATTTATATGACGCCTATGCAACATACAAAGTAAATAAAGACATATTTGTGACGCCAGTAGCAAAAATTCATCAATACCAGTTTAAACAAGTAGCAGTGCTTAATATTCTGTACTTTGCCACTTTTGGATCTGAACTGGCAGTTATCTCAATGTTGCCAGCATTTTTTGCCGAAACCTTTGAACTGAGTATGTCCACTGCTGGTTTATTAGCGGGGATGTACGCTTTTATGAATTTGATGTCGCGTCCCGGAGGTGGGTTGTTGTCAGACAAATTTGGTCGCAAAAAAACGTTATTGATCTTAACTGCTGGGTTAGCGCTGGGTTATTTGTGTTTGAGTTTTATAGATGCAAATTGGCCGATTTGGTTAGCAGTATTAGCTGTGATGTCGTGTTCGTTTTTTGTACAGTCTGGGGAGGGAGCAGTATTTGCAGCTGTACCTTTGATAAAGCGTCGGCTGACAGGACAAATCGCTGGTATGACTGGAGCATATGGTAATGTTGGTGCAGTAGTATATTTGACCGTGTATTCTTTAGTTGATACTTCGACTTTCTTTTTAGTTATTGCCAGCACCGCGGTGCTGGGGTTTGTGACTTTGTTGTTTATGCAGGAGCCAAGTGGAACAATTACTGAAGTTAAAGAAGACGGCACGGTAGAGCTTATTCACGTTACTTAATTGCTGTATCAAAACACATTAGGGTGATTCACTATTGGAAAAACTAGAAGTAGAATTTGGTGGTTTTTCCAGCAAAGGGGTAAAAGCTGAAAATCAAGACGCCTTTGCCGCTTTTATGCCTCGAGATCATAACATTGATTCAAAAGGTGCGATTGCGGCCATTGCTGACGGTGTCAGCGTGTGTACACGTGCCCAAGAAGCCGCAATAACCTGTGTTACTAATTTTATTGAAGATTACCGTCAAACACCACAAACCTGGACTGTTAAGCGTTCGGTTAGCAAAGTCTTACAAGGTCTAAATCGCTGGTGTCATGGTCAGCATGATTATGAACATGGCGGACATAGCCAAATGATTACTACTTTCAGTGGTATGGTGTTTAAATCGGCGACAGGCTTTATTTTTCACAGTGGTGATAGCCGCATTTGTCGATTACAAAATGATGATCTCGAACAACTCACCACAGATCACGTGTCGCGCCAAGGGCAAACTAATATTTTGACACGAGCAATCGGCCTCGAGCCTCACCTTGAAGTAGATTATTGCACCATAGAGTTGCTGCGTGATGATTTGTTTATTTTCACATCTGATGGCGTGCATGAATTCATATCCCAAAAATCTATTATTACACTTCTTCAAAAGCCGAATCTTTCCTTGGAACAAAAGGCTAAAAGCATTGTTGACGCAGCAATACTAGAGGGAAGTGATGATAACCTGAGCTGTTTGTTGGTATCAGTAAATTGTCTGCCTGATTTGAGTTTAGATGAACATTTCCGGCAAATTACGAGGCTAGCGATGCCGCCGGCTTTGGAGTCGGGGATGAAACTCGATGGGTATAGAGTATTGCAAACGCTGTTTAACGGCACGCGCAGTAGCTTATATAAGGTCGTAAACGAACAAGATGGCAAAATCTACGGACTTAAAACCCCTTCGCAGTACTTTGTAGATGATCCTGTATACCTAAGCGGTTTTTTGCGCGAAGAATGGGTTGGTCAACACATTAAGCATCATAATGTCATGACCATTTTTAAGCGAAGTGAAGACGCTAAATTTATGTACCACATTTGTGAATATATAGATGGCCAAACATTGCGCCAATGGATCCTTGATAACCCTAAACCTTCTTTGGACCAAGTACGCAGTATCATTAATCAATTATTAACTGCATTGCGGGTTTTACAGCGTAAAGATATGGTGCACAGAGATGTGAAACCAGAAAATGTAATGATCGATCGTCAAGGCGAGGTCAAACTAATTGATTTTGGCAGTGTATTAGCAAAAGCATTATCAGAAACTCAAATGTTGCCAGAAGAGCAAGTTCCTCTGGGGGCGACTCACTATATCGCTCCTGAATATCTATTAGGACAGGGCTGCAACCATAGAAGTGATATGTATTCTGTTGCCGTGGTGATTTACGAAATGTTAACTGGGCACTTACCCTTTAAGGCTTTTAAATTTAAAGACTATGTGCCTAGCCATTATGAAGAATGGCATTATCAACCGCTACACAAATGGCGAGCCGATTTGCCACAGTGGCTTGACTTAACTTTAAGCAAAGCCTTACAAGCCGACCCTGAAAGGCGATATGCAGCCTTGTCAGAACTGCAAACAAATCTATCTCGGCCGAGTAATGCCATCTTGAAAGGTATGCAAAATAAACCATTATTGCACAGAAACCCTTTGTTATTTTATCAAGGTTTGTGTGTGTTGCAGTTTCTATTGCTCATTGCGTTGGCGATATTTACTCTCAATTAAGCCGTTCAATGTCTGGGCGCTAGGGGTAAAAATTTACGTCAACGTTCAGCCTCTATAGAGTCAATGTTTAAGCAATTAATCCTGTTTAATTGAGACAGTGGCACTACAGCGGTGCAAATATGCACTTTTATTGCCTCAATAGTGGTTTAATAAATTTTCTAGTTATTTTTAAGTTATTGATATTAAAGTGTTTTTAAAGTTGGCATCATTGCTGCTAACAATGTTTTGTAATAGCGACTATGTGTGTGCAATCACATTGTTGTGAAATAATAATTAGAGGCGTTCAACGTCCTCATGCGTTAAAAAATAGTTGTGATTATGCGATGCAGCATAATTACAAATAGGCAGTGTAGCCCGCAAAGACTTTCCGTGTCCTGGAGTCTTTGCGGGTTTTTTTTTGGCTAAAAATCGGAGTAGCAAATGGCTAAGCTAAAAGTAGTAAGTGCATTAAAACTAGTTATTCAATCACTCCGAATAGGTGTGATGTCGACTGTACTCTCAGGTGCAGTCATTGCGACAGCAGTATCAGCTGAGGACTTAGGTTGGCCTGAAAAGGAAGAGTTAAAATTCGGTTTCATTAAATTAACTGATATGGCACCACTAGCTGTGGCATATGAAAAAGGCTATTTCGAGGATGAAGGGTTATATGTGACCCTAGAAGCGCAAGCAAACTGGAAAGTATTACTCGATAGAGTGATTGACGGCCAGTTGGATGGGGCGCATATGTTAGCGGGCCAACCTTTAGGGGCTACTATTGGTTATGGTACTAAAGCAGATATCATCACTGCGTTCAGCATGGACCTAAATGGTAATGCTATTACGGTTTCCAACGATATTTGGAAGGAAATGAAAAAACATGTCCCTCATGAAAGTGGCAAACCTGTTCATCCGATATCAGCCGACTCCCTTAAACCAGTGGTTGATGATTTCAAAAGCAAAGGTAAACCATTCAAAATGGGTATGGTGTTTCCAGTGTCTACCCACAATTATGAACTACGTTACTGGCTAGCGGCAGGTGGCATTCACCCTGGATTTTACGCACCGCACAAAGGGGATACCAGTGGCCAAATTGACGCTGATGCATTGTTATCTGTCACTCCGCCACCGCAAATGCCTTCCACTATGGAGGCCGGCACTATCTATGGTTATTGTGTAGGTGAGCCTTGGAATCAACAGGCTGTATTCAAAGGGATAGGTGTACCGGTCGTAACAGATTATGAAATTTGGAAAGACAACCCAGAAAAAGTATTTGGTGTTAGTAAGGGATGGGCTGACAAATACCCTAACACCCATATCCGTGTGGTCAAAGCTATGATCAGAGCGGCCATGTGGTTAGATGAAAATAACAATGCAAACCGGCCTGAGGCTGTGAAAATTTTAGCTAAAAGCCAGTACGTTGGTGCTGATTACGATGTGATTGCAAATAGTATGACGGGGACATTCGAATACGAAAAAGGTGATAAACGCGACGTACCTGATTTCAATGTATTTTTCCGTTATAACGCAACTTACCCCTTCTACAGCGATGCGATTTGGTATTTAACACAAATGCGTCGCTGGGGGCAGATTGCTGAACCTAAACCTGACTCTTGGTACAAAGATATCGCAAAGCAGGTTTATCGTCCTGATATATACGCTCAAGCCGCCAAAGCGTTAATCGCTGAAGGCAAAGCTAAAAGCGCTGATTTTCCGGAATTTGCTACTGAGTCCGGATTCAAACCACCTCAAACACACTTTATCGACAACATCGTTTATGAGGGCAGTCAACCAAACGCTTACTTAGAAAAGTTTGCGATTGGTCTTAAAAATGACAGTCAAATTTAATTAGTTATGTGAGCGGATGGGGGAGTCGCCCCATCTAGCCTGGAGCGTTGAACATGAGTAAACAACAAGCGATCCCTATGATTTTTAGTCAAGTAAAACAAGTCAATTGGCCTACTTTGAATCAATTTTTAAGTGCTACTGCACTACCTATCGTTGGAATTGTTATTTTTCTTGGGTTGTGGAGCTTGATGGCGAAAAACATTGATACCTCTTTAGGAAACTTCCCAGGTCCAGCTGCTGTTTGGCAGCAGACAAAGGTATTAGTAGATGAGCACAACGCACAGATGGAGAAAGCCGAAAAGTTTTACTTACGTCAGGAGGAGCGAAACGCTGCGCGATTGGCAAAAGATCCGAGTTATCAGCCCAAGATTAGAGCCTTTACTGGTGCGCCCACTTTTCTACAACAAATTTGGACGAGTTTATATACGGTAATGGTGGGGTTTATAGTGGCGTCATTTTTGGCGATCCCCTTAGGGATAGTATGTGGTCTAAGCAAAAATTCTTACACCGCTATCAACCCGCTAATTCAATTGTTTAAGCCCGTATCCCCTTTGGCATGGTTACCACTAGTGACTATGGTGGTGAGCGCCGTTTACGTCAGTGATGATCCAATGTTTTCTAAGTCATTTATTACATCGGCGGTCACTGTTTCATTATGTTGTTTATGGCCAACTTTGATTAACACTGCCGTAGGAGTGTCGAGCATCGACCAAGACCTACTTAACGTCAGTAAAGTACTTCGTTTGAATGCGCTTTCACATGTTATCAAGATTGTTTTACCTTCCTCAATACCTGCAATATTCACCGGGCTACGTTTATCACTTGGCATTGGTTGGATGGTATTGATTGCGGCAGAAATGCTTGCGCAAAACCCAGGTTTAGGAAAATTCGTATGGGATGAATTTCAAAACGGTAGTTCAGAATCTTTAGCCAGAATTATGGTGGCTGTCTTGACTATTGGCGTGATTGGTTTTGCATTAGACCGGTTAATGTTAATGCTACAGCGGAAAGTCAGCTGGGATAAAAGCGCTGTGTTGCGCTAAACAAGCGGTTAGCTATTAGCAATTATTGTGAGGAAATTATTATGAGTAGCCATCATTTAGAATTAACCCAAGTTGGAATTGATTTTCCCACTGCAAGAGGCCCATTTACCGCTCTAAAAGACGTCAACCTAAAGATTAACAAGGGAGAATTTATCTCGTTAATCGGTCACTCGGGTTGCGGCAAATCCACAGTGTTAAATATAGTGGCGGGACTATACCAGTCAACAACTGGTGGGGTGATATTGGATAATGAAGAAGTCAATGAACCAGGACCTGAACGTGCTGTGGTATTTCAAAATCACTCTTTGTTACCTTGGCTATCGGCGTACAAAAACGTTGAACTTGCGGTTAAACAAACACCCAATGGTCGTTCAAAGCAGGAAATCAAAGAGTGGGTTGAACATAACTTAGAGCTCGTGCACATGAGTCATGCAATTGACAAGCTACCAGCTGAAATCTCTGGTGGCATGAAGCAACGAGTAGGCATTGCTAGGGCGTTGGCAATGGAGCCCAAAGTATTATTAATGGATGAACCTTTTGGTGCCCTTGATGCGTTAACTCGCGCTCATCTACAGGACTCGGTTATGGAAATTCATGCGCAACTGGGTAATACGGTGATTATGATCACTCATGATGTAGATGAGGCGGTGCTACTTTCGGACAGAATAGTGATGATGACCAATGGCCCCGCAGCGACTATTGGCGAAATTTTACCTATTGAATTATCTAGGCCCAGAAACCGTATTCAATTAGCAGATAACCCACAATATAACCATTATCGCCATGAAGTATTGAAGTTTTTGTATGAAAAACAGCGCAAAGTAGAATCTGTGGTATCAACGAAAAAGGATAAAGACGCAGCACTCTCTTTGACTTCAAAAGGAAGCAACGCCGCGTAAGTCAGCCTGGTTTCTGATTGACCTATAAAACGCTTTTAACTGAATTGATCTATTCAGCGCGATTTTAGCTTAGCTAAAGCGTTTGGCTGTCTAGTGCCTAAAATATTGCCTAAAAATAAGAGAGAACACTATGAGAATACCACAACTATCTAAATTAAAACTTGCCTTAACAGTGGGGTTGTTAGGTGTAACAGTGAGTCAAAATCTATTTGCAGAGTCGGTAACTGAAGCCTTAACCACTGGTAATGTTTATGGTGACTTTAACTTGCGATATGAAAGTGTTGAGCAAGATAATACTGCCAAAGATGCCAGTGCTTTGACGTTACGTACACGTCTTGGTTATCGCTCAGGCACTGTAAACGGTTTTTCTGCAACTGTCGAAATGGAAGACTCGCGCATCGTGATGGGACAAGGCGATTTTACCGTTGGGCCTGCGGGTTATAATAGCGGAATTTACTCGGTTATCGCTGATCCTGAATCCACAGAACTAGATCAAGGTTTTATCCAGTATAAAAACGATAAACTAACGGCTAAATTGGGGCGTCAAGTTATCACCATGGATGGCCATCGTTTTGTCGGACACGTTGGCTGGCGTCAAGACCGGCAAACCTTCGATGCAATGAGTGTGAGTTACGCACCAGTTAAAGATTTATCAATTAAATATGCTTATGTCACTCAGCGCAATCGTATTTTTGCTGAAGCAGCGGATATAGACTCAAAAGATCATTTGCTAAACGTATCTTACAACACTGCCTATGGTAAGTTGGTGGGATACAGCTATTTGCTTGAAATGGATAACGAAACCGAAAATGCACTAGACACCTTTGGATTTAGCTTTTCTGGAAACACTAAAGCTGCAGAAACAACCCTAGTTTATGCGTTTGAGTATGCTAAACAAAGCAGTGAAACCGCGACTACTGACTATGATGTGGATTATTTAAAGTTAGAAGCAGGAGCCGTTCTAAGTGGCATCACTACTAAGTTGGGTTATGAAGTATTGGGCTCTGATGAGGGAGTATTTGGTTTTTCTACTCCTTTAGCGACTCTACATAAATTTAACGGTTGGTCAGATCAATTTTTGTCCACTCCAGCCCAAGGTTTAGTGGATACCTATATTAGTTTGGCCGGAAAGTTAGCTGGCGGAGGTTGGGCGGTTGCTTACCATGGTTATGAGGCCGACGAATCTACAGTAGATGTTGATGATTTGGGAAGTGAGCTTAATGTCTCCTATGTTAAGAAGTTCGGTAAAAACTATGTGGCTGGTGTTAAATATGCTACATATGCGGCCGGTGATATTAAAGTGGACGCTGATAAACTATGGGTTTGGGTAGGCGCTAAGTTCTAACTACATTGATAGGTTAGCAACGGCCAACATTCGAGAAAATGTTGGCCTCAGTTTCTATAAAGACCTGAACTAGACCAAAGTAGTTGAATGGATGAAAGAAGCGCTATGGGTTAATTTTAGGTTCTCTATTGTCTAGACTAAATTTGCCTGTTCCAAAATTGGCAACTATTAATAACCCCGCCATAAGTCCCATGTTTTTGAAGAAGTTTTGGGTTTCGTGAGAACGTTCTATTCCTTCAGCTAGCGTCCAAAAATCATGCATGTAAAGGCTAATCACTAAGGTTAAACCGGCTAACAGAAATGCGGCTATTTTGCCTTTGAAGCCAATAATTATCGCCAAGCCCGCTGTAATTTGAATGATAATAGTCACAGGAAGTAGTACCGCTGAAACAGGTACACTGTGAGCCAACATATAGTCAGTCATTGTTTGGTAGTGGGTTATTTTCTGTATTCCTGGCAAGATAAAATAGCCGCCCATTAACAATCGGCCTAATAACAAACAGATATTTTCAATTACACGCATTGATTGTCCTCAATTTTAATTATTTTTAGTGAAAATTTACGTCTACATATTGCTAACATCATGGTTTAAGCATTAGGTAAACACAATGAGCCAACACAATAAAATTAACTATATTGAAATCCCAGTGAAAGCATTAGCGTCAAGCAAAGCTTTCTTTAATCAAGTATTTGGTTGGAAGTTTATCGATTATGGTGATGATTATGCTGCAATTTCTGGGGCGGGAATAGACGGCGGGCTCTATGTCTCTGAGCAAAATGTGTCTACCGAAAAAGGCAGCGTGCTAGTGGTACTCTACAGCGATGATTTAGTCCAAAGCCAAGCAGACATTAAGGCCGCCGGTGGCACAATTAAGATCCCTACCTTTGAATTTCCTGGTGGCCAAAGGTTTCACTTTTGTGATGGTAATGAAAACGAATATGCAATGTGGAGCGATAAGTAATTACGCTTTACTTATCGCTTAAGTCAGGGGCTGGTGCTCCTTAAAAAGTTTAGCCAGAAAAACCACTGTCTTCTGGTAAATTTTTACCTTCGGCAGCTTGGCGAGCGAGTTGGTCACAGGCTTCATTTTCAGGATGACCTGAGTGACCTTTTACCCAAAACCAACTGACTTGATGTTTATTTACTTCTTGGTCTAAACGTTTCCACAAATCAACGTTTTTCACAGGTTTTTTATCTGCCGTACGCCAGCCATTTTTACGCCAATTTTTAATCCACTGATTTATTCCATTTTTAACGTATTGGCTGTCGGTGGTAAGGTTAACGTTACATACTTCGTTAAGTGTGGCCAGTGCCTCGATAGTTGCTAACAGTTCCATTCTATTATTAGTGGTATGTTTAAACCCTTGGCTGATTTCTTTTCGATGTTTATCAAAAATCAGCACGGCACCGTAACCGCCTGGACCTGGATTGCCCAAACAGGAACCGTCGGTAAAAATTTCTACTTGTTTCATTTGCAAGCCTGTTTATCTTTCATGTTCAATTTTGCGCAGTATAATGACCAAGATTGTTAATACCACTAAATTTTAAAAAGAGTGAGAAATGCGCCAAATTGTATTAGATACCGAGACCACCGGATTAGACCCTAAAGAAGGACATCGAATTATTGAGATTGGGTGTGTTGAAATGGTTAATCGTCGTCTCACAGGAAATACTTTCCACGTTTATATTAATCCGCAGCGCTTAGTGGAGCAAGAAGCAATTGAAGTACATGGGATCACTAATGAATATTTAGCTGATAAACCTACTTTTAGTGCTATTGCTAAGGATTTTATTGAGTTTATTAGCGGAGCTCAATTGGTTATTCATAATGCGCCCTTTGATATTGGCTTTATGGATCATGAGTTTAATCGACTTACAGGCTTAGCTGTCAAAGAGTCTGCGAAGATGTGTACAGTGCTCGATACACTAGATTTGGCCAGGCAGATACATCCAGGGCAAAAGAATAATCTTGACGCTTTGTGTCGTCGTTACGGTATAGATAACTCCCATCGAGAAAAACACGGAGCATTGTTAGATGCGGAGATTCTAGCCGACGTTTATCTGATGATGACTGGGGGACAAACGGATCTCAACTTAAGTGGTAAAGCGAATACAGAAGGTGGCATACAAGTTGAAACCATACGCCGATTGTCTTCTGATAGAAAACCGTTAAAGGTTGTTATGGCTACGGCCGATGAATTGGAACAGCATGAAAGTCGATTAGATATAGTGGCTGAAAAAAGTGGAGCCTGCATATGGCGTCAGTAAAGACTAAAAGAGTGACAAAATAGAGAGTTGAGTAAAGATGTTGAAATCGGTCGTAACTGCGCTTATTTTATGGCTGTTTGCATATACGAGCTTGTCGCTACAAGCTAATGCGCAAAGTACGCAAGGCGACTCTCAAATTGCGAATGATCCAGATAACAAACAAGATAGTGATTCTCCTTTAACTCAATTGGGAACACAATATCATAATGGTATTGAGCTACTTCAAAATCGCTTTAGAATTGATTTTGAAGTGGACGAAATTACCATGGTCTTTTTCCGTCAATTCGGCTCTGCTCCCATAGTTTTAGTGAAACCTGACGGCTCTAAAATTTTTCAATCTGATGCTGATGGTGAAAATGTGTTTTGGTTTGATTCCAGCACCTATGACATGATCAGCATCAAAAATCCCACGCCAGGACCTTGGCAGGCTGTAGGTCAAATTACACCAGAAAGCCGAGTCATGGTAATCAGTGATTTAGCATTACATGCCGATCCATTACCTAACATGATCTTTTCCGGTGAAATTCTTAAACAAACAGCGTACCTAACCAATAATGGTATCCCGATTGATTACACTGCGTTTAGAGATGTAGTAGAACTGACTATTTCTTTGGCGAGTACCAATAATCCTAATTACAATAATTTTGGTGCAGATACCGAAATTGTCGCTACGTTGGAAGACAATGGTAAAGGTATGGACGAAATTCCCTTAGATGGGGAGTTTACAGGCCAATTTAATTTGGCCATTGCCGACGGCGAATGGATCCCAAGCTTTTCTGTTTCAACCCCTATGTTTACCCGCGAGCAAATAGATCCGAATATCATGCTTTTAGCTAATCCGATAAAGGTCGACATTGAACTTGACGGAGGAGGGGATGGTTATCACAAACTAAAAGTGGATGCACAGCGAGAATATGTGGATATGTCTACTTTGTTGTTAGACGGTAAAGTTAGATTTCCAAACGGCGATATTCAAAACTTTTCGATTACGGATATGTCATCTGATATTCGAGAATACTTAATAGTTAATTATGAATATGGGGTATACCGAGTAAAACTCACCGCGTATGGCAATACTATTGATGGAAGAGAATTTATATTAGACGTGCCTGAGTATAGTTTTCTGACTGAAGAGCCAAAACCCACTGTTGTGGAGACAACAACAGAGGGGATGGATGCTACGACTAACGTAAATGGTGTCAGCGAAGACAATCTCTTATCAGAAAAAGTGACACCCGTTGAGAATGAAAACATGTCTACCACCATGTTAGTGTCGGTGATTGTCAGTATTAACCTCATTCTATTGATTGTAGGGGGGAGTTTAATATGGTGGTTAACCCTTGATAAAAAACCAAATTTTAAACTATTCAAAAGATCAAAAGCGCCGATCGATTCAAATGAAACTGAGGAAAAGCCTGGATTTTTTGCGAAAATATTTAAACGAAAGGCTAAACAATTACCACCAGAGAAAAAATCTCAGGCCAAAGAACAGCCTGACCCAGGTATTATGGAGTTAGGCATCCCAAAAGATTGATTGTTTGCCTGCTTATTCAACAAATTGTTCATTACTACAGCAAACGATACTATTAACTGAATTTCGTGTGAAAAAGCTATTGACTAGTATTGGGTGAACCCGTATTATCTGCGCCGCGGTTGAGGAGGTGGTTCACAAGAACTTCTTCTAAGTCGTTGAAATTAGAAAGAAAACTGGAGCGGTAGTTCAGTTGGTTAGAATACCGGCCTGTCACGCCGGGGGTCGCGAGTTCGAGTCTCGTCCGTTCCGCCATTTTCTGTCTAGTTTTTGTTTTGATAATGCAGCAAAGTATTGATGTTAGTAATAATAAAAGTACGGAGCGGTAGTTCAGTTGGTTAGAATACCGGCCTGTCACGCCGGGGGTCGCGAGTTCGAGTCTCGTCCGTTCCGCCATTATCAAAGCACCATAATTTAATTGGGGAGCGGTAGTTCAGTTGGTTAGAATACCGGCCTGTCACGCCGGGGGTCGCGAGTTCGAGTCTCGTCCGTTCCGCCATTAAATTATATTAGTCATGTCTGGTATTTCTAAATTTTTCCCCTTGTGTTTTATATTGGCAATCTTACTGCCACCAAACCTTTAATATCAATCTACTTTTCTCTGTTAAATTCGTTTTGTGATATAAAAAATTCCTCGCAGCCCGAGTCATCTTTCGATAAATTAATATTTTAATTCACCCTAAAATCACTTTTACTTGCTTAAACTAATTAACTCAATTGGCATTCATTGACATCGTTTCAATGAGTTTAATTTGTGAGAAATAAAAATGCAGCAAAACATGAATATTTTATTGGTTGAAGATAATCAGGCTATTGCAACACAAATCATTAGTTTCTTAGAGGTACAGGGGTGCTCAGTTGATTATGCTGCAAATGGGAAATTAGGATTACAACTGGCGCTTTCCCATCATTTTGACGTGGTGATCCTCGATCTTAATTTACCCGATACCGATGGTTTGCATGTATGTGCCGAAATAAGAAAACATGCCAACGTCAATATTCCCATTTTAATGCTCACGGCGCGAGATGCTTTTGAGGATAAGGTAAAAGGATTTGGTAAGGGCGCTGATGACTACTTGACCAAGCCCTTCGACTTAAGAGAGCTTATTTTACGTTGCGAAGCCTTGGCTAGACGACCTAAGCTTCATCAAAGCACAGTCTTGAGCGAAGGGGAGTTATCAGTTGATGTTAGAGCTCACCAAGCTAAGTGGGCGGGGCAACATTTTAAAACAACAAAAGTGGGCTTCTCTATATTACACAAACTGATGCAAGCCTATCCCTATCCAGTTAGCCGTTCAGAGTTACTGCAACATATATGGGGTGACGAACCACCAGAGAGTAATGCACTCAAATCACATATATACACATTGCGTAAGTCTTTGGAAGGTACAACTAATCGACAAATCTTACATACTATTAGTAATATTGGGTATCAACTAAAGGATCTAAATGCTTAAGTTTAAAAGCCTAAATGGGCGACTGCTTTTTGCTTTTTCTGCCTTGTCTATTATTGTATGTTTGTTTTTTATTCGATTCACAGCGTTAATAATTGAAACGGCTGAATTGAATGTGTATGAATCGTTGTTAGTTGCACAATCACAAAGTCTGAAAAATAATCAAAGCGGTGTAAATCTGCTCCCCATATCAACAGATACCTCTTATTTTGATGTTTACGATAAAGGTTCAGCTATTCCAAATTGGATAAAAGTAAAGATTCGAGATAAAAAGACAGGACAGTTTATTGATGAGCAAGGTGACCGCTATTTGTTTCAAAAAGTGATGAGCGCTAGTGGTGGTGAGCTTGTATTACTTCTAAATATTTCGTCAATTCAAGCCAATAAACATCTAAGCGACTTTAAAACCCTGTTCTTACTCAGTATTTCTGCAAGTGTTATTGTACTTTGTTTATTGAGTTCGTGGTATTTGGCTAAATGGCTTTCAACACCCATTAGAAAACTGACACGGGATATTGAACTGCGAACTCAAGGAAGTCAGGAGTCGTTGTTTGGTCTTAACCGAGAGGATGAAATTGGTACCTTGGCTAATGCGCTCGAACAATCCTATGAAAAAATTCAAGCATTGTTAAAAAGGGAACAGAACTTTACTCGAGATGTTAGCCACGAGCTTAGAACCCCCATTACTCTTATTAAAAATACCATTGCGTTGAGCCCCTCAAGTACCCTGGATTTAGATGCGACTAAAGTGGTATCTCAAGCTTCTAAAGAGCTAGAACAAACTGTAGAGGTGTTGCTTGCTTTAGCGCGCCAAGAAAATTTGCAATTCGTTAAACAAGCAGTGTTACCCATTATTGAAAAAACAGTACTGAATATTTATAACATCTACCCTGAACTTGATTTTGACGTCAAGATTAATGTTGATCCCAGACTACTGGTAACAGGTAACCAATACCTAATCAGTTTGTTATGTCAAAACTTGGTCAATAATGGTTTTTATCACAGTAATAGCGGTGGAATGCGGGTGTATTCGAATTCCGAAAGCCTTATTTTTGAAAACAAAATAACGGGTTCAAAGCACCGTCCTTATTATCAAGGACTGGGGCACGGTCAATATCTAGTTAACCGCATTGCAGAGGAAATGGGTTGGCAACTCTCAATAGACCAAACCCAAGACAGTTACGTTGTCGTAGTGAAAACAAGATAAATAGAGTCATCAACGTGAAATGTTGATCTATGGGTTTGCGAAAGGATTAACGGATTATGGCCTTAATTTTCAAGGTTAAGCGTAAACTGACAACTTGAATTCTTTAAAGTAAGAATGCCAATAATCATTGATGCTGTTAGGTATCGAATCATTCATTGGCATGGTTTTTTAAAACGATTAACTATAGAAGTTTTCCTAAGTCTTTTAAGAGTGTTGCTTCAGTGAGCCAGTAACTGAATTAAAATGCATAACGAGCGCTGACCTCTAAAACTTCTTGGTCAGAAAATTCTGTATATTCAATGCCCGCGAGAAAACCCCAAAGATCGTATAATGCGCCTAGTCTATAGGCTTTTTGGTCTGCGTCGCCTTCCCAATTTTGGGCCTCAAACCCGCCATATATTTCTAGGTCAGAACTGACCTGAAAGCGTACGTTTGTCGCTAAGCTATAATAATCTGTATTTGCGCTATTCGACTCAGAAGCGCTGCGCCCTGTTGTTTTAAAGTTGCCATAGCCTATTCGATAATCAAGGGTTGTTTTTGTTGAAATTTGATGAAAATAACCAAGGGAAAATTGCCGTTGTACAGTCTCGAGGGACAAATTTGATTTTGTATCGTCAGCATCAATGTATTTAAATTCAGTAAATAAGTTATATCCCCACTCTGAACTGACTTTTATGGACAACCCCCTTGGATTAAACTGCTCCAGTTCCGCGAGTTCTGTTTTCACCGCGGATGCTTGAAAGAAAGAATACGAGGGTGTTGCAGCGATACTTGTTGCACTTATAAGTGTTAGCAATAGTGCGGATATTGTGAGTTTACACATAGTTGTCCTTTTTGCATTAGTAAAAACGAACGACACAGTAAAGGCGTAAAGGTGAAACTAAGGTGAAGAAATTTCTTTATTTGTGAAGGGGGATGAAGCGGGGAGGTTAGACATTTTTGTTTACTGAGATTGGCTTTTCTCTTTTAGCAATAACAGGCCGACCCATACAAACCAGACTATTTGTAATAAGCCAAAAATTGCGCCTACTTGTTGCCAATTTTCAACTAATGTCATGAGTCCAAATACACTGATTAAATAGCCAAAATACACTATTTTAGGTGCAAATCTGTTTTCAATATATAAACAGGTATTCACTAAAATGACCCAAATAGCGCCAACCCATTCGATTCCTTCACCAAGCCCCATTTGCACTGCGTATATATCTCGCCATAAGGTGGTGACATCTCCAGTGAATTCGAAACGCTTTGCAAACAAAAATTCAATTGAAAAAATTGCTATAAATCCACTGGTAAATATGTAGCAAGCCCAAAGGTAACTCGCTAACGTAGTCACTTGTTCAAGTGGCGTATGTTCTCTTTTGTTTGGTTCAAGTAAAGCGATGCTTAGCACAAGTAAAAATGCGCCAAATATTACATAAACGAAAAAATACCAGAGCTGCATTAATCCGCTGAACTTTGTCAGTGTTTGCAGACGTTCATCAGGACCATTGTTAAAATCTGGGGCAATGATGAGTATTAGTGATAAGCCTAAAATAAAACTTGTTGCACAAATAAAGGCTGACAGAGCACCTCGGCGTTGTCTTGTTCTCATCGGTATTCCAGGTTAAGCAATTTGTTGTTTAAGTAAACAATCGAATATTGGGATAAGTATTCTATTCGGCTTTGTGTACGTTAGTAATTAAAGAAATGTAAGTATTTATAGCCAAAAGCTTATGCCACTTACTGTCCTATATATGCGCGTCACAAAACCGAATCACATATCAAGGGTTTGAATCAGCTCGTTTACCTTTTAACTTTTACATAAGTAACCGGGAGTGTAAAACGTCGAAATATGATTTTGGGTCATACCTGCTGCAGCGTTCAATCTCTGATAACAGTTGTCTGATTTTAAGTACTTTTCAACTATTAATGCTACGTAATCCAGGAATGGTTTGATAAGCTTAGGTTATGTTAATTGGCCTTATTAATCTGATGTTTTTTACGCCATCCTTTGAGATTTAATCCCTATGTTTTTGTTGCTGCTGTATATCTTTATTGCGTTAGGTTTTTCGTTTATTTGCTCTATAGCGGAAGCCGTTATTCTTAGCATTTCCTCAGCATATATTTCTGTACTGGAAAAAAATGGCAATCCTTCAGGATCGTTATTAAAAAAACAAGTCAGTGATATTAACCGGCCTCTGGCGGCTATTCTAAGCTTAAATACTATTGCACATACTATGGGGGCCGCCGGTGCTGGTGCTCAGGCCGCGGTAGTGTTTGGTGATGCTTATTTGGGTATTGCTTCGGCTGTTTTGACTTTATTAATTTTAGTGTTTTCAGAAATTATTCCTAAGACGCTTGGGGCAACGTACTGGCGAAAACTGGCGCCTGCTACTGCATATTTTCTTAAATATCTAATCATCGTATTGTGGCCATTGGTGCAACTGGCACAAAAAATGACCTCAAAAATGCAAGACGAGTCACCTCTAGTTGGTTTAAACAGGGATGAGTTGTCTGCAATGGCGGCGTTATCAATGGAAGAAGGCCAAATAGCAGCCCGTGAGGCTACTGTGATGCAGAATCTCCTGAACTTAAAGCAGCTTAAAGTGCGCCAAGCGATGACTCACAGAACGGTGGTCTTTTCTTTACCTGATACAATGACAGTTGCACAATTTTTAGATAAGCACGCTGACGTTTCGTTTTCACGTATCCCTATCTATGAAGATGGTGAACCTGAAAAAATTTGTGGTTACGTTTTAAAATCAGATTTGTTGCTGGCCTTTGCCCGTGGTAATTCAGACAAGACACTTAAAAACTATCAAAAGGATATGGTCACCATTCTAAGTAGTATGTCTCTGGCTAATGCGTTTTTACCTCTGCATTCGCAACGAGGAAATATGTTACTTATAGTCGATGAATATGGCGGCTTAGAAGGAGTATTAACCGTTGAAGACTTGGTGGAAAGCTTATTTGGAATTGACATTATTGATGAAAGTGATCAGGTTGTTAGCATGCGAAAGTTAGCACGAATATTGGCTAAAAGGCGCGAAAAGAAACGCCTACGAAAGTATGAAAAGACAAACAGTTCAAATACAAAGTAGGGAAATGTGCTGAATATGGGTGAGTTACTCAGATGTACTAATCTAAGCAAAGAATACAGTGACGCAGAGAATACAGTTAAGGTCCTCAAAAATGTGAACTTTGTAATAAATACCGCTGAACAAGTGGCTATTGTGGGAAGTTCTGGTTCAGGTAAAAGTACGTTATTGCATTTACTAGGGGCGTTAGATAAACCTACATCGGGGGAAGTATCGTTTCAACAACAAGATATATTCTCTTTTAACAGTAACCAACAAGCCAATTTTCGTAATCAATCCCTTGGTTTTGTGTATCAGTTTCATCATTTGTTACCTGAGTTTAGTGCTTTAGAAAATGTCGCTATGCCTTTGATGATTGCCAATAAACCACTGAAACTAGCAAATGAAATGGCACTTTCGATGTTAGATAAGGTCGGTTTATCACATAGATACAGCCATAAGCCTGCTGAACTATCAGGTGGTGAACGACAACGCGTAGCGATTGCTAGGGCATTGGTTACTCAACCTAAGTTAATACTGGCAGACGAACCGACAGGAAATCTAGATCAAAAAACAGGTGAGAGTATTTATCAATTGCTCAGTGATTTGCGAGAGCAAATGCAAACCAGTTTTGTGGTTGTAACTCATGATACACAATTGGCAAAAAGGTTAGACCGTTCGCTTAACTTAATAGATGGGCAATTAACTGACGCAGACAGTCAACCCTTGGCGAGTAGTCACTAGTGCATTTAGTTTGGTTGTTGGCATGGCGTTTTCGCACCAATAAACGTCAAAATGGTTTTATTTCGTTCATTTCCGCTTCATCAACTTTCGGGATCGGTTTAGGCTGTTTTGTGCTGATATTATTATTATCAGTGATGAATGGATTTGAAAAAGAATTGAAGGACCGCTTATTGTCCGTTATCCCTCATGCCGAGTTTAAGTCAGTGTCTGCAAGTGGTATCTATAATTGGCCAGCAGAAATCACTGCTTTGCAACAGCACCCTGAAGTGACATTTGTTGAGCCCTATGTAAACGCTACTGGCATGTTGCAAAAAGGCAATAAGATGAAGGCTATCGAGATGACTGCCATAGATCCACTTTATGCTGCTCAGGGGGTTGTACCGAGTTTGCTCACCATTGATCAATGGCAGCAATTTCAAACCGACGAAAACGCCACTTTGTTAGGCATAGGGTTGATGAATAAACTGGATTTAAGTATCGGTGATAAAGTTCAGATTTTACTGCCACAGTTGTCTACTGATTTAAGCTTAAGTGCCCCGAAAACACTGAGACTCAATATTATTGCTAGTTTAGATATGGGCGGTGAATTGAGTAATCATATCGGTTTTATGCATATGTCGCTTGCTGCGCAGGCTCAGAATATTGAGCATGGAGCACAGGGGATACGCTTAAGATACAAAGATGCATTTATGGCCAGAGATTTGACTCGACAAATTGGATACCAGTTATCACCGGAAGTCTATATGTCAGATTGGACAATTAAAAACGGAAATCTATATCAAGATATTCAATTAGTGCGAGCAGTAGTGTATATCGCATTAATACTCGTTATTGCTGTGGCGTGTTTCAATATAGTGTCTACGTTAGTCATGGCAGTAAATGAAAAACAAAGTGAAATCGCGATGCTAAAAAGTATGGGGGCAAAAAATCGCCTCATTATAGGTGTGTTTATGTTGCAAGGAACCTTTAACGGTCTAATTGGTACGGTGATTGGGGTACTGTTAGGGGTTTTGATGGCAAGTAATCTGCCTGAAGTAGCACGTTTTTTAGAAGATATATTCCAAGTGCAGTTTTTGTCCGGTGATGTCTATTTTATCGATTTTTTACCCTCTGAATTAAATTGGAATGAAGTGTTACTTACGGCTTTCATAGCGATACTTTTAAGTGTTTTGGCAACTTTATATCCTGCCATTAAGGCCGCTAAAATTAATCCTGCTACAGTGCTAGGACATTGAAATAACATGACTAAATTGACAATAAAAGTAAAAAACTTAGAAGTGACCGAACAAAAGAGTTGGGCTGCTGGGGTACCAGCAGTATTGTCTGCCTATAAAAATGTGACTAGCAAAGTCGGGCCTTTTAAAGGGACTAAACTGTTAACCAAACTAAATCAAATTGAAGGATTTGATTGTCCAGGTTGTGCTTGGCCAGATCCATTATTAAAACGAGCAACCTTTGAATTTTGTGAAAATGGTGCAAAAGCCGTCGCAGACGAAGCAACCCTAAAGCGGGCAACAGCGGCATTTTTTGGTAACTACAGTATTGACGATTTAAAAACCAAGTCTGATCGTTGGTTAAACGATCAAGGACGTTTAGTCGAACCTTTATATTTGGCTGAGGGGGCTAAGTTTTATCAGCCTATCAGTTGGGAAAAGGCTTTGAATTTAGTTGCCAACGAGTTAAAAGAACTCGAATCACCTGACCATGCTGCTTTTTATACTTCTGGGCGAACCAGCAATGAAGCGGCGTTTTTATACCAATTATTTGTTCGGCAATTTGGTACGAATAATCTTCCAGATTGTTCCAATATGTGTCATGAATCTAGTGGGGTAGGCTTAACTGAAACTATAGGTATAGGCAAAGGCAGTGTTTCTCTCGATGATTTAGAAAATAGCCAAGCAATATTCATATTTGGTCAAAATCCTGGTTCAAACCATCCGCGAATGTTGAGTTCATTGCAAGCCGCTAAACGTCAAGGCGCAAAGATAGTTGCGATCAACCCAATGGACGAAACAGGTTTACAACGTTTCAAGAATCCACAAGAAATAGAAGGGGTCATAGGTTCAGGTACCGCATTAAGAGATCTATATCTACCGGTTAAGATAAATGGTGATGTGGCTTTCTTAAAAGGTTTGTGCAAAGTGTTAATTGAAAGAGATGACGCTGGCCAAGAAGTGTTAGATAAAGACTTCATCACAATTTATTGTAGCGGTTTTGACAAGTTTAAAGAGGATCTCTTAGCCGCATCTTGGGACGATATTGAGTTGCATAGTGGTTTGACTCAAATTCAAATCAATCAAGCTGCAGATATTGCTTGTGCCTCCCAAAAAACCATATGTTGTTGGGCAATGGGAATGACTCAGCATAAAAATGCGGTGGCTAACATCCAGTTGATGACCAACTTCTTAATGTTGCAAGGCAATTTAGGGAAACCAGGTGCCGGTGTATGCCCCGTGCGCGGACATAGTAATGTGCAGGGCGATCGCACTATGGGTATTTGGGAAAAACCCAGTGATTCTTTTTTAGATGCCTTGCAGCATACATATAACTTTAAGGTGCCAAGAGAATATGGTTATGACGCTGTCGAAACTGTTGAGGCGATGGCCCAAGGTAAAGTTAAGGTGTTGTTCGCCTTGGGTGGTAATTTTTATCGTGCCATGCCTGATCACCAGTTAACAAAACAAGCACTAAGCCACTGTGAATTAACGGTGCAAGTTTCGACTAAATTAAATCAATCACACCTATATACCGGTAAAAATGCCTTGATTTTACCGGCCTTGGGTCGCACCGAAATCGATCGGCAATCTTCGGGTATTCAAACCGTCACCGTAGAAAATTCTATGGGAGTAGTACAAACATCCCACGGTAAAATACCGCCAGCCTCAGACTACTTAAAAAGTGAAATAGCCATTTTAGCTGAGTTAGCATTGTTAACTTTACCCAACAGTAAAATTAATTGGCAGCAAATGCGAGACGATTATAAATATATTCGCGAAGGCATTGAGCAGGTGATCCCAGGATTTGAAAATTTCGAGCAACGCATCCAACAATTGGGTGAGTTTGAATTGCCAAATGCCGTTAGAGATGAACGTAAATTTTCAACGTTAAATGGTAAAGCGAATTTTATTGTACATGATATCGAGTCGGTTAAGGTACCGAGAGGTTGCTTATTAATGATGACAATCCGTAGTCATGATCAATTTAATACCACAATTTATACTAACAATGATAGGTATCGTGGAATACACGGTAGTCGCAGAGTTGTTTTTGTCAATGTTGATGATTTAAATGATTTGGGTTTAAAGGATGGGCAGCAAGTCAACATTCATAGCCATTGGCCAAATGAAGACTCAAAAATCAGAACGGTAAAACAGTTTACTGTGGTGAAGTACCATATTCCCAGAGGTTGCGCTGCTAGCTATTATCCTGAAACTAATGACTTGATCCCGTTAAGTAGTGTGGCAGATAAAAGTAATACACCCGCATACAAATCAGTTGTGATCAGTTTAGAAGCGATATAGATATTAAATAAACGTTATTGATTCACAAAATAGCGACTGCAGAAAATCTCGGCATTGGAATGTTTTTCTGCGATCGCTATATGTTTTTATTCCGTTAACTGTTTAGGAATCGGCGCGCCCCATAAATTTGCTTTCAGTTGTATTCACTTTGATTTTTTCCCCTGAAGCGATGTACTCAGGCACCTGAACAACTAATCCTGTGGATAGTGTAGCGGGTTTAGTGCGGGCACTGGCTGATGCACCTTTAATTGAGGGATCAGTTTCTGTGATTAACAAATCTACCGAAGCGGGTAGTTCAACGCCCACTGGTTTTCCCTCAACCAATAAAATTTGTAAACCTTTAGTATCTTCAGTGATAAATGGTAGTTCATCACTGATGGTTGCCGAGTTTAAAGGATAAGAGGAGTAATCTTCGTCATCCATAAATACATATTCATCGCCATCAACGTAAGAAAAACTGACTTTATTGCGGTGAAAGTCGACTAGATTGAGCACTTCATCGGCTTTAAAACTCTCATCTGCTTTAGCTCCAGTGCCTACTTCATATAAGCGCATTCTATACAAGCTGGCACCCGCTCTGCCACTAGGAGTCAACTTATTAATGTCTTTGACTAAATAGGTTTTTCCATTATGTTCAACGGCGGCATTCTTTTTGATTTCACTAGCTTTTGGCATCGTATTGACCCTTAATAATTTTGCGGCAAAAATAACATGAAATCTAAGCGAGGCAAAGGTCGTTGTTGTTGATGATAAGCAATTTCCGCTCGTTAGTTGCTATGCTTTTTGGCATAATCCATGGCTATTTTTTGAATCCTAATTATTCCTTAAGGCAATATGTCGAAAACATCTCACTTGTTTGCAGCCGATGGCAAATTATCTGAAGCCATAGATGGTTTTGTGCCGCGCCAAGCGCAAACTGACATGGCAGTTGCCGTGGAAAGCACTATTAAGAACAAAGCGCCCCTTATTGTTGAAGCTGGAACAGGAACAGGTAAAACCTTTGCTTATTTAGCACCAGCGTTGTTGTCTCAAAGAAAAACCATTGTTTCGACAGGGACAAAAAATTTACAGGAACAGTTGTTTCATCGTGACTTGCCATTAATCAAAAAGGCGTTAGGGTCCAATGGTAAAACAGCTTTGTTAAAAGGCCGTGCTAATTATTTATGTTTACATCGATTGCGACAGCATAGTGGCAACACCAACCTAATTGACAGACAAACTTTAACCGAACTTACGCAAGTACGAGAGTGGGCATCAACTACCAAAACCGGTGATATGGGGGATATGAAGACCTTGGCAGAGGACGCTAAAGTGTTGCCTTTTGTTACCTCTACTGCTGATAACTGTTTAGGTAAGGAATGTTCTGATTACGAAGATTGTTATATGGTTAAGGCGCGTCGTAAAGCGCTAGATGCAGACGTCGTTGTGGTTAATCATCATCTGTTTTTTGCAGATATGGCATTAAAGGATACGGGGTTTGGAGAGCTGATACCTGAAGCTGATGTGGTAATATTTGATGAAGCTCATCAAATACCTGATATTGCCAGCGAGTATTTTGGGGAGACGTTTTCGAGTAGGCAAATGCAGGATATTAGTCGTGATGTTGAAGTGGTTTACCGCACCGTACTCAAAGACGCGAAACAACTTCAAAGTGCTGCTGAAAAATGCAAAATGATTGCTGCGGATTTACGTATTCTATTCCCTGAAAATCCCACCAAGGGTAATTGGCGTCAAATGTTGTCCCGTGAAGATGTACAAACACAAGTCTTTAAATTGACCGATAGTCTAGAAGTATTTTATGAAGTGCTTAAATTACACCTGGGTCGCGACAAAGATTTAGACAGTATTTTTGAGAGAGTGTCAGAAATAAAAGGAAAGTTGGCGTGTTTAACTGATGTAACTCAATTGGGTGTCAGCCTGTGGTACGAAACCACAATGCGGCATATAGTTTTGCATCTAACTCCACTAAGCATATCCCAAAAATTTGCTGATTTTATTGCGGAGCCAAAACGAAGTTGGGTTTTTACGTCGGCGACCTTGATGGTTGACGGTGGCTTTAAACATTTTCAGAAACAAATGGGTCTAAATAATGCCACGACTTTGTCTTTGGATAGCCCATTTGATTATCCTAATCAAGCCATGTTGTGTGTGCCGCGATTTTTACCAGAACCCAATGCGCGTGAAATGCGCGCGACTTTATTAGATATTTCTATCCAACTTGTTAAAGCGAGTCGTGGTCGCTGTTTTCTATTGTTCACTAGTCATGCAACGTTAAATGCCATTGCTGAACAACTCAAAGATAGAATCGATAATCCTATTTTGGTACAAGGCTCGACAACCAAACGGGCATTGTTAGAAAGTTACATTGAAAACAAAGACGCGGTGTTGTTAGGTACGGGGGCTTTTTGGGAAGGTGTGGATGTGCGAGGCGATGATTTAACTTGTGTTTTAATCGATAAGTTACCTTTTGCATCCCCAGATGACCCATTGTTACAAGCTAGAATTGAAGATTGTCGCAAAAATGGTGGAAACCCATTTGCTCAATTACAAATTCCTCAAGCTGCCATCGCTTTAAAACAAGGGGCTGGGCGTTTGATACGTGACGAAACTGATAAGGGGGTGTTGGTAATATGTGATAACAGATTGGTGACAAAAGACTATGGGAAAATTTTTATGGGTAGTTTACCTGATATGCATCGTACTCGAGACTTACCAAAAGCATTAGATTTTTTACAACAAATAAACAGCGATACAGATGAAGTAGAGATTCAATCATGAAAATTTTAGTTATCGATACCGCAACTGAAGCGTGTTCCGTAGCGCTCGAGGTTAATGGACAGGTATATAGTCGTTTTGAAATTTGTCCACAACAACAAAGTCAACGTATCTTGCCGATGATTGATGAGGTGTTAAAGGAAGCAAATTTAGGTATACAGGATGTTGATTACCTAGGATTTGGACGCGGTCCAGGCAGTTTTACTGGCGTGCGTATCGCAACCGGTGTGCTACAGGGATTAGCACTAGGTACAGGTCATAAAGTGGTTGGTATATCGACTTTGGCGGCAATGGCTCAGCAAGCCTACATGCAACATCAGTGTGAACATGTCACGGCTGCTATCGATGCTCGAATGTCTGAAGTGTATTTTGCACAGTTTAAACTAGAACAAGACGTCATGACACTTACAGGAATTGAACAGGTTATTTCACCTTTACAAGCTTTGGAAATACTTGGGCAAAATCCTAGTTCATGTGGATCCGCGGTAGGTACGGGTTGGCAAGCCTATTCTGATTTAAATATGTTTGAGGGAATACAGCAACAAGCCAGTATTCTGTATCCAGATGCAAAGTATATGCTTGTGTTGGCTAAGCATCTAATTAAAAACGGTTATTCAAGCGATGTAGAAGAAATCGAGCCGGTCTATTTACGTGACAAAGTTACATGGAAAAAATTGCCAGGAAAAGAGTAGCTATTAACTCAATAATCTTGGAACGATTCTTGTATCGGCTTTCAGGTGTGTTCTGGGGTCGAATTCAAAATAGCCCTAAAATATTGGTTTTCATTGTGGTTTAAGATTAGGAAAAGTGGTTGAGTTTAGAGTCGGTATCAACATTAAAAACATCTGATATACCCCGTTCTTCACGGGATAAACCCCGTGTCGCTAAATCAGATAGTAATCACAATGAAGAGCAATCTAGTCCGAAAGCTTCGATTATTCGTGCCGGCGATAATGACAGTTTCGAAAAAGCGGCGTCGTTTAAACAACAAAGCAATACAATTTCTGGCAATAGCTTAAATGAAAAGTCTGCGATTGCCGCTTATGAAAGCGTAGCTAAAGAGCAGCAACGTCAAGGCATCCAATTGCTGTTAGGTGTTGACACATTCGTTTGATGTATTCGTTTATTTAATAGATATCAAAATAACATTAAAATTCAGTCACTGTTCAGTTACTATGGATACCATAATATTTGAACTTTCTAAGGATCATTATGAATACTCGTATTTGTGCACTATTAGGCGCTATTTTTCTGGCTGGTTGCTCAACATTTCCAGAGAAACTTCAGCTCGAAGATACAACGCAGTTAGTTATTTATGAAGATGCGGCCTCAAAGGCTGAGGAATCTAAAGGTAAGATGATACGTTGGGGCGGAGCGATTGCTAAAGTCGAAAACAAACAAGATAGCACAGTTTTTGAAATGGTTTATTATCCGTTAAATGGTTATGGACGTCCTATTTCAGGGGAAGAAAGTATGGGGCGATATCGTATCCATGTTAACGGTTTTATGGATCCCATGGTTTATAAAGTAGGACGATTAATGACCTTTACGGCCGAACTAAATGGTTTGGAAAAAGGCTTAGTAGGAGAGCATGAATATGTATTCCCTACGGCTAAGGTTAAGAGTTATTATTTGTGGAAAAACGTGCAGCGTATTGATGTAAGTAGTGTACACGTTTGGCCTTATCAATATTGGTACGGCCATTATCCACGCCCTTACACAAGAGGTTTATATATTCGCGGTAGAAGTGGAAACAGTAATCACGGTGTGAAGGTGAACCGTCCTAGTGGTGCCACTACCTATCCAAAACCTATCAAAACTCAGGGCGACACAAAGTAGTTATAGTGTGTAGGTATAGTGTGACTCAATCAAGGAGCGGAAATGAAAACTTTTAAGGCAGCAGTAATCAGTTCTGTGGTACTTATTGGGTGCACAAGTATTCCTGATGAATTACAAATAGGCAATCACGCACAACTAATCAGTTTTACCAATGTGTCGGATGAGTCCGTGGGTGAAACTGTGAGGTGGGGCGGGGTTATTACCGAGTTAAGCAGGCAAAACGGTGTGGTTAAAGGAACAGTCACACAATACCCGCTCGTTGAATCAGGGCAGCCCACGTTTTCACTTGGAAGTGGTGGAAGTTTTATTGCTAATTTTGAAGACGTAAATAGCTTACAATCAGGAACCATACTTACCCTTGTTGGCAAAGTAGAAGAAGTCAGCAATCCCCATCCAGGTTTAAGAGTGACTCAGGTGGTTACCGTAAAAGCAGATGATTTTTACGTCTGGGATAGCTTTTCTAGGACTGACAGTAAAATTGCAGATGGTGACGATCCTGCTTTTATAGAACGAGATGCGTGGGGATGGTCATTGCAAAGTCAGAACCGCGATGAAAGAGAAAGGTTAGAACGAAAACAACAGAAATAATTTATCGCTTTTTCTTGTTATCAAAAAATTAGTATTACCATTGAATGGTAGATATTTGCCATAAACGGCAAGTTTTCTACCTAAAAGCGGCAGATATTTGCCGTTTTTTTATGTTTAAAAAGGAAGCACGGTGCAACACAATCTTGAATTCTCCCTCTCCAATATTGTGCTTAGAGGGATAGGTTATGGCGATCCAAACAAACCAATGATTTTAGCCTTACATGGATGGTTAGATAATGCCGCAAGTTTTAACCCACTTTCTGAGTATCTGAATGATTTTTATATAGTGGCTTTAGACTTAGTCGGTCACGGCTTATCTTCCCATAGAAGTGATGGGGCACATTATCACCTTATTGACTTTCCTTATGATTTGCATGAATTGGTGGAATCCCAAGGTTGGCAATCATTTATTTTGATGGGACATTCAATGGGGGGGATCATAGCTACGATTTATGCCAGTTGTTTTCCTGAGTATGTGAGCCAACTCATCTCTATCGAGTCTTTTGGACCTATGACTAAAGATACACAAAGTAGTCCAACACAACTAAGGGAGTCTATTCTTAGTCGCTTAAAGGCTCAGAGAAGTGCAGCTAAACACCCAAAAAGTATCGAGCGTACAATAGAAGCCAGAGCAATGGTGGGAGATATTAATTTGGAGTCGGCTAAATTGTTGATTACACGGAATATCCGTGAAGAAAATCACGAATTGTTTTTTACCACAGACAGACGACTTCGAACCTTTAGTTCACTTAGAATGACAGAGTCACAAGCTGAAGCATTTATGCGTAATATTCAATGCCCAACTCTAGTAATAACAGGAACAAACGGATACCAATCAATGCGAACGGCATTAAACAACCGGTTGGATTGGGTTAAAAACTTAAGCATGGTCGAATGTGAAGGATTTCATCATTTACATATGGACAATCCTCAACCAGTTGCAGATGAAATAGCGCGTTTTTTGAACGATAATTGAACTGGTCTTAGTTGTTAAACACTTGTTGATTTATCTTTGGCTAGGCTTTAGTTAGAATTGCGCGCTGTTTTACGTATTTACAATAATTTGTCTTTTGCATTTTTAGATAGATGCTTAAAGAGCAATTGCCTGGAGGCACAGTGGAAAAAATCTGGTTGAAGCATTATGACCCTAAGGTTCCTGTCGAAATCGATCCTGATCGTTATTCTTCTATAGTTGACATTTTTGAACAATCAATCGAAAAATATTCAGATAACGTTAGCTATATCAACATGGGAAAGAGCATTACTTTTGCACAATTAGATCGGCTGTCTCGTGACTTTGCGGCATATCTACAACACTCTGGATTGAAGAAAGGCGATTCAGTGGCCATTATGATGCCTAATCTCATTCAATATCCTGTAGCGCTATTTGGTGTTTTACGCGCTGGAATGACGGTGGTGAATGTTAATCCTTTATACACCGCCAGAGAGTTACAGCACCAGTTATCTGATTCAAACACTAAAGCCATAGTGATTGTCGAAAACTTTGCCAGTACCTTAAGTGAAGTTATTAAAAATACTGCAGTCGAAAAGGTGCTACTAACGTCTATAG
The DNA here is from genome assembly GCF_018861065.1 of Paraglaciecola arctica. Taxonomy (GTDB): domain Bacteria; phylum Pseudomonadota; class Gammaproteobacteria; order Enterobacterales; family Alteromonadaceae; genus Paraglaciecola; species Paraglaciecola arctica_B. Next base: position 37,200 of record NZ_JAHKQO010000015.1, read on the forward strand.
GAGATATGTTATCGCCCCTTAAAAGAGTCGCGACCAACTTTGTCATAAAACATGTTAAAAAGATGGTGCCGTCCTTTGATTTGCCGGGAGCAGAAAAGTTTAATGAAGCGCTTAAGCAAGGCCATAAACAAACCTATCAGAGACCCAACATAAATGGTGATGATCTCGCATTTTTACAATATACCGGTGGTACAACTGGTGTATCTAAAGGGGCGATGTTGACCCATAGAAATATCGTTGCGAATTTGGAACAAACATCAAATATTTTAGAGAATGTCATTGATCTTGGGCAAGAGTTCGCGGTCACTGCATTACCTCTTTATCATATATTCGCTTTGCAGAGTAACTGTTTAACCTTTGTAAAATTTGGCTGTCCTAATTTGTTAATCACTAACCCTAAAGACATGCCAGGGTTTGTTGCTGAGTTAGCTAAGTACCCGTTTACTGTGATTACTGGAGTGAATACGCTATTTAACGGGCTACTGAATACACCTGGCTTCGCGGATCTTGATTTTAGTCGACTAAAGGTGTCTTTAGGTGGTGGAGCGGCGGTGCAAAAGTCGGTCGCAGAGCGTTGGCATCAGACGACTGGAAAAGTCTTACTTGAAGGTTATGGTTTAACCGAGTGTTCACCTGTGGTAACCGTTAATCCGCCTCATCTAGAGGCCTATAAAGGGTCAATAGGCATGCCGGTTCCGTCTACTGATATCAAACTGGTTGACGAAGAAGGTAAAGAAGTGGCTATGGGGGAAGCCGGCGAAATGCTGGTAAAAGGGCCTCAGGTAATGAAAGGATATCTGAATCGCCCTGAAGCGACCGAAGAAATGATTGTCGATGGTTGGTTAGCCACGGGGGATATTGCTACCTGCGATCCTCAAGGATATTTTTACATTGTTGACCGTAAGAAAGATATGATTTTGGTCTCAGGATTTAACGTCTTTCCTAATGAAATTGAAGAGGTAGCAGCCTTGCATAGTGATGTGATAGAAGCCGCCGCTATCGGTGAGTCACACGATGTGTCTGGGGAAATTGTTAAATTAGTCGCGGTACGCAGAAACGATGAGTTATCAGAAAAAGACTTAATCGACCATTGCCGTCAACACTTAACTGGTTATAAAGTACCTAAAAAAGTTGAGTTCATAGACGAGCTTCCTAAAAGTAATGTTGGTAAGATACTCCGTAGAGAACTAAGAGATAAATAACGCTAACTAATTTTTACCTGTAAGTGTAAAAGGCCGGCTGTAGTCGGCTTTTTTACGGGTAACGAGATTAATAATTTGGGAATCCATGGAATACAATTTTATTACCAATAATCAGGCACTCGCAGATTTTTGTCAGCAAGCGAGTCAAGCAGAGGCTATTGCAGTGGATACGGAATTTGTTCGAACTCGGACTTTATATCCGCAGTTGGGCTTAATTCAGATGTATGACGGTAAACAATTGGTTTTGGTTGACCCATTAACCATAGATGATTTTTCAAGTTTAGAAGAATTGTTAACTAATCCAAATGTAGTGAAAATATTACACTCTTGTTCAGAGGATTTAGAAACTTTTTGGCATGCATTTAAGGTCATGCCTAGTCCCGTTTTTGATAGTCAATTTGCAGCAAGTATAGTAGGGATGGGGCCGGCTTTAGGCTATGCCAAATTAGTAGAAAACATGCTGAATATAACAGTAGATAAAGGGGAGTCGCGCACAGACTGGTTAGCACGCCCGTTACGTGAAGAACAATGTGATTATGCGGCTAAAGACGTATTATATTTGCTACAACTGTACCCTGAGCTTAAGTCTCGTGTAGAAGCGCAGAATAAACTTCCTTGGGTGTATGCTGAAATAGCGCACCTAGCGACCAAAAAGCAAACTCCGTTACCACTCGATTCCGTTTATTTAACAGTGAAGAATAACTGGAAGTTATCAAATAAAGCCTTGTTAATTTTAAAAAAATTGGCGGCTTGGCGAACCCAAATCGCTAGGCAGCGTGATATGGCTCTAAATTTTGTAGTGAGAGAGGAAAACTTAGTTGCAATTGCAATCCAACAACCAACTAGTAAAAATGAACTACGAGCTATTCAAGGTGTTAATCCTCATGAAGTGCGGATACACGGCGATGCTTTGCTAACTATTGTCGCCGAATGTCAAAACCTTCCGGAGAAAATCTATCCACCCAGAGTGAAACGATTGAACGATATTGAAGGCTATAAAAATACGGCCGCTAGTGTTAAAAAGGTTTGTCTTACTATTGCTGAAAAATACGCGCTTCCCCCAGAGTTAGTGGGCTCTAAGAAACAAATTAATCAATTACTCAAATGGTGCTGGTTTGAACAGGACGAAACTAGGGAGATGGGGTTAAAGCCGGACCTGTTGAGTAGTTGGCGTTTTACGCTTTTTGCTAAGGAACTGATAAATATTCCCTCTCTTAATTTACCCAATACTCTGCTTCAGGAAAATGCTTAATGTTGTGTGCGGTATACAAAAGTAGTAAGAAACAAGAAACCTATTTGTATGTTCAAGGAAGAGACGATTTTTCAAGAGTACCAGAGGCGTTGTTAAAAACATTTGGTACGCCTGTTTTTTTGATGATTATGCCCTTAAAGAAGGAGCGTGAACTCGCCCGAGTGGATATAAATAAATTACGCTTAGAGCTTCAAACGAAAGGATATTATTTGCAGCTTGCTCCTCCCGTAGACAATTTACTTAAAGCCCACCTGCAACAAAATAAAGCACAGTAGTATGATGAAATTTATATATAAGCCATTGATTATTACATTAGTTTTAATTAGCCAAAGCTTGAATGCTAAACCTAGCTTTGAAGTATATTTAGCTAATTTAAAGCTAGAAGCAGTAGGACAGGGTTATACCAATGAATTTATCGAAGAAGTGTTTACAAATGTCAGTTACCGAGAGAAAACAGTCGTAGCAGATAAAAATCAACCAGAAACTAAATTGACTTTGGATAGGTACCTGGCCACGCGGGTTCCAGACTGGAAAGTTAAGAAAGCTGTTGATTTGATGGAAAAACACCAAGTGATATTAAATCGTGTGGAGCAGCAGTTTGGCGTGCAAAAGCGTTTTATTGTGGCTCTTTGGGGGAACGAGAGTAATTTTGGTAAAATTACGGGGACACACTCAGTGATTAACTCTCTGGTAACCTTGGCCTATGAGGGAAGGCGAGAAGCTTTGTTTAAAAAACAATTGTTTGCAGCATTAACTATACTCAAACAAGGGCATGTAAAAAAGGAGGATTTTCTAGGCTCATGGGCCGGTGCTATGGGGCAGAGTCAATTTATGCCTACCTCATTTTTAGACTATGCAATCGATTTTGATAACGATGGTCGCAAAGATATATGGAACAATACAGCTGACGTTTTTGCTTCAATAGCTAATTTTCTAAAATCAGAAGGGTGGAGTGAAGATATCACTTGGGGACGTCAAGTGAGTGTGCCAGACAATTTTGACTTTAATGTAGCTGGATTACAATCATCTAAAAAACGCCTTTTAGCGCATTGGCAAAAACTTGGGGTAAGGCGTTATGATGGTCAAGACTTACCCCAAGTAGGCCTAAAGGCATCATTGATCAACCCAGACGGAAAGAATGGCCGACTGTATCTGGTTTATGATAATTTTCATACTTTAATGAAATGGAACCGTTCGAGTTATTTTGGCATTTCAGTGAGTTATTTGTCAGACCGTATTAAAAAAGGATCGTAAAGGGATGTTTGAATATCAACATATTGATAGTGAAGGTAAGAGTATTGACTTACCAGTTGGTAAAATTGTCTGTGTTGGAAGAAACTATCTTCAGCATATAAATGAACTGAACAATGCCGTTCCAAGTATGCCATTGTTGTTTATTAAACCCACCACCGCGTTATGTGAATTAACTCAATCGGTCGTTATTCCTAAAAATTTAGGCCCTTGTCACAATGAGCTAGAAATAGCCGTGTTAATAAAAAAACCACTGTCGAAAGCGACAACACAAGAAATTACAGCGGCGATTTGGGGCGTCGGCTTAGGTTTAGACCTCACTCTAAGAGACGTGCAAACTGCATTAAAAAATCAAGGACATCCATGGGAACGTGCAAAAGCGTTTGATTCGAGTTGTCCAATGTCGCAATTTGTGAATATAAATGAGGTTGAAAAATTAACCGCTTTAGACTTTAGTTTACATGTGAATAACGAATTGAGACAGCTTGGCAACAGTCAAGACATGTTGTTTTCTATTTTAGAATTAGTGGCTAATATTTCTAACACTTTCACTCTGTTGCCTGGGGATATAGTGATGACTGGTACGCCAAAAGGTGTGGCACCATTGTCTGTGGGTGATGAATTAGAAATAGAATTAAAAGGACACTTTTCTATTGAGACGGATGTTATATAGATAATGGCATTTACATACGAATTCATAGTAGACCCTGCGAATAAAATACTCATTTGTGAAGTTTTCGGAGAGACACAGGAAATAGTCGATCTTGAGCATATGTTGAAAACAGTAGTGAAAATGGCGGGCAAAAATCAGGTAAAGAATGTTGTGCTTGATAGCACACAGTTCAAATTACTGTTTTCTACTGCACAAATGGCTAAATTATTAATAACGGTTCAGGAAAACGGCTGGTTAGGCGGGTTAAAGGTGGCGCGGATAGTGAATACTGAAATCAATATTGAAAACGTTGTTGAAGTTTTGGCTGAAAGCCTGTCCTTGTCGGTCAAAAACTTTGAAACAAGAAGTGAAGCAATGCTTTGGTTATTGTTTGATAAACTGAGCGATTAGTAAACATGGGCGTTAAACACTGGAAAAACTATGCATAAGTACTGGGAAACCACGTCATTAGAACAGATGTCAGACAAAGAGTGGGAAGATATTTGTGATGGTTGTGCAAAATGCTGTTTACATAAATTCATCGATGATGAAAATGCGACCCAGCCAGCTACTACCAATGAAATAAACTTAGGTGAAAAAATTCACTACACCAATATTGCCTGCAACTTATTAAATACTAAAACTTGCTCTTGTACTCAGTATACACAAAGGACCAAACTTGTACCTGAGTGTGTCAAATTAACCAAAAGCAACCTCCAAGACATATTCTTTATGCCTCCGAGCTGCAGTTACAGACGACTTTACGAAGGCAGAGGATTACCTAGTTGGCATCCTCTATTAAATAAAAACAAAAAGTCAGCTATGCATAAAGCAGGTATGTCAGTTCGTGGCAAAACCGTATCGGACAAGGATGTAGATCTTGAAGAATTCGAAGATTTCATCGCGTTATGGCCGGTTGAAGACTTAGACTAACGATTAGTTAGCTATTGTTGTCTAGGTGTTTAAAATCCACTTTTTCTGCTGATATGCCTGCGTCTGGATCGTTATACACTTCAATATCGAGTTCGCTTTCACTTTTAGCCACTATACAAGCCACCATACAGTCACCCGTAACGTTAACGGCGGTTCGGGTCATATCAAGTAAACGATCTACACCAATGATAAGCGCGATGCCTTCAACGGGTAAATTTACCTGCTGTAGCACCATTGCAAGCATTATCAGGCCCACGCCAGGTACACCTGCGGTGCCTACCGACGCAAGAGTGGCTGTGAGGATCACCATCATATAATCACCTAGACTTAAATCTACGCCATATACTTGAGCAATAAACACTGTCGCTACGCCTTGCATAATTGCGGTGCCGTCCATATTGATGGTTGAACCGAGGGGAACCGTAAAAGAGGCGACTGAGCGTTTAACTCCAAGCTTACTTATTGCGGTTTCCATAGTAACCGGTAACGTCGCGCTACTGCTTGACGTACTAAAAGCGAACAATGCCGCATCTCGCATTTTTCTAATTAGATTTAATGGGCTCAAACCACTTAGAGTTTTTAGAACAATGGGATAAGTAACAAATGCATGAACAAACAGGGCAAAAAGAACCAAAAGAAAATACTTGAGTAAGCTCGCTATAGTGTCAAAGCCTATAGTGGCAAAGAGTTTAGCCATTAATACAAACACACCATAAGGGGCAAGGTTCATCAAAATAGTCACTAGTTTCATTATGACGGCACTTAAATCTTCGAACACTGACGTTAGCCTTTTACCTGCATCCCCAGTCATGGCCATAGATATGCCGAAAAGTACCGCAAAGACTATGATTTGCAACATGTTGCCTTCGGCCATTGCATTAATAGGGTTGGTAGGCATCATGTTTATGATCACTTGTCCTAGCGAAGGAGCTTCTTTAGCAATGTAATTAGACTCAGAAACTAAGTTTAACCCTTCACCTGGTTTGATTAACAAAGCAAAGGTAACAGCTAGACTGATCGCCAACGCAGTGGTAAAGATGTAGAGCAATATCGATTTTCCTCCCAATCGCCCTAATTTAGAGGGATCAGATAAGCTCGAAGTGCCGCACACTAAAGAAACAAAGACTAATGGTACAACCAGCATTTTCAAACTGGCGATAAATATACTTCCCACTACATTAAATATACCTTCGACTAAAAGTGTATACGTTGAAACATGCAAGCCGAATACACTAAAGGAAAAATCTCCGCTATCATCAAACAACCATTGTAATAAAGCTCCGATAATTATTCCGGCGATCATGCCGATAAAGATACGAGCGGTAAGTCCGAGTTTTTGTGGTGTGGGTTTTTGTGATGACAAATTGATTGAAGTGGTCATGAAAATCCTAAGCTTTATTTTTGTTTAAAGTCGCAATTATTTAGTGCTATTGAATTGGGCTATCTAATCTAACCTACGCCTAGGTTAGCAAGATTGTCGTTCAAGCTGAACTATTAAAGTGAATTTGCCATCACAATATGGCTAATGTGTATAGGAAAGGTATATGATTTTACGTTTTAGAACGCTGTTAGGATTTTTGGCTTTACTGAGCCTATTTTCTTGTGGAGGCGGGGGAGAGATTTCACGTGATGATAGTGGAACGAGTACTGGGGGAGGCACCGTTAACGTTACCAGAAATGTAGAGTTGGAGTTCGCTGACGCCAATGGTCAGCCTTCGAAAGATTTAAACGAGTCAAATCCTTTAACTTTGACAGCCACTGCTATCGATTCAAATGGCGATCCTGTCGCTGATACCTTGATTACCTTTACTTTTCAGCCTGAAGGTCTAGCTGTATTTGGCAATGACTCTGGCACAGCTTCGACCGGTAGTGACGGCGTTGCTACTATTGATATTCTTGTGGGAGAGAACTCAGGTGACGGTGTCATAGTTGCTACTTTAAGCTCTGGTGAAACAGATGAGACTACCTTCAAATCATCAGGCTCATCACAAAATGGAGTTCCAGCATCAATCGAATTGTATGGTAGCTCCACACAATTAGCGTCAAGCGGGTCGGATGAAATTGAGTTAATTGCACAAGTCAAGAATGCGAATAACGTCCTGCTTGAAGGCGTAGCTGTAACTTTTTCAGCCAATTCTTCTGCTAGCTTACAAATAACGCAAGGTACCACCGGAGAAGACGGCACTGCGAGAGCTTTGCTCGGTACACAAAATAAGTCGGAAAACCGTGTCATAACAGTAACCGCGTCCGTATCAGGTTTAGCTGAACCAAAATCACTAGATGTTCACGTAGTAGGTACCTCAGTGTCAGTAAATGGACCACCTACCGTGATTGTGGGAGAGACAGCAACATTTACAATTTTTCTTTCTGACTTTGACGGTATAGGTATCGCTAATCAAAGTGTTCAAGTAAGTTCAACACAAGGCAATACAATAGATGCTCCAACATTGGTTACTGATGGAGAAGGCCAAGTGATTGTTAATTATACTGCCACTAATTCTGGTTTGGATGAGATTATCGCATCTGCGTTAAATACCAGTGCTAATTTAAATGTCAGTGTTCAGCAGGACCAATTTAGTTTTACCGAAGTGTCTACAACAGATATTCCTCTGGGTTCAGCAAGCAATATAGAACTAACCTGGCTAAAAGATACTATCCCATTTGCAAATGGCGCAATAACACTAACCACCACAAGAGGAACACTTTCGACTAGTAGTGCAACCACCAATTCCGAAGGTAAAGTCAACTTTCAAATTCAATCAAATAACGCGGGTAGGGCAATTGTTTCTGCACAGGGCGTTGATTCTAGTGGTGAGACTCCGGTCTATGTCAATGTCAGTACCGAAGTGGAATTTGTTGCGACCCAAGTCAATAACATTATCTTGTCGGCCAGTCCTAATTCTATTGGTCCAGCTGGGCAGAAAAGTACCATAACTGCGGTATTGCGTGATGCAGCAGGAAATTTAGTTAAAGGCAAAACGGTTAACTTTAATAATGATGATGTCAGTGGTGGTGAGATTTTCCCTGCGTCTTCAGTGACTGACAGTAATGGTGTGGCGTCAACTGTTTACACATCTTCAAGTGTAACAACAGAAAATGGCATTACTATTTCTGCGACAGAGCCTGACTCCAATATTGTAGCTAGCGTAAATTTAACGGTTGCCGACAGATCCCAGTTTATTTCAATCGGTACTGGTAATACGATTTCATCACCGGATGAAACCAGTTATTTGAAAAAGTTCACAGTATTTGTCACAGACGCTAATTCTAACCCCGTTGAAGGTGTTGAACTCACTGTAACCGGAACACCTGTAAAATATTCAGAAATTCTTGAGCCTAATGCTGAGCCTGGAGAAGCCAACTATCAAGCTATTCGCCCCGCATTTTACAAAGGTTATTGGGTTCCTTATCCGAATCAAGAAGATTTCGAATTCTGGACAGCAGTCCGAACCATTGGTTGTGCTAATGAAGACGTTGATGACGATGCAATTGAAGATCAAAATGAAGATATCAATGGTGATGGTGAGTTGACACCAGGTAATATCTTGTCGATTGACGGTAATATTGTCACAGATGAAAATGGCCAAGCGATTATTGAGTTACGTTATGCAAAAACATTTGCTGCTTGGGGACAGGTCAAAATAACGGCGAGTACACCTGTATCAGGAAGCGAATCTCAAGCCAGCCAGTTTTTCATCTTGTCGGCATCATCTACCGACTTACGAGAAGAAGCCACGCCTCCAAACACCAATCCTTTTGGTAATGGCTTAAATTCAGTTGAAGATCCTAACAACCCAGGTACCTTCATCGATGATGGTGCAAACCTGACTTGTGAAAATACCTTATAGTTAATTAAGTAGCCAGCTCAGTTTGTTGAGCTGGCTAAATTGACTGGGTGTTTTATTTTAGATTTGTTGAAACGGATATACCGAGCCTAAGTGCAAAATTTGAGTTAACTCATCTAGCGCCGTTCTTGATTCAATTAATAATTGTGGATCACTTAAATCATTAACGTGTAATGTTTCACGATAATGTGTATCTACCCAATTATTTAAACGTTCAAACTGTGCATCGTTAATTAAGGTATGTTGATTGACAGCAGCATGCTCTTTTTCTGTCATAGCCACGCGAAGACGCAAACATGCGGGCCCGCCACCATTGCGCATACTCTGTTTTACATCGTGATAATAAACATGTTTGATTGGTGTGTTTTGTTGCACTAATTTATCTAAATAATTGGCTACTGCTGGATTCTCTTTGCAGTCGGTTGGCGCTATTATTGCCATGTCGCCGTTAGCTAAACTAATAATTTGAGTATTAAATAGATAGCTCTTAATCGCATCTTGGACACTCACTTCAGAGGTTTTTACACAAATAAAATGTAACTCATCTTTGCCAAATTTTTGTTTAATGTTGGCTAACGCTTGTTCTGATTGATAAAAAGCCTGTTCGTGGAAAAACAACACATTTCGGTTGCCCACTGCTATCACGTCATTGTGAAATACGCCTTGGTCAATGAGGTCAGGATTCTGCTGCACGTAAACTACATTATCATCATTTAGTCCATGTAACCTGGCCACAGCTTGACTTGCTTCAAGGGTCTGCCGAGCGGGAAACTTCTTTGGTGCTGGTTTACTGGTATCGAATGCGTGGCGTCCATACACAAAGAGTTCTAAACCAGCTTTGCCATATTCACTACAAAGACGAGTATGATTGGCTGCTCCTTCATCACCAAAATGTTCATTGTCTGGCAAATGTTCATGATGAACAAAATGTTCGCGATTCGCAAAGGTCGCCTTGAGGATTTTCCCGGTGACTTCAGGCTCTAAAGAACGATGATACTTATTCGTTAAATTTGCAGGAGTGAAATGAATTTTGGTATCGCTAGTATCGGCGCTAGGCGAAACAGTTGCAGCGTTAGCAGTCCACATGCTAGAGGCTGAGCAACACGCTTGAAAAATAGCCGGTGCTTGTTTTGCTGCTAGGGATAAAACATTAGCGTCGGTTCCGCTAAACCCCAATCTACGTAATGATGCGATGTCAGGACGCTCCTGTGGCGCTAGAACACCTTGAACCATACCGAGGTCAGTTAGGGCCTTCATTTTCTTTAAGCCCTGCTTAGCGGCCTGTTTAGGGCTGCTTGAGGCACTCGCATTATTTAACGAAGCAACGTTTCCATAGGATAACCCCGCATAATTATGGGTTGGTCCAACTAAACCATCAAAATTGGCTTCAAATTGTTTCATTTTTACCTCACAGTTAGATATTTCTCGTCAGCTTTTGAGCCCTATCTGCTCCACTTTTTTGACTTGAAATAACCTTCAAATTACGAATTGCTGAGCATTATACTGTTTTTGTTTGCCGTGCCAATGCAGCTGTATAAAAAGTAAACAGTGAAAGTGACTCTAAAAAAAAGAATATTGGATAAGTATGAAGAAGAACTTGTTTTATATTCATTTTGTCGATATATGTTAAAAAGCAATTTAAAGAGGTGAACCTGAGGTTATGTCCACCTTGTTATTAAAAACCTATAAAAATCAAAGGTTAAAACCAATATATGGCAAAGCATCTAGTCATTGTCGAATCACCGGCAAAGGCAAAAACGATTAATAAATATCTCGGTAAAGATTTTATTGTAAAATCTAGTGTCGGGCACGTTCGGGATCTTCCGCATAAGGCTGTGGGCAAAGTTGCGCCTAAAAAACCAGCAAAAGAACTCAAACTTCTCTCAGAAAAAAAGCGCGAAAACTATTTGCGTGATTATGAATATAAAAAGTTAGTTGATCGCATGGGGATCGATCCTAAAAATGATTGGCAAGCTCATTACGATGTACTCGAAGGCAAAGAAAAAGTTGTTAACGAACTCAAAAAGTTGGCAAAAAATGCTGACACTGTTTATCTCGCAACGGATTTGGATAGGGAAGGGGAAGCGATTGCTTGGCATTTACGCGAGCTAATCGATGAACCAGGAAAAGAATTTCAGCGTGTGGTTTTTAATGAAATTACCAAAAACGCCATTCAAGAAGCATTTGCCCATCCCGGAGAATTAAATATCGAGATGGCAAACGCACAACAAGCTAGACGTTTTCTAGATAGAGTCGTGGGTTTCATGGTGTCACCGCTACTATGGAAAAAGGTAGCAAGAGGCTTGTCGGCCGGACGTGTACAATCGGTAGCAGTGCGACTGGTAGTTGAGCGTGAAAGAGAAATTAAAGCCTTTGTACCCGAGGAATTTTGGGACTTACACGCAGACCTAACCACTGCAAAAAATACCAATTTGCGGATGCAAGTAGTTAAAGAAAGTGGCGCCGCTTTTAAGCCTAAAAGCAAAGCCCAGACCGATAAAGTGGTTAACCAACTTGAAGGTGCAAATTTTCAAGTCGTAAGCCGCGAATCGCGACCGACCCAAAGTAAACCTTCGGCACCGTTCATCACGTCTACTTTGCAACAATCAGCCAGTACCCGTTTAGGTTTTGGTGTGAAAAAAACCATGATGATGGCGCAGCGATTGTATGAAGCGGGTCATATTACCTACATGCGTACTGATTCAACCCATTTGGGAAAAGAAGCGGTAGACAGTTGTCGTGATTATATAAGCGATAATTTTGGCAATAATTATTTGCCAGAAAATCCAATTAAGTACGGAAGCAAAGAGGGAGCACAAGAGGCTCACGAAGCAATTCGTCCTTCGAATGTGTTACTTAAGTCAGAAGCCATTGCTGATGTAGAACGTGATGCGCAACGCTTATATGAGCTGATTTGGCGACAATTTGTAGCCTGTCAGATGACACCTGCTAAATACGATGCAAGTACCATTAGAGTGAAAGCGGGTGAATTTGAGTTAACTGCAAAAGGCCGTGTGTTGAAGTTTGATGGTTGGACTAAAGTTCAAAACCCACAACGCAAAAAAGGTGATGAGGATTTATTACTACCTGATGTGAAAGAAGGTGAGAGTCTTGCACTTAAACAGTTAGATCCTAAACAGCACTTCACTAAACCTGTGGCTCGATTTAATGAAGCTTCTTTGGTTAAAGAGTTGGAAAAACGTGGTATCGGGCGACCGTCTACCTACGCCAGTATCATCTCTACGATCCAAGATCGCGGATATGCTCGAATTGATAGTAAACGATTCTATGCCGAAAAAATGGGAGAGATTGTAAACGACCGTTTGATGGAAAATTTTGACGACCTTATTGGTTATGATTTTACCGCCAATATGGAGCAGCAACTCGATGAAATTGCTGAAGGAAGAGCCTCATGGAAAGGGGTGTTAGACGATTTTTATGTGGATTTTGAGCAGAAATTACATGTTGCTGAAAAAACGCCTGAAGAAGGCGGTATGCGTTTAAATCAGGCTATTCCCACTGATATTGAGTGTCCTAAATGTGGGCGTCCAATGAATGTTCGAACCGCTAGTACTGGTGTATTCTTAGGTTGCTCTGGATACAGTTTGCCACCTAAAGAGCGCTGTACAGGCACCATGAATTTAACCTCTGGTGATGAAGTCATCAAAGTTGATGATGAAGAAGAATTAGAAACCGAAGTATTACGTTCAAAACGCCGTTGTAATGAATGTGGTACAGCGATGGATAGTTATTTGGTTGACGAGTCTCGTAAGCTACACGTATGCGGAAACTCCCCTGCGTGTGAAGGTGTTTACGTAGAAAAAGGTACCTTTAAAATTAAAGGTTACGAAGGCCCTATTCTTGAGTGTGATAAATGTGGCTCAAATATGGAGCTGAAAAATGGCCGTTTTGGTAAATATTTTGGCTGTACTAACGAAGAATGTAAAAACACTCGTAAGTTACTTCGAAATGGTGAAGCTGCACCTCCTAAAGAAGATCCTACCGACTTGCCAGAATTAGAATGTGTTAAATCTGATGCGCATTTTGTGCTTAGGGATGGCGCTTCCGGTATTTTCCTGGCGGCTCATAATTTTCCAAAATCAAGGGAAACAAGAGCTCCACAGGTAGCCGAATTGGCTAGATTTAGAGACCGAATATCACCTAAATTTCATTACCTGGCCGATGCCCCAGCTAAAGATCCAGACGGCAACCCAACTATTGTGCGTTATAGTCGTAAAACTAAACAACAGTACGTGATGTCAGAAAACGAAGAAGGCAAAGCGACAGGTTGGTCTGCATGGTGTACTGATGGAAAATGGAAAGCTGAAGATAAACGCAAGAAACCCAAAAAGTAATTTAGTGGTATAGCCTCTATTACGGCAGCTTATGGCTGCCGTATTGTTTTAAACTTTATAAAATGGCATTCAATTATGGCCCTCTCTTTACAAGAACAATTACTCAAAGCCGGATTAACGGATAAGAAAAAAGCGAAACAAGTTCGACAGCAAAAAAGTAAACAAGCTAAGGCTCAAAAGAATCACAACTTGGTTCAAACCAATGAAGCAAAATTAGCCGCTGAAAAGCTGATTGAAGCGAAAAAAGCTAAAGATCGTGAACTCAATCAAAAAGCCAAACAAGAGGCGGATAAAAAGGCCTTAGTCGCACAAATAAAACAGTTGATTGAAGCCAACAAACAACCCAAGTTTGCAGGCTCAAAACGAGAAGATGAAGTGGTGTGTAATTTTACTGACGGTACCATTATTAAACGTATGTATGTCAGCCAATCCACGCAAAAACAAATTAGCCAAGGCAAATTAGCCATAGTGAAGTTGGATGATGGTTACGAGCTAGTTCCCATGCCTGTTGCCAATAAAATATCAGAAAGAGATGAATCCATAGTGGTGTATAGGGCAGATAACATCAGTGAAGCGGATCTGAAAAGCAGTGAAGAAGACGATTGGTACGCAGATTATGATATTCCAGACGATCTAAATTGGTAAATGATTTATACCCTAAACCTAAAGCTGTATTGAACAAAGCAGCTTTGGGAAAATTATTGCCTGCACTCGTAACTGCCATCAATTGTAACTAAGCAACGCCAAAACTATCACTGAAGTTATTTCCACCACTCGCCTTGCTTTTAAATAGTAAACAAAAATATAACTCAAAATTAGTTACAAAAAACTGAGGCTTTTCAAACTATTATGCTTTTGAATAGCTGTGATATAAATAAAAGTTACAAATTTATATCAGTTTCAAACCTAAGAATGCGGTATTCTGCCGCCACAGTTTTAGACGTTTTAACATTTTATTATGCAAAGTTTTTTTCTCATCTTAACGGGCATAGCGTTCGGGGCAATATTGCTTGTTGTATGTAAACTCATGTTTGATTACCGACAAGTATTAAGCGCCAGAGTGTTAAGCTTATTGTTACTCAGTGCCGCTTGTTACTTGATACAGCCGCTTGTGCAAGACATATTTGTATTTAGATTTGTACTGGGAATGGTAGCCATGATGAGCCCCGCTTTATTTTGGATGTTCGCTTCTACATTATTTCAAATGAATGAAGGTAATCAAAAATTGCACTCAGGCCATTATATTGGACTAGCGGTGTGTTTTTCTTTGGGTATCTATCAATGCTTGCAATCTCCCGCTGAATTAGACGACTCAATTATTCATTTGGTATCACTTGTTGTAACGGGTGCAATTACGATTTTAGGTCTGTTGGATGTATTTCGAAACTGGCAATCAGACTTAGTTGAATGTCGTCGCTTTTTACGTTTAAGTTTATCTGTGACTTGTGGCGCGTTTTTGTTGTTTATTGTGGCGAACGAATTTATTTATGGGCACGGCGAATTCCCTGAGTTCTTAAATTACCTGAATATTATTGTCATTAGTATTTTTTCTATGTCCTACGGTTATATTATTTTGGTTTCCAACTCAAACATTCTGGTTGAATCGATTGATGATTTGCCACCTGAGTTAGTGAAGCAAGAAGCCCCGAAACCATCATCAGCAGATATACATTGGTTAGATAAATTAACTAGAGCGATGGAAGAGGAGTTTTATTATCGGCAAGTTGACTTGACCATTAAGGGGCTTTCAGAACACTTAGATATCCCTGAACATCAACTTAGGCGATTGATTAATCAGCACCTTGGCTATAGAAATTTTAATGACTATCTAAATCGATACAGAGTGCGAGATGCAGCGCAACGTTTGTCAGATCCTAAATTAGTCAGAATTCCTATTCTTACTATCGCGATTGAATCAGGTTATGCCTCTCTAACTACTTTTAACAAAGCATTTAAAAGTCTGCAAACTATGACACCGAGTGAGTTTCGTCGAATAAGTGGTATGGCGGAGGCAACACAACTGACCGATTTCTAATTTTTCCTTACCGATTTCGAAAAAGTATACAGGATTTCGCAATCGGTAAGACAAATTGACTCGTTTATATTTAAATGCATGAGTCAACTCAATTAATTAGGAAATCTAATGACTAAATTTATCAAACCATTTTTAATAGCCTGTTCAGTGTATGTTCTAGGTTCGTCACTTGTATTTGCAGAAGTTGAGTTATCCAAGGAAGACACCAAAGCTAAAGCTAGCGAAGTTTGTCAAAGTGAAGCTAAAGCACGTTACGGTGAAGAGTCTGTTGAATACGTTAGTAGCAAGGTTAAATGGATGAAAGCCATGGGTGGTGCTGCGGTGAAAATGAAAATAAAACCTCAAGGTAAACGTATTACTAAGTATTCTTGTGTTTTACAGCAAGATCAGTTGGTAAAATTTTACAAGGTGTAATTTAGCGTATCAATTTTGTTTAACTGCAATCTCGTCTATGGTTGTTGTCATGGTAATGAGATTGCAGTTAAGTGCTAAAATAAGCGGTGAAGTGGGATCAACTAACTTCTGTTGTTTTATGTTCTGTTATTAAACTAACAATGCGCCAGTCCGATTTAGGCTGAATATTTTTTAGACTGGTATACATTTTGACTTTGCCGTTTGGATCAATGGCACAGAGTCGAATTGATCGCTTTTGGTACTCTTTTTCATAATCTTCAAAAGTAAATTCGTCTGACAATCTAGTGGTTTTTATAGTGCCGCCTTTAGTGACATATCCAGCTAGCTTCGCGTAAGTCACATCTTCGTTAAATAGACATAGTTTTGCTGCATAGGATTCAGACACTTGGTGGCTAGCGCGTTTTTGCGGTTCGTTGACACTGAGTCCGAGTACCGCTCCTTTACCCAGTTCATGTTCAAAGTGGTAGGTCACTAGGGGATTAAGCTGTTTGTAGGGTGACATCACTAATACCGTCCCATAAAGTGACAAATCTACAGTGCGATCTGCGTGTTCTGACATGGGGTTACCGTAGTAAGTGGGTACATTATCCATACGCGCCAATTTTATCGACTCCCAGTTAGTGTCCGCAATGCGCACTACTATGTCTTGTGCCATTAATTCTTTTGCAAAGAGTCTAGAAAATAGTCCTCCGCCAAAAATTAAAAAACCGTATGGAGCAGGGGCTCTTTGACCAAGAAACTTTGCAACACCAACTGAAGTAAGACTTTGAATCACCACAGTAGTAATGATGACAAGAAATACCATGGGCACTAATAATTCTACTTGTGCATAATTTAGCACTTCTAACTTTAACGCAAATAATGCTGAAACTGCCGCGGCAACTATACCTCTGGGGGCGATCCAACTTAACAGTGCTAATTCTCTCCAATCTAAATTAGTACCTAGAGAAGAAACAAAAACCGAAATTGGTCTGGCGATAAACATGATCACAAATAACACCACCACAGAGCCCCAGCCCAAATTAAGCATCGAACTCCATTCTATTCGTGAAGCAAGTAGAATAAACAAACCAGAAATTAACAAAACACTGAGGGTTTCTTTAAACTCTAATATGTCTTCTACTTCTACTCGTTTCATATTAGCTAACCAGATCCCCATGATAGTCACTGTTAATAGACCTGATTCGTGTGCGATAACATTGGAGCCTTCAAAAGCACCTAACATTAGGGTTAAAACTGCAGTATTAACTAAATAGTGTGGTATCCAGTTATTACGCAGCACAATTCCCATTAGATAGCCCGAAAGTGCACCAAAAACTACACCTACCGAAATGGTCTTTGCAAACGCATAAAGTGTGTGACTGAGGGCATCTTGGGTAGAAATGATATATTCGAACACCAACACAGCTAACAAGGCACCAATGGGGTCAATAATGATACCTTCCCAGCGAAGAATGTTGGCAATTTTAGTACTCGGCCTGACTGTGCGTAACATAGGGACTATCACTGTTGGTCCTGTTACGGTCACAATGGCACCAAATAAGAAAGCCATTTGCCAGGTCATTCCTAACGCATAATGTGCAATAGGTGCCGCAATTACCCATGTAATGAGCGCTCCGAAAGTACATAGGTTTCTAACCATAGAGCCATGACCACTGATATCTTTGAATTTAAGGGTTAATGAGCCCTCGAACAAAATAATCGCCACTGACAAAGATACGATTGGAAAGAGTAAGTCTCCAAACAATAAGTCGGCGTCAATAATACCGGTAACAGGACCAACAACAATACCAGCGATTAATAAAGGTAAAATGGCAGGAAGTTTTATTTTATAGGCTAAAAATTGGCAGGCAATCGAAACAAGCCCCACAGTAACAAGGGCAATAATAGGTTCGTTCAAGTTAAGTCCAATATGAATGTTTGCTAAGATGTCCTATGACAGCATAGATAAGTCATGAAAATCAAATATTAAAGGCAACTAACTGGAAATTGACGACTCCACAGCACAAAAGCCTATGTTGTGCTGTGGGGCGCTTGGGTTTAGTACTTTAGTCAACTGCTTTTAATGCAGTGATTTCCTGATTTAATTGGTATTTTTTATCGGTTACAATCGCTTCCAATACTTCCAGTCTGGCTTTGACTGACTCTAACTCGTTTTGCAGATTTTTCTTCTCTGAATCATTTAAGTTGAGATTAGCTTTTGCCATTTCTTTTTTATGAGATGTCCAAGTTCCAATTAGTACAATAGGTAACACAAACGCAAATAAGATGATTAATACAAATACCATTCCATCGTCCATTATTTTCTCCCAGTTTGATTAAAGTGAAATTTATCGAGTCATTAAGCAGGGTTTAGGCCAATATATAAATACCTGTTAATAAACAGTTAGTTACAATAAAAGGAAACTCCGGTTAGTAAGAGATATTAGTCAATTAAACTAATAATTGGTCAAACTAACAAACATCATACCTAAAACGTACCAAAAAACGCACAGTTTGTAACTGCTTGCCTGAGGACTTGACTCGTTTGGAAACGGGGACAACAGTTAGCAATTGCGGACTAACTGTTGCCATTTTCACTATTAGATTAAACTGTTCGTGTGGCTAATGCAGGTGGGATATTGGCGGCTTTTTTAGCTGGACCAAAAACCGCCCCTTGACCAACTAACCATAAAACTACCATGCCAATAGGGATGTAGAACCAATCAATTCTATCTAGACCAAAGGTATTCACTAATAAGATGTTTAGTGCGATTGTTAATGCTGCCCCAAACACAACACCTATGGTACTAATTAGGAAGTTCTCTAACATAAAATAACGTACAATCGCTGACTGGCTTGCACCTAATGCGCGTCGTGTTCCAATTTGTTTTTTGCGTTGATTAACACTAAAACTGGCTAAGCCAACAATTCCTAAGGCTGTCACTATAGTTAATATGACCATTACTGTTGTAAGGATCTTTATCATAGCGGTATGCCCTCGATAGCTGCGTTCACGGGTTTCTTCAATGCTACGCATGCCTTGAATTAGACGACCCTTATTACTATTTGCAAGTAACTCCTCAACCTGTTTCATTACACTGTCTCTTTGACTCGGTTCAGTGCGAATAAAATAACGACTGCCTTTATAGTCCATTCGTTCAGGTGACAACATGACATTTTCCAAATTGTTCCAGCCAACCCAAGGTGCTTGCAATTTATCAATGATGCCGATGACGATCATCGGGTCGATATCGTTGATATATACTGTTTTACCCACAACCGATGAGTACGGTATCTCAGGAAACAAGTTTTCCGCCATAGCTTTGGTCAATATAGTTTTGTTAGGCCATTTAACTTGACCAACCTCTCTTAATCCGATGTCTGTAGGTGCAAAATTTTCACCTGCGATAATTTCAACATCTAGGGCGTTAATACCGTGTTCATCAACCATGTATACCGCTGTGCCTACCGCATCATGTTCTACACCTGACTGGGTTTTTAGTCCCATTGACCAACCACTTCCGCTATTGGGTATCGCGTTTATTTGGATGGCATCAACAATACCGGGTAGATTACGCAAGGTATTTAAGTCTTCTTCTACCGTAACAGCCGCATTAAAGTTTTCGGCAAACCCTACACTAGTTAAGGAAAAGCTGTTTTTATTGTCGATACCACTGTCACGCTGCATTTCCTTGCTACGTTCTACGATAATGTATACAGAATTCACAATTATGGTCATGGTGATCGCAATTTGCAGAGCTATCAATATCGCGCCTACTTTGTTGCGCAACATTGCTCTAAAGATAGGACCGATTTCCCAATTAACTGATGTGTTAGTTTGAATATTTGACATGGTTTGGCCCCTCATTGACTTTTTAGTTGACTGGCTGGTGCGATATTGCAAGCCCGCCAAGTAGGGTATAAACCCGCTAAAATACTGGATAACAAGGCGATGCTCAGTGCCACTAAAATCATGCTTAGGTCCAGTGACGCTAAATCGTCAACAAAGTCCCCGTAGAGGCTTTTGATTCCTTGTAACCCTACAAGAGCCAGTAGGATCCCAGCGATACCACCCATGACACCTATTAACGCGGTTTCCAATAAATGCTGTTTGAATAAATCGGCTTTTGATGCACCCACGGCTAAACGCAAACCAATTTCAGATGATTTACCGGTAAACTTAGCCAGTAACAATCCAATGGTATTGAGCAAACACACCAACAAAAACATAAAAGAAAGCCACATCATCATCTTGGCGTCTTCTTCAACCACTTCTTGACTCGCCATCCACTCCATCACATTGGATAGACGATTGTTAAGGGGGCGAGGGAAGCGCCCAAGCTTCTTTTGTTCCATCACATAGTTATTTAAATAATCCATATATTCAGCTTTCGCTAAGTCGTTGGGTAATTCAACCCACATCTGTGTATTAATACATTCAGACTGCAAAAATGCCTTATAACCTTCTCCGTCAGGACTTTTCCAACAATTATTATTGCCCCAGTTTGGAAGTTCTAATTCTTCCTTTAATGAAAACGGCATAAATAACTGTTCGGTTTCATTAAACCCGCCATTGTTAACATCGTAAAACTTTGGCATAGGCTGCCAATCGTCAATTACCCCCACTATTTGGAAATTTCTACCGTCTATGACAATGGTTTTACCAACTGAATTTTCACCACCAAACACACTTTCATTGGTGCGTTTACTCAATACCACCACTTGTTCACGATCGGTATCAGATTGGCTGTCCCATGCAGTACCGTAAATAAAGGGCACGTCGAACATGGGGAAAAAGTCTGTATACGCTAATCTTATGGAAGCTTCAAAGGGTTTGGCGTCGTCACCAGCAGGTTCGATAATACCCCCCGACATTCCCATTGCGGATTGCCTAAGTGCTTTTTTAGCCAATGTAAAATTCGTGGCGTCAGTCCAGGTTAGTTGATTGGGTAACGAGTCTGCGTCGTCGCTATAGGCGTTGTTTGGGTCCCAACTATCCACTTGAATGTGAAAAAGTTGCTGACTCTTATGAGGGATAGGATCGGCAGACATGAGGTAGTTGACCGTAATGGTGGTCATACATGCACCAATGCCTAAGGCTATCGCTGTCACCATTAGCAAACTAAGTATTGGATTACGTTTTACGCTTTTTAAAGCAAGCTTTATATAATAACCAAACATAAAATGGCTCCTCGGCGTTAAACAGCTGAAAGCTGAGCAGGTGATGAGATGTCAGCGTTATTGACTTCACTCACTTTGCCATCCCTCACATAAATATTACGTCTCGCTTGGCTAGCGAGTTCACCGTCGTGAGTTACCATAATAATTGTAGTACCGGCGTCGTTGATGTTTTTTAACAAGTCCATGACACTGTTTGCCATTTGTGTATCAAGATTTCCTGTTGGTTCATCAGCTAACAAAAAACGAGGCTCACCGGCAAGCGCTCTAGCGATAGCCACCCTTTGTTGTTGCCCCCCAGACAGTTGTGAGGGTAGGTGTTTCATACGTTGTGCTAGTCCCACCATTTCTAAGCTATTCTCTATGCGTTTTTTACGTTCAGCGCTGTTAAACCCGCGGTAACGCAGTGGGACGTCAACGTTATCAAAAAGATTGAGATCTGGGATTAAGTTAAAACTTTGGAAAATAAAGCCAATTTTCTCGTTTCTTAGCTGGCTACGTTTTTTGTCATTGAGATTGCTTACATCTTGCCCGTCTAACTCGTACTTCCCACCGCTAAATGTTTCAAGTAGCCCTGCAATATTTAAAAAAGTGGTTTTACCTGAGCCAGAAGGGCCAGTAACTGCAACAAAGTCACCTTCACCTACATGTAAGTTAAAATCTCTTAGTGCTTGTGTTTCAACTAAATCGGTACGAAATACTTTCTTTACATCCGTCATTTTTAACATGAGTTATGTTCCCTAAGTGTAATTGTGATTATTCTAAGTTATTGAGTAATGAGTACGCTTTGTGCGCCGTTAAATTGGTCCGTTCCTGAAACTATTATGGTGTCGCCAATTGCAAGTCCGTTTAAGACTTCGACACTAGATAAGCTGCGAGCGCCAGTTGTTATTGGAGTACGCTGCGCCATATTGTTATTGACAATATAAGCAACTTTGCCGTTTCCGGTTTCTAGGAATTGTCCACGTTGCACCATGAGTACATCTTGTTTGTGTTCCATTAAAATACGGGTGGTTAAACGTTGGTTTTGACGTAAACCTCTAGGCTGGGTGGAATCTTCATGAGAAGAGGCGGTAAAACGCACTCTACCCGTAACTTGATTGTTCTCAATTTCAGGGGAGATAGTCACGAGTTTTGCTGAATGCGTTTCACCATTAAGTTGGATTTGAGCTGCCATACCAATAGCTAAATCATCGGCGTAACTTTCTGGAATATCGACTTCTATTTCAAACTCAGATAGGTCCACAACACTTAAGATCGATTGATTTTTGGCTACCTGATTTTTTTGCTCGACTGACAGATTACCCACCAAACCCTCTACCGGAGAGAGTAAGGTTAACTCTTCAACCTGTCTGCTAAGCTCTGTTACTAAGAGTTTTTGGCGTTCAACTAATAGTGCCTTAGTTTTCACTTCAAACTCTAGACTCTCTAAATTTAATTCCGCATCTCTAACCGAATGTTTAAACACCAAACGGGCATTTTCTAGGTCGTCTTGGGCCTTTTCATAATCAATTTGGCTAATTGATTGGCTAGCAAAAGCTTTATCTGCTCGGCGTTTTTCACGGTCTGCGGCGGTGAGTGCTACCTTGGCTAAGTCGACCGCTTTTTGATTGACTAAAGCTTGTTTACTGGATTGTATTTTTTGTCTATCCAATTCCATTTGTAGCCTTTGAATGGCTGACTGTTCTTGTTTGAGTTGGTTAGTCAGTTCAGGACTATCGATAATGGCTAATATTTGACCTTTTGTAACCGTATCTCCGGCGTCTACTTCAAATGTGATAGTGCCTTGTGCGGGGCTATATAATTTCGGGCTAACAGCGGCTACAACCCTACCTTGAACCGATAAGTCGCGCACAAAGTCACCTTGAGTCACTGTGGCTAAACGGACTCTTTGTGAGGAAATGCTGACGTCTGAGTTGGACCAGTTGCTGATCGCGGGGGCTAAGGTTGCGTACCCTAAAATAGCCATTAACAGTATGCCTAGTACTAGCCATTTAGTTTTGTTGTTTGTTGTTTTTGATACTAGGGTATCTTGACCACTGGTGTCTGTAATTTTCATTTTTTTCCCTGAAACTTTGAACAATCAGCAATTAAGTCGAGTTAAAAATCAAAAAGGTTTAAAAAACTAAAAATTAATTTTTTTTGAGTGGTCTTTTACTGATCTCTTGTGGCTAAAGCTGGAGAAATATTCATTGCTTTTATTGCGGGCTTTAGGATGGCTAATATACCCAAAATATATAGGCATAACGCAGCAATAACAACGTAACTAAGAGGCAGTTTAGGCAGCGCATATTGTGAGACTAAAAACACATTTAATCCTAATGCTAGTAGCCATCCCAGTAACACACCACATGTGCTTTGTATGATATTTTCAGCAATAAAATAACTTAATATATCAGTCTTATTAGCTCCAAGCGCTCGTCTTATACCTATCTGTTTTTTACGTTTCACTAGATTAAAACTAGTTAAACCAGCAATGCCCAATGCAGCAACGATGCTAAGAGCGAATATTACCACCATCAAAATACTTATCGCACCAATGTCCGGCCCATATACTTGTTTTTTAATCGTTTGAATACTTTGTACTTTGCGGATCATCCGCTGTTGATTGCTAGTAGCAAGATAGTCTTCAACTTCGACCATAGTCTCTTGCAACTTGTTAGCTTGGGTGCGAATAAAATACCGTGCTGAATTTCGAGTAATGACCCTAGGATAAATAATGCTGTTTTCGATTTTTCCTACCGCATCCCAAGGCGCTTGTAGTTGTTCTACGACCCCTTTGATTACCGCACCGTAGGTAGCGTTTATATAAATAGTTTTACCTACGACAGTTGACCAATCGGTAGTGTTAAATAAGTCTGATGCCAGTTTTGAGGTAATGATGACTGCACTTGGAAAAGTCTTGGTAGTTTGGGTTTGCCAAAGTACCTCGTTAGTATTGAAATTTTCACCGGCTAATAAGGTTAGGCCTAACGCCTCAATACCGTGTTCGTCTAACTTGTAACTGGCAGCAGGCACAGTGATTTCATCTTGTCCTGTAGAGGTTTGCAATTCATCCCATTCGCTGCTGCCACTAAATGGAAAGGCGTAGGTTGCGACAGCATTTACAATGTTTGGCATTTGCCTAAGGGCATCTAGGTCAGCCTTGATACTATTTTGCGGATTGAAACTTTGAGTAAAACCTGAACTTGTTAAAGCAAAGGTGTGAGTTTCATCTATCCCTGTTGGGCGTTGCAAAATATCAAGGCGCTGCGAAACAATAAATAATCCGTTACTCAGCACCGCCAAAGTCAGGGCAATTTGCAAAACCAACATGGTAAAGGTGTATTTTTGTCTGATTAATGTGCGCAATAAGGGTAAAAATGGAATGCGACTAAAAGGCATAGTATTGGAATGGGATTGATTAGTATCACTCATCTTAAATAGTCCGCTGGTGCTAACATACACACTTTTATAGTGGGCACTAAACCGGCTAAGACTGTAGATAAAATGCTGATCCCAATTGTAATAATCAGCAGTGGCATATCCAAAGTAATAAATGCACTAAATTCGGGATAAAGAATCTTTATACCACTTAGACCTAGCGCACACAGACTAAAACCAATGAGAGCACCTAAACATCCCAGCATAATGGTCTCTATCAGACATTGACTAAAAATAGCCTGGCGGCTAGCTCCCAATGCTCTCCTGAGCGCCATTTGACCAGTAGTAGTCGTCAACTTAGTGCTAAGTAAACTGGCTGCATTGAACAAACAAACTAACAAAAAGAATAGAGATAAATAGAAAAACACATAAATATCAGAACTGACTACTTTTTTGTGGGCAAGCCATTGCTCAATATCTAATATGATATTTTGAGTGGCCTTAGGGAATCGACCTAATGCCCGCTGTTGAGTAACGTAATCCTCTAAATAACTTGCAAACTGCGCCTTGTCTTGTTGGTGGGATAATTCTACCCACAAATTAAAATTGACACATTCTGAGTTAAGAAACGCTTGATAACTATCACCTATATTGGATTGCCAACAATGGCTGTTGCCACCGTGTGGAAGTTCTAAATTGGCTTTTATTTGTAGGGGCACGTATAAATCTTCAGGTGGATAAAATTTTCCGAGTGACATGTCAAAAAACTTAGGGCTAGGATGCCAATCATTTATTACTCCTATCACTGTGAACAATTGGCCTAACATCGGTAGCGTTTGGCCAACAGAGTTAATCCCTCCAAAAATTCTTTGATTGGTGGATTTACTTAACACTACGACATTTTCGACTTGTCCTCGGGGATAATTTTGCCAAGCCTGCCCAAATAAAAAGGGTACATCAAACATTGGAAAAAACTCGCCGTGGGTGGCTCTAATGATACCGAGAAAGGGAGGAATGTTGTTATCCGCTGGTGTAACCATACCCCAAGTTATAGTGTTGGCTGCCTGATACTTAGCCTGCTTGGCATGCACTATATTTAAAGCATCAGTCCAACTCACTTCTTCGGGGGGTAAATCTGGCGGAATTGCCGCAGTGTTAAGACTCCAATTGTCTAATTGAATATGATAAACCCTGTCACTTTTATGAGGTAGTGGATCTTTGGACATGAGATAGATCAACGAATAGGTGATCATAGAAGCCGCAATACCCAGGCCAATGGTAGTGGCAATCAAAACACTCAAGCCTTTGTGACTCGCGATGTTTCTTAGTGAAAGTGTCAGATAATAATAAAACATTATTGACTGATCAAAACAGTGTTAGCCGCATTAAACTGGTCCGTACCTGAAACAATAATTTTTTGTCCTTGCTGTAACCCATGTAAAATTTCAACAACTGCCAAACTGCGAGCGCCAGTTTTGATTGGGGTGCGTGTTGCCAGTCCGTCTTGCACTACATAGGCAACACGTCCATTGGAACTTTGCAAAAATTGGCCTCGCTCTACCATGAGTACATCGTTTTTACTTTCGATTAAAATTCGCGTGGTTAAACGTTGGTTTTGTCGTAATGCTGATGGCGGAATAAGTGGCTCACCCATTGCGTTGGTTTTCGCAAAACGTACTCGGCCTTTTACTAAGTTGTTTTCTATTTCAGGAGAAATGTTCACTAAAATAGCTTGATGATTGCGGCCATTTAAGTTGACTTCAGCTGGCATTCCTATCGCTAGATCGTCTGCGTAACTCTCTGGAATATCCACATCCAATTCAAATTCAGTTAAATCCACGACACTCATAATTGCTTGATTTTTACTGACTTGATTTTTTTGCTCGACCGCTAAATTGCCAACAATGCCATTAACTGGAGAGAGTAGGGTTAGTTCCTTTTCTTGTCTGCTTAACTCCCTTACCTCTAACGCTTGCCTATCGACTTGAAGCTGCTTGGTTTGTAGTTCGAACTCGAGACTCTCGATATTGAGTTTGGCGTCATTCACTGAATGTTTATAAACTAACTCGGCATTTTCTAGTTCGTCTTGGGCTTTTTCGAAATCAATCTGACTAATGGAATGACTTTGATACGCTTGGTCAGCGCGACGTTTCTCGCGAACAGCAGCAGTTAATGCGACTTTGGCTAAGTCAGAAGATTTTTGATTTTCTAATACTTGTTTTTTATTTTGGATCCGTTGTCTGTCGAGCTGAAATTGTAACTGCTGTAGATTTGACTGTTCTTGTTTGAGCCTATTTGATAACTCTGGACTTTCTATAGTCGCCAACGTTTGGCCTTGCGTAACAGTATCCCCAGCGTCTACTAAAAATGTAATGGTTCCTTGAGCTGGGCTATACAGCTTTGGGCTTATTGCTGCCACAACTCGGCCCTGTATCGACAAATCTCGTACAAAATCTCCACGTGTTACTGTGCCAATTCGTATGCGATCAGCTGCGACCGACATCGTAGATGCGGACCAACGAGAAAAGTGTTGGTACAGCAACACTAAACTGATGACTAATAATAAAAACGCAACCCCAATCACAACATACTTTTTAGACGAAGTTTTACGAGTAATAATAGTGTCTTGAGCACTAGTGTCGGTGATTTTCAACTAGGTTCCTTGGCGTGATAAAACTAAACAGATAACCCTTATCGTACTGATACACAGGGTAAATTAGTTATACCCATGTGTCTAGGTCATAAATTATTGCTTTAGAAAACATAACTATTAATGATGCTTGTATATAACAGCGTTAATCGATAACTTTCAGATATTAACAATTTTTTTAACAAAAATTATGACGACTGAAAAACAAAAACATTATTCTACTTGTACTCTGTGTGAAGCCATGTGTGGCATAGAAGTGACAACGCAAGGCACCGAAATTCTCTCTATAGTCGGTGATAAACTCAATCCCTTCAGTGAAGGTCATGTTTGCCCAAAAGCCATGGCGTTAAAAGATTTATATGACGACCCACAACGAATTCGCACTCCTTTGGAAAAGACCGCGGACGGTTGGCAAGAAGTGTCATGGGAATATGCTTTAGATAAAGTGGCGAATAGCCTGTTTGAAGTGCAACAAAAACACGGGGTAGAATCGGTTGCTACCTATCTCGGAAACCCAAATGCCCATAACATGGGAGCCATTTTATTTGGCCCTTATTTTTATCGCGCGTTGAAATCCCACAATCGCTATTCAGCTACATCGGTTGACCAATTACCTCACCACATTGTTAGTCGTCAACTTTTTGGACATCAATCCCAAATCCCTATTCCCGATATTGACCATACTCAACACTTTATGATCATTGGTGGTAACCCTCTAGCTTCAAACGGCAGCATAATGACTGTGCCACATATTAAACGCCGCCTAAAAGCGATTCAGAATCGAGGTGGAAAAGTAGTAGTAATTGATCCGAAAAAGTCTGAAACAGCGGATATTAGTAGCGAACATCACTTTATTAGGCCAGGCACAGACGCGTTACTATTATTAGCGATGATCCACACCTTATTCGACAAAAAACTGATCGCTGCCAAAGAGCTGCTTGGGTTTGCACCTGATCTATTATCGGTTGAACAGTATGTGTCCGAGTATTCAGCTAAACGTGTTGCTCCGTTAACGGGCATAGGTGAAACCGAAATTATTGCATTAGTTGAATCTTTCTGCGCTGCGGGCCCCGCAGTTTGTTATGGGCGAATGGGGGCGAGTGTGCAGGCTTTTGGAACACTGACTCAATACTTGATCATGCTATTTAATATGCTCAGTGGAAATCTAGACAGGCAAGGCGGCATGATGTTTACACAACCTGCTGCCGATTTATTACCTCATTCAGGCCGGGGTTCTATTGCTAATTTTCATACTCGTGTACGTAATTTGCCCGCTTTTGCTGGTGAATTTCCGGTATCGGCTTTGGCTGAAGAAATACTGACCGAAGGAGATGGGCAAGTCAAAGCTATGGTAATAGGGGCGGGTAATCCTATCTTAACTACCCCAAATGGACCGCAATTAGATAAAGCCTTTGAAAAATTAGATTTTGTTGTTGCTGTTGATTTTTATATTACTGAAACTTCGCGACATGCCAATATTATTTTACCGCCTGTTACTGCCTTAGAGCGGGATCACTATGATATTGTTTTCCATAATTTTGCGGTAAGAAACAGTTCCAAGTTTTCACCAGCTATTTTCCCCATTTCTGACACAACTAAAACGGATTGGCAAATATATCTTGGTTTGGCAGAACGTCTAGATCGATTAAACGGCTTGCCCACCGACAGGTATGGCACGCTTTGGGACAAAGAACCTAAAGGGGTAGTGGATGATTTATTAAAAAGTGGTCGCTACCGCTATGAAGGTGAACCATTGAGTATTGATGTATTGTTGAAAAAACCACATGGCATTGATCTTGGTCCGCTGCAGCCCGATTTACCGGAAGCGATTTACCATAACGATAAAAAAATACACTTAAGTTTTGATTACTTTATGACTGACTTAAACCGTCTTGAAAAGCATTTCTTTAGTGCGAAGTTAGATACAAAAAACTCATCAAATCTGTCAGAAGGTGATTCACTGCAATTGATTGGACGAAGGCATCTTAAAACCAATAACTCTTGGTTGCACAATAGTCATAGAATGGTCAAAGGTACTAATAATGGCTTATCCAGATGTACGGCACAAATCCACCCTGTTGACGCCGCAAAGCACAATATTGAAAATCAACAACTTATCATAGTCACCTCTAGGGTAGGTCAAGTGTCATTACCAGCAGAGATTACAGATAAGATCATGCCCGGAGTTATTTCGATTCCTCATGGATGGGGGCACAATAAAAAGGGTAGTCAATGGAAAACCGCCGAACAACATGCAGGAGTCAGTGTGAATGATCTAACTGATGAAATGGTTTTAGATGAATTGTCTGGTAATGCGGTATTAAATGGTGTACCAGTGACTATTGGGGCTGCCTAGGTCGATTGGTTGGTGTAAACTAGGCGTGGTAAAGCAACCTTGGGTAATCTTAACCGAGGTTGCTGTAGTTCTCCTATTAAAATTCTGGAATATCCATGCAAAGTTTTACCTGTCAAAATTGTGGAGCCACTGTTGAGGCTAAGTTTTGTGGTCAATGTGGCCAAAAAAAACAAGAACGAATAACACTCGGCCAAGTTGGTGATGATGTTTATAGCGGTCTAATTGATTTTGAATCCCCTTTTTTAAAGACGCTTTATTTTCTAACCGTTAATCCGAGTAAAGTGTACGTAGAGTATTTGGACGGGGCACGTAAACGTTATTTTTCACCGGTACGTTATAGTATTTGGATCATGACTTTGATGATTGCGATTGCTGCAATGACTGACACGGTTATTGTTGACTTAAGTCAACTTGAAAGCAATGCTCCTGAACTTGAAACCCAATTAGCGAGGTTTCAAGCAATCATTAACTCTTTGTTGATCCCACTTTATTTTGCGTCTGCATGTTTGACTGCAGGATTTCTTCGGTTTGTTTTTAGAAACGAAAAATACACCTTTGCCGAACTCTTTTACCCAGCGTTACTTAACATCAGCCATTTTTGTTTAGTGTATTGCATCGCTATACTACTTGGAGTATTCCAAAACGCTTGGAGTCAATTGCTTTTAACGGTTTTGAGTGTTGTCTATATGTGCTGGGGACTGACAGGAATATTTCGTCCAGTATCGGGTAAAAAATATCTCAAAAGTTTTATTGCCATAGTTCTTGGATTAGCTGTCTATATGCTTGCTTTCGCATTCTTAAGTTTTTCAATAGGTTACTTCTCGTTATTATAAAAATAGCGAGAAACAACCTACATAAATTAGACAATTTAAGGTGTTTATCTATTTCTGCCCATCTGGTCATGACTGCTGACCCAATGCCCGGCTATTACCGCACAACCTAATGATATGTCACCGGCGAGCACCGTAGCCGCAACAATTTCAGCAAACTTTTCAGCTTTACCTTTCCCCACGCAACCGAGCATTTGCAAACATTCTTTTTGTGTGGGTAACCCAGTGCCTCCGCCGAACGTGGCCACTATTAGTGAAGGTAAAGTTACCGACATGTAAAGATCGCCATTATCTAATAATTCATGGGACAACATGCCTGCATGCGATTCCACCACATTAGCTTCATCTTGACCTGTGGCAATATACAGAGCTGCTATACCATTTGCTGAGTGCGGTCCGTTATAAGCAGCACCTGCCATTTGTGCGCCAGTGTTGGCCAAAACTGATGCGCCAGCTAACATTTTGGTATCCACTTTCATGACACGAGCTAATACTTCTTTCTTGAGTACTATTTCAGCGATGACTCTTTTTCCTCTTGAATGCAACATATTCAAGTGAGAGTGTTTTTTGTCAGTATCCATATTGCCAGATAACATATACATACAAGGAATGGGGGAATTGGCTTTGATCCATTCACAGGCAATCAAGGTTGCCTTGCCTACCATATTTTGCCCCGCGGCATCACCTGTGGTGTAGTTAAAACGTAGGTATTTAGTTTTAGAAACCGACCATTGCTGAATGTGTTCAAGTTTACCTATGCTTGTAGTGGTTTCAGCAGCCGCTTTGATCTTTTCAAAGTTCTCATCAACCCAATGCCCAAAATCTCTTGCTTCTCGGGCGTTGTTAAAAATGAAAGCGGGGGCACGTTGCATAAACCCCTCAACAACTGTGGTGGTTACACCTCCACATTCATTAATAACTCGCATTCCTCGGCTATAGCTGGCAACCAAGGTGCCTTCGGTTGTCGCAAGTGGAACGTAGAATTCGCCCTTAGCATGTTCGCCATTGACTAAAACTGGCCCTGCTACACCGACCGGCATTTGCACTATTCCAATAAAGTTTTCGACATTCCCGGGTAACACTGCAGGATCGATACTAAATTGACCGGTGTGGGTGAGTTCAGCTCCGGTTTTTTGTTTGATAAATTTTCTGCGAACTTCGGCCATTTCCCTAGAATGGTCGTTCTCTGAATTACGGGGGATGCGATTATCATCACTCATTAGATATTCCTTCTATTACTTCATGTGACTTAAATACAAATAACAACGGCTTTTAATTGATTTTTATAGTCACATGGTTAGCGATAGATAACAAAGGAAATGTTAATTAAAAGTTAAATGCATTAACATTTATGTAGTGCTTGTAATATTAGGTACCGTTATTTGGCCTTGGTGCGATTATTGGTATCTCGGCTTTTAAGTATGACCTCATCATCTGTTGGCATTTGTGTGGTTTTAGACAAGCGATCGTATAACAGAACATTAACGGTTGCGGCCAAATTCATACATCCTAGGGTAGGTATGTAAACTACATGGTCACATTTATCGACCACATCTTGTTCTATAGAACCGTCCTCTGGTCCAAAGATATACAGTGCGTTGTTAGGATGTACAAAATTGGGAAGAGGTGTTGCCCCTTCAACTAACTCTACTGCAACTTTTTTAAGGGTAACGTCAGTGTCGTCATTGATTATTTCATCAACATGTTTAACTTCAATAACCGACTGAACGTTTTTGGTATCAGTTTGAAACGCTTTTGCACGTGCATAACGTTCTCCCGTATATCGAATGCTCTGTGCCTGGTAACATCCGGCAGCACGCAAGATGCTGCCCATGTTCTGAGGGCTTTTGGGGTTAATAATAGCTAAATGCGCAGGCACTTTATTTTCCTAAAATAGTGTCAATATTACTGAGCTCTTGTTGGGTAAACTCTAAATTATTGAGTGCCGCCACACAGTCTTCAATTTGACTGACTTTACTGGCACCAATAATAGCACTTGTCACTGCTTGATTGTTAAGCACCCATGCTACAGCCATCTGTGCCAATGTTTGCCCTCTTTGTACCGCTAAGTCATTAAGCTGCGCAACTTTCGCTACTTTTTCTTGGCTAATATTGTTTTCATTCAGATAGATCTGTTCACTGCGAGAAGCCCTTGAGCCCTGAGGTACACCCTTGAGGTATTTATTGGTTAAAAAACCTTGTGCCAGTGGAGAGAACACAATGGAGCCGACCCCTTCTTCTAATAACACCTCTGTCAATCCGTCTTCTATCCATCTATCGAACATATTATAACTAGGTTGGTGGATTAATAGCGGTGTACCTAAATCCTTTAAAATACTAATGGCCTGCTTAGTGTGCACAGGTGAATAACTCGAAATACCTGCATATAAAGCGCGACCAGAGCGCACAATATAGTCTAAGGCTTGCATGGTTTCTTCAAGAGGCGTATCAGGATCGTGGCAATGTGAATAGAACACGTCAAAATAGTCTAGTCCGGTGCGCTTTAAACTTTGATCACAACTCGCAACCAAATATTTCCTAGAACCCCCTATACCGTATGGCCCTGCCCACATGTCATACCCAGCTTTGCTGGAAATTAACATTTCATCTCGATAGGGCTTAAAACTCTTTGTCATAACTTGACCAAAAGTAGACTCGGCAGAACCAAATGGTGGCCCATAATTGTTGGCTAAGTCAAAGTGATTAATACCGAGGTCAAACGCGCGATGTAGCATGTTTTGAGCATTGCTATACGAATCGACAGCACCGAAATTTTGCCACAGTCCTAGTGATAGAGCCGGTAATTTCAGGCCACTTTTACCGCATCGACGATACGACATACTTTCGTACCTGTCAGATGCCGCTAAATATTGTGGATTTGGGTCGTTTGTTATCATTGCCATTTTCGCCGAACAAAAAATTTGCGATAGCCTAAACCAAAGCCCAAAAATTCTCAATTAACGCCGTTAGTATTTTGATAAATGGTTCGTTGCAAACGACAACCGATACAAGAAACAAGTGGCGAAGTGCCGCACTCGTTTCTATTCAAAATGACGAATACAAGCCATTTAATTAAGTCACATTTGTGCTATTCACACTTATGACGCGGTCAATGATTTGTTTACTATTAAGGATCATTTGCTTCGTTTTTGCTCTCAATTTAAGCAGCAAAAAATAAGTTAAGGGGACCAATACCAAACTAGTTAAAGTCGAAAATATCAACCCTCCTATTATGGATATTGCCATTGGTGAATAGGGTGGGCCATCTCCTCCTAATCGCGTACTACCAAAGGCGAGTGGCACCAACCCTAATACCGTTGTGGCGACTGTCATAAGGATGGGTCTAACCCGATTTAAACAGCCTTCAACAATGGCTTGTCGCACTGCGTAACCACTATTAATGAGCTGATTTATTCTATCGACCAACACTATGCCATTGTTGACGACTATGCCCATTAATATCAACATTCCTATCATACTCATGATGGACATTGGTAAGCCCGCTACGAACAACGCCCAAAACACTCCGGTTAAGGAAAACAACAATGAAGTTATTACAGCGGTGGGCAACAAGAGGGATTCAAATAAAGCAGCCATAACAATATAAATCATAATTAGGGCCAAAAGCATATTCGTTTGCATGGCGCTTTCGTTTTGGTTTTGACGTTCAATACTTCCATCAAAGGTCCAGTCGTAGCCAGAGGGTAACTTGATATGCTGCATTACACCTTCTATGCTTTTTTGCGCATTTTCTAGTGTAAAGCCATCCTTTAAATTACCACCAATCGTTATCGAAGTTTGTCGATAGCTACGATTAATTTCTGAAAGTCTGGGTTTAACCGTTAATTCAGCCACCATATCTAAAGTCACATTTTGACCAGACGAACGGGTAATTGTAAGGTTTTTCAGTGCGTTAACTGAGTCTTGTAGTTGTTGATCGTACATCAGACGGATACCCACTTCGCCTCCATCGCCATGTCTAAAGGTACGTAAGTTTGTGCCTCTTAGTGCGGTAGCGACAACCTTTGAAATTTCGCTGGTATTTAAACCAAAACGAAACGCTTTCTGTCGATCTACTACCACTTGCAACTCTAGTTTTTGCCTAGTGGTATCAGTTTTTACTTCAGATAAGCCATCGATGTTAGCCAAAATTGGGATGATTTGGTTAGCAATTTGTTCTAGTCTTTCTGAAGAGTCACCGACTATTGTCATTTGTATTCCACCACCATTACCTTGATCCCATTGGAAAGAAGGTTTCGCTCTTACAAAACTGGGGAGATTTTCGGTGATTAGATTTTTGACTGTTGATTGCGAGACTGGCAAATCATCAATTAGCGTAATGCCTGAAACGGCAAATCCAGCGGTGTAATAGGTATATACCTGCTTGATATAGAACTTTTCTTGGTTAGCGTATAAATACGCTTCCATTTTACTCACGGATTTTTCTACTTCTTCTAAACTGAAACTACCTTGAATATCGTAATTCATCCATACGCGATTTTGGTCGTTATCGTTATCATCATCACTAGTGACGTACTGCAAGGGCAGAGCGGTACTCGCCAGTACTAATATTGCAATGAGACCCGTTTTTCCTTGATTGTTGAGCGACCAACTAAGGATTGATGTATACCAAGATGCTAATTTACTACGGGGTTTAGATGACGGGGTTGTTTTTCCCTTAGCGACTTTAGGATTGATCTTAGTGAAAAGTAATGGAATTAGGGTCTGCGAGATCAATAAAGAGGCAAAGAGTGAAATACATATTGCGATAGCAACATGCTCGAGGAAAACGGTAACGTTAACTTTTGCACCCACTATATTGGGTAAAAAAACAATAGCGGTTGTAATAGTCCCAGCAATCACAGCCAAACTGACTTTACCGACTCCGGCTTTCGTCGCCGCCACTACATCAGGATTGTTTTGTTTTTCCTGTTCAATGCTTTCGGTGACAACCACTGCATTGTCCACCAGCATGCCTACCGCTAACATCAGTCCCATCATCGACAAAATATTAATGCTGTAACCCATCATGTACATGCAGCCAAGTGTAATACATATACTAAAAGGCACTGATAACACCACCAACAAGGTACTGGTTATATTACGTAAAAAGGCATAAAGCACTAGTAGCGATAATAATGCGCCAATCAAACCTGCGTTTAACAGATCGGAAAGCGACTTAGTCACACTTTTGGCTTCATTTTGCATGATAAACAAATGGATACCATTAAAGGCTGGGTTTGAATTGGCGTCGTCTATGACCTTCATTACTTCGTCTGAGACTGCAACCATGTTACTGGTCGATTCTCGATAAATGTTAAAGCCTACTGCAAAGGATTGATCTAAATGACGACCTTCAGTACGTGCAGGTTTTTCGTATTTAACTAAAGCAATGTCACTCAGGCGGACGCCTTTTTTAATCATAAAGTCCTGAATTTCCTGCAAACTAGTAAATTCGCCTTGTGGATTAACTGTGAATTTTTGCTGGATATCTAAATCTGTGAAATTACCAGCGGTGAGGGAAAAGTTAGCGTTACTTAACGCTCGTGCCAGTTCATTGGTATTAACTTGTAATGAGGCCATCAGTTGTTGGTCTAAACGTATCGAAATCTGTTTTTTGGTTACGCCGTAGAGTTCGACTTTTGAAACTCCTGCGACTCTCTCGATGGGACGCTTTAAGTTTCGATCAAGCAAGTCATAAGCGCTTGATAAGTCTCTTTCACTTGAAACTCGCAGTGAAAAAATTGGCATATCATTGGTATTAAATTGATAAACCAAAATTCGCTCCACATCCTCGGGTAAGTCTGGGCGTATTGCGTCAATCTTTTCTCTGGCTTCAATTCCTTTAGCTTTTAGGTTTTCATCCCAAGCAAACTGTAATTGGATTTCAGCAGCATCTTCAGAGGAGCGCGATCGCAAACGTTTGATACCAGACATAGTCGCTAAGGCTTCTTCAACTGGTCGAGTGATCATTTTTTCAACTTCTACTGGCGTTGCGTCACTATATGGAATGCGGATAGCAATTTCTGGTATATCGATGCTTGGAAATTTTTCTAGTGGCAACAATTGACTAGACAAAAGGCCCAATACCAACATTGAGAAAAACACCATCATAATGGTAACTGGGCGACGAATGGCAAACCCAGCTAACGATGAACTGGCGGTGGTTAGCTTATCCATAAATTGTCTCCGCAGTATCCGTCGTTGAAGCTAACTCTTTAGGTTGTTGAGCAAACTGCTTTCTATCGAACAAACTGTAAATTACTGGGATAAAAAACAAGGTAAGTAGAGTGGCAAAAAGTAAGCCGTAAATAACCGTAATCGCCATTGGTGTGCGAATTTCAGCTCCTTCTCCGATACCCATTGCCATAGGTAAAAGACCGAGTGAGGTTGTTAGTGTTGTCATCAATATAGGTCTTAGCCGGCTTTGTGCGGCTTCGATGATTGCCAGTGATTTTTGCAGCCCTTGTGAACGTAATTGATTAATACGATCGATCAACACAATGGCGTTGTTGACCACTATTCCCGCTAACATGATGAGTCCAATAAACACCACAACACTGATATTGGTAGCCGATAGATACAACCCATAAATCGAGCCCGCACAGGCTAAAGGAACGGTAAATAATATTAGTAGAGGATGTAATAGAGACTCAAACTGCGATGCCATCACTAGGTATACCAAAAATATTGCAAGGGCTAGGGCAAATTGTAAGGATTGGAAACTGTTTTCCATTTCCTCACTTTGTCCGGCCACTTTAGCCTGCATAGTAATTGGTAAATTTAACGCATCGATATGTTGTTGTACTGCTAAAACGGCTTCATTTAGGTCGCCGTAATTTAAATTGGTAGTCACAACAGCTACACGCTCCTGACCGACGCGAGTGATCTCACTGGGGCCAATGGACATACTGATATCTGCAACCGCTTCTAAAGGAATAGCTAGACTTACGCCTGGATTAACAATCATTTGACCAATATCAACAATCGAATCACGTTGTGACTCCATGGTTCTCACCAAAATATCAACTTTGCGGTCGTTTATACTGTATTTAGTGGCCACTTCGCCACCAATCTTAGCGGCGATAAGTTTAGAAACATCAGGTGCATTTATTCCAAGCTGAGCGAGTTTACTGTGATCAAATTTTACTTTAAGCTCTGGATTACCCGTTTGTAGTGACGATTTAACGTCTGTATAACGGTTATCGCTTTGTAATAAAGCCTGCAATTTTTGACTGTATTTAGCTAAGTTTTGTAAATCGTATCCAGAAATCTGTATTGCTAAAGGAGTCGCAAACGTAAATAAAGCAGGCTTTCCAAACTTGCTTTGAATGCCTGGTTGCTGAGACAAGTATCGACGCATTTCCTGCATTACTCGTTGAGTCGTTTCACTGTCACTATTGGGCTGCATTACCACATTTAATTTCCCCCAATAATCGCCTCCCTGACTCGCTGATGCATTCATTAAGCTTCCGGTCCCCGCTAGAGCATAGGTTCGCTCTACGCCTGTTAGATCGCTTGTAAAAGTGGCTAATTCTGCAATGACTTGGTCGGTGTTGATTAATTGTGATCCTGTTGGAAGATTGATTTCCACATAAAACTCTCCTTGAGACATATCAGGAATAAGCTCCATACCAAGTTTGGGCAACAAGGTTAACGAAGCCAATGACACCAATATTACCGCTGATAATACTAAGAGTCGTAGATTCAAAGCGAACTTTAGCGCCCATAAATAGGCTTTTTCGATTTGAGCATAACTTTTATCGAATACCCATAATAGTGGACGGAACGTCAACACCAACACTTTACTTAAAACTCGATAAGTTAAGATCACTATAGAAGTAATGCACATGGGAATAACGTAGAAAAGTAATTTTCGTAGCCAAGTGATTGGCAGTGATAAGTAGTGAAAAAACCGGGCTATTTTAGTTGCGGGTAGCGATTTTTCAGTGGTTTCACCGAAATCTAATGTTGTCGTGTTTTGAGAATTGGCAGTCGATTTTTCTCGAGCGGCAAGCATAGGGATTAAGGTCAGTGCCACTACCAAGGA
The DNA here is from genome assembly GCF_018861065.1 of Paraglaciecola arctica. Taxonomy (GTDB): domain Bacteria; phylum Pseudomonadota; class Gammaproteobacteria; order Enterobacterales; family Alteromonadaceae; genus Paraglaciecola; species Paraglaciecola arctica_B. Next base: position 75,548 of record NZ_JAHKQO010000015.1, read on the forward strand.
AGCGGCTAAAGCAAAGGTAACAGTTAAGGCCTGATCGCTAAAAAGTTGACCGGCTATACCTTCAACAAATACCAAGGGAACAAATACAGCCATAGTTGTCAACGTAGAAGCAATGATTGCCATAGACACCTCTTTGGTTCCTATGATTGCTGCTTCTTTATTGTTTGCGGTGTTACTTTTATGTCTAGCGATGTTTTCTAGTACAACAATACTGTTATCTACTAATAATCCTATTGCTAACGCAATGCCTCCTAAGCTCATTATGTTTAGGCTAATACCATTGCCATACATAAGATTAAAGGTGGCGATAATCGAAACGGGAATAGATATCGACACTATCAAAGTTGTCCAAATGTTTTTCAAAAACAAATACAAGATCAACATTGCTAATACGCCACCTATGATCCCAGCGGACTTCACTTCGCTTATAGCACTAGAGATAAATTTTGATTGATCATAAATTAATTGTAATTGGTATTGGTTTGGTATGTCTTTTTGCAATTGTGCAACACGAAATTTTATATTCTCTGCAACTTGAACAGTGTTTGCATCGCCTTCTTTATAAATGGCTATTTCGACCCCTTCAAATCCATTGAAGCGGTTTATTGAGGTTGGTTCTTTGTGGGTATCTTGAACTGAAGCGATATCGCCTAAACGAATATTTTTTCCGTCTCGGTTAGCAATAAATAGATTACGAATATCATCTAGGGTTTGAAATTGGTTTAGGGTTCTTACTAAATACTCCTGAGACCCGTCTTTAACTCGACCACCAGAAGAGTTAACGTTTTCATCTTTCAAACGTTTGATAACTTCATTAACAGTGATGTTTAACTGACTGGTTTTTTGCTGGTCAACTAATACTTGAATTTCATTTTCTAATCCTCCCCCCACTTTTACCGAGGCCACGCCAACAACAGATTCAAGTTGCCTTTTAATTTGTTCTTCCCCATATATACGCAAAGATTTAATTGCTTGTTTACTGAGTAATTCTTGCTGCATGGAGTGGGGTGGTAAGGACTGGTTAGCTGTTTCTGATGTAACGCCACCTAGACCAAAACGCATAATAGGATCCAGACTAGGATTGAAGCGCAATAATAATGGTTTTTTTATATCTAAAGGGAGTTCGAGCGTATCCAGCTTTTCGCGGATTTCGAGGCTAGCGAGATCCATATCGGTTCCCCATTCAAATTCAATTAAAACATCAGATTGGCCCGCTTTTGAGGTAGAAGTTACTGTACGAACCCCTTTCACTACACCTATTGTTTCTTCAATTGGTTTTGAAACCAGTTGCTCGATTTCACCGGGTGCCGCACCGCTATAGTCGGTGCGTATGGTTAAAGTAGGGTAGGACAGTTCTGGTAATAGGTTAATGGCTAAGCGTGATAAAGAAACCATCCCAAATAGAATGACTGCAACAGTGAACATCCAAACCGTGACAGGGCGCTTAACCGCAATATCAACAATATTCATAATCCGCTCCTTAACTTTTCGCTAGCTGATTTGAATTGTCCTGGGCAAGTTCTAACGTTTCGTCTTGGCCTGTATCGTCGTTTACAATTTCTACAGGTGCTTGGTCTCGGAGATTTTGATGACCTGTAATTACTACCTTTTCGGTTCCGGTTAGTCCACTTAATATTTCTACAACCTCACCTTCTTGATAACCAACAGTGACAGCTTGTTTGCTAGCGATACCATCTTTGACTACAAAAACGTTGACACTATCGTCTATGGCTAAAAGTGCTTTACGGGGTAACAGAACGGCATTTTGTTTGGTGTCGTAATTGAGTTTAACTTGGGCAAACATCCCTGACTTTAGTAAATTGTCTGGGTTTGGCACTCTTAAGGTAACTTTGAAAGTGCCCGTTTTTGCGTCTATTACAGGGCTAATTCTTTCTACAAAGGCAACCGTACTGGCTCCGTTAACGGCGGTTAAATTTAAAGTAGCTCGTTGTTCCTTGTGAACCTTAGAAAGTTCCTTTTCGGGTAAATAAACAATACCATATAACTCGCTTTGTTGAACGATATGAAACATCCGTTCACGTTGGAATGACTCGCTCAAGTTACCGACTTTAGCATTACGTTCAGCTATAAAGCCTGATATAGGTGCGGTGATAGTGGCTTCTTTTAGATCAAGCTGTGCCAATGAAAGAGTTGCGTTAGCCGACTCATATTGGGCGGTAAGTTTGTCATAGGTATCATCACTGACTAATTTTTTATTGTACACCTTGTTAATTTTCGACAGTTCTTTCTCAACACCCACTAGATCAGCTTTAGCGCGATCTAAATTCAAGTGATAGCGACGGGGTTCTATCTGTGCCAAAATTTGGCCTTTCTCAACATAGTCTCCCTCTTCAACATATATATGCTCTATTATTCCTGAGGCTCTTGGAACAACAAAGGCTTCCTCTTTTGCTTCTAAAATCGCAGTGGTGGCATAATTCGAAGATATATGGCCGATTGATAACTCGGAAATCTCTACAGGAACAGATATCACTAGTTCCTCTTGGATATTCTCACCTTGTGATTCGGCTTGACCGCAACTGCTAAGTAAACTGACTGTCAGTAAAATGGGTAATATTGAAAGTAATTTAAGGCCAATTCTCTTATTGTTTATTATTGTATCCATTGCAGGTTTCCTGAAAATCTGATGTTAAGTTAATAGTGATTATGCGTATCTGCGCCAATTGGCTGATAGATAGCATCGACTATGCCAATACATAAAAAGTCTTATAAAACAAATGGATAGTATGTACTTTGGTTGCAACTGTAGGTTTCTGTTTGGTATTAATTAGCGATATTCGCTATTTGTTGGTTGAAATGGTCAACACCACTCGTTGCACGTGGTGTGTGTTATTCTGTTACTAAGGGCGACCGCCTATGTAATGAGTATTGGAAAAGTACAAAAACGCACTCAAAACAGCCTTTATGAAAACGAATCAAATACTCAATAGTGTTTTGCATCAATTTACACAAGACAATACAATGTTACTTATGTATTGGGGCCATTACTTTTTTGTCGTGTCGATTCAGACGATTGCACTGCAATGGTAATCAAACTAGTTATCTAAAAAGAGAAAGTAACATTGAAAATTTGGGTTGATGCAGATGCGTGTCCTGTGGTGATAAAGGATATTTTATTTCGAGCGGCACAGCGTACAAAAATTGAAACCATTTTTGTGGCTAATCAATATATTAAGACTCCTGCGTCAAAGTTTATTCGCTCAATGCAAGTAAGCGCAGGGTTTGATGTGGCAGATGACGAAATTGTTAGACTAGTAGCAACGAATGATTTGGTGATTACGAGTGATATACCTTTAGCTGCAGAAGTGATTGAAAAAGGGGGGCAGGTATTGAGCTCCAGAGGCGAATTGTTTACTACAGAGAATATTCGAGCGCGGCTTAATATTCGTGATTTTATGGACACTATGCGCGCCAGTGGCGAACAATCGGGTGGTCCACCGCCACTTAATCAAACCGATAGACAAAACTTTGCCAATCACTTAGACCGAATTTTAACGGCAAATAATTGATAGGGCATGTTGACGACAAACTACCATTATCCCCAATGACTACATGGTAGTAGCAAGTAGCCAAGTCTTTCCACATATCAAGTCTAAGTATTCTCTAAGTGACGAACGTATCCTGTTTGGTTGGGAAGCGGCAGGGGGATTTACCATTAATACTATGGTCGACAAACCAAAATTATTCAGTGGGTACATTGCCGCTAGTCCTTCTCCCTTGTATGGGGAGTATTTTCCTATGCTACAGCAAAGTTTCGAGCGTTTACTGGCTGCAATTGTGACTAACGGCAAAGGTAAACATTTATATGTTAGCAAGGGGAGTTATGATTACCCGCAGTATTTAGGCATTGATAAACTAGAATCTGCGTTAGATAAAATCACATTAGAAAAGCCGCGATACACTTTTGCCATTATTGATGATGCCACCCATGCTAGCCTTGGCTTTGAAACCTTAATGCGCGGAGTTCGTGACTATTTTTACTACTTTGATAAACCACAGATCAACAGCTTCGAAGCGTTTACAGCAGTAGGTGGTCATCAATTTTTAAATGAGTATTTTGACCAGCAGGCAAAACAATTTAGCCTAAACCAGCAACAAATCGATAAAAATAGATTTGAATTGCTTCGAAAACTCAGTTTTATGCCGCTTATGGACGGCGACTTCGCGTTATTCCAAAGCTATATGGCACAGCTATCTGATACTGACTTTTTGGAACGATCACACGTCAATCATATTTATCGCTACGCATTATTCAAGTTACAAAATAATGACCTATCTGGCGCCATGAAATTGTTTCAATACAGTCAAAAGCGCGATCCCGATAACGCATTACCTATCAACGGCTTAGGATTAGTAGCAAAAGCACGTGGCCAGAAAGAAGCCGCAAGGGTGCTTTTTCAACAGGCTGTCGAAATGGCTGAAACTAACAATGATTTCCGTTTGTATGAATATAGAAAAAATCTAGTGGGGCTAGAGTAATATGAAATGGCGTTAAATTATGTTTGCTTTTGGGGAACTCCTAGCCTTCGCAAGGGGGATGGAGATGTTGTTTCGGCCAAAACGATGACTCATGATGAGCCAAAGTGCGACCGCTATTTCACTAGAGTAGTCCCTCATCTTCTATAAGTGAGGGACTGTTATCAAGCTTGAAAAACGAGTAGAGGGATATTAACGATTTCCGGAAGTATCAGAACTGCGGTTAGTGTTTCTGTTTCTATTGCGTGAGCGATTAGCCTTAGGGGGTTGTCCACCTGCAGCGTTTCGGCCTGAACGTTGTCCGTCACGATGATCGACTTTCGGCTTTTTAGGTTTTTTGGCTTTGATAGGTCGTTGGTCGGTTTTTGACTCGGGTAACTTGGCACTGGGTTCAAAACCTTTAATTATTTTTCTTTGAATGATTTGTTTAGTAAATATTTCGATGTCTACCAACTCTTTAAATTCATCTTGGGTTACCATAGAGATAGCTTGGCCTTTAGCGCCAGCACGACCTGTTCGTCCAATTCGGTGCACATAATCTTCTGCTATGTTTGGTAGGTCAAAATTTACAACTTGTGGAAGCTGATCAATATCTAAACCACGGGCGGCAATATCTGTGGCAATCAAGGCTTTGACTTTACCTTGTTTAAAATCCGCTAAGGCTTTAGTCCGTGCGCCTTGGCTTTTATTTCCATGAATAGCAGCAGCACTTATACCTCGTGATTCTAACTGTTTTACTATGCGATTGGCGCCATGCTTAGTGCGACTGAACACTAAAACTTGTTGCCAATCGTTGTCTTTGATTAAAGAGGTTAGCAGTTGTGATTTTTGGCTTTTATCAACTGGATATACCCATTGTTCCACCAAATCAACAGTGGTGTTAGCTGGGGTAACTGAAATTTCTACTGGGTTATTTACTAGGCCCTTTGCTAATTTACGAATGTCTTCTGAGAAGGTGGCAGAAAACATTAAGTTTTGACGTTTTTGTGGTAGTAACTTAATGATTTTTTTGATGTCGTGAATAAAACCCATGTCTAACATGCGGTCAGCTTCATCCAACACTAAAATTTCCAACTCGTTAAACTTAACGGCGTTTTGGTTAAATAAATCTAACAAACGGCCTGGAGTTGCCACAAGAATATCGGCACCTTTACGTAACTTAAGCATTTGTGGATTGATACCCACACCGCCAAATACTACTGCACTTTTTAAAGATAAGTCTTGACCATAGGTTTGCACACTTTCTGCAACTTGAGCCGCTAACTCTCTGGTTGGAGTTAAGATCAAAGCGCGAGCTTGATTTGGTTTAGCGGGTTTACCTTGGCTTAATAGTTGTAATATAGGCAGCGTAAAACCTGCGGTTTTACCTGTACCGGTTTGTGCGGCAGCCATTACATCGCTACCCTGCAATACCGCTGGAATAGCTTGCTCCTGGATAGGAGAGGGCGTGGTGTAACCTTTATTGGTTACTGCAGATAATATTTTGGTTGAAAGGCCTAAATCGGCAAAACTCATAGATTATTCTCAAATAGGGGGGTTAACTTTTTATACGGTGAAGTTGTAGCCATGGTTAAATGCAGGTCGTTTTTTAAACAGCTTTACTAAACGCGGCAGGATACAGTAAACAACACACAATAGCACTTAGACTCTCGAAAAAAAGCCGCAAGTCAATGATGTCTTGCGGCTATTCTCAGCTATTGTAGGTGAAAATTTACTCGCTTGCTGAACCTGGGCGAGTTGCTGGTGCAGTCGCTGCATTCAATGAGTTCGAGTAGACTGCAGACCGACCAGAGCGTTTCACTTCAGGTCTGGCTGCATCATCAAGAGAACCGATCTGAATATCAACAAAAGCTTCATCAATAGAAGCAGGTCGCGCCATAGGTGCTGATACTGATTCCTTTTTGACAGGCTTAGCCGGCACTTTTAACGAAGTGGCCTTTTTAGCTGCTTTCTTAGGTGCGGCTTTCTTAACAGGTTTAACCTTTTCTGGTGTTTTAGGCTCTTGCGTCGAAACCTCGGTCTCTTCAGAAGTGGCAGCTTGGGTCGTTACTTCGGGTTTATCTTCGACTTTAGGTGCCTCTGGAGCTAATTCCATGGTCACTTGAGCTGGGGTATCTTCAGTGATTACTTCTTTAGCTAAAGTAGCTACAGTTTCTTCTTCAGGGCGCGTTTCACTCTCAGGAACCGCATCTGCATTAGCAGTCTCTGCAACTTCAGGCGTCGTTTGGGTTTGTTTTGGTGCAACAGCCTCGGCAGCTACAGGTTCATCAAACTGTAATTCGTCCTGAGTGATTTCAACCGCTTGGGCTTTTACTGTATCGTCTTTCTCTTCACCTTCTTTACGACGCTTCTGGCCTGCAGCACGAATATGTCGTGGTGAACGACGAGTACGAGTGCGAGGTGCAGATTCTTCATCTTTATTTTGAACCGCATCTTTAGCGCCTTCAGTTGCGGTTGGTGCTTCTGTAGCAACCTCGACTGGTGGAGCTGATTTTGGCTCTTTTGACGCTGGTTTGCTGGTTACTGGAGCATCATTTTTGACAGTGGACTGAGACTTTTCAACTACAGACTCTTTAGTTTCTTTACTCGGAGTTGCTAGGTTATTTTTTTCAATCTTATCATCTTCTACTCTGACACTACGCCTAGTGTCTCTGCGTTTTCTGCGCTCAGCAACTTGTTCTTTTTTCTTGGCTGGTGCAGTTGTGTTTCCTTTCGACGCAGCAGGGCCATCTTGTTTTGCCTCTACTGATTTGTCATTACGTCGTGGCTTACGATTATCATTCCTAGGTTTACGATCAGAACGTTCGTTTTTATCGTTTCTTGACGGACGCTCATTACGATTCGCTGATTGCTCACCATTGTCTTTGTGATCGAAGTTTTTATTATTGCGTCTGTTTCGATCAGAGCGAGAATTTTTATTTCGACGTTGGTTAGTGCCTTTATTACGAGTATGCGTGGTTTTCTTTGGTACAACTTTCTCTTCTGTTTTAAATAGTCCAGAAATCCATTTGCTGACTTTTTCTACTAAACCTTCAGACTTTTCTGTCGATTTGGCCTTAGCGTTAGCGTTCATCTTTTTATCAGGCGCTATTAAACTTTGTAAAGCAGGTTGTTCCTTAGCTAATGCAGGGGCAACAGTTTTGTCAGTGATATTCTCTTCTTGCTCAATTAATGGCAAGTTGTAACTCATATCTTGAACTGCGTCATCTGGTCGTCTGCGAGCAACACTGTATTGCGGCGTTTCCATGTTCGGATTAGGAATGATAACAAGTTGGACATTATGGCGTTTTTCAACACCACGTACTGAATTACGCTTTTCGTTTAATAAGTAAGTGGCAACATTAACAGGTAGCTGGGCTTCAATTTGACCAGTATTATCTTTAATGCTTTCTTCTTCCATTATACGAAGAACCGATAATGCAAGTGATTCTGTACCTCTAACCGAACCGTGACCACTACATCTAGGGCACACATTATTGGCTGAATCACCTAATGAAGGTCGTAAACGTTGGCGCGACATTTCAAGCAAACCAAAACGTGAAATACGCCCTAATTGTACGCGTGCTCTGTCACCACGTACCGCGTCTTTCATGCGATTTTCAACTTCACGTTGATGGCGTACTGGGGTCATATCAATAAAGTCGATGACGACTAAACCACCGGCATCTCGCAAACGTAATTGACGGGCTATTTCGTCCGCAGCTTCAAGGTTAGTATTGAAGGCGGTTTCTTCAATGTCGCTACCTTTTGTGGCGCGGGCAGAGTTAATATCAATTGATATTAATGCTTCAGTAGGGTCAATTACAATGGAGCCACCAGATGGTAGTCTGACTTCTCGTTGGAAAGCCGATTCAATTTGACTTTCAATTTGGTAGTGACTGAATAATGGCACATCACCGCTATAAAGTTTGACGCGATTAGCGTAGTCTGGGCGCATCTGCTCAACGTGTTTTAACGCTCTTTGATGCACTTCGGTATTGTCGATTAGAATTTCACCAATATCGCGTCTTAGGTAATCACGAATAGCGCGTACTACAACATCACTTTCTTGGTGTATAAGGAATGGAGCGGGGCGAGATTCTGCCATTTCTTTAATACGGCCCCAACCAGATACTAAGTAATCTAAGTCGTAGGCTAACTCTTCTGTGGTTTTGCCGACACCAGCGGTTCTGACTATGAGTCCCATGCCATCTGGAAGGTCTAGCCCTCCTAAAGCTGCTTTTAATTCAGTGCGTTCGTCGCCTTCAATACGTCGAGAAACGCCGCCAGCGCGAGGATTGTTTGGCATTAAAACTAGGTAGCTACCAGCTAAACTAATAAAGGTAGTTAAGGCTGCGCCTTTTTGGCCGCGTTCTTCTTTATCAATTTGAATGATGACTTCTTGACCTTCCTTAATCACTTCTTTGATATTTGGACGGCCTTCAAATCTATATCCTTGAGGGAAGTAGGTTCTGGCAATTTCTTTTAGGGGCAAAAAACCGTGTCTGTCAGCGCCGTAATCCACAAATGCGGCTTCTAAACTGGGTTCTACGCGGGTAATAGTTCCTTTGTAAATATTGGCTTTTTTCTGTTCATGCCCCGGACTTTCAATGTCCAAGTCATACAGTTTTTGACCATCGACAAGTGCAACTCGCAATTCTTCTTGCTGAGTAGCATTGATTAACATTCTTTTCATTCTTGTTGCTCGGTAATGTACCGATCACCACAAGTAAAGAACTACGCCGTAATGTGACAATTTATTTAATGCAGCCTCACGACTGTATACTCTTGGTTAAGTTTTTGCGCCTAAGTGTTTTGCATTATTTAATGTTTTGTTTTTAAACACTCTACCTATATTTCCATAGGCACTAAACAAGGCGGTTTGTTTAGCTACTTATTTATCATTTAAAACTTAGCGGTATTCGAATAACAAATGCTTGTCTGGCTATCTTAATATTCAAATATCTTGTCAATTCTTTTGTATTCTTTACATCATTGGCGATCAATAGGTTAATTAAATCGCTGATGTAAGAGTTCTGTTTAATCAAGCTTGTGAAAAGTTACTCGCTTCACAGTTAATTAGCCATATTAGGCTTGCAATACACGCGTTTGAAACACCGTGTTACGACGAATTGGTCGTTTATGCATACAGAACTGATTAATCCATCTGTTTGTTTTATACATTTATTACATGTTTGAAAACCTGAGTATTATCACATTAAAGCACTAACACTGGCAAGACATTAAAAAACTAGACATCTGCTATAGCAATTCAGTTACAATACGCGGCATATGACAGACTTATCATTCCAAAAAGTTCAATTTGTTACTATCGATCCTGACCTAGAAGGGCAAAGGATTGATAACTATTTGCGCACTTTCTTAAAAGGAGTGCCTAAAAGCCTTATTTATCGCATTTTGCGTAAAGGCGAAGTACGAGTGAACAAAAAACGGGTCAAGCCCGAATATAAATTGCAGGCCAACGACGAGTTGCGGATCCCGCCTGTTCGTGTATCTGAACCATCAGATTTACCTTCCACTAAATTAAACAAAGTATCGAGCCTCGAAAGTCACATATTGTATGAAGATGACTGGATAATTGTGCTTAACAAACCTTCTGGCACAGCAGTGCATGGTGGCAGTGGCTTAAGTTTCGGAGTCATTGAAGCACTGAGGTCATTAAGACCACAGCAAAAATTTTTAGAATTGGTACATAGGCTTGATCGCGATACGTCAGGCTGTTTGTTGATTGCCAAAAAACGTTCAGCGTTGAAAAACTTGCACGAACAGTTGAGAGATAGAAAAGTTGACAAGCGTTATCAAGCCCTCGTTGCAGGAGAGTGGCCAGCCAATCGCTTCAAAGTAAAAGCGCCGTTATTAAAGAACACCCTAAAATCTGGAGAACGAATAGTATTGGTTGATGAACAAGGCAAACCATCTGAAACTCGTTACCGTATTTTGGAAGCCTTTGATCAAGCAACGTTAGTTGAGGCATCGCCGATCACCGGTCGTACTCATCAAATTCGCGTCCATTGTTTGCATGCCGGTCATCCGATTGCTGCTGACAATAGGTATGGCGATAAAGATTTTGACGAAAGAACCCAAAAGATGGGTTTAAAGAGATTATTCTTACATGCTTATTCTTTGGCGTTTATTCATCCAAACACGCAACAAAGAGTTAATTGTAAAGCCCCACTTGAACCTAGTTTAGTGAGTGTATTGAAGAGACTTAGAAGTGAAATATAAGGCTATAGTATTTGATTGGGACGGCACGCTTATGGATTCAATTAGTAAGATTGTCGAAAGTATGCAAACAAGTGCTGAGCAACTAGGTTTTGCTATACCTGATTATGACCAAGCAAAAAATGTGATTGGTATTAGTTTGTTACCCGCATTGAAACAGTTGTTTAATATCCAAGATGATAAGCGGGCAATGGAACTTTTTCACACTTATAAAGAGCATTTTAAAGAGCATGCACAAATAAGTAGTCCGCTTTTTGACGGTGCTGTTGAATTGTTAGAAGAGTTAACCCAAAGAGGTTACATTTTAGCTGTCGCAACAGGTAAAGCTAGGTTAGGTTTGGAACACAACTGGTATCATTCTAATACAGAACACTTTTTTAGTGCGTCTAGAACTGCAGACGACGCCGAAAGTAAACCTTCGCCAGATATGTTAATGCAGATATTGGCTGAATTGGATTTGCCGGCGGAACAAGTTCTTATGGTGGGTGATACTACTTATGATATGGCAATGGCTGAAGCGATAAATATGGACCGTATCGGCGTGAGTTTTGGTGTACACAATGCTGACGAGTTACAAAAGCATACACCGTTGGCAGTAATTAATACTTTGGATGAATTACTACTACATATTTAAATATTAGTTTTGTTGCATAAATTCAAATAAATCAATCGACATGGTGCTAAATAGTTCCATTAGTGCGATGAGAGGCAAACCTACTAAGGTATTTGGATCTCGACCCGTTAAAGAATCAAATAGCGCAATTCCTAAACCTTCACATTTAAAACTGCCAGCACAGTCATAAGGTTGTTCAATCTTTAGATAGGTGGAAATTTGACTTTCGGTGAGAGTTTTGAATGTTACGTCAAACGTTTCCACGAGTTGCGACACTTTATTGTTAGCCGAGTGAACTAAGCATAATCCAGTAAAAAACCTAACGGTTTGTCCACTAAACATTAACAGTTGTTGTTTAGCGGTAGCAAAATCACCGGGTTTACCTAACACTTGACCATTAAAACTCGCCAATTGATCGGAACCAATTATATAACTATCAAGTTCTGAAATGCCTGCAGCCACAGCAAGCGCTTTAATTTTTGCTAGGCGAGCGACTTGATCAGAGATTGATTCGTTATTTACAGCTGATTCATCAATATTAGGAGCGATACATGAGAAGGGGATTTGGAGCTTTTGCAAGATCAATTGGCGATATGGGGAACTTGAAGCCAAAATAATTTTCATAGACGATGCTTAGTGCTGTTTAAGAATATTTGCCAAAGCATATAAAATGCAGGGCTAGGTGTCATTAACTATGATTTTTTCTTTGACTAAACTGCGCTGAAACTATAATATGCGCGCGCTATGCAGAAAGTGAAACTACCCAATATGGTAGACCCAGTTAAAAGCGCCACTTTACGGTCCGACTATCGGGGTGTAATTTTGTCGTCTGAGATGCCTAGGTTACTTGGATCAGTTGCTGATGTTGCCAAAGAAGTTGACGTTGAAATAAGGTTTGCTAAAGACGAGCAGGGTCTTACTTATTTTAAAGGTCATTTGGCATGTTCAACGTCACTTATCTGTGAGAGATGTAATGAAGTCTTCGAACATCCTGTGGATGTGTCTTTTTGCTTTAGCCCCGTGCAGAGTGCTAAAGAAGAAGTCGAAGATGAGTTACCGGATGTTTACGAACCGGTAGAGGTCGATGACCAAGGAGAAATCAATTTATTTCAAATTCTTGAAGACGAATTGATTTTATCATTGCCGATTGTAGCCCTTCATGCAGAGGAGGATTGCAAACAAAAGCGTGATAAAATGAGTTTCGGAAAAATTGAACCGGCCGATGAACGTCCAAACCCGTTCGCGGTTTTGAAAGAACTTAAGCGAGACTAGGAGTAAAGTAATGGCTGTACAGAAGAGTAAAAAAGCTCGTTCAAGACGTGGAATGCGTCGTTCACACGATGCACTTGGTTCTGCGACTTTGTCTGTAGATTCAACGTCAGGTGAGACGCATGTTCGTCATCACGTGACCGCTGATGGTTACTACAAAGGCAAAAAAGTTTTATCTCTTTAATTTAAGAGACTGAACTTTGAGTCGTCTAACCTTAGCGTTAGATATCATGGGGGGCGATCACGGCCCCCATATTATTTTCCCCGCTGCTTTGACAGCACTCCAAGAAAACCCTGATTTAGATTTTATATTTTGTGGTCCTTTGGCGCTTATGTCTCAATGGATAAACAAACAACTACCAGAAATCCAAAACAGAATCACCTTATCAGATTGCCCAGAATCCGTTGCTATGGATGAGGCTCCTGCCCATGCGTTACGTCACAAAAAAAATTCATCAATGCGGCGTATGTTAGATTTAATTGCAAACAAAGAAGCAGATGCCTGCGTCAGTAGCGGCAATACTGGTGCTCTACTCAGTATGGCCTACTACGTACTAAAAACCTTACCGGGTATAGATCGCCCAGCACTTGTTACTCTTGTACCCACTATTAATAATGGCAAAGTGTATTTTCTGGATCTGGGCGCCAACGTTAATTGTGATTCTGAGATACTGTTCCAGTACGCAGTAATGGGGGCCGTGCTGGCTCAGCAAATCGGCCATATTAAACAGCCCAAAGTCGCATTGTTAAACGTAGGGTCTGAAGAAATAAAAGGTAATGACAGGGTAAAACATGCTGCAAAGTTATTAAGTGAATCCAATAACATCAATTATATCGGTTACGTTGAAGGAAACGATATCTTCTCTAAAAATGCAGATGTAATAGTCACTGATGGTTTTGTCGGTAATATTGCTTTGAAATCTTGGGAAGGTTTAGTCAATTTTATTATTCAGGAAGTAAAAAAAGCATCACAAAAAAATTGGATTTCAAAAATTGTTGCCAAAATAGCCATACCTTTTTTCCGTGGTATCTATTTACATATGAAACCCGACCAGTATAACGGCGCTAGTCTGATAGGATTGCGCGGAATTGTGGTTAAAAGCCATGGTAACGCCTCGTCAGAGGCTTTTTTGTATGCGATCCGAGAGGCCATTCAACAGGTTGAAATGCAGGTTCCGGACAGAATAAAAGATAAAATTGAAGATGTTTTAATGGAGCGTCACTGATAAATGAATTCCAGAATAATAGGCACAGGTAGTTACTATCCAACAGAAATCAGAACCAATGCAGACTTATCGCTGATGGTTGATACATCTGACGAATGGATTACTGATCGTACAGGAATCAAAGAGAGGCGGATTATTGCCGAGCATGAAACGGCGGCAACTATGGGCTTTGAAGCCACTAAAAAAGCCTTAGAAGCGGCTGATATTGATGCAAAATCTTTGGATATGATTGTTTGTGCCACTACTAGTGGTCGTTATGCATTGCCTAGCACCGCTTGTGAAATTCAAAAGTTGTTAGATGTTGATGGTATACCTGCATTCGATATTGCTGCTGCTTGCGCTGGGTATTGTTATGCTCTGAGTGTGGCCGATCAGTATATAAAAAGTGGCATGGCCAAGCGCATATTGGTTGTGGGAACAGATTGCTTAAGTCGTATGATTAGCCCTGATGATCGCACTATGGTCATATTATTTGGTGACGCCGCAGGGGCCACTATTATAGAAGCGAGTGAAGAACCAGGTATTTTATCCACTCATATTCACGCGGCCGGTTCATATGGCGATTTATTAACTATCGGCAATCCACAACATGGTGACGAAAAGTCAGTGTTTGAAAATTGGGGCAGTATGAAAGGTAACGAAGTGTTTAAAGTCGCTGTAACTAAGTTAAGTGAAGTGGTTGAACAAACTTTAGCCTCCAATAACATGCAAAAATCTGATTTAGATTGGTTAGTCCCTCACCAAGCCAACTTTCGCATCATTAAGGCAACAGCAAAAAAATTGGAAATGCCACTTGAACAAGTGGTTATAACGCTTGCGCAGTATGGTAACACCTCTGCTGCAACCGTTCCTACTGCGTTAGATACCGCTATCCGAGATGGTAGAATTCAACGTGGGCAAAATCTTCTTTTAGAAGCTTTTGGTGGTGGTTTTGCTTGGGCATCCGCTCTAGTACGATATTAGAATTTATTTTTAGAGAATTAATTATGAGTAAACAAGCATGGGTTTTTCCAGGTCAAGGATCCCAGACTTTAGGTATGTTGAATGATTTAGCTGCCGAATATACAGTTATACAAAACACGTTTGGGCACGCTAGTGACGTGTTGGGTTATGATTTATGGGATATCATTCAAAACAATGAAGAAAAACTTAATCAAACCCATATTACGCAACCTGCAATTTTAACTGCGAGTTACGCGATTTATAAACTGTTAATGGAGAAGCAACAGAGTTTACCTGCATTTATGGCAGGGCATAGCTTAGGAGAATATTCTGCTCTTGTTTGTGCTGGAGTGATAGATTTTGCCGATGCCCTTAAGTTAGTTGAGGCTCGTGGACAATTTATGCAGCAGGCCGTTCCCGCGGGCGTTGGTGCTATGTATGCAATAATAGGATTAGATGACGATAAAGTAGTCGCTAGTTGTAAACAAGCGCAAAATGAAACCTCAGAGGTCATTGCTGCGGTAAACTTTAATTCACCTGGACAAGTTGTAATCGCGGGCAATAAAGGTGCTGCAGAGGTGGCAGCTAATTTATGTAAAGAACAAGGGGCAAAAAGAGCATTACCGCTAGCGGTAAGCGTACCGTCACATTGTGATTTGATGAAACCTGCTGCAGATAAGATAGCTATTTTGCTAAAAGATATACAGTTCAATGCGCCTAATGTGCCTGTCGTTAATAACGTCGATGTAGCCTATCCAGATGATCCCATTGCTATCAAACAAGCGTTGGTCGAACAATTATATAGTCCAGTTAGATGGACGGAAACCGTGACTAAATTAGCAGAGCTTGAAGTGGAAGCGCTTTTAGAAGTGGGTCCTGGAAAAGTGTTAACAGGGTTAACTAAGCGAATTGATAAACGCCTAAGTTGTACGGCGATCAATACTGTAGACTCTATTAATTCGTTGATTTAATTACTTTAAATATTGTGTGTAGAGAGAATATATGGCTAATTTAAATGGTAGTGTTGCTTTAATTACGGGTGCCAGTAGAGGTATCGGTAGAGCGGTCGCTGAACGCTTGGTTGCTGATGGTGCGACTGTTATCGGTACTGCAACATCGGAAAAAGGTGCGATTGCAATCAGTGATTATTTACAAGGTGCTGGTGAAGGAAAAGTACTCAATGTTGCGGATCCTGATTCAATGCAAACCTTGTTAGCTGAGATCACTGAGAAACACGGCGGAGTCGATATACTGGTTAATAATGCTGGCATTACTCGTGATAATCTATTGATGCGTATGAAAGACGATGAGTGGCAAAGCATTATGGACACTAATCTGACCTCTATTTTTAAAATGTCAAAAGCGGTGTTGCGGGGTATGATGAAAAAACGCAAAGGCCGTATTATAAATATAGGTTCAGTAGTAGGCTCAACCGGTAATGCTGGGCAAGCAAATTACGCTGCTGCAAAAGCTGGAGTAATAGGGTTTAGCAAGTCTATGGCTCGTGAGGTGGCTTCTAGAGGCATAACAGTCAACGTGGTTGCACCAGGTTTTATTGATACTGATATGACAAAAGCATTAACTGATGACCAAAAAGAAAGTATATTTAAGGATATTCCAGCAAATCGCTTAGGTGACCCAAGAGAAATAGCGGCGACTGTTGGTTTTTTGGCCAGTGATGAGGCTGCATATATCACTGGAGAAACGATACACGTCAATGGCGGCATGTATATGGGGTAAAGTATGATAGAGTTTTCAAATATTGATTCTTTATTAAACGAATAAAAATTTTCTAATCGGCGAGTGGTTAGACCAGATAAAAAGTTGATACTGTTGCTTGCAAGGGGTCACTTAGCTGAATACACTACTCGCAAATTTATATCTAGCGACTTAAAGGAAAACTAGAATTATGAGTACTATCGAAGAACGTGTAAAAAAAATCGTCATTGAGCAACTTGGTGTTAAAGAAGAAGAAGTAAAGCCAGAAGCTTCATTTGTTGATGATTTAGGTGCAGATTCATTAGACACTGTTGAACTAGTAATGGCTCTTGAAGAAGAGTTTGATACTGAAATCCCTGATGAAGAAGCTGAAAAAATTACTACTGTTCAGTCTGCTATTGACTACGTTAACGCTAATAAAGACGCGTAAGTTATTATAAACGGTCCTCTCCGGACCGTTTTTTTTCAAAAATAAATAAATATTCTTAGATAAGCGGAGGCCAATGTGTCTAAACGTCGCGTTGTTGTGACCGGTCTTGGCATGCTTTCTCCTGTTGGCAATACTGTAGATTCTACTTGGAAAAACATTCTTGCTGGTAAAAGTGGCATTGCACCTATTAGTTCATTTGATTCGGGATCTTTAACTACACAGTTTGCTGGTGAGGTAAAAGATTTTGATATTGAAAAGTATATTCCAAAAAAAGAAACCAAAAAGATGGATAGGTTTATCCAACTGGGTATTGCAGCGGGTAAACAAGCCCTAGAACATTCTGGGTTACAGGTTACTTCGGAAAATTGCGGTCGAATTGGTGTCGCCATAGGCTCAGGAATTGGTGGCTTAGGTTTAATTGAAGAAAATCATCGTAGGATGCTCGAATCAGGTCCTCGGAAAATTTCACCGTTTTTTGTTCCAGCCACCATCACTAATATGATTTCCGGATTTTTTTCTATTTTCGAAGGCCTCAAAGGCCCTAATATTAATGTTGTCACCGCCTGTACTACAGGTGTACATAATATTGGGATTGCAGCGCGTACTATAGCGTACGGTGATGCTGACGCTATGATTGCCGGTGGTGCAGAGTCGACGGTTTGTGCTCTTGGTATTGGAGGTTTTGCTGCGGCACGTGCACTGTCTACACGAAATGATAACCCCGAATCGGCGAGCCGGCCCTGGGACCAAGATCGAGATGGATTCGTAATGGGAGAGGGCGCAGGTGTGGTAATGTTAGAAGACTACGATTCAGCGGTCGCTCGTGGCGCTACAATTTATGCTGAATTAGTCGGTTTTGGAATGAGTGGTGATGCTTACCATATGACTTCACCGCCAGCAGATGGTGAAGGTGCAGCCGCTGCAATGGTAAACGCTATTAACGATGCCAATATTGAGGCGTCTGAAGTGGGCTACATAAACGCGCATGGCACATCAACTCAAGCAGGAGATGTAGCAGAAGTCGCTGCGATAAAACAAGTATTTGGTGATCATGCGAACAGTGTATTGGTAAGTTCTACTAAATCGATGATCGGACATCTTTTAGGAGCGGCGGGTTCAGTTGAAGCAATATTTACGATTTTGTCCCTGCGTGATCAAATCGCTCCCCCCACTATTAATTTAGATAATCCCGGCGAAGGTTGTGATCTTGATTTTGTTGCACATACCGCTAGACCCGTGCAAATGGATTACGCGTTGTGTAATTCATTTGGGTTTGGTGGCACAAATGGCTCACTTTTGTTTAAAAAACCAGTAGGAAAACTCTAAGTTTTGGGTAATATTGACCCTCTTATAGCGTTGTAGATGCAAGTATAAATGATTGTTAATGGACAGCAGCAACAACATATAACGATAGCAGACAGGGGGGTTCAGTATGGCGACGGCTGCTTTACTACTATGGCGTTTAGAAACGCTCAAATTGAGTTTTTTGACGCCCATATAGAACGTCTAAAATTTTCATGTAAAACCCTAAATATTCAGTTTAATAAGTGGACAGAGCTGACGACTTGTATATTCAATTCGTTGCAAGGTGTATCCGCCTGCGTAGTTAAAGTTATGATCACTCGAGGCGCGGGTGGAAGAGGTTATAGTCCTGAAGGCGCTTTAGAGCCAAACTATATTATATCCCAACATCCTATTCCCGCTCACTATGCGCAATGGCAGAACATAGGCATTAAATTAACTGTCAGTCCTATTCAATTGGCTAAGCAACCTTTACTCGCGGGCATTAAACACCTAAATCGCTTAGAACAAGTATTCATCAAACAAGCATTGCTTGAAAGCGATTTTGACGATGCCGTAGTGTGTGATACTCAACAAAACATAATTGAAACTTCCGTTGCTAATCTATTTTGGTATAAGGACAAGCATTGGTTTACGGCAGACCTTTCTGAATCTGGGGTGCAAGGGGTTATGCGTAACCAAATTCTCGCTGAAATGCGCCAACAAGGACTAGAATGCCATATTGTCAATCACGACATTCGCGAATTATTTGGTGCTCAGGAGTTGTTCGTTTGCAACTCTTTAATGACGATTGTACCGGTAACCTGTTTGGTTAATCCCCTAAACCAACAACACAAAAGTTACTTGAAAGAACAAACTACTGCCTTAAAACAAATTCTTTTAGCGGCAATTAAACGTAAAGCGGTAAGCGTGCGATGAAAATTGTAAAATGGTTAGCTGTTTTGGTCATTATTTTCAGTTGTGCACTGGTTGCCGTTGTTATGCATTTTGATAAGCAAATAAACCAGCCACTCAATTTGAAAGAAACAAGGGTATTTCAAGTTAAAAACGGTGACTCAGCTAAAGGTATACTTAACCGACTAAAGACTCAAGGAGTGCTAGAGGATAACTTGGGCCTCAAAATTAGGTTAAAGCTTGTTCCAGAGTTGGCAAATATCAAAGCTGGCACCTACGAATTATGGCCTTCTATGAATGGCTTGGATTTGCTACAGCTAATTTCGACTGGCAAAGAAATGCAATTCTCAATAAGTTTGATCGAAGGCTTAAATTGGAAGGAATGGTTATTAGCGCTGCAGGCTCATCCGCAAATAAAATTTAACGACGATTTCAAACAACAACTGGATATAATTACTTCGCAATTACCCGAACAATCTATTGAAGGTTATTTGTTGCCTGATACCTATTATTTTGTATCGCAAACTGCGGCGATTGATATAGTCAAACGTGCTCATTTAAGTATGATGCAATATTTAGATAATGCATGGCAAAATCGCGCACTAGATTTACCCTATGCTTCGGCATATGAAGGGTTAATCATGGCTTCTATTATCGAGAAAGAAACAGGTGTGGCACAGGAGCGACCAAGAATTTCAGGGGTGTTTGTTAATAGGCTTAACCTAAATATGCGATTGCAAACTGATCCCACTGTTATTTACGGCATGGGGGATAACTTTGACGGAGATATTAGGCGTAAAGATTTAAAAACGCCGACACCCTACAATACCTATGTAATTAAAGGGTTACCACCTACACCTATTGCTATGCCGAGTAAGTTGGCAATAGATGCTGCATTTAATCCTATGGTAACCGATGACTTGTACTTTGTATCGAAAGGAGATGGAAGTCACAAATTTTCCACTACGTTACAAGAGCACAACCTTGCCGTACGTCAATATCAATTAAAGAAATAAGAGAGTTCCAGTTGCAATCACCAGGTAAGTTCGTTGTTATTGAAGGTTTAGAAGGCGCCGGTAAAAGTAGTGCCGTAGCAATCTTGTCAGACACGATTCAGGCTGCAGGTCATACAGTGATTAATACCCGAGAGCCGGGTGGCACCGCTATGGCTGAAGCAATTAGAGATGTTGTTAAACATGACTGGAAAGACGAAAAGGTTACGGTTGAAGCAGAGCTATTGTTAATGTATGCCGCACGAGCGCAATTGGTGCAAAACATTATTTTGCCTAATTTACAGCAAGGTAACTGGGTTTTGGGGGACAGACACGATATGTCTTCTCAGGCTTATCAAGGCGGTGGTCGTCAGATTGAACAATCTATGATTGAGAGCCTCAGAAATATAACCCTAAAGAATTTTAGACCTGATTTTACCTTATATTTAGATGTTGAACCCAAAGAAGGATTAAAGCGAGCCAAAGGTCGCGGTGAGCTTGACCGTATAGAATTAGAGGGTTTAAGTTTTTTTGAACGCACGAGAGAACGTTATTTACTTTTGGCACAACAAGATCCTAATTGTGTAGTGATTAACACCATGCAAAGCATGCAGGAAGTGCATGATGACGTCGCATCAGCTATCAAACAATTTTTGGAGTGTTAAGTGTTACCTTGGCTAGAAGACTCGTTTCAACAATTGAGTGTCAGGATGGCGGCAGATAAACTGCATCATGCGCTGCTGTTACAGGGGCCTTCTGGACTAGGTAAAGCTAAGTTCGCATTGGAATTAGCTCAATTACTTTTATGTCATTCGAGACAAGGAGAAAAAGTCTGTGGCCGATGTCAGTCCTGTTTGTTAAATGTTGCTAGCAATCACCCGGATTTACATATAGTAGAATCTGATAAACAAATAGGCGTAGACCAAATACGTGATGCGATTAAAAAATTAGTCGGTTCTGCCCATATGTCTGGGGCGAAAGTACTAATTATCTACAGCGCCCACACTATGACTGAGTCGAGTGCTAATGCGTTATTAAAAACCTTAGAAGAGCCAACTGCGAATACGTTTTTAATACTCACAACTGAGAAACCTGAGCGAGTATTGGCTACCATTAGAAGTCGCTGTGAAAAATTAGCCTTACCATTGCCCAATTTACAAACCACTATGGCATGGGTGCAAAACCAAACTAATGCTGAAGTCGATACTAATTTAGCGAAACTATTCAGTACCCGGCCATTGGCTTTACTTGCTGAATTACAAGAAGAACAAAGTTTTACTTTCGATATCTATAGCGTAGGAGTGGGGCAGCTATTACAACAACAAGTGAGCGCCTTACAACTTGCTTCAGATTGGCAAGATAACGCTGATAAAGTGGTAAAATGGACACAGTATTGGGCAAGGCAGCAATGTTCAGAGCTTCTACCTGATACCGTTTGGGAATTAAATCAGCAAGCGGCGAGAGCCATAAAACAATTACGCAATCCTGGGGTGAATAAAATATTAGTGTTAACCCAATTATTAGATAAACTCGCCCTAGTAAACGCAGCCTAAACCTAACTCTTTAATATTGGAAAAAATAACGTGTTTGTTGATTCACATTGCCACTTAGATCGATTAGATAAAACCCCTGAAGAACTTGCTTTAGTACTCAAATTTGCTAGAAATCGCGGTGTAGAACACTTTTTGTGTGTGTCGGTGTCTGTTAAAGATTTTCCTGCAATGTTAGACAGTGTAAAAGAATTTGATGACGTATCTGTTTCTTGTGGTGTGCATCCATTACATCAGGAAGATGCCTGTAGTTATGAAGAGCTTCTACACATGGCGGATAGCGAAGAGGTAATCGCTATAGGTGAAACTGGATTAGACTATTTTTATAGCGCAGAAACAAAAACGGTACAAATAAACTCCTTTGTTGACCATATTAAAGTAGCAAATAAGCTAAATAAGCCATTGATTATTCATACTCGCGATGCACGAGAAGACACCATTGAGCTACTAAAAGAGCACAAAGCCTTGGCCACTAAAGGGGTGTTGCATTGCTTTACCGAAAGCTGGGAAATGGCGAAGGCAGCGATAGAGATTGGTATGTATATTTCCATATCTGGCATAGTCACGTTTAAAACTGCGACCGAGTTACAAGAAGTAGTCAAAAAAATACCACTAGATAAACTCTTGATAGAAACAGACTCACCTTGGTTAGCGCCTGTACCATACAGAGGTCAACCAAATCAGCCTGGTTTTGTTCGTGAAGTAGGGGAATTTATTGCAGAACTAAAAGGTATTTCAGTTGAAGAACTAGCACAGATAACAACCGCTAATTTTTATACATTATTTGATGTTCGTAAAGTAAATTAACGTGTGTGAACGGATAGGTCAAACGCGCCTATTGCAGAATTCAAGCTACAAAAAAGCGCGCTAGTTTTGGCTTACTAAGTCCGTTGATATAGACTTATTAGCCCATCCAATTTTTCAGCTAGATCATTTAAGCTCAGTGTTTCATCTGCAATTTTTTGAACATTTTGTACGTTTTGCTTGGCACTTTCTCTGATCCCAGTCATCTTAATATTAATCGACTCTATATTTTCAGACTGCTCGTTGGTTGCTGTCGCAACCGTTCTATTAGTTTGCGATATTTGTAAAAATTGTTGATTATTATCTTCAAGTATTTTCTCTGCTTTACTAATAGAACTAGACGTAGATTTAGATTGTTGAATAATTAGTTCAATTTCGCTTGTGGCAGTTCCAGAAGTGCGTTTTAATTCTTCCATAATATCTTGGACTTCATGGGTCGAGTCGGCAGTTCTACGAGCCAAATTACGTACTTCTTCTGCCACTACCGCAAAGCCTCGTCCTTGTTCACCGGCTCGCGCAGCTTCAATTGCAGCGTTTAATGCCAGAAGGTTAGTTTGATCTGATATGGCTTGAATAGTTTCCAATACTTTGGCTATGGTTTCAGTATTATTGGTGAGTGAAGTTATAACGTTAGCCACGTCGTTTATTTTCTCGGCTAACTTCTCTATGTCGCTTTGAGTGTTTTGAATCACTCCCGTAATAATTTCACCATCGGTACTTATTTGGTCAGCGATTTTAGCTGCGTCACTTGCATTGTTAGCCGCTGAGACTACGCTACTGCTAACATTCTCCAATGATTCAGAAATAACTAGCGTTTCTTCAGCACTATTTTTCACGCTGGCCCTAGTATGGTCTGCATCTCGCTTAAGTAAATTAGCGACATTACGCAACTCTTCGCCACTATGAGCAATTTGATTAAATAAGTCTTCGAGTTTTTGAATGAAAGCATTGTAACCGATAGCCACTATGGCAATTTCTTTTTGGCCATCTTGGGGCAATCGGTAAGATAAATCTGCATTCCCTTGACCTAACTTACTAAATACTTCTGCTAACTGGCTTATGGGGCGAGTCACAGTGCCAGCGATAAACCATGCAGCCACTGAAGCTAACACTGCAATTAAAATTGACCATAATAGAATTTTCCATGTGGCGCTACTCAGTGCACTGAACATTTCATTAAACGGCACTTGAGCAACAATATACCAGTCCATACTAGGTATAAAACTAGAAGCAACAATGAGTTCAATTCCATCCTTTTCAATCACAGTTAAATTGAACTTAGCCTTACTTAATAGTGTTGTACTGGTTTGATAATCATATAAATCACTTAACTTTGATTTACCAAGCAAGGCCTTATCCTTATGCATCTGCACTAGTCCTTGTCCATCAACTAAGTAAACGAAGCCACTTTCCTCGAGTTGAAAACTTGCCAACATATCTACAACTGATTTAAACGATTTCGCTGTACCCGACAAACCTTGTCCTTCAGGTTGCTGATAATTGACAAATAAATCAGTTTTACCGGTATTCGGATCTCGGTAAACACTCACCATATATTCCTGTTTGCTCGCTGTATAGTTGTAAAACCACCCATCGGCAGCGTCATTTTGTAAACGACGTAAAAAGCCCTCCTGATTCCAATAATCGGCGGTGGCTTTATCTGCAAATGAAACCGCACTTAGGTTATTAGATTTTGCGACAGCTTGTAGTTTTCGCACTAAAATCGATTCGCCCTCTTTATCCTGTTTACCATTTACCCATTGATGAATATGTTCATCTGTAGCAATTTGTTTGGCTAATACCTGCATTAGTACAATGTCGCTATCGATACTTTCCGCGATTTTTTCTACTGTGGTAGGCAATTCTGAAGTCAACACACGATGTTCAATGCTTGATCTAGCTGTAAACATACTAACGGCACCTACTGAAACCGCTGTAAGCATTACAAATAGGATAAGAGTCAGAATAATTTTCTGTCTAATTGAGAATTTGGTCATAAATTTTTGCCATTAAACATTATGTCAGCATAGTAAAAACTGAAATAGCTGAGCTCTTCCAGTCAAGTAAGTAAACGTGACCTCATGTCACATAGCAATTTTCCAAGTTTTATAATGATTAAAACATCGGCAGGTGTAAAGTCATCAGTAGGGCTCATTCTAGGTTTTTTCATATTATTTTGACTTTAGCTAGACTATTTGGTCAGGTTGTAAATAAGCTGTTGATAAATTTACATTTATTCTACATGTTGAAAGGCATTTTATGACTTATTTGTCGATGAAAGTGGAGTAGGCAAACAATCTAACGTTTAGGTATTTACATTTATAATGCTTGAGAAGTTAACATTAGCCCGGAAACTCTGCCACACAAGCAACTAAAATTTAGCTGTTCTAATAAACTAAAAAATGATCCTAGTTGAGAATTTCACCCGCAACATTTTTTGAATTTTCTACCACTACCACACAAACATCGACTGTTACGTTGTGGTTGGAATACACCAGAGTCTTTGAGAATTGAACCTGATGTATAAAGCCATATATTATCAATCATTACAAAATCAGATAATTCATGCATGACAAAATATTGCTGTTCGATCTTATAAAAGGCTTTAAATTCTACTTGAGCGCTTGTGGTGTTGGGAAGATGCTTCAAAACTTGAAGCGATAACCATCGAGTATCTTTTGCGCTATCGGCAAGTATATTTAGAGTTAAATCGGTGCGTTGCTCAAATGCGTAAGTGCGCAATATATAGGCATAGTCTTCTATTACGTATGCAGAGTATCGAGAACGCATTAATTTTTCGGCAGTTTGCGCTTCAACCTGTCCGGTAATTATCGGTTGGCAACAGCTTTCAAATGAAACCTTATTCCCGCAAAAGCAATTTTTGTTAGTCGTTGTCAAAATAATCAGTGCTAAAAGTACATAATGAAGCAAGCCTAGGCGATCTCAATCTTGTGAGTCAATAGATCACATCAAAACCATTACTAACTTAACTTACCAAGGTCCTTGCAGCACGTTGTTTTTCTGTTCATTTACTGGCATTAGATTAACCAGCGCCACGTTATAATCAATACACAATTGTTTGAGTCGCTTAAAGCTTATTTCATCTAGTGATAACTGTTCAACAAATAAGTTTGCGCACTGACCACCCATTACAATTTTTTCGAGCCATAGTGATAGGCTCTTTTGTTTGGGTTTAGATAAGCGAATACAAAAATTTTGTTTTTCAGTAAATCGAATATTATTCGCTACTAGGAAAGTCCACTTGTGATCGTGTTTAACATTAATATCCATACCCAGTCTTTTAAACGCCGGGACTTGCATGGTGGCTAGTGGAGTAGAGCTGTGGGTAAACGCATGTAAACTTGCCATAATGATTCCTAACTAGTGATGTTATATACAGTGGTTGGATATACAGTATTACTGTATATATCATCATGCAAGCATTTTTTTTGTATTGTTTAGTTTTAGTACGTTTTTGCCTAGCAGTTTCAAGTGGTTTTATAAGTTTGCTTCTTCTACTGAGTAATATCACTAATACAGCCAAAGCGCATAGAAGTGGCGATATCAGTGACTATGTAAAGTGTACTTTAAATTGAAATTGTAAATAGGAGCTGAAATGACAAAGTGCATAAACAAATGAGTAACTGCCTATGGGTCTTCTGAGTGTTAGTAGTTGTTCTTGACGCCCAACATTAGAAAATGGAGTAATACATAAAGATATCAACAATAAGTCAAAGGTGCCAAAACCAATATAATACGCTATTGATTGGAGAGGAACGATGCCGCAACACAGCGTAATTGGTAAATACTTTCTTTTAGTTCCAGTTATCTTTCTTTACTTATGAGGAGTAGGTCATATCATTTTTTCACCCACTGCGGCAGATGAGGGTAAAAATAGACTGGTGTACAATTTAGCTGCAAAACCATCTGTCATCCCTGAAATATAATCGGCAATCACTCTATGCCCATTGCCCATATCATTGGCTTCAGACCAGCGTAATCGGGTATTGTCAGGAAGTAACCTTTGTGGATCTGAAGCAAAAGCTTGAAATAATTCCATAACAATTTGTTGGCCTTTATATTCAAGTACCTGTATTTCAGGTTTTCTGATCACTCGATTATAGACATAGGATTTGAATAGACTGAGTGCCTTATGGAAAGGGGCGGGGAAAACTGAGTTGTATTTGAGTAAGTCTTGTTCAAATTGTGGCGTGGTTTCTAAGATTTCTATATTAGTGATAAAACAATTTACCAAAGCTCCAATTGCGTCTTTGCGTTCATGATGGTGTTGGCTAAATAGTTTTTTACTAAGGTGCATAATATTGTGGTTCATCCAATCAATATCTAATTTAAGAAGCGGTTCTGCAACTTCTTGTTCAAATTGAGATTGATTCACTATTCCCATTACGATGGCATCTTCAAGATCGTGGATACCGTAAGCAATATCGTCTGCAAGTTCCATTATTGAACAATCAAATGATTTATACTGTGTTTTATGGTGATTTTTACCGTTGCTTTTGAATGCCATAAATGTCTGAGTGTCATTGCTAGAAAACGCTTCAAACAACCAAGTAAATGCTGCTCTATCACATTCGTACAAACCTTTTGGTGGGTGCCATTGTGAAGCATTAACTTCGCGATGGGCCAGTGACTCTGCTTGTTGTGGAGCTTGATTAAGGGCAGCGATGAAGTTAGGGTATTTTATCAACCCGAGCAAGGTGCGACGACTCAGGTTCATACCGTGTTCCGCGGTATAAGGTTCGAGTTTAGTGACAATTCTAAAGGTTTGACCATTTCCTTCAAATCCACCATGGTTACGCATCATATAATGTAGCGCCACTTCTCCTCCATGACCGTATGGTGGGTGTCCGATATCATGAGCTAAACATAGTGCTTCTATTAGGGTATCGTTTAAGTCAAGATGCTGAGTTAATTCTGGGTATTTACTTCTTAGTTGCGCGGCTATTCCCTGACCAATCTGAGATGCCTCCAACGAATGAGTTAACCGGGTACGGTAAAAGTCACTCATTCCTACGCCTAACACTTGGGTTTTGGCTTGTAATCGTCTGAAGGCTGCAGAATGCAATATGCGCGCTTTGTCGCGCTGAAAAGGGGTACGGTGATCACCTTGGCGTTGTAATTTTTGGCCAAGCTTACGTTGTGTCCATATTTCCATAATTTACATCTGCTCCCCTGAGAATAATTAGTATTTTTCTACATGTATTTAATGTGACCAAATGTTATTGAATAAATCAAGCCGACTTATAATTGATCTTCTTGGGTAATTTCATCAAGGCTAAGGCTGAAACTAGGTACATAGGCTTTAATAAAATAATCGACCTCTTGGGAATGGTAATCTTTTAACATTTTATCAAGACGTTTTTTAGCAAGTTCGAACTCCTTGTTTCCAGCTGAAAGCTCCTCGAGTGTTTTAAGATAGGCGCATATTACATCTGCGGCTTTAACGATAAAGGCAATGTCATTATCGTGATGGTGATGATCAATAAGTTGCGCGTAGTCATCTTTGAACTCATTGGGTGCCATATTGATTAGTTTTTGTTCTGCAAGCTTTTCTATCTTTTTATATTCATCGCGAATAATAGGATTTGAATATTTAACAGGGGTGGGTAAATCTCCAGTGATCACCTCTGATACATCATGAAACATCGCAATAGTCGCAACTTGATTAGGATCTAAATTACCATCAAAATATTTATTACGGATCAGTGCTAGCGCGTGCGCCACCATTGCTACCTGTAAACTGTGTTCCTGCACGTTTTCAGTTCTTACATTGCGCATTAAAGGCCATCTGTTTATTAACTTCATACGTGATAAATGAGCGAAAAAGTGACTTGGATTAGGTGTGGTTATGTTCATTGAACTAGTATACCTGACGATAATTTTTAAAAAAATTTGCAATACTTTCTAGTGCCGGTTTGAGTACATCTACATGAGGCAAAAATACTAATCTAAAATAACAACCTTCTTTAAGATTAAAGGCCGAACCATGAACTAATAAGATTTTTTCGGTACGTAATAAATCTAGGATCATTTGTTCATCGCTAGTGATATTGAACTTTTCTGCATCTACTTTAACAAAACAATACATGGCGCCTTTTGGGATAATACATTCAAGGCCATCTATTGCATTTAACTTTTCATAGGCCATATCCCTTTGCAATTTTAGGCGCCCATCGTCTGCAATGAGTTCATTAATACTTTGATAGCCACCTAAAGCCGTTTGTATGGCGTGTTGGCTAGGTACGTTGGCACACATACGCATTGAAGACAAAATATTTAAGCCTTCTATATAACTTTGTGCGATGAGTTTATTGCCACTGACTACTAACCATCCAGCACGAAAACCGGCTATACGGTAGTTTTTTGATAGTCCTCCCATAGTGATACAAAATACATCTTGCGCCATGGATGCTATGCAATGATGTGTCGCATCGTCATATAGAATTTTGTCATATATTTCATCACTGATCACAGCCAATGAAAACTCACGGGCTAATTCAACAATTTGTTGTAACAGCTCTGGACTATAAACTGCGCCAGTTGGATTATTTGGATTTATTAATACTATTGCTTTGGTTTTTTCTGAGATTTTACCGCGAATGTCTTTTATATCGGGTTGCCAATCATTAGTCTCATCACAACGATAGTGAACGGGTATACCTGATGCGAGACTTACTGATGCTGTCCAAAGAGGGTAGTCAGGAGCGGGGATCAGAATCTCATCACCGTTATTTAGTAACCCTTGCATAGCCATGACAATTAACTCACTTACACCATTGCCAATAAACACGTCTTCGACTTTGAGATTTTTGACGTTTTTTTGTTGGTAGTATTGCATCACCGCAACACGAGCCGAATAAATGCCATTAGAATCGGAGTAACCTTGTGAACTTGGAAGGTTGTGGATCACATCTTTTAATATATCGTCTG
This sequence comes from Paraglaciecola arctica, assembly GCF_018861065.1. Lineage (GTDB taxonomy): Bacteria > Pseudomonadota > Gammaproteobacteria > Enterobacterales > Alteromonadaceae > Paraglaciecola > Paraglaciecola arctica_B. The sequence goes on from NZ_JAHKQO010000015.1 coordinate 104,959, forward strand.
GTGCTTCAAAACCAAATGGGGCTGGATTACCAATATTGAGCTTTAGAATTCGATGCCCTTCGTCTTCCATTTTTTTGGCTTCGACTAGAATTGGGCCACGAATCTCATAACAGACGTTTTCTAATTTGTTAGATTTAAGAATTTGTTTCATTAAGGTGTTTCATTTACTACTTAGATTGACAGGGTAAACTAACAAGGCCCAGACTGTTAAGTGTTATATTGCTATGGCTATACTAAAACGTAATATTGTTTAATTTTATCTAATCTTGTCACATTCCATTACATTCCAAATTTGATTTAAACTGACATTTCATCTTAGCTATTGCCAAAGTGTATCAATATGGAAAAATCATATGCCCGTTCCTTTATTTTGGCTTGGTGCAAGTGCTGTGGCTATTTTGGCCGGGGCAAAATATTCAAATGATAAACTCCTGGAAGGCTCAGTAGGTCGCTTACCTGGAAACTCGAATACCAAAGTAAAGCCAAGTAATGGTGCCATTGTAACCTGTGGTATTTACGGCCTTTTTGAGCACACAGGTATATGGGTCGATGGTAGTATTCTTGAACTAAAGGGCAACGGATTGATTAGAGGAGTATCACCATCAAGGTTTTTACAAGATCGTAGCGGTGATGATATCTTTATTGCATGTGACACTAATCATAATCCATTAATTTCGCCAGACGCGGCACAACGAGCCATATCTAAGTTATTTAGCTACTCTGAATATGATGTTATCAAAAATAATTGCCATAAGTTTGTTTGGCAATGTATCGCTGGCGAAAATATTCCACTCACACGATTTTCTATCCTAAATCAAAAAATTTCCGAACATTTTTCCACCTATGTTCACTGGCACCGAGTAGCGCCATAACTGGTTGTTATTTGAGCAGCTGGAAGCTTAAATTGATGAATTGGTCTAATTTTTAGTCGTTGTGTCAGCCTTGTGCTATAAATCTTTATATTGCTTAGATGTTTTATGGAGTTAGCTAATGTCACAACATTTTAAAGAAACCCCCAACAATGCAATTGTAGATAGTGGTATCGCCCGCGTTATCCCTTGTAAACAACTGTCGATGAGCGATCCATTTAAGTGGTTAGTGCTTGGTTTAAAAGATGCGAGTCGAGCGCCTGTTCTGACTCTGTTTTTTGGATTAATTTTTACTGCTATTCCTTGGTTTATAACGTATTTAGTACAGCTGACCGGTTGGCATTTAGTGATTATGCCAGCGATTGTTTGTTTTATGCTGATAGGTCCATTTTTAGCGGCTGGCATGTACGATGTGAGTTGGGAACTTGAAAAAGATCATGTGCCTTCTTTATGGCATAGTATAAAAGCTATAAAACGCAATGCAGTGAACGAATGGGGCTTAGGTATTCTACTTGTGGTTTTGATGATCTTTTGGCTTAGGGTAGCGTCTATGGTGCACGCTTTGTACCCCCCTTTGTTAGATGAGAATTTTGAAAACCTTTTTCCGTTTTTAGCTGTAGGCACTGTGATTGGCGCGGGATTTACGCTGCTGGTATTTTTCCTGAGCGCTTTTACCCAACCGATACTTATGGAGCGCAAAGTTGATTTAGCCACCGCGTTGTTAACGAATATGAACGCTGTTTTAAGTAACAAAGGGCCGATGTTATTGTGGGCCTTTATTATATTGCTAGCAGTACTTATTGGATTTGCTACTTGGTTTGTGGGGTTTGTATTTCTGATGCCTCTTATCGGATATGGCACTTGGCATGGTTACATAGCGACTATTGAAACGAAGCGTGAACGTCATTTCGAATAGATTCCAGTAGCATATTTCAAAAGAATTACTTTAGCGGAAATGTATTTTACGTAGATATATTAAAAAAGCCTTTGATCTAAGATAATCATAAGGCTTTTTTTAATGGTTGAGCTTATCGAGGTAGTTTTGAAACTGGGCTTTTCTCTAAAATTTTCTCTGCCCAAAAAGCTTTAACTGAAAAATCTGATTTAGCTTTCTTTTTGGCTTTTTTAGGTGCCGAGGCTTTAGCCGCCTTCTTCTCTACTGCTGGTTTGCTTTCAGCTGCTTTTTTTGGCTTCTCTTCAGCAGCTTTAGTCTTTTTAGCTGGTTTTGAAGAACCAAGGTCAGCAATCATGGCGTTTAAATCAGCTAAGCGCATATTTTTGCCGCCATCAACACTGTACCATCCGCCTTTTGCTTCGATCGCTGGGGCTTTACCATTAGCGGCAGTGTATGCCTCAGTAAAAGCCGCTATTACTTGATCTTTATCCAATTTACTCATAATCAGGTCTTTGCCTTTAATATGTTTATTTTCAGAATAGGGGCGGGTTTTATACCTTTTTTTATTTATAATGTCTAGGGGCCGATATGCTTTGATACAGGGCTTCATTATGAATATAAATACTCTTTATTGAGTCATATTCGATATCTTAATAAACAACAGGAAATTTAATGTCAGTTTCAAATGGTGAATTACTACAATCACTAAATTCGCTCTTAATGCCAGAAAACGTAAAAGACTATTGTCCTAATGGTTTACAAGTCGAAGGCAAACAGAAAATAACCAAGTTAGTGACAGGTGTTACTGCGTCTCAAGCTTTGATTGACCATGCCGTAGCAATCAATGCAGACGCTATTTTGGTGCACCATGGGTATTTTTGGAAAGGTGAGTCGCCATGCATTACAGGCATGAAAAAGACACGCATTCAAACGTTGATGCAACACGGTATTAACCTTTACGCCTACCATTTGCCGTTAGATATACACCCAACGTTAGGTAACAACGCGCAACTAGCAAAACTATTGGGGATCGAAGGAAGCGAAGCGCTAGAGCCTAATAACTCTCAATGTGTAGTTATGCGAGGGAGATTTAATGGGGGCATTGAAACTTCTAAGCTGTTTGAATTGTTAACTACAAAACTGAATAAAACCCCATTGCACGAATCCGCAAACACCAAAAATATTGAAACCGTTGCTTGGTGTACTGGTGGAGGGCAAGGTTACCTGGAAATGGCAGCTGAATATGGCATTGATGCCTATATAACGGGCGAAGTGTCAGAACAAACTATTCATATAGCACGAGAAATGAACATACATTTTTATGCCGCGGGACACCATGCGACTGAAAGGTATGGAGTAAAAGCGCTGGGGGAACATATTCAACAATTGTTACCAATAGAGACAGTTTTTGTTGATATTCCCAACCCAGCCTAAGGCAAAAATTGAAATGCAAAATGATAAGCAGGATCAAAGTTTTGATAAATTTGCTGGTAAGTTTGAGAAGAATATATATGGTTCGACAAAAGGGCGATTACGACATGAATTATTGATTCACCACCTGCATAGTGCCATCAATTTAAAAGGATCTAGTTTAGATATATTGGACGCAGGTGGCGGAACTGGGGAAATGAGTAAGGAGATGTTAGATTTAGGCCACAAGGTTACTTTGTCTGATATATCTTCAGAAGTATTGGTTTTGGCTAAGCAAAAAATTGGCGAAAATATTAATCTGAATATTCAACATACTGACATTTTATCGTTAAATAGTGGTAAACAATATGACTTGGTAGTCTGTCACGCGGTTTTAGAATGGTTACAAGATCCCCTTGAAGTCTTAGTGAAACTAACCGGTTTGGTTAAACCAGGTGGGCATCTTTCAATCAGTTTTTTTAACTATGACGCACAATTGTTTGGCAATATGCTTTACGGTAATTTTGACTATGTTGAAACTGGTATGGTCAATAAAAATATCGTGCGTTTGAGTCCCAACAATCCGCAAAAACCCAAAGTGGTTTTAGCTAAACTAGCAGAGTTACCTATAGAAGTATTAAAAACGGCAGGGATACGCTGCTTTCACGATTACCTAAAACAGCCTGAAAAACAAACTAGTGAATATCAACAGTTAAAGCAGTTAGAAATTCAATATGGCTCGATCGAGCCATATTTATGGCTGGGAAAATATTTTCTAATTATTGCCCAAAAGCATTGAGATATTGAATTATTCCGCGAGTAATTTTTCGATATCCTTTGTCATTTCAGCTGGCTTAGTAGTCGATGCATAACGCTTAACTACTTTGCCTTGTTTGTTTACTAAGAATTTAGTGAAATTCCATTTAATACTTTTGCTACCCATCACACCGGTCGCTTCTTGTTTCATGTATTTGTATATTGGCGCCGCATTTGCGCCGTTAACGTCAATTTTTTTAAACAAAGGGAAGTTAACGTTGAAGTTTAAGCTACAAAACTCTTGTATTTCAGCATCACCGCCTGGCTCTTGATGGCCAAATTGATCACAGGGAAAACCAAGTACAACTAGTCCTTGAGAACTATATTCTTGATATAAACCCTGTAAACCATCGTATTGTGGAGTAAAACCACATTTACTTGCGGTGTTTACAATTAATAATACTTTGCCTTCATAATCTTTAAAATCAACCGTTTCACCATTATTTAATATGGCATCAAACTGATATATGGTATCTGACATTATGATTCTCGTTGTAGAATAGTAGTGTGTATATTGTCACTATTTAGATGTGTTTCAACTAATTAAACTATTAAAAAATAAAGTCTAAGGAAATAAAATTGCAACAGAAAATAGCTTTTATTGGTTTGGGTGTTATGGGATACCCCATGGCTGGGCATTGCAAAAAAGCCGGACATCAGGTGACCGTCTTTAATCGAACTACAGAAAAAGCCTCTGCCTGGGTAGAGGAATTTTCAGGAGCTATGGCGTTAACACCACAACTTGCTGCTGAAAACGCTAACGTTATTTTGTTATGTGTTGGTAACGATGACGATTTACGTTCAGTTATGTTAGGGGAGCAAGGGGTTCTAGCGGGCGTAAAAACAGGAGACATCATAGTTGATCACACAACTGCATCTGCAGAGGTTGCCCGAGAAATGGCGCAACTGTGTAAACAACTCGATGTGGCTTTTTTGGATGCGCCAGTATCTGGTGGTCAAGCAGGTGCCGAAAATGGGCAATTAACGGTGATGTTAGGTGGTCAACATTTAGATTACATGCGAGTAGAAGAAGTCATTAATTGTTACTCAAAATTTAGTCAGTTACTTGGTGAAGTAGGAAGTGGTCAATTGGCTAAAATGATGAACCAAATTTGTATTGCCGGGACCGTTCAAGGTTTGGCAGAGGCTCTTAGCTTCGGAAAAAACGCAGGATTAGATTGTCATGCAGTAGTTGATGTCATTTCAAAAGGAGCGGCTCAATCGTGGCAAATGGAAAATCGATTCGAGTCTATGTTGGCAGGCCAGTTTGATTTTGGTTTTGCAGTTGATTGGATGCGCAAGGATTTAGATATTGCTTTGAATGAAGCTAAAAAAAATGGTTCGACCTTACCCCTTACAGCCTTAGTGGACCAGTTCTATGCTGACGTCCAAAAACACGGAGGCGGGCGCTGGGATACCTCAAGTTTGCTAACTAGACTCAACAACTAAGTTCTCAATTATTGATATTTAGGGGCTAATAATCAAGTCAGTGGCTCGAAATGCCACTGATGCCCGTGGAAACAAATTTTTGTTCTGTCGTATTCTCTTTCGGCGCGCCAAGTACGGTTATTAAGTTTGACGATCACACCTGGGTATACTCGTTTATTAGCCATGAGCTGGATATCTGTCTGATATCTTTCTTTAGACTTATGCATTTCTTGCGCTTTGTTTTCAAGCCATTGTAATAATTGTGATTCATTTTCAAACAATTGCTTGGCTTCATCAACTCGGTCCTGCATGTCTTGTGGGATTAACTTCGAGTTAATAATATTCATTCGTTCGAAATGACGCGTGTTGTTTTGCCTTATCTTTTTAAGAAGCTCATCGAGAGTGTCTTTTCGTTCTAATAAAGTATTAAAACCGTCACTAAAATCGACATTCAAGTTGCTACCTGAAACAGCACCTAAGGTACCAGCAGATACTGCATCTTGGCATTTAATGGTACAAGCAAAGATATTTCCATTGGGTTTATCTATTGCCCCTACCGTTACTTTACCTCCACAATTAATACGACTGTAAGCTAATTGTCTGCCTACAGTGACACTGCCACTACAGGTAATGTCTAACCCTTGTCCATGTTGAATATGAATATTACCTTTGGCTGTCAGGCTAGTACTGTATTCCGTGGCGCTATCATTAACTTTACCCATAGCCCCTTCAGTAATAATGATATCTCCGCCAGCATGTATAGTCGCAGACTCAACAAAGCCGTTAATTGTGACGTCACCTGTCGCACTAATTTCCATTTTTTCAGTTACATCACCGTTTACTAAAACAGACCCGTCATAATCCACATTACCCGAACCTACATTGACTCCTTTACAAATGAAAATGTCGTCAACCCACATTTTTTGATCTTTGAACTTGGGCATACCAGCGATATCAGCAAGCAACAAATTTTCATCGCTGTCACTGATAACCGTGCCATCACCAGGCCTAAACTTAAGCCATTCACCTGGTTTAGCTTTTATAATTTCCCCTCCAACTGTAAAGCCATTTCTCCCTTCACCAGGTGGCATTCTTCGTAGTAACTCAGCTCCCTTTTGTACACAAATAATCGCACCTAGATTACGCATGTCAACGCGAGTTGAGCCCACTGTTTGAGGTTTTAGAATGCGTTCTAAAGCATTTTGTACTAGGGGTTTTAACTTGGAGGATTTACCGACTCTAGGAGGTAATCCTTTGGCTACAAGCGCTTCAAATGTTTCGCCAGGTGGAGCTTGTTCACATTGTTCAACTATATGTTTTAAGCGCTTTGTACTGATGCCGCGCTTAACACCAATTTGATGTAATTCTTTTAGCAAAGAATCAATAGTGGGAAGTTTTCCTGCATAACCAGTAGTGACCGTTAAGAGGGCGGTTAGTTGGTCTTCCACAATTCTACATCTTATTTGACTATCTCTTCGTTCACCAATGCGATTTTCTATAATCGAGGATACGCCATTTTCATCTGATGATTTATAGCTGTTGACTGCATCTATGATATTTTCGTCGAATATAAAAAAATGCTTAAATTCACTCTTTTGAATTAGCTCATGAATATCACTTGCTTCGACTTTTTGTTTCACTAGATCAGGAAGAATATCAAGATCTAAGTATCTGTCAGTTTCATCAGTTTTTAATGTTACACCAAGCATTCAATCGCCTTTGATAATTACAACACACTGTTACAAGAGGATTAAAGTCAGACTAGCATGTCTTCCTTTTAATATCGGCCTAAAATTAACTTTCATTAGTAGTTCACTTACCTAAAATTACAAGTAGTTAGTCTAAACTTCTATAAGCGTGAACCTAGTTTTATAAACTTTGTGCGTAATTGTAAAGCGCTTTTAATATGCTGAGTTTGTCGGGGTTACGTGAATATTCTGCACTTAGTTGTTCTAGTTGCATTAAAAACTCAGGCATTTTAATACTGGCTGATGATTCATTATCGTAAAACTTGAAGTGTCTATATCGCTGCCAGCGCTCAATTTCTGACGCTGACAATGACTCCGCCGCATTTCTTGCTCTGTATCTAAACAACAACGTATTTAAACGTTCGTCTTCAAAAGGCAATGTCAGCTCAGTTAACCCTTGCAAATCAGAGCTAACCACTTTATTCATCAATTCTTTGTCGTGAGACGAAAAGAAGCCCCCAGAATACAATGCGTGTTCAGGATCAACCGCAACATGTTCTTCTGACTCTTTATAAACTTGTTGCAACTTTTCAAGGGTATGCCTATTTGCTTTGATTTTTTGTAAATTTGATAAGCAAAGTTGTCTATCAATATTCAACCGCTGAGCATTTTCTGCACTCAGGGTTTTTGCCGGTGCCAACACTGGGCATTTATTAATATGCATAAGTTTGATTGGCAAACGTTGTTCGTTTTCATCTAACATCGCAGAAGGTGTATAGAGTTTTTCGCGGATCTCATCGGCTGAAAGTGAAAACAAAGGAGAAGGATCCAAGGCTAAATTAAGCACAATGACCGCATTTTTATTAGTTGGATGCATGCCGATTGGAACTATCCACGTACAACAACCGTGAGCTGAAGATATTTTTGATGAAATATGTACCAAAGGCGTCAATTGTTCACAATCAATATGCTCAAGCACTTTTCTTTTATCGCGTAAATTAAAGACGTAATCGTACAATTTTGGTTGGCGTTCTTTTATTAACTTCGCCACAGCAATGGTTGCATAAACGTCTGACATAGCATCATGTGCATCTTGATGTTGTATATCATTCGCCTTCGTTAAATCTTGTAACTTAAAACTGGGTAATTCATCAGCGTTGAGAGGCCAATTAATGCCTTCAGGCCTAAGTGCATAACAAGCTCGCGCTAAATCTATAATGTCCCAACGACTATTACCATGTTGCCACTCTCTTGCATAAGGGTCATAAAAATTTCGATACAAAGTGTAGCGGGTAATTTCGTCATCAAAACGTATGTTATTAAAGCCGGCTACGCAGGTGTTAGGCTGGGCAAATTCGCTAAGTATCTTAGCGATAAAGTCTCTTTCGCAAATGCCTTCTTTTAAAGAGCGCTGAGGGGTAATACCCGTCACTAAGCAAGCTTGCGGAACCGGCAAACAATCATTAGCAATTTGACTAAAAATCATCAAGGGTTCACTAATAATGTTCAAGTCGTAATCGGTTCGAATACCAGCAAACTGACACGGAAAATCCTTTTTAGGATTAGCTCCCCAAGTTTCGTAATCGTGCCAGTAGATTGTGGGTTGTATATTAGTTCCCATTACTGTTTGTTACTCCATGCCAAAGGCATATTATCTGTGATTGTATCAGTGGGTTCTGCGTCATTAATGTTGATTAATAAACTACAGTAATTTTCGCATTAGCTGCATTTAACCGCTAAACCAATGATTATTACAGAATAAATCAGTATTGAAACTGAAAAATACGACACTGTCTATTTCTATCCTAACCTCTATCCATAGCATTTATGGTTAGTGTACTAGGTTTACGTGTTACCAATTAACTAAGGGTTTTGTTTTGTTGTTGAGCACAATATTTACTAGGTGATACCCCAAAGGTTTTCTTGAACTGTTTTGAAAACTGATAAATATCAGAATAACCAACTTCAGTGGCGATATTCCCAAGTTTCTTCTGTGCATTAAACAATAGTCGTTGTGCGATAGACATGCGTTTGCGAATAACATATTGACTGATGCTCGTTTTAAAAAATGATCGCTTTGTTGTAGTTTTCATCGAGATGATACTTTACGGTCAAAAGTACCGGGGGGACTTTTGTTATAGGGTTTTTGGTATCTATTTGCCTTTTTAAATCCTATTTTGATCCTGGCGGTTATATCTAAAGAGCGTCCCTTTATCGCAAGATAACTTCGAGAGGAAAACTATTCCTATTTTAACTTCTAAGTGAAAATAATTAGGTATTGTTATCACTTAAGTCTATCTTTATCAGAGACGATATAGAATTATAATTATTAGAAAACCAAGGAGTTACAGTGGAATCTTTAAAAGTGAACGACCATATGAATCATCGGCCAGTAACTTTTACTAGTAATATGCCTGTGGCAGAAGCAGTAAAACGATTATTACAAACTAAACAAACCGGTGGACCAGTAGTAGACCAACAAAACAAAGTTATAGGATTTCTCTCAGAGCAGGATTGTTTAGTGCAGATGATCGAATCAAGTTATTACAGAGAACAAGTAGCCCACGTCAAAGATATAATGAAAACCCAAGTTTTAGCGATTAAATCCTATACATCTATCCTCGAATTAGCGCAAAAAATGACAACAGAAAAACCAAAGGTTTATCCGGTGGTGGACGACGATGGCTATTTATTAGGTACTATCAATCGCTCGGCCTTATTGAATGCGTTGGATTTGCACTTGCATGATGGTTACAAATTACCTGCAAATTAGCTGAGGTTATTTCTATTATTGCTGGCATTTGTTCGATTCATCTTCTAGGATCCTCGATTCGTTTTTTATTGATGTGATAGAGCAGCCTTTTTGTCGTTAGTACAACCCAACTCAGAGATTAGTGTTAAACAACTTTCCAGTGATATCGCGACTTGTATGTCGAGAGATAAACATAGATTTATCTCTCGTTTACGTAAGATTTCCCGCCTAAGTGAAGATAAGAGACCTGATCACTTAGCCCAGTTGCAAACCGATATACAAAAGTCTTCGCAAATAGTTGCTAATAGGCAAGCTCAATGTCCCGATATTGATTTTCCACCGCTACCCGTTTCAGAAAGACAAGAAGAAATTGCGGAAGCGATTAGCAATAATCAGGTGGTGATCATCGCTGGTGAAACCGGTTCAGGTAAAACCACACAGATTCCGAAAATATGTTTGCAACTCGGTCGAGGTATTAAGGGAATAATAGGTCACACGCAACCAAGACGGCTAGCAGCAAGAACGGTTGCGAATCGCATCGCTGAGGAATTAAAAACACCACTGGGTCATCAAGTGGGTTTCAAAATTAGGTTTTCAGATCAAGTATCCGATAGTACCTATATCAAATTGATGACGGACGGTATTTTATTAGCTGAAATTCAACAAGATAAGTTTTTGAATCAATACGATACCATTATCATTGATGAAGCCCATGAGCGTAGTCTAAATATCGACTTTATTCTCGGGTATTTAAAACAATTGTTACCCAAGCGCCCCGAACTCAAATTGATTATTACCTCAGCCACAATAGATCCTCAGCGCTTCTCAAAACATTTTAATGATGCTCCCATTATCGAGGTCAGTGGTAGAACGTACCCAGTAGAAATTCGTTATCGTGAAAATGAAAGCGGCGACTACGACCAAACCCAAGGGATTATAGAAGCGGTTAACGAACTACAAAGTGAGCCTAAGGGTGACATTTTAGTTTTTCTTAGTGGTGAGCGAGAAATTCGAGATACCGCTGATGCGCTCAATAAACAGCAATACCGGCACACAGAAGTTTTACCTCTGTATGCACGACTAAGTAATAGCGAACAAAATAAAGTGTTTTCTGCACATACTGGCAGACGTATTGTGCTTGCTACAAACGTTGCGGAAACCTCACTAACGGTCCCAGGAATCAAGTATGTTATTGATCCCGGAACTGCACGCATATCCCGTTACAGTGTTCGTAGCAAAGTGCAACGTTTGCCAATAGAGGCTATATCCCAAGCTTCTGCCAATCAAAGGGCAGGGCGCTGTGGTCGTGTCTCTGATGGTATTTGTATTCGTTTGTATTCTGAAGATGATTATCTATCGCGAGACTTATTTACTGATCCTGAAATTCTGCGAACTAATTTGGCGTCCGTCATTTTACAAATGATGTCACTGGGTTTAGGGAAAGTCGATGTGTTTCCTTTTGTGCAGCCACCGGATTCTAGAAGTATTAATGATGGCTTTAAATTGCTAGAAGAGTTGGGTGCCATAGATAATAAACTTGGACGACAAGGATTAACCCATCAAGGGCGGCAACTAGCTAGATTACCCATAGATCCTAGGTATGCCCGCATGGTGGTTGAAGCGGCAAAACAAAATTGTCTTAGCGAAGTGCTTATTATAGCAGCGGGATTGAGTATTCAAGATCCAAAAGAACGCCCCCAGGACAAAAAACAACAAGCAGACCAAATGCATGAGGATTTTACAAATAAAGAGTCTGATTTTCTGGGGTATTTTCAGTTATGGCAAAACTTTAAACAACAGCAGCAAGCCTTAACATCCAGCCAACTACGTAATTGGTGCAAGAAACACTTTATCAATTTTATGCGTATGCGCGAATGGCAAGACATAGTCAGTCAACTAAAAAAGTCTGTTGCGGAACTGGGCTTTGGAATTTCTTCACAACAGGCTGAGTATCAAGCTATCCATCAGGCGATTGCGTCGGGTTTGTTATCACACTTGGGCACTAAAGACGTAAACCGAGAATACCTAGGTGCACGTAATAGTCGCTTCAAGATATTTCCAGGTTCTGGTTTATCTAAGTCTCAACCTAAATGGACAATGGTGGCTGAATTAGTCGAAACCGCTCACTTGTTTGGACGAGTAGCGGCAAAAATAGAGCCTGAATGGATAGAACCATTAGCCAAACATTTAATTAAAACTGAATACTCAGAGCCCCATTGGTCTAAGAAGCAAGGAGTGGTGCAAGCATTTGAGAAAGTAAGCCTATATGGTTTGGTGCTAGTTAACCAAAGAAGAAGAAATTATAGCCAAATAGATCCTGCAGTCAGTAGAGATATCTTTATTCGCGAAGCTTTAGTGAATATGGACACCAAACTAAACTTTCCATTTTTGGCTTTTAATCAAAAGTTAGTAGAAAACGTTGAAGAATTAGAAGATAAAAGTCGTAGACGAGACTTGTTAGTAGACGAAGATACCCTAGTCGATTTTTATTCCGAAAAACTTCCAGAGCATATTTGTTCAGAAGTGAACTTCAAAAAATGGTGGAAAAAACAGGCGAGTGACAATCCAACATTACTCAATTTCGATCCAGATACCTTATTAAAGAAGGGTACGCAGCATATTGATGCCCTGTCTTTTCCTGAAACCTTTAGGCAAAACAATCTTACATTGGGATTAGAATATCATTTTGATCCTAAAGACATTGACGACGGGGTTAGTTTAATGGTGCCTTTGGCGCTGTTAAATCAAGTAACAACTGATGGATTAGATTGGCTAATACCGGGATTGCGCCATGAACTGATTGTTGCCTTGATTAAAGCTCTACCAAAATCCTTGAGGCGTAATTTTGTACCAGCGCCTAACTATGCTGATGCCTGTTTAGCGGATATGCCACAACAAGATAAACAGGGCAATCAGATAGAATTTCTAACGGCATTATCTTTAAAGTTAAAACGTATGACCGGTAAAGAGCTGCAAGAGTCCGATTGGCAACGAGATAAATTACCTCCGCACTTAACCTTTAATATCAAAGTAATTGATCAAAATACCAAGGTCATCGCCCAAGGGCGAGATCTGTTAAAATTGCAACAATCGCTGCAAGGAAAAGTGAAACAAAATTTGCAGGCAGTAGCTACTCCAGAGCTCGAAAAAGAGGGTTTAATCACTTGGGAGATAGATAGATTACCCACGGAGTTTGTGAATAAAACGGGTGGCTATGAAATCAAGGCGTATCCAGCCTTAGTAAATGAAGGGAAAACTGTAGCCGTCAAGTTATTTGACCAACCACACTTAGCCCAAACATCCCACAAGCTTGGATTAAGAAAGTTAGTGATTTTAGGTATCCCATCACCAGTTAAATATTTACAGGACAAATTACCTAACAAGGCGAAGTTAGGACTGTATTTTAATCCCTTTGGTCAAATAGGTGCGCTAATTGACGACTGTATCGATGCAGGGGTAGATGAACTGATTCAGCAATATTGCCAAGACAATAGTTGTGATATTCGTGACAAGAAGCATTTCGAGGCCTGTTGTAATTTTGTTAGACAACAAATCAATGAGAGTGTGTTGGCTATCGCTAAACAAGTTGAAGTGGGTCTGACCATAGCCCATGAAATCAAGAAAAACATGAAAGGTAATGTACCACTCAATCTAATCTACGCTCACGGACATATTAAAAGTCAACTTGACTCACTCGTCTACAAAGGTTTCGTAGCTGATATTGGCGCCCATAAGTTATCCGATTGGCAACGTTATATACAGGCAATTGCTAAGAGATTAGAAAAGGTGGCTATTGACCCAACCAAAGACAAATTACACCAGCTAAATTTGGAAAAAGCGCAACATGCATATCAAGGGAAGTGTAATAAAATTGCAGAAAATCAGCCGATCCCAGAAAAGTTGCAGGAAGTCCGTTGGCTATTACATGAACTACATGTTTCGTTTTTTGCTCAACAACTGGGTACATCGGCCCCTATATCAGTCAAACGAATTTTAAACCATTTAGATTCAATCTAATGCAACTTTAATATTTGAGTTTTATTTGCGTTGACTTTGTTTTCACGGCACCCTATAACCTAAAGGGTAGAATTTAAACAGCTTTGGGGTATTGAATGTTAGGTTACGACGATAAACGCAATTTTTTCCGAATGATGGTTAATTCTGTTTGTGAATTAGAAATCGTTGATGATGAGTCTACACGTAGCTTACAGGCAGTGTGTAAAGATATAAGTGCAACTGGTATGTCTTTCGAAATAGAGGAGAACTCTATTGAAATGGGAACCAAGATCAATGTTTATATTGAATCAACTAATTCTCAAATACCTTCACTTACCGCCGATACTAAAGTCGTACGCTGTGAGGCTGTTGATGATAATTCCTGTACAGTGGGTGTTGAAATTATTGAAATGAAATAAGCAACAATTAGCTGCTTAATTCAATTATGAGCTAACAAGTTGACCATATTTGGTTAACTTACAGTACTTTGCATACTAAGCCTTTCAAATAAAACCCTTCTGGGTAGTTCGTAGAAACAGGGTGATCGGCGGCTTGTCCCAATCTTTCTAGGATTTGTACCGTCCTTCCTGCATCTAGTGCTGCGTCCGCTATTACTTTTTGAAATAACTCAAAAGACAGTAATCCAGAACAACTAAAGGTACATAAAATACCGCCAGGTTCCATAATTTGCATGGCCAACATATTAATGTCTTTGTATCCACGACAACCTCGTACCAGTGAACTTTTCGAATCGATAAACTTAGGAGGATCTAGAACAATTTGCTGAAAACATTTACCTTGTTGTTTGTAATCTCGCAATGCTTGAAATACATCCGCATTCAGAAACTCACATTTATTTGTGTCTAAAGCATTTATCTCAACATTTCTTTTTGCTGTGGTTAAGGCTAAGTCTGATACATCGATGTTAGTAATAGTTTTAGCTCCACCTGCTAAGGCATAACTTCCAAAAGTGCCGGTATAACAAAAGCAATTGAGTAAGGTTTTATCTTTTACATATTTAGCGGTAATGGCACGATTGTCTCTTTGGTCTAGATAAAAACCGGTTTTATGCCCTTGCTTAACATTCACTATTATCTTTATACCGTTTTCTTCGATTACCACTTCTTCCGGTACATCACCATGTAAGACTTGAGTGAGTGGCTCCAACCCTTCCTTTTTACGAATCGCTACATCACTGCGTTCATAAATAGCACATTCTGGAAACTCCTTTTTAAGAGCCCACACTATTTTATCTCGATGTTTTTCAGCTCCGGCTGATAACAACTGACAAACTAAAACTTCCGCATAACGATCAATAGTAACGCCCGGTAAGCCATCTGATTCAGCGGCAATCAGCCTATACCCGGTTAGTCCATGTCGCGCTATTAGCTCTTCTCGCGAGGCCTGAGCCGTAGCAATACGTCGTTGAAAGAAACCGTTATCAATGATCTCATTCTTATCGAAAGTCCAAATTCTTACCTGAATTTGTGACTCTGGTGACCATGCACCTCGCCCCAAAAACTCACCATCATGGGAATACACATCTACCGTATCTCCCGTATTAGTTCTTCCTACCGTTTTTTCTATGGCACGAGAAAAAATCCAAGGATGTTTACGTAATAAAGACTTTTCACGACCGGGCTGCAAAATAACACTAGATGACATAGGATAACTTCTGTAGAAAATTTGCCGCAATTGTACATCAGGGTACAGTTTTGCTAAACACAATTTCAGCTTCAAAAAAGGGTCCAACACTTTGAACACGTCAATGCAGTACATAAAACATCAAAATGGATGCGCGCCTGACGCGCTAGAAATTCAACAAGGCAAGATCCCTGAACTGGCTCCTAATCAAGTGTTACTTAAAGTAGCCTGTTTTGGTTTAAATCGCGCCGATACGTTGCAACGACAAGGTAAATATCCAGCGCCAGTAGGTGAAAGCGAGATTTTGGGGTTAGAGGCGAGCGGCACAGTTGTACAAATTCATCCACAGCAAACGACCGAAGGGCACTTTAAGCTTGATGATAAAGTATTTGGATTAGTGGCTGGAGGAGGTTATGCAGAATATGTTGCAGTGAACACTGAGCATTTAATGTTAATTCCTACTGCTTTAAATATGACTAAAGCAGCAGGTATTGCAGAGTGTTTTCTAACGGCTTATCAGGTGCTTTTTATTGAAAATGATTTACAACCCAACCAGCATATATTAATTCATGCTGGTGCTAGTGGTGTCGGACTTGCGGCGATTCAGTTAGCTAAACGTATCGGTTGTTCGGTGGCAGTCACTGCGTCGGGTCAAGCTAAACTAGATTTATGTACAAAGTTAGGCGCAGATCTCGCCATTAACTATCAAACTCAAAACTTTGCTGTCGAAATTCCTAAATATTGGCAAGGCTGCGATTTAGTGGTGGATTTTGTTGGCGGTGATTATCTAAACAGAAATCTAAAAGTACTCAATCGAGATGGTAAAGTTGTTTATTTGGCGATGTTAGCGGGTCGCTATGCAGATCAACTCGATATGGCATTGATGTTGGGAAAACGAGCGACAATAAAAGCCTCAACATTGAGAAATAGAAGCGATCATTATAAAGCACACCTAATACAACAATTTACAAAGGACTGTTTAGTGGATTTCGATAGCGGTCAACTCTTCCCTAACATTGATTCAGAATATCCAGCTAGTGACATAGGCAAAGCTCATCAACGAATTGAGAACAACCAAACTATGGGTAAGTTGATTGGATGTTGGTAACTTAGAGAAACGTTAACTGTACTGTTGTCGAGACCAGTGTAATGACAACAAAAATCAATTTGTGGCTCTTTAAGTTTTTATAATCTCTCTTTGCATAGTTTAGGGATTCGATTACAATGACATCCTGACAGTTGTGTCAGGTTTTTCAAAACAACACGCACCTGTACCCTAAAATCCACAAAGTCCAATTGCCCCTTCACCACGATGAAATAGGAGATGTAAATGATAGAAAATACTCAACAACAAAACAAACTGGTAGGCCAAGGAGCTGAGTTGGAGTTAAAGTTAAAAACCTATTTTGTTGATTTAGCGAGTGAAAGAGTAGGTGGCGAAACCTTAAGTTGTAGTGATGACTTTTTTGCCGAAATGGAAAATTTACTTAAAGCTGGTCGCGGTATTTTTATCGATGATAAATATACCGAACGCGGTAAGTGGATGGACGGCTGGGAATCGCGCAGAAGTTACGGCAGAGATAATGGTCGCGAGTTCGATTGGTGCATTATTCGCCTGGGCATAAGTGGCGTAATTCGAGGCTTTGATATTGATACTAATTATTTTAGAGGTAATGCTCCGCAGACTGTTTCTGTAGAAGCTTGTGTCAGTTCTCAACAACCCGATGCAAATACAGTTTGGCATACAATATTGGATAAAAGTGAAGTCGCTGCCCATAGTCAAAATATATTTGAAATATCTAATGAACAGTCATGGACGCATGTGCGCCTGAATATGTTTCCAGATGGAGGGATTGCGCGCTTTAGAGTTTACGGTGAAGCGGATGTTAATTGGGATAATTTTGTAGAAGGTGAGTTAATCGATCTAGCATCAATTAAAAATGGTGCTAAAGCGCTATTAGTCAGCGACATGTTTTTCAGCGATAAAAATAATTTAATTATGCCTGGCCGTGGGAAAGATATGGGAGATGGTTGGGAAA
Organism: Paraglaciecola arctica; assembly: GCF_018861065.1. Taxonomy (GTDB): domain Bacteria; phylum Pseudomonadota; class Gammaproteobacteria; order Enterobacterales; family Alteromonadaceae; genus Paraglaciecola; species Paraglaciecola arctica_B. The sequence goes on from NZ_JAHKQO010000015.1 coordinate 122,496, forward strand.
CTAAACGTCGACGCGATCCTGGGCCAGATTGGTCAATTGTTAAGTTGGCTACGCTTGGTAGTATTGAAAAGGTGATTATCGATACTTGTCACTTTAAAGGTAATTTTCCGGACACCTTTATGCTTCAGGGAATCAACACCAGCAATGACGACTTTAATGACACTAACGCAGAGTTAGATTGGCAAACCATTATTCCTCAAACTAAATTGTATGCCCATAGAGAACATCTATTTATTAGTGAAATAAAAGCCGAGAAATTACAGCAATTTACCCATGTTAAATTAAGCATTTACCCAGATGGCGGAATCTCAAGGATGCGTGTTTTTGGTAAGCCTAGTTTGAACCATTAATAGAGAACGGATAAAGCTACATGACAATCCAACAACTTGTACCTAAAGCACTTACGCGAGAAAATTTTGCTAAGTTTGGTGATGTGATAGAAGTGAGTAACGAGGCTCAAAACTTTAGTATCAATGATGGATTCACACAACGTTATCATGATTTGGCAGCCGTAGATGTCACCGAAAATAATGGACGTACTCTGATTAATATTTTTCGTTCAACCCCCTTGGAACAGCCAGTAGCCATTAAGATGATGGAGCGACACCCATTATCAAGCCAAGCTTTCATTCCTATGGGGCAACAACCTTATTTAGTTGTTGTAGCTCCCAAAGGCGAATTACACACTGCTAAAATTGAAGTGTTTATCGCCACGTCAAATCAAGGGGTAAATTATCACAAAGGCACCTGGCATCATTATTGTTTGGCGTTGCATCAGGTCAGTGATTTTATCGTGGTAGACCGCGGCGGAGAGGGTGAAAACTGTGATGTCGTTAGTTTGGATGGCGCTCTAGTAATAGCCGAATCTTGAACAAAACGATTTTGGTTAACAATAGCCCTATCAGTGGGATTTTTTGAAAAATATAGGAACAACAATGAATAAACGAATTGAAGAACATGGGTATAAAATTTCCGATTGTCTTTATGAATTAGTTAATACAAAGGTTTTGCCTGGCTTAGCAATTAAACAGCAAGACTTTTGGACTTCGGTCGCTGATGTTCTAAATGAGTTTATTCCTAGAAACAAGGCATTATTAACAGTTAGAGAATCATTGCAAACTCAAATCGATAATTGGCACTTAGATGCGACAAATCATCCATTTTCACAACAGAAGTATCAGCAGTTTTTAAAAGATATTGGCTACTTAGTGGCTGAACAAGAAGATTTTCAAATCACCACCAAAGACGTGGATCCTGAAGTCGCCTTGCTTGCTGGTCCGCAATTAGTTGTACCATTGATGAATGCTCGTTTTGCATTGAACGCAGCGAATGCTAGGTGGGGCAGTTTATATGACGCTTTGTATGGTTCTGATGTGATTGTGGATGAGCCCAATGACCTAAATACATCAACGGGTTACAATCCAATTCGCGGCCAAAAAGTACAAACATTTGCGCGTAATTTTTTGGATGAAACCTTGCCACTTTCAAGCGGGAGTCACCATGACTCATGCAAATATAGGATTCAAGATCAACAGCTGGTTATTGAGTTAAGTAATGGTGATCATGTTTCATTAAAAGACACTAACCAGTTTGTTGGCTTCAATGGCTCTGTACAGGAACCGGAAGCGATTTTGTGTATCCACAATGGATTGCATATCGAAATCCAAATTGATTCGAATGATGCCATTGGAAAATCTGATGCAGCAGCTGTAAAAGACGTGATCTTAGAATCCGCGCTGAGTACTATCCAAGACTGTGAGGACTCCATTGCTGCTGTTGATGCGCTAGACAAAACCGCGGTTTATGCAAATTGGTTAGGATTGATGAAGGGAGATTTAGCAGAAACTATCACTAAAGGTGGCAAACAAAGTACCAGAACACTGAATTCAGACCGCAGTTATCTGACCCCAGAAGGTAAAGTCATGAGTTTACCTGGGCGAAGTTTGCAGTTCATCCGCAATGTGGGGCACTTGATGACCACTGACGCGATCTTAACTGCCGACAATGAAGAAGTACCAGAAGGGATAGTGGATGCACTGATAACCACGTTAATAGCACTTCATGACTTAACGGGTTCATCCAAATATGTAAATTCGAAATGCGGCAGTATATATATTGTTAAACCTAAAATGCATGGTCCTGAAGAAGTACACTTTACCAATGACTTATTTAGTAGAGTCGAGGAATGTTTAGGTCTCGCCCAAAACACGATTAAATTGGGGATTATGGATGAAGAGCGCAGAACCTCAGCGAATCTGAAAGAGTGTATCCGCGCTGCAAGCGCTCGTGTTGCCTTTATAAACACCGGATTCTTAGATAGAACGGGAGACGAAATTCACACCAGTATGTTGGCTGGGCCAATGGTTCCCAAAGAATTAATGAAAAATGAGAGTTGGATTTCTGCTTATGAAGATAGAAATGTCATCATTGGATTAAAAGCCGGACTCAAAGGTAAGGCACAAATAGGAAAAGGAATGTGGGCAACACCCGATGAAATGGCGGCCATGCTTAACACTAAAATTGCGCATCCTAAATCCGGAGCAACTTGTGCTTGGGTGCCATCACCTACGGCTGCCACATTACATGTGATGCATTATCATCAAGTTAACGTTTCGGATGTCCAAGACAATATATTGTTACAAGCAAAATCTATTGACGATAATGCCCAGTTGGACGCGCTGTTAACTATTCCGTTGCTAACAGATATCGAAATATTGAGCGAACGAGCGCGCCAAGAAGAGTTAGATAACAATGTGCAAGGGCTATTGGGTTATGTCGTGCGCTGGGTTAATCAAGGAGTAGGGTGTTCAAAAGTTCCCGATATACATAATGTAGGGCGAATGGAAGACCGAGCTACCTTGCGTATTTCCAGCCAACATATCTGTAACTGGTTACATCACGGTTTACTAGGAGCTGAACAAGTTAAACAAACGTTACAACGCATGGCGGTGATCGTAGATCAGCAAAATGCCGATGATAGCACCTATACAAACATGGCTCCCAACTTTGATAGCAGCTTCGCATTTCAGGCGGCCCTTGGACTCATATTTGAAGGTGAACAACAACCCAGTGGTTACACAGAACCACTATTACATAAAATGCGTAAAGAACTAAAGCTAAGCAAAACCAGTTAATGGCAAAACCTGTTTTAAACACCAAAAAGTCTGAAGTGGGCGATATTCGTAAAAAGAATAAAGCCCTGATCCTTAATGCAGCCAAACAAGAATTTGTTACCTTCGGTTATAAAGGAGCGTCTATTAAGCGCATCGCTGAAAGAGCCAAAATACCACGGGCCAATATTCACTACTATTTCGAAAACAAAGAGGAGTTATACCAAGAGTTGCTCAACGATATAGTTAGTATTTGGAACTCTAAATTTGATTCCTTGAATGCAGATGATGAACCTGAAATTGCGTTATCAGCCTATATTCGCTCAAAAGTCATGTATTCTCTTGAAGAACCCGAAGCGTCGCGCATTTTTGCTAGTGAAATTATACACGGCGCCCCCTTAATAAATGACTACCTATCCACTGACTTTAAGGTGTGGGTGCAAACTAAAGTGAATGTAATTCAAGGTTGGATCAAGCAGGACTTGATGGACGATGTTAATCCTTACCATCTATTGTTTTTAATCTGGGGCGCCACTCAACATTATGCAGATTTTAACGTTCAAGTGTTAGCGGCAATGGATATTCAAGAAATGGATGAAAGCAGTTATGAAGCGATAGTTGCTTCAATTACTACTATCGTTCTAAAAGGGTGTGGGGTGAAAGTGTTAAATACGATTCGGTAGTCTTTATTAGTCACCAGCGCACTTTCACAAATTAAATAATAACCTTTCGGGAAATGTTTAAGTTAAAAAAACGAATCGTCGAGTCAGATATTTGATAACATAGCGCCCCAAGAAAACACTTACAAGATTAATGATTTATCAAGTTAAGATGACCCACATTAAATTTTCGTTTACTGCTATTCGATGGCCTTATGCTAGATAGTTTGGTTCGTTTCAAAGGGCAACAACTAAAGATTGTTGTGCTTACTGGGGCAGGTATCTCCGCTGAATCTGGATTAAAAACCTTTAGAGACAATAACGGTTTGTGGGAAAACCATAGCGTTGAAGAAGTGGCAACACCTGAAGGTTTTAAGCGTAACCCAGAATTAGTCTATCGCTTTTATAATCAACGTAGACGGCAACTACTTAGTCCAGAAGTCAAACCAAATCATGCACACTTCGCCTTAGCTAAACTTGAGAGTGTTTTTAAAAATAATTTTACTTTAGTCACTCAAAACGTTGATAATTTACATCAAAGAGCAGGTAACACAAATGTGTTGCATATGCATGGTCGTTTGTTATCTGCTCGATGTGTAAGTTCAAATAAAAGTACCCCTTTACGCACCGATTTAGACAGCAGTAACCGCTGCCAATGCTGTGTCCCTCCCAATAATTTACGACCCGATATAGTGTGGTTCGGGGAAATGCCTAAATATATGCAACAGATTGAAAACACACTCAGTCAAGCCGATTTATTTGTATCAATAGGTACGTCAGGCACAGTGTATCCAGCAGCTGGTTTTGTCAATTTGGCGAATCAATCTGGAGCACATTCCGTTGAACTAAACCTAGAACCCAGTTCAGGGCAAAACGCCTTTGCTGAAAAACATTATGGTCAGGCAACTGAAATTGTGTGTAAATTTGTAGATTCTTTAATAGAAGGTTTTTAGAGTGACTGAATATGTAAATCAATATTGGCTAGAGTTTTTAACTATCGCTAGTGTACATTTGTTGGCGGTTGCTAGTCCAGGTCCTGATTTTGCTATCGTATTAAAACACAGTATTAGTTATGGTCGAAGAGCAGCCATAATTACAAGTATTGGCGTGGGCGTCGCTATTCTAATACATGTCGCCTATTCGTTATTAGGGATTGGAATTCTAATAAAAACGACTCCTGTGTTGTTTCAAATTTTTAGTTACCTTGCGGCAGCCTACTTACTGTACTTAGGCTGGGGCGCCATAAGAAGTCCAGCGCCAGATAATTTAGCTGTAGCAAAAGAAGACACGCATAATTTAGTTATTTCAGATAAAAGAGCTTTTGTAGTAGGGGTGTTGACTAATGGTCTTAATCCCAAGGCCACTTTGTTCTTTTTGTCTGTCTTTGCCGTAGCAGTATCACCAGAAACACCTAATATTATTAAACTAGGTTATGGTTTGTACTTAGCGTTTGCTACTGGAGTGTGGTTTTGTGTGTTGTCCTTTTTCTTAAGCTCGAAAAGCGTCACTCAATTTATTGGCAAAAACGGCTATTGGTTTGACCGTGTAATGGGGATTGTACTGATTTTGTTAGCGATAAAACTAGTAATGCCTGTATAGTGCGCTGCAATTACCCTGTAAAACTAGGAGTATAAGTGGAACAACAGTTTAAAATTAAAGGTGGAAGCGTTGAAAAGTCTCTAAATGGTGAAACCCATTTGGATCTAAAGGCGATTGCCAAAGAAGCGTGGAATTTATCAAGTAACACCAAAACAGCCGTATTACACGGGGTGTTACTATTATTTTTCATCGCTATTTTATTTGCTTGGATCATGCAGTCTATATTAGGCGTTACAGATTTGAATCTGGTGTCACAACACATGATGATTACACTAAAAGTGGCAGGTGTGATTGTCACCACTCCAATTATTGCCACCATGTTTCTATTGGGAATTTCCCATAGTGTAGGCATAAAACCAAGGTTTCTATCCATCCTTAAAAATGTTTTGGGTTCGGTATTAGTCATTTTGTTAGCACTTCTATTGGCTGCAATGTCGGACATAGGTTCAATCATTGGGTCCCAAATTAGTGTTCTATTTGGCCTAGCATTGCTATTTTACATTAATCTAGCAACCGGTTTTTCGATTATGTTGTTGGTTGAGAAACGTTTACCCCCAAGCCAATGTGTGATTCTATCAATGAGAGTATTCCATAAATACTGGATGCCACTTTCATTGTTCTATTTGGCCTATTATTGTTGTTTATTTCTAGGAGCATTGTCTTTAGGTTTTGCATATATCTGGATTATTCCATTTTTTGTGAATATGAAAGGTGTGTTGTACAGAGAGTTATTTGGCGTGAAAGTCTTGAGTATCTCAAACGAAGCTAACCCAAGTGAGACAATATTCCATGCCTAATTTTATTAGGTGTTTTGTAGTCTCTTTTATTGTTGTCGTTAGCACGCTAGTGTTAATTGTCTTTGTGCAGCAATTTAGTACCAAAACCTATGATAATATTAGTCTCGAGAGCTTATATGTTGCGCCGTTAGAAAGCAGTAACAAAGCGGTACCGGACTTTTCAACTTACTCTAACGTGACAGCAAAAAAACGCGCATTTTTTGCCTACCTGAAACCTGAAATACAAAGGCAAAACCAAATAGTACTCAAAGAAAGAGACATGGTATTTGCATTACAAGAAGTATACGCCCAGCAGCAATATTTAACTAAACGCCAACAAAAAGTGTTTGATGTATTAGCTGAAAAGTATCGTTTTACAGGCGACGAATCGCTAACAATTGAACAAACATTTGAATCACTCATTCGACGCGTAGATACAATTCCTGAAGCACTAGTTTTAGTTCAAGCGGCGAATGAATCAGGTTGGGGAACGTCCAGGTTTGCACAAAAAGGATATAATTTTTTCGGCCTATGGTGTTTCAAAGAAGGTTGTGGTTTTGTTCCGAAACTACGTGAAAATGAAGCCGTGCACGAAGTCGCTAAGTTTAGAAGTTTATCCCACGCTGTAATGACCTACATTCGTAATCTCAACCGACACTATGCATATAAAGAATTAAGGTCAATTAGACAAAACCTAAGAACACAAGATAAACCCGTTACTGCTAGCGCCTTAGCTTTGGGGCTGTCTAGCTATTCCGAGCGTGGACAAGAATACATCGAAGAGTTGTTAAGCATGTTGCGAGTCAACAAAAAACATATGGATACTGCAAGTTGAAGAAATTATTTTTTATTTGGGCGAGTCTGCTGTTAAGTACGCAGGTTACTGCTAATACTTTAACCGTTGAATACGCTAGTTTTTATAGCCATGTTAAAAAACTTGATGATCCGAGTATCGATTCTTTGCGGTTCGCTTTTGGGTTTCAACACATTGCACAGTCAAGACTTTGCCATATAGATTCCGCTGAAATAATCACTCAAAAACAAAACTTGCCATTAACAGTGGAAAACAATAGTCGATTTACTGTACCTACAGATAAAATTCTCAAAATGGCAAAAGCAATGGTGGTCATTGAACTGCAAGATCAAGCTAATCAATGTGATATGTCAGTGCAATTAGAAACAAAACCTGACTACTTACAAACTCAATACAGTGACGCGGATTTAAATTTGATATTTAATCAATATCAGGCGTTTTTTGAAGAGATGGGTGGCTTTTTGTCGCTTATGATGCCTTCAGCTCAAGGTTTATTATTTCATTTTGACGAAAAAGTAGAATTAGGCGATGAGTTACAAACTTTATCTGATAATAATGGAAGGCTTGCTTTGAGCAAAGTGTGGTTGTCACAGCATAAAAGTTTAGAATTGCCGCAAAAACCGTTACGCATAACCGCCATTGTCAAAAAGTAGTAGTGAAGCTAAAAATAGGGCAAACATGTATTTGCCCTAGAAACTAAAGTTTAAACTCTACATTCTTCTCGAAAACAACCGTCTACCACCTGCATTGCTGCGGCTGCGTCGCATATTTGAACGAAGTTCAGTCCTTTTACTATCCAACCAACTATCGCGGTTAACGTTAGCTTCTTCGCCTCTGCGGTTTTCTTCAGTTTGTCTAAAACTACAAAATTGCCTATAGGCAGACAAGTCTTGAGACAACTCTTGAATTACCAACTCAATCATAATCGCATCATCAACATAACCTAGCCCAGGAATGTTGTCAGGCACTAAATCTTCGGGTTCAGTAAAGTAGGCAAGAGAGGTTAAAATTTCGTTCTTTTCATCTTCTGGCATTTGCCATTCTGGATCTTCTAAAGCTGAAATAAGGGTCTCCAGAGATTCCATTCTATGTTTTACAAAATCCGGCAAATTAGCCTTTTCCATCTCAGCGCAAACTAGACGCGCTTTTTCTAACACTTCTGCCGGCGGATACTCACTGGCTTTGTTCATAGCGGCTTTCATCATTGTACGAAAATGATCTAAGTCACTATCAGATAATTCAAAACTAATTTGAATGGGCATGGTTCTCAATCCTTATTTTATTTTAGTTACATACCTTAAAGAGCAGCTAAGACTCTGTCAATCGTACAGATTAAATATCGCTTATTCAGAAGCCAATTGATACTTAATTTGTTCAGAAATTCTTTCGACACTTGCGCGGCCATGTTCAATCAGTTCAGTTGCTCGATAGAACTCCATCATGCCAAAATCTCGAAGTTGGGGTTCGATTAAAATATCGGGAGGATCCCCAGCTAATCGCGAACGAGCCACCCTAGCGGCTAATATATCCAATGATCCTGACATAGCGTTAATTATGGATGGGGCAGGTGGCACTTGGGCTTCTGTTGGCCCAAGTTCTCCTTCAGCATTCTGGGCTTCAACATTAGTTGGCTCAATTATATCTAAGAAGTCTTGATCTTCAGTTGAGTTAGATAAGTTGTCTTCCTGATTAGAAATGTCTTCTTTAGTAAACCATTGCTTAATTTGTTGTTTACTACGTCTAAAAAACTCCGAGGTCTTCTTTTGATTATTACCGTGATCGATTTGATTATTGACGATGGATTGAGGTCTAAAATCTGCGCTTAGATTAACCGCAATAACAATATCAGCACCTAACATTCTGCACATATTGACTGGTACAGGGTTAACCACGCCACCATCAACTAGCCAACGGTTGTTATATAACAGTGGTGGGAAAAGGCCTGGAATGGCGCAAGAGGCTTTTACAGCTTCAACTACTGAACCGCTGGTAAAATTAACTTCACGGCCGCTATATAAGTCAGTGGCAACAGCTGCAAAAGGTTTATTCAATTGCTCAAAGTTATCGTAACTAAAATCATCTTGCAGCGCTTTAAACACCTTAAGACCACTCATTAAGCCTCCTTTATGGAAACCCACTCCCATCAACGCTATGACCTGCCACTCCGTAAGGCTTGTAACCCACTGAGCCAACTCTGGTAGTTTGCCAGATGTATATGCGGCTCCTACATAAGAGCCAATAGAACAACCAGAGACAATATCTATCTGTATGCCCATTTCTTCTAAGGCTTGGATGACGCCAATATGAGCCCAACCACGGGCTGCGCCGCTACCAAGTGCTAGTCCAATTTTCATTTTAGTTTTGGGTCCTAAATGTTAGTTACGTCGAGTGAATCAGTATGACGGTTACTGTTTACGGGAGTATTAACAAACTCAGGAGGATCAAACCCGATATCACCATCTACAAATGGTGTGGCTTGAGTTTTTAAGCCAATAAAGTCATATTGGCTGCTATCGGCTAAGTGAGATGGGACGACATTTTGCAATGCTTTGGCCATTGATTCTATTCTTCCAGGGAACCGTTGTTGCCAGTCTTGTAACATGCCTTTAATTACTTTTCTTTGTAGGTTTTCTTGGGAGCCGCATAAATTACAGGGGATAATTGGAAATTCTGAAATTTCGGAATATTCAGCGATATCTTGTTCAGCGCAATAAGCTAAAGGGCGAATAACAATTTGTTGCCCATCATCACTTACTAGCTTAGGTGGCATAGCTTTAAGTTGTCCGCCATTAAACATGTTTAAAAATAAGGTTTCTAACATATCATCTCTATGATGACCGAGAGCAATTTTAGTTGCTTGTAGGCGCGTAGCTGTTTTATATAGGATGCCGCGCCGAAGCCGTGAACATAATGAACAGGTCGTTTTACCTTCTGGTATCTTATCTATAACAATTGAATAGGTATCTTCCTCGACAACTTCAAATTCGACACCTAGTTGAGTGAGGTATTGGGGCAATACATGTTCCGGAAACCCTGGCTGTTTTTGATCGAGATTAACAGCAATAATGCTAAAAGATATCGGTGCCACTTTTTGCATGTGTAACAATACATCCAACATAGTGTAGCTATCTTTTCCACCCGATAAACACACCATTACTTTGTCGCCATCTTCGATCATATTGAAGTCAGCAATAGCTTTACCCGTGTTATGTCTGATACGTTTTTGCAATTTAGTGAAGCTTGCAGATTGTTTTTGATTAGTACTGGATAAATGATTCATGAATACGGCTTTTATATCGTCTTACGAAAAGGGCTGTTTAGGTTATCGCGCAATTATACTCAAAAAACTCACCCTTTCTAAACTAAACCTCAGTTAATTGAAAAGCTTATTACCTAGGGGTAGGTTTAAACCGAAAACGTCCAAATTTTAATCAGTCAAAAAGAAAACAATGTGTGAGTTTTAATCCTAACATTTTACAGGGGAGACAAAACCTTCGGGTTTAATCGCTAAAACATCGCAATTAAGTTTGTCTATTACATGTTCTGCTGTGTTGCCTATTAATGCCGCAGAAATGCCTTGTCTACCCACAGTTCCCAGCACTACCAGTTCAGCATCTAACTGTTCGGCGAATTGGGGAATAACATCTTCTGGTAAACCGATGTGAACATGGCAACAGTTTTTATCAATATGATGTTTTTCACTGTGTATTTGCATACTGCGTTCATGGTGTTGCCTGGCAGACTCATCGTAGGTAGTGGGATCAAACTCTGGTATTTCAATGACAATATTGGCTGGGGTTCCCGGGTACGAATTGACTAAATGAACGTTTGAAGTTAATAACTTACCAAAATGTAGGGCTTGTTTGGTTATTTCTTCATTTAAAGAGACATGTTCTTCAACGTCTACACCTACGTTAATTGCAGCAATAATTTGACCGCCAATTGGCCAGTCATGCTCCTTAACGAGTAATACGGGAACGGGGGCTTTACGCATAATATGCCAGTCGGTAGGTGTGAATATGACGGATTTCAAAGAATCGTGCTGCTGAGTGCCCTTAACGATTAAATCAAAACCTTGTTCGATTACTTCATAAATAATGCTTTCGTAAGGCCGATTATGCCAAACAATTTTTACATCAATACTCACGCCTTGATTACCAAAATTCTCTGAGACTAACTTAACTAACCAATCCGTCCTATCATCTATAACTGCCTGACGCATATTTTCCCGTTCATCCATAGATAACATGGTGGTCATTTCATATGAAAAATCATAAATAGTTAAGAATGCAGTGATGCTAGCACCATTCATTTTGGCTATTTCAATGGCTCTGGCTAAAGACTTTTGAGAGGAGAGTTCTGGCTCAATAACAGCGAGTATTTTCTGATAATTCATATCCGACCTACACCTTAAATAGCTAAGAAGAACTAAGCTAAGCTTATGAAATTATTTAAGGTTTTACCAGCCAAAATGCAACACAATCAAAGTTTGATCGGATTATTGAATGGACCCAGATATGGCGTGAAATAATTGCATTATGGCAAACAGCAACAATAGCAACCCCATCAAAGTTTTGGCTTTAGGTTTCTGGATAAGTGATTGAATTTTATCGAAGCCCGTCGCCATTAATATCATGATTGGTAAAGTTCCTAGTCCAAAACCAGCCATAATTTTTGCTCCCTGTATCGCAGAACCACTTGCTAAAGACCAAGTTAGCACTGAGTACACTAAACCACATGGCAACCACCCCCATATCATGCCGTATGGCAAGGCGTGAAAAGGGCTCTTAAAAGGTAATAGTTTTTTTGACCAAGGGCGAATGACTTGCCAAAATTTGCTTCCTAATTGCTCTATTTTGGTAAGTCCCTGCCACCAACCCGCTATATATAAACCCAATAGGAATAGAAAAATACCACTGACAAACTCTAAAACCACAATTCCCATATTGACTTGTTGGGTGAATAAGTAGCCAGCCCAGCCTGTTATGGCTCCGGCTAGGGTATAGCTGAATATTCGCCCCAAATTGTAGGCCAAAGTATATGGGAGCATAGCGGCATTTTTGGGAACAGCATAAGCAAACGCGCCTACGATCCCACCACACATTCCAACACAATGTACGCCTCCAGCTAAGCCAATTAAAAAAGCTGACAAAAAGCTCAGGTCATTCATTAGGTTTATCGATGTGATTTTGGGTCTTGTTTTCTTTTTTAGGAAGATCGTCGTCGAATAAAATGCTACTACCGTGACGCTCTAAATCTTCAAACTGATTTGATTTAACCGCCCAAAAAAATACCGCTACTGCGATAAATACAAGTAACAGTGCAATGGGGATCAACACATAAATAATACTCAAAACTACTCCTAGTTATTTTAAAAGCCTAATGGAGTTAACTACTACTATAAACGAACTCAACGACATACCTACAACAGCCATCCAAGGGCTCAATAAACCACATACAGCTAAAGGTAAAACTAAAAGGTTATAGGCAATTGCCCAGCTCATATTTTGGATAATTTTAACTTTGCAACGTTTGGCAATTGTAAATACTAAGCTAATTTTTTCCAAAGAGTTATCCAGCAAAATCACATCGGCAGAGGATTTTGCCAAATCAGACCCAGCACCTAAAGTCACAGACACATCAGCTTGCGCCAAAACTGGCCCGTCATTAATGCCGTCGCCTACCATCAAGACTACATGTTTCTGTGTCTGGGCTTGTTTAATGAAATCTAATTTTTCCTCAGGTGTTTGTTGCGCTAACCAATTAGGAATATTTAATGTTTTGGCGACATCTTCCACCACACTTGGGATGTCGCCACTAAGCAAAGTTAAATGCTTAGATCTAATTTCATTAAGAAAAGCAACACTGGTTGCGCGGATCTTGTCAGTTAATAAAAAGCCGCATAGTACTTTGTGTTGATTTGAAAGGAATACATTGCAGCTCTGCATTTCTACTGGAATGTCTAAGTTGACATAGTTTAACGAACCAAGTTTATAACTGACACCAGCAATGACTCCTGTTATTCCTTGCCCAATTTTTGCAGAAAAATCGGACACTTGATATGCGCTTGGAAGTTCTGAGAAGGCGTTAGCTATGGGGTGAGACGAATACTTCTCTAAACTAGCAGCTAATTCTAGACAGTGTTGTTTGTTTTGTTTTTCTGCACAAAAACTGTCCACAATAGTGAATTTCCCTTCAGTCAGAGTGCCCGTTTTATCTAAGGCAATCCAATCTACTTGCGAGATTTGTTCAAGGGCATCCGCACGTTTAAGCAATACTCCTTTACTATTTAAATGTGCAACTGCGCAGGATAGGGCGGAGGGAGTGGCCAGACCCAAGGCACAAGGGCAGGTGGCGATGAGAATGGAAATAGTGATCCACAACGCTTGTGAGGCGTCTATTTGCGTCCATATAACATAACTACTCAAGGCAATGACCAACACCGCCATGACAAAATATTGTGAAAATTGATCTGCCAAGGTAGCTATTTTGGGCTTATCCAACAACGCATTGTTTTGCAGAAGATTAATCTGACTGAGCATAGAATGTTTTAAGGACTTGTTAACCTTAATGGTTAAGGTGCCTAATTGATTAACTGTGCCAGCATACACTGTTTCGCCGATAGTTTTACGAACCAAATCAAACTCACCCGTCAGCAATGCTTCATCCAACTGCCCTTGGCCCTGAATTATTTCACCATCGACCGGTACCATTTCGCCAGACTTAACCAAAACGAGTTGCTCTGCTATTAATGTCTTGGCTAATACGGGTAAAAACTTGTTGTTTTCTATCAAAGTTGCAGTAGTAGGCATGTATTCCAACATATTCGCTGAAAGCTGCGACGCTTTATAGCGAGAACTGTGCTCTAAATAACGACTAGTGAGTAAGAAAAACACAAACATACATAAAGATTCAAAATAGGTTTGCCCGTTATTTTGTATGGTAGCAAACACGCCAGACACATAAATCAATGTTAATGCCATTGTAATTGGCACGTCCATGTTGACCACTTTAGCGCGAATGGCTCTGAATGCACTTGAATAGAATTCAGAGGCAGAATAGAGAATAACTGGTGTGGTTAAGAACAAACTAATCCAATTGAAGTATTGTTTAGTTTGCGCGTCAATATGTCCAAACAAGTCAAAAAACACCCCGATATTTAGCATCATAACTTGCATGGTCATCAGACCGGCTAGGCCAAGTCGCTTTAAAAACGCTTTATTCTCTTGTTTAAAAGAGGCTTCGTGCTGTTCAATCTGAAACGGCTTGGCGTGATAACCAATTTTTTCAATATGCCTTAGTATTTGACTGAATTTTAATTTTTGGTTGTCCCACAACACCGTGGCGCGTCTAGCAGATACATTGACTCCCACTTTATTGATACCTTGGACTTTAGCGAGTTGTTTTTCGATTAACCAACCACAAGCTGCGCAGTTAATACCGCTAATTGTCAGTTGGACTTCACTACCACTGGCACTTGATTCAGTAAATTCTTGTAAAATATTCTCATCATCAAATACTCTGAGTTTCGCTAATAACTCGTCTTCGTTTTCAGTGGCTTTCTCTGCAAATTCGCTGCGATAATGGTAATAATCTTCCAAACCATTACTGACTATTGCTTCGGCTACAGCACAACAACCAGGACAGCAAAAAACTTGCTGCTTGCCAAAAACATTAGTGTGATAGGTAAATTGTGGGGCCACTTGTAAACCACAATGGAAACAATCGGTTTGCATCTAACTAGGGCTTAAAATCGAATGAATTAGCTTGTGGTAGGGCAACCATTTTTTGAATTTTCCAACTTCCATCGAATGGATGTAAACTCAGTTGCCATTTACCTTGCACATCATTAGTCAAAGGAGCGCGGTATATTCCATTAGCATCCCGTATCAAAGTCACCGAGAAGTCTTTGAATTTTTGGGTGGCATGCAAAAAATCTAATATTAACGCTTCGCCATTTTCGGGGCTGCCACTGATAAACGTCACCTCCACATAATCTGTAAACACTTGGGTTTTGGTTACTATGTTCAAGATTTTGGCTTGCTGTAGCTTTTGGATTTTTAAATTGATTCCTCTACCTTCCTTATAATAATCATCAATCACCATGCTATCTTCACTGTTAAAAGCAAAGTTCATCATTGTAAAGCTGAGGATCATAGAAGTGACAGGCACAAATATTAGAAACCAAGGCCAGAATTGTTTGTACCAAATTTTTGGAAGTTCAGATTTCATGTAACGAAAATACTCAAGGTTAAAATAACTAAAAAATAAAAAAGCCCCGTAATCACGGGGCTTTTAGTATATCACTTTGTGGCTAATTTTTTTGCGACAAACTGTATACGTATGCACCAACTAGATGGATTTTCTTTTCACCTAATGTATCTTTGAATGAAGGCATTACGCCGTTACGCCCATATGTCAGTGTTTCGGTTATGGCTTTGTTTGTTCCGCCGTATAACCAAGTTTGATCGGTTAGATTAGGCGCTCCCAATTGCTGGTTGCCTTTTCCGTCTTGTCCATGACAAGCAGCACAAATGGCAAACCTTGCTTGACCAGCATCAACCTGAGCTTGATCCAAGTCTGGCCTATCACTTAAGCTTAATACATACGCGACTAGTTCCTGAATTCCTTTTTCACCCATCGCATCAAGTTGCGCAGGCATCAACGCTTGGCGTCCATTAATTAAAGTTTCAGTGATTTTTTCAGGGGTGCCACCGTATAACCAGTCATCATCGGTTAAATTTGGAAAACCTCTTTGACCTCGAGCATCAGAACCATGACATTGAGAACAGTTTTGACTAAATAAACGTTGTCCAATTTTTAAGGCCTCTGCATCTTTAACTAACTCAGTAATAGGTTGTTTGTAATAATTATCAAAGATAGGCGCAAAAAGTTCATTAGCAAATTCAACTTCTCTGTCGTATTGATTAATTACACCATTAGTTTTGTTGGCTTCAACTGCCGCTCTTGATTCTGCCAAAGATTTAATCGTTTGATTAGAACTCTGCCAATTCCACAAACCTTTATAATTACCTAAACCAGGATATAGAACTAAGTAAACGAGTCCCCAGACAATACAAATGTAAAATAAGATCGTCCACCATCTCGGTAACTGGTTATTGAGTTCGACAATGCCATCAAACTCATGGTGCATATCATCACCTTCTTTAATACCAGTGTGATTTTGCAAACACCAACGCAATAATAAATAACAACCTAATATTGACCCCAGTGTTATGACAGAGATCCAGATACTCCAAAAACTACTCATCTACTTTAGACTCCCGCTTATCTTGCTGTGGCTCATCATCAAATATAAGCCTTTCAGCTTCGTCAAAATTAGCTTTTGACTTTTTACTATAGGCCCACAACACAATTCCAATAAAACATACAAATACTATTACCGTATAAATACTGCCACTAGTTGCATAATCCATATTATTTCAACGCCGTGCCGAGAGATTGTAAGTAAGCGATAAGTGCAACCATTTCCGTTTTACCTTTAACTGCATCTTTTGCGCCTGCTATATCTTCGTCGGTGTAAGGCACACCAAAGTCTCTAAATACCGATAACTTTTTAGCTGTGAGTTCACCGTCTAAGGTATTTTCCATTAACCATGGAAAACCAGGCATATTCGACTCAGGGACTAAATCTCTTGGATTAATGAGGTGGATCCTATGCCAATCGTCACTGTATCTGCCACCCACACGTGCCAAATCTGGCCCAGTACGTTTAGAGCCCCATAAAAATGGGTGTTCCCATACAGACTCACCAGCAACAGAGTAGTGACCATAGCGTTCTGTTTCAGAGCGGAAAGGGCGTATCATCTGACTGTGGCAGCCCACACAACCTTCGCGAATATATATATCTCGTCCTTCCATTTGTAGCGCAGTATAGGGTTTTAACCCATTAACAGGCTCCATGGTTTGTTGTTGAAACATCAGCGGGGTAATTTGGGCCATGCCTCCCAAACTAATCGCGATAAGGATAAGAATAGCCAGTAGACCAACATTTTTTTCAATTAACTCATGTACATTCTTCATAATCTGACCTCCTTATGCCGGTTGTGCTGTTGGTTCAACAACGTCTTCGTTTTCATTTCTAATTGTTTTGTAAACGTTGTACGCCATTAGCAACATGCCTACTAAGAACAACGCCCCTCCTATAAATCGAACCAAGTAGAAGGGTTTAGACGCTTCAAGAGATTCAACAAAACTATAGGTTAGGGTACCGTCGGCATTAATAGCGCGCCACATTAAACCTTGTAAAACCCCCGACATCCACATGGCAACTATGTATAACACTGTTCCAATTGTGGCCAACCAAAAATGAACATTAATAAGGTAGATACTGTGCATTCTCTCTTTATTAAATAACACAGGTATCAGATGATAGATGGAACCAATAGATACCATAGCCACCCATCCTAGCGCACCAGAATGCACGTGACCGATGGTCCAATCCGTATAGTGTGAAAGTGCGTTAACTGTCTTAATTGCCATCATTGGTCCTTCAAATGTGGACATACCGTAAAAAGACAGAGACACAACTAAGAAACGTAATATCGGATCAGTACGTAACTTATGCCAAGCACCCGATAACGTCATAATTCCATTTATCATACCGCCCCAAGACGGAACAAATAAAATAATAGACATCACCATGCCCAAAGACTGAGTCCAATCAGGTAATGCAGTGTAATGAAGATGATGAGGGCCGGCCCATATATAAAGGGAGATTAACGCCCAAAAGTGTACAACAGATAAACGATAGCTATAAACTGGGCGTCCAGCCTGCTTTGGTACAAAGTAATACATCATACCTAAAAAGCCGGCAGTTAAGAAAAAGCCAACAGCATTGTGCCCGTACCACCACTGAATCATTGCATCAACAGCGCCGGCGTAAACAGAATAGGATTTGGTCAATGAAACCGGAACCGCCATACTGTTAGCAATGTGCAATACCGCTACAGTTAACATAAATGCACCAAAAAACCAGTTCGCCACATATATATGAGAAACTTTTCTGATGATCATGGTGCCGAAGAAATTAATAATATACGCTAGCCAAACAATGGTAATCAATATGTCAATTGGCCACTCTAGCTCACCATATTCTTTCGTACTGGTTAATCCCATTGGAAGCGTTATGGCTGCAAGTACGATGACTAATTGCCATCCCCAAAAGGTAAATGATGCCAACTTGTCGCTAAACAAACGCACATTTGAGGTACGCTGGACAACATAAAAAGATGTTGCAAATAGGGCACATCCACCGAAAGCGAATATGACAGCATTGGTATGTAGTGGCCTTAACCTTGAAAATGTTAGCCATGGAGTATCAAAGTTCAATGCCGGCCAATACAGTTGTGCGGCGATTAATACCCCGACAGCCATACCAATAATTCCCCATACTACGGTCATCACCGCAAATTGCCGAACTACTTTATAGTTGTATTCGGGATGTACTTGAATAGCTTCACTCATTTAATGAATCTTCCACTCTTGTTAACGATAAACTTACAGGCTCTTTACAAACAATACGCAATTCACGTTTGTTATTTGGTGTTGATAGCTAAGCAACTGATATTAAAAATAATATGAACTATAACCTTAGTTATTTTAAGGTTATGAACTCGAAAAAGAAAGACAAATACACACTTGCTAGTTATCTTTTTTTTTATCACACTTAACAGTAGTTTAGTTTAACTCTTGTGCCATTTTGAATCCTACTTTTTTTACCAAAATATTACTCCCTTTGCTGGTTTTTACGGCAATTATCGGTTTTTTTTTGAATTATACAGATCCAATTACTGTTAACGCTACAAAACAGTGCGATATTGATCTAACGCAACAATGTAAGCTTTTGCAGGATAACCAACAAATTTCTGTTCGATTTTTACAAGCAATTGAAGTAGAGGAGGAATTATTGCTCAGCATTGCTGTGCCAAGTAGTACAAACATTCATCAAATGTGGGTCCAGGGTGTAAACATGTATATGGGAAAAACGGCAGTTTTAGCTGATTCGATCGACCAAGATGATGAAACTAAAACCTACAATGCGCGACTATTTTTAGGTGCCTGTAGCGAACCTAAAATGAAATGGCAGTTAATTGTTCAAACTATTGATGAGGCAGGAAAGGAACAGTCTTGGTTTGTTAACTTTTCGACTGATAGAAACAAAAAAAGCTGAACGAATACCATTCATTCAGCCTATTAAACTTAGGGATTTTACATTTGAGATTGTAAATAATTAGACAAACCTAAACGTTTTATTAAGCCTAATTGTTGTTCAAGCCAATGTGCGTGATCCATCTCTGTATCATCTAATAATATTAACAACATATCCCTAGTAACATAATCTTGCTCAGACTCACAAAGGCTAATGGTATCTTTTAATGCCTGAGCCACTGCGTATTCAACTCGCAGATCACTTTCAAGCATAGAAGGGACATCAGTACCTATAAGTAAACCGTCTCGGTCAACCATATTGGGTGTGCCTTCTAGAAACAACATACGCTCTATTAGTTTTGTTGCGTGGCCTTTTTCATCATCAAATTCATGTGAAATACGTTCATAAAGTTTATTTAGTCCCCAGTCTTGATACATCTGAGAATGGATAAAGTACTGATCCATTGCGGCCAATTCATAAGCGAGTAGGGCATTGAGTTGCTCAATAACGACTTTTTTACCTTTCATGTTAGTCCTCTTCTACTTGGCTTTGTAAATAATTTTCAAGACCTAAGTGTGTTATTTGGTGTTGTTGGGTTTCTATCCAATCAATGTGATCTTCTTCATAACTTAAGATTGATTCAATTAAGTCTCGAGACACAAAGTCTTGTAATTCTTCGCAAGTTTTAATGGCATTTTTTAATAACGGAATTTGGGAATTTTGGAACGCCATATCACAATCCAACATTTCACGAGTCTCTTCACCAATCATCAATTTCCCCAACATTTGTAAGTTAGGTAACCCTTCTAAAAACAAAATGCGTTCAATTAATTGATCCGCTTGTTTCATGTCCTTGATGGATTTTTTATACGCGGTGTTATTAAGTTTTTCAAATCCCCAATTTTTGAACATTCGCGCATGTAAAAAATATTGATTAATTGATGTAAGTTCGAAAGTAAGAATTTCGTTAAGCACAGCAAGTACTTTTTTGTCACCTTTCATTGTTTGCTTCTCATGTTAAAACTAATGCACGGAGTATAGTCTCTAGTGGTATACAAAACCACTAAAACATAAAAATCATCTTATAAAACAATGTGATAGGCAATGATAACGATTACCATTTTAATCTCTATTAAGACTTTGAATGTTCTGGAAGCAATTGCAAACTTTCCTCAGCAAAGCCTGTTCCTGCTTCTGTAAAGAAGTTAAATACTTTGTCTGACCCAGCGTCTAATAATGGTTGAATTTGATCTTCATAACGCGCAATTGAGGCAATTTTCCCAGAATAATTAGCGTGTTGTAATTGTTCGGTGATGTTACAGATATCCTCAATAGAAGGTAATGCCATTAAAATGAGTTCTACCTTACTCAAATCCATGTTTTCCCAAAGGTCTACGTCTTCTCCATCGCCTACCATGGCTTGATAACCCGCTTTTCTTAATGATCTTATGCGAACAGGATCGGCGTCCATTCCCCATACTTCTTTGCCTACCATATTATTAAGGGACGTATATGCACCTTTACCGACTCGACCAAGTCCAATCACTACTATTTTTGCACCTATTGGTTGTACGTAAATATCTTCAGGTAAGCGACTAGGGCTTTCATAAGATTTAAGCCTGTCTTTGAATTTGGTGTATTGATTGTGTGATGTTTTATACGCCAAGCTGGTTAACACAAAAGAAAACGACACAGCCAATGCTAAAACCACTAACCATTGGGCGCTAAGCCATCCTAAACTCACCAATAAGGCCACAACAATTAAGCCAAATTCACTATAGTTAGATAATACCAAACTCGCTAAATAACTGGTGCGAGCTCTCAGTTTTAAAAGCGTAAATAATCCAAAAAATAATACAAATTTGATTGGGATTAACAAACAAAGTAGTAAAGCAGTAAGGGTTAAGTCTAGGGTAGGAAGTGCACTAAACCCGATTGTTAGAAAAAAGCCAACCAGAAAGATATCTTTGAAGTTCATCAGTGCTTTGGACATTTCAGCAGACTTCACATGTGTAGCGATTATCATTCCTACGATTAACGCACCTAGATCACCTTTAATGCCCACCAATGAAAACAGTTCGTACCCACCAAAGGCGAAGATAAATCCTGATAATATCAATAATTCACCATGGCCTACACGTTCAAGAATACTTTTCCAAACAGGTCTAACGAAAAATAAAAGTAAAAGTAGTAGAGCCCATATTGACGGTACTTTTCCGGTAGCAATGACTAAAAACAACACCGCGATGATGTCTTGCATTATCAACACGCCAATAGCTAACTTTCCATGGCGGGTTTTGATTTCGCCACTTTCTTCAAGTATTTTAACGATACATACTGTGCTACTAAAACTGAGTGAAAACGCTAGAAGGGCCTGAGTAAACCAGTCTAAATTCGCAAAGGCATCAAGACCTAACCAAGTAACAATCAATAAAAGTAGATTAACAACTGTAACCCAAATACCCGTGTGCAAAAGGCTGCCAAGCCATACTTCTTTTTTATATAGGTCACGGATGTTGAGCTTTAGACCAATGCTAAACAGCATCAAGGTTATCCCTAAATTAGCAATGGTTTGCAAGGCTTCGGTCGACTCAAAACCCAAGTAATTTAGTGCGAATCCAGCTATCAAATAACCTATCAATGGCGGTAAGCCAAGCAATTTAAGGCCCAAGCCACAAACAAATGCTAAAAGGATAAAAGCGAATTCCATATAAAATCTTTAACTACTGATAAGTAGTTAATATGGTAACAATTTTATTGAGGAAAGCTAGGTGAACAGTTAAACACCATTGTTATATTTAAAGTCTATTTACTCTAGTTGAATTGTTTAGAATCTAACAATTTGGAAAGCTCATTGAGTTCTTCCATGAGCCTATTCTCTTTAATCTTTAGCTCTCCTAACTCGAAGGTAATTGCTGTTTCTCTTTGCTTAACCTGCTCATAAGTGAGTGCTTTACTTGGCTGGTTTTTTTCTTTCTGTAACTGTTCAATACGCTTGGAACGGTCTGCTCTGTCAAGTAACTCTAGTTTTTCGGTGAAACGTGTCAAAGACATGAGATTAACGCTAATACCCACATTCATACATTGTTCATAAGTTTTCTGAGAATCTTTGTAATTATTGGCGCGGATCAGATTTTTAATCATTTCCACTTTGTCAGAACGGGATTTATCACTCAGCATTAGATTATATTTGCCTTTTACTCGCTAATTACAACTTGAGAACATTGATAGCATGTATTGGTTTTACAAAAACTAAAACATCAACTAGTTCAAATACAAGCATATGGTAACCAAAAATAAGCTATATGTAACGAAAACGGGGTTAACTGTAGCTAAATTCTGTTAGCCTCAATTGGCTATTTTGTTTAAGTTTCGGTGTTGGCCGCTAAATCAGGTTATCTGCTTGGTGTAACTATTGTTTTTTGTAATAATAACAGAAAAGAGATTGAAGCTTTGACTAAATATTTCGAGATACGTTTTGCGAAAATTGTTGACCGAAAACTAGTTTGCTCTATATTGTGACAACCGAATTTAGTACAACTCGTTTAACCAAAGTAATGATTAAATACCTATCAATATTAATTATTTCTCAGTTTTGTTTAAATGTTAACTGGGCTAAGGGAATGAAAGGATGCTTGAACAAGAAAACCGCTTAATTGCTATCACCACACCATTGGGCGATAACGAATTGGCGCTGTATAAAGCAGAAATTAACGAAGAACTCGCCAGACCATTTTCGATAAACGTCGAGTTAGTCAGTGAAAATGACAATATTTCACTTGACGATATAATGGGCCAGAATGTCACAATTCGGTTGGATACAGCTGGTGATGTGCGCTTTTTCAACGGCTATATTACTGAATTCCACCAGTTACCAAATAATGATAGATACAGTCGTTATGGTGCAACGATCCGGCCTTGGCTATGGCTAATGGACCTCAGCGAAAACTGCCGAATTTTCCAAGAGAAAAGTTACCCCGATATCATTCAACTCATATTTAATGATTTAGGATTTTCAGATTATGAGAATAAACTAACCGGCACTTATCAACCTCAAGAATATGTTGTTCAATTCAACGAAAGTGACTTTAATTTTGTTACAAGACTGATGGAACAAGAGGGGATTTATTACTACTTTGAACATGCCGATGGTAAACACACGTTAATCTTAGCCGATGACAGTACAACACTACCAGACAGTGGCGACGTTGAGTTTCATCAACAAGGCGGTGCTAACGATGTCACTAATATCGAATCGATTACCAAGTGGGAGAACTATAGGAAGATAGTTACGGGGGGAATTCGCTTATCAGATTTCGATTTTGAAACCCCTTCAAAAAACTTGGAGTTTGTGTCTACTGATCCAAAAACGAGTTTATTGTCGTCAGTTGAAAAATTTAATTATCCTGGCAAATATAAAGAGCGGGGTAAAGGTACAGAATACGTCCGTTTATTAATGGAAAAAGAGAATGTAGCCTACGAAACTAAGGTGGCGAAGAGCAATGTACGCACCCTGTTTACTGGTAGCCATTTTACGTTAAAAGATCACCATAGAGATGATCAAAACAGTGAATACCTTATCACTCAATTTCGCTACAATTTATCGTCAGACGAGTATATATCGAATTCTAACCTTGATGACTCTGAAGTATTTAGCAGTGAGTTCACAGCGATCCCTTCAGCAGTCGTATATCGGCCGCAAGTTAGTGCCGCCAAGCCCAAAATGGTGGGACCACAAACAGCCATGGTTGTGGGTAAAGCTGGTGAAGAAATTTGGACTGATAAGTACGGACGAGTCAAAGTGCATTTCCATTGGGACAGATATGGAAAAGGTGATGAACAAAGTTCTTGTTGGATCCGCGTAGCGCAAACCTGGGCGGGTAAAAACTGGGGTCAAATTCAAATTCCTCGTATTGGACAAGAAGTCTTAGTTGATTTCTTAGGTGGTGATCCAGACCGCCCCATTATTGTTGGTAGTGTATATAACGGTTCAACTATGCCTCCCTACGATTTACCTGCAAACGCCACCCAAAGTGGAATAAAAACCAGAAGTACCAAAGGTGGAAATGCTAGCAACTTTAATGAAATTCGCTTCGAAGATGAAAAAGGTAGCGAAGAACTCTATATGCATGCTGAAAAAGACTATAACAGCATGGTTGAAAACTGCCTAAGCGAAACAATCGGTAATAACAAAACAACACGAGTAGGTGCAAGTCACTCTGAATCGATTGGCGCAAATATGCAAGTGACTGTAGGTGGCAGCTTAACCGAAAGTGTAATGGTTAACGTCGCGGAATCTGTCGGTGTGGCAATGGAATTAACAGTGGGTGCCTTTTATGCAGAAACCATAGGGGCTAAAAAGACTGAATCTGTTGGCGGCGATAAGTCTGAATCAATTGGTGGAAATCACTCTGAAAGTATCGGCAAAAATCGAACACTTACAGTGGCCGATGATTCGAGTGAGTCTATCGCTAAAAACCGAAATCTATCAGTAGAAAAAGACAACAATGTATCAATCAATGGAAAAAGTACAATTGGTATAGAAAAAGAACTAAGCCTAAGTGCTAAGAAAATTCAATTTACTGCAGATGATGAAATATCATTTAAAACAGGCAAGGCAATGATCACCATGAAAAAGAATGGTGATATAACCCTTAAAGGTAAAAAAATAACCGTTAATGGTCGCGGTGACGTCATTATTAAAGGCAGCAAAATTAAGGAGAATTAATTTGACTGCATTACATTCGTTGGCAGTGGGTAGTGAAAGTGATCTTATTATCGGACAATTTATTGGGTTGGACGAGCAGCAAAGACCATTAATAACTTCTAGCTTACATATCAAACCGGTAGTGGCTCAAGCAATAGTGACAATCAATGACGATCCTATGTTACTCAGCG
Organism: Paraglaciecola arctica; assembly: GCF_018861065.1. GTDB lineage: Bacteria > Pseudomonadota > Gammaproteobacteria > Enterobacterales > Alteromonadaceae > Paraglaciecola > Paraglaciecola arctica_B. The sequence goes on from NZ_JAHKQO010000015.1 coordinate 147,524, forward strand.
GTAATTCTGTCATATTATTTATGGGTAGCGATTTACCTATTATCATGGGGTTTGTTGGTGACACTTTGCAAAATCAAAAACAGACTTCCTTTGGTTTAGTTGGAGACACATTAACGTCCTCATTGCATGTCGACGGTAAAAAAATCAACCTGCAGGCGCAAAACGAAGTAGTGCTCAAATGCGGTAAGAGTTCACTTTCATTGTCCCGAAACGGCAAAGTAACAATAAAAGGAACCAACATTACAACACGGTCTTCAGGCGCTAATAAAATAAAAGGCGCAAACGTCCAAGTCAATTAGTGTTGCAAACATCAAAGTATTAATTAGGGAAAATAATTAATTATTCACCACGAGGAGTATCTAATGAGTGTGAGTGTGGGTGTAAATTTTATGTCGGTAGTGCATAAATCAAGTAATGGGATCACTATTGCTTTTCCTGATGTCTGTAAAACACCCTCACCAGCGGGCCCAATCCCTATTCCATATCCCAATATTGCTATGTCTTCTGATACGGCAAAAGGCACCAAAAAAGTAAAATGCGACGGCAATCCAGTTTGTGTCAAAGATTCAAACTTTAAGACGAGTACGGGTGATGAAGCCGGTACTGCTGGCGGTGGCATTATATCCAGTAAAACTAAGGGTAAGGCCGAGTTCGTCAATTTTTCATTTGATGTCAAATTCGAAGGCAAAAATGTTGCTAGAGCCTTTGATTTAATGTTGCATAACGATAAAAACACCCCACCATTTCCAGTGTTACAGCCACCTATTATTGGTGTCGCCATCATCAAAGAAGAATGTGATATCTGTAATAAGCCTTTGTAAAACGATGAGTAGAGTTTCGATCATATTATGCAGGCATTAACTATCATACACACCGCACTAAACACTTCTTTAGGATTAGATGTTCAAAGTAGCGCCGCTGGAGCGAGGGCTGGGTTAATAAGAAGCCAGGAAGCAGATAACTTCCCAATTGGTAAGCCTGCTGTGGACGAAGTAGAAAGTGCCATTATCCACCCCTTACCTTTTATTACTGCGGGGTTTCAAGACCAAGCTAGACTCGGGGTTATATTGCAAAAGACCCTTAGCGATGTTTGTAAGCAAATAAATCGAGACAAGGTAAATGTTCCTATAGATTTATACTTTTCGTTACCGCACCCTCATAGAACTAATCAAGGTTTGGCTTTACAAACCGAGGAACCAAGTACAGAGCAATCCGAACTAGAAGATCTACTTAATACCGAAGAACCGGATGAAGCCTTATATCGTGCAACACTCAATCAAAGCATTAACGGCTTACCTTGGCCAGTTGCCCCAACAACTAAAGCGTTGTTTTTTTCGGGAAGTACTGGTGTATCTGAATGTATCGATGCTGTTAGTGCCAAAGTAGAAACTCGAAATAAAAACGGAGCGTCTGACGAACCTGATACACTTGCAGTGATTGTTGCCGTTGATTCATTGGTATCTATAAAAGAACTGCAATGGCTTCACGCTTGTAATCGATTAAAACATTCAGGTAATCCGGTGGGTGTGCAATCGGGTGAAGCGGGTTCTGCATTAACAGTATGCTCATCAGCGTTAGCCTCTAAATTAGGATTAAAAGCCCAAGGCAGTATACAAACTTGTATCATCGACCATAGTCCTACAAGTCAATTAAAAGCTGAATTATCAGACGGTAAAGTGCTGGCTAAGGTTTTAGATAAATTACTTCCTGTCACCGAACAGGACACTATTTTTAGAGCTTGGGTGGTCAGTGATCACAATGGTGAAGACTCAAGAGCATCAGAATGGGGAGGAGCATTACATTTCCTAAAGAAACATCAGCCCAACGTCTTAGTTAATGATACATGGTTTCCAGTAATTTCTTTTGGTTACGCTGAAGCTGCGTATGGTGCCGTTGCCATAGTCCTGATTTGCGAAGCATTTAACAGGGGCTATGCGCCTAGTCCTTATGGGTACGTAGTGGCATCAGCTGATGGAATTTTGAGAAGTGGGATGACGATAACTTTAGCCAATGGTAGAGCAATATAATGTCCGATAAACATAGAAGAGGCAGTACCACCAATGAGTTCTGTTCAGTTGCAGCGACTGGAAAGTGCGGTTGTGGAAATGATTATTTTAAGGCCTGCGAAGGAGAAGCAACTGGTTGGGGCAATTACCCACAAAAATACTCAGTAAGAAATGCGTCAACTAAATTAATAGAAAGCTTACGAAAAAATCAGCGCTCCTTTGAAGCACATCACGCTTTACCCGTTGCTTGTATATCTAAAGTCATTCTTGCATGGGACGAAAAGGCTAATAGTAGCCCGAGTGTTATTTCAGGAACTAAATGGTGTATCAATACCGAGAAGAATATGATCGCCATGCCCATGTGGGGGCACACAATTATGTGGTACACCGATAATTTTTCTGCTGTATCCGATGAAGTAATAGAAGAAATCCTCTCTAAAAATGAAGGTTCAATAGGGAATAAGGCGCTGTCAAAACTTTCTGCAGAAGCCAGAAAGAGCCTATCAAATATGCTAACAGATGCCGGAGATACCGCTCCAGCATTTAAGGATTTACCACAGCATAACTATAGTCATACCGGTAGAAGCGCTAAATCGGGTTACAACCAGGAAGTAATAGGCGCTTTAAAGAATGTCGTAGCTAACGTAACAGCCGCCAAAGATAAGCATGAAACAGATAAGATAGACGCTATCAAAGATAAACTCGACAAACTCTCCGAAACGATGAAGAAGAAGCTGAAAAAGAGAGCAGTATCGAGGAAATATTCAAGCACACATGAAGCATGGAAAGGCGGCATGAAAGGAGCTGAAGATGACCCAAATAGTAACCATTGGTATCTCAATTTTTCTATGGCAGAGCGTCCCACTAAAATGACTTTTCCACTAGGAAAAGCGTCTGGCTCCATGGCTAGCAAAATTTCAGGTCTAGCTCGCTCAATGTGGATGCCTATAGAGTAGAAACTAGGGCCGAGGAGAAAGAGTATGATAAATGACAGGTTTACTATCTGGCGTTTTAAAGATGTGCCTAATGCGTACGTGCCAAAAAAACTCTTAAATATGGAAAGGAATCTTCGCCTTAGCATGGGGGTTTCTATGGTTGACGACATGCCAAGTCATCTGCAGTTTAGTGCAGACCCTGATTACCCGCACGACTTACGGATGTTGGATTGTTTCGGTAATACTCAGAGTGTTATTCCAATATCACCCAAGCTTAAGGTTTTCCTCGAAGAAAAAAACATAATGAACCTCGAGTTCATTCCTGTTGATATGCTGGATCATAACAAAAGCGTGCTAGCTCGATACTTTCTACTCCACTCAACTGAAGTGATAGATGCCATAGACAAAGAAGAAACTGACTTAGAAGTGGATGACTTAAATAACGAAATGTACGACACGGTTGATGACTTGACCTTAATCGACAATAGCGTTCCTAATCATATTCAAATATTTAGAGTTAAAGGCTTATACGACGTAACTTGTATAAGTAAAACTCTGGCGAAAGATATTGATGATAACGGTTTTACTGGTATCTCTTGGAGAGAAATATCAACTTATAGTTGTTAGTATTCAAGTAATACGAATCACATGGATACCTTAATGATAATTAAAGACAATTTAGGAGTAAAATATGACTGATAGGTTTGTTATATGGGATTTTGACGATGTGCCCAATGCATACGTACCGGATGACCTATTAAACATTGAGAATAAACTTTCTCTATTGATGGGGGACTCTCTCGCGAGTGATATGCCAGAAAACCTTCAGTTTAGTGCCGATCCAGATTATCCCAACGATTTACTTATGTTAGATAGTTTCGGCAATACAGAAAGCATCATTCCTATATCACCTAAGCTAAAACACTTTCTTGAAAACAAAACCATTCCTAATCTTGAGTTTATTCCTGTAGATATGCTTGATCATAAGGGGAGGGTACTCGAACAGTACTATTTATTGCACTCAACCGAGGTCATTGATGCAATCGATAAAACACAAACAGAGTTAGAAATAGACGATTTAAATGATGAAATGTATGAATCCGTCGAAGACCTAACGTTATTGGATGAAAGTATTCCACAGGAAATACAAATTTTTCGAATTAAAGGTTTGTACAATGCTATTTGCGTTAGTCAATCATTAGCAAAAGAAATCGATGATAACGGTTTTACTGGCATATATTGGCAAGATATTTCTGATTACAGTAGTTGATAAAGTAGCTATTTTTATTAGGTAAACATATGGATTTTGAACAAGCGGGTGAGGCACTTTCTTATGAGATTGCATTTTTTCAACAAGGGCTTGATAACCCTGACATGCCGCAACATGAGAAAGGTGATTTGGTTAATCAATTAATCCAGCAAACTCAAGCGTTAGCCATTATGGTGTTGCTAGTGCGAGGAGACAGTAACGGCTTTTACCACAACTTAATTAGAGCAGCCTTAATTAGAAAGCGGTTTTTGTCTGAACTATTAGATGCGCAAAAAACAAAAGTTTATCATCAATGTTCAGGTCGAATTCAGGGCTTTTTGAGTGCAGTTGCGGCACAAGATTTTAATTTGGCGAAACAAATAGCTCAACTTTCACCTGCTGAGTTTCAAAAAACGATGGAGTACCAAGAAGACTTTTGTTATTCGCAATTACTACATCATTTGGTTTTACAACATCTAAGCGATCCACAAATAGAAACACTCTGTGATCAATACCAAGAGCTAACAGGTGAAAGTACTAAGACCGATTTGATACGTGCGATTATTCAAAAAAGCCAAAGTGATTTTGAAGAAGCATTTGAAGAGCTCATTGTAGAACAAGAAGAGTTGATACTAAAAAATGAAAAACGCGGGCAGTTGGATACGCCAGAAGTACTAGCGCATCGAAAGGTTTTTATCGAAGGGCTAGCACTCATAAACCTTGCCAAAATCCACGGAATTGATACCACTACCCACTACCAATTTTGCCCTGCAAATAGCTTAGTTGCTATGACCATTCCTTTCTCCGGAGAATAGCAATGAACGCAGTTATGATATTATACGCTATTGCTGCCATCTTTATAATTTTGGTTGCTGTGAACTATAACAAGCCCGAAAAAGACCTAGCTCGCAAAACGTGGTTGCGAATTGCCTTGATATTCATCGTTGTTGCTACCGTCAATTGGTTGCTGATTAGTTAAGTGAGATAAGATCTATGGTTACCAGCTACCGGCAATTTATTAATGAAATCTATGAAGAGCACGTTGAAGAGGCGTCATTTCTATATGAGCAACGATTGGCGTTGATGCTCGATGCTGATTTGTCATGGTTTTCCTTTTTTTCTGAAGAACAAACCTTAGATGCCCATCTTGACGGGTTAATCATTGGAGCGGAACGAGCATTATCAATTTCGCAACAAATTGCTTTAGAGGGCGATGTAGGAGCAATCTATACCCTGCTAAGTCTTTGGTGTTTACGCAATAACCGTAATAAGTTTCTAAGTGAATTAGATAACTTTGATTTAGAAGACGTTGAAGTACAGCAGGCTATTCAGTTAGCGTTATTGCATAGAATGCCAGTAGACTGGTGTGGTGAATTATTGCAAAAGGTGCTTGATCAGCAACCGGTATTACTGTTGCTATTTATCCCTGTGTTAATTAAACATCAACAAATGCCTGCAAACCTAGCGTTCAAGCAGTTGTACAACAGTATCGTTACCAATGAACAAGCCGATGTTTCGCCTTGTATACAAGGGATTTATTATTACTCCGATTTAGATACTGATGCACTGTTAACACATTTTATCCTTAACGGCTCAAAGAAAGAAAAGAGCGCTGCCGTATTGGTTCTTTTACGTTTAGGACGAAAGTCAGTAGTTGAGCAGACGCTTGCGAAAGTTAAGCAAAAAAACGCACCACTACTAAGTTTTGCATTAGGAGCACCAGCCACATTCTTTAGCAATCTAATTGAAACAAACACGGCCTCAAACTGGAACGAAAACAACATAAAGTGTTTAGCTATAAGTGGCTTGGCAGACCATATTCCTGAGTTAATCAAATTACTAAAAGACGAGTCTGTGGCCAACTTTGCCGCCAAAGCACTTTTTATGATTACTGGCACACGCTTGATAGACAATGTTTTTCAAGAAGAAAGCTGGGACAAAGCAGATTTGTTTGATGAAGAAATTGAAGAGTTTGAACAAGGTAAAATGCCTCAAAGAACTGACGGTCGTGCTTTTGGTGAAACGATTGAACAAATATCACTTTCTCTCGAAACTTGGCTAGATTGGTGGAAACAAAACCATACCCAATATATTAGTGGTACGCGGTATCGGTTAGGGGTGCCAATCTCTCCGGTTGCGTTAGTTAAAACGCTGAGCTTTGAATTTGTTGATAATGAAATACGTGAATTAACTTACCAAGAATTAACAATACGCTATAACGCCAAACACTTTTTTTCTACTGAGGAGCTTATACAAGCGCAGCAAAAATCAATTCTCGCCCTTTATCAATGGGCTACAACTGTTGAAAACAATTTTACACCAGGTCAATTTTATCTATCTGGAAACATACAATAAACACATCACAACGAATCTAATCAGCAACAGGAATATTCAATGGGTCACCCCAGAGTTAACAATGCTACAACCTTTCATTTTGAGCCTTTATTTCTTCAGGATGAAGAAATGCGCCCCTTATTTGTAGGTTTGGTTAAAGCAGCATTTAGAATTCAACCTGATAGTATCGGCCCTGTTATACCAATGAAGGAACAAATTGCTCCTGTACTTGCTGGCGAACAATACGGCCCACCAGAAACTAGTAGCTACAAATATGAACCAGAGTGTGTGCCTTTTAAGCAAAATACCGATATCGTTCTTATTGCTACAGCACGTGCACCAAAACAAAATATCACCGAATTTGATTGTGGTTTCAGGGTAGGGGATAACATCCAAGTTGCACGTATTTTTGGTAATCGAGTCTGGCAAAAGGGTGCCGCAGGTATGCGTATTTCAGAGCCGGAAATAGTCACTGAAATCCCCCTAAATTATGAGAACGCGTTTGGAGGAGTGGATACCAGTGTAGAGACCAAACATGGTCATCCATTTGAACAAAGGAACCCCGTCGGAAGGGGATATCATAAAAATAGTAAAGACTGCATTGAAAACTCACCGTTGCCGAATATTGAAGATCCCAATCATCTCATTAGTCATTATACCGATTGTCCTGCCCCTATAGGCTTTGGATTTACCTCGCCAAATTGGTTACCAAGGCGTTTATTAGCTGGTACCTATGACAAAAAATGGGAAGAAAACAGATCACCAAAGTTACCCTTGGACTTTAACCCTTTATTTTATAATGCGGCACCTAAAAAGTTGATGGCTACAGGTTATCTTCAAGGTAACGAGCCTGTGCAGGTTTACAACGCGTCACCTTGGTCAAAATTAAAATTCTCTTTACCCGATGAGCCTGCCCCCGTTATTTCAGTAAAACTCAAAAGTGGTAGCCAAGTTAAATTACAAACAGTGTTAGACACTGTGGTAGTCAATACCGACGACATGTTACTGTTTCTTCACTATCGATGCAGTCATGTACTAAAGCGTGGTTCTCATGATATATCTACAATCGATGTAACTATTACCGACTACGAAAACAAGATAAGTACTAAAAGAGACATATAGGATTCGTTTGTATAGATGCCCAGCCAACCATGTTTCATGATACATCATGTTTTTACCATTGTAGATTCAACCTGACAGTACTCACAAATATCCAAGATATGATAAGCAATTTATAATACCCATTGCATAAATATAAATAAGTCTAAGTACAGACCAATTTCATGATGTATCATGAAATTAGACGGTAAATCACAGTCTTATAGGAAGCCTATTTATGTATATTATTAATGTTGGGAATGATGCTTAAACACCAGGAAATTGATTACGAATGGCAAATGTACCGAAAAAACCTCCTTGATTTTCTAACTGAATTAAAATCAGAGAGTTTTATTAAAATCGAGGATTCTGAAGCGTTAACTACCCATATCCACTTGTTATGGGCTCAAGTTAAAGAGGCTCAAACAGCAAAACAAGCCTTCAAACTACTAAAATTGTACATTGCCACTGACAAACTAGAAGTATTTAGAACCCGTTATAGAAGCTATAAATACAGATCAAAAAATAATAGAAAAACAATAGTCGTGTCAGAATTTATTAGGCAACGGCTTAGCGACACCATGAAGTCTATTAACTCAGAAAGTGTAGATGAATGCTTAGACTATTTAATGTCAGAGCTTTACATAGAGCATAGAGATGAAGCAGTAAGTAACATTAGAAATATTGTTTATGGAAATGAAGTAGATGCCTTGCATAGTTTAATGCAGCGAATTTCTTTTAGAGACAAGGAAGTAATAAAAGCCAGTATCGAAGCTTCATTTATGGCAGGTTGGGAGGCATCAAATACATCGGTAAGTAGAAAAGCTGGCCATAAGGAGTTAGCCAGAAATCAGTATGTTGAAAAACAGGTATTATCAAAATTCATGGAAGACGGAAAATTAATAGCACCCGTAAAAAATAATTAGAAGTGCATTGGCAAGCAAACGAGTTCATTTACTGAATCGTTTGCTAGTTAGAATTCCTGATAGTCATGATACACTCAATTTAACATAATATACATTATAGGAACTCTCATATATTTTAGTTTAGGAGTGTTTTATCACTTTAAGTGTAGTCATTGTCATTTTTCGCACAGCGTGTCATTAAATAGTTAGTGTACGACCCATAGTATTATTAACCATTAACCAGCAGCATAAAACAATCACACTGCACGTGTTAATGTCTCAAACTGTGAACGCTTGATACAGATCGCCGAAGTGTAGTTTACAAACATCGCCAGTTGGCGAAGGCTACTAGCATATTCTCCAATATTGAAAATAACAACGTGCTGGTACATATGCCATTGTAGCGCTGACGCCATAGTATCAAATGTGTTTGTATCTTTGTTATTGGCTGTGATGACATACAGGTCTGTCGAATTACGTAAGTCGGCTGTCAAACTGATATGTGTGGCGTCATAACTAGTAGAGCCTGTAATTCTGAATGGGCCCTCTGGATGACCGTATAATTCAACTATGTGTTGTTCTGGTGCGGTTTTGCCACTAGGTGCCGCAATGGTTTGTGGGGTGACCGTTTTGCATGTTACTCAAGTTAGTGCAGAACAGCTCACCCTACTCGGCTAAATTGTTATATAAACTTCGTTTGGTATCAAATAGCCAACTGACTTAGGAAACGAATTATGATTATTGATGGAACGATTGTGGGTGCCGACCCTAGCAGAAATGAGGCAACGAAACAGCCAATTTGGCCAATGAACAAGGGAAACTGGGTCGTAATGTATAAAACAGTTGCAAACGGTACAGCAGCTAATTTTAGCTATATTTGCATGTACCAATTTGATTTCGTTACGAATCGACACCCTCACCTGTTGATCAACTGGTCGCAGTGGATGGCGACCAACAGATCGCTGGTTGAAAGCCCTATTAGTAAGTATTGACAGGTTATGCTGGTAAACGCCCTAATCGGACATTAAAATTTAGATTTATGAAGTTGGTTTATATGTCCTTCGTAAAACTCAACAACAGAATTTTCTTGAATGGTTACGACGGCTGTAGTGTGTGTATAGCGGCTACCTGTATTCCCATTACTTTGCTCATAACGCTGTAGTTTAATAAATATTATTAAATCCATATTCTTTTGAGTTAGGACATCTTTCAAAAAATCCTTTGAACATTTTAGTCGTAGGCCATTGATAGATGTTCCTTCGTCATGCTCTCTTGTGTATCTCCAAGCTTCTGCAATTGCCGCAATATCACCATCACTCGTATTCCACTGTCTTTTGAAGGGATCACCTGTTTCAAGCGTGAACCTTTTAGTTATTTCTTTTGTAAAGTATGGGCGATCCATGGCACACCTAGCTCCTAAGGTATCGCTTTCGTCTATTTTACTTTCTGTACTAGGGCAAACAAGCCACGCCTCATAACTTTCTTTTTGACTATTTATGTATTCCTCTTCCTCCTCTCCCACTTGATAAGTTGGCAACCAAGCTTGAAAAGGGTCTTCTTTAGATAGCTTCGTTGCTAATTGTTTAGTTTGCTCTGATGGTACTAGTGCAGAGGATATGTAAATACTAATACCATCAGAAGAATGCCAGTTCCCCTCAACAATTATATTATCTTTTACCTTCAGTGAATTAAGTCCAATAAGACTTAGTATGGTGTTCTGGTTACCTGTAATAACGAGTTCTTTCTCACCCTTTTCAAATAGATTTATTTTAGTGTCGAGGGGGGGGACATCTACTCCATCTGATAACCATAACCCATCTTTTCGAGTTAGCATTCCACGGCTCATCCAATTAGGCCAAGGGTCATCATCATATGAATCGTTTGTGACAGGGGATTCAGTAAGAATATCTCCAGCAGCTAAGAATAAGGAATTCCAGCCCAACTGTTCACCATATGTATGGTAGCTGGAAGTAATTCCTTTTGTTTGTCGTCTACCAAAGCTTCTATTCCTGCCGCCACTTTCGTACATGCCATCTATGCTATCGTCGAACTTTCTAGCCCATTTTGTAATGATGTCGCTCATCTCCCAGCCATGTTTGCCAAATACATCGCTTAAATACTGAACGTCATATTTGTTGAAGTCATATTCTAAAGAAAATTCTGCCTGAGCTTCTGGTGCAGTGTCTGGTCGTGCATCATATAATCCAGATTTTCTGAACTTTCTTACTTTATTTTTCAAACGAGGATGTGGAGATTGGTTGACAGCTTTTATATCCTGCTCATCTTGCACAGAAAGTTTAAGATTACCTTTGCTAATGCATGTTTGGATTATACTGACAGCGAAGTGTTGTAGTAGGACGTGCGGTAAATCTTCATCTAAAGCAATTTCCTTAAATATGTCTGCGTGTTTTGTTAGCTTCTTTGGATAATCGATGGCTACTCTAGCTAAAGCAATTAATAGCCACAGACGTGCATGTAACTGATAAAAGACTAACTCTGGTGCTTGAAAAGGATGTGCGTTATCTAAAAATATTTTAGAAACGAGTATATCAATGACATCCCATCTTTCTAGTTTTGCAAAACGTCGAATACTGTGAGCCGCTCTCCACCTGTCTGCGGCTAACGGAGCGCCTAATTTTAGCCATACCAAACTTGCTGCTATCTTAGTTGTACCTTCTGATGGATACATAGTTTTTTCCCACTCCCCATCCTCTACATTCAAAGATAGTTTAGCAGCACTACTGTTGAGCAAGCGCACTAAGGCTTTTTGGCCTTCACCATCATCAGACTTTTCGCAAATAATCGAAGCTAAAGACATCCATACTGCGGCAGGAACATAAATATCAGAGCCAGAATATTCATTTATTAACCGTGTTGCCAACGTTGTGATCGGTATATCGCAAAGATCTGAAATTTCCTCTAAGTTTGAAGTAGGTAAGCTATCAGAGCTAATTAGCTCACTTGAATGTCGCTGAAAAAAAATGTTAGCAATATTACTAAATGAAGTGTTCAAAGCTTTGGAAGACTTACACCAGTTATCTTTACACGCCTTTAGTTCTTTAATCTTTCTGCGGTAAAATAAATTTTCAAGTTTGGATATGATTTGGATATAACGAGAACGATCACCAAAACTTACTTTTGCACGTATACCCGAAAGGTAGTCTCTCTCAAGAGTATAAAAGGTTTGTATTTCATCTAGTTTATCAATGGCTTTAGATATGGCTGTTTCATCCATTGGATCAGTGTCAGCGATAAGTTCAATGACTATTTTTTTGTTTTCTTGCTCTCTTTTTTTTATGCTTCCTTTATCTTGCTGGTCTGGTGCACCTCTGTAATTCATGTGTTCATTACGTTGCTCCCTTACAGTCTTCAATTTTCCACTAAGCGCCTGCAAACGAATTGTTGCCTCGTCAGTATCACCCAAAAGCTTAGAAGATATTGCTCGCAACCTTTCCACATCATCATCCATCGGGATGTTAGGGTTATTTTCTTCAAATTGAGTAATAAACTCTCTAATAAGCTTCTCTTTATTAGGGAAATTAAGATTGTCAATTGCTTGAGCAAAGTAAGATGTACGACAGCCGTATGATTCAGAAGGATCACAAAGCCTTAACAGAGGTAATGCTATATCAGCATCTATTTTATCATCATTCAATAAAGCTAGGAGGCATGGTAGAAGTGTGTCTTCAAATAAAACTTTTGAACGGTCATCCCACCGGCTCAGTTTGGCCAACACGTTACAGCCGGCTACTCTAGATAGGCCTTGTGCAAAAGCATACCAAGGAAATTTTCCAGGCTCTTCTCCTATATTGAGTTCACAGATATTGGTTAAAGTATGAAAATCTTTACCTTCAAGCTCATCTCCTTTTATAGAAGCGGCAAACAACAAAAGTTCATTAGTAAACGCATAATCACCAGATCCAATGGTATCCATTTGATCTAGACCAGCTCTAAAATACTCTGCTGCTTCTTCAACACTGGCAGGTAAAATAGCTCTAGATAAACTGGCATAAAGAGAAACTCGCGCATCCACATCGTCTTCTTGCTCAATCATAGTGCTGGCCTTTAGCGACATTTCACCAGCCAGTTCGTGAAAAAGTGTTTGCTTTGATAAAGTTGATATAATCTGAATTAAATTAGCTGAGCCTATAAAACTACCTTCGCTTAGGGTCTCCCAAAACTTAGTAATAGATAAAATTGATAAATCGTTTCGTGTCCATAGTGAAAAAAGAAGTAATCCTTGGCCTAATTGGTCGAAGAACCTATTGAATTCACCATGTTCATAAATACTTCTCTTTTTTCTGGCGTCAGACCATACACGCACCAAATCAAGAAAAGCAGTTTCCGCCTTACCAACGGGAGAGGATAATAATTCAGCTAAAGATTTTGATAATTCAGTGAGTGGCTGAAAACGCTCGTTCAAGAATCGTTCAGAATTATTCTTATTATCATAAGTAAATGATCGCTCATGATCTTTTTGTACTTTCTCTTTTTGGCTTTGCTTAAACCTCTCAGTGATTTCCTTTTTTAACAACTTTTCAAATTCAACGTCATTAATCTTTTTATCAGTTGTTGGCCATAGCTTTACCAATTCTTCAGGCAAAATATCCTGCCCTGATAAATTGTGCCCTTCTGCCATGGAAGTTATGGCCTTATTTATAATAAAGGGGATGATATTTTGAATTGAAAAATTATCGTTGAATGACCATAGTCTAGGAACTTCAGTCTTTATGGCTCCGCAAATCGATAATGCCTCTGATTTTAAGCCCATTGACAAAGCTATAGACCCAGCTTTAAACAAACCGTCTTGAATAACGTAATCGCGATGTCGATGAAAGTTGTTCCCTGTTTTTATAGAACTATTTTTATTACACGCCTTAGCAAGCTTTTTAATTAATTCCTTTTGATCATCACCCGAACATTCATGAAAAGATAAGGCTCCTGTAATAACACCGATATCATCTGTTAAACCTTTTAATAACTCATCTACGTCGATTACCAGATTGGAAGACAAAAGCTTTGATTGATAAATGAATGAGAAAATATATTCTGAAACTTCATAAGCATACCAAGACTTCCATCTTCTCATCCAGCCAATAGCGGTTTCGATTTCGCCTTGTGATAAAATGCATAACGGAATTGCCGCAACATCTATTCTTTCTTGTCCGCTACGGTCTCTTTTATATTCATCATCTTGTTTAGCGAAGTGATTGATCCACTCATTAGCAGTTAGGGCGTGACGGTATGCTTCACTTGAATCACCTGATAGCACATGCGCAATTGCAAGCCTTGCATGCCTGGTACCTTGCCATGGAGTACGAATTTCAAATAGTCGTCTTGTTGCATCGGTATCTTGAGCTGCAATGATCAAATCGGGATTATTTAAAATATAATCAGCCCCCCTTTTATTTCCAGCCTCAATAGTAGAAAGTTCAACAGACAAACGAACAATTTGATTATAGTTTTCGGTATGGGTAGCATAAGACACCGCTGCTTTTAGTCTTGCGTGGCGAATGGCTTGCTTACCAACAGTACTTGTAATTTCTATAGGAAAGCGTTCATCAAAGGCTAACTCAAATAGCTTTTCACCATCCCCCCGCTTTTGTAATAAGCCAGGTAAAGAACGTGCGGCATATACTGAAACACCTTGTTGTTTATATAGATTTTCAGATACCTTTTTAAGGGCTTGTTCATTTGAAGCATAAGTTTTTCTTATTAATGTTTCTGTTGGTTCATCACGAAACCAAATACCATGCTTAGTTCTCTCAAGTAGTGGCGCTAAATCTGCTATAAAACTCTCTATTGCACTCACATCCATATCCTGAGCAATCGCATATTCATTGATTGGCACAGGAGGAGGAAGAACCGATAAGCCGGCAAAAAATGAATTTATATCGGCCTTTCTATATCCTCGTCCTAATGCCTCCTTTAAAGCTTTCTCGATGCGAGTTTTAAGCAGTTCATCCAGTTCAATCGTTTTGTTTATCTCGGATTGATCTAATAATCCTCTATCGGTTAATGCTAAATGATCTAGAACTCTAGGATTTCCAGCTGACCTTGCTTGAGCAACTTCAATTTCTGTGGAGGTAAGGTTTTTTACTCTCTTTTTTAGGTAGATTTTAGTTTCTTTAATGGAGAAGGGGTTTAACTTATACTCTTCGCAAGTAAGATCCTTTTTAGCTATTTCCCTGCGCTCTGTTCTGCAACTCAAAACTAATGTTACGTTTGGGATACTTTGATTGTACTCAATACTCCTCAGTAGCTCTTTAGAAAAGCAAACTTCATTTTTTTCTTGTGCGAACTCGGCGGCATTGTCTATTGCATCAATAAACAGCATTAGCTTTTTATCCGAAGATACTCTTTGCAAAGTATTAGCTGCTTGCTCAAGCCTGCTTCGGAAGGTTTTGATTAGATCTTCTGTATTGTTATGTATTGGTATCAGGGGATCACACAAACCCTTTTGGGCTAGTCTGTTTACGATATGAGTAAAAGCTCGTTTAGGGAGATGACGAGCATCTTCAGGTGCTCTGTATGCACCACCACCGAAGCAATCAAATAGAACAACTTCATGATCCTTCGAATAGTGTTCAGTAATGCTTTGTAAAAAAACAGTTTTCCCAACACCGCCAGCGGCATGTATCAAAAATGGATCGCGAGTTTTATCTATAAGTTTGATAGCGTTTGCTAATTGCTCTCGTTTTACTATCTGCCCAACTTCAGGAAAGCTCTCTGGGCATGGAAAAAGATCTTCTTTATTCACTTCTAGACGATCTAAAACATCGACAAGTTTTATAACATTATTTCTTTCTCCTTCAGTTCCTGCTTTATCTCTTAGCAACTGTTTCATGCCTTCTAGATAAGCACGTGACATAGGATCACGACCAGCTGACCAATCGGCCAAAGTTTTTGATAGACTACGCTTGTTATCTTCTAAACTTCCAGAGAAACCAGAAAAAGATACTCTTTTAGCAAAATCCTTAAGTTCTTTGCCCTTAAGACCGCATGCCATTGTAAATTGATCCGCTTGCTTTTTATTTTCGCCTATTAAAGGTTTTCCTTCGGCTATAAATCGAACCGCATCCTCTAAAGCAGGGTATATGGGTCTATTAGTTACTAACTCAAATTCTAGCTTTTTATTGGTTTCATTGACGCCATGCATATTTATATGGTCTTTGTATGCAGTAGAAAATTTTATGATGGTTTTTTTAGCATGGCTGTTGCGAAAGGGGGTGCGCTCATCGCTAATTGAGTATTTGAGTTGAACTATTACAACCTTGCCTGATCCTTTAAACGTCGGCCTTTTACCGTAGTACATAGTGGCATCGGCAATTTCTACGGTTTCAGTGGCGGCATTTTTTTGGTCGGCTGGGTGTAAACCTTCTATGGCTATACCGATAAGATCATCTTGCGGCCATAATAATTGCAACGCCCTGCGCGCTGCCCAGTTTTCATGAAATTCATGACCATCACGTGAGGCTCTTACCTTGTCTACTGAACGTCTATTAATTGCTCATACTCCAACTAAATTAAGGAAAGTCTCTATGAAAGGTCAACGTCCGCTTTGGGTCGAAAGCCGTAATAAGATGAAGACACAATTATTTACCTTAATCATTGTAGCGAAAAAGGTACAGTGTTTAATTATTGAATGTAAATCATCATGACTAAATAACTGGCTTTGTTGTTAGTCTCGTTTTAAAAACATACCTAATATTCCATAACTAAAAAGTTAACTGTTACAGCGTGATTGAAACAATTTAGTTTGCGCTGCATCATACTCTGTAATTAGTGACATGATGTTTTAAGGATTTGAATGAAACTTTTTCATAAACGCTATCATCAGCCTGGTACCCGTCCTGGAGAATTAGCTGAGCCAGAAAGTGATATTTTTTCAGTTGATTTGCTCTATTACGATGCAACAAGTATTACTGTAAATAATAATATTAGCGTTCATGATTGCCGACCATTTATTGACAGCCCAAATGTATCCTGGATACATGTACAAGGAGATCCAACACATGAGACTTTGTCTACTCTCGCTAAGGGCTTAGATATTCACGATTTATACGTTGAAGACATAGTGAATTCTGGTCAAAGACCTAAAGTCGAAATTAATGAAGAACAAATATTCGTAATTTTAAGTTTACCTGTACATACCGATAATCAAATTCGAATTGAGCAAGTCAGTCTATTCTTGATAGGAAATACAGTCGTCACTTTTTGTTCGGGTGGATTTAACCCATTTCAAAAAGTTATGGCTAGATTGCAAAAAGTTGCCGGTAAACTACGCCAACGTAAATCCGATTATCTGTTTTACAATCTCATTGATAGTGTCATCGATTATGGCTTTCCATTATTAGAGTATTATTCTGAACGTATTGAGTCTATTGAAGATGAATTGTTAGAAAAGTCTGACGCTAATGTATTGAACCAAATTCATAAATTACGCCGGGAATTATTGCTACTAAAAAGGCGTATTTGGCCTCAACGCGAAGTGATAAATGAAATATTACGTAATGACGAAAACACCCAAATTTCGTCCGAAACCAAGCTGCATATCCGAGATTGTCACGACCATGTCATCGCGATTATGGAGCTACTCGAAACCTATCATGAAATGACATCGGGCTTGATGGATCTGTATATGACCAGCGTCAGCCTGAAGCTAAATGATGTTATGAAAGTGTTGACCATTATCGCTACAATTTTCATTCCTCCTACTTTTATTGTAGGAGTATATGGAATGAATTTTGACTCACAAATCAGCTCATTTAATATGCCAGAAACTCAGTGGAAATATGGTTATATCGCAGTTTGGTGTGTCATAGTAGTAATGATTTGCGGCATGCTAGCATTGTTTAGAAAGCATAAATGGATATGATATGGATGACCTGATCTGTTGTTTTATTTCTCATTAAAATTGACTCAAAAGTAACTATATATTGTAGCCAATAAAACAGTATCGAAATCCCCTACTCCAAACAAGATTTATCTATAAAAGAACTGCCTATAAATAAGCTATCAAGGCATTACCCTCACTGTGCCCGGCTAACTCCCTACTGGGGAGGAGTTACCTGTCCATTTAAACCACTACTTCTGCATATAGTTATAGAAACGCTATGAGCTTTCTTTACTAGTGGCGGTAATGAGTATCTAAAGAAGTGTTATCTAGCAGTTTCAAACTTAAAGAGATTTACGAATGCGTTGAAAACTTTTCATGATTTCTTCACCTAATAGTTTTGCTGCTGCAGATACATCTCCAGATGCTCCCTTTGCCTCTTTTCCTACCTGCCCTGCTTTAGACTTGAAATGCTCCCATTGTTTATCAACCTTGTGCCATTCATCTTTTGCATCGGCTTTTAACAAATGTGCCTTAAGTACAATTTCGTCTCTTTCTTGTTTAACTTGTTCTAGAATTTTTTCGACTTCATGTTTTGCGTTTTCAGCTATTTCATTTTTCATATATTCGCCTCAGATTGATATTAAAGTGCTAATGAATAAATCACTTGGTGGCAGTCATCAGGGTCCCTTTTTGCTAACATTCCTAGTTCTTTTGACAATGCATGCATTTGAGGGTTTTCAGCCAGTTCAACAGCATATAATGTCTGTATTCCATGACTTTTGGCATATGACATTAAATGAGTCATAAGCAACTTCCCTAAACCTTTATGTTGCCAGGCATCTGCTATTGTAAGCGCCATCTCATGAACATCCGGATTTTCACTAAACACATAACGGCAAACTCCAATTTCAATCTCCTTACCATTACTATTTTCAGTGGCAATAAAAGCCATTGAATTTTTTCCATCTATATCACATAGGCTTTTCAACACGGTGTCAGATACATGATTTATTGCCCCAAAAAAGCGATAATGTTTAGTCTCTGGGGATAGGTGATCGATAAAATCCTGCTCTAAAGTCATGTCTTGCAGATTAATTGGGCGAATTGTTATCGTTTTTCCAGCTAATTGGACAGTAGAACTTTGAGTCTGTTGTGCTTGCATATAATCATTCCCAACATTTGGCTAAGTAACACACACCTTTATAAACAACCGAGATAGTTAAACACCCAATGCCAAACATCTCGTTTTAGTAATCTTCAGTATAAGTAGAAGTAAATCTAAGAGCTTGACCTGCATCAAACTTTATTCAGTCACACTTAGTGCCACAAATACCAATTGCAGGGTAACGTAGGTCCAATTGCCCTAGGGATAATCAAGGTGTCTTTCGCCCCTTAAATGACAGAACGATAATTTATGTCTATTAGCGGCTTCAAATGAACTTTTTCTAATAATTTGCATACCTATATAAACCAAATAGAAATTGGTTTGGAATAGACTTTGCTTGATACAAATGTTTACAGGTGAATAGCATGACTACCAATTTGAGGTTTACCCGAAAAGTGACGAAAATAGTAACCTTCGCTGCCGTTCAATAAGAATTGTTGCCCTTGTCAAAGATAGAATTCAATACTTAAGGATTATTGTGTTTTTAGAACTTGCTTATCTATTATTTGTTATGACTATTGCTGCAGCCATAGTGTGGAAGGCTTGCAACTATCTTGAAGACGCATGCCACGAACTAGCCCTTTATTACGGACTACCTGACTCAGTCAAAGGCTCAACAGTGATGGCGATTAGTTCAAGCTTTCCCGAGTTGGTGACTATTATTCTCGCAGCGGGAATTCACGGAGACTTTGAATTGGGTTTGGCGACCATTATTGGTTCAGCGGTTTTTAATATATTGGTCATCCCAGGAATGTCAGTTTTGTTTCGTAAAGGCCCGCTCAAAGCTGGACGCGACCTTATTTACAGAGAAGCACAGTTTTATTTAATCAGTGTATTAATCATCATGTTAACTTTATCGTTAGCACTGATTTACAACCCATTACCGAACACGCCTATGAGCGCAACACTTAGCACTTCAATGATGTTCCTGCCGCTGCTGTTCTACGTGCTCTACATATATATCCAATACCAAGAAGTTAGCGACCACAAAACAGACAAAAAGAATCGCGACATCCCACTACTAAAGAGTTGGGCAAAATTACTAATCTCAATGATGCTGGTGACTATATCTGTAGAGGTTTTGATACAAATGGTGATAAAACTTGGCGAAATGTTCGACACACCAAGTTACTTTTGGGGGGCGACTATATTGGCCGCAGCTACCAGTATTCCGGATTTATTTGTCAGTGTTAAAGCGGCAAAACGAAAAGTCAATGCAGCCAGCCTAACGAATGCTTTCGGTAGCAATGTTTTTGACTTGTTGGTGGTATTGCCTGTTGGAGTATTAGTCACAGGAACGGTGGTATTTAGTTTTCCTAATGTACTTCCAATGCTTGTGTTCCTACTTGGCGCCACTGTCTTTTTTCTAGTTGTAGCACGCAACGGCTCTAAACTAACCAACAATAACGGTAAAATTCTATTGTTGGCGTACTGTGCATTTATCATTTGGATGGGATTTGATAACTTAGTTATTTGATATTTATTCTCCCCAAATCACCTTTAGAAATACAATTGCTTCCAATTAAGTCGAGTTAAGTCCTTCTTAAGTTTCATTTATTAAGCTCAAATCTATGTTGTATTTGAGCTTAATAACCATGATTACTGCAGTCCTGAATTTAGTTCGTCCCTTTGTTTTATTTTCTTTATTGTTAATTTCTATCTTGCTCGTTTCTAGGGTGGGTTTAGCGGTTTGGCAGTTTGAACACATCGAGGATACACAGGTATTGAGTGCGCTTTTGTTAAGCGGGTTAAGAATAGACTTGAGTACCTTGGGATACGTATTGATTTTACCTGCCATCTTGCATCCTTGGTTGATGTTGACTCAATACCAGAATCATTGGCTCAGGATACTAAAGGTTATATTTTTCGCTATTTTAATTGCAGTGATTTTTTTTGAACTTGCCACACCTGCGTTCATTATCGAATATGGCTTCCGTCCAAATAGATTGTTCATTGAGTATTTAGAATACCCAAATGAAGTGATGAAGATGTTAATCAACGGACACTCCTTAACATTGGTCAGCGTACTGATCACACTCATTATGGCAATTTTCCTAATAAAACCGCTATTGAGCGGTACTGTTAGTTTAAAAAAAAGTGAGGTCTCCCCTACTCCAATAGCGTCTTTGTTATCATGTGCTTTGATGTTATTTATTCTCATGTTTAGTGCACGAGGTACAATTGCACATAGGCCAATCAACCCATCCCTGGTGTATTTTTCAACCGACCCTCTGGTTAATTCTTTAGCCTTAAATTCAATCTATAGTGTTGTCCATGCCTATAAACAATTAAGTAATGAAAAAAACTCCGCAAAACTTTATGGCAAAATGGATGAACAAAAAGTCATTTCACTTATTCGCGGCGAAACAGGATTAGCGCTAGATTCATTTATAGATACATCTCAACCTTCGTTGACTACTCGCCAACCGGCTTATCAAGGAAAGCCTAAAAATTTGGTCATTATTTTAGAGGAAAGCTTAGGCGCCCAATTTGTGGGATCTTTAGGCGGCCTGCCACTCACCCCACAACTTGATAAGATGAATAATGAAGGTTGGGCATTCAAAAGATTGTTTGCAACAGGTACCCGTTCTGTTCGAGGTATCGAGGCTGTTATTACCGGCTTTACCCCGACACCAGCAAGGGCGGTGGTCAAGCTAGATAAATCACAGCGTCACTTTTTTACCATTGCTAATCTATTAAAGAAGCACGGCTATACGACTCAATTTATCTATGGTGGTGAGAGCCATTTTGACAATATGAAGAGTTTTTTCCTAGGTAACGGCTTTATCGATATTGTTGATTTCAACGACATTATCAACCCGCAATTTATTGCATCTTGGGGGGTCAGTGATGGTGATCTATTTAGACAAGCAGATATTGAATTAACTGAACTTCATAATCAAAACAAACCGTTTTTTAGTTTCATATTTTCTTCTAGCAATCATGACCCATTTGAAATTCCCGATGGAATGGTAAGCCCTATTGAATATTCAAAAGAGCAATTATCACTCTACGATGAAAAAGAGCGGATGCGGCATAAAGCGGTTAAATATGCTGATCACGCCCTAGGACAGTTTATTGATACCGCTAGAACTCGCTCCTACTGGAATGACACAGTATTTTTAATAGTGGCTGATCATGATGCAAGAGCATTGGGTAGTGATCTTGTGCCAATAAAAAATTTTCATATACCAGGCGTTATTCTTAATTCATCGAAGACGGGGTTCATTGATAACAGGGTGGTTAGTCAAATGGATCTAGCACCCACACTACTTTCACAAATTGGGATCACTAATCAATCTCCAATGTTGGGACACGACCTTAGTAATACAAAAGCGCCGGGGCGAGCGATGATGCAATATGCTGATAACTTTGCATATATGAAAGCGGATGAAGTAACAATACTTCAACCGCTGAAACCAGCTTTGAATTTTACTTATGACTTCAGGCAAAAAACGCTGGTCCCTAAACCGTTAAACCTTGAGTTGTCAGATACCGCATTGGCTCATGCACTATGGGGGAGTTTAGCCTATGAAAATACCTGGTATCGGTTCGAATAAAATCTGAGTTTTAACCAAAGATGATACATAGTCATTAACAAAAGGGTCGGTGCGGTGTTTCATAGAGCTACTCACTATATTGATGAATTTTATGCACTTCGTCCATTTTGCAGCTGATAACACTGACATCTGTATAACCAACTCTCGCCAATTGTTCAGCCGCTAGTACCGCTCGCAAAGATGACGCACAATGCAAGTATATTGGGCGCTCAGCTTGTTTTTCTATCTCTAACATTTTCATTTCCAATACCCCTCGAGGTATATTGATAGCACCAACTGCCGGCGACGCAGCGTGCTCAGCAGGCTCCCGAACATCTATCAGCAACCCATGGTTTTGGCTCATTTCTTGAGCCGCCTGTTTCGCTGTGACTAGTTGCACGTTTTGTGATGCTTGCTGTAGCAATGATGGAAGAGTTGTCAGCATGGTAAATTCCTTAATCTATATGTCATGTTTAAATGGCGCTCAAAACAAGCGTTTCACCGGAGTTGAGACCTGAAATAATTTCTACTTGATCACCTTGAGTTTTTCCTAAACGTACAAAACGACGGTTAATTTCACCGTCTTGTAATAACCACACCATATCAAGTTGCCCGTAACTTTTAACGTAATTAACGGGTATAGACAGCACTTCGCTGGTACCGTCTTCGATTAGCATTCTGGCAAACATGCCTGGTTTCAATTGTGGATCGAACTCTATACCTGCTTTAACCAAGAACGAGCGTGCATTGGGATCAGCGGCCGGCACAATTTCTACTATGGTAGCGTCAATATTTTTACCAAGAGAATCTATTTCCACAGATATTTTTCGCCCAACCTGTAGTTTGATAGCCAATGATTCACGCACATCTGCCTCAATTTGCAAAGTCAGAGGATCATACAAAGACAACAGTAGTTGTCCGGGAGACGCCATGTTACCTGGCTCAGCAGACCTTTCAACGACCACGCCGGAAAAAGGAGAAACGATTTCTGTATATTCAAGGGCTGTTTGCGCTGCTTGTTTACGCTGTTTTGCGGCTACAACTTCAGAATCGTAGCGACGGAAACCAGCAATAGCGTTATCAAGTACACTTTGTGAAACTAAGCCTTTATCTTTAAGTGCTTGAGTCCTTTCTAGCGTTTCTTGAGATTCAATTAACGAAGCCTGAGCCGCTTCCTCCATCGCCACCACTTGAGCTAATTGTGCCTTTAAAGCAGCACTTTCGAGCGTAACAAGTAACTGATCTTGGACTACACTTTCCCCTGCCCTGACATGTATATTTTTAATTCGAGATAGAATTTGGCTGGAGACTAGGGTTGCTTCTCTGGCTTTTATTCCAGCTGGAATAGACTCGATATTGGGTTTGCTACTGAGCATGACGCTATAACTCTCTACAGTACTATTACTTGAGCGCTCTAATAACCCCGGCGCCACACGACTGCTAAACACCCCAGCCATCCAAGCTACAACTAGCAATAATCCCACAACAGTTATCAGCGGGATCCCCCATTTTTTAAAACTCATATTGTTTGCTCCTGTAACTGTGGACTTGGGCTATCTTCAAATACTAAGAAATACACCATAGGCACCACAAACAATGAAAACAGTGTTGATGCAATAATGCCGAAAATAATGGCCAATGCTAAGCCGCTAAAAACGGGGTCAAGTGTTATCACTAAATTGCCTAGCATGGTTGTACCCGCGGTGAGTAGTACGGGTCTCATTCTAACCTCCCCTGCTGCCAACAGTGCTTGTTTAATGTTCATGCCCTTGGCTCTAGCCAGCGTAATAAACTCGACTAAAATCAAAGAGTTTCTAACGACTATGCCCGCCAAGGCAATCATGCCTATCATGGCGGTAGCCGTAAACAAAATAGGATCAGGTGCCCCTGCAATAGTGCGTTCTCCAAATTGATTCAACAGCCAAAACCCCGGCATTATGCCGATAATAGTTAAAGGGATCGCCGACATAATAATCAAAGCTAGAGCGGAGCTAGAAGTTTGTAGTTTAAGCAGAAAAAAGATTGCTACTAAAGCAAACGCAAAAGCAATGCCCATATCTCTAAACACATCTACAGTGATTTTCCATTCCCCCTCACCAGAAAATGAGTAGGATGTGCCAGCGGGTAGTTGCCACGGCTCACCACCGCCCGGTTGCAAATAAGTTCGGTTTTTCCAATCTATTGGGTCGTTAGACTGACTTGAAGCGGAAGTATCAAGATCTGCAGTTAAATCTGTGCTCAAGTCTGCAATGACTTCAGCAGGTGTACGCCCCGATAACTCTGCTGTGACATAGATGACCGGTACCAGATCCTTGCGTAAGATAGGTTGAGATACTTGCGTTTGTTGCCAATGCCCAAGTTCCGCCAAACTGACTAAGGATTGTGGTGATGATTCTAATCCTAAACCAGTGTTTTGTTGTGCTATTCCATTTTGTCCCAAAACTTGAAGACTTAAGATATCAGTTAAAGATTGTCTATTTTCGTAAGGCAACTTTACTTCTATGGGGACTGGTGACGCGTCGTTTTCAACTTGATATATGCCGGCTCTTTTCGAAGTGATAGCCACGCCTAAGGCATTGTTAATATCGACTGTGGAAATCCCAGAAAGTGCGGCTTTTGGTTTGTCAGTGACAAAACGCCAGATTTGTTGTTCGCTGTTAATTGTTGAGTCTATTTCTACCACGTGTGCTTCTGATTTAAGGCGTTGCATTAAACTTTGTGCGGCTGCTTGGTGTACTTGTGGACTCACAAACGGTTCGGCATAGACTTCTGCCACAAAGGTACTCAATACAGGAGGCCCGGGAGGTACTTCGACCACTTTTATTGTCAGATGTGTCTGTTGTAGTTTTGCTAGTTGTTCTCTAAGTCTTAAAACAATTGCATGAGATTGGTGCTCACGCTCGGATTTATCTAATAAGGTCACACGTAATTCAGCAAGGTCAGGTGACTGCCGTAAATAATGTTGGCGTACCATACCGTTAAAATCGATTGGAGATGGTTGACCGATGTAACTGGCGATGGCTTTCACTTCTGGCAAGCGTTTAACGATTTCTATCACTTCTTCTACTTTAGCCGAGGTCTGTTCTAAAGATGTGCCTTGTGGCATATCAATCAACACCTGAATCTCGTTTTTGTTATCAAAAGGTAATAATTTTAGCGGTACACTTCGCATCAAAGGCAGCGCACAAGAAATGATAAACAACACTAGAACTATCCATAAACCTAATTTGCTACGTCCCTTCTTGAGTATTAAAGGGTTTAACAAACGCGAATACAGCCCATGTTTGTTTTCATCTACTTCAGTGGTTGTCGGTTTTAATAGTTTCGCCGCCAACCAAGGCGTGATCGCGAAGGCAACGAAGGTGGAAATCATCACACTTACCGGGACATTAAACGCCATTGGAGCCATGTAGGGGCCCATCATGCCTGTAATAAATGCCAGAGGTACAAAGGCTAGAATGATAGTAATAGTTGACATAATAAGAGCGGGTCGTATTTCTGACATCCCGTTAATAATGTTGTCTTTTTTAGAGCTATTTTTATTACCCAAAAATCTTGTGATATTGTCGATACCGGTGATCGGGTCATCCACTAGTAAACCAAGTGATAAAATTAAAGCAAATAGAGTGACCCTGTTGATAGTGTAACCAAACGCAAAATCCAACATCAGTGTCAGTCCGTAACATATCGGTACCGCTAGCGCCACGACTATTGCCTGACGCCAGCCCAAAAACACACCAATAAACACCACCACAGTAAAGACTGCAAATGCCAAGCTAGAGGTTAAATTGTTGACTTTTTCATTAGCGGTTTGCCCGTAATTTCTCAAGTACTCGTAGTGCACTTCTTGTGGCAATAACTGCGTTTCTAACTCACTCATTTTCGCCAATACATTGTTGGCAACTGTTACCGCGTTACTGCCTTTTTGTTTAGCTACACTGATGGTAACCATAGGGTACTTGTCTAGTAGTTGACTTTTGGAAGCACTAGCAAACTCTAACCACTGGTAACTTTGAGGCTCAGCAGGTGCATCAATAATTTGCGCGACATCCTTAAGCATCACCATTTTTCCATTGATGACATTAACCACTATATTCTTCAGTTCCTGGAGATCGCGAATGACATCTCCTGACTCAATTATTATCGACTCTTGTCTAAGTTGCAGTTCGCCATGTCTAGACAACTGATTCGATATCGCCAATGCGTCCATGACATTCATCACACTCGTTTGCCTTGCAGCGAGTGACTGAATATCAAGCAGTACTTGTATCTCTCTTGAGCGGCCACCCACTATATTGACTTCGCTGGTATCAGGTAAGCTTTGAATGACTGTTGAGGTTTCTTGTGCCATTCTACGTAGATCGTAGTCCGAATAGAGATCTGGTGCAGTACTGAACAATGCAATCATAAGTATCGCAACATCGTCAACCTCAATGGGTTTTACGATCCAATCTGTTACCACTTCAGGGATTTTATCTTGATTGGAATGAAGCTTATTGTAAGTATTGAGTAACGCCCTTTCTCTGTCTTCACCTACTTCAAAGCGCAAGGTAACACTTAATCCACCATCACGAGACGTCGAGTATATATGCTCTATACCTGGTACTTGTTTAATCAATTTTTCAAGGGTTATGGTGACTTGTCTCTCAACTTGACGGGCAGATAGATTGGGCACATCTACCCACACATCAATCATGGGCACAACAATTTGTGGTTCTTCTTCTCGCGGTGTATAAGTAAGGGCAATGGCCCCTAAAAATAACGCAATAACAAACACAAACTGCGGAAAACCACCGTTTAAAGAATAAGCAACTAATCTATCTATTGGATGTTGTTTCATAGCCTTGTACTACTGTGTATCACAGAAAAATTCATACATTTTTTCGATTATTTGTTTCACTTTAACGTCGGTAACCGAGTAATAAATGGTTTGCGCTTGACGCCTAGTGGACACCATTCCTGCCTTTCTTAGAGCCGCTAAATGCTGTGATAAAGCCGATTGAGTCAGCGGGACTGATTCATTCAATTTGGTTACTGAGCATTCTCCGGCAACTAGGCTACATAAGATCATTAAGCGATTTTTATTGGCTATCATTTTTAGAAATGATTCTGCCTCAGACGCATTGGCTTTTATTTGATCTAGATCCAATTAAAGCACTCCAGTTTGATTTGACTTACGATAGTATACCCTTTACATTAGTTTTGTCTAATATTAGATTTATCTAATATAAAAAGTAATTCAATTCAATCCTATAATAGAGGTAAAAAATGAACGTTAATCAAGCATTAAGATTAGTCGCCGGGGTCATGATTCTAGTATCGCTGTTACTGACCTATTACGTACACGCCAACTGGGTGTTTTTTACTATATTTATTGCAGCCAATTTGATTCAGTCTGCTTTTACGCGGTGGTGCCCAATGATGACCATACTCAGAAAATTAGGGCTCCAGGATTAGCCTATCCGTTTAATGGGAACACTCAAACACGTGCTCCAAGCATTTCACTGTTAGCGATTGATGTCGAAATGGGAGGCAAGGCATATTCATACAGAGACTACTTGAATTGATTCATTCAGTGTTTTTTGACTATCGAACCGACTAAGCCATTTTAACAGCCAGAACATCTTGTTTCGCGCCGTGTAACACTGAGTTAGCTGTCGACCCCAATAGCAGTTTCACGCCACTGCGTCCATGAGTACCGATTACAATAAGATCAGCATGCATTTCATCAGCTAGTGTGTGGATCTCATCAGCCGTATTTCCAATAGGTAGATAAACTTGTTTAGTCGGTATATGGTTTTTTGTGGCAATATCTTGTAAACATAGCTTTGCTTGTTTGTGGATCTCAGCGACATACTCACCTCCTACGTCACTAATGTAAGGCTGAAAATAGGTACTGGGTAAAGTAACAAAAACCAAATGTAGATGAGACTTATTGGTAGCAATAGACAAAGCTCGTTGAAGTACATGATCATATTCAGAATAGATATCAATCGCCACTAAAATACGTTGGTACTTTTTCATATTTACTCTCCAAAAAAGTGATTCACACTCTTTATTGGTTTAGTTGTGATTGCAGAAACATCCCTCAATTCATGGTCAAAATAGCTTTCTTTGAACTTGAATTATTGGCGGCAGTCTTAGCACAAACATCGATTGAAACGCACGCATTCAAAGCAGCGAAGTCAACGATGCTCAAAAAGCGTTGTTGTACGGAGATTATGTGTCTTTCCTGAAAACTTGAAAATATGCGACTCACCGTTTCAATCGCCATGCCTAAATAATTGGCGATATCAGTACGTGTCATACTAAGAATAAACTCTCCCGCTGACAGTCCCCTTTCAGAAAAACTGATAGACAAGTCCATTAAAAACCGTGCGACTTTTTGTTCGCTTGAACAAGTACTGAGACACATCATCATGGCGCTATCACAGGCTAAGTTGTGACTCATTGATTGCAATATTGCTTCACGAAACTTTTGGTCGGTACCCATTAGGTTTTGAACCTGTGATGCTTTTATTAGGCACACACTACTGGTTTCAAGGAATCGTACCGACTGTGTATGCATATTTACATCAAATCCATCGAGTCCTAACATATCACCTGGATAGTAAAATTTGGTTATATGCTCTTCACCGTTTCTAGATGTAATAAATGCTTTAGCTGAACCGGAACGCAAAATATAAACACCTTCAAAGTAATCACCAGCAGCAAACAAGTTATCCCTTCGCTGGAAAATACGATGAGAATGTCCTCGCGTTGAGTGATGGGTGTTGTATTGAGTCCCTCTATGATTACCAATAAGTGGAGACTCGCTGTAACGATCATTCTTAGGTTGATATGAACTATCCATACTTTTAATGCCTCGTAAAACTTAGAGTATCAACTGACATACGGCATAATTGTCTAGCTGTCGCTTTCACTTGTTACCTAAATAATATAACTTACCTACTAGCGCTCGCTATCCGAAGTATCGCGTAAAATGTTTCGGTAACTACCTATAACCGCGGCGCTATTTGGCGAAATGCAACAACCTAAGAAATTACAGGTTTAATGGCGTTTAGGGTATATAGAACTATATGGGAACAACTCATGTCAGCATCTGACAGTACAAATTTGGGCCGGTTTTTATCAGATAGTAGTGAACGTAAAGAAACCATTGAAGATGCTAACGAAAGATTAATTGCCTTACTTAATGCCGCCGTTGACGGCCTGGTTATTATTGATAAGAAAGGCACAATTGAGCTTTTCAATAGCGCGGCTCAAGAAATGTTTTTATACAGTAGTCAGGAGGTATTGGGTAAAAATATAAAGATGTTAATGCCTGCCCCATTTAGCCGCGAACACGATACTTACCTCTCCTCTTATATGACATCCGGCCAAGCAAAAATTATTGGTACAGGTAGAAAAGTAAAAGGAAAGAAATCCAACGGAGAAGAATTTCCTATTTTTCTCAGTGTAGGTGAAGTAAAAGGCTCTAGCCACATCCAGTTTGTCGGCATTATTAGAGATATATCAGAACAAGAACGCGATAAAATGGAGGCGCAAGACAATAGAAATCGTTTGTCTCACGCATCAAGATTAAGCTCTATGGGTGAGCTTGCAGCTGGTATTGCCCATGAAATGAATCAACCACTCACCGCCATATCCAGTTATGCCCAAGCATCTAAACGATTGCTAGAGTCTG
Source organism: Paraglaciecola arctica (assembly GCF_018861065.1). Classification (GTDB taxonomy): domain Bacteria; phylum Pseudomonadota; class Gammaproteobacteria; order Enterobacterales; family Alteromonadaceae; genus Paraglaciecola; species Paraglaciecola arctica_B. The sequence goes on from NZ_JAHKQO010000015.1 coordinate 177,281, forward strand.
GTTCACAACAGAGCATTGAAAAAGTAGCCGCTACCTTAGATAAAATTTGTGACCAAGCCATTAGAGCCAGTGACGTGATTGATCGACTTAGAACCTTCGTTAAGAAGCGTATCTCACAACGTGAATACGTTGATCTCAATGAGTTAATCACTAAGACAGTCAAATTGGCTAAAGTCGATACGCGTATTTTAGATCATGAAGTCATAGTAAAATTGGAAAGTATAAAAGAACCAGAATTGTTAGTTGACCCTGTACAAATTCAACAGGTGTTGTTGAATCTTATCCGTAACGGGATTGATTCGATGGAACATATAAAAGGCGCGCCTTTAATTATAAAAAGCCAATGGTTATCAGATGAACTTATCGAGGTATCAGTGAGTGATTGTGGCTTGGGAATGGATGCACAAACGATTGGCAGTATATTTAACCCGTTTTTTACTACCAAGGAATCAGGGATGGGTATGGGGTTGTCAGTGAGTCAAACCATTATTCATGCACATGGCGGAAGGATCTACTTTGAGGCTAATCACCCATCTGGATGTACATTTTCGTTTCACTTACCTGCCACCGCTAAAAACCAAGAAAATACAGAGAATTAACAGCAAATGAATAGAACCACCCAACATGAGTCTTCTTCACCCATTGTGCATGTAGTGGATGATGATGAAGCCGTTTTAGATTCAGTCTCCATGCTGCTAGATAGCATAGGACTAAGTAATATATGCTACAAAAATGCTCAAGTGTTTTTGGATGCCTATGTTGAAGAAAGCTTCGACAAACACAATGGCTGCATCATGTTGGACATTCGAATGCCGCTAATCAGTGGCATAGAATGCCAACATAGGCTCGAAAAACTGGGATGTTGTCTACCGATTATATTTGTCACAGGTCATGGAGACGTACCAACGGCTGTGGAAGCGATGAAACATGGCGCGATGGAATTTATTCAAAAACCCTTTCGAGAGCAACAACTTATAGATGCGCTTCAAAAAGCCCTTCAAGTAAACTTTAAAAACCAACAAAGACTCGAAAAAATACAACAAACCCAAGCGAAATTAGCATCACTAACTAACCGCGAAACTCAAATACTTGAAGCGATAGTGGCAGGAAAAGCCAATAAAGTGATCGCCATTGATTTACATCTAAGTCAGAGGACCGTTGAGATCCATAGGGCTCATGTTATGGATAAAATGGAGGTAAGGTCATTAGCTGAGCTTGTTAAAGTTGTAATTGATGCCTCTGCTACTAGTTAATTAGGTATAAATGCTTATTGCCAATACCTGAAGTAGACACCGATAATTACCAACACTAATCTCAAGTCTAGTAAATAACAATTACAGTGTAATTTGGGTATCAATGGCAAAACAATGAGTACTTTTGAAAAACCAATCGTCTATTTGGTCGACGATGATCAAAGGTTAATGGAATCACTTTCTGCAGTTCTAAGACTCAGTGGACTGACAGTTGAAGTGTTTGAGTCAGCAGAGCACTTTCTTAACAATAAATTAAGAACCAGAGCATCATGCCTTATTGTTGAGGTTAATTTACCTAACATGGATGGCATTGAATTACTCAAACATATCAATAATCTTGGTCTAAGGTTACCCACAATTGTTCTGTCATCAAGCGGTAACGTTAGTGATGCCGTTCGTGCAATGCAAGCTAAAGCCATTGATTTTATAGAAAAGCCTTTCATAGAAAACACCCTAGTCAAGACAGTTTTGGATGTTATAGAGCGAACATAAATTGTTATATTTTAATCGATATTCCTAACTACACAGTCAAGAGTTAACGAGAAGATAGGAAAAGCTATTCTTCTCTTGGAATACAACAATAACAATAGTATCAAGTGGGCATAACAATTAGCTTGTTCTGCATGGGGATAACCTAAATTGATGTAAAGGAACCAATAATGGAGTTTAAAGATTACTATAAAATTTTGGGTGTAAACGAAGATGCCGAACTAAAAGAAATCAAAAAGGCCTATCGAAAACTGGCTCTTAAGTTTCACCCTGACATGAATCCAGACGCAGATGCAGAAGAAAAATTTAAACAGGTAGCTGAAGCCTATGAAGTGTTAAAAGACCAGACCAAACGTGCTGAGTACGATGAGATGAAAAGTTATGGTGCAAATTCAGAACAAGGCTTTACACCTCCCCCTGGATGGCAATCTTATGAAAGCAATCATAGTGCTAATAATGGTTCCAGCGCAGACTTCTCTGACTTCTTTAATTCTGTTTTTGGCGGCCGAGCACAAGGTTTTGGATCTGACGGCGCCCAGCAACATAAAGGTCAAGATCTGGAAATGGAAGTTCCTATATTCCTAGAGGAATCTGTGTCTGGGTTAACAAAGAGTTTAGAATATTCAATACCTGTTTTTGATGGTCAACAAAGTAAACAAATTAAAAAGTCTCTAAATGTAAAAATACCCGCTGGTGTTGCAGATGGCGCACGCATTAGAGTCAAAGGTCAAGGTGCTCCAGTTCATGGTGCATCCGAAGAACACACCCAATTGAATGGTGACTTATTCTTACATATTAGGTTAGTGCCCCACCCCTTGTTTGATGTACAAGGTTTAAACCTATTATTGACAGTCCCAGTTACGCCTTGGGAAGCGGCCCTAGGAACAAAACTCGAAGTACCCACACTTTCTGGAAAAATCAGTCTAAATATCCCTGCCAATAGCAATGCAGGTAAAAAGTTACGAATAAAAGGTAAAGGACTTAAAAACAAAACAGCCCAAGGTGATTTATTAGTTGTTGTTAAGATTGTTATCCCGCCCACAACCAACAACGAAACTAAAAGGTTATGGGAACAACTCGCAGAAATAGAACAATTTAATCCTCGACAAGATTGGAGCAATTAGCCATGAGTAATATTACCTATCAAATTCGTATTGATGAACTGTGTCTCAATGCGGGTATATGCCAAGAAGCGATAGTTGAAGTGGTAGAATACGGCATTGCAACCCCTATTGAAGATGAAAGCATAGCAAAATGGGCATTTGATATAGAAAGTGCTATGTGGATTAAAAAGGCGGTTAAACTAAGCCAAGAATTACACCTAGACTGGGTCGCAACAGCCATGATAATAGAATTAATGAAAACAAAACAACAATTAGAAAAGGAAAACTCCCAGTTGAAAGCACGACTGAACCGCTAAGAGATCTCAATAGGAGTATAGGCTCATATGTGACCTGCATTGTTGTCTCTTATGATTCTACCTGTGGTGTCGACTAATTCGCAGTGGTCTTCGAGTGCATAGGCGATGCCTTTAGGCATGTCTTGCTTGGAGCTGCCCACGAACGACATCAGTGTGGTAGTGGCTGCTTTTTGATTTATTGATTTCATGCATTGTTGAATACTGGTGTGCGATGAGGTGTCTGGTTTGGGCTTCTGTCCAACATAGCGGAGAGTCCAAATATGTCTCTGTAAACAGTATCAAATAACTGGTCATTCCTGCATGGTGTTAGCAGGAATCTATTTGTAGACTTAACGTTTGAGAAAATCCGATTCCGGCTTAAAAGACTACCGGAATGACAATCATATTGAAGAGACTAGCGGAGAGACAATCGTATTGTAGAGACTGCGGGAATGACAATCATATTGAAGAGACTACCGGAGTGACAATCGTATTGTAGATACTACGGGAGAGACAAGCATATTGAAGAGACTACCGGAGAGACAATCGTATTGTAGAGACTACGGGAGAGACAAGCATATTGAAGTGACTACCGGAGTGACAATCATATTGCAGAGCTGAGAGTTAAAATGGGTGTATTCATAAATAAGACACCGTCAGACTCACTTACTGTAGCTGAAATAGTTTTCGGATATACAGATCCAGAGATTGTAAAAACTGAAAATAAAATACTAAACAATAAATGATGATTCACCATGAAAATAACGATGTCTTAACCTGTAATCCGCCTACAAATTGACTCGACAAGCGGCGTAAAACAGCGTTTCGTATTCCAGTTTCAGTCTACTTAACTCAGCGAATACGTCCGATAACTTCGGGCTCTTACCTTCAATAGGCATAATCAAAGACCATACTTTGCCTTGGGGACGGTTAATGTTTAATCGGTTCCCCACGCTATCAGATTGCTGATGCCGAGAAATTTCATAGTTTTTCACTGTACTACCGTTCTGGGCAATAGAGGAAAACATAATTTCCTCATGCATTTTTATACCACCAATGATCTGCTCGCCAATCGCGCCACTCACAAGACGCTGAGGACTTGGAGCAAGAGCTGGCTCACCGTCCGCAGCTAGGAAGACGACAGTGGTCCATGGCGGTACTATCGTCATACCACTCCCTTTAGCTATAAACCCTCCCGCAGCCCAGCCCCCGTGAGCATAGATAACTGCGCTCTTGGCTCCTTCCCTATGTTCGACTTCGATTGATCCAGAGGTATGTGTGGCCATGACATTTTCCTTTATAGTCAAAAAACGGTGAAAAACAGAAGAGCCTCAAAGTATAGGAGTAATAAACCACCCTTTCCATGAATTTTAAATGACTGAATAGTTTACCCAACCAGTCAATTCGAATTTAAATCTGTAGAAGATTTGAAGTACCAATACTCTGGTCACCACAAAACCAATAAGCTGACTATTGAGTTGAAAAATCACCTCTTTAGCTTGGTAATTAGACCGACAGTCTCCCTTACTAATCACACTAATTTCACCTAATGTTTATTGGCAGATTCAATTCACTGTCTATGCACTCGTTTTAGCGGCGGTGTGCCTTAGAAAAAATCTAGATTAGAAAAATAGCTCCCAGCCGTTACTAGTCGTTTTTGAGATCTTGCTCTCGCAAACGTTCTTGTTCTTCATCTAATTGAACATTCAATACCTGTAATTTTTCTTCAATTGCTTTTTGGTCTTGAGGCTTTAGGCTGTTTTTGCCTTGGTCTAATTCAGCGCTTAGTTGATCAATTGCAGTCTGAACCTTAGCCACCGACGACGCCTTTTGCGCTTTTTCGAACGCTAAGGTTTCTAACTTATTTTCACTTATTTCTTCTTTAACGAGTTGTGGCACAGGAATAATTGGCTGTTCGTCTATCGCTCTAGTATTCATAAAGCTAGGCGAAACAATCTCGATATTATCAGCGTGCAAACGATCTAACACCGAACTGTGCAAATTTGCTCTAACCGAAATTAAATTTGAGGTGTCTTTTAGATGCCCTGCAATACGATAAGTGATAGAAAAGTCGCCTAAATTTCGTATTTGAACAAACCCTTCAGACAAGCCCGCATCTTCAGCAGCTAAGCAGAGTTGTTTACTTATTCGTTGTCGAGGTATGTCGTATCCCAACGATATATCGATAGAGACTATAGTCCCTGAACTCCGTACCACTTTTACGGGAAATGTCACCATATGGATGTTTGGAATAGTGACTAAATCACTCTGTTCTGTTTGCACTTCAACATGCAATAGGTTCATTTCAGTAGCACGGCCGGTGATGTTATCAACTGTAATATAATCTCCTAATTTGAAGTTTTTAATTACCCGTAACATCACTCCCGCTAGAATATTCCCAATAAATGTGGTGGAGGCAAACGCAATTGCAGCACTGAGCAAAATACCAAATAGCGATAATAACTGTCCACGTAATGCATCACTCAATGGTAATACAATAATGACTACTACAACGGCAACAAAGGTGAGGCACAACATCAGCAGTTGGAACTGAAATTTACGTTTTTCCCAGTAACTTCTAAGGTATCGATTCAGTAATGCTAAAACGATAAAACTTAATAAAATCGTAGTAAGTACTTTAGCGACGCCACCAAAGGCTAACAACAGATCGAAAAAACTGCTCATTTTAATGTATACCTTATCTAGTCAATACCGAGCTTGGCACTACTTTGCGTTAATTATACCCTTGATTATTTCATCATGAATATGTCATTGCCGATAAAACGCGAATTTTTAGTTGTCAGCTACAGCTTCAGGTACTGGACTATCTTCAAAGTCGAGCTTTCCTTGCAGTGTTTTAATTCGAATGAGCGCCTTGTTCCATTGTTGAGCCAATCTTAATACTTCGGCTAGCACATCAATTGATTCTGACATTTGAGTAATAGAAATTTGTGAGCGGGTTCCTTCGACCAGCAATTTCCCTTTTAAATTATCGTGACTTGAATTTAGCTCATTTAATTGAATTTGCTGTATATCTAAGGTCCCAAACTCTGTTGTTCTGCTACTTTGCATAAAAGTCAGTACCTTAGCCAAATAATCTGTCATTTCCTGCTCTAACAGTTGAATTGCAAACGCTTCTCTTTTCTCAAACTGATAAGCAAACTGCTCTATCGTTAGGGTACAACTGAGAAAATACTGTTCAATTCTCAACAAAGTCGCGAGGTCTGCAGTGGTGTCATCGCCCAGTTCAACACGTCCAATATTGGCAATAAACTTTGATATTTCAGCCGACAGTAATTTCACCGTTTTGACATCTTTTTCAAGGTGAAACAGTCCCGAAGAACTCGATTTTATGGCACAAGCATACAAATTAATCACTTTGTCAGACAGTGCAAGGTTTTCGAGCACCAGAGCGTTAACAGCGATGACTGGGGTCTGTGCGATGCTGTTGTCTAAAAACTGTGGATGTGAGTCTTTTTCTTCTCGAGCATGAAAGCGCCCCTCGAGGAAATTCGCTAGACGATCATTAAATGGAAACACCAACAACACGCCGAGTATATTAAATACACTGTGAAAAAGTGCCAATGATATTGCTGCATCAGAATTCATTTCAAAAAACCGAGCAAAAGCTTCAATTAGGTAAAATATTAAAGGCATAACCGCCAAAGCAACTAAAGCGGTTGACGAATTGAATATCACTTGGGCGGCTGCTACACGTTTCGCGCTAGGAGTGGCACCTATTGCCGCAAGCAGTGCTGTTGAAGTTGTGCCAATATTTGCACCTATAACCATCGCACCGGCCGCATATATCCCTACCATTCCGGAGGACGCTGCGGTTATCGTCAAAGCAATTGAAGCACTCGAACTTTGAGTTAGCATCGTCATTACAATACCAACTAACAGGAAAGTAAAAATACCTGATATTCCTTCAGCGGTAAGTTCACTAAGATTAAATGTTTGCACCAAACCCTCAAATGAAGTTTTAAGCACATCTATACCGATAAAAAATAACCCAAAGCCTACCAACGCTAAACCAAAAGACGCTAATTTCCCCTTTTGTTTGACCAGTTTTAGAATCATTCCCACACCAACCATGGGTAGAGCAAACGCCTGAATATCAAACTTGAAGCCTAAAATTGCAACCAACCACCCCGTCATGGTGGTGCCAATATTAGCGCCATAGACTATTCCCAATGCTTGACGCATGCTAATGAGGCCAGCGTTCACAAAACCTAAGGAAGCCACGGTAACAGCGCTCGAGGATTGCACTACTGCCGTCATAAAACACCCAGACAAAATTCCCCTTAAAGGGGTTCTGCTTGATTCTGCAAGTAACTTTCTTAAGGAGGAACCCGCAGCCAGTTTAAGGCCATCAGTCATCATACCGATAGCCAGTAAAAATAGACCAAGTCCACCCAGTATTGTGCCCATTAACGTTATCGAATCCACTATATTTTGCTCTCAGTTAGGTTACTCGGCTTAAGGGAAATATTTGAATGGCCAGTAAAACGTTGAACCGTTGTGCACGTAACAACGTCACCCAATACATTTACTGAGGTTCGACACATATCTAAAATGCGATCTACGCCAAGGATGAGTGCAATTCCCGCCGCGGGAATTCCCACTCCTTCGAGCACCATGCTCAATATAATAATACCAGCGCCAGGCGTTGCCGGCGATCCAACAGACGCAGCAATAGCCATAGTCACGATAAAAATGTAACTAAACATACTTAAATCAACGTTAAACACCTGAGCTAAAAATACCGTCGCCACGCCTTGATACATTGCAGTTCCAGTCATATTAATGGTGGCCCCTAAAGGAATTAAGAATTGTGCTATTTCCGGATTAACCGCTAGTTTGTCTTCAACAACTTGCAGACTAATCGGCATTACAGCTGCTGAACTACTAGTAGAAAAAGCCAGCAATAGCAACTCTTTAACGTTATTGAAGAACTCGCCTACTGTTTGTGTGAGTGTCACTTTAGCAACAACAAAATATAGAAATGCCAGAATGAGCAGTCCAAGTACGACTGTTGCCACGTAAACTACCATTCCTGCCAATACCTCGACCCCTAGATTTGCCACTAAACGTGTAATCAGTCCAAAAACAGCAATCGGCGCCAGCAACATAGCCCAAGAAACAATGCGCAGACTGACGTCTTGTAACGCACCCATCAAGTCAAATAATGGCTTAGATTGCTGCGCTGGTATTGACAACATAGCTGCACCGAGCACCGCTGCAAATAAAATAATTTGTAGCATCTCTCCGGATGCCATAGACGCCAGTGGATTTTTGGGGATCAGCGCTGACACTTTGTCAGGGAGTTCCGACATGGCGGGAAAACTCTGAACAATATCACCAGTGGCTGGCGCTGAAGGCATATCTACCAGTGCACTCGCATCAACAAACTGACCAGGCTGAATACTTAATGCTAATGCAATCCCAACTGCAGCTGCAATCGCTGTAGAAAACATGATAAAAATTAACGCAATTAAACCATTTTGTTTAATGGCTGCGGGGTTATTGTTAGCTGCTAACCCTCTGACGATAGAAGCAACGACTAGAGGAACAACAATCATCTGAATGACGGCTAAAAATATCTGCCCAGGTAGCGCTAGCCATGCGGTAAGGGCGGCGACTAATTCACTTTTTACGAATCCTAAATCTGGACCTAGTAATATGCCTGAAATCACACCCAAAATTAACGCTATGATGACTTTCAACCAAAGCCGACCATTAATAAGGTTGTCAAGTTGATTGGCTAGGTTTTTAAAAGGACTGACAATAAATGATTTCATGTGCTACCACTAGTCGTTTACAGCTTGAGTCACTAGTTAATTCAAAACAACAAGCAGTAATTATTAGCAATATTGCAGCTTAACAAGGGGACCTTTTAATGGTCTTGACGCAAGTCAACTAATTAACTGGCAGGTTATGATTGTTTAGGTTGAAACCCCAAGTAAAAAAGTAAACAAGTAAACAAGTAAACAAAACTTAACTGAGTTTCTATATCGTCCCTAGACAGATATAGAAATTTTATGCATGATCATCACATCGCGTTATACATTTGCAATTATTGTGTTTATATCAATTATACTTTTTCCCATTGTTCTCCCCATACTATTCACAAGACTCAAAAGCGCCTCCAGTTTTTACATTACTTTTAGGAAATACCATGCAACAAATTGTTATTGTAGGCGGAGGCGCGGGTGGCTTAGAACTCGTTAGTCAACTGAGTCGAGCATTAGGCAAAAAAGGTCTGGCAAAAATCATTTTAGTTGACCGGCAGCCTACCCATGTTTGGAAACCTTTATTACATGAGGTGGCGGCTGGGGTGATAGATAAAAACTCTGATGGTGTGGATTACCGAATTCATGCCGCTCGTCACAACTATCAATTTCAACTCGGAAACATGAGTAACATTGATCCGTTGAACAAACAAATTACACTGGATCCTCTCTTAGATGAACAAGGGGAACCGCTGTTGCCTAGTAGAGTAATTGACTACGATTATTTAGTGCTAGCAATTGGCAGTGTCAGTAATGATTTTGGTACACCTGGAGTAGCTGAACACGCTTACTTTTTAGATTCCTTGGCTCAAGCCGAGCGTTTTCATAAAGCATTATTAAATCAATTGTTAAGGATCAATCAACAATCAGACAGCGACAGTACACTACAAGTAGCGATTGTTGGAGCTGGCGCAACTGGAACTGAATTAGCAGCTCAATTGCATCATGTGGCTAACTTAGCTCGATCCTATGGTATGCCTGCCATGTCTTCAGAACGCTTAGAAATTTCAATTATTGAAGCAGGGAAGCGGATATTACCTGCCCTACCGGAACGAATTGCAGTATCAGCCAAAAAAGCCCTAACAAAACTGGGCATTAAAGTTCTCGAAGGGACTCGAATAGTTAAAGCTGAAAAGGCGGGATTTGTTACTAACAATGACCAATTAATTGCAGCAGACCTTCTAGTATGGGCCGCTGGGATCAAGGCCCCTGACTTTATTCAAAGACTCAATTTGTTTGAAACAAATAAAGCACAACAAGTGTTAGTCAATACACATTTGCAAAGTACTATAAGTGAACAAATATTTGTCATTGGTGATTGTTGCGGCTTTAAGCAAGAGGACGGAACATGGGTACCACCGCGTGCCCAATCCGCTCATCAGATGGCAAGTTTAGTGGCTACAAACTTAATCAATATCAACAAAGATAAGCCACTAGCTGACTACCACTACACCGACTATGGCTCTCTGGTACATTTAAGTAAATATAGTACCGTCGGAAGCCTTATGGGTAGTTTAAGTAATAGCAGTATGTTTATCGAAGGCCGCATTGCAAGATTGGTCTATATTTCTCTATACAATATGCATCAGTTTGCCGTCCATGGTTGGCGTAAGGGGTTGTTGGTATTACTGACTAGAAAACTAAGTAATATTGTAGGACCCAAACTGAAACTGCATTAACCCACACAACACGAACTACAGACAGATAAATTGATATCCAGTTTACCTGTCTGTAAGCCGATCTAACGGCCTAAAATTAAATCTGTTACCCCAAAAAAACCATATAAAATAGGTTGATGCAGCAAATAAATAATCAACGAATGTTGCCCCAAAAATACCACTTTGTTTAACTTTCCGTTTGGTTTAATCCTAATGTTGAAAAGTCTCTTGTGCATAACAAATATCCCGATTAGCACCACGCCTATCCAAGGAAAAAAGCTCACGAGATCCACGGTAAAGGTAGGTATACCAAGATGAAACACACTCCACTCCCATAACGGATACAGATCATAGGTATTAGTTCCATAACCCGCTATACACAAAATACCTAGTACTAGCGCCAAGTTCGGAGCTCGAACAAACAAAACTGAAACTGGCAGCGCTACAGTAATAAAATGTATGATCCCAAAGTACACCCAAGTATTTGGGTCCATTAATACACTGCCTAAGGTAATAAAAAGCGAAACAGAAAACAGCTTAGCTATTGCCATAGCGAGCTTCTTTTTATTTATTGAGTGATGATATGCCAAATAACTACTCATACCCACAGCCAACAAAAAACAGCTCACAATGATCGCCCTAAATACTCGCCATTCAAAATCTTCACTGGTACTAAAATAAGCCCAATTAAACACTGTTAAATCGTAACTGAAGTGAAAAATAACCATCAAGATTATGGCTACACCTCTGAGTAAATCAGTTTCGTAATTTCTAGTATTCCTAGCGACTTGAGTGTTTTCCATTTTACTTTTGGTGATCCTTAAGCCATTCATTTAAAAGCTTAATTTGCCCACACTTGTATGCTGCATAGGTTATGCGTAACGCATTTGATAACATTTCACTGTCTGTCCAACCTGTTTTTTCGGATAACTCTGCATAACAGTCCATGGCTTGGGGAGTAACATAACCCCTCACCTGTTTTTTTCCTTTGTCTTTCTGTTTTTCTCTGAAGCGCCGTTGTTTTTCGGCATTAGCACTGCGTTTAATTTGGCTCATATCATTCAAAAATTCATATCTTTAGGTTAAATTGCTCAAAAGGTGAAATATATCACTGTTCAGAGTTGTTTAGCTTACAACTGTTCGCTAAATTACCCACCTCAGAATATTTAGGCAGTATATAGAATGACAGTACAACAAAATAGTTTCACAAAAGAAGAACTTTTATCTTGCAGTACCGGGGAATTGTTCGGGCCCGGAAATAGCCAGTTGCCGGCACCAAATATGCTAATGATGGACCGCATTGTTGAAATATATGAAACCGGCGGAGCTCACGATAAAGGCTATATAGTAGCGGAGCTTGATATTACTCCAGACCTTTGGTTTTTTGCTTGCCACTTTCCTGGCGACCCAGTTATGCCAGGTTGCCTAGGACTCGATGCGATGTGGCAATTAGTTGGATTTTTCTTGGGATGGTCAGGTGGACCGGGCAAAGGCAGAGCATTGGGAGTCGGCGAAGTTAAATTTACTGGACAAGTGTTACCCTCGGCTAAAAAAGTGACTTATCGAATCGATTTAAAACGTGTCATCAAACGTAAACTATTTATGGGATTAGGTGATGGAACAGTGGCCGTTGACGGTAGAGTGATTTATCAAGCGAATGATTTGAAAGTAGGATTATTCCAAGATACCAGTAGCTTTTAATTCGGTTTAATGGTCACCATGAATGTTTTATAAAAATTAAAGCCCCAATTCTGGGGCTTATTAATTTAACTATTTATCGACTGATTAGTCCGATACTTCTATCTCCGATGGCCTCTCGCCACCCTCCTAACCACTCAGATCTTGTATTTGAAGTATGAAACGGGCAGTTCTCTTTTGAACGACCTGCTATGCCTGCTTGGTAACCTTTAGAATGCGCCCTTGAAAGTTTATCTCTTTTTTGTCTTTTCATTGAGTTTCCTCTTTTGAATGATTAATTACCTGTGGAGAATTGATCACCACGTAATAGAGATAGTGGATACTGATGTTTGGTTCAATAGTAAATGTTAGTTAAATTATTTGACATTATTTAACTGATTGAAAAAGTGTGTTTTTTGCCCATAAACTAAATTTGTATATAAAACCGGCTATTTTAACATAAATGTAATAATACAAATCTACGCTCGTTTTCTAGTCTAGAGGTGTGTCAAAAGACGAATATTCATAGCTCTTTTATAGCTCAATAGTGCGTATTTATCTCAACGATCACTTTTATCATTTAGCTAATGAGCACTCAACCCCGCCTAAGTTTATACGTCTAAGCATGGGTGTAAACAAAGTGACTTATGAGTCATTATGATTATTACTTACATAAACAAAGAACCCGCCTTTAGGCGGGTTCTTTGTGTTTAACATACATTAAGTTAGACTGAACGTTTTATACGTCGAAAGCCTAGCACTAACAAGCCAATTCCCAATATCCATGAAAGGTTAGCGCCTTGCCTATCTCTATTCTCTTCATCGGGTACATCACATGCTTCAATTTCACCACCTACTATTGGAACCAGTTTAACCGCAGTGACTAAGTCAACTATAATTTCACTACCGGCTGAATCGAGGATCACTTCTCCCGAAGCATCCTTTGATGGCCCTTGATATCTAGCCGTTGCAGCGATTTCTCCGTTATCATTTATGCTATTCGCTTGCACTATTTTATAAGGTGAATCACAGTCAATTAGACTTTGTAAACCACTAAACTCTTGGGTTTGATGATCGTATAAAAAACCTTCAGTGCGACGTCCTGTTAACGAGGCATCGATATCTCCATAACCAACAACTTGACCATTGTTATTGATATCTAACGCTACGCTCGAAGATCCCAAAAAGAAGTCATCAGGGAAAGTTAACTCTGACAAATTCATATCGTAAACGTAAAACTTGGTTCTATTGGTACCGTTTACCGATTTAACTTGATAGCCCACCACCAGATTATCATTATTGATATCTTGGGCGGTACTGATAGTGTTTGAGGTTCTAGCCACTATACGTTCAGGATCGGGGGTTAAATTAATAATTTCGTCACCATCAAATATTACACCGTAATTACGGATTACGGTGACGTCACTTTCCGTATATTCCCCGTTTGAAATTCCAACAGCAATACCATTATCGTTAATTGCTATGGCCTGACTACTATAAACGGTAGTATCTTCGGCTTCTGGCTCAAAAAGTAATCCTAGTTCTTTGGTATCTAACAAATTACCTTGGTCGTCTAATTGCCAGATTAACCCTCTGAGATGCGCATAAGAGGTAACGGAATTACTAAATGTTGTCACTACACTACTGATACAGGACTCAATTGGAACGTCCCCTCTGGATGGAAAGTCAGTGGTATCAGGATCGTCGTCGTCTACAAGTCCCTCATCTTCACAGTCTTCAATGGCGGTTTCTAACGTATCAGTTAAAAATGAAGTTGAACCGTAACCTACAACCTGATTACTTTCGTTAATCCCAAAGGCATCACTAAAACCGCCAGCGATAGTTTCAGGCGCGGGTAAATCAACTATTCTATTTCCCAAACTAACAAAACCGCGTGTTCCAAATTCGTGCACGATAAACGTGACATCGTCTCCGTCTTCAAAGGTATAGTCTACTTTATTGTAAAACCCTTCACCGCTACCCACAGCCATACCTGAATTGTTAATATCCCTAACGTTAGTATTAGTAGCAATTGAAAACTCGTTACTGAAGTCGGTGAGTTGATCAAAACCAGTAATGTAATCTGTTTCATTTTCAGAGGCTAAAAAACTAATACGATTAGCAATTTGCTGCGAGCTTTGGGTACCATCCGCTGAACTTATTAAGGCCAGTAACAACTGATAATCAACACTATTGAAATCGCCATTGCTCGCTGCTTGAACATCAGTTAGCAGACTGATTAAAGTTTCAGATTCAAAATCTAATAAATCTAAATCAATAGGTATATTGAACGGCGAGTTCACATTGACTGTAACATTGCCATCTTGATTGATTGCACTAGGGAAACTATTTTGTCCTTTATCAGCAACAGGTAATTCAACCACTGTGTACTTAGCAGCTTGGGTACTAGGCGCTACCAAAAGGGCTAAAGATAATGCGGCGGCTAGCCTTGTTTTAGTCATGTATAATTAATCCTACTTACTACTAATATGTTAATTGTTATTTTCTTTTTTATATTATGTTATTCGTTCAAAGCTTCAATCTCATCCCACCTTTCATAACTTTGGTTTAGCAACTTTTCTGTTTCAGCTAATTCTGCAAGTACGGGGTCTGATTTTTCCGCTCCTTGGCTAAAAAAATCAGGAGAATTGACTAATTGTTGTAAATTCTCTATTTGATTTTCAAGCGATTCAATTTTCAAAGGTAAAGATTCTAATTCAAGTTGTAATTTATATGATAACTTTTTAGCCTTTACTTCCGCAGAAATATTTTTAGGACTCTGAGTTTGAGGTTTAGTTGCAACTTTTGTCACTTTTTGTGACCTATGTTGAGCGTACCAGTTGCTGATATCAGTGCAGCCACCAACAAATTCTCTAATTTTCCCTTTACCTTCGAAGAAATAGCTCGATGTGACTACGTTATCAACAAACTCCCTGTCATGGCTAACTAAAATGACCGTTCCAGGATAACTACATATAGTATCTTCTAACAGTTCTAAGGTTTCTACGTCTAAGTCATTTGTTGGTTCATCTAAGATAAGAATATTGCTAGGCTTTAACATCAACTTCGCCAATAACAATCGATTCTTTTCTCCACCAGATAGGGATTTTACAGGGGAATTGACACGTTCTGGTGTAAATAAGTAATCTTGTAGATAACTCATGACATGTTTAGTTTTACCATTGAGTGTGACTTCTCTTCTTCCGTCAGCAATAGCATCTATGACTTTTAGCTCGCCATCTAATTGGTCTCGGTGTTGATCAAAATATGCCACTTCAAGCTTTGAGCCCGATTTAACTACACCTGAAGTTGGTGACAATTGGCCCAATAACAGTTTAATCAAGGTACTCTTACCACAGCCGTTAGGTCCGACTAACGCTAATTTTTCCCCTCTAAGAATAGTGGTAGTTAAGGACTCTACAATCAGTTTATCGGCAATGCTGTAATGAAGGTTTTCGGTTTCAAAAACTATTTTTCCTGAGCTCTTAGACTCGCTGACACTGACTTTAGCCGTGCCTAATTTGTTGGCTCTAAGTGAGCGTTCAGTTCTCAATGCTTTGAGGGCACGTACTCGTCCTTCATTGCGGGTACGGCGAGCTTTAACACCTTGTCTTATCCATGCTTCTTCAATGCTTAACTTTTTGTCGAATAACGCATTTTGTGCTTCTTCCACTTCCAAATCATGTGCTTTTTGGTCGAGATATGCTTGATAATTACCTGGATAACTCACTAAGTTTCCGCGGTCTAAATCGATGATACGACTGGCAACTCTGCGAATAAATGCCCTGTCATGACTAACAAATACTACCGCACCTGAATACCCCATAATGGCATCTTCAAGCCATTTGATCATGTCAATATCTAAGTGGTTTGTAGGCTCGTCTAAAAGTAGAATATCTGGTTCACTCGCCATAGCTTTTGCTAACGCGGCTTTTCTTCTCCAACCTCCAGACAAATTGCTTAGTTGTTGATTCGGATCAAGCTGAAGTTTGGTTAAAACCTGCTGTATACGTTGCTCAAGCTGCCAACCATTGTGATGGTCAAGTTGCTGCTGGAAGAACTCTAACTTGGCCATATTCGCATCAGAGGGATCTTCTGCAACTAAATCTGCGGTGTGAAAATATCCCTTTAGATACTCCCCTACCTCAGCCAACCCTTCTGCTACATAATCAAACAGACTACATTGCACACTTGCTGGTGGATCTTGTGGTAAACGGGAAACCTTTACTTCCCTATTTATCAAACGTTGACCGTCATCCAATTTGATATCAGCTTCAATCACTCGAAGTAAAGTGGACTTGCCACAACCATTGCGACCCACTAGACACAACCTTTCTCCTGGATGAATGACTAATTCAATACCATTTAATAAAGGGGGATGACCAAGAATGATACTGGCATTTTTTAACTGCAATAAACTCAACGTAAAAACTCACCTATTTGAAAAGAATCGAATGGCCAAGGTAATTCAGTTTGGTTATCTTCTCGGAATAAAACGGGTATCCGCGCACCAAACAAATGATACAAATCCGCGCTTGAACGCACATCGACTTTTTCAAGCTTAGATGCTGCGTGTTTATCCACTTCCTTAAGTAACGCCTCTGCCTGTTCACAAAGGCAGCAACCTTGGCCTGTATATAAAATTAAACCCATAAAACCTAATCCACCTTAGTGTTTAACAAGTGACCAACAATGGTGTATTTTTGGATTGCGCAGAAAATCTTCTGGCAGAGTTTGCTTGGATATATCTTGGATTTTCAGTCCTAAACTACTCAGGGCTGCTTGATCTAACTTAAACTGGCGTAAGTTGTTTGAAAACAAGATTTCACCACCTTGATTAAGGCAAGTTAACGCATCGGTGATTAAAGCAACATGATCTCTTTGTACATCCCAAGTTCCTTCCATTCGTTTTGAGTTGGAAAAAGATGGGGGGTCAATAAACATGAGATCGTACTTACCATTGTGGCGACTCAACCAAGTTAAACAATCAGCTTGAATAAATTCGTAGGCACCGCTTAACTTATTTAGTTTAAAATTTTCTTTCGCCCAATCAATGTAGGTGTTTGACATATCCACTGTGGTAACAGACTTTGCTCCACCCAAGGCCGCGTGCACGGATACACTTCCAGTGTAGGCAAATAAATTGAGCACATCTTTGGCTTTAGATTTTTTTTGAACCAACTGCCTTGTCACTCGATGATCTAAGAATAATCCAGTATCTAAGTAGTCATATAAGTTCACTTGAAATTTTGCACCGTTTTCAAACACTTCGATGGTTTCTTTTCGTTGTGACACTTTTTGGTATTGGTTTTTACCTTTTTGTTGCTCTCTGACTTTAAGAATAATCTTATTTGCTTCTACCCCTGTGGCTTGGGGCAAAGACATCATTACGTCTTGTAATCGCTTTTTAGCTTTTTGTTCGGGTACATCCTTAGGAGCTGAATACTCTTGAACCACTAGGTAATCTGCATATCTATCTACTGCCACATTGTATTCAGGTAAATCAGCGTCGTAAATTCGATAACAATTGGTGTTTTGAGTTTTTAACCATTTTTTTGTCTTTACTAAGTTTTTTGAAATGCGATTAGCAAAATCATTATTAATGGTTTTATTTTCTCTAACTTGGCAATTTTTTTCATCTAATTCAAAGTTAACCAATGAACATTCTAATTTGCCGTTCATTAATTTATATTCTTTCTTGGCTGCTAACTTCATTTCCCGTAACAAATTGCGGTCTGATGTTAACAGCGACAGATGCCACGTTTTAAACTCTTGTTTTAACCAGGTTCCCCACTTTTGGAACACTGGGATTAGTTGTGTTGTTTCACTTAACCTTTCACCATATGGAGGGTTACTCACTATGTAACCGCTAGGTAAATTTGATGAGGGCAGCGTGCACGCGTCTTGTTGGCTGAATTTGATTAAGTTAGACACCCCTGCAGCGGCAGCATTTTCTTTGGCCACCGCTATTATTGAGCGCTCAATATCGTTCGCCCAAATCACGCCATCATGATTTCGGCCGGCTTGCTCTGATTCCTTAATTAATTGATCCCATGCAGATTTATCATGTTCTTTCCAAGCTTCAAAACCCCAAGACTGGCGTTTTAGACCGGGTGCTATATTTGCAGCAATCATCGCGGCTTCAATAGCAACAGTACCAGAACCACACATAGGGTCTATGAGTGGCGCTTGAGTATTCTTACACCAACCGCTTCTTATTAACATGGCACTGGCTAAATGTTCTTTAACCGGGGCTATACCGGTTTTCGCTCGATAATGCCTTTGGTGCAGACTTTGTCCCGTTAAATCGATATAGATGCCTAGGATGCTGCGCCACATACGCGCTTGAACTCGTATGCTAGGAGATATTTTACTGACCGATGGTCGCTCATCAAAAAACGTAGAAAACTGATCGACTATGGCGTCCTTCACTTTTAAGCCACCAAACTGGGTGTTATTAATACTCTGATTAGTACCAGTAAAGTCGACCATAAAAGTATCATTTACACCAAAATGAGTTGACCAGTTAGCCTGATCTGCTACCTTATAGACATCATCAGCGCTATTCACTTCACCTTCGGCAAGTTTAACTAACACGCGGTTTGCCAAACGAGACCAAATACAAACCTTATATGCATCAGCGAGATGACCGCTAAACAACACTTGGCCAGGTTTAGATTTTAGTGCCACGTCTGGGCATATTTCTGCTATCTCTTCTAACAGCAATCCGTCTAAGCCCTTAGACGTAGTGATTAAAAATTCGAACGTGGTTTGGCTCATTGCGCGACTCAAGATACTCTATGATTAAAACGGCCGCGATTATACGGTAATTGTCATCTAAGCGCATGTTTAATCGGTAAATAATGGGCAGGAGGATTTTATCAATTAATTTAAGGCGGCAATACTAAGCGGTCAACTGAGAAGTTATTTCCGACATTAGAGGTTCAAGCCGATTTTTAGCGACTTTAATCAGCTCGAATTGCTTTAGAAATTTGTTTTCGTTTAACTGCAGTTTCGAAGAAATCAACATACAAGTCACCAACGACTGTTCGTCTGTTAAAACCAAAACGATACCAGAATCAAACCGATTCGATATTCTCGATAATCTATTGTGAGAGCCAAAGGACTCTATTTCGTCAAAAAACCAACTTTTAGGGGTGACTGGTTTGTGAAACATTATTGCCGCTGTGGCATTAATCAAGATGTGAGTTAGTTGCGCTTCAGAAAATCGCGCTCCACTGGCAACTAAATGATTGCCAAAAGATAAATAATATTCAGTATCACATAAACTGAACAGTTGTGACTTAGGTATATCTATAATTTGTTTTTGTCCATACGCAGTGGTGCACTGCCATTCCTTTCCCATAGACAACATAAGCTGACTATTTTCAGAAAACCAATACCAATCTGACATGGGTTGCAGCATAAACAGAACAAACTCGATAGATAATAAAGGCTAAAAACCTAACATATGTTTTTAGCCTTTGGGCAATTTATTACCTATTTATTTAGTATAAAAGAAACAGATCAAAGCAAGATCATTATATGGAATTAACGATCTCTTTGATCACTTTCGGGCCTTGATAGATCAACGAAGAATACAACTGGATCAGAGCCGATCCAGCACTGATCCTTTCATTTGCTGTGCTTGCGGAGTGAATACCCCCTACGCCTACAACCGGTATCCTACCGTTGATCTGCTTGCAAAGCTTCTCAGTCACCGCCTGACTCTTAGGGCATAATACTGCGCCACTGAGCCCCCCAGTTTCTGTTGAATACTGTTGTCCCTCTACTGTGGTTTTATCTAAAGTAGTATTAGTTGCAATGACCCCGTCGATCTCGGCATTGATCAAAGAATTTGACATGTCGACAATCTCTTGGTCAGTTAGATCAGGTGCGATCTTCACTAGGATCGGCACATACTTATTGTGTTTAGTCTGCAACTGTTTTTGCTCAGCTTTGAGTCCGACAAGAAGCTCATCTAATGCTTGACCATGTTGTAAGTTTCTTAATCCTGGTGTATTTGGCGAGGAGATATTGACCGTAATATAGCTGGCATAGTTATATACTTTTTGCAGACAAATTAGATAATCTTGTAGCGCCTGCTCTTCGGGTGTGTCTTTATTTTTACCAATATTTATCCCCAATATTCCGCTGTATTTTGCTCGTTTTACATTTTCAACTAGATTGTCTACTCCCTTATTATTAAATCCCATTCGATTAATAATGGCCTTCCCTTGCGGTAATCTAAACATCCTAGGTTTGTCATTACCCGGTTGCGGCTTAGGTGTAACCGTTCCAATTTCTATAAAACCAAATCCCATAGCAGCAAATGCATCAATACACTCACCGTTCTTATCTAATCCAGCCGCTAATCCGAGTGGATTTTTAAAGGTTAAGCCAAAAGCTGTAACCGGTTTATCAGGTAAATTTTGCCTATATACACAATCCAGCAAACTGTTTTGAGTGCGTTTCAGCCAGTTAATTGTGAAGTCGTGGCTCCATTCGGCATCTTGAGTAAACAATAATTTTTGTATAAGGGGATACATAATTTCTCTTTAAACATAAAAAAGCCCCGGTACGTTTTAGCGAAAACCAGGGCGTTGTTAAACAAATCCCCACAACACTTCAACAATAAATTTGAAGTGATATGAGTAATGATCTTAATTGAGTAGGTGCAATTATCAGCTACTGGCGTTGATGCTTAATAACATTAACTCCCTAAGTGCCACTGAAAACTTAGCAAACTCATGAGTACTGCTGGTTTTAAATTCAGACATCATATGATACCAGCGATCGAGTAACACTTGGTTATTCTCCATCCAATTATTTAAAATCGATTCTGCATCGTTATTTTTTGGATCTTCTGCCAATAACACTGATGTGATAGAACGTTGTTGCCAATCTAACTCTTCACGGTATGACGCCCGTGCTAGCGCTTGCCAATGGTTACTTACCGCTTGTCCGTCTATTTGAGATAAGAACCAATGTAATTCAAGTTTTGAACCTAACTTAAAGTACAAGTTAGACACTAGTTTAATGTCACGCCCTTCAGTTTCAGCAATTTGTGATAGATCCATACAAGGAAACATATTGCTAAGTGATGCCACTCTATAGGCAATAGCATCCGGAACTCCCGCAGAGGTCAATTCTAAGCTTAAGCTTTCAAGTTGTTGATATTCGCTTTCGACAAGATAATCTTGGATATTTGCAAATAGGTCATCAAAGGTTGAACGATAACTGTCAATAGACTCCTGAATACTAAGCGTTTTGCTACCATGACGTAAATACCAGCGAGAGGCTCTACGCATAGTTCTACGCATACTATCTAACATACGCAACTGCACGTCAGAGGATATCTTGTTATCTAAATCTTCAATATCATCCCACAAGCTTTGCATGCCAAAAATACCTTTCACCACCGAGTAAGCCGTGGCTATTTCATCAACACCCGCTCCTGTTTCTTCTTGGATCCTAAATACATAATTCATACCCATATCGTTAATAATATTATTCGTTAACTTAGTGGCTATGATTTCACTTCTTAGGGGATGTTGCTGCATCTGAACAGAGAAGTTTTCTTGCAGTTTCTTGGGAAAAGCTTCAATTAGAAGTTTACCGTGATAGGGATTATCGGTAATAGGAGCAACGTTAAATAGCTCTTTCATGACCATTTTTCCATAGGCAATCAATACTGATAACTCAGGTCTAGTTAAACCACTGGATCTGGCTAATCTATCAGAAATTTCATCGTCTGCTGGAATAAACTCTAACTCTCGGTTTAAGTAACCTTCTCGCTCGAGAGCATGTATAAACCGAAGCTGCTCTCTTAATTGACCTACCCCGCCTAGGGCAGATATAGATATCGACTCGGTTTGACGATAACAATCATGAATAACTAAGTCGCCTACTTCATCAGTCATGTCGTACAAAATCTTGTTACGCTGTTTAATGGTTAAGTCGCCAGCATTCACTAAAGAATTAAGCAAAATCTTAATATTCACTTCGTTATCGGAACAATCTACCCCACCCACGTTGTCAATAAAGTCGGTATTGACCTTACCACCATTGGCCGCAAACTCGATTCGGCCGAGTTGAGTTGCACCTAAATTACCACCTTCGCCGATAATCTTTGCTTGTAATTGATTACCATTAACTCGTACATCGTCATTGGCTCTGTCGCCAACTTGGGCATGACTCTCTTTAGTACTTTTAACGTAGGTACCTATGCCACCATTCCAAAGTAAATCAACTGGCATCTTTAAAACGTTATGGATAAGTTCGTTTGGCGTCATACTTTGTTGTTTAGTACCCAACCATTTTTTCATTTCTGTTGTCAGCTTAATGGACTTGGCTGAGCGGTTGAAAATACCTCCACCTTTCGAAATAAGTTTACGATCGTAATCGTCCCAACTAAGAGAAGGATTATCAAATAAACGTTGTCGTTCCTTATAGGTGGTTTCAATATTAGGGCTGGGATCAAAAAAGATATGTAAATGGTTGAACGCACAAATTAGTTTCGTATGAGTAGACAACAACATGCCATTACCGAACACGTCACCGGCCATGTCGCCTATAGCTACGCAGGTAAAATCAGTGGTTTGGCAATCTTTACCCATTTCTCTGAAATGGCGTTTAACTGATTCCCAGGCTCCCTTCGCAGTAATACCCATTTTTTTATGGTCGTATCCAATGCTACCACCTGACGCAAATGCATCGCCTAACCAGAAATTAAACTCTTCTGAAATTCCGTTGGCAATGTCTGAAAAAGTAGCGGTGCCCTTATCTGCAGCAACAACTAAATAGGCATCGTCTTCATCCAATCTAACCACATCTTTAGGATGCACCACTTTGCCTTCGACTATATTGTCGGTGATATCCAATAAACTGCGGATGAATATTTTGTAGCATTCTTGACCTTCTTTTTGAAATGCTTCCCGGCCTTGATCCATAGGTAGGTTTTTACAAACAAAACCACCTTTGGCACCTACAGGCACTATCACAGTATTTTTTACTTGCTGGGCTTTCACTAAACCTAAAATTTCTGTTCTAAAATCCTCTTGTCGGTCCGACCAACGTAAACCGCCACGGGCAACTTTGCCACCGCGTAAATGCACACCTTCAATTCGCGGGGAATACACAAATATTTCGAATTTTGGGCGAGGCAACGGCATGTCGGGGATAAGTTCAGGCAACATTTTGTAGGAAATGTATGACTTCTCGTTGCCCTGCTCATCTTTTTGATAAAAATTGGTACGAAGTGTCGCTAAAATTAAATCTAAATAACGACGAATGATCCTGTCATCATCTAGGTTAGAAACATTCTCTAACTGTTCTTTAATCGTATTAAGTGTGGCTTCTTCCAATTTATCACTACGTTTGGCACTAGGATCAAATTTTTGGTGGAAT
Source organism: Paraglaciecola arctica (assembly GCF_018861065.1). Lineage (GTDB taxonomy): Bacteria > Pseudomonadota > Gammaproteobacteria > Enterobacterales > Alteromonadaceae > Paraglaciecola > Paraglaciecola arctica_B. The sequence continues at coordinate 200,958 of NZ_JAHKQO010000015.1, forward strand.
AATTCTACAAGTAACGTAGCGATTTTTGGGTAGTTGGCCAGTGTGTTTGCAATATAATCACGGCTGAAAGAACTACCAATTTGACGCATGTACTTAGCATAAGAACGTAAAATAGTGACGTTTCTACCTGTTAATCCCGCACCCAAGACTAGTCGATTAAAGGGGTCATCTTCCAAAGCGTTGTACCACACTTTCGAAAACGCAGTTTGAAATAAGGTTTGTGCTTGCTCCATATCCATATCATTGCTGGTGTTATGCAGCATAGAGAAGTCCATAATCCAATTAACTTGTTCTCCATTTGGACTAATCTTATAGGGACTTTCATCAATGACCCTAAGGCCAAAATTTTCTAGCATAGGTAATACGGCGGATAAATGAATAGGCTCATTTTTATGAAAAAGCTTTAGACGAACCGCTTTGCTCTCTGGTCCTTCTTCTTGCGGACGATAGAACAACATGTCTAGAGTATGTTCTGTATTGAGTAACTCAAGTTTTTCAATATCGACTAATGCGGCGCTAGGCAGGTTATATTCTTTATAACTGCTAGGAAAAGCATTGACGTACCTTTGTTCAAACCTTTTACCTTTAGCCTCACCATGATTAGAACGGATCGTATTCGCTAGTCTGTCATCCCAGCTTTTAGTTAACTCTATGATGTTTTTCTCGATATCCTTCACATTATAATCCGCGTTGTTGTTTTTCACTCTGGCAATGTAATGCGTTCTCGCATACACAGACTCTGAAAAGTAAGTCGTAAATTCCACTTCTTGTTCGCTGGCGAATGACTGTTGCAAAAGTGTTTGTGTATCTTTTCGCAACTGGGTGTTGTAACGCTCTCTAGGAACAAAAACTAAACAGGATATAAACCTTCCAAACACATCTTTACGGGCGAATAACCTCGAAATCCCCCTCTCCTGCATTTGGAAAATACCTAAAATAATCTGCGCTAGTTCGGTTACGCTACCTTGCAATAATTCATCTCGTGGATAGGTTTCTATGATATTCAGAAACGCCTTATGACCGTGTGAGTCTGGATCAAATCCAGACAGTTTAGATATCGCATCGATTTTGTCCTGCAACACGGGTAGTTGTGTTGCACTACTATTATAAAATGAAGCTGAATATAGACCGATAAACCTATCTTCACCCACCACCTTACCCGCTTCATCAAATCGTTTAATTCCCACATAATCTAAATAGGCTGGTCGATGTACTCTTGAGCGCGAATTGGTCTTGGTTAGCATCAAAGGATTGTTACTCAAAGCCTCTTCCCTAGCAGAAGACGGAATATTGGATAACACTCGTTCTCGATTCGTTTTAGAGTTTTTCATCAACCCTAAACTAGAGTCATTATCTGCTACCCAACGATAGTCCCCTTTTATGCCTTTAGCACTATAAGATCGATACCCCATCAAGGTGAAATTATGATCGTTTAACCATGTCAAAAAGTTTTCTGTTTGTTTCTTTTCTTGTGCCGAAATTGGACAGTTACTTTTAGGAAACTCATCAATTATCTGTTTTAATCTAGCTCGCATTGGCTGCCAATCTTGCACAGCAAGAGACACGTCGTTCACCACTGACATTAACTCTTCAGTTAGTTGCGTTAGTGCCTGCTTTGAAGTTTGTCTGTCTACTTCGATCAGAAATACGGTTTGCCTGATTATCTCTTTGTTTTTACTGTTGGAGTCTTCGAAAGAGACAAAAGAGTGTTGTTTATCTCTTTTAAGACCTATTGGGCAATGCAACAATAAGTGTGCGGTAATACCCATTTTGTTCAATGCCATTCGAACCGAATCCACCAAAAATGGCATATCAGTAACGATAATTTCTACAATAGTGTGCGTGGATTGCCACCCATGTTTACTTATTGCTGGATTAAAAGCACGAATAAAAGGTGCGTCACCTTTATAGTCTACAAATTGATTCCACAGACTTAATGTCGCACCGTACAAATTATCATCACTGCGATTGTCTAAATCATCTCGCGCTATATTTTTAAATAGTATTTTCGAAAAATTTGTAACTTGTTCGACTCGTTCAGGAGCCACTTTTTTATTAATTAGTTTAAAGACATTTTCAAGTAGAATTGAATGTTGGTTATCTGCAACCGTCATGTGTTTGCCCATTCTTATATAACATGTGAGTGGTAGGAAAATTTGTCATTACTAAGCATACTAAGCTTTTAAACATTAGCCATACTAGATTAGACAAAAGACTGAGATATATACAGTTTTTTGTATTTTATAGGTTATTCTCGCTAAAATTATCAAGCAATAAAAGACTTATATTTACTTAATTTTAACAAAATTCATAGCTATGCAAATTCACAGCATAAAAAAGACAAAAACATCGTTGCAAGCCACAAATCACGCTAATAATTATGCAAATATTTTTTGATAAAATATTGAACTACCTCTAGTGCTTTAATCGCTCAAACTAGGATGGAGTGCAATGTCTAATTTATGCAATGCTCAGGCTGAAACCAAGGAAAAACGAATAATTGAGAGGCTCGAGTAAAATTTACTCAGTTTGCTTATTCATAGTGGGTAAAAACCACCGATGCTTTAATACGTTGTAACAAGGGCTAAAACCAAAACGCCCCATATTTTACCTAAGGACGCTGTAACTGAAGATGAGTAATGAGAAGGCTATGCAATCTTCTCGAAACTTTTAATTTTATTACTATTATCAATCACCAACCTAAAGCGCCCTTTGATACCGATAGGGCTGACGTGGGGCCTTAAGTTTTTAACTGGTAACTGGATCCGTTTCCCATTGTCAGCCTGCATAACCACGGTATTAATACCAGGTCTATAAAGTTGTTCACATAACTCATATTTGAGCGATAAGGTAAAATAGAAGGTTTGCATGTTTGTTTTATTAGATTAAGAACCCACGACGCTATGGCAGACTTTTAGTTATTTTTTCAAATAAATCTTTACTCAAACCTTGGGTGTCTCCAATCCGCATAAGCTGATGCTGCATAAGCTGCTGTCTGGTCTCATCCACTTTTTGCCACTGTATTAAGGGCGTAATAATCCGAGCTGCCACTTGAGGGTTAACCTCATTTAGTTTTATCAGGTAATCAGCGACAAATTTGTAACCTGAACCGTCAATATTGTGGAATCCGGCAACATTAAAAAAGCTAAATGTTCCGATTAACGCACGAACTCTATTCGGATTACTGATAGTAAATTGACTGTGTCCCATCAACATAGTTATACGTGACAGAATATCAGTACGATCGGTGTTAGCATGTAACGCAAACCATTTATCCAAAACAAGGGGATCAGCTTGCCACTTTTGTTCAAATTCCAACATTAGCTTTTCAAATAAGCTCAAATCTCCCAGTTGTGCTGCATTGAGTACCCCTAAGGTATCAGTCATATTGTCCGCTTTACTAAATTGTTCATTCAAAAGAGTTTTAGTATCTGAATGTCCAGAAAGCGTTAAATACTTAAGGGCCAAATTACGCATCTTTCTTTGTTCGACCTGTATCGGTTCATAGGCATAGGCCTTCATTTCAAACGCAGAATATAGGGCAAGCCAGTCTTTTTGGAAGGTTTGCGCTAACGCAGCAAATAAGCGTTTTCTTGACTGATTTAAAACATCAATATCTACGCGATTCTTTTGTTGGAATAAGGTTTCAAAACTAGGAAGCGTGAGCATTTCTGCTTTTAATGCTAAGGTGATATCAGTAGCTTGAAAAACAGGTTCAAACATAGCCACAGTTTCTTTAATTGACGCCTCTTGTTGCTGAGCAGTTTTAGCACCTAAGTTATGAATGCAGTCACTAAATAACATTTGTGCCGCGTCCCAACGTGCAAATTCGTCGGGCGAACCCAACATCACATTTTCCAACTGCTGTTGGCTGTATTCGTAATTAAGTCGAACGGGCGCAGTGAATCCATGCAGTAGCGATGGAATTGGCTTAGAATTTACGTCTTTGAATTCTAAACTCTGAGTTGTGTCTTTGAGTTCAATTGTGGTTTGTACATCATTAGCATTATTGAGTTTCAACGCCTCGCGTTTATCATTGAGTAAACTAAATTGAATAGGTATCACCAAATTTTGCTTTTCTTTTTGATCAAAAGTCGCTGAATGAGACTGTTCAAAATCTATTCGATAGGTCTTAGTATTTGGATCATAAGCATCTTTTACGACTACCTGAGGCGTTCCAGATTGGCCATACCAACGACGAAATTGAGACAGATCTTTATTATTGGCATCTTGCATGGCTTGTACGAAATCATCACAAGTCACGGCTTGCCCATCGAAGCGTTCAAAGTACAGTTTTATACCCGCTAAAAATCCAGATTTTCCTAACAAGGTGAACAACATTCTGATTACCTCAGACCCTTTGTCGTATACAGTCACAGTATAGAAATTATTCATTTCAATTACTTCGTCAGGCCTAATTGGATGCGACATCGCGCTAGCATCTTCAGCAAATTGACGCTCTCGAATAATTCTGACGTTTTGAATACGGTTAACGATTGAAGAGGACATATCAGCACTAAATTGCTGATCGCGAAAAACCGTTAACCCTTCTTTCAAACTTAGTTGAAACCAATCTCGGCAAGTGACTCTATTCCCAGTCCAATTATGAAAATACTCATGGCCTATTACGGCTTCAATATTAAAATAATCTTCATCGGTAGCAGTTTCTGCATCAGCTAATACAAATTTGCTGTTAAATACATTTAGCCCTTTGTTTTCCATCGCTCCCATATTAAAAAAGTCTACAGCGACTATCATATAAATATCGAGGTCGTATTCTAATGCAAACTCGGTTTCGTCCCATCTCATGGCATTTTTAAGTGAATCGAGTGCGTGCTGCCCTCGACCAATCATGCCTTTATCTACAAAAAGTTCCAATGCAATAGTTCTGCCCGACTGGGTGACAAAAGTATCTTTCAACAGGTCAAAATCGCCGGCGACTAAAGCAAATAGATAACATGGCTTATAAAAAGGATCTGACCATTTTACCCAGTGTTTTCCACCTGGTAAGTCGCCATAATCGATTTTATTGCCATTGGAGAGCAAATAGGGAAATGCTTCCTTATCCGCAATAATCGTCACATCGTATTTAGCTAATACATCTGGTCGATCCAAAAAGTAGGTTATTTTTCTAAACCCTTCCGCCTCGCATTGCGTACAATATGCTCCAGCTGAAAGATAGAGCCCTTCTAGGCTAGAGTTTTCTTTTGGATTAAGGGTATTTTCGATACGCAATTCAAATTCATTACAACCATTATCTATATCAATAGTCAACGTGGTCTCTGTTAGCTGATATGAACTGATAGCTACGCCATCAATTTGTATTGAATTTAGACTAATACCTTCGCCATCTAAAACAAGTGCGTTGTTATGTTGTCCATTTCTTGTGACTTGTGAAACACACACCACTTTTGTGTTTGTTTCTAATAAAGTGAATTCGAGATCGACATGATTGATTGAGAAATCTGGTTGTTGATAATCAGCTCGTTTTTTTACAGCGGGAAGTATAGTGGACATTATATCCTCAATAATAAAAATGAATTAACTAGAGAGACTAAAATTGCTGCCTGCTAAGCAGCAATTTTACACATTAGACCTTTGTTTCTAAGGGCTCTTTTAGTTGCTCAGCGTCGGCATTAACCTCTGGAATGGGTATACGCAAAATTTTAATGCCAAGGTAAGCATAGATAATGGCTAACACGGGGTTAATTAAATTAAAAAACGTATAGAATATATAATCTAACGGGTTAACAGCTAATACACCGTGCATATATACACCACAAGTATTCCATGGAATAAGAGGTGACGTTAAGGTGCCACCATCTTCCAAGCTACGGGATAAATTTAGCTGATGAAGTCCACGTTTTTCAAATTCATTTTTGTACATTCTACCAGGCATAACAATTGCCATATATTGATCTGCAGTGATGATATTAGTACCAATACTCGTCAAAATCGTTCGGGTAATCATATCTCCAGCTGATTTTGCACCTTTTAAAAACGCGCTAACTGCTCGTTTAAGTAAACCCACTCTTTCCAATACGGCACCGAATGTCATGGCACACATGATTAACCAAATGGTATTCAGCATGCTTGACATCCCACCTCGGCTTAACAAGTCATTCAAAGTGTCACTTGGAGTAGAAAACGATACGCCGTCAAACAAAGCTGTCCAAACTACAACTATTGAGCCACGAAGCGCACTTACACCTTCTCCAGCTAAACTGGCGATAACGTCAGGTTGAAATACTGCAGCCCATACGCCACCTAACAAAGCCCCGATTGCAACAGCGGGAAACGCTGGCACTTTTTTAATGGCCATAGTTAACAATACCAATAGTGGTACTAACATATGTAAACCCAAATTAAACTCTTGCTGCAACAAGGTTTGCATTTCTTGAATACTGCTGGCAGCTTCGGGTAAATCTGCCCCTAATCCAATCACTACAAACAAAATCAGTGTCAGGACAATACTTGGTATGGTTGTCCACAACATATATTGGATATGTTCAAACAAATTAGTACCAGCTATAGCAGGTGCCAAATTAGTTGTTTCTGACAGTGGCGAGATCTTATCTCCAAAATAGGCCCCCGATATAATTGCGCCGGCGGTGATTGCTTCAGACATTCCCATTCCTATAGACACGCCCATTAGCGCCACACCAACAGTGGCAGCCGTAGTCCAAGAACTTCCAATACTCATAGCAACGACTGCACAAATAAGACAACTGGCCGCATAAAACATCGACGGGTTTAGTAAATCCAATCCGTAATAAATTAAGGTGGGAACCGTCCCAGCCAACATCCATGTACCAATAAGCGAACCAACAGCTAACAAAATAAGAATTGCGCCTAAGGACCGAGAGATCCCTTTGATGATGCCTTGTTCAATATCATCCCAACTATAACCATTCTTTAGACCGATTATTGCTGCGATACCCATGGCTATCAATAATGCTATTTGATTAGGACCAAACGAGGAATTATCTTCAAATAAATAGACCGAACCGCCTAACAGTGCGACTAAAATTATGATTGGTATTAGTGCATCAGATAATGAAGCTTCGGCTTTTGTTTTTTCAATTGTCATAAATTTAAACTATCCTGAAAAGTCTAGATAAGCTGTATTAACCAGCGATAGAACGATAAAACATAATGGCTATCACTACTGGACAGACAAAACGTACATACCACGGCCAAATTTTCCAGAAAACACTATGTTCAGCTTGTTCATTACCTAGTTTTAATTCCGTCAAAATTTGATCACGCTTCCAGACCCATCCAGCAAATATGCATAACACTAAACCCAGTAAAGGCTGACTATATTTAGTAGTTAAATCAATGACCAATCCAAATAAGCTCCCCATATTCAATGCAATAGTAGAACTCAGTGCAAAGATAATCAGCGTTAATGTCCATACTGCTCGTTTTCTATCAATTCCCTTACTTTCGACTACAAAAGCAACCGGTACTTCAAGCATCGATATGGAAGATGTTAATGCCGCTATTATCATTAGTGCGAAAAAAACAAAGGCCACATATATGCCGACGGTTCCCATGGTTTCGAATAACGAAGGAAGTACCGCAAATATTAGATTAGGACCTTCAATTAGTGCACCACTATCAGAAAATATTTTCACACCGTTATGCAAAGCCACATACATAGCAGGAATAATTAGCATACCTGCTAAAATTGCGACACCTATATCCACTAACGCCACTGAAGCCCCGAGTGTCGGTAAGTTTTCATTTTTGCTGACATAAGAACCATATACCAACATAGTACCGACCCCTAACGACATAGAGAAAAACGCTTGCCCCATTGCACTAATCAATAGGTCTGGTTCCATGATTAAACTAAAATTAGGGAGTAAATACGCTTTCCAACCTGCTGCGGCACCATCTTGAGTAGATACATAGATGATTAATAATCCAATGATTAAGAAAAGAGCAGGCATTAATCGAACTGACCAAAGTTCAATCCCTTGTTTAACACCTCCCGTAACTATACTGGCGGTTAAACATAAGAAGATGCCTGAGAAAAGTATGTCTCTGGTGTATGAAGAAGAAATTAACCAAGTTGAAATCGTTTCTTGACCAACCATATTACTGATGGTTTGCAAAAAGTGCGATAACATCCAACCGGCAACTAAGGCATAAAACGAAAGGATCAATGAAACAGTCACAAATCCCCACACCCCCGTAGCGCGCCCAATTTTACTGCCAGATATTTTGCCCAGCGCGTCAACCATATTCGAACGTGTCGCTCTACCAATGATTAATTCAGCCATCAGCACTGGATAGGCGAGAAGGAATGCGAGTATGATATATACTAAAACAAATGCTGCGCCACCATTGCTGGCTACTTGAGTGGGAAACCCCCATATATTCCCTAGACCTACTGCTGAACCAGCAGCAGCCAGCACAAAACCCATTCGAGACGAAAACTCTCCGCGTACCGCCATGTGTTGCCCTTATTATTTTTATTATTATATTTAAGAATTTAAAAGGCTGCATAATGCAGCCTCTTCTTAATTTTTGTCGCTGTTAATGGCGTACTTACCCATAGTTAACACATCGTAGGTAATGTTCGCCGCTTCTTCTAAAAACGGATCGACCGATTCTAATTCTTCAGGTAAGTCTTCCAAGTTCTCTACTTTTTCTAACCCTAAACGCGCCAGACGTTCATTCGTGCGCATAAGGCTACGTTTTTCATTTTCATTTTTCTCTTGAAGACGCTCTGCTTCAACCAAAGAAATTGTTTTGTCTTCCTTCTTAATTCTGTAACGCTCTAAATCTTCGTATATATAATTAAATTCCTTTTTAATTCTTTGATTATGCAGCTCTGTTAAACCTTTTACAGTATTTTTATTTTCACCAAAAGTTGTGTAATTGGCTCTAGCAATACTGTCCCAAGGCAAAGCGTTTTCTTCTTGGCTTTCCCCCCAATCAGCATGCTCTATGACAGATGGAAATAAAATATCCGGGATTACTCCTTTGTGCTGAGTACTGCCACCATTGATTCTGTAAAATTTCGCAATAGTAAACTGAACACTACCTAGTGGATTTTCGTACAAGTCATAAATGCGTCCAAGTGGACGATGTTGTTGCACTGTACCTTTACCAAAAGTTTGTTCGCCTAGAATCAATGCGCGATTATAGTCCTGCATAGCTGCGGCGAAAATTTCTGATGCTGAAGCACTGTATCTGTCTACCAAAACAGTCAAAGGACCGTCGTAAAAAACCTTACCGTCTACATCTTTTTCGAGTCGAATACGCCCTGCTCCATCGCGTATTTGTACAACTGGGCCTTTATCAATAAACAATCCCGATAGCAAAGTGGCTTCAGTTAACGAGCCGCCTCCGTTGCCACGCAAATCAACAATTACCCCCAAAACACCTTGTTCGTTAAGGCTATCTATTTCTTTCTTAACGTCTTTGTGTAAGTTATTGTAGAAAGAAGGAATAGAAATAACACCTAACTTCTGATCTTTATGTGGACCATCTTTAGGAATATAGACTTCGGATTTGGCCGCCCTATCTTCTAACTTAATTTTGTCTCGGGTTAATTTAACCACTACAGGTACTGAAGACTCAGAGGAACCTTTCACCACTTGTAATTTTACAATGCTGCCTTTGGGTCCTTTAATAAGTTCAACGACCTCATCTAAACGCCAGCCGATAACGTCGACAAATTCATCGTCGTCTTGGGCAACACCCACTATTTTGTCTTCAGGCTTAATGTTGTTTGACAAATCTGCTGGTCCGCCAGGAACCACACTTCGTATAACCGTATAGTCATCTTCACTAAGCAGCACCGCGCCAATCCCTTCGAAAGAAAGGTTCATTTCCATTTGAAAACGCTCAGCGTTCCTCGGTGATAAATAACTGGTATGCGCTTCTATGCTGCGGGCAAACGAATTCATTACCGTTTGAAATACATCTTCGCTAGAGGTCTGAGTTAGGCGTTTAATAGCGCGTTCGTAGCGTTTTGTCAGTAATTCTTGTGTTTTAGGCCAATCTTTACCCGCTAGTTTTAAGTTGAGGGCGTCGTACTTGACTCTTTGACGCCACAACTCATCTAACTCTTGAGTATTCTTAGCCCAAGGTGCATCTTCACGATCGTAATTAAATTTATCGTTAGGCTTTGCAAAATCAAATTCTTTATCTAATAAGGTTAATGCGTATTCGTATCTTTGTGCGCGTCGCTGCATATTAAGTTGATAAATTTCATAGGCAATACTTAAATTGCCTCGCTCAATTGCATCATCAAATTTACTTTTATATGCTTCAAAACTCTTGATATCTTCTGCGGTAAACACATTTCGATTAAAATCGAGAGACCGAATAAAGCGGTCAAAAATCTTGAGTGACAAGGCATCATCTAAATCAATTTGTTTATAGTGAGATCGTAAAAATTGTGAGGATACCCTTTTTGCTGCAGCCACATGTTGTGACTCTTGTGTCAATTTGGGTAAATCTTTCACACCCAAACTACTCTCTATTGCTAAAGAGCCAGAACTCATCACCAATAAGGCTGATGCCACTGAAATACGAATTGATTTAATCATTATTTTACCTTTTAGAACGAGCCAACCTCAGGTTTTCCAACTGAACTTTGACAACCATTCCTGTATCAAGTTGCACTTGAATGCCATCTTTACTGACATCTGTGATAGTTGCGGGCATAGGACTCTTGCCAATTTTCACTGTTACTGCTGTTCCTGCAACGATATGTTGTTGCTCCAAACGTTCAGCGGGGGGCTTTTTAACCTTGGTTTGATCTTGTTTAACAACTTTTGAAGTAGGTTTAAATTTCGGTGCCTCTTTCTTTTTAAAGTTATTTTTTACTTCTGCACCGGCTGCTTTTTGTTCTTTACGCTTTTCTGCTACTTTAGCTTTACTTTCGTCTAGCTGTTTTTTAGCGTGTTCGATATGTTCATCTTCAATATCTGCAACTTCATTGCCATCCAAATCAATGCGTTTCGCACCATTTTTGATGCAATGCAAGTAACGCCAACTATTGGTGTAATGCCTTAATGACGAACGTAGCAATGTTTTACTGACGCGCTCTTCGTTCTCTAATCGTTCAGCTAAATCTTGAAAAATACCAATTTTTAAAGGTTTAGCATCACCCTTGTTACTAAAACAGGCGGGGAATTGTTCGACTAGGAAGCCAATGACTTCTTTGCTGTTCGTAAATTTCTGTAGATTGTCCATTCAGTCTTCTAGTTAGTTCGTTAACGGGGTTCTTGGTGCTCATCATCCCAAGTTGCTAGAAGTTGGTCAACCCAGTCATACAAATCATCTTCATCAATATCGAGTAAATGAGCATCTTCTCGCCAATTTTCCCAAATATATTGGATCATATTCTCTAAAGACGTCGAATTTATGTCTTCATCAGCTTTATCATAAAGCATATGAAGAATAGTATTTATCCTATCCGTAGCGTCAGGCGCTCGCTCGTCCCAAAAATCCATATCCTCAACTGTTGCCAGAACCACTTGAATATCGATACTGCTCTTCACGCCGATTTACTCCCAGAATTATCTGTTACCACCTTACATATGGCGCCTTGTAATATATCTACAATACGACTAAGCCCCGTTTGGTCTTCAAGATCAAACCTGGCAATTTCAGGGCTATCGATATCAAGGACACCAATAATCTGGTCATCTTTTAAAATAGGCAACACAATTTCTGAATTTGAAGCGGCATCACAAGCAATATGTCCTGAAAACTGATGCACATCTTCAATTAATTGAATGGAATTTTCGGAAACTGCTGTACCACATACCCCGGTGCCAATTGGGATACGTATACAGGCGGGTTGTCCGTGAAATGGTCCCAAAACTAATTGGTCGTCTTTTAACAAATAAAATCCTGCCCAATTTACTTTTTCTAATCCCCAATAAAGTATTGCACTTATGTTCGCCATATTGGCGATTAAATCTTGCTCACCAGCAACTATTGCTTCGATTTGTTGTGCCAATTGCACATAGTGTTGCTGTTTGTTTTGTACCATCAATTTCAACCTAATATAAATTTACTTTCTATTTAGAAGCGTTTTGCAAAGCAAAGACTACCTTAACCCTTGCCTCGGTCAACATTTCTCCAGCTTGGTAACTTTCAGACGCTTGGAATTGCCGCGCTTTAGCCATTATTGGCGCAGGCTGCCCTGATGTTTGCTCTAATATGGATATTACACCAGATAATTTCAAGCCCAATACCTTAGCCATATCCGTTGCTCGTTGTTGCGCGTTTATTAAAGCTTGTTGTAACGCAGCTTGGTAATGCTTGTCAGCTTGGCTATTTGAAAAAATAAATTGATTAATATGACTCACACCAAGGTTTAGAACGGCATCTATTGACTGTTCGTATTTGGTTAACGAATCTAAAGTTACCGTTATCTGCCTAGTTAGAATAAAACCTTTTTGTTCTTGGGTGTTATTTTTGTATTCAATCCAAGGATTAAATCGTATTTGTAAAGATTGCACCTGTTGCTTATCGACACCTATTTCGAATAGGGCTTGTATTACCGAGTTCGACTTTTCAATAATGGCTTGGTTAAGGTGGGCTGCAACTTTTCCCTTTTCCTCAATAGACAAACTAAAACTAAAGCGATCTGGGACACTTTGTATGCTTCCCGCACCAAAGACCTCAATGCTCTTGTGTTGTTTAACGTTAGAGTTTTCTTTAGCAAAGGTATTGCCAATCAAAAGCGTGAGACAAAATAGTAGACAAATTCGCATATAAAAACCTCAATAGTGGGACATTTCAAATTCAAAGAGGCGCTATCATAAATATATAGAAATGAATAAAGTATGAACCAAGTGCAATCCTTACAATATTGAACATCAACAAATGGCAGCAACACTTAGTCGCTGCCACAAAGACTCTTAGTCCATTAATTTTTGCGATAAAAATGTATATTCTAAGGCCGTTCGTTTGGCTGTTTCACGCAAATTAGCCGACGCTGAATGCCCACCATCTATATTTTCATAATATTCGAAATCATGACCATAATTTTCCAATAGATAAGCCATCTTTCTGGCATGACCGGGGTGCACTCTATCGTCTTTAGTCGAAGTAACAAACAATATTGATGGGTAATCTCCTTTGGGATCAATATTATGCAGTGGCGATATTTTTTCCAAGAACTCTCGCTCATTAGGAATATCAGGGCTACCATATTCCCCTACCCAAGATGCCCCTGCCAATAATTTGTGGTAGCGCAGCATATCTAACAAAGGCACTTGACAAACAACGGCATTCCAGAGGTCTGGTCTTTGGGTATACATAACCCCCATTAACAAGCCCCCGTTTGAGCCACCCATTATCCCTAAATTTTCGGGTGAGGTGATTTTCTTAGCAATAATATCTTCGCCAACCGCGATCATGTCATCATAGATAACCTGACGTTTGGTTTTTAGTCCAGCTTGATGCCAATTAGGCCCAAACTCTCCTCCCCCGCGAATATTGGCCAACACATACACCCCGCCTTGCTCAAGCCAATTTTTGCCCAGTATCCCAGAATAACTCGGTTTTAATGAGACCTGAAAGCCACCATAAGCATATTGTAAAGTTGGGTTTGAGCCATCATATTTAATGTCCTTTTGCCTAACCACAAAATAAGGTATTTTCTCACCATCTTTGGAAGTGGCTTGAAATTGTTCAACCACAATGTCCGATGCATCAAATCGAGCAGGAATAGATTTTATTTCAGTGATAGTGATACTTTTGACATCTACTTTAAACAAGGTGTCTGGTGCAACAAAACTTTCCTGATTGACAAAAATGATATCGCTGTCTTGATTAACCGATGAAACTGACATCGAACCATTTTCTGGCATAGCTAACTTTATATGTGACCACTTAGTGTCAAAGTCATACAAATAGAGGTTACTTTTGACATTTTCTAACAGCGTTAACACCACTTTGTTGGCTGAAATAGACACACCATCAACAGTGGAGCGTTCATCTGGATGATATATCAGTTGTAAGTTTTTGATTTGCTGCTTTTGCAGCCAGTGACTCAAATCAAAAGAAACTAAATCTCCGCTTTCAAAGGTTTGTTGCGAACCAGTCGGTGACCACTGTTGATTTAGAGACAAAACGAGTTGTCCCTTAAACACACCTTCTAGACTTACTTTTGAAGGCAAAGGTAATTGCTTAGCTTCGCTGCCATCATCAGGAAGCCAGAAATATTCTGATTCATAAAAAGTACGCGCACGTACCAGCATGTTAAGATTTTTATCATCGAACTTGATGGAAAATGGAAAGACTCCAACGTCACCTTTTTCACCAGAAAAAACTTGTTTAGCCTCAGTGAGTGGCTGTCCTCTTTTTAAGGTTTTAACGATATATGGATAACCACTTTCAGTTAACGAGCCTTCTCCCCAGTTTGTGGCGATATTAAGGTTATTAATATCTTTCCAATTGGCGTCTGTTTTTGCTTCAGGCAACGCAAAACCACCGTCCACAAACGTTTGAGATGCGTGATCCCATTCGCGTATTTCTACCGAATCTTTTCCACCGTCGGATAAGGATATAAGGCATCGATCGTAATTACCTTCAAAACAGGTAGAACCTTTATATACCCAGTTTTTTTCTTCTAACGCTGCTAGGTTATCTATGCTGAGTAAGTCTTCCCATTTAGGTTGTGCTTTAGCATATTCCTCTAGTGTTGTTCTTCTTAACATTCCGCGAACATTATCTTCATCTTGCCAAAAATTGTATACAAAGCCACCTCGATAAGTACCGTAGGGAATTTTATCTTTTGAGTTAACAATTTCTAAGCCAGCATCAAAGTATTGTTGATAACGCTTATCCGCCATTAACTTCTCTAGGGTAGTCTCATTCCATTGATTCACTTTAGTCAGGGCTTGTTCGCCTTCAACTTCTTCTAGCCACAACGGTGCTTCATTAGATTGTTCTGTCATAAGGGGAGTTTGGTCCAATTTATCTTGTTGTTCTGGTTCAGGATTACTACAGCCAACGAATATACATGTACTTGCAACAGCAACAGTGGTTAGTAAGTTTGTTTTCATTATTACCCCTTAGGAATTTATTTGTTTAGCCATGCTAACCTAAAAATTACTCTAACAATGCATCAGATGGAATAAATACCTCTCCTTTCATTAACTTTCTAGCACTTCTACTCATGGATACCTTGTTAACTTTCCACATGCCATTTTCAAACTGCGTTTGAGCTCCCACTTTCAAAGTGCCTGAAGGATGACCAAAAATAACTGACTGCAATTCTTCGCCACCGGCGGCTAAATTAACTAGAGTGCCTGGAATAGCAGCAGCTGTGCCTATTGCAACAGCGGCAGTACCCATCATGGCGTGGTGCAGTTTGCCCATTGAAAGTGCTCTAACTGATAAATTAATACTCTGTGCATTGATAGTTTTGCCACTAGACGTTAAATACTGTGCAGCTGGTGCAACAAATGCAATTTTAGGAGTATGCTGACTGGTTGTTGCTTCATCTAGATGTTTGATAACTCCCATTTTTAAGGCACCATATGCGCGTATGGTTTCAAATCGTTCCAAAGCGATATCATCGCCATTAATGGCATCTTGCAATTCAGTACCAGAATACCCTAACGCAGATGCATCTAGGAAAATGGTGGGGATACCTGCGTTGATCATGGTGACTTTAAAGTCTCCAATATCAGGTACGTGCAAATCATCTACAAGGTTTCCTGAAGGAAACATCGCCTCATCACCATCTACAGGCTCAACAAATTCAACTTTGACCTCGGCCGCGGGAAACGTCACACCATCTAACTCAAAATCACCGGTTTCCTGAACCTGACCATCTGTCATAGGTACATGGGCTATGATAGTTTTACTGATATTCTCTTGCCAAATACGTACCACACACACGCCATCTTTAGGGATACGCTTTGCATCAACCAAACCGTTGGATATAGCAAATGAGCCTACAGCAGCTGTTAAGTTGCCACAATTCCCGCTCCAATCTACAAAGGGTTTATCAATGGACACTTGGCCAAATAGATAGTCAACATCGTGATCCTTGTGACCACTTTTCGACAAAATAACGGTTTTGCTAGTGCTTGATGTGGCACCTCCCATACCGTCTGTCTGTTTTCCATAAGGGTCAGGACTACCAATCACCCTTAACAATAAACTATCTCGAGATGGCCCTGGCTGTTGTGCTGATTCAGGTAAGTCATTAAGACAGAAAAATACGCCTTTGCTGGTACCACCTCGCATATAGGTGGCAGGTACAGCAAGTTGTTGACTATGGCTCATTTCAATCACTCCTTATTCTGTCACCGCAGACTCAAGAAAGTCTTGAGCAAAACGTTGTAGTACTCCGCCTGCTTCGTAAACTCGAACTTCCTCTGCAGTATCTAAGCGACATGTCATCGGAACCTGAACTTGTGAACCGTTTTTTCTGGTGATATTTAAAGTTAAGGTTTTGCCTGCAGCATAATCACCAATAACGTCATAGGTTTCGGTACCGTCTATATTTAAAGTATGTCGTGTTGTGCCAGGTTTAAACTCAAGAGGCAACACCCCCATACCCACTAAATTTGTGCGGTGAATTCGTTCAAAACCTTCAGCCGCTATAACTTCAACACCTGCCAAACGCACACCTTTAGCGGCCCAATCTCGAGAAGAGCCTTGTCCGTAATCAGCACCAGCAACAATAATCAGCGGTTGTTTACGTTGCATATAGGTTTCTATGGTTTCCCACATTCGCATGACTTTGCCCTCAGGCTCTAGTCTAGCTAACGATCCTTGCTGCACTTTTCCGTCTTTCAATACCATTTCGTTTAACAATTTGGGATTAGCAAAAGTGGCACGTTGCGCTGTAAGGTGGTCGCCCCTGTGTGTAGCATAAGAATTAAAGTCGACTTCGGGCACGCCCATTTTATCTAAATACTCACCTGCCGCGCTGTCTAACATAATGGCGTTAGAAGGTGATAAATGGTCAGTTGTAATATTGTCACCTAATACAGCCAATGGACGCATGCCTTTCATGGTGCGTTCTCCTGCAAGGGCTCCTTCCCAATAGGGCGGTCTGCGGATATAAGTACTTTGTGGTCGCCAATCGTACAACGGGCTCTTAGCCGCTTCAAAAGAACCTAAATCGAACATAGGGGTATACACTTTTTTAAACTGTTCCGGTTTAACGTACTGCGACACTATCGCGTCTATTTGCTCATCACTGGGCCAAATATCCTTGAGTCTAATAGCCTGGTTGTTAGTGTCATAACCCAGTACGTCTTTTTCAATATCGAAACGTATAGTCCCAGCAATGGCATAAGCCACCACTAAAGGTGGTGATGCTAGAAATGCCTGTTTCGCATAAGGATGAATTCGCCCGTCAAAATTTCGGTTACCAGATAAGACTGCAGTTGTGTATAGATCGCGTTCTACTGCTTCTTCTTGAATAACAGGATCTAATGCGCCACTCATGCCGTTACAGGTGGTGCAAGCATATCCCACAATACCAAAGCCTAACTTCTCCATTTCTGGTAATAGACCTGATTCTTCTAAATAGAATTTAGCGACTTTAGAGCCTGGTGCAAAGGATGATTTCACCCAAGGTTTTCGAAGAAGTCCCAATTCATTGGCTTTTTTGGCAATTAAACCAGCCGCCACAACGTTACGAGGATTACTCGTATTGGTACAACTAGTAATCGCCGCAATGATCACTGCCCCGTCAGGCATTTGACCTTCTTTTTGTTCAACACTATAGGCTATGCCTTTTGAAGCCAAATCACTGGTAGCGACGCGGCTATGGGGGCTTGACGGGCCAGCCATGTTGCGGCCAACAGAGGACAAATCAAACTCCAAAACTCGCTGGTATTCTGCTTCTTTTAGGTCATCAGCCCAAAGGCCGGTATGTTTAGCATAGGTTTCTACCAACTCAACTTGTTCTGGCTCGCGGCCCGTCATTTTAAGATAATCAATGGTTTGTTGATCGATATAAAACATACCCGCAGATGCACCATATTCTGGCGTCATATTTGAAATAGTTGCGCGGTCACCAATGGTTAATTCAGATGCACCCTCTCCAAAAAATTCAAGGTAAGCAGACACAACTTTGGCATTACGTAAAAACTCTGTAATAGCTAAAACAATATCTGTGGCAGTGATCCCACTTTGTCGCTTACCTGAAAGTTTTACGCCAATTATACTAGGTAAACGCATCATAGATGGGCGACCAAGCATCACGGTTTCCGCTTCTAGTCCACCTACTCCAATCGCAATTACGCCTAAGGCGTCTACATGGGGAGTATGACTATCTGTGCCTACACATGTATCGGGAAATGCCACACCGTCACGCAACTGTATGACCGGGGACATTTTTTCTAAATTAATTTGATGCATAATGCCGTTGCCAGCAGGAATCACATCAACATTTTTAAAGGCGGTTTTGGTCCACTCTATGAAATCGAACCTATCTTCATTACGTCTGTCTTCTATGGCTCTGTTTTTATTAAAAGCATCATGGTCGTTTCCATCATGTTCAACAGCTAAAGAATGGTCCACAATCAACTGCGTAGGTACAACAGGATTCACCTTAGCTGGATCACCACCTTGTTCAGCAATTGCATCGCGCAATCCGGCCAAGTCAACCAACGCGGTTTGCCCTAAAATATCGTGACAAACAACTCGTGCTGGATACCACGGAAAATCCAGTTCTTGTTTGTTGTGGATAATTTGTTTTAAGCAATCCTTGAGTGATTCTGGCTCACATTTTCTGACAAGTTGTTCGGCTAACACTCGGGAGGTATAAGGTAATTTAGCGTAAGCCCCTTGGCTAAAGGCTTCTATTGCTTCACGGGTATCAAAGTAGTCAACATTGACCCCACCAATAGAGTAACCGGGAAGAGGTTTGCGATGTTCGTAATTCATAAAAATATCCAGAGTTTAAAGAAAGGACGTCAGGCCGAAATGTTCGGCCTGTTAATAGAAGGCTATTATCGTTGGCTAATGGCGGTTACTTTTCTTGGTTCTGCTCCGATATAATCAGCACTTGGTCTAATAATACGATTGTTCGAGCGTTGTTCCATAATGTGTGCAGCCCATCCCGTTAAGCGTGAACACACAAATATTGGGGTAAATAACTTAGTAGGTATTCCCATAAAGTGGTAGGCCGAAGCATGGAAGAAGTCCGCATTACAGAATAATTTTTTGGTATCCCACATAAATTCTTCACAAGCGACTGAAATATCATAAAGTGAACTATCACCAAATTCCTCTGCTAGTTTTGCTGACCAGGCTTTGATAATGACATTACGAGGATCAGACTCACGATATATCGCGTGACCAAATCCCATGATTTTTTCTTTACGCTCTAACATACCAGCCATTTGTTGTTTTGCGTCAGACGGAGAGCTAAATTTTTGGATCATGTCCATAGCCGCTTCATTTGCACCACCATGTAGAGGACCTCGAAGCGAACCTATGGCGCCAGTCACACAAGAATACATATCAGATAAAGTAGAAGCACACACGCGAGCCGTGAAAGTAGATGCATTAAATTCATGCTCAGCGTATAAAATTAGAGAGACATCCATCACTTTACTATGAAGCTCAGATGGGGAATCTCCAGTCAATAATTTAAGGAAATGCCCGCCTAAAGAATCTTCATCAGTGACACAATCAATTTCAATTCCGTCGTGACTATATCGATACCAATAACACATGATGGCTGGAAACGCGGCGAGCAATCTATTAGCCGCTTTATTTTGTTCACTAAAGTCCATTTCAGGTTCGATGTTGCCTAAAAATGAACAACCTGTACGCATTACATCCATTGGATGGGCATCAGCAGGAATAAGTTTTAAGACATCTTTAAGCGCTTGTGGTAAATCTCTTTGTTTAAGTAACTGTGCTTTATAAGTGTCTAGTTGTTGTTGGTTAGGTAGCTCACCATTAAACAACAAATAGGCTACCTCTTCGAATGTGGCATTGTCTGCCAGGTCTGACACATCATATCCACAATAGGTAAGCCCTGAGCCTGATTTACCAACAGTACAAAGTTTAGTTTCACCAGCACTTTGACCACGAAGGCCTGCACCACTTAATTTTTTATCAGTCATTTTTTGTCCAACTTATATATTTAAACCTTTGCTTAAAAACAAAGGTTGTAAGGTTTATAGTTATCTACTGGGTTCAATGTCTTGCTTTACTTATTCTTACCTTCAGAGAATAGTGAGTCTAATTTCTGCTCGTATGCATGATAGCCAAGATAGTCATACAACTCTGCACGGGTTTGCATGGTGTCTACTACGGCTTTTTGATCGCCGCTACTCAATATAGACTGATACACATTTTCAGCCGCTTTATTCATCGCTCTAAATGCGCTAAGAGGGTAAAGCACCATATCGGCGCCCCACTCGCCTAATTCCTTCTTATTCCAAAGTTCAGTTTGGCCAAACTCTGTGATATTTGCCAGAATAGGTACGTCCAAAGCTTCTGAAAAAGCACGATAGTGTTGTTCTGTTTTTATCGCTTCTGCAAATATTCCATCTGCCCCCGCTGCTACATAGGCCTTTGCTCTCTCAATTGCGGCCTCTAGTCCTTCTTGCGCAAATGAGTCTGTGCGGGCCATAATAAAGAAATCAGGATCGGTGCGTGCGTCAACCGCAGCTTTAATTCGGTCTACCATTTCTTCCGTAGACACAATCTCTTTGTTGGGTCGGTGACCGCAGCGTTTTTGAGCAACTTGGTCTTCCATGTGTACCGCAGCTGCACCGGCTTTTTCCATGTCACGAATGGTTTTAGCAATATTAAAGGCACCACCCCATCCGGTATCGATATCAATCAATAGTGGTAAATCACAAGCAGCAGTAATTCGCTGAACGTCTACTAATACATCGTTTAAAGAAGTCATGCCTAAATCGGGTAATCCATAGGAAGCGTTAGCCACACCACCGCCTGATAAATAGATTGCTTGATGTCCGATTTGTTTTGCCATCATCGCTGAATAGGCATTAATGGTGCCAACAATTTGTAACGGTTGGTTGTCTTTTAAAGCTTGACGAAAGCGTTGTCCGGGAGTTTTCATAGGGTATTCATCCGTTTTTCGACGTTTTTACGTGACGCTGAAATATGCCTACGCATAAGTATTTCAGCCAGTTCACCATCTTTATCTTCGATGGCTTGAATAATGTGGTGGTGTTCAGAAAAGGCTCTTTTAGCTCTAGGGCTCGCCATACCGAATTGATACCGGTACATACGAACTAAATAGTATAATTCTTCACACAAAAGGCGAGTTAGCAGAATATTGCCGCTTCCCATTACAATACGAAAATGGAAGTCTAAATCACCTTCTTCTTGTATATAGGCTTCACCTTGCTGCAAAGACTCATGTTGATTATGGACTTCGAGCAAATGTTTTAGATCTGCAATTTGAGACGCAGACATATTTTGCGCTGCTAGGCGACACGCCATACCTTCTAAAGATTCTCGCACACGAAAAATCTCCAGTAACTTTTGTGTAGACAAAGTCACTACGCGATAACCGATGTTGGCTTTACGTTCAAGCAAACCACAACCTTCTAGCCTAGATAAGGCGTCGCGAAGCGTAGAGCGACTAATTTCGTAATATTTAGACAGTTCGGGCTCACTCAATTTTGAGCCCGTTTTAATATCACCTTCAACAATACGTTGCCGAAGGTCGATAAAAACTGTATCCGCACGTGTAATGCTCGGAGATAGGTTGTTGGTTGTTTGCAATGGCTTTATTGTCGACAATTAAAACTAATACCCCCATAATAAATCTTATAACAAAAAGATCAAGGGTAAAGTGTCGACAATAATAAATTAGACCGTGAACGCTTAGTTAAGCACCGTTTCTAAACTTGAAAGACAATAATCCACATTCTTTTGGCTCGAACCACATCCCATTAGCCCAATTCTCCAAACTTTGCCAGCTAAACTACCTAGGCCTGCTCCTATTTCCAAATTGAACTCAGTTAATAATCGATTGCGTACTAGCGCATCGTCTACACCATTAGGAATTAACACCATATTTAACTGTGGTAAGCGATACTTTTCGTCAACCAATAGCGACAACCCAAGCTTGTCTAGTCCATTTTTTAAACTGATATGATTTTTGAAATGCCTTTGCCAAGCGTTTTGTAATCCCTCTTCTTGCAAAATTAACAAGGACTCGTGTAAGGCGTAGATACTATTAACCGGTGCGGTATGATGATAAGCACGTTTAGTACCCTGCCCCCAATACCCCATGACTAGATCCATGTCTAAAAACCAACTTTGCACAGGATGTTTACGCTGCTTAATCACTGCAATCGCCTTTTCGCTGAATGACACTGGCGATAAACCAGGTATGCACGAAAGACATTTCTGAGTACCGGAATAGATAGCATCGATTTCCCATTTATCTACCTGTAATTCACTGCCTCCTAGAGATGTAACGGCATCAACTATACTTAAGCAGTCAAATTCCTTCGCAATTTGACACAAAGCTTTAGCATCATTTAATACACCCGTTGACGTTTCAGCGTGAACAAATGCCAGTGCTTTGGCATCAGGGTTAGCAAGCAGCACCTCTCTAACTTTATTAAGATCAGTGGGTTTGCCAAAGTCGTCTTGCACCATAATTGCTATACCACCACAACGTTCAACGTTTTGTTGCATACGTCCACCAAATACACCATTTTGACAGACGACAATTTTGTCTCCGGGTTCGACTAAATTAACAAAAACCGATTCCATTCCCGCAGATCCTGGCGCCGAAATAGGCATAGTTAAGGCGTTGTCAGTTTGAAAGGCATATTGTAATAATTGTTTTACTTGGTCCATTAGATCAACAAACTTTGGATCTAAATGACCTATGGTTGGTCTTGCTAATGCTTCGAGTACTTTTGGGTAGACGTCTGAAGGACCCGGCCCCATAAGGACGCGTGTTGGTGGAATAAAGGATGTAAATGACTGAGTCATAGAAGCTCCAAATTTGGGTGAATTAATAGGTTAATTTTTGCAGTAATAGATGTTTGCCACAACAGCAGAGTCTGTATGCTGAGCATAACAAAGATAAATACACTAATGCTCATACATTTATCGATTGAATAAAGCGTTTAATTTATGTAAAAAACTTGAGTTTTAGATATGTTCTAACATATTGATTTTTCTATTTAATAAAAATAAATTGGAAAATATTCCACTTTTTGTTGAAACTTGTTCTACTCTTAAAAGTCTAGTTTTAAGATTAAGTATTTCTATTCAGAATTTAACAGTTAGCGCACGGCTCAACTAAGAGCCATTCCCCTAAGCCCGGTCTAGCAATAGATTCGGGCCTTTTTTATGATGTTTTCTCCGGTTTTAAATCTCGCAAGAACCGCTTCGCATTTTGCACGTAATGGGCAGCAGATTGTTCTAACATTTTTTGCTGTTTTTCAGGAATAGTTTTAATCACTTTGGCAGGAGAACCCATTACCAAAGAACCATCGGGTATTTGCATATTTTCGGTTATTAAACTGTTAGCACCTATAACACAGTACTTACCAATTTTTGCGCCGTTTAACACCACACTATTAATACCAATTAAACTGTAATCTCCTACCTCGCAACCGTGTAACATTACCTTATGACCTACAGTTACACCTTTACCGATAATAAGTGGAATCCCAAAATCTGTATGTAACACTGAGCCATCTTGTATATTGCTGTCTTCACCAATATTAATCAAATCACAGTCACCGCGTACTACAGAGTTAAACCAAACACTGCTATTGGTTTTCATAACAACTTTACCAATAACATGGCTGCCAGGAGCAACAAAAACACCCTCAGCTAAAGTCACTTTGTCATCACCTAAAGAATAAATCACTGCTGTTCTCCAACTAAACGTATTAGACCTTCTTGCATGGTTGAAGCAACCAACTTACCGTGTCGATTAAAAAACTGGCCTTTGACTAGTCCCCTTGCACCACCAGAAAACGGGCTTTCAGCGCTGTATAATAACCAGTCATCAAAATCAAACGGATGATGGAACCACATTGAATGATCAATAGTGGCAATACGTAAATTTTTATCAGAGTTCGCGACACAATGGGGATGAAGAGCAGTTGATAAAAAATGATAGTCCGACGCGTAGGCCAACATGACTTGATTGAGATTAATATTGCCTGATAACACCTCTTGGGCTTTCATCCAAATGTACCGTTTAGGCTCTTGTTTTGTCGCTTTATCCAAGTCGGCAAAATTAACGGTGCGCATATCAATGGGTTTATGGTAGCCACTGTTGTCACACATGTGTTGTGACAAACTTAAAGAGTTTTCTGTTAATTTAATATCCGACTCTATTTCTTCTGGTTGCGGTACATTGGGCATTTCGGCGTATTGGTGTTCAAGACCCTTTTCTGGAGTTTGAAAAGATGCCGTCATATAAAATATATTTCTGCCATTTTGAATCGCCTTTACGCGTCTAGTCGAAAAGCTGCGCCCATCGCGTACGTTTTCAACATCAAACACCACGGGCTTATTTGCATCTCCTGGCAGCAAAAAATAGCTATGAAATGAATGGGTAATACGACCTTCCGGCAAAGTAAGTTGCGCCGCTGCTAGCGCTTGGCCTAATACTTGGCCACCAAATAAGGCTCTGAAACCTAAATCCCAACTTTGTCCTCGAAATAAACCTTCTTCTAGTTTATCTAGGGTCAACAATTCTACTAATTTTACTTCTGGCATATATACCCTACTTGTTTAATACGATTTTGATTTTTTACCCTAAGTTACTCGACGAGGGTTCTTAGGATAAAATCTATCAGGTAATTGACTTTGATGGGTAAAAAACCTGGTGTCTTTATAAGGTAACTTCATAAAACCTGAAATTCCGAGGCCTTCTATTGTCGGAATAAGGTCAATGACATCTTTTAATAAACTCTTAAATTCCAGTTCCATACTGTGATTTAACAACTTGTAATCACTATGTATTTTAAGGTGTGTCGGCAAAGATTCAAATATAATACAACCAGTATGATGAATACTGTTTAATTGCCTGATTACTGCCATTAATGCTTTTGGTAACGTTAATAACTCGTCTGGATCATCACCATCCTCAAAATATGAATGCATGCGACTGTCATGCTCCGAAAGTGAGACCTCGCTGAGTTCAAAGGGAATTTGCATAGATTTTTCAGGTAAAAATACGCTGGTTTCATCTTTACGTTCAACATGTAATGTATCTCGCGCGTTAAACATACAACATTTAAATACACCCACTCGATTAATAGCTCTGGCAAAATGCACGATATTATTAAGAGACGCTTCAAAAGATTTTAGTAAAGTTGAATCGTATAAATTGAGGCTAGAGTCAATGAAAACACCGGTTTTCTCCCACCTAACCGCTAGACCACCCACCACAGGGTATTTACCTAAGCGGCTAACCGCAGCAACAAAGGCTTTCTCAGTGTCTCCCATTCCCTGCATAAAATTTTTGTAGTATCGCTCAAATTGCGCGTCGTCGATTAACCTAAGTTCTTCTTCAACGTCATAGGATTCAATCCTTAGAAAAGACTTTCTAGAACTGTAAACTACTGTATCGATTTCTTTTGAATAGCTGCTCACCCTAGACGGAATAAGAGATACATGGGCAAGATGCAACTGATCATTCAATACGACATTTTTGATATATTGCATGTTTTGAATAAAATAATCCCCTCCTTGTTGCCGTAATTCGGGGGAATCACTCATCATCGCAGTTAAGGTTTTAGCCAACTCTTTAGGTAAGCCCAGCGAGTTTGGAGTGATCACCTTATGTCCAAAACGACTAGATTGCCCTGATGCCAATGCATATAAGGTACTAGCTAATCCTTGCTCATCAAAGCGTACCGATGACAGACCTCCGTTAAGTTGCTCCTCTCCGATAAAATATACATCACCAAGACGAGCATTGGTTTGTTGCATGTCACTAGACATCAAATCCATGACATTGTTACCTACAAATTGCCCTTGCTGGTCAATTTGGGCAAAAACTGAAGACCCCCAATCAATCAGTCCCACTTCCTCACTATCTTCATCAAACACAATGTTGGATGGTTTAATATCGCCATGAACGATTGGTTTACTTTGATTTTGTTGTTGGTGATCACGTAAATACAAAAGAATATCAGCAAGTTGTGCCGCTATTTTTATCACCAGACGCACTGATAATGGCCCATATTTAAGAGATATTTTTTCGAGATCCTCACCTTTGGCTCTTTCCATTACCAAAACAGACTGCTTCTTAATTTTTTGATATTCGATTAATCGTGGAACATGAGGGTGATCTACCAAACTCAACATGTACGCTTCTTCTTCTAGTCTGTCTTGTACATGTTGTGGCAGATTAATTCGCGAAAACTTAAACACCTGTTGCTGACGGTGAAAGGCATTTTGAGCGCTATTTTGCCTAGCAACCGTTCCCGAAAAAGCAAATCCAAACGCTCCTTTGCCGATTAATTCAATGTCTTGGTAACCGAGTAACTGCAATTGTTCGGTACATAGTTTAAACCAATCTTTTAATTTCTTGGCATCCTTATGGGATAACAAATAAATAGACTGTTCATCTGGAATATAAAAATGTTTTATATTTTCAGCTGTCATCTTTTATAGAGCACCATTTACTCTGCAATTAACCAATCGACACTGAAAGAAGCGCTATCGTTTTGCGCCATTAATGGTGTCAACTCGACTAATGCTTCTTGCACCCTGAGATCAAATTGCCAAGGAGCGTTAATTATCGCCATGCCCGAACCATACATGCCTGCAGCCTGCTCGCCTTCAGTTACGCGTAACTCAACCTTAAGTAAATTTTTGAAAGGATGTTGCTGCAAGCTCTGAAGCATTGATTCGCTTTTCCCTTGTTTACTGTTACTACTATTGAAACTAGGATTCGCTGCGGCTCTGTCTGCTATTAAAGGATACCAAATGGCATAAATGGCTGAATTCCATTTTTTATAAGCTGATATCACAGTATCGACTACCTGCTGGTATTCACTGGCTACTTCATAAGAAGGGTCAATTAACACTATGCCTCGTTGCATTTCTGGTGGGGTTAAGGCTAACAATCCTTCATAACCATCTCTATGATGAATCGCGATATTTTTACCACCCATATTGCTTCTTAAATTTTGTATTTCCTGATTATGCCACTCCATCAACACTAGTTTGTCTTGAGGCCGTAACATTGATTTGGCGATTTCAGGAGAGCCTGGGTACTGCATGAATTTTCGATAGCTCGAAACTAACGACAAATAGTCGCTAACAGTTTGATTTTGAATTGATTTTCCTACTAAACAATCAATACCTTGTTGAAATTCTTTAGTTTTAAGTGCTTCTTCAGAATCTAATCGATAGATCCCTGCTCCGCTATGCGTATCAAAATAACAAAAGCCTTTATTTTTACTTTTTAATTTGTCAATTAATAATAGTTGGCTAATGTGTTTTAGTACGTCACCATGATTACCTGCATGAAAACTATGTCGATAACTTAACAATAGTGAAATCCTTAATGTAGCAGTAGTATTTAATTTATTGGCCTTAATCTTAAAGCAAAAATAAACCCGCTGTTAGCGGGTTTATCATTAAATTTAATTCACTATCGAGTATTAGCTAACATTGTGAGAGGATTTTCCAAATAAGATTTCCAAAGGTTATTGAATCTCACCATTGTCGCTCCATCAATAATACGATGGTCACCAGACCAACTCACATGCATGATGTTTACGGCTTTTACCACGTCATTCTCATCAAACCTAGGTAGGCGTTGGATCTTGCCCAAAGCTACAATTGCTGATTCTGGGGCATTAATAACAGGTGTAGCAACTGTGCCCCCTAATACACCAATATTAGAGATACTGATGGTACCACCTTTAAGATCCGAATTACTTAACTTACCTTGGCGAGCTAGATCTACCAACTCGTTTGATCGTTTTGCAACATCAAACAAAGATAGATTTTGCACGCCTTTTATATTTGGCACCACCAAACCGACTTTGGAGTCTACCGCTACACCGATGTTATGATCGTCGAAATAGGTCACTTCTGAACAATCAGCATTAACTTGACTGTTAATTACTGGGAATTGTTGTAGTGCTAACGACATCGCTTTAATGAAAAATGGCATAAAACTCAGTTTCACCCCTTCTTTCTCAAAAGACGGTTTTAGTTGCTCCCTAGCCAAAATCAAACTATCCATTTCAATTTCTTCACTGACACTGAAATGTGGCACAGTAAAAACTGAATGCATCATATGTTTTGCCATGGCAGCTTGAATTCCACGAATAGGTTCTACTCGTGTTCCACCACTAACGTTTGGAACAGTGGCACTAGGTTGCGAAGTTGAAGAAGAAAACCCGCTAAGATCTTCTTTTAATACTCGCCCTTTTTCTCCACTGCCGTTAACTTGTGATAAATCTATTTCTAATTCTCTTGCTAACCTTCTGACTGCGGGGCTTGCTAGCGCTTTACCCGACGCGGGTTTGATATTCCCCAAATCATTTGGGCTGCTATCGAGTGGGTTATCTGTTGTTTTAACTTCATTGCTAGGTTCGTTAGCCACCACTGTCGGTTGTTGCTCTCCTTCTCCATCTATCTGCATTTCAAACAAAGGTGAATGTACTTTCGCAATATCCCCTTCTACATAATATAACTTGGTGACTACACCACTATACTTTGCAGGAATTTCTACTAAGGCTTTGTCTGTCATGACTTCAACAACCGCTTGGTCTTCGGTAATAGTTTCACCTTGTGCAACTAACCACTTAACCACTTCGCATTCCACAATGCCCTCGCCAATATCCGGCAGAATAAAATCTTGCATAACTTGCTCCTTAATATTGAGCTAAAAATTGACGTTGCGTTTAATCGCTTCGAAGGTTTTAAGATGGTCTGGCATATACTCTTTTTCATGAGCCAAGGGATAAGGCGTATCTAAGCCGCACACTCTACAAATAGGTGATTCGAGGTTTAGAAAACACCTTTCTTGCACACTTGCCGCAATTTCGCTGGCAAAACCCGCAGTGAGTGGTGCTTCATGATTAATCAATAATCGACCGGTTTTTGCAACAGAATGACAAACCGTCTCAACATCCCATGGCAAAATGCTCTGTAAATCTATTACCTCACATGAAATTCCCTGTTCTTCAGCTAATACCGCTGCTTTTTCGATAATTTCCACTTGTGCTCCCCAAGCCAATAGGGTGATGTCGGTACCTTGTGTAATCACTTCGGCTTGACCTAGAGGTAATTTATAATCATCTTCAGGAACTTCGCCAACCGAAGCTCTATACAGACGTTTGGGCTCCATAAACAACACAGGATTATCATCACGAATTGACGCCAACAACAAACCCTTCGCTTGATAGGGGTTACGTGGAACTATGACCTTAATTCCGGGTACATGGGCGAAAAACGCTTCAGGTGACTGAGAATGATAGTGACCACCGGCGATACCGCCGCCATAAGGGGTACGAATAGTCAGCGTTCCGCAAGAGAATTGACCACCGCTGCGGTATCGAAACTTTGCAGTCTCATTTACTATTTGATCGAATGCAGGAAATATATAATCAGCGAATTGAATCTCAGCAATAGGCACAGAGCCTTGCGCTGCTAGTCCAGTAGCAAAACCAATTATTCCTTGCTCAGTTAAAGGGGTATTAAAACACCGCCCCTTTCCAAAGGTTTGTTGAAGATTACTCGTCGCTCTAAACACTCCCCCAAAATGGCCGACATCTTCGCCAAAAACCATGACTTTTTCATCGTCGTTCATGGCAGTGATTAGTGCATTGTTTACCGCTTGAAGCATATTCATCTTAGCCATGTTATAACCTCCCCGACGTTTTAGGATAGGCTTCAGGATACTTTTCAATATGTTTTTTTAAGTCAACTAATTGCGCCTTTAAATGCCACGGCGGTGTATCGTAAACGTCCTCAATAATTTGTTCTACTGGGCAAATTGGTACTTGTTCAGCTAACTTAAGTTCTTTCAAGATATCTTGTCTGGTCTGCTCGATAAAATTCAGATTGTGCTCTTGGTCCAACCACCCTTTAGAATCTAACCAGTTCTTGAACCTTTGCAGAGGATCTTTTAAACGCCAGCGTTCTTCCTCATCTTTGGAACGGTATCCTGTTGGATCATCAGAGGTTGAGTGGGCCGCTAATCTGTAGGTCATTGCCTCAATTAAAACTGGACATTGTTGCTCAATAGCAATTTTTCTCGCCTGCTCAGTAGCAGCATAAACCGCAAGCACATCGTTTCCATCCACTCGGATTGTTCTAACACCGTAACCTAAACCTCTGGAGGCAATACCATCACCCGCAAATTGTTCTTCTGATGGAGTTGAAATTGCGTAGCCATTATTGCGACAAAAGAAAATGACCGGGCAATTTAAAACTGCGGCCATATTAAGACCGGCGTGAAAATCCCCTTCAGAAGCAGCGCCTTCACCAAAATAACAAATAGTAACCGCATTCAGCCCAGCCATTTTCTGACCGTAGGAATAACCACTTGCTTGGGGAATTTGTGTGCCTAAAGGTGAAGATATCGTCATGAAATTAAGGGCTTTAGAGCCATAATGAATCGGCATTTGACGCCCTTTGTTCAGTTCATTTTGATTACTGAACATTTGATCCATAAATTCTTTGCTCGTAAACCCTCGAAAAGCGAGTGCTCCTTGTTCTCTATATTGTGACATGATCATATCTTGTGGCTCTAACGCGGCTGCGCTGCCAACCGTTGAGGCCTCTTCACCAGTACAAGCAAGATAAAAACTAATTCTGCCTTGTCGCTGAGCAGCCACCATTCTTTCGTCTAATAACCTTATATATTGCATAGTCTGCAGTATTTTTAAGCACAATGGCTCATTGATATCTGGTAACTCAGCTTCCTGATGAACTGAACCATCTGGTCGTAATACTTGCAACATTGGAATATCAATCAACCCATTCTCAACGATTTTAACCTGATGAATCAGCCCAACCTTGGCTAAATGATTTCTGTCTTTCATTTATCGCCCCAAAACGATACAAACCAGTGCAGCAGGTTTGTAGATTAATTGTAATTAGGATGTAAATAGTAGATGAATATTAAAAACTTGATCTTGCCAAATAGGGTTTTTAGCATGTGATAATGAGAATGATACTTCTAGAAAAGTGTTGATTAAGTGATATCTATCCTACGCTCGGATAAGCAAAGTCGTTTTTATTAATAACAATCCGTCAGATTTTATCTGACACATAATCTAAACATATTAAAGCAACAACCGTACTAATAATAGAAAGTATATAGAGACTCCCTTTATCAAGACTATGCTATCTGCCGTAACCGTTCATTGAAAACCAGTTGAGGAATATTGGTTGTTGATTAAAAATCATATATTCCGCGTAGATAGTAAAATCCACCATTAATACCAATAGGAGAAGTAGCAGGATACAAAGAGCCTGCTTCGCCACTAAAAAGATTGTCGTCGGGTCGGTTATCAAATAAATTTTTTGCCCCTAATGATAGCTTTAGGTGGCTATTGATTTGATAACTTAAATCTGCGTCTAAAGTAATTTCGGATCCGGCATAAATATCCAGTCCCGCAGCCGCATCTAAATGGTCTTCATAAAATCCTCCGTAATAATTAAGTCTGATATTACTACTGAGTTTGTTAAACACTTGCACCACCGAAAAACTCAAACGATTAGCTGGCAGGTTATCTTCAAGCATTTGTATCCGCTGGGGAGTAAGATTTGATTCAACATATGTACTTCCATCATCCCGTATTCGCGTATATTGATTAACTTTAACCACTTGAGTATCTGTCCAGTTGTAAGTCAACATTAAACGACTGGGTACGTTTAATAGGTAGGTTTCATAATTGACCACTAAATCTACCCCCTGAGTTCTAGTGTCAAAATCATTGGTGAAATATTTCGCACTTCCATAACTAATCGCTTCAGTATTTCCTGCAGCAACAAGCGTTTCAATATCCTGCTGACTCAAAGGCAACGCAGAAGTAGTACTGATGCGATCGTGAAGTTGAATATTGAAATAATCCAAAGTGAAATAGAACTGTTTACTGAGCTCTCCCACCACGCCAAAACTAACATTGATCGACTCTTCAGGGAGTAATGGGGTAGCCCCAAGCTGCATTGAAATTGCGTTGGTAGGCGGTAACGTTGCTTGGTCTTCCAATCCATCCGGTGAAAAAGCTGTCGTCACGTTAACTACATTACTTTGTCCTACAGTAGGAGCTTTGAAGCCAGTACTGACCGAGCCGCGCAATGTTAAACTATCATTTAAGATCATACGTGCAGATAATTTACCATCGAATGTGGAACCAAAGTCTGTAAAGTCTTCGTATCTAGCTGCCAAACCAAATAAAAAGGCTTCACTCATATGAACTTCAAAGTCAGTATAGACAGCCCAATTCCCCCTACTCCACTTACCAGCTGATTGAGGGTTGTACCCAGTGAAGCCATTCGAACCAACACCAAATCCTTGAGACATCCCAGTATTTGGGTCATAGGCCAAGCTACCCACTAGATAGGATGCTAACTCCCCTTCTTTTTGGCGATAACTTTCTCTCCTCCACTCCAAACCAGTCGCAAAGTTAATTTGGTACTTCTTGTTCATGTTAAATTGCCTGAACAAATCCAAATTAAGATTTTTTTCTAATTGACTGGCTAATCCAGGATTAAAAGAAAATGGGGTGTTCGGCCCAAGAGATGGATTAACCGTATCAGATATCTGGTAGTCAATTTCAGAGTACCCTAAACCAACACTTAAATCGTACTCCCATTGTGACAGCGTTTGTCCTTTGATACCCATTACCCAAGATGCATCGCTAATAACGCCACCAAATTGTGGTGTAAAACCGCCAGGAAATATTTCGTTGAAGGCAAAACAATTTTGACCAACTAGGGTAGAATCATCCGCAATGAGTAGATAGTTGTCGTCATCTAAAATATTACCGTCTGTTATTAGAACTTCAGGGCAAGGGGTTCCTTGATCAATACCGTCTAAGTCAGCAACCAAAAGAGTCGATATTCCATCTTCATTCGGCAGACCTTCAAATACTCCATCTCGGGTGTGTGGGTTACGATAATAAAAACCACCTCGGGTTTTTCTACGTGCTAGATTGCTGAAGGAGTAAAGTTCATTAGAAGTATCGAGTTGGTAACCCATATTGATTAAAAACTTCAGATCAGAGTCTACTTTAGGACTACCCCAAACTTGTACCGGATCATTAACAGCTGTGTTTCCAGCGGCTATTAAGTCCAATGCATCATCTCTTTGTATGCTTCTATTCGTCGCTCCGTGTTGTTTATATTCGCTACTAATATTCACAAACCCTTGCTCACCGAGGGAAAATCCTACACTTCCCACTAATTGAACCAATTCCCCATCGCCTTCGCCATACTGACCAACTCTCGCTTCAAACATACCTCCCTGGCTATTGTCATCGAGTACAAAATTTATCACCCCAGCTATTGCGTCAGAACCATATTGAGCTGCGGCACCATCTCTAAGGATCTCAATTTGTTGTAATGAAGACGCTGGTATATTACTAATATCTACCCCTTGTGCCCCATCTGATAAACCTCCACCTAAAAACGTAATAGCGGCGGATCTATGTCGTCTTTTTCCGTTTACCAAAATCAGAGTATGATCTGAAGCCATTCCCCGTAAGTTTGCTGGTCTAACTAAACTAGACGCATCATTGATCGGTTGATCATTAACATTGAAAGAAGGAATCAACGTAGACAACATCGATGTAATATCAGTTGAGCCTTGTTGGGTAAATTCAGCGACACCCACAATATCCAATGGAACGGGTGAATCAATCACCGATCTAGGCGCCGACCTAGTGCCAACAACGGCAATCTTTTCCATGTTATTGGAGGTATTAAAATTATCGGTTTTATCGGTATTTTCAAAATTTTGTGATGAAGCTGAATCAACTCTACTTATGGCTTTTACACTTAGACCTTGTTTATCTCTATCAGGGTATAAACCAGTGCCTTCTAATAATTTAACTAAAGCAAGTTCAACAGAATAGTAACCCTTTAACTCATTAGTCACTTCTTGTTCAGCAAGTTCAATTGGAAATAAAAGCGTAGTATTGGCTTGTTGAGCAAACAAAATAAGAGATTTATCAGCAGCTTGCGAAGGAATGTCGAATTGATACTTATTTTGGGCAAGCGCCTGAAATGAAATAATAGTTATTAAGACAATAAGTACACGCATAAAAATATAAGAAAACTGAATACACTTCGGAAAGTTAGTCTAGCACGTTGATTTACTTTGGAAAATGGCTTAATTAATTGACTAATTGATACCCTGTTCGGCCACCAACATAGACTGCTTATAGATATTCTTGTTTTCCTGAAGACAACACTATTGTTTGCTTGTCGATTTTTGAATAAACAATATTAAAATTGTTCTCAAGGGCAAATAGTAAGCCTTGAATATCACCCGCTTTAAAATATCCTGCCACTCTTTGCTCTTTCACTTGTTGGTCTGCCAATTTGAAATTGACTGGTGTATAACGGCTGATTTCCTGTAGCGCGTCAGCAAGAGGTTCACCATGAAACACCAACATACCTTGTTGCCACGCTAAATCATTCTGAACTTGTTCATTTGACAAGGTAACCGGGTGAATTGTCTGTTGACTAATCAATGCCTTTTGCCCTGCTATCATTAACTCGCCTGAACTATCGAGTGTTTGTAAACTACTATCACTAGCGGTTTTGGCTAGATCATCGGTTTTATTTTTAACTAAAACTTTTCCTTCAGTTACCAACAATTCAAACTGATCAGCATTATTCAATTGCACATTAAAGGCCGTTCCTACAGCCGTCACTGTATTGGCGGCTGCCTTAACAATAAATGGTCGTGTTTCATCATGGGCGACCTCAAAGTGTGCTTCACCCCGCAATAAATGGACATTTCTTAACGCGTCAGAAAAATCAACCGAAACAAAACTATCTGTATTTAAATGAATAACTGATCCATCTGCTAAGGAAATGACTCGTTGCTCGCCAACTGATGTTTCTGCTTTGAGCGCCACTAAGGAAGGATCCTCGGTACCTGTCATAAATTTAGGATTGGCAAACCAAGCAAAACTACTAATAACTACAAATATAACACTAGCAGCAATACCCATTACTTTTCTATTTACAGAAATTTTGGTGTTACGCACATGGTTATCACGTAGTGGAAATAACGAGCTTAATTCATTTAAAACACTTAATTCATCCCAAGTTTGTGCTACTGCAAATAGACTTTGTCTATGAAAACTACTGATGTTAACCCAATCTGAAAACGCTTTGTCTTCAACTTCGCTTAATCCACGATCAAAACGACTGATCCATTCGCAAGCTTGCTTATGAATATCTTGTTTGCTACTAAATGTTTTAACGTTGTTCATTATTTGTTTGTTTCACCGTGCTTCAATATCGAAGTTACTTGTTGAGTCTCTGATTCGACTAATTGCTGTAAATAAAGAGAACATTGGTATAGCCCTTTAGCCACATGTTTTTCTACTGTACTTTCACTTATTCCAATGTGCCTAGCGATATCTCTTTGACTCATTCCGTAAACTTTTTTTAGTAAGAATACTCTTTTCACTTCTACTGATAAGGTATCAGTAGCACGGCAAAAATTTAAAAAACGCTCTTTACTTTCAATCTGACTTTCAAGACTTTTACTGGTTAAATCACCAGGTAAATCTTTCATTTCATCTAATGATTGGTTTTTGCGTTCACTCGCTTTTGAAACATGATTTAGAGCTAGGTTTCTAGCTGTTTTAAGCATGTAGGTTCGTTCAAATTTTATTTCTTGTTTTAGACCCGCTTCGTAACTTTTAATAAAAGTTTCTTGAACAATGTCTTCAACATCTTCGTTTTTAACAATGCCACCTATAACCTTCGCTAATAGCGCGCTACATTTCAAATAGGTCGATTCCATTGTCGATTTATACTGCATTGATTGATCCAAAAAACTAACCAGAGTATTGGCGTAGTTTCATCACTTGCTGAAAATATGTATTACTGCCATGAAGCACGTTAATACTACCATCTATTATCCCATTAAAAAGCCTTGCCACAAATGGCAAGGCTTTTACTTATGCAACTAACTAAAAGTTATATGTAGCTTTTACGTAATAAAAACCGCCGTTATAGTCAAACGGTCCACTTTCATAGAAAACGCCACCGACTACAGCTCTTGCTTCGAGCTGTAACCGTTCAGCTTTTTGGTCAAACACATTGTTTGCGCCAGCAGTAATAGTCACTTGATCACTTAAGAAAAAGTTCACTTCAACATCGACAGTGACCGCCGCACTAGCGATTTCAGACCAAGTGTCAGAAGTATCATCGGCATGAGTTGCGTAATACTCACCAAAATAATTGGTGCGAACAAACATGCTTAATGCATCCCAGTTTTGTGACACCGTAAAGGTTGCTCTGTGGTTAGGCACACCTCTTTCTAATCTGCGTACTTTACCATCACTAGTAGTGTCGGGGTTGAACTTATCAACACTTGTTTCGTTCCAGTTGTAAGCCAAAGAAAAATCGGTATCACTACTATCGAAGATTTCCATTGAGTAATTTGCTACGATATCCACACCTTCTGTAGTCGTATCAAAATCGTTAGCAAAATAGGTAACGGCCGATATCAACTCAGGATTTTGCACACCAAGCGCTTCTAGTTCAGCGTAATCTTCAGCTAAAACACTAATTTGACTAGATTGTGTTATACGATCTTCAACTTCAATATTGTAGTAATCAAGAGTAAAGAAAAAATCTCCTGATTGATAAACACCACCAAACGCATAACTAGTAGAATCTTCTGGGGTTAACTCTTTACCACCATAAAATGAAGCTAACGGATCCGTTGGAGGCGCAGTAAAGCTTTGAATCAAATTGCCTTCAACTATTGAAGTTGCAGTATTAACCACATTGGCTTGGCCTACTGTTGGCGCTCTAAAACCTGTACTACTAGAACCACGAATCGAAAATTCGTCTGACACGGCATATTGCAATGTCAATTTATAGTTAGTGGTGTCCCCAAAACTAGAAAAGTCCTCATAACGTATTGCGCCACCCAGTAACAAGTCTTCAGTGACATAGGCTTCAACATCAACGTAAGCGGCGATATTGTGACGAGAATTTTTACCTGCGGCTTCTGGCCCAAAACCTTTAAATCCATGAGAACCAATATTAAATCCTTGGTCTGCATAAGGACCCGCCAACCATGAAGCTTCTTCACCAGCTACAATCTCAAAGGATTCACTACGCCATTCTAAACCGCCAGCCACGTTGATTGGTTCATAGAGACCCGCTTCAACACTTTTGACCAAATCTAGGTTGACGGTTTTTTCTAGCTGAATATAGCTACCAGTATCAAATTCAGTCGGGGTACTTAAACCTAAGGAAGGATTCAGTGTATTGGTAAGGTTAAATGAAGATTCACTCTTACCAATGCTACCACTTAAGTCAAAAAACACATCTGCTAAGAATCCTTCTTTTATCTCACCTTTTGTTCCCACTGCCAAAGATGTGTCTGTGATAGTTCCACCAAACGCCGGTGTATATCCGCCAGGGAATATCTGATTCATCGCAAAACAATTGGGATCCGCTACCATATCTTGGTAGGCATCTGTTTCAAGCACGTTGGGAACATTTGCTGGCACAACTGCACAAGTACGCTCAGCTCCTTGGGATTGCGCGACATCTCCTACCAATAGCGTTTCACCACCATCAATAGAATACACATTGCCACGATTGTGCGGATTCCGATAATAGAAACCACCTATTGCATCTCGTTCGGAGAAGTTACCAAACATATACACTTCTTTATCGTCGCCTAAATCAATACCAGCATTCGCAAAAATAGTAATATCATCATTAATTTCTGGGTTACCCCATATTTGCGCTGGATCGCCGATAGAAGTGTTACCAGCAGCTATAAGTGCTGCTGCGTCTGTGCGCTGCCTACTACGACTAGTCGCATCTGCATTTTTTAACTGAAAGCTTAAGTTTACAAAACCATCTTCTGTTAAAGGTAAGCCTACATTGCCATCTATAATAGTAGCGGTACCATCACCTTCATAATACTCCCCATGTTTAATTGACAAGGACCCGCCGTCAGCTGCATCTTTAAGCACGAAGTTCATCACACCAGCGATAGCATCAGAACCATATTGTGCAGCAGCACCATCTCTAAGGACTTCAACTTGCTTTAATGCTGCACTTGGAATCACTGAAATATCAGGACCTTGGGCACCATCATTAATACCGCCACCTTGGAATGCGATAACAGAGGCTCTATGGCGACGCTTACCATTTACCAAAATTAACGTACTGTCCGAAGACAAACCTCTTAAGTTAATTGGTCGAATTAGAGTAGCCGCATCAGAAATTGGTTGGGCTCGTGAATTAAAAGAGGGAACCGAACTGATTAACATGTCTAACATGTCAACTGAACCTGACTTAGATAATTCGTCACCTCCGATAATATCGACAGGTACCGGTGAATCAGCGACAGAACGAGGAGCGGCTCGAGAGCCTACAACCGCAATTTTCTCGACACTTTCTTCTGTTTCAGCTTCTTGAGCGAGTGCAGGTGATACAGTAATTACACTAGCTGCCGCAGAGGCAGCTATAACGTAGCGAATATTATTCGCTAGCTTTGTGATTGACGTTTTCATAGTTGTTTTCCAGCTTAATAATTTTTTATAATGCTTAAAGACTTTGAAGTGAAAATATTTAACCTTCAATTAGCCATTAAGTGCTTGCTTAGTGTGTCCTGTAAACGCCCCCAAATAGGATAGGCGCATTTAATTTATATACCTGACACGGCCGAAAAACAAACTAATTGCTGAAAATAAAAAATATATATTTTTTGATAGAGGATTTTACTTTGTGCTTTGTCTATAACGGTTGCGGAGCTGTCTTGTGTAGTAGTTCAGACTCAAACTGTCTGTATTTACCGGTAATTTAATTGGCCTGCAATCTTTTATGTTACTTATCTTGTAAATTCGGAGAAGGCTGAGTCACCTTCCCCTCTAATTAAACTATTTTTATCTAAAGTATTTTATCGAAAGTTAGTATCACTTTTATTCCAGAGTTTCATTAGTAGCGACTCGATCGATAAACTAGCGGCTAAACCAAGTCTTTCAGGTAAACTTTTTTTCATGCTGTACTTAACAGTGAATATTTTTTTGTTTTCGTTGGCGTTCAATACATAATCGTCTGAGGTTTGGATTTCATCCACTAAGCCCAACTCTTTCGCCTTAATACCATACCAATACTCGCCTGTTGCTACCTTCCCTATTTCTAACTCAGGCCTTTGAGATTGCACAAAGTCCTTGAACATATGGTGTACGTCTTCCAATTCCGCTTTAAATTTCTCTCTACCTTGCTCGTTATTTTCTCCGAACATGGTTAAAGTCCGTTTAAATTCTCCCGCTGTGTGTTGCTCAAAATCGATATTACTTTTCTTCAACAATTTATTAAAATTCGGTAACTGAGCTATCACACCAATGGAACCAATGATCGCAAACTTAGCCGCTAACACCTGATCAGCAACACAAGCCAT
The DNA here is from genome assembly GCF_018861065.1 of Paraglaciecola arctica. GTDB lineage: Bacteria > Pseudomonadota > Gammaproteobacteria > Enterobacterales > Alteromonadaceae > Paraglaciecola > Paraglaciecola arctica_B. The sequence continues at coordinate 240,544 of NZ_JAHKQO010000015.1, forward strand.
CATGTAACCACCACTTGCAGCAACCTTGTCTACAGATATGGTAAGTTTAATCTTTTTGTCTTTGATTCTTTGTAACTGCGAGGCTGCTAAACCATAACCGTGCACTACTCCGCCGCCACTTTCGAGCCTAACTAACACCTCATCTTCAGGCTTAGCCACACATAAAATAGCGGTTATTTCTTCTCGCAAGTAGTCCACTTCATGTGCATCCATCGACCCAGAAAAATCTACAACAAAAAGCTTCCCCTGTTTAGCGTTATCTGTGTCTTGGGACTTACTTTGTTTTTTCTTAGCTTTTAAGGCTTTTTTTTGTTCCTTGTGAAATTGTTTTAGTTCGTCCTTATTTAACAACTCACTTCTAGCAAATTCGGTGATTGACTCTAACTTGTCTGACAACGAGTTGATTTCAAGGTGGCCTTTTCCTTGTTTTTGTTTACTTACTAACCCAATGATACCGCCAAGTGCCAATAGAATGGCCACTACTATTGTTATCGCTTTAGCGATAAATAATCCGTATTCGTATAAAAATTCCAAAACCGTTTACTCCTCAAAATGTTTCGGGTGATATGGGGATAAAAAATCACAAAAAAAGCCAAGTGTGTAAACTTGGCTTTGAATAATGCGTAAATTGACTTAGTTTTCAACAACTGATGTGTCAGAAACCACTATGCTTTCACCATCGGATACAATAAATGATACGGCTTGATTTTGCATTTCTGTGGTAGTTGCAACACTGTCTAATGGACTTAAAAACGAAGAGTGACTACCTGAAATAAATCGAACCACACCACTTCCCATAGAAGACGAAGACACCTGCGATAACCCCATAATATCTGCCAATGGTTGGCCACCGACTAAAGGTAACGAGGTAGTAACGGGATTAACTTGATCTGTCAACGCGGTACTGCCATCGTCATTAGTTCCGCCACCTACGACTAACTGCACCAAAGTTGGCGTGCGACTAGTCAATTCAGCTGCGAAACTAATTGGATCAGATGCGTCCATCACTGTTTGTGCTGCGAAAGCGAATGCCGTAAAGGTATCATTTATGGCTGCAGCTTGTTCAGCGCCTAGCAATCCAAAGAAAGCGGAATAAGCTGGGCCAATTGCCGCTTCAGTAGTAATACCATTTTGGGCAGCAAATCCCGCTAAGAACTCCAAAAACTCAACCGATGTCGTTGCCAAAAGCGAGCCTTTAATATCCGGGCCAATGCTAGGTGAATCAAATAGACCCGCCCCTAAGCCACCAGTGGGTACGTTAATGACAGCAGTTTGGAATGCATACATTGTATCAAATGCCGATAAATCCCCTGCTAAACTTTGATTTGCAATAGCAGTTGCTCCCGTGCCGTAAATGGCACCTAAACTCTGTCCTATAAAATGCACTTCTGACACATCTAAATCAACTAACCCCGTAGTATCATTAATATTGTTTAGGGCTAACCTAAAAGCAACAATATCAGCAATACTTTGGCGAGTGTTATCACGAGCGGTTAATAAACTTAATAGGTTAAGATACTCGTCACTACCATAACTTTCATCATCTAAGGTTATGACCCGGTCACCATGTAAAGGATGATCAATCGCTGCTGAGGCGTATCCCGCCATCGCCAAAGCTGAAGCAACTAACAGCGCATTACTTTTTGACTGACCAATTCCATGTTGAAACACCACTACGGGCCAGCCATTTTCTGGCTTAGTAAGCGCGGGGATCGCGCCCGATGACGCGGCAGAAATAAGCGCAATGACCGACTCATCAGGAACCGTAAACAGAACACTTACCTTCTCGGATCCAGCTTCATTATATAATGTGGTTTCATCATCTGTTTGACGGCCTTGTGACACAGGAATCGGACTAAACTTGGTCAAATTTCTTGGGTCTTGCATACCTAAACTAGTTAAATCCAAATCAAACAATACCCCATCAGAGGCCAACTGACATAAAGCGTTATTAGCGCCAACTTGTCCCGCCTCAACTAAACCAAGGACTATTTCAGTACCTAGTGATTGCAGCGTTGCACCACTCGTACAAGCGCTTTGCCACCAATCACTGGCAGGGTTAGAGGTACTTGAGTAATACGGTAACTTTACCTCACCCTCAACAATAGTCGCATTACAAAATAAGCCGACTTGCGCAAAGGTTGCAGTGGCTTGCGCGTTCAACTCAGAATCAGGATCCGAGACTGCAGCAATTAACCCGTCACAGGTGTCTAGACCGACACTTGCTAATCCAGCCAGTTCAGCTTCAGTCAATAATAAAGAAGCGAAGTTCTCAAATACACTATCTAAGTTTTCCGTAAAATTTGTGGTGATAAGAGGCAAGTATTGCGAAGCAAACGCCTTGGCTGTTGCTAAATCAGCACCACTCGCTAAGGATTGTTGATATGCCTGAGCATAAGAGGCGATATTTAAGGTTTTGATAGTACTTAATACTTCGCCGCTAGATTGGGTAGAAAAATAAGCGGCATATGAAACGTCCGTAGCAGTTAGCCCTTGTGGCTCCAACACATTGACCAATGCGTTTACCAAGCCCTGTAGTTGCAATAGATCATCGGAACCTAAAGGATTAGTTGCGATATTTTGACGCGCTAACTCCCAGCTGATAGAACCTTTAACGGCCCGGCCATCGGTCGACTTTAATTCTTCAGTGACAACCAGCATATGACCTTGAGCGGCTTTCATTGGTGCTAAAGGAACGACACTAATCGATCCGGTTCCAGCAGTGTATGAAGCTACAAAATCGACACCATAGGTTAACTCATTACCTAATTCACAAGGAACGCCTGGGGCTCCAATAGTTGCAGCTAACCCCTGACAATTTTCAGACACTCCTTCAAGGGCCTGTGTCGCTTCAAAAATTCTTATAGATTCACCAGAGACAGTAGCAGCATCGATATCCAAGTCATCTGGAAACGCAACACGAATAGCAAAAGGCATATGAGTGGACCATCCGTCTAATGCACTGAGAGTATGCAGTGGATCCGCAGCGTCAAACTCATTGTCCCCTTCCGTATTTAGGGTAAAGTCAAAAAAATCCCCGCTCGGGATCATTAAAAAATCATTTGGAACGTTTAAATCAGCGGTCGCAGGATTAAATATAATCCTGGCATAGGGCTCTTCTAACACCACCTCTTGTGTTTCATCGATTACCTGTACGTCGCCTGGAAGATCACCTCCACAAGCGGACAATCCGAATAGTGTAATGATCCCTGACATAAGTATTATTTTTTTCATTGTTTACCCCTGTTTAACGTCTTAACGTCGATTCATTTTATATTTTAGACAATTGTAATTAATAGCTTTTAGGCTCGCTTTAAATGTGCACGCACTTTAAAAAGATGTAAGTGAGTTGTGTAAATGGTGTGACCAGTTGAGTTGTTTGTATACTATTTCCTTTATGTGTTACTTGCAAAGTTTAGATAATAATCTCGAACAAAAATCACTTACTACTTTAAGCTGTGACTTTCGTAGCGCGGTACAACAGTGATACCATTAGTTCATCGATTTATTTAGATGTTTATTATGCATTCCTATACACCAGAAAAAAACTATTTAGAGAAAAAAACTATCCTTGTAACTGGAGCCGGAGACGGTATTGGTAGACAAGCAGCGCTGCATTACGCGAAATATGGCGCGACTGTAATTTTACTTGGAAAAACCGTTGCAAAGTTAGAAAGTGTTTATGATGAAATCATCGACAACCAAGGCAACGAACCGGCGATAGTTCCGTTAGATTTACAAGGAGCCACCGCACAACATTACCGTGATATGGCAAATACGATAAGTGATCAATTTGGTTGTTTAGATGGATTATTACACAACGCTAGTTTGTTAGGTCATTTAGGACCATTTTCACAAATAAGCGAACAAGATTGGCAAAACGTCATACAAGTCAATGTTACTAGCCAGTTTTTAATGACCCAAGCTTTATTGGGTGTGTTACAAAAAGCGCAGCAATCTTCAGTTATATTCACTACTTCTAGTGTTGGAATCAAAGGCCGAGCCTACTGGGGTCCTTACTCGATTTCAAAGTTTGCAACTCAAGGCATGATGGAAGTGTTGGCAGATGAATACGAAAACAGCAACATTCGTTTTAATTGTATTAATCCTGGTGCTACAAAAACAGCAATGCGAGCTAAAGCCTATCCTGCTGAAAATGCAGATCAAGTAACACCACCACAACAAATAATGCCGCTTTACTTGTATCTAATGGATAGCCAATCTAAGGCAGCAAATGGCCAAACCTTCGAAGCACAACCTAAATGACATCTCAGCATTCTTAAAATACTAGTGTAACCCTCAAAAAAAACGGACATTAAAGTCCGTTTTTTGGGTTACTTGTTTTGTTTCTAGCCCTGATCCATCCTCGCCCAAGTATCTCTTAACCCAACCGCTCGATTAAAAACTAACCTGTCCGCAGCACTATCTTGGTCTTTGCAAAAGTATCCTGTTCGTTCAAACTGCATTGGAGTGTTAAGTTGCACATCAACAAGGCTAGGTTCAACGATACCTTGCTTAACAACCAAAGACTCTTCATTGATACTGTCTAAGAAATCTTGTTCTGCGGCGGGATTAGGCACCTTAAACAGTCGATCGTATAATCGAATTTCCGCGGGCACGCCATGAGATGCAGACACCCAATGGATCACACCCTTAACTTTCCTACCGTCAGCAGGATCTTTACCTAAGGTATCTTTATCATAGCTACAATAAACCGTGGTGATATTCCCTTGTTCATCTTTTTCTACACGCTCAGCCTTTATCACGTAAGCATTTCTTAAGCGTACTTCTTTACCTAAAACTAAACGTTTAAACTTTTTATTGGCTTCTTCTTTGAAGTCTTCAGCTTCAATAAAGATCTCTCTACCAAATGGCACTTCTCTACTTCCCATTGATTCATTCGCAGGGTGATTCGCTGCACTCAAGTTTTCGACTTCACTACCTTGGTAGTTTTCTATTACAAGTTTTAAAGGTTCAAGTACTGCCATCGCTCTGGGCGCTTGAGCATTTAGCTCTTCTCTCAAACAGGCTTCTAAAACAGACATTTCAACCATATTATCCATTTTAGTTACCCCAATACGTTTGCAAAATTCACGTATCGACGCTGATGTATATCCACGACGACGCAAACCAGCAACAGTTGGCATACGCGGATCATCCCAACCACTCACTTGATTATCTTCGACCAATTGAATTAATTTACGTTTACTTAATACCGTGTACTCCAGGTTTAACCTTGAAAATTCATATTGATGAGGCGTGCTGTCAATTGTGATATTGCTTAACACCCAATCATATAAACGTCTATTGTCTTGAAACTCTAAAGTACACAGCGAGTGTGTAATGCCTTCAATTGCATCTGAAATACAATGTGTAAAGTCGTACATTGGGTAGATGCACCATTTATCTCCCGTTTGGTGATGGTGCGCGAATCTAACACGATACAATGCGGGGTCGCGCATACACATAAAAGGCGAGCTCATATCTATTTTTGCCCTAAGCAAACACTCGCCTTCTTTAAATTCACCATTTCTCATTTTTTCAAACAGTGCTAAATTCTCAGTGGCACTGGTATCACGATATTGACTATTTTTACCAGGCTCCTTTAAGGTACCGCGCAACTCCCGCATTTGCTCTTGAGTAGAAAAATCAACATAAGCAAGCCCCTTATTAATTAATTCCACCGCGAAAGCGTAAAGTTGATCAAAGTAGTTAGACGAATAGCGCACTTCGCCACTCCAACTAAAACCTAACCAATTAACATCTTGTTGAATCGAGTTAACGTAATCTATGTCTTCTTTCTCAGGGTTAGTATCATCAAATCTAAGGTTACAATGACCATGATAATCCTGTGCGATGCCAAAATTTAAACAAATAGACTTAGCATGACCAATATGCAAATACCCATTTGGCTCTGGTGGAAAACGAGTCTGGATTGTTGTATGTAAACCTTCGTTAATATCTTTATCTATGATTTGACGAATAAAATTGGTCGGACGACTGTCAGTCTCGGCCATTAATGCACCCTCTTGGTAAAACTTACGAATATTAAGCCGGATATTATACCAGTATCGAATATCAAGATAATAATTTTTACTCCACAAATAGTTATATATTGCTAACTACAAAGAATGATTTTGAAATGATCGAAGTCGAAGCAATAAAAAGTCGATGTTAAATTGTTACAAAACAATCTAAGATACTGGCATATATAGAAATTGTTCGTGATTTCAAGTTTTACTTAGGAATGCAGTAGCCAATAATTATGAGAGATAAAGCCACTTCTTTTGATATTGCCCATCGAGCAGGTGTTTCCCAGTCTACGGTATCCAGAGCATTGCGCAATAGCCCGTTAGTGAATAAAGAAACTCGAGACAAAATTCAAGCCATTGCCGCAGAGCTAAACTACAAAGTTGATAAAAACGCCAGCAATTTGCGTCGTCAGCACAGCTTAACGCTAGCTCTGTTGTTATTTGAAGATCCAACTTCCGACGATTCTCTAATCAATCCATTTTTTCTATCCATGTTGGGCAGTATAACCAAAGCAAGCACTAAAGCCGGCTACGATTTATTGGTATCGTTTCAAAACCTAAATGATGATTGGCATGCTGAATATGAAGATTCAAACAAAGCTGACGGTCTGATTTTATTGGGCTACGGTGACTATACGGATTACCGTGACAAGCTGTCAAAATTAGAAGAACAAGGCACGCATTTTGTTCGATGGGGCGCCCACGACGTTGACCATCCTGGGGTTTCGATTGGCTGTGATAATATGCAAGGTGGATTTGATGTTACCCAACATATATTAACAATGCAGCGGAACAAATTTGCATTTATTGGTGAAGCAGGCAGTCAAGCACCTGAATTTAAAGAGCGATACTTAGGGCATTGCCAGGCATTAAAGGATTCTGGCCTAAGAGTAGAGAAAGACATGCAATTTGACGCAATTTCTACTGAGCAATCAGGTTATCAAGCAGTAAAAAAGCTATTGAATACAGGAAATCAATTTGATGCGCTGTTTTGCGCCAGTGATTTAATTGCCTTGGGAGCAATGCGGTGTTTACAAGAAAATGGCCTTAGTATCCCCAATGATGTCGCCATTGCCGGTTTTGATAACATCCCCATTTCTAGTTTTGCCAATCCCGCATTAACAACCGTGCATCAAAATACAAAATTGGCTGGAGAGATATTAGTCGATAGTTTGCTTAAATTAATTAGTGGGGAACATGTCCCCCACTATCTAATGCCCGTTGATTTAGTCGTGCGCCAATCGAGTGGAACACCTTAGGCTACTATTTATTTTTCATCAGTCGTTGCAACTCTTCAACTAAAAGTGCATTTGAGATCTCACCCTCACGCAGCCAAACCGCAACTGAATGGGCTGCCACCTGCGTGTTTAATTGCAAGTTTGACTGGTTAATAGTGATTTCGTCATCGCTCATTTGGCTGATCCAGTTACCTTCTTGCATATACTTATTTACATTAAAATCAGCATGGTGGTCACCCTTATTTAATAACACTAAGACTGTTTGTGAAATCCCGTTTAGCACCAGTACACGGTAAAAAGCGGCTTTATTTCCAGCTAATTCAATATTAACTTGCAATCCACTTTGCAACGCTTGGATATTTTTTCGCACTCTGGCAATCTTAGACAACGCTTCGTGTATTTTATGTTTCTTCGCGAGCTCAATATTATCTTGCCCAAAATAGTTTCTATTACCCATATGCTCAGATTTTCCACGCATAAACGCCATTTCGGATCCTTGATAAATAACTGGAATACCACGACTGGTAAATAACCAGTTATGAACATCAATAAAACCTTCATCTGTAGCATTCAATCTGGGCATATCGTGATTATCGTAAAAAGTCGTCAATTCATAAGGATTGACATAGGGACCGTGGGTTAAATGTAAATAATAAGCCAATTTCCCATAATCACTTTCCGGGTTTTCAAAGGTTTCAACCAGAGCACTTTTACCTACAAAGTCTAATACACTGATGCCACCATTTTTCGGTAACGTATGCTGCGCTAAAAAATTTGCATCATGATTAAAGCTTTCACCAAACATAAAAAAGTCTGGATGTTTAGCCCTCACTTTATCCGACATAAGCCGCCAAAAAGCGTGAGGTACGTGTTTAATAGTATCAATACGAAACGCATCTGCTCCCTGCTCTATCCAATATAAATAGGAATTAATTAGATACTCCTGTAATGCAGGAGATCTATCATTGAGATTGGAGAGTTGCATGATATCTGGAGTAGTATGGAACATCTTGTGAAGTGGGTTATTGACATCTAATTCTTCAGGCCTAAGGTTTTGATGGTCAGCCACTAAATTCCCTTCAATGTCATACAATTCGCCAAATTTGGGCTGATCTATTGGCATATCAAAAGAGGGGGAACCGTGATTTGCAACAATATCAAAAACAGATTTAAGACTAAATCGTTGTCGCATTTGTTGAGTGTATTCTTTGTATCCTAAGTTGACTGAAGGATAATGTTCATCAATTTGATAAAAATTATTGGCCCAATAGCCATGATAACCTGTCTTTCCTCCATCCTTAAAAGCACCGCCAAACTCAATAGGGTCACCGCCAGAAAAGGCTTGATCAGGATTATCCAAAATTGGCGTTAACCAAACCGCCGTAAATCCCATATCGCTAATATATTGACCGTTATCTAATACTCCTTTTAAATCTCCACCTAAATACCCTACATTGGCGGATTCTCCATTTTCACCCGTCAGAGGGATGTCAAATGTCGGCCATTCTTCTCCTTGCTGCATTTGATTGTTGCTTGGATCTCCGTCAACAAAACGGTCGGTCATCACAAAATATACGGCTTCTTTCGCAAAGGGATGTTTTGTTCCATAGAATTCTGTTGCGGCAGTATTTTCCCTAGAAATCTTGTTGTTTTTAATATTGTTTTCGGGTTGGCAAGACGACATCAACATACAAGATATTAATGCCACAGTTACTAAATTATTATTTGTACTTAGCACAATTGAATTCCTAATCTGGGATTTTTACGCGTAGAGTCATTATGCCCGCTATCAACATACTGCAGCCGCCAATTACTAGAGCGTATACAGGTTGATTATCAAATATTTTGGTTACCAAAAACCCTAAAATACTTGCGGCTAGGATCTGTGGAATGACAATAAAAAAGTTAAATATCCCCATATAAACGCCCATTTTTTTAGCGGGCAAAACATTAGACAAGATGGCATAGGGAACCGATAAAATAGAGGCCCACGCAAATCCAACTCCAACCATAGATAGCACTAACCAAGCAGGATCTCTAATAAATATGAAAGATATGAATCCCACTCCACCTAAAGATAAATTAATCAAGTGAGCAAATTGTAAATTTGAAAATCGTACAATTATGGGAATAATAATAGCGGCAAATATTGATACTCCATTATAGGTAGCCATAAGGATTGACACCCAATCCGCTCCCTCATTATATACAGCTGAGGTAACATCAGTGCTGGAATAATGGAATGAAGTGACAGCCGAATTGGTATAGATCCACATAGCAAACAGCGGAAACCACGAAAAAAACTGCACAACAGCTAATTGTCGCATCGCTTGAGGCATAGCAAACAAATCGTTCATGACTTCAGAAAAACCATTAGTAGCCACTGAGTTTTTACTTAAATACGCCGCAATGAGTTGGCAAATTCCAAAGGCACTTAAACCTCCGGCCAGAATATATAGGTTTTTATCTAGGCTATCGATATTGCCAGCAATAACAAAATATAAGCCTATCCCTATAGCCAAATAGATACACCCACCGCGAAAATAGGCATGACTAGAACGTGGAATTTGTGGTTCGCTATGAGTGCCTTCTTTAGATGATTGCGCCTCTTCATAGGCTGCAAGTAATTCTGGTGAATATTCCTTAGTGGAAAACACAGTCCAAAGTACCGCTACTAAAAATATACTGCCACCTGCATAAAATGAAAACTTAACAGACTCTGGGATCATTCCAGGTGGCGCAACATTACTGATATTAAACCAATTGGTCATCATCCACGGCAAGGCAGAGGCCACGACTGCCCCAACACCTATAAAGAAGGTTTGCATCGCATACCCCATGGCGCGCTGCTTTTTAGGTAACATATCTCCAACAAAAGCTCTAAAGGGTTCCATAGAGACATTAATTGACGCATCCATAATCCATAACATACCCGCAGCTAACCACAGCGTTGGCGAATTGGGCATAATAAATAATGACAAACTAGCGGCTATTGCTCCCCACAAAAAATAAGGTCGCCTGCGCCCTAAACGATTCCACGTATTGTCACTCAAGTAACCAATAATAGGCTGTACAATTAACCCTGTGATTGGCGCTGCGACCCACAGAACAGCTAAATTACTGTAGTCTGCGCCTAAGGCTTCAAAGATACGGCTAACGTTAGAATTCTGTAAGGCAAAACCAAATTGAATACCTAAAAATCCAAAACACATATTCCAGATTTGCCAAAAATTTAATTGGGGTTTTGTTTTGTGCATTAAACATTCTCTAATACATACGTGATGATTTGCCTATAGCGCAGATGCATCACAACTGTTAATAAAAAGTAAATTGGTACTGCAGAGAGTACCCTGATTATAAGTAAATCAACAACTTAATGCATACGTATTCAGGCTATCTAAAGACGCCTGATTGATTCACTAGTGGTAAAGGTTTGGCATTACAGAGTGTGTCCCTTAGCCAGTTTGGAACGGGGGTTTTCTGGTAAGTTTTAGTATCGACCATCACGTAGGTAATACTACAATTGGCAATCTTCGATTTTGAGTGGGCATGACTAATAGTCAACTCGAAACTATATGATGTGTTACCGACTTTTTTTGTTGCAACATTGATCTCTAGCACATCATCAAATCTTGCAGAGGAAAGCCAATCAATCTGTAAACTGACCACTTGATTATCTAACCCTTTAGCCAATAAAGTCTCAAAGCCACCCAGTGCTTCTCTGAAATATTCAGTCATGGCCACATCGATATAATCTGCATAACGAGCGTTAAATACCACTTGTTGCGCATCACATTCGCCATATCGAACCCTCATAAGAACAGTGAAGTTAGATTGTAGGTCCGAATGTTTATTTGGCATTTTGTTCCTTAGTGCAGTCTCTGATGTGTTTCTATTTCTGATGATATATCAACTTGCCACGGCTCTTCTTGATCTATTTCTGAGTCGTCGTCTTGACCTTCCCATTCGTAGCGTTCTACTTGTGGTTTAGGATCATTATTACGCCAAATTAGCGCAGCAAAGACGCCCGCGATGGCTCCAAAGAAATGATACTCAAAAGAGGTGCCCTCTTCTCTGGGGAATATCGTCATTGTCATTCCACCATACAGTAAGAATGCAATCATCATAATAGCCACAGAACTTTTATCACGGCGAAAGATGCTGACAACAAACATAAAGAAAAACATGCCGTGGGTTAAACCGCTTGCTCCGATGTGGCTCGCCTCGCGTGCTAATAACCACACCCCAATTCCTGACAAAATCCAGACTAATCCTATGACCTTCCACCAAGATTTTGGATAACCATAATATAAGAAGCTCGTTAATATCAGGATCGCAAAGGTATTATTAAATAGATGTTCCAACGAGCCATGAATTAACGGTGCTGTAATGATCCCAACCAACCCCATTGCATGCAAAGGGACTAACCCCAAACCACTCAGGTTTAGGTTGAATAATATTTGTGCCGATTTAATGCACCATAAAATGCCTATAAAACACAAGGTATAGAAAATGCTTTGTTTGAGTCTGGTGTTATCTTTCATGACACTGATATTGGGTAGAACATTTTATTTTAAAGGAGGCTGTCTTTAATTATTCAGTTAAAGTTCATATACTCGGTTTCATAATGCGTACAAAGATAATCGTGGCAGTTTCCCAAAGGGATCAATAAATGAAACTCACAACAATTACTTATTTAGTTACTTTATTAGGGTTTTCTCACCTTTGTTACTCCCAATCCTGTGGAAAACTAATTGCTAATTCCATGGTTACACAAGGCGATTTTGCGGTCACTCTAGAAAAGCACAATGGTGATCGGTTAACTTTCCCGAAGCAAGCCGGAATAGCGAGAACCCCCTTTGAATCTAGCGGTTTTGCAACATTTTCACTTTCACCGGGTGTTCATGAATTTACTGGTTACGCCATTTGTACAAGTGGAATATGCAATAAGTCTCGTTTACTTGGCGGTGGTGACGCCGATGGAGTCAAATTTGCAATCGATATTGAGGCTGGTAAAAGTTATAAGATTGCAGCAAAACCGGCCTTGAAAGCCAGTCTGATTCCTGGCAAACGTTTTGATATATTTGTCATAACTGAGCAGGACATTCAATGTGAAGGAAACGCAAGAGAAGCGTTAACAACCGACAATTACGACCGAGACATATTAGTAGCGTCAAAATAACGCTAGGCAATAACCCATAGCGTTCTAATTTAACGCTGCGCTAACAGCTAACCGGTTATATCTGTCGCACAATGCCAATAAATTATGGATTATGAACTGGTTTGTACGCCATTTTGAATTATCGGCAAATACGAATACCTAACCTAGCCACCTGCTCCTTAATGAAAGCCCTGCCACCTCTGCAAATCAAAAGATGTATTGAAAAACGCCATCGAAATACTCTTTGTGCCTTGTACAACAACTTAAGGTTTGACAAACCCTCACTTTTTCAAGTTAAATAACTGATTTTAATTGTAAAAAGAAAAATAAATAAGCAAATAGAATAATTAGCTTTGCGTAGTCGAACGGCTTAAGAACTACTTTATCGAGAGTTGACTGATTAAATTGGATAATCGAATTAAGAGTAAGTGTTTAACAATCTATGTGGCCATGGTCGATTTTACGATGGCAATGTGTCTGATATTTGTCGCAAACATAGCTCACGCCGAACAATATCAAATAGAACTACTCGCTGATTTTAGCCACTTGAACCAAACAAGTAACCATACTCAGTGGTTGAGCCCTTTAGCTAGCGTTATCGATGATGAATATTTCATAGCCCAAGACAATGGTCTTGTGTACTTGCTTAAAACTGGAGAAACCAATACACAAAACGCCATTCTAAATGTACCTTTACATAATCCGTCGTTTATTTCCCTTAGTGCTATCGGTCGACACCCTAGTTTTTCTTTACCTGAAGAGCCCGGATACGCCACCTTCTATACAGCCCACACGGTTGAGTTCACTCCTGATAAATACGCCAATCGAATAACCGTTGAAGGGAGTAACTTTGATTTCGGATTTGAGTCAGTGATTACAGCTTGGACATACGATTTTGAGACCCAGCAACTCGATCCACAAACTCAAAGAGAAGTATTGCGCGTTCCCATTCCCTCCCCTAATCATGCCATCCAACAATTGAAATTTGAGCCCTACCTCAAGCCATGGAACGCCAATTATGGCTTAATGTATTTTTCGTTAAAGTACATAGAAGAACTAAAAGAACACCCGTTGTATTCGGGTGGAATACTTCGTATTTCTCCTCTAATTTTTGGAGCTAGGAATTACACGGTTTCCCAATCTAATCCTTTTGTAAAAACACCCGAAATAAATGATGAAATAGTCGTAATGGGTGGTCACGATGTTAATAATTTTTTCTGGGCCAAATATAGCCATGAATCTATTTTTATCCAGCACTATATTGGCAAACAACATTGGCTTAGCAAAGCAAGAATAGGGGTCAATTTGCAGGACCAAAACTTGTCCGACAATTTATGGCTATCACCAAAAGAAATGACTTCTTCTTTACTTTATCAAGGTCGTGAATTTCTAAACCTTAGAAATAAGGTGGTGTTTTTTAACCATATAAATAATCAATGGCAGTTAAATTCAATTAGTCTTGAGTCTTTGAATACAGAAACCCCAACTGTCGAACACGTGATTAGACTACAAGGAATATCAACAAACTCTCATTTAACTGTTCATCAAAACAATCACAATGAAATGGTAATTTTTGACAATACACAGAGTAAGCTGTATTCGTTTCATGCAAGCAATGTAACTTCGGTTGAAGAACAAAGTTTCGAGCCCAATCCGAGTGAACCAGGATCGCAGTATATAATTTTCTTAGTGTTACTATTAACTGTTTCGAGCATCACTTTAATTTACATCTATCGCAAAAATTCGGCATATAAGCGCGCTATTTATCCTTTAGATAAGGGTTATGTAAGATTTGAATACGAACTAAGAAAAGAAACCATATTACTGTTTAAGATCAAACAGAAGAAAGCACACAAAACGCTGCGTTTGAAAGAGATCAATCGCTGCGAAATATTGTTAAACAATCAATCAATCAAAGTTTTCGATGAGCAACCTAGCAATGCAATAAGTAATAGACTTGAAGAAGATATACGAAGTCAATTTATTAAAGAACACGACAAAAAAATGCAAGAAGATCAAACGCGACAAATTGAAGTTATCTTGTCTGACAATAATGGTAGTTACACGATTTGCCTTTACCTTAGAAAAGGTAATACTAGGGTAACAGGTAATAAGTATTTCACTACTGTCGATATACTGCTTGATCTATGTTGGATGGTGTCAAAACATGTTAATTCCCACACGGAAACTAGAACAGTAACCCTGTTGCCATTCTCACGCCCTAATTTGCAGGACCCCATTAGACAAGTTGTAAAACCGCAATTAGATCAACCCAGCAATGAACCCTCTATTACGAAAACTCAGCCAGTATCACCGCCCACAGAACCTGAAAACAATGCGCCGACGTTAAAAGAATCACCCGCTGCTACACCTGAAAAACATCAATCGGATGTTGTTGAGGCACTCGAAAAATTGGTCAAGTTACACGCTCAAGGTTATTTGACAGATGAAGAGTTTAGTTTAGCGAAAAGCAATTTATTGCAGTAAATTCTGCCTGTTGCTAACTTTTACTTACCGCTAACTCTTAATGGTAGCGAGTTCTTGTTGGGTATCAATATCAAGGGCGGCTTCTGGAATATCCACACCAACAATTTTATCTTTGTTTTGACGAAGAATGAACTTGGCGCCTTTATCTCCATTCAATTCACTTAACTGAGAAAAAAACGCTTGGGGAAATATACACGGCGCCCCAAGGTTACCAATATATTTTGCCGCAATAATATATTCTGGGAATAGTTTTGATTTAGCTAGCAACTCTGAAATCATAGGTTGAGTGACTAATACTTGGTCGGCTAAACCAACAAACACATGTGTGGTATCCGGTGCGAGCAGAGATATACCTTGCGCTAGCGTATGACCCATACCTCTTTTCCAAGTAACAATTTCTCGTTTATTGATACTTTTGGGCAGCACTTGTGCAATCACAGAAGCGTTGGCGCCCAACAATACATGCCCATCAGATATATCAGGGATCCAGCTTCCATTTTGACGATACTGCGATAAACAATGACAAATCATAGGTTGACCGTAAATATCAGCGAGTTGTTTGATGCCCGCAAAACGTTTACTTTCTCCGGCCGCCAACAGAATTAGTTCTGTTTTCACTACTTTAAAATACCACTAATAGACAAGCCGTCGGCGTTTTCCAAGGCTGCATGTGCCTCTGACAACATAGACAAAGCAATGGATTCAGGTAATTCACCACCTAACCTTAACCCTACTGGGTTAGCCAACGGTTTAGATAAATCACTTCTAGACAATTCTGCAATAGCTAATACTCGGTCCGTACGATGGATAGGGCCCAATAATCCGACGTACTTGGCACTGCTACCTTGAACCAAACGCAACGCAGCTGCATCTAACTTAATATTATGAGTCAGTATAAGTGCAACATCGATTTGACCGAGCCAAGAAGCCGAATCGAGTTGTGCGATAGGTTGACGAATAATCGCGGTAGCTTTTGTGAAATATTCGGGTTTGCCATATCCAACCCGAGGATCAACTAGCAATACTTGCCAGCCTAGTTCACAGGCCATCGCAACCAAAGGTCTTGCATCGACTCCCGCTCCGAATACAGCGATTAATGGGGCCGGGCTAAGTCTGTGTACAAAAAGCTGAACGTTCTCTTTATCAGGGTAGATACAGGTGTCAGTATGACCTTTCTCGATCACTCGCACTTCATTAACCGCAAACCCTTCGTCAATTTGTTGAACATATTCAACTTCTTGCCTAGCTTCTAAATAGTTATTTAATTCATCGAGTTTCAGGTAATCGTTGTTTGCGTGAACTGGTTGCAATAAAATTCGCACCATTCCTCCACACCCAATCCCTAATTGCCAAGCTAGATCTTCTTCTTCGCGCATATCGTACACTATGATGCGGTTGCGTTGATTATCCCAGCATCGTCTTGCTTGACGCATAATATCTGACTCTAAACAACCACCGCTTAATAAGCCAAAATATTGTCCAAGGTCATTGATCAACATCATGGCGCCCGCTTTTCGGTATGAAGAACCATCTGTTTCGATAATAGTAGCCAATACCCATAACTGCTTATCTCGATTATCGGTCCAGTGCCTTAATAATTGGCTTATCCTATTAGACATCTGAGTTATTCTACCGTTTCTGTTGTAAAGGGTACTTTAGGCTTGCGTATATCAATCACCAAGGTTTCGGAAATTTTATCTTGAATAGCTTGTCGATTGGGGTCCCAAAAAACCTGTAAAAATCCAGTCAAACCCGTCGCTAATCCTGCGGCATATCCACCATAACGACCGAAACTTTCCCACAGATTCAAAGGTTGATTGTCCAGTTTAATCACTTTCATCCCGAGCAGCCTTTTGCCCGGTGTTTGTCCACGCCACCATGCAGTGAATATACTAAAATAAAAAGCCGCCCAACCTAAACCAAGACCTAATTCTTCGATCCACTCTTTTAAACGCGCAAACAACCCTTTTGGTTTTTCGATATTTGTGTCGCCAGAAGTTGAATTTAAGTCCCCTGGTTCTGCAACTGCAGGCTCAACAACTTCTGGTTCTGTTAACTCGGCGGCGACCCCTGCATTTGTTTGTACTAATGTTTGTGTATCTAGAAATTGCTTCAAATACGCTTTTAGCTGCTGTTCTTCGTCACTGTTAATAGAATCCGCCACACCAGAAGTAAACCCCTCGACTATCTCATCTGTAGTATTTTTGTCCAATCCCAATGTAACCACATCTTCTATTAAATCTTCACCTAAACTTTGCATGCATTGCAAAGCAGGTTCACATTCGCCTTCCCGAATTTGTTGTTTTGTTGCTTTAGCATCCATTAGATATTTTGCTGTTAAAGCGATGAGTTCAATGCTGTCTTCAATATTATCATTTTCGATAGTGGCAGAAGGGCTATCGTCAACATCGTCAGCAGCACTGTTGTCGTTTAATTTATCAAACAGACCTGTGGCCACAACAAACAATAAGATAGCGACCAATAACCGCAATAGGATCCGCACAGCATTAAAACGTTTTTTAGTTTTTAAGCGATTTCCAGCTTTGAAAAAGGTCCATGCTGCGATAATAGCCAAGACCAAACTGCTAACTTGAGTGAGTAGGCTGATCAAAAACAAATCGATTAGCATGCCAAATCCTCGACGAAATGGCCCTGCTAATGGTGTGCCCAATAGTTCATCTGCCACAAAGAACGCGTAGGGTGTCACGATTTGTCGTGTTTCTTTGCGACTTAAATGACTGTTTGCTTTGTTAGCGTCTGAGGATCCTGCCTCATTTTCTGCGGATAATTGCGGGTCCAATCGTTCAATTTTTAAGTGTCTGTGTTTTTCCATTATCGGTTTTTTATCCGCTTCTTTTAGTTAGGCTTTTAATCCCCTCTCCTATTCCGTCTAACGTGAGGGGAAACATTCGTTCAGTCATCAACTCTTTCATTATGCTAATAGAAGCATAATAACTCCAGTATTGAGCGAGTTGTGGATTAAGCCATATTGCATGTTCAAAATGATTAAGTAAACGCTGCATCCAAACCGAACCTGCTTCTTCATTCCAATGTTCTACACTGCCACCCGGATAGGTGATCTCATATGGACCCATAGTGGCATCACCTACAAATATTAATTTATAGTCTGCGCCATATTTGTGGATGATGTTAGCAATTGGAATGACCTCACGATCGCGTCTTTTGTTATCTTTCCACACCCCTTCATAAACACAGTTGTGAAAATAAAAATATTCAAGGTGTTTAAACTCAGTGTGTACCGCTGAAAACAACTCTTCGCATTCCTTTATGTGCGCGTCCATCGAGCCACCTACATCGAAAAACATCAACACTTTCACAGCGTTGTGACGCTCTTGAACCATGTGAATATCAAGTAAGCCTGCATTCTTAGCCGTTGAGCCTATAGTGGTAGGTATGTCCAATTCTTCGGTTGCACCGGTACGCGCAAATTTACGTAATTTTCTAAGCGCAACTTTTATATTACGGGTACCTAACTCAACATCTCCAGCTAGGTTTTTGAACTCGCGTTTATCCCAGACCTTGGCCGCGGAAAAATTCCTGTTTCCCTGCTGACCTATGCGTACGCCTTCTGGATTGTAACCATTGGCGCCAAAGGGAGAGGTTCCACCTGTACCAATCCATTTATTACCACCTTGATGGCGCTTTTCTTGTTCAGCCAAGCGCTCTTTAAGTGTTTTCATCAGTTCGTCAAGACCACCCAAAGCTTTAATTTGGGCTTTTTCCTCTTCACTGAAATGGCGTTCCAATGCGTTTTTTAACCATTCTTCTGGAATATCTTTACCAAATAAATCAATACTTTGTACACCTTCAAAATAATCAGCGAAGGCTCGATCAAATTTATCGTACTGGCTCTCGTCTTTAACCATTGTCAATTTTGACAATATATAGAAATCATCAACACTCGCAAAAATCACCCCTTTTTCAAGGGCGTTTAGCAAATCCAGTAGCTCTCTTAGACTAACTGAAAGGCGGTACTCTCTTAGCTTAAAAAAGAAATCGACTAACATTAACGGCGCGCCATAAAGACCAGTTTTTCAAACAAATGAATATCTTGTTCATTTTTTAACAATGCACCATAAAGCGGCGGGATACTTTGTTTACCATCTTTATTTTGCAACGCTTCTGCTGGAATATCTTCGGCAACTAACAATTTTAACCAATCGATTAATTCAGAAGTTGAAGGTTTTTTGCGTAAACCAGGAACGTCACGTAAGTCAAAGAATGATTGTAATGCTTGATTGAGTAACACTTTTTTAATTTCAGGGAAATGTACATCTACAATCTGGCGCATTTCATCAGCATCAGGAAACTGAATGTAATGGAAGAAACAACGGCGTAAAAAAGCATCAGGCAGTTCTTTTTCATTGTTAGATGTAATAATAACAATTGGACGTTGCTTGGCTTTAACTAGTTGTTGGGTCTCATATACAAAAAATTCCATTTTATCGAGTTCTAACAATAGATCGTTCGGAAATTCAATATCCGCTTTGTCTATTTCATCAATCAATAAGATGGTGCGCTTATCCGTGTCAAACGCCTGCCATAACTTACCTTTGACTATATAGTTACCTATGTCATGGACTTTTTCATCACCTAACTGCGAGTCTCGTAAACGCGAAACCGCATCGTATTCGTACAACCCCTGTTGTGCCTTTGTGGTTGACTTAATATGCCACTGAATGAGATTCGCATCTAAACTTTTTGCCAATTCCTCTGCTAACATGGTTTTGCCTGTACCTGGCTCCCCTTTAATTAACAAAGGTTTTTCCAAGGTGATTGCCGCGTTCACAGCAAGTTGCAACTCACGACTAGCAATATATTTCTCTGTTCCATTAAACGCCATTTAAAACCTCAAACACAAATTAACAAATGATTAACCATAAGATATAGCGAAAAAGCACTTTAAATAAAGCCTCCCACCCTTACCTCTGGATATGAATGTCATTATGATAAAACAGTTTTAGGGGCTTTATATATCAATAATATTTATAGGGCCAGTTGTTGTTTTAGCTATATATAAGAACAATACCCGACAGAATTACTAATTGACGGTGAACTAATCAGGGTTACACTGTAAAAATAGAAATAATAAGCAAGGAAATAACTATGCAAGTATACGACGATAATTCACTCGCCATTGGCAAAACACCTTTAGTCAAACTTAACCGTGTTACAGGCGGAAACGTTTACGCAAAAATCGAATCAAGAAACCCAAGCTTTAGTGTAAAATGCAGAATTGGCGCCAATATGATTTGGGATGCAGAAAAAAAAGGACTTCTCAAACCAGGTAATGAAATTGTTGAGGCGACCAGTGGCAATACGGGCATAGCATTAGCATTTGTCGCTGCTTCAAGAGGTTACAAAATTACCTTAACTATGCCTAGTTCTATGAGTCTTGAGCGTCGTAAATTACTTAAAGCCATGGGTGCTAACTTGGTCCTTACCGAAGCACCAAAAGGCATGAAAGGCGCTATTGCTGCAGCCAATGAAATTGTTGCCTCAGATCCATCAAAATATATTCCAATGCACCAGTTTGAAAACCCTGCCAACCCTGAAATTCATGAAAAAACAACAGGGCCTGAAATTTGGAATGATACAGATGGCAAGATAGACATTTTTGTCGCCGGTGTGGGCACAGGTGGAACCTTAACAGGAGTCAGTCGTTACATTAAGAATACTGAAGGTAAGGCTATCACCACTGTCGCTGTTGAGCCAACTGACTCTCCTGTAATTACACAAGCAAAAGCCGGAGCTGAACTCACGCCAGGACCTCACAAAATCCAAGGCATAGGTGCAGGCTTCATCCCAGGCAACTTAGATTTGGATATGGTTGACGCTGTGGAACAAGTCAGTAACGAAGAATGTATGGCTATGACACACCGGCTAATGAAAGAAGAAGGTATTTTAGCAGGTATTTCTTCTGGAGCAGCTGTAGTGGCAGCGAAACGTTGGGCTGAGAAACCAGAAAACGCCAACAAGAATATCGTGGTCATTTTAGCCAGCGCATCAGAACGTTATTTAAGCAGTCCTTTGTTCGCTGGCGAGTTTTCTGATTCAGAAAATATCCAATAATGAATAGTTTTATTGGGTAAATACCTAATAATGTGATCGAGAAGGGAGGCTTATGCCTCCCTTTTCTTTAGATGAAACGATAAACAGGATAAGATTGTTATTATATTATTCAATGAAGATACGGGATCTACTATGCTACGAAATGTCAGCTTTTTACTAATAGTTGCGATGCTTTTTGGCGCATGTGATAAAACACCTTCAAAACAAGGTGGCGGTAAATTTGGAATGTTAGATAAAGGCAACCCTGAATTTGCGGCCATTGAATTTTTTGATCATATATACCACAGCAAAGGAATAGACGGGGCAATAAGTTTAAGTACACCTAAAATGGAGCGACTTTTACGTTCGTATCATACCAACAAAGGTGTTCAAAAACATGTGTTAAACATGCGATTTGATCGAGTCACCATTCAGCCTAGATCGCGCAGTGCTGGCAGAAACGAATTTGCAAAAGATGCCGAAATATCGCTATTTTTTGAGGGCGAATTGGATGGTGAAGTGTTAAAAGATATGCGCCTTGTGCAATTAATAAAAGTCGGTAAAGACTGGAAAGTTGATGTAGTGAGTTTAAACTAAAACTCACTTTCAACCTGTAGGTGCGAAACGCTTGTTCAAAGCTTAGGATTAAAACCCAACAGCCACCCCTTCTCTTCGAGGATCCGCGCCACCTATTAACACATCATTACTTAATTGAATCCCATGAAGCCCGCTATTTAAATCTAACACTCTAACTTTGTGCCCCATTTTTTCTAACGCGGGCTTTAAGGCTTCAATTGCAGTGCCTTTTTCGAGAGCAGTATAATCGTTTCTATTGGTTACTTTAGGTAAGTTAATGGCTTGTTGAATATCGAGTCCCCAATCTAATACCCCCATAATAGTTTGCGCCACGTAACTCACAATACGGCTCCCTCCAGGAGATCCCAGTACAAGCGTAAGCTTACCGTCCCCATCAAAAACCATAGTGGGGCTCATCGCGCTTCGGGGACGTTTACCAGGCTCCACTCTATTTAGAACAAGCGCTCTACCTCTGTAGGGCTTAAAAGAAAAATCCGTCAATTGATTGTTAAGCAAAAAGCCGTCAACCATCAACCCCGATCCAAAAGCGAACTCTATACTGGTAGTCATTGAGACCGCGTTCCCTTCTTTATCAATAATACTAAAATGACTGGTATTGGGTTGCTCGAAGGTTTTGCCTTTAGAAAAATTCATCACGGGAAAGGGTCTACCCGCACCCACTTTCCCGATGTCAGAAACAAGGTTTATATCTCGAGCACGGTCTGCTAAATAACGTTTACTTAACAAGGCACCGAAGGGAAGCTGACTAAAATCACTATCGGCAATGTACATTTCTCTATCGGCATAAGCTAACCTAGAGGCTTGGGTAAATAGGTGCACCGCTGGAATAGAGTCAATCGGATATTGGCTGATGTTGTAAGGCTCAAGTGTACGTAATATTTGTAATACATTTATGCCGCCTGAACTCGGTGGCGCCATGCCACACACTTTATAAGTACGATAACTACCACAAACAGCAGAGCGTTTAATGGCTTGATAATCTGCAATGTCTTGTGCCGTAATTTTGCCAGGATTAATAATTGAAAATTGTGCGGCCTTGGCTATGTTACTCGCTATACTCCCTTGGTAAAAACTATCGGCACCTTGTTGCGCTATGGTTGTTAAGGTTTTAGCTAAAGCCGGATTCTTTTTGATAGTACCTTTTGTTAGCGCTTTACCACTAGGATAAAAATATACCGATGAGGTCCTAAATTGATTTAAACCTGGGTGTATTTCACGGGCTAACAATGATGCAAGACGATGAGAAACAGTAAAGCCATTCTCCGATAACGAAATACTATCATTAAATAATTCAGACCAATCCAGGGTTCCAAATTCTTTGTGTGCCATATCCAAAGCTCTTAACACCCCTGGCACACCTACTGACTGACCACCAACCACAGCGTCCATCCACTTAACAGCCTTACCATTTTTTAGAAATAAATCCATTCTTGCTGCCGATGGTGCGGTTTCGCGCCCATCAAAGGTGTGTAATTTTTTGTTTTTATTGTCCCAGTACAACAAAAACGCGCCTCCGCCTATGCCTGATGACTGAGGCTCAACCAGGGTTAACATCGCCTGAATCGCAATAGCGGCATCTATAGCACTCCCCCCTTTAACTAAAATGTTCTTTCCTGCCCAAGATGCATAGGGATTGGCAGCTACAACCATGAACTCGTCAGATTGAAATGCGCTTTTTTGTTGTAGTCCAGTTGCCGCTTCTGGCTCTCTATCTTCACGTTCTTGTTTACTTTGAACAGACAAACTTAAGGAAATGCTTAAACAAAGTACACAAAGTCTTTTTATTACTAGCACAAGGGGTCCAAACAAAAATCAGTAGCCGAGAACACTAACGAGGCAAGGCTTGTTTTGCAAATAGATATCGCGATTAGTGAGTCATACTTTCGTCTAATCACCACAAAGTTCGAACAACTGTTACTAACTTATTTATTGGAAATTAGTTAATATAGGCCTATTGATAATTCATAAAAACTCCACTTTGAACCTACCTATTCAGTCAAAATATCGTCACGGGCCGCTTCTAATAGCCACCATTAGTATTATTTTATTCTTACTAGAGCCTACGAGTAGCGATTGGTTAGCTTACGACCGACAACAACTCAATTACTTTCAGTGGTGGCGACTTATCAGTGGGCATTTTCTGCACACTAACAACATACATTTACTATTAAACCTTGCTGGATTAGCACTATTGTGGGCTTTGCATGGGCACTACAATCGAACTTTTAGGTATCTTTTAATTTTTTTGTGGTTGTGTATTGGGACATCTGGTGGACTCTATTTATTTACGCCACAAATGCAGTGGTATGTAGGGCTTTCTGGTGTGCTCCATGGCATGTTTATATTGGGTGCTTATTTCGACATCCACAACAAACTAAGAAGTGGCTGGATATTATTGTTTGGGGTATGGCTCAAAGTACTCCATGAACAGATTTACGGAGCCAATGAAAACGTTGCTGAGTTGATTTCTGCTAATGTTGCGATTGATGCACATTTGTTCGGCACCATCTCTGGCACCCTAATAATTGTGTACTATTTATTGCGAAATATTCAAAAGAAACGTAATGCAAAACTCAAATGAGTTGATTGGCCAGTGTTTGTGTAAAAAGGTTAAGATCACTGCAACTAAGGTTGCACTTCATGTGGTTGCTTGCCATTGTTCGATGTGCCGAATACTAAAACGTCACTATTAAAGAGCAAAACTATATTGCCACTTATGATTCCTCAGAATGAGCACAACACGGATTTTGTCAGCAATGTGGTACTCATTTATTTTATCAATTAAAGTCCTATCAACAATACATAGTGCGTTTAGGACGATTTGACAGTGAACTAAACTTCGACTGTACGACGCAAATTTTTGTTGACGAAAAACCCGATTATTACCATTTTTCCAATCAAACCAAAACCATGACCGGTGAGGAAGTGTTCGCTGCCTTTAACAACAACGATTAAGTTAACGGCGCCCTAAGGAATAACTAAACATCCATAAGGCGCAGCTCGATTTTACAGGTTAGTTTCAAACAATTTGTATATTCTTCTGTACTCGTCTAACCATGAACTAGGTTGCACAAAGCCATGCGATTCAACCGGATAGATCGCCGTCTCAAAATCCTGTTTTTCTAACTCAATTAAACGCTGAACTAATCTCACTACATCTACAAAAAACACGTTACTGTCTATCATTGGAGCATTTATAAGCAATGGCTTTTGTAATCCTTCAGCAAAATAGATAGGTGAACTCCTTTCGTAAGCAATGGGATCGACATCAGGAGTGTTGAGGATGTTGGAAGTGTACCCGAAATTATAGTGTGCCCAATCGCTTACAGGTCGCAGTGCCGCACCCGCTTGGAAAAGCTCCGGCTCTTTAAAGAGTGCCATAAAAGTCATGAAGCCACCGTAAGAGCCACCATAAGTGCCTACTCGTTTAGGGTCTACATCTAAGTTGTTCACTAACCAATCCACTCCGTCTTGTAGATCTTGAATTTCTGGTGTGCCCATTTGCCGGTAAATAGCTGTGCGCCAGTCTCTACCGTAACCGGCAGAAGCTCGGTAATCCATATCAAGTACTACGTAACCTTGCTGAGCCAACAGGTTATGGAACATAAACTCTCTAAAATATGCCGACCAACCAAGATGTGAGTTTTGTAAGTATCCCGCCCCATGATTAAACACTACTGCTTTATATTTGTTATCGGGTTGTTTATTTTTAGGAGCATACACCCGTGAATATATAGGCTGATTTGTGTGTGACGATTTAATCGGCACGATATCAGGCGCTAACCAATCGATCTCCAAAAATGCCTGACTAGTCGTTTGTGTCAGTTGCATTGCTGACTGCTCAGAGACTGATTGCAAATATAATTCCGGAGGACGGACCAAACTAGAATGAGTTAACAATAGTGACTGTTCATCTGGGCTCAATTGATAATCTGTCATACCGTTTAGATTGGTTACTGATTCCAAACTGTCGTTGTCTAAATTGACACGATAAATTTCGTAAATGCCAGGGTGTTTTTTGTTTGCCTTAAAGTACATATATTGGTCGTCTGAGGTCAACGTTAACGAATCGACCTCAAAACTTCCAAAAGTCACTTGTTTCGCCGAAGCGCCTAATGGCTTAACATAAAGATGAGAATATCCACTTTCTTCAGACAAGTAATACAGGTCGGTACTAGTGTTTAACCATCCAAAACTATTAAATCTATAATTAATCCACGCGTCATCATGCAAACGGTGTTGGTTAACTAATGTAGCCTCACTTAAATTAACCGTAGTAATCCATCTATCTTTGTTATCCCAAGCTTCAAGCATGATAGCGACGTTTTCACTATTGTTGTGCCATTGGATGGAGCCATTTGTTCCATTTAAAAGTTTTAAATCCCTTGGCAAACGATTAGTTGTATACGTCTTACCTTTCGCTTGTGCGTTTTCTCGCTTCACCGTTTCTAATACGTCTTCGTTATAACCTGGCAAGTTGTTGTAACTCAGTTTTCGTTTATTGCGACTATCTAGGTCCACTAACCAGATGCTTTGATTGTTGGGTTCTGTGTCTGCCACTCTGCTACGCACATTGACTGTGGCAATTCTGCCATTTTCATTAATGTAATTGGGCATGATGTCATCCGCTTTACCCTTAATTGACGTAGCTTGCTCGACTAATATTAACCATTTTCCATTTGGAGATAGACTCACTTTTACCGTTTCACTACCCTCAGGGAAATAAAAATCAGCTGGGGCAACCGTGGCATTTTGTCGCGCCAGCTTTTGCGCATCTTCAAAGCGTGCTTTTCTTTGTTGGCGTTTTAACGCCACCACCTCAATTAACTGTTGCTGTTGCTGAGCAATGTAGTCTTCAGGCAGTTCTAATGCTGTTGGTTCATCAGTAAATTGCCAGCTTACCAACTGTTCATACAAGCCAAATTCAGGGTGAATAGCATAAATAGCATTGCCACTTTGGAAACTTAATCGACCATCGCTTAAAAATTTCAAGTTGTATGGCTGTCGATTGTCTTTTGTCAGTTGTTTTAGCTCATTACTAGTAAGGTTCTTAACAAAAATATTACCTTCGAACACCCAAGCTGCAGTATCTTTTTGTGTATTCAATACCCTATTTCTATAGGCATGAAAATGTAGTTGTGACAACTCAACTTTAGTGCCATTTCCTTGTTCATTTAAGTGTTTTTGCCATAGTACGTTCTGAAGTGAAGCTTGTTGTTTCTGTTGATAAAATACGCTTTGATTGTTATCCGACCAATAGGCCGAAGTAGGTTGACGTCCAATCCAATCTGGATCAGCCATAATTTGTTGCAAAGTTAACAGCTTTGATTGTTGCTTAACCTCTACCGTCGCAGCCTTAATTGTTTGCGGTTTTAACGGCGCTGTTACAGCGGTTTGTGTAGACGCCGTTTGGGTTGCCGAACAAGCCGTTAGGAAACAAACAACACCGGCGAGTACTAAGTTTTTCCTATTCAGTTTTGACACACACTAAGCCTTATACAATTTAAAATGGAAGTCACCTAGGTATTAGAACGTACTCACGGGACATTTGGCAAAAATAAAAACTCAATAAGCCATAAATATAATAAGTACTTAAGTAATAAAAAATTTACATTTTCGCTATTACAAACAACAACGGGTGGATTGTTGTGCAATGGAAGCACTGGCTAACTTCAACGTCATATTCGCTGTTTAGCCAGCAGATTCCCACCTTGATTAGATTAGACACCAATAAAAACGGCAACTTAATTGTTGCCGTAGATAAACTTCTATTTTTTAGATGTCCGTTAGCTTAGGTAGCCGCCATCAACCACTACTGTTGTGCCAGTGGTATAACTAGACGCATCTGATACAAGATATAAAACCGTTCCGGCCATTTCATCTGGCTGTGCGGTTCTGCCTAAAGGAATTTGCATTAACGCGGTTTTAAGTATTTTGTCGTTACCCGTAAGCGCCGAAGCAAATTTAGTTTCAGTTAACCCTGGTAACAAGGCGTTCACCCTTATATTTAAACCACCGCACTCTTTGGCAAAAGCTTTAGTCATACTGATAACGGCCGCCTTAGTAATGGAGTAAATACCCTGACCCATGCCAGGCGATATGCCATTAACAGAAGCAGTATTGAGAATAACACCACCGCCCTGCTCCTTCATCATTTTACCCGCTGCAGTAGACATGAAGAAATAGCCTCGAATATTCACATCAACGGTTTTATCGTAAGCTGCTAAATCAGTATCTAATATATGGCCAAAGTAAGGATTAGCTGCAGCGTTATTCACTAGGATATCTAAACGACCATATTGCTGGGAAATTTGTTCGAAAACGTTATCGATTTGCGCCATTTCGCCTACATGACAAGCGATAGCTACGGCGTCACCACCCTCATCACGAATGCTTTGAGCAACGGCTTCGCATCCATCTATCTTGCGGCTAGAGACTATTACTCTGGCACCATAGGCAGCCAGCAATCGTGCAATAGACTCGCCAATACCGCGGCTCGCGCCTGTTACTAATGCCACTCTACCAGTCAAATCAAAAATATCTTTTTTCATACATCTCTCTCTGTGAAATCGTCTCAAATTTGTAAATATTAATCAGCTTCTACTTTAAGCACTAATTTACCCATGTTTTCGCCATTAAATAACATCAATAAGGTTTCAGGAAAATGCTCAATGCCTTTGACAACATGTTCTTTCGCGATGAGTTTTCCTTCAGCGATCCAGCCAGCCATTTCAGCAGCGGCTTTCGAATAGTTAGCAACATTGTCAAACACCACTATGCCTTCCATTCTGGCTCTATTCACCAATAGGGTCAGATAGTTAGACGGCCCCTTAACTGGAGTTGTATTGTTATATTGACTGATAGCGCCACAAATTACGATGCGCGCTTTCATGCGAATTTGGGTTAACACATCGTCTAGAATATCGCCGCCAACATTGTCGAAATAGACGTCTACACCTTTTGGACACGCAGTTTTGAGGGATTTTTTCACATCTTCATTTTTATAATCAATAGCTGCATCGAAACCCAACTCATTAACTAAATATGTACATTTATCCGCACCGCCAGCAATGCCTACAACTTTGCAGCCTTTTATCTTAGCGATTTGCCCCACTATTGATCCAACGGCTCCTGCCGCACCAGATACCACTACAGTTTCTCCTGCTTTAGGTAAACCGGTATCGAGTAGACCAAAGTATGCTGTCATTCCAGGCATACCTAACACACCTAAATATCTCTCTAATGGTGCTAAACTAGGGTCAATTTTGTGAAGCCCTTCAGTGCCTACAACCGCATATTTCTGAACACCACAATGCCCATATACGTAATCGCCTTCCGAAAATTCCTTACTCGTTGACTTAAGTATCTTACCCACTGTACTGGCGCGCATTACCGCACCAATTTGTACAGGCTCTATATAAGACTTGCCATCATTCATCCAACCACGCATTGCAGGATCGAGTGAAATATACTCTACTTGCACCAAAACTTGATCGTCATCTAACGCAGCGACTTCAGTTTCAACAAAATCCCAATTTTGCGGTGTTGGTGTTCCAACGGGTCGTGATGCTAATAAAAACTGTTTATTTTTCATATGTTTTCCGTATTTAGTCAATTTCTAACCTGATAAAGGGCAATATAATTAGAACCATTCTGCTTGCATTTCACTGCAACTGTCGTCCATGTCATTAAGTAGTGCGATATCTCTTTGGACAGCTGGCAACTCCCAACGTACAAAATATTTAGCAGCCTGCACTTTACCAAGATAAAACGCCCTATCTTCTTCCGTTAAGGTTGAATCTTGCAGCGCATTTTCCGCCACATTGGCTTGACGGATCCACATCCAACTCATTACTACTTGACCAAATATATTCATGAAACAGGTAGCGTTGGCTAATAAAGTAGGTAATTTATCAGACATTAAATGTTGTCCAAGCATAGGTAATAGCGTTTGCATTTGTTGAATATAATGGAGCAATTCAGCGATCAGTTGCTGACTGTGTTTACCTTTAACTTGCGCAAAATCGGCTTCCATTCTTTGTTGCAGCAGTTTTAAACCTGAACCATTGGCTTGCCAAAGTTTACGGGTTAATAAATCCAATGCTTGAATACCGTTAGTCCCTTCGTGAATAGGGTTAAGTCGATTATCGCGCCAGCATTGTTCAACTGGATATTCGCGGGTATAACCCGAACCGCCTAACACTTGTATCGCCAAATCATTTGCTTTAGGACCAAACTCTGAAGGCCAAGCCTTTACAATAGGTGTTAACAAATCAAGCAACTCAGACGCCTGTCTTCTTTCGTCATCTGAAGTCAAGGTATGTGAATCATCCACTAATCGCGCGGCATAAAAACATAATGCCATCGCCCCTTCAACATAAGATTTCTGCGCCAATAACATACGTTTGACGTCACCATGTTCGATAATAGTGGCGGGATTATCAGTGGGTTTGTTATTCGGGGCTACACGTCCTTGAGTTCGTTCTTTCGCGTACTCGAGAGAATATTGATAACCACTATAGCCGACCATTGCGGCACCAAATCCTACACCCAAGCGTGCTTCATTCATCATTAAGAACATGTAGCGCAGGCCCTGATGTTCTTCGCCGATTAAATAACCGTGACAATCTTGATTCTCGCCAAAGCTCAAGGCTGTAGAAGTGGTACCTCTATATCCCATTTTATGGATAAGTCCAGCCAATGCGACATCGTTTCGTTCTGCCGGGTTGCCCGCTTCATCGAGGCGAAACTTAGGTACCACAAATAATGAAATACCTTTAACACCTGCTGGCGCGCCTTGGATTTTCGCCAACACTAAATGCACTATGTTGTCTGACAATTCATGATCCCCTGCAGAGATAAAAATTTTATTTCCTTTAAGGCGGTAATTACCATCTTCATGTTTAACAGCTGTAGTATGGATATCCGCCAAAGACGAACCAGCATGAGGCTCTGTCAACGCCATGGTACCGGTGAACTCACCTGTCAACATTTTCGGCATAAACGCTTCTTTAAGCTGCTGCGAGGCAAAGTTACGAATCACATTAGCTGCCGCAATAGTTAAAAAGGGATAACCGGTACTTGAAGGGTTAGCAGCCATAAAATAGCCGGCACATGCGGTCATGATGGTTTCGGGAAGTTGCATTCCGCCTTCATCAAAGTCAAAGCGTCCTGCAATCAAGCCCGACTCAACATAGGCATCAAACGCCTCTTTGACCTCGGGGATCATGTGTACTTTTTTACCGTCAAAAGTCGGCTCGTTAGCATCAGCTTTAGCATTGTGAGTGGCGAATTTTTCTGTTGCTATTTTGTTTGCGATGTCCATAACAGCGTCAAATGTTTCGCGGTTATGCTCTGAGAATCGTTCACGACCAAATAGGTTTTCAGTATCCAATAATTCGTATAATTGAAACGCCATTTCTTTACGTTTAACAAGTTCGTTGTTCATATTGCTTAACCTTCACCAGTTATTACAGTTAAAGACTGTAAATGAATTAAATAATAGCCATAGATTGACAAAAATATCACTTCGCTATTATTGTCATATATGACATATTAATGGTCATTCTGGACAGATATAACGAGTTGTTATTTATGCTCAATCATTGCAGTTATTCACTGTGTTTAAAGTAACCATTTTAGGTTTCGATCAAGCCTATGCAAGTGCCATTACTGGAGCCTTAGACCTATTCGCTCTTGCAGGGGTAACATGGCAACGAATGCAAGGACAACAACCTTCTCCGTTTTTCGAAGTACAGCTTGCATCTATAAAAAAACGTCCAGTTAGTTGTATTAATCAATTGGTTATTAATAGCCACGTTGCGATAGAAGATGTGACACACACCGACCTTTTATTGATCCCTACTATTGGGGGTGAAATCATTAACGTTATCAACAAAAACCGAGCGTTATTGGCGCATATTCAAAAACACTTTGCTAATCATTCTGACATCGCGAGTAATTGCAGCGGTGCATTTTTATTGGCTGAAGCGGGATTATTAGATGGCAAAGAGGCCACCACTCATTGGGGATACGCAAGCCTGTTTAAGTCGCGCTACCCCGAAGTTAATTTATGTGCGGAAAAGATGATCACCTCAGCACAAAATATCTACTGTTCTGGTGGAGGCATGGCATGGTTCGATTTAGCGCTAATGTTAATTGAGCGCTATTGTGGCCACGACGTAGCCACCACAACAGCTAAAGCCCATGTCATCGACATATATCGCGGCGAACAAGTAGCCTATGCCAATATTCTTGCGAAAAAGTATCATCAAGACCCTGATGTATTAACCGTACAAGAATGGTTAGAAGCGAATTACAGTCAAAGAATAGCGGTGAGTGACCTACCCGCCTTGGTTAACTTATCTTTACGAACCTTCAATCGACGTTTTAAAAAAGCTACTGAACATAACCCACTAGAATATTTACAAACACTAAGAATTGAAGCTGCTAAAAAACAACTTGAAACAACTCACGATAGCGTAGAACGAATTATTACTCAGGTCGGTTATGACGATCTCAGTTCTTTTACAAGGCTATTTAAAAAACATACCGGGTTGTCACCTAGTCAATATGCAAAAAAGTTTAAGCGGTTATAAACCCTAACAAAAAGTTGCATGTTTTTTGCTCTATACTTAGTAATGCGGTTGCTGATTGTAATAATTTGTCAGTAAACTAGCCTAAGTGTATTGATACAACTAACACGCACCAATAAAAACCATAAATATCAACAACTTGTATGATTTTAAATGTTTTTATAGATTATTAGTTGAATGCATCAATATGAAACAATACTGCACATTTTTTGAACATTTAGGTTTAATGTAGTGGTAACCTAAAATCGACAGTTTATTTTACACACTAGTTTTACAGGAGAAAGACCATGGCTTTTAAAAAACAATATTTGAAATCTAAAGCAGAATGCAAAGTGACATTCAAATTGTCAAAAGAGCAAGCCCATGCCGCTAAATCTGTGCGGTTAGTAGGTGATTTTAACGAGTGGGATCTTTCTACCACACCGATGAAGAAATTAAAAAACGGGGATTTCACAACTACTATTAATTTACCTAAAGATTCAGAATATCAATTTCGATATTTATTAGATGATAAAGAGTGGGAAAATGACTGGGACGCAGATGCCTATATACCGTCAACGGTTGCGTTCGCAGACAATTCAGTAGTTCAGGTTTAGTTAATGTAACTATTCTAGGTCATAGGATAAGTGAAACGCTTCGAGGTTATATAGCAACGCCCTGGCCTTAGAAGCTTTAAAACCTGCAGAAATAAAAAAGCCATGACTAAATAGTCATGGCTTTTAACCGATATCTATATAAGTCGCTTATAATGCGGCTTCAAGCTCGGGCAATACTTCAAACAAATCACCCACTATGCCGTAATCAGCCACTTGGAATATTGGCGCTTCTTCGTCTTTGTTAATTGCTACAATGACTTTTGAATCTTTCATACCAGCTAAATGTTGAATCGCACCAGAAATACCCACTGCGATATATAGGTTAGGAGCAACAATTTTTCCTGTTTGCCCAACTTGCATATCATTAGGAACAAAACCTGCGTCTACTGCGGCTCTTGAGGCGCCCATCGCAGCCCCTAATTTATCTGCAATACCGTCAAGAAGTTTAAAGTTCTCACCGTTTTGCATACCGCGACCACCTGAAATAATAACTTCAGCTGCAGTCAATTCTGGTCTTTCGGATTCAGTTAATTCAGCAGAAACAAAGGAGGATTTGTCTAAAGCCTTTTGCATATCACAAGCTTCAACTGGCGCTGAATTGCTCTCGCCAGCGGCATCAAATGCTGCAGTTCGAACCGTGATAACCTTAATGCTATCGCTAGATTGCACTGTTGCAATAGCATTACCCGCGTAGATGGGGCGAACAAAGGTATCGGCGCTTTCTACTTTGATAATGTCAGAAATTTGCGCAACATCTAATAACGCAGCCACTCTAGGCATAAAGTTTTTGCCGGTGGTAGTGGCGGCTGCCAATACATGGCTAGCGCCTTTACCTAATTCAGTGACTAAATCAGCGATATTTTCAGCCATTTGTTGTGCATAATCTGCACTGTCAGCCAACAATACTTTGGTCACGCCATCGATTTTAGCGGCCTGTTCTGCAACAGCTCCACACCCAGAACCAGCAACCAATAAGTGAATTTCGTCGCCTAACTGTGCGGCGGCGTGCATAAGTTTATGAGTTTCAGTTTTTAGCTGTTCGTTGTCATGTTCTGCATATACTAAAATAGCCATTAGATCACCTTCGCTTCATTTTTTAATTTGTCTACTAATTCAGCAACATCTGCCACTATAATTCCACCTTTACGTTGCGCTGGCGGCTCTACTTTTAATACCTTCACATTTGATGTCAACTCAACACCAAAATCGGCAGCCGACTTAACTTCAAGAGGTTTACGCTTAGCTTTCATAATATTAGGTAAAGAAGCATAACGAGGTTCGTTTAACCTTAGATCTGTTGTTACTACGGCA
Organism: Paraglaciecola arctica; assembly: GCF_018861065.1. Taxonomy (GTDB): domain Bacteria; phylum Pseudomonadota; class Gammaproteobacteria; order Enterobacterales; family Alteromonadaceae; genus Paraglaciecola; species Paraglaciecola arctica_B. Next base: position 274,633 of record NZ_JAHKQO010000015.1, read on the forward strand.
GGTAAACTTAGTTCGACAGTCTGTAGACCACCGTCTATTTCACGCGTCACTTTTACTTTTCCTGAGTCAACTAAGACTTCCGAAGCAAATGTGCCCTGAGGCATGCCAGTTAAAGCAGCTAACATTTGGCCTGTTTGATTATTATCAGAATCAATAGATTGTTTGCCCAAAATAACCAAATCAGGCGACTCTTCTTCTACTACTTTTTGCAATAACTTAGCAATTTGTAATGAATCAAGAGTTAAATCAGTATCAATTTGGATACCACGATCTGCACCAAGAGCCAAAGACGTACGAATCTGTTCCTGACAACTTTTATTGCCAACAGAGACCACTACAATTTCTGTAGCCACACCCTTTTCTTTCAAGCGAACCGCTTCTTCTACCGCAATTTCACAAAAAGGATTAATCGACATTTTGGCGTTAGTTAAATCAACTGCACTATTGTCTGCCTTAACCCTGACTTTTACATTGTAATCAATGGCACGTTTTACTGGCACGAGTATTTTCATTTTCACCTCTACTTACAGACTTTCAGGTATCAAGTTTATAATTCGAGTTAACTAGCGACTCAAATCTGGTTGGCGACAATTTACTTTGTGTTGACGTTAACGTCAACTTCGATGTCCTTTTGTCATAGATCATTTTTAGCAGCTCTTTTAACGGCTATTATATGTCATAGTATAGTCCTAACAATCAGTTAATTATTTCTAGCCTTTAGCCTTAGAATTATATTAAACCATTGTTATATATGATTATTTTATGTTTTCACCAAAGAGCAACTCAGTTATATTTGGTTGTTAGAAAACCTACCAATGGTCATTTGAAAGGCTTTTTTTGGCGTAAAAGCTGTCATATTCCGACTAAAAATTGGTTATGAATAAGCTTTATGAATATTTATTTTATGAATACTTAAACACATTTTTGTGAATAGTTAATACGAAAAGAGGACAAACAAGTGGAACGAGAATCGATGGAGTTTGATGTTGTAATAGTCGGTGCTGGCCCTGCTGGTCTATCAACTGCTTGTCGGTTGATGCAAATTGCTCAAGAAAAAGACCAAGAGTTAATGGTTTGTGTGGTTGAAAAAGGTTCTGAGGTTGGTGCTCATATTTTATCTGGCGCAGTTTTTGAGCCTCGTGCGTTAAACGAATTATTTCCGGATTGGAAAGAAAAAGGCGCGCCACTCAATACTCCCGTCACCGCAGACGATATTTATTGGTTAAATAATGAAACCAAAGGAACTAAAATTCCGAGTTTTATGTCCCCTAAAACTATGCACAACGATGGTAATTATATTGTGAGCATGGGTAATGTTTGCCGCTGGTTAGCCGAACAAGCAGAAGCCTTAGGCGTTGAGATATTTCCGGGGTTTGCGGCCTCAGAGGTACTGTATAACGAAGATGGCAGTGTTGCTGGTGTAATTACTGGCGATATGGGATTAGATGAAGAGGGCAAACCAAAAGATTCGTTTATGCCCGGTATGGAGTTAAAAGCCAAATATACAGTATTTGCAGAAGGCTGCCGTGGTCACTTAGGTAAACAACTAATTGAAAAGTTTGCCTTAGACAAAGGTCAGTCTCCACAACACTACGGTATTGGCTTTAAAGAGATTTGGGACATCGATCCTGCAAAACACCAAGAAGGTTTGGTGGTGCATACTGCTGGATGGCCGATTACCGATGCAACAGGCGGCTCTTATCTTTACCATGGCGAGAATAACCAAGTGCTAGTGGGGCTTATTTTAGACCTCAACTATAGCAATACCCATTTAAGCCCATTTGATGAATTCCAAAGACTCAAACATCACCCGGTTTTCAAGCAGTATCTTGAAGGTGGCAAACGGGTTTCTTATGGTGCAAGAGCCATTGCTAAAGGTGGATTTAACTCTTTACCTAAAATGACTTTCCCAGGTGGTTTATTAGTGGGCTGTGATGCTGGTACCTTAAACTTCGCCAAAATCAAAGGTAATCACACTGCGATGAAGTCTGGATTGCTAGCAGCTGAAACAATTATGGAAACGCTGTCGGATGCGGATGCCGCTGCTTCGCAAGAATTAGTCAATTATACTCAAAAATTTAAAGAGTCATGGCTATATGACGAATTGTTTAGGTCTCGAAACTTCGGCCCTGCTCTACACAAGTTTGGTACTTTTATGGGCGGCGCATACAATACCCTTGAACAAAATTGGTTCAGAGGCAATTTGCCCTTTAATTTCAAAGATGATGTAGCTGATCACTTATTGCTTAAAAAGGCAGAGTATTGCGTCAAGATCGATTATCCGAAACCCGATGGAGTCTTAAGTTTTGATAAATTGTCTTCAGTATTTTTGTCTAATACCAATCATGAAGAAGAACAACCCTGTCACTTAAAATTAAAAGACAGTTCGATTCCTATTCAGGTTAACTTACCCAAGTTCGATGAGCCTGCACAAAGGTATTGTCCAGCGGGTGTTTACGAAGTAATCGAAACTGAACAAGGTGAAAAACAATTTCAGATAAATGCTCAAAACTGTGTGCATTGCAAAACTTGTGATATTAAAGATCCTTCTCAAAACATCACTTGGGTGGTGCCAGAAGGTGCCGGTGGCCCTAATTACCCTAATATGTAATTAGTAATTATGGTAGCGAGTTTATGCTCGTTACCAATATGTATCTAGTTAGGAATTGAAGTGACTTTATGAGCGCTGTGAATTACCAAATACATTCTGATTCAGAACACAAACCTTGGCTAATGTTGATTCATGGATTGTTTGGAAGTTTGGATAACTTGTCTGCATTGCGCAGGCAATTTACCGACTCTTTTCAAGTGATATCGATAGATTTGCCCGATCATGGAAAGTCGGCTTTTACCCCAAGCATTAGTTTTGAGGTATATGCCGAATTAATCTCAACACTCTTAAATGGCCTTGGTATTAACCAACTCACTCTAATTGGTCACTCGTTAGGTGGCAAAGTAGCGATGCAGCTGGCTCTAAATCACACTGAAAAAGTCAGTCGGTTAGTCGTATTGGATATTGCACCAGTAAAGTATTCAGCAAGACATAACAAGGTGTTTGAAGGATTAAACAATGTTGATCTTAAACAGATTACTAGTCGTAAAGAAGCCGACATTGCACTATCACGTTATGTCGAAGAAAGTTCAACGAGGCAGTTTTTATTAAAAAGTTTGTATAACCAAAACCAAAGTTGGAGTTGGCGTTTTAATTTAAAACAATTACAACACGACTATAGGATGATATCGGAGGCAATAACTTCTGACACCCCTTTCACTGGTCCAGTATTATTTATTAAGGGCGAACATTCGGACTACATTTTGCCTCAACATAAACAAGCGGTTTTACAGTTATTTCCTAATAGCGAGTATAAAATGGTCAGTGGCACAGGGCATTGGCTTCACGCCGAAAAACCTGAGTTATGTAGCAAAATTATAAGCGCATTTTTGTCTAAATAGAAATACCAGCTATCTGGACAATTCTCATAGTTAAGACTCTATGTTAATATGCGCCAGATTTTTAAGTGAGTAGAACAAAACACATGTTAAGTGAACATTACGAACAAATAGAAGCTTTAGGTTTAGACCTTGCCATAGTTGGTCTGTTTTTACTCATGGCTTATGTGGTTCACGACATACTTAAAAAGAATAACGTGCCACTCATTGGCAAAGTTGTAGTGTACTTTGTGCTGTTTTTAGGTGCAGCAGGATTTATATTTAAGGGCATTATGCAATGGGTTCTCGAAAGCTAACTTAACCGTTAGCTTTGGTTAAAACCCGATTGAATTTATATTTAGAGGAATAAGTAATAATGGCAAGTGTGGGGCTATTTTTCGGCAGCGACACTGGCAATACAGAACATATTGCTAAGATGATCCAAAAAGAACTAGGCAAAAATCTAATCGATGTAAAAGACATTGCTAAAAGCAGTAAAGAAGATATTGCTGAATATGATCTGTTACTTTTCGGTATTCCGACTTGGTACTATGGTGAAGCACAATGTGATTGGGATGACTTTTTCCCAGAATTGGAACTCATCGATTTTGAAGATAAATTAGTTGCCATTTTTGGCTGCGGCGATCAAGAAGACTATGCGGAATATTTCTTAGATGCGATGGGCATGGTCCGAGACATAGTAGAAGCCAAGGGGGCTATTTTGGTAGGCCAATGGCCGACAGAGGGTTATGATTTTGAAGCATCGAAAGGCATGGCCGATGATGATCATTTTGTAGGATTAGGAATTGATGAAGACCGTCAACCTGAACTCACTGAACAACGTGTTAAACAGTGGTGTAAGCAAATTCACGATGAACTTTGTTTAGCCGAACTAGCCTAATGAACAAAAGGAGCTGAGGCTCCTTTTTTATTAACTAACAGGGTAAATAGCTTTTAAATCAAAATAGGTACCCTATAATGACGACACAGTTTTATTATTAAGTAAGCTAATGGATCAAAATAAAGAATTGAAAAAAGCAGGGTTAAAGATCACCCTTCCCCGCTTAAAAATCCTAGAAATATTACAACTCCCTGAAAATCAACATATCAGTGCAGAAGACGTATATAAAATTCTCATCGAACATGATGAAGATATTGGATTAGCTACAGTTTACCGAGTACTCAACCAATTTGACGATGCTGGCATTTTAAACCGTCACCATTTTGAAGGTGGTAAATCTGTTTTCGAGATTAGCCATAAAGAGCACCATGATCATTTGGTGTGTTTAAAATGTGGCAAGGTAATTGAGTTTGAAGATGAAGTAATTGAAAAACGCCAAGAAGAAGTCGCCGAACGTCATAATATAAAACTGACGCATCACAGTTTATATCTGTATGGTGAATGTAAAGAAAACTGCGACGCAGATTAATCTTTCTGCGTTAACTAGTACCAACATAACGCCGCTATTTACGCGGCGTTTTTTATTGCCAATTAGTTTACTGACTGATTCCTTAATGATTGCTTTTGAGCAGCCAGAAACCCCACAACCAACATAAACTGCGCGGCATAATAGGTGCTCATTATCCAGTATGTCTCAAACGGAATCGCATAAACGAATTTATTAATGGCAATAAACGAGTCAGAAACAATAAATAACACAGCTCCCAAGACAGCCCAGCGCATAGGTAATCTAGACTGTATTGCCAATAATCCCATGGTTGCTATCGCCAACAAATAAACCATCACAGGTAGCTGTAATTCGCCCAGTTTAGGTATTAATAACCACGCCATAAAAAACAAGTACACAACCAAGAGTAGACTCAAAGGCCAACGCCTCATACCGACTCCCCAACTTCGACTAAATAAGAATCCATAACTAAGCTGAGCAATTAAAAATGCAGCGACTCCAAATATAAATTCATCAATAGCCAGTAATAAATCTCCGCAGCCACTAAATATTAAGGAAAACAGCAAGACAGCCCGAGTTTGGCTGGGCTCTGACCGTAGCACTACTATTATCAGCAATAGAATGGGGGTGACCTTATACAGCCATATAAAGGTCTCTAGATAACTAACGCCAAGCAAATATAACAGCGAAAAACTCAAAAAAGCGATACTCATAGTTTTAGACATATTTGTTCACTACTTTATTTATTATTGTTTAAATTAGTTCTAGCAACAGACCCAAATCATTCGTAAATGATTGCCGGACTCTAGCAAAGCTTACAAAGCCTTCCTAAAAATTATGATAACAAAATGAAGAAGCTAAAGACCCAATAAATGAGACTTTAACTCATTGATAAGTTTACATGATTTTTACCTACCTTAAGCCTAAGTTATAGTGATCCACAGACATTTTCATTAGTTAAAACTTAAGGTAAATATGAATTTTGCAGAATTCGCAGCGTCTCGAAAGAGCGTTCGCGGCTTTACCGATAAAGCCGTCTCAAAAGAAGTGGTCGATGCAGTAATCAACGCGGCTAAATGGGCACCCTCTTCGTACAATACTCAAACATGGCGTATCCATGCAGTGACAGGCGATGTGCTCGATAAAATTCGCGATGATAATACTAAAAACACCTTAGCTGGAAAACCTCATGTTCGAGACTTTCCGTATAAAGAGGACTATGAAGGTGTAAATAAGCAACGTCAAATAGACGTAGCGATTCAATTGTTTGAAGTAATGGGAATTACAAGAGAAGACAAAGAAAAACGCATGGAATGGATGATGCGAGGATTTCGCCAGTTTGATGCCCCAGTTTCTCTCGTCCTAACTTATGATAAATCCTTAGAGCCAGCAGGGATCACCCAGTTTGGCCTAGGCTCTTTGGCTTACGGCATAGTGCTTGCCGCTTGGGATCTTGGATTGGGTTGTGTCATAAACGGTCAAGGTATTATGCAGTCTGATGTTGTACATAAACACGCTAATATACCCGACAACGAAGCAATCATGATTTGTATCGCAATGGGTTATCCAGATCCTAATTTTGCCGCAAATGAGGTACGTTCAGTGCGCGCAGATAACGAAGAGTTTGTGAGTTACCACGGATTCTAATTCCCCCCCCTTAGATAACAAAAAAATTCTGTACTCGTAAGTATTGCGGTTAACTTTTTACAAGCATAACCGCCATTTATTTAAAACACAGGTTCCCGCAATGCTCTATGTGATTTGCCATTTAGATATACTTTGTTGTGATTAAAGGTTGCAGCAAACACGAGCAAAATCCGACGCAATTTCGTAAAAATATATTTACACTTACACTAATTTAACAACAAATTCGACCTAACTTAAAAATACCCATGGCGGGAATTTTCTAATGAAATACTCTAAGCTGCTGCCTTTAAATATTCTAGTGAACGCGCCTAAACACCAGTTAGCACTAATCACTAAAAGACACTAAATAGAGGGATTAATAATGGCAGACTTATTTGAAAACCCAGCGGGTTTAGACGGATTTGAATTTATTGAATTTTCTTCTCCAGAAAAAGGGCAATTAGAACAAGTGTTTTCTGCAATGGGATTTACCCACATTGCCAACCACCGTACCAAAGATGCCCAGTTATGGCGCCAAGGCGGCATTAACCTCATCGCTAATTATGAGCCCAAATCAGCGGCTTGGTATTTTGCGCGAGAACATGGGCCATCTGCTTGTGGGATGGGATTTAGGGTAAAAGATGCGGTTCAGTCGTATAAATATCTATTGGCGCAAGGTGCTGAGCCAGTTGTTGTTGAAACCGGCCCTATGGAGCTTCGATTACCCGCCATTCGTGGCATTGGCAATGCAATTATTTATCTTATCGACCGCTATGGCGACGAATTGTCAATCTATGACATCGACTTCAATTACATTGACGGTGTTGACCGCAATCCAGTAGGTGCAGGCTTTAAAGTAATAGATCACTTAACCCATAACGTTTATGGCGGCCGTATGAAGTATTGGGCTGATTTTTATGAAAAATTGTTCAACTTCCAAGAGATCCGCTTCTTTGACATCAAGGGTGAATATACAGGTTTAACCTCTAAAGCACTAACGGCGCCTGATGGTAAAATTCGGATTCCCTTGAACGAAGAAGGAGAAGGAGGCAAAGGCCAAATTGAGGAATTTTTACGTGCATTTAATGGAGAAGGGATCCAACATATTGCCTTTAGTTGTGATGACTTAGTCGCGTGTTGGGATCGCCTCAAAAATATGGGAATGCCATTTATGACAGCGCCGCCCAATACTTATTATGAGTTACTTGAAGGGCGGTTGCCCAATCACGGCGAGCCTGTTAAACAATTACAAACTCGTGGGATATTAATGGATGGTACAACCGAAGGTGGACCACGATTGCTGCTGCAAATATTCTCTGAAACCCAACTTGGGCCAGTTTTCTTTGAGTTCATTCAACGTAAAGGTGATGATGGCTTCGGCGAAGGTAATTTCAAAGCGCTATTTGAGTCTATTGAACGTGACCAAATTAATCGAGGGGTGCTAAATACCCCTAATGAAAGTGCAGACAAAACGCCAGTTTAAACTATCTTTAAAAGCCCATAACAGAGTGAATCCTCTGCGTTGTGGGCTTCTCAAAAACACAGCTCCCCACTCAAAGTATCGCCTATAGATGCTAAAGCTAGTTACCAGCGTTTAGATTTGTCTAAATCACTGTCTTTGGCCTCTATCCACATATCACCTAGGGTGGTGGTTTCTTTTTTCCAAAACGGTGCTTGAGTTTTTAAATAGTCCATAATAAATTCGTTGGCGTGATAGGCAGATTGTCGGTGCTGGCTAGTTACGCCAACAAAAACAATTTGGTCTGAAACACATAACTGCCCTACTCTGTGAATAACTGAAATGCTACCTAGCTGCCACTTTTCCCGCGCTTGTTCCACAATTTGATTTAATACTTTTTGGGTCATCGCAGGGTAATGCTCTAAAAACAAACCCGTGACTGCTTGTTCAAGATTGATATCACGTACCAAACCCACAAAAGTCACTAACGCTCCGTCACTATTGTTACTATCTCTTAATTTTTGATATTCATGGGCAAAGTCAAAATCCTGAGTTTGCACACTAATATGGGTAAAATGGCTCATGTAATGACTTAACCACCGGTGACTGGTGGAAAAAAGGCAATCTCGTCACCGTCGTTTAAAGCGGTATCCTCGTTGCTTATTTCTTGATTAACGGCGACTAAGGCCTTACCGTATTGCAAATACTCAGTCCACAAATTGCCTTTTAATTGCAACAATTTGCGCAACTTGGCCACTGTATCAATTGAGTCTTTGTTTTGACTAAGCTCAATTCGTAAACAGTCAGTTTCCACTATTTCTTTTAAATGCCCAAAAAATAATATCGTTAACACGACCAGTCTCCATTTTTACCACCTTGTTTACTAAGCACTTTAATATCACTGATTTGCATATGAGGGTCGACAGCTTTACACATATCAAATAAAGTCAAAGCCGCAACACTTACCGCTGTTAATGCTTCCATCTCGACACCAGTTTGCCCTGCGAGTTTACATAAGCTTTGAATCCGCACTTTGTTCAGTTCATCAAAGGTTTCAAATTCAATTTGTACTTTAGATAACATTAAAGGATGACACAACGGGATTAAGTCACTGCATTTTTTGGCCCCTTGTATACCCGCAATACGGGCAATAGACAACACATCACCTTTGGCATGGGTATTGTCTTTTAACATACTAAAGGCTTGAGCTGACATGGAGATATACCCTTCTGCTAGGGCTTGTCTCTGGGTAATTGCCTTATCGGTAACATCTACCATATTCGCTTTGCCGTGTTCATTCACATGGGTTAAACCGTTATTCTGATCTTGCATAACAATGCTTATCCTCTACTGACACAATTGGCGACAACATTTTTTAAATGCACAACGAAATTACATGGCCTATGAGTCGAATCGAGTTGTTCCTTTAATATACCTGTCCACGCTGTTTTACATGCTCCTGTTGAGCCAGGCACACAAAAAATTGCCGTACCATTAGCCATTCCTGCTAGCGCTCTGGACTGTACAGTTGAGGTACCGATTTCTAGGTATGATTGATGTCTGAATAATTCACCAAATCCCTCAATCTCTTTTTCAAACAAAGGTAACACAGCCTCAGGAGTGGTATCTCTTGGGGTAAACCCAGTTCCACCGGTAATAACAACAACCTGTATGTTTTCAGACGCAATCCAATTTGAAACCACCGCTCTAATCTGAAATTTATCATCTATGACTATTTGTTTTTCTAACACATTATGGCCATCATCGGATGCTGCCATTTTTAAAAACTGCCCAGACGTATCGTTTTCTTCAGTGCGAGTGTCTGAAACCGTTAACACCGCAAAATTTAAAGCTTGTTTGTTAGTGATAGCATTCACTGACATTGCTACTCCTTAAAATTAGGTTGTTCATCGCAGTATTGTTGCCACTGCGTTGGCGTATTAATGTTCTCTAGTCGAGATTTTTCTAAAGGTGTTATTTGACTACCCTGTAACGAATCCAGCATAGTTTTGAGTGAATATTGACGTTTTTTAGGTGCATCAGATATTGTGTCGTTTTGGACACCTAGTTGACTGCTCAGATACTGATTAATCTCAACTGATATAGGGATATATAAAGGTAGATAACAAGTTTCAAAGCAACATAAACTGTTATTTTTTCTGCCCGTTTTTATTAGATGCTCAAAATCCTCGACACGTAAAGCAGGCATGTCTACCGCTGCAACCAATAACTCGTTAATATCTGAATAGTTATTGGCAATTTCAGTCATAACACTATGAATGCCCGATAAAGGCCCACAACCAGCAATACGATCAGCTATACCTTGCTGATACTGGTTTCCACTAACAAACACCTTGTGATCGCATATCTGTGATAATTGCGTCTTTATACATTCGAGCAAGGATACCTGACTACCAGGCAAGGTTAACAAACTTTTATCTGTCCCCATTCTGCTTGATCTGCCGCCCGCTAGAATGACTCCAGCTAACATAGTTTCACATCCGCACAACTCACCACTAACCTCATGTATTTATATCTTAACCACCTAGCATAGCTAAATGTTTAGTCGCACCAGTAAAACCATCTTGTAACCAATGTGTCGCTTCTTTATTACCCAATAATTCGACTAATCTAGCTTGTAGTTCGCTACTGTCTGCAGCTTGCAAACTCGATCGTATATCTAACCCTTGGTCTGCAAACAAACACAAATGCAACTTACCCGTAGCAGAAATCCTCAACCGATTACAACTTGCACAAAAATCTTTGCTATACGGCATAATCAAACCAATTTTTCCTCGGTAGTCTGAGTGAAAAAATTCTTGGGCCGGTCCTGCAGCTTTATCACGGATCAATTGTCCCCAACCATTTGCCAGCAGTTGTTCTTTTATGGGTAAACCTGAGACATGGTTTTGGTTAAAAAACGATAAGTTATCACCTGTTTGCATTAATTCAATTAACCGTAACGTCACTGGCGTTATTTTTAACCAGGATAAAAAATTCTTTAGTTCTTGTTCGTTATACTGTTTCATCAACACCGCATTGATTTTCACTTGAACACCCAAGGCAATGGCTTTGTCGATACCACGTAAAATAGTTTCAAGTTTATTGTGCCCAGTAATAGCTGCAAACATTCGGGGATCAAGGCTATCGATACTGATATTTAAAGAATTAAGACCAGCATCAACCCATTTGTGAATATCGCTTTCTAACTTATAACCATTACTCGTCATCGCAACGTGTTGAATGTTTGGCGCGCAAGCGCAAGCCTTAATGATTTCTGGCAAGTCTTTTCTAAGGGAGGGTTCGCCACCTGTAATACGAATTTTACTGGTACCTAACGATGCAAAACCGTTCACTAAGGTTTTAATTTCAGGCAAGGTCAAAAAATCACGATCTGAATCGCAAGCATAACCATCAGGTAGACAATAATTACATTTAAAATTACATACGTCTGTTATAGACAGCCGCAAGTAGTGGAAACGGCGTCCAAATTTATCTTCTAACATTTTCTTTAACACCTTTCCAAAATGAAGTGACTCAAAAATTAGGACACTTACGGGAGGCTGCTCAATTTCTCTTGCAACCCTGGCGAATCTGCAAATTTGCTAGATTCACGGCTAAAACACCTTGTCATAGATTTAGGTGAGATAGCTCGGAGTTATACACGGCTATTTGATTTAGATATCGAATAACAATAGTGTATTTGTAACACATAAATGTCTTTTTGTAATGGGAATCTGCGTTGTGATTTGGTGAAACTAGATATGCAGAGCTAGCCTCATAGAGCAAGGTGGCACATATGTTGTACATATTTAGGAAGCATATGCATAAATGGCTAAATACAAAGCACTTTTAAAGTGCAAAAAATGAGATTTTATAAGTCTATGATCAATACGTTTATCAACAAAAATAAGCTCTCTGGCGATTTTATTAAAATTGCAGAGGGTTATTTTATTCCTCTAGCAGAGGAAATCAAAACGCACCAATTGAGTGCAAAAAGCACTTATTTTGTTGGTATCAATGGCAGTCAGGGGTCTGGTAAGTCAACTTTATCTGAGTTTTTAAAAGAATACCTCAGTGAGACTTATGGGCTCACCGTTGAAGTAATGTCACTTGATGATTTCTACTTTAGCCGCATAGAACGCCAAATAATAGCAGACGATGTGCACCCGCTATTTAAAACACGAGGTGTTCCTGGTACCCATAATATGTCTTTAGCCAAAAGTGTATTACAGGATCTAAAACAGCAGCGACCTACCACCATTCCACGATTTAATAAGGCAACTGATGATCCTCATCCCATGTCTGCGTGGACCAAAGTAAATGGTGCGGTCGACATAGTAATTTTTGAAGGCTGGTGCTGGGGAGTCGAACCACAAACTTACGAACAATTAAAACAACCGGTCAATACCTTTGAAGAGACTGAGGACCCCAACTCTGACTGGCGCAATCACGCAAATTTACAATTATCTCTTTCATACCTACCTTTATACTCTTTGATGGATAAATGGGTGATGTTAAAAGCTCCATCTTTCGCTGACGTCTATGCTTGGCGCTTAGAACAAGAGCAGAAGCTTAAAGATGCCACAAATAATAAACAAACATCTGGCATTATGGATGAAAAACAAGTGCAACGTTTTATTCAGCACTATCAGCGTTTAACGGAACACGGACTGAGCACTTTACCTAACAAATGTGACCATGTGTTTGAACTGAACTCTTCTCGAGCCATCATTGGCCATAGGACTAAAAAAGTCGATGCTTAACAATGTTTTAATTTTTTCCGATTTAGACGGCACACTGCTTGACCATCATACTTACAGTTTTGCAGCCGCATTGCCCATGTTACAAAAACTTCGACAAGCCAATATTCCTGTTATTGCCAATACCAGTAAAACTTACGCGGAACTAACAGAATTAAGGATCCAAATTGGTTTGGACGGTCCTTTTATAATAGAAAACGGCGCTGCGGTTTATATACCAATTGATTTTTTTAAGAGCCAGCCCATAGGTACCATAGAACGAAATGGTTATTGGGTAAAAGAGTTTTCGAAACCGAGAAAATATTGGTTATCTCTTATTGGAAAGTTACAGGCTCGCTTTTCAGGAGAGTTTAACTATTTTTTCAATATGTCCAATGAGGAAATAGTCGCGGCAACTGGGCTTTCAATTGAGCAGGCCAAATTAGCCGCGTCCCGTCAATATGGAGAACCGATATTATGGTTGGGCAATGACACAACTAAAATTAAGTTTATCCAAGCCATCAATGAACTGGGCACTAAACCACTACAAGGAGGCCGCTTTTTACATCTAGCTGGCACATGTGACAAAGGTCAAGCATTAACATGGTTAAGCCGAGAGTTCCAAAAACAAAAATCCATTGCGCATTGCAATACAATCGCTTTGGGAGACGGCCAAAATGATGTTGCCATGTTAGAAGCTGCTGATATTGCGGTGCGAATTCTATCGCCAGCGAATGCCCCACCTATTTTAACAAGACAAAGCAACGTATACACCAGTCAAGGCTATGGCCCGATTGGTTGGGCTGAATGCCTAGAACAAATAATTTTTAATCATTCACAATTTAACAAATAGTACGGAGATTTTATGGCTGATTTTTATCAAAATGGCATAGTCACGACTTTACACAACTTATCTGAACGACCTATCGAAGCGTTAGAAACAGAACTACTAGAGTTTTCAAAAAAGCGCCCAATGGCACTGATTCTTCCCTCTTTATTTTCCGAGCTTGAAGGGACTGCATTACCCAATATTATCGAGCATCTCACTGACGTCCCTTATCTTTCTCAAATTGTAATTGGCTTAGATAGAGCCAACCTTGAACAATACCAACACGCCCTTAAATTTTTTGGAACCTTGCCGCAAAACCACAGAGTGTTATGGAACGATGGGCCAAGATTAAAAGCCTTAGATGCAAAGTTAAACGCGCTAGGATTAGCGCCGAAGGAATTAGGTAAAGGTCGCAACGTTTGGTATTGCATGGGATATGTTTTAGCGACAGGAAAAGCGGAATCCGTTGCGTTGCACGATTGTGACATATTAACTTACGATAGAGGGCTACTTGCTCGGTTAATATACCCCGTTGCCAACCCGTTGTTTAACTATGAATTTTGTAAAGGTTATTACGCACGCGTGGCCGATGGAAAGATTAACGGTAGAGTGTCAAGATTACTGGTTACGCCGCTAATTAGGGCCTTACAAAAAGTGGTAGGCCACAATGAATACCTCGAATATATGGATAGCTTTAGGTATCCCTTAGCAGGAGAGTTTTCGTTCAGGCGTGATGTGTTAAACGATATCCGCATCCCCAGTGACTGGGGATTGGAGATTGGCGTGTTATCTGAAATGCAACGTAACTACTCTCACAACCGATTATGTCAGGCTGATATCGCCAAAACTTACGATCATAAACATCAAGATTTATCAGCAGATAATGATCAAGGTGGACTATCTAAAATGTCTATCGATATCACCAAGGCTTTGGTTAGAAAACTCGCCACTCAGGGTGAAACCTTTTCAACTGAAACATTTAGATCACTAAAAGCGACCTACTACCGTATTGCTTTAGATTTCATAGAAACCTATAACAACGACGCCGTTATAAACGGCTTAAAGTTAGATATTCACAGTGAAGAAAAAGCCGTTGAGTTATTTGCCAGTAATATTATGAAAGCCGGTGAGAGTTTCCTAGATAATCCAATGGAAACACCTTTTATTCCAAGTTGGAATCGTGTGGTCAGCGCCATGCCAGATGTATTAGAGCAATTAAAAGACGCAGTAGAACAAGATTTCTTAGAGTTTAAGCAACCTTAAGGGGCAATAAATGTTATCGGTTTTAGAACAACTAACAGAACGTGTTGAGCACCATTTAGCCGTTATATATGAGGATATTGAGCTACAAACTCAGTATCCAGAATTATGCAGGCAGTTATTGCGCACGATGCGCATCGATGATGGTGAAGTATTGATAGAACCGAAACGTCACCATAATAATTGGGACCAACGGGATGTTATGCTGATAACCTATGGTGATAGTATTGAAGCCTCGGGGGAAAAACCGCTACAAACGCTGCATCATTTCCTTAAAGATTACTGCGGTGACGCCATAAATAGCGTACATATATTACCGTTTTTTCCTTATAGTTCAGATGATGGATTTTCAGTCATTGATTATTCGACTGTCAATGAATCACTCGGTAATTGGGACGACATCAAGTCCATAACGAGTGACTATCGTGTGATGTCTGATGTGGTGATTAACCATTGTTCATCCCGAAGTTTGTGGTTTCAAAACTTTATCAAAGGAGAAGGACCAGGAAGTGACTTCTTCTATACCGCATCCATAGAGGATGATGTATCAAATGTCGTTAGGCCAAGAACATCTGATTTACTGCGCTTAACCGAAACAAAAAATGGTGAAAAACAGGTTTGGTGCACATTTAGTCATGACCAGGTGGATTTTGACTTTAGAAATCCCGTGGTATTGGATACTTTTGTTTCAATTATTCGTCAATACCTTGATATGGGGATCCGCATATTTCGATTGGATGCGGTGGCGTTTCTTTGGAAAAAAATTGGTAGTAGCTGTATTAACTTAGAGCAAACACATGAAGTAGTGCGTTTGTTACGAACGTTAATAGAACATGCAGTAAGCGACGCCGTTATTATCACCGAAACCAACATCCCTAATAGACAAAATCTCACTTACTTTGGTAATGCCAATGAAGCACATGGGATCTACAACTTTTCGTTACCACCATTACTGGTCAATACATTAGTAACAGGCTCCTGTAAACACTTAAAGTCTTGGTTGGGTAGCATGCCCCCCTCACAAAATGGCACCTTCTTTTTTAACTTTATTGCTTCACATGATGGTATAGGGTTGCGCCCAGCAGAGGGCTTACTTGAAGATCAAGAACTCACCACTTTAGTCAATACTATGCAAAATTTTGGCGGCAGAATATCCTGGCGTACCTCTGAGGAAGGTAAACAAAAGGCTTATGAAATCAACATTGCCCTATACGATGCGCTGCAGGGAACAATTAAAGGTACTGATAAGTGGGGACTAGACAGATTTATATGTGCCCACAGCATTATGTTTGGACTTGAAGGCATTCCGGGAATTTATATTCATAGCCTGTTAGGAACCGGAAATGACTATGAAAGAGTTAAGAATACTAGCCACAACCGCTCCATCAACCGCCACAAATGGAACTATGCCGAGTTACAAGAACAGCTCTCCGCGCCATACAGTCAACATAGTAAAGTGCATTGTAGGATGATAAAACTTCTGAACATTCGTAAGCAACAGGCGGCCTTTCATCCCAGTGCCACACAGTTTACGTTGCAGTTAGGAGAACAAATATTCGGTTTCTGGCGTCAAAGTACTGACCGAAGGCAGAGTATATTTTGTATTTATAATATCTCTGACGAGCCTCAGGTTATTCGATTGAGCGATCTTAACTTAATTGGAACCGACCTTTGGTTTGATCTTATCAGTGACCAAACCATCAGTTTAGAAGATTTGGAATGCCAACTGACCCCCTACCAAGCAATGTGGATCTCTAACATTAACGGTTAACTCAAAGCTTAAGATCACTATCACAAGGCTTATGTAGCACATAAGCCTCACCCTATCCCACTGATTATATTAACTTTTATTGAATCTATTTGATATCTGTCTGGTTCCAAAGACAGAAATGAGCTAAATCCTCGTAAGATTCTCATCTAAAGCGTAAAACTTTCCATAACCATTTGTTTTTAATAGTTTAAATTTTTATGGCATGACCCTTGATATAGCAATAGTGAGTAAAGTGAATGAGGTCTAATTCAGCACTACCTCTGATTACTTTTGAATATACTCGATTAACGTTTTTTAACAGCAAACATGCGACTGACGCTGTTTGTTAATTATCTAAACTTTGTCGTTTTAAATATGGTTTTAAAAATAGGCAAAAAAGGAGTCAATGTATGAAGAAGTTAATACCACTATTCGCGCTGACATTTGCATCTATGGCAATCATTGCCGAAGAGGATCTAATGTCGAAACTAGATACTGATAACGATGGACGCATTAGTATCGAAGAAGCAGCTGAAGACGCCGCTTTATCAGCTATGTTCTCTGAGCTCGATACTGATAAAGACGGCTACCTGTCACCTAGTGAGTTAGAAAACAAGTAAATGAACAGTGTATTTACAGGGGGTTGTAACAACATGTACAACTACAGCCCCTTAAATTTACAAACATAATTGATAAACAAAGGAATAATCCTATGAAAAAATTAATATTGGCATCAATCGTTTCTTTTGCAGCTTTTAATGTTTTAGCCGATCCTGGTGCGATGGCCGTTCATCCATTAGATACAGATAAAGACGGCCTAGTCAGTGTTGACGAAGCCAAAACAGACGACACGCTAAGCGCCATTTTTTCCGAACTAGATGTTAACCAAGATGGTTATTTGTCTCAAATGGAGCTTGAGGTTAAAACTGAAAACGAAATTGACTAGATGTCAAATAGGTTAAAGTGAACCCAGTTAAAAAACCCACCAATCAATTTGATTTGGTGGGTTTTATTATTCAATTGGTAAATCAGTCCTAGCGCCCCACTCACACCAAGAGCCATCATACACAGCTAATTGCTTGTACCCAGCTTCACTGGCGGCCAAAGCCAAAATACAGGCTGTTACTCCGGAGCCACAACTGAAAACTAACTCCCTGTCACCTGCTACCCCTAATTCAGCAAAAATAGTCTTTAGCTTACCCCGAGACTTTAGATTCATATCTTCAATACAGTCTGTAAAGGGTAAATTAATTGAAGTAGGAATATGACCAGAGCGCAAACCTTTGCGTGGCTCTTGTTGTGTTCCCCTAAAACGTCCTTCGCTTCTGGCATCGAGCACATAGAGACTGTCTAGTTGCTGAATTATGGTTTCGGCTGTTACGAAACAGCGGCTATCAAAATTGGCAGTAAAACTTCCTTCTTTACTGGCTAAGGCTAAGTTTGCAACACTGGGCATTTTTTGCTGTAACCAATTTGGCAATCCCCCGTTTAGTACATAAACATTTTGATGCCCCATAGCCTTAAACATCCACCACACTCTAGGAGCGCAATACATGCCCTTGTTGTCATAGATCACAATTACGCTTTCGTTGTCGATACCTAACTTTTTCACCCCTTCACTAAAACTAGTTTTGTTAGGCATACTATGGGGCAAGTCAGAATCCAAATCGCAAAACTCTGTTTCAAAATTAAAAAATTGCGAATTTGGAATATATGCATTTGGGCTTTCATCCTGTTCGCCAGTTACTGGGTTGTCCATTTGTGTGTACAACACAACGAGATTGGGCTGGTTAAGATGTTCATTTAGCCAATCGCTGGTAACCAAATTGGTGTTGGGTCGCATGCTGTTATCCTCATTACATAGGTAGAGTTAATAGTATTTTACGTTGCGTTTATTGGCATGGCTATTCCTTAATTTTTATCCACTTTGTGCACTAGTCTCTGCACTAATCCTTGCACCACACCAGTGCCGATAGTCCCTTTGTATCTCAACATGTGGCACATCTATGCGAATGAATTTAAGAATTCACATAGCTTTCAATAGGTTACCGAAAAAGGAATACAAGCTGACTAGTTGGTCGAATAATTGCTTAGGAGTGAGATAACGATTTAAGTAAATACCCTCAATTAGGTACCCAGTTTATATGTTATTCAATAATGAAATGCTTTACGGATTACACGACAAACCTAAAGTATTACATTGCATCAACGCTGCCTTACAGCACGTTATGGCTTCTTTTATTGGTATTATTACTCCGACGCTAATCATAGCCTCAACATTAGGACTTACCGCAGAAATACCTTACTTAATTAGCATGGCTTTGATGGTTTCTGGAGTCTCTACCTTTATTCAAGCCAAAACCATTGGTCCTATTGGTTGCGGATTAATAGCGGTTCAAGGAACTAGCTTTACCTTTATTAGTGCCCTACTTGTAGCGGGATTAATGGTTAAAGAAAAAGGAGGTAGTAATGATGAAATACTCGCCATTATGTTTGGAATTTGTTTTTGGGGTGCATTTGTAGAAATAATTTTAAGCCGCTTTATTGGCTATCTAAAGTCTATTATCACACCACTCACCACAGGTATTGTTATTACCACTATAGGGATCACCTTAATAAAAGTTGCGATAACAGACATGGCCGGTGGATTTGGCGTCGACGAATTTGGTTCAGTAGACAACTTACTCTTAGGCTTTACCGTTTTAGTCATAGTGGTTGCTCTGAATACCTCCAAACACCCGATATTACGTTTGTCGGCAATTTTTTTAGGAATGCTAATTGGATGTATTATTGCGTGGTCACAGAACCTTTTATCTTTAGATGATATGGTTGCGATGCCTCTTTTTAGTTTTCCTGAACCATTTAAGTACGGTTTTTCATTCCAACTAGATGTGTTTATTCCTGTTGCGCTAGTATATTTCTTAAGCGCAATTGAAACATCCGGAGACCTTACTGCCAATAGTCTATTTTGCAATCAACCTATTACTGGGCCAGTGTATATAAAACGTATTAAAGGTGGAATTTTAGGCGACGGATTTAATTCACTATTAGCGGCAGTGTTTAATAGTTTTCCGAATACCACTTTTGGACAAAACAACGCTGTGATTCAAATGACTGGGGTTGCAAGCCGCCATGTTGGATATTATATCGCTGGGTTATTAGTGTTATTAGGTTTGTTTCCTGCAATAGGCGCCTTTATTCAACTTATGCCAAAAGCCGTATTAGGTGGCGCCACTTTAGTGATGTTTGCCACAATTGCTGTGGCCGGTGTGAAAATATTGACAACTGATACAATCGACCGCCGCAAAAGTCTGATCATTGCGACGTCCTTAGGTCTAGGTTTAGGGGTGATGATGGTGCCACAAGCCCTGACGCAATTGCCCCCCCTTGCGGCTAATATTTTATCATCCTCTGTCACCGTTGCGGGATTTAGTGCAATCATCATGAGTTTGCTTATACCCAACAACGAACCACAGCCAAGCGCGTCTGCAATCAAGTAGTTTGAGATATTAAAAATGCAAAACAAAACACTGTGGCTAAAATCCCCAAGCGCCATTTACACGGGAAACCATTTAAACGCAGGTAACGGCTTAGTTATCAAAGGCGACAAAATAGTTGAATTGGTTGCATCAGGAAGGACACCCACAACAACCGTTGATAATTATTTAGATTGTAGTAACAAAGTTATTACCCCAGGACTCATCAACACTCACCACCATTTTTATCAAACACTCACACGTGCAGTTCCTGGCGCTGTGAATAAGCCGCTATTTCCTTGGCTTAAATACCTATATCAAATATGGAAAAACTTAGACGAAGAAATGATCTATACCGCCACGCAATTAGCAGGGTTGGAATTGATGTTATCTGGCGCAACGTGTATCGCAGACCACCACTACGTTTTCCCAAAGGGTCTGGAACAGGCTATTGATATTCAAGTAGAGGCCATCAATTCATTAGGTTGCCGGGCGACTCTAACCAGAGGGTCTATGAGTTTAGGGGAAAGTGCCGGAGGATTGCCTCCAGATAGCGTTATTCAAAACGAAGATGTGATCCTACAAGACAGCCAAAGATTAATATCAAAATATCACGACAGTAGTCCAGAAGCCTTTATCCAAATAGCATTGGCACCCTGCTCGCCTTTTTCCGTGTCTACATCCTTAATGCAAGATACTGCACTATTAGCAGAGAAAAATAATGTTTTATTGCACACCCACTTGGCCGAAACCGAAGATGAAAACAATTTTTGTCTACGTCAGTATGGAATGCGTCCTTTAGACTATTTAGAACACTGCAATTGGCTGGGTGACAAAACGTGGTTAGCCCATGGGATCCATTTTAACCAAGATGAAATAACACGGTTAGGCAATGCCAATGTGGGCATTGCCCATTGTCCTAGTTCAAATATGTTATTGGCTTCGGGTATTTGTCCTACTGTCGAATTAGAAACAGCTGGTTGTAACCTTGGTTTGGCCGTAGATGGTTCTGCGTCGAACGATTGTTCCAATATGATCCAAGAAGTTCGTCAATCATTGTTGCAACAAAGGTTACGTTATGGCGCTGAGGTTATTACTGCCGAGCGGGTATTAGGCTACGCCACAACAGGCTCCGCAAAAGTATTGCATCGGCCGTCTTTAGGACAATTTGCAGTAGGAAAACAAGCAGACTTAGCCATTTTTAATTTAGATGAATTACGTTTTTCAGGTGTAGGGAGTCCTTTGGATGGATTGATTACCTGTGGAGCATATCAGGTAGATAAATTAATGGTCGCTGGACAATGGCGAGTAGAAAATAGTGTACATAACTCACTACTTTGTGAGCAACTGATGGCAAAGCACCAGAAATTAGCTAAGCAAATTCAAAACTCGGGGTTGGTTTAACCACCCTATGTTTTCAGTAAGCACTTAGAAGGTGCAATCTACGAGCAATTGTTTTGCTTTGGTGCGCCATAAATTGAAACTAACTAAGCCACTGGCAATTATTTTACCGAAACAATCTTTTAATAATAGTAAATATCTAATATTTTCAAGGAATTAACGAACAATTTCAAAACTAGACCAGTTGGACAAGATCTTGGCACTGTTCATGCAAAAATAGTTTCAATACACATAAAACTTAAAAACTAAACTATGCGTTGATTAGGCCAAAGAGCCTTGCAACAAATAGCAAAGCTACTACTTGGGATCACTAGAATGACAAAACCAACTTTTATGACTAAACCACTAGCTAAAGCTATCGCTATTAGCTTAGCCACCTTATTACCTTTGCAGGGTATCGCCCAAGAAACTGAAGCTGAAGATCTTGAACGTATTGAAGTAACAGGCTCATTAGGTAGCTTGCCCGGACAAGATGTTGAAGCAGTATTTGGCTTTGGCAAATCAATTCTAGAAACACCTCGTTCAGCTTCAACTATCAGTGAAGAACAATTAGAAAGGTTTTCTATTAGTGATATCGATGAACTAGTTGCATTTGCACCTGGTACTTATACCCAATCATTTTTTGGTGTTGCAGGCTCACTAGACGTACGTGGTACACCAGGCGAAGCCTACTTTCGTGGTGTTAAACGCTTAGACAACCCTGGTAACTATCCGACTCCTATTGGCGCATCTAGCCGAATCGATATAGTGCGTGGACCCGCTTCACCTATTTATGGACCAGCTAAAATTGGCGGTTACTTAAACTTTAATCCCAAATCAGCCAGTGCTAGCCGCGGCCAATATTTAGACGAAAATGCCGGCGCTATTTCTTATACAGGTGGCAGTTGGGATAAAAGCGTGTTGACTGCTGAGGTAGGTGGACCGACTTCAATTGGTGATAAAAAAGGGGGGTTTTACTTATACGGTGAGGTAGAGAACTCGGGAAGTTATTACGACAACAGTGGCACAGACCAAACAATATTGCAGGGCTCGTTTAATATCGATGTAACTGACAATTTGCGATTTGAAATGGGAGGTATGCACCACTTATACGACGGAAACCAAGTCGCAGGTTGGAACCGTTTAACTCAAGACTTAGTTGACAACGGCACGTACATTACTGGTACTGCAAAACCTCTAGATACTGACAACGATGGTTTAATCTCTCACGATGAATATGGCGCAGTAAACATTGCTGGTGCAGGCTTCTTCTATCCTTATGCTCCGGGATTCACCGATGCCGACGCAACTGAACTAATGCAACTAGATAATCCTGGGACCACTACATTAAAAGGTAACCAAACTCTAGTTTCTTCAGATGACGTGTTACTTAACACTGTGGATACCTTGTATTTCGATATTATGTATTACACCGATAGCGGCTGGGAAATCAAAAACCAGTTGTTCTACGAAACATACGACAACCTCAATGAAAATGCATACGGCTTCTCGCAAATGCATGATAGTTCGGTTATCGAAAACAAATTAGTATTTGCAAATATGTACGAGACAGACTCTTTTGTCGCTCAAGTGCAGTTATCGCCTTCGATTCGCCACACAGAGTTTATGCATGCTGACGATTTTACTTATGAGTATTTCAACCGTCGCGACTTAACGGGCCCTTCTACGGCATTGGACAAACGTGAAATGGCCACGCGTATTAACGATAATTTCGATAATTATGATGTGGGTCACTATACCGATTTTGGTATCGCGGCTATGACTGACCTCACTTGGGATTTTGGGCTTAACATTGTACTAGGTGTGCGATACGACAGCATAGATGTTAAAACTACCACTCGTGGTGATTTATTATTAACTAAAGTACCAGTAGCGACTGCAGAAGATACCTTTAGTGGTACTTCATGGAATGCGAGTATTTCATACAAATTTGAATTTGGTCTAATCCCTTATTTCACCCAAGCTGAACAAGCAACGGTAGTGGCAGGTCAAGGTGCTGAAATTGGTTATGGACAGTTAATCGATGACGACGGTAATGCATACAATGGTGCATTCGATACATCTACACTTACAGAATTTGGTGTAAAAGGTTCATTCTTAGATGATAGTTTATACTTTGCTATAGCGTCATATGAACAAGAAAGAACCGACTTTAATGCCCAAGCCATAGTAACCAATGCAACTACATTAAACGAAGGTACTGAGATTGAACTTCGTTGGGTGGTTGACGATCAACTAGTAGTCACAGCCGGTTATACCAATATGAAAGTGTATAACTTAACAGCATGGAATAACGGTGAAGGTGGTTCACTATTTGGTTTCTTAGGACTTGAAGACTTAACAAGCTTAACAGATCCGTCTTTAGTACTTGGTGGTAACCCTATTGGATTAACCTTGATACCTAGTGCAGCTGATGGTGGAACTATCGAAGATGCACGTAAGCAAGGTATTCCTGAAAACATTTATACTGCCACTGCAACTTACGATTTCCAAAATGGATTTACTATCAACACTAGTGTTATTCGTGCTGATTCAACCTACTCAGGCTTTTCAAAGAGTGTAACCTTACCTGCATATACACTAGTTAATGCTGGTATTTCTTATACGACAGATACCTGGTCAGCTAACCTTTCAGTTAAGAACTTAACTGATGAAAAATATTATCGTGCAAACTTCCCTGACTTGTTCGGTTCACAAATTGTTCTACCAGAATTGCCGACTAGCTATCAAGCGAAGTTCAGTTATAAGTTTTAATTAACTTTTACCAAGTTAACAGTTAGGGTAAATACATGATGTATTTACCCTTTTTTATTGGCAGAAATTATATGTTTATCCCTTCCTTAAAAGTCGTTCTCGCTATTGGACTCACACTATTAGTATTGAGTTGTTCTCCTCAAGAAGCTTCAGTAGCGAAACAAATTAATTCCCCAGCCCCCATAGAAATTAAAGTGGTGGTAGTTACGATGTTTGAAATTGGTGCCGATGAAGGAGACAAGCCTGGTGAATTCCAGCTATGGAAAGCAGGACAAAAGCTCGATACTTGTTTACCTTTTGCGATTTCACACCACGATATTTGTATTAACACTGAAACAGGTGTATTGGGCATAGTCACAGGTATGGGTACTGCGAAAGCCGCTACGGCTATTATGGCTTTAGGTTTAGACCCTAGATTTGATTTAACCCATGCCTACTGGTTAGTAGCTGGGATCGCCGGGGTTGACCCTGCCGATGCATCAATCGGCTCCGCGGCGTGGGCGACTTGGTTACTCGACGGAGATTTGGCCCACCAAATTGATGCCAGAGAAATACCTAATAATTGGTCTACTGGATATTTCCCCTTGTTTACTACTGATCCCTTATTAGAAAAGCAAACTATTGATCCTAAAAAGCTCAATAGACACGGCCAATCTTCAAATGGCGAAGTCTATCAACTTGATCCTCAGTTAGTAGATTGGGCTTACGCACTCACTAAAGATGTTGAACTAAATGATTACCCGCAAATGCAGAGATTGCGAGACAAATACATAGGTTACCCTAACGCTCAAAAATTGCCCTTTGTATTAAAAGGCGAACATTTGGCTGCATCCACATTTTGGCATGGGGACTTGTTGACACAATGGGCCAATAACTGGACCCATTATTGGACGGCAGGACAAGGTAATTTTGTCAGTTCGGGCATGGAAGATACTGGCAGTTATCAATCTATGATTTATCTAGACAAAGTGCAAAAAGTCGATAAATCACGTTTTATGGTGGTGCGTACGGGCAGCAATTATTCTGCACCTCCCAAAGACTTGAGTGCTATTGAAAATTTACGACTAGAGAGTGGTGAAAATGGCTATGCAGGCATGCAGTCTGCCCTTGAATCAGCTTATTTAGTAGGCAGTAAAGTGGTGGATACTATTGTTGCTAATTGGTCGACTTTCAAAACAACCATGCCTTACGCAGTTGAGGGCAATACCACAAAAGTGGCACAACAACGGCTTACAGTAAACAATGAAAGTTCTGCCTCAATCAGTGAACTTTCCAGTACGGCAAACAAAAGTAAGATGACTGCAAAACAATTGGCAGAAGCTTTACACTTAGAAGCCCACGTTGAAGGCGGATATTTTCGACAAACCTTTAAAGCAGATCATCGCCCTACTATTGCCACTGAAAATGGTGACAGAGTGACAATGACCAGTATTTATTACCTGTTAAGTGCAGAGTCACCTATTGGACATTTTCATATGAATCAATCAGATATCATGCATTATTTTCATATGGGCGATCCTATCACCTACTTTATGCTTAACCCTGACGGCAGTTTACAGAAAACTATTTTAGGACCAGATCCAACCAAAGGGCAAACGATGCAAATGCTGGTTAAAGGTGGTACGTGGAAAGCTTCAAAAATTCCTCAAGATGGACAATATGGATACGGGCTAATAGGTGAAGCAGTAGCGCCAGGATTTGACTATGCAGATATGCAGCTAGGTAAGAAGGCTAGCTTACTTAAACAGTTTCCCAAGTATACCCAGCTCATTACTGAACTCAGTCGCGACTGATGAACTTTATTAAGCCATTGGACTCCTACAGACATTGCCTCTTCATTTACTTATTTAAAGTCGAGTAAACATATGAAACATCTGTATATTCCAGTTGTCGCCATTTTGGCATTGTACGTTGCTAACAGTGATGCTCAAGAGAGCAAATCTCTCAATTTTATGAATGAACAGTTATCACAGCAATTGCTGAATCAAACCCTAGCACTAAGTGATCCTAAATTGATAAAAGCGCAGGCTGAATTGTTACGTAAACATTATGAAGCACTCATTCAAAGCGGATTTAGTAAGGACGAAGCGCTGCAACTTGTTGTCGCAATGGCATCGCAAGATAAGCGCTAGTGGTTCACAAGTAATTTAAAAAAACGGCTCATAGAGCTAATGCCGATCAGTTAAGAAAACTTTTAATACTCGATTGATAAATTATTGGTATAAAAACAATAAAAGTGGATTCCGGCCAAAAGACTGCCGGAAAGACGATGGTGAGGAATGGCAGTATAGACTGTCGTAAAGACGAAGATGAGGGATGGCAGTAAAGGCCGCCGTAAAGACGAAGATGAGGGATGGCAGTAAAGGCCGCCGTAAAGACGAAGATGAGGGATGGCAGCAAAGGCCGCCGTAAAGACGTAGATGAGGGATGGCAGCAAAGGCCTCCGTAAAGAAGAAGAAGATGAGGGCGCCGGTATAATGGTATGGACCCACCCGCTTTCTAACGGCTTCGTAATGAGCCATGATGGGGTTGTTAAAATCACATCAATAAAGAGGATGAGTCCAACATGAACATTACTACAATTGGCATTGACATAGCAAAATCAGTTTTCCATTTA
>NZ_JAHKQO010000030.1 GCF_018861065.1 Paraglaciecola arctica
CAGGGTAATAAGTTCACGTTTGCCACATTCACTGTCACCGTGGCGGTATCGGTGTCGCCGTCTGCATCGGTAATGGTATAAGTGAAGGTGTCTGCACCCACAAAGTTGTTCGCTGGCGTATAACTGAAGCTACCGTCTGGGTTCACGTTGACCGTGCCACCATTGGTCGAGACCGCATCAAAGGCCGTCACTGTGGTCGGGTTATCACCCAAGTCATCATTGCCTATCACACTGCCAGTTAATTCGGTATTTTCATCAACATTAAAGCTGTCGTTAACCGCGTCTGGTAATGCGTTGAGGTTAGCTCCGAGGACAGCAACACTCACTGTTGCAGTACTGCTATCTCCATCTGCATCGGTAATCGTATAGGTAAAAGTATCTGTACCAACAAAATTTGAAGCCGGGGTATAAATAAAATTTCCAGAACTATTAACACTGACCGTACCGCCATTGACAGAGTTGCTATCAAATGACGTCACTGTAGTGGGGTTATCACCTAAGTCATCGTTACCCAGTAACGTACCGGATAATTGGGTGTTTTCATCCATTCTAAAGTTGTCGTTTACCGCATCGGGCAGTAAATTCACGTTAGCAACATTGACCGTCACGGTGGCGGTGCTAGTGTCACCGTCGGCATCGGTTATGGTATAAGTGAAGGTATCTGAACCCACAAAATCTGTTACCGGTGTATAAGTAAAATTACCCTCAGCGTCAACGCTAACTGTGCCACCATTGGTTGATGTGCCGTCGAAACCTGTTACTGTTGTCGCTTCATCACCTAGATCATCGTTACCTAATAGACTGCCGTTTAGCGAAGTATTTTCATTTATGTCGAAGACGTCATCTACAGCTTCTGGCAGGTTATTATCGTTGGCGATGTTCACTGTCACAGTGGCAGTACTAGTGTCGCCATCTGCATCCGTAATGGTATAGGTAAAGGTATCTGTACCTACAAAATCCGCCACTGGGGTATAAGTGAAATTACCATCCGCGTCTACAGTTACCGCACCTCCATTTGTTGAGGTGCTGTCAAATTCCGTGACTGCAGTTTCTTCGTCACCTAAATCATCATTACCTAAAAGAGTACCCGTTAACTGAGTGTTTTCTTCCATTTCAAAGGTATCATCAACGGCCTCTGGCAACTTATTAACGTTTGCAATGTTTAGGGTCACCGTTGCTGTGCTCGTGTCGCCGTCGGCATCAGTAATGGTATAGGTAAAGCTATCTGAACCTACAAAATCTGTTACTGGGGTATAAGTAAAATTACCTTCGGCATCTACAGTTACCGTTCCACCATTTGCTGAAGTACTGTCAAAATCGGTTACCGTGGTATCTTCGTCGCCTAAATCATCATTTCCTAAAAGGCTACCATTGAGTTGCGTATTTTCATCCATAGCAAACTCATCATCCACTGCTTCCGGTAACTGATTGACATTAGCGATGTTCACAGTCGCAGTTGCAGTACTGGTGTCTCCATCTGAATCAGTAATGGTGTAGGTAAAAGTATCGGTTCCTACAAAGTCTGCTACTGGGGTGTAAGTAAAGTTACCCGAGCCATCAACTGTTACTTCACCACCATTGCTAGAAGTACCATCGAATGCAGTTACTGTGGTTGCTTGGTCGCCCAAGTCATCATTACCTAAGAGAGTTCCCGTTAACTGGGTGTTTTCATCCATAGAAAAGGTATCATCAACGGCCTCTGGCAATGCATTGGCATTGTCGATTGGGTCAACTAATGTAGGGACTTCTGGGATACCAGCCGCATTATCTAGTTCAGTGGTATCGTAACCAGCGCCGGCTAAAAGTTGATTACCATCTCTGTCTAAAGTAACAAAGCTTGTTCCTTCATTAGCAGTTAAGCCACCGGCTGCGGTATCTGGCACGTCAACCTCATCGCCGGACTCGATTAGTGCTTGTATAGCATCGATATCAGCTTGCTCATTATCAGGTGTCACCTGATTTGCGACTTGGTTTTGCTCTTGTGATTCTGCAGATACCGTGTCTTGTTGCATAGATCGAACGTCAGTAATCTGTATCTCACCAAATTCACTACTCAACTTTTGCTTTGAACCATCTGCAAAAGTTAGAGTGATTTCACTACCTTCAGAAAAAGACAAAACAGTACCAGATGTAAGACTGTCGCCTATTTGCAATCCTACACTTTCAGCCAATTCATTTTTAACGAATCCGGTTATATCGACTATTTTTGCATCTGTTGAGGTAGTAAAATTTTTCATAGATAACATTCCTAGTAATTTACTTTCATCGCTGGTTCGCGCGAATCACTATTTGATTTAGCAACTAAAACTACATCAGCCACAAACCAGCTCTGTCTAGTCGTTAAATTTAGTATTAAAATATGTTAATTTATCGGAATTACAGTAACAAAAAAACCGAATGATCTTTAGTACTATATGACTGTATAAGACAATATAAGGTATATTGTCTTATACATAAGTATCGGTTTTAAGGGTATTTGAAAGGCTCTGTAGAATTAAAAAAGCCTGAATTTTAGTTTTTAAGTCGACGAACACCACCCAGGCCAATCATCGCCAATGCAAAAATAGCAAGCGTTGCTGGCTCGGATACACTGACGCGTTTGAATACATGGTTGACGTAATCACCTGCGAAAAAAACACGGTCATTTACCCAAGCAGATCGGTCAGTTTGACCATTAGCGAATACACCTTGAGTATAAAAACCATCACCATTTCCATCAGCCAGTATGTCTTCACTATACATACTAATAGCAACTCCAGCTCCATCATACCAAGCCATATGATTTACAAGTTGATCACCAGTTGACACCAAATCAAAATCGAAATCAAAATCAAATGCTGCAATAGCGATATCTGCCAAAGGTAGATTCGTTACTCCAGATGCAATTGCGGCTTCTAAGCCATTGTACGGTGCTGGACTATCAGAAGGCCAAGAAGGACCATTAATCATGTCATAACTACCCACGTACTCCCAGATTAAATTATCAGAGTCCAAATAATTTTCACCCACAATCAAACCTGCGTTAGCTTGACCAAACATCCCAATTGACAAAACAACTGCAAAAATCACTTTTAAGAATTTACTACTCATAACATTCTCCAATTATTAACATCGCTTCCTGATGCGACTGACCTTGAGGTTTAACAAGGATTTGACCGTAATGGTGGCCTTACTAAATCTTAGCTTAGTGGTTATTTTATATACTTATCGAATTTTAATAACAATATAACAAATAAATCACTACTAATGTATAACTGTACAAAACATCTTACCGTATTGGGTATTATACATTAGTATAAAACCTAAAATTGAAGGTTGATAAACTTGAATTTAATTCATCGTTAAATTACAACCTGTTGTATTACTACCAAGTCAAGTAGGTAATAACGAAGCCAGCTTATACTCACACCAAGCAACATACATACCAAACCTAAAAAACACTTTAAATCAGATGCTTACACATGCAGGGTAATTTAACTTATCTAAATCTGTTAAAAATACTGACATAATTTTACATTCAAGGTCGCGCGATCAACTCATGCACTTCTTTTAATGAAGGCAGCCTAAAGGACTCTTGATAAAACAATCGGTTGAGCCTACCCAATAAATTAACAACTCGACTAGGATCATGGGATTTACGCCTAGAATCACTCGAATTTTGTAGAAACTCCCAAGGTTTCAAATTCCACTCTAAAACCTGCTCATTTGAAATTTGCTGTTCCGCGATACTACTCAAGATACGTTCGGTTTTACTTTCTTGGATGTTAATAGAGACATTGTGATAACGGTTACTTAGTGGCGCACTGACAGCCTCAATAGCGTAATCAATACCTCGCCAAATGTCATCGTGACTAGGGTGTACACCTCGTGGTGCGTAATAACCCATTACTTCCCATTCTAACTCTGCATTATGCTTGGCGATGGAACTGCCAACTAAGGGGGAAAATGAAAGATCTGGTCGAGCGCCGATATTATATGCATCAACCGAAAGCCCTATATTGATGGCGATATCACCAATATTTTTTTTATCTAAATAAATGGCCTCAAATGCAGCTCGTTTCACCCCCATCCAGCCATACACTACTGGAGACAAACTAGCGAATTGGCGTACATCATCAGGTAGGTCTTCGCCGTACTTATCAATAAATAATGGAGTAGGATCTAATTGCACATTTTCGTCTGGAACCCAAACTTCATATTCTTGCCTGTTATCGCCTTTACCTCGACTCTTAATTCCATAGGAGAGGTTGCGTGGCCTACAAATACTTCTGTCTTCATTATCTTTATGAAAAAACTCTGAACGAAAACGTTTAATGAAAGGAGCATCTGAATTAGCTATGGCGGCAGTAGGGTAGCGAAATCCAATATCGCTATTATTAACTATATAAAACCCAGGAATTTCTCGCTGTAAAATATGCTTCACTCCCGCGAAGGATTGATAGTCTTGCACTATTAAACTTCTTTCGGGTTCAATCGTGAGCCTGCGTCCATCAGCAGTGATGAATTTTGGGGTTTTGTGGTACACATAGTCATTGAGGCCGAGACTCTGGGCATAAGAATTTCGCGCCATGGCCAGCTCGCTAAAAAGCGCGTCGTGATCTCGAATATGTCTAAAAAGTGGTCTGTGCTTAACCATTAATGTCTACTAATTTGTATCGTGTTATCAATTGCTAATTATTTATATGAGGTTGCACAAAAAATTACAAGCATTGTAATCACTTAACTCCACATAAAGAAAAGTCGGGATATACCCGACTTCGATAACAAACGCCTTTAACTAAGACGCTTTTATATGAAATTCTCCCACGTCTGCTTCTACCACATGTACTTTAGTACCAGACACTAAATGTTCAGTGGCTATTAGCTTCCAGTCAATTCCTGAGTATCGATAAATAGGAGTCAATTCTGGCGCCACGTCTTCAACCAATGTAAAACTATGGCCAACCAAATCACCTTTGGCTTTAGTGGTATCTACTTGAGTTTGCATATTCTTTAATGGTTTCCATAAGAGCACGGCTAACAACGCTGTAAAAATGCCAGTGCTTAACATGGCCGCCAATAAAGTGTCAGGGACTATGCCGATATATAGCAAAGCAGCGCTAACCACGGCAGCGCAGCCAACAAAAAACAACACAAAAGTTGAGAAACCCAACACTGCCACTTCGATCACCAACAAAAGAATGCCTAGAATGAGCAAACTTTCAGCTAAATTATTGAATGCCCAGTCCATACACTACCCCTTGTTTAATTGATTGATGATCGTCATGGCCTGTGCAACTACGCCAGATGCTTCGGTAGCGTTATCTGGTAACAACACAACTGAAGATTCTTTCGCTATGGCATGTTTTGCCTCAATCGCTTTTGTTGCTAAGTCAAGCTGTATGGCTTTTTGTCCTTCTTCGGTAGCCGCAGCTTCACCCACTTGGCGCAATGCTTCTGCCTGAGCGGTTGCTACAGCCACTATCGCTTTCGCCTCACCTTCAGCCCGTAAAACTTGTTCTTCTTTGTCGGCTTCGGCGGCTAAAACTACTGAAGCTTTTTGACCTTCAGCGCGGTTTATCGCCGCTTGTCTGTCACCTTCGGATTCTAAGATTTGCGCCCGTTTCACCCGTTCGGCCTTCATTTGTGCTTCCATCGCTTCCATAACAGATTGTGGCGGCACGATATCTTTGATTTCATAACGGAGTACTTGGATACCCCAAGGACCTGCTGCATCATTTATAGATGTCACAATATTAGTGTTAAGCATATCCCTTTCTTCAAAGGTTTTATCAAGCTCCATTTTACCCAACTCTGAACGCATAGTTGTTTGCGCAAGTTGCGTCACCGCAAACACATAATCATCTACCCCATAGGTGGCTTTATAAGGGTCAAGTACGCGGAAATACAATACACCGTCTACATGGAGCGAAATATTATCTTTAGTTATAGCGCTTTGCTCGGGTACATCAACGGCTTGCTCTTTTAAAGAGCGGTCGGCAGAAATACGGTCGATAAAAGGTAATATAAAATTAAGGCCAGCTTCTTTGCTAGATTGATATTTACCAAAACGCTCGATGACATAAGCACGGTTTTGGGGAACAAATTTAATAGAGGTTTTAAGTAACACCACAACAAACACTAAGATCAAAGTTTGTGCGGTAAAAATATAATCGAGTAATACTTCCATAACAGACTTCCTTATTCGACACGGCTAAAGCTGCCGCAGGTTAAGATATATGACCTATAGACACAATTATCAAGCTTTATCGGTGCCCTAGTTTAACCACGCATAACTTAATTTCATAAACACCGAACGCTGATTTTTGGTCAAAGTTGTTAACACATCATCTTGGTAAGCTGAGTCGGAATAACCAACAAAAAATTTGGTTAGAGGATTTAGTTTATAGGAATACAAAAGTTGAGTGCCTAGTCCTTTGCTTTTGGCGTCAACATCAAAGTTATAGTTTTGTTGATTACGTTCAATATCAGAATAGACTAAAATTAACCGTAAAAACTGGCGCTGGTCAAACTGATAGGTAGCTCGAAAGTCTGAAAGGTTCGCTGTAAATAATTGCTGGTTTTCTACATCAAGATTCTGATAAGTATGGCGAAGCTTAAACTGTAAACTTTTTCCTAAATTCCAGTTGATAGTTGGACGAAGCAACAACAATTCGCCTAATCGGTTGTTATCAAAATCGATTTGATCACCAAAACGAGAAAACGTACTCAAATACCAAGAAGAATTAGGGCGCATCTCAAAATAGAAACTCAACATTTTTTCAGTAAACAAAGTACTGTTGTTAACGATGCTCAGTTTACTAGGGTCGTCTCGCAAACCAACTCTATCGCGCTTTAACAACCCTATTTCAAAATAAGATTGCAATTGACCATTCATACTCAGATAAGCTTCTGCTTCTTTTTCAAGTAATTCTCCGTTATCGTTGTGACTGATATCCCAATCACCGGAAAGTCTAATTTTATTCCACCAAGTATTTTCGCTAAACCAATTGTATCCACCACCAATAACAGACTGATGACGATCCGCCAAAGACCCAAAACCTAAGTCTGTTCGAATACCAGTTCCTCGGCTATTTCGGTATAACGAAAAATCCCAATTACGTTCATCATGGTCATAACTAAGCCTGTACGCTTTGCCACTAAACGCCTCGTTCTTATTCAAGCGCAGCGCAGTTTCCGAATAGTCCTGTTGCTGTTCACAATTATCGTCACAAAACTCTTTGTATAAATCTATCGGATACTGGGTATCAGACCTTAAAACTTGGGCGCGGAAGGTATCTTTATCAGTCAACTGATATTTAGCATCTATGCCGTTAACATAATTGTAATAGTCCTGCGCATCTCGCAAAGTGCTAGTTAAACCTAGTGACAGGTTTTCGGATAAATCATAACGATAACGTAATGCCACATTGGTAGATTCCTCTTCAAAAGAAGCAATACTTGAACCTAAGTTGCCCGGAACTAAAAAAGTCGTAGCGTTATCGTTAGCCACAAACACACCAAAAGTATGCTGGTCAATCCGACCTGTTACTTTGGCGCCATAGTCAGGCGCGCCTACATTGCGGGTATACACTAAATCAAAATTACTCGAAAAATAGTCAGAATTTTCTAAGAAAAAAGTACGTTTTTCATCAAAAAATAGCGCAAACGTATCGTTAATACTTAGTTGAGCAACATCAGCCTCGACTTGCGAAAAATCTGGGTTAAGGGTAGCTTGCAACGAGACTTCAGGAGTTATCCCCCATTTCAGATCTAGCCCCAACTCTTTGTTGTCTGAATCTTCCCAAATCAAACTATCTTCTGGTTCACGGCTCTGCCCCTTCCCCAAGACTAAGGTTGGGATTAACGCCAAGTTTTTACCTTGCTTAGCTTTTTTAAAACCAGAAATCGCCCCCATCTGACACAAAGCGCATGAATTGTTCCTATCTAATGGCATATTTGAAATGCGTAAACGATCTGTTCTCGGAAAAAAACGAACCAGTTCAGCCCCCCACACCTTATGTTTGTCGCCCTCTTCAAAATTTAGAATACGCAATGGAATGGCAATTTCCACTTGATAACCGCTAGCGACAATTTTGCCCGCAGACTGCCAGATACCATCCCAACTATCGCTTTCACTGCCTGTCATTTCATTTTGAATTGAATCTGCTTGAATACCTAATGGGTTAACAAAAAACTGGTATGCCAAGCGGCTATCGTTAAAAGTATCAAGCTTAATCCCAACTAAATCATCACTCCAGATACCATCTCTATCTCTATAAAACGCGTTGATGTTTTCTACCTTTGGGTCCTGTGCAATAAATGCCACAAATAGAGTATGACCATTTTCAAACATTTTAACTTTAGTGGTTACCGGAGGACGGGTGTTTTCAAACGGGCTAGTGACATAATTGAGTTCTAGCTCTTTTGCTTGACCCCACTGTTCCTCGTCAAGCTCACCATCAACTATGATGTCAGCAGCTATGTTGGGAATATCTAATAAAGCGAAATGAGGTAAACGAGGGGACTTGGGCTTGTTTTGTTTAGCAAGCGCTACATTTATGCAGCCAATAAAAAGCAGCAGACAAATCAATAGGTTTGGCATTGTCGATAGGTTCCAGTAACAGCTAGTAATCCAAATGGGCGTTTTTGGAAAATTTGCAGAAGGGTAGACTAGTAACGCGACTAAGTCAGCTTTATACGTTAAATCAACCAGTTACTTAGACGAGCTGCAGTTACTCTTAGATTTCAATTCAATCTAAATCTAGTGAAGCAGTCACAACTCTATTACGGCCCATACGTTTGGCTTCATATAGAGCTTTGTCCGCATTGGCAAAGGTGTGGCTACTCGATTTTCCAGTATAAAATTGCGCTACACCAATACTCACAGTCACACGACCAACAATAGCAAAACTATGCTTCGCTACTTTATCTATTATTCTTTGGGCCAAGGATTCGGCACTTGATAATTCAGTTCCATTGGCAATAACTAAAAACTCTTCACCTCCCCAACGGCCAAACGTATCTTGAGGGCGTAAACTTTTTTGAATACATTGAGTCAGTTCTCGTAAGATATCGTCTCCCACCAAGTGTCCATGAGTGTCATTAATGTCCTTAAAATGATCGACATCTATCAATAACAAT
Source organism: Paraglaciecola arctica (assembly GCF_018861065.1). Classification (GTDB taxonomy): domain Bacteria; phylum Pseudomonadota; class Gammaproteobacteria; order Enterobacterales; family Alteromonadaceae; genus Paraglaciecola; species Paraglaciecola arctica_B. Next base: position 9,124 of record NZ_JAHKQO010000030.1, read on the forward strand.
GAGGCCGGAGAGTAGCCCGTTACTACAGTATTTAACTGATGTTGCAACATGCGCCTGTTAGCAATTCCTAACAATCCATCAATGTTGGCGGCTCGCTCCATTTTTTCAGCACGCAAGTCTGATGCATCCCTTGTCATTTTGAGTTTGATCACACCAAACAAACAAAAAATACAAACGCCCTGTGATAATGCAGCATTAAGTAATAAAGCTTGCAACACTGTATTGTTGAGTTCAAAGACATCTGCATGAGCCAAAAACAATAAAACCAACATTAGGCAATAGATTGCAATGGCACTGATAATTGCTTGTTTGTTGGGCAAGAATAAAAACGACACGACATAGATAAGAGGCACCCACAACAAAGTGGAAGCCATAGTGTAAATGTTGCCAGTATTAGCCGCTTGCAAAAAGGTTATGATTAAAAGGAAAAGCAGATATGAGGTTAAGTAAATAAAAGTAACAACGCGAGCAAGACGTGCTTTTTTGGCAAAAGTACTCAACCCAAAACATGCAGCTAAAACTAAAATACTCGTTATATAACCAAAACGATCGTAATCAAAAATGACTTCCAGAGTTTCCTCAACAGCCCAAACAAAACAAACAGCAGCTATGACTACTAACAATACAAGATTGAAAATTTTGTCACTGTTATTAACTAGCTTCTTCAGGTTACCTATAATCAAGCGTTTACCTCCGTAGCCAGAAAAATTTGAGCTCTTAAAGTTAGTTCAAATTAAACTCGCGTGTCATGTTTTCGTTTTTATCACGATGCACTATTACATTGTCTTCAATTCGTATACCGCCAAAAGGCCGCATTTTGTCGACTATATTCCAATTAATATATTTAGACTGTTCACTGCTTTTTAGATCAGCCAATAAACTATCGATAAAATATAAACCGGGTTCAATGGTGAAAACTTGTCTTGCTTCAATCGTACGGGTATTTCGCAAGAATGGATGAGATGCAGGGGTAGGGTTGGGTGTGCCTCTGTCATCAGAGACATGACCAGCCACATCGTGTACTTGTAAACCCAAAAAATGACCTATGCCGTGCGGGAAAAACGTATTTACTATTCCAGATTCAATAACATCATTAGCAGCCAAATTTACAATTCCGGCATCACTTAGCAGCGCTGCAATTTGATTGAATGCACTACAATGAATTTGCACATAAGACACTCCAGGTTTTAATTCATCGACACATTGCAGTGTAATTTGATGCACCGACTCTATTAAGTCTGCAAACATACCTGTCTCTCTAACATAAGTACGGGTGATATCAGCCGCATAGCCGTTAAAGTTTGCTCCTGCGTCAATTAAAAATGAACGTGATTCCGCTGGCACGTCAGTGGCCACATTGGTGTAATGCAAAATCGACGCATTTTCATTAAGCGCAACGATATTGTTGTAAGGCACTTGATTGTCACCCTGCCTAACTGCGCAAAGGTAAGCGAGATTAATATCAAACTCACTCAAGCCCTGTTCAAATGCGATTTTAGCCGCGCGGTGCCCATCAACAGCAATTCGATTGGCCTCTCGCATACACACTAATTCGTAATCAGTTTTGTAGGCGCGTTGGTAATGTAGGTAATGCATTACCCTGTCTGGATTCACTAAATCAAAACCTAGTGCCTTAGCCACTTCTATGTATTCACCAATGTAAGCGTACTTAGTTTTATCAAAAGGTAAGTGTTTTTCCACTGCATCGGCTTGGGTTAACTCCACAATATCAAACTGCTCAGCCCAAAATTCATTGGGTTCATCCGGTACTTTGTGCCAAAAATCTTTAGGCCGATAGAACACTAACTTGGGTTTATCTACTCCATTAACTATCAACCAACAATTTGGGTTGTCAATGACTGGCAACCACGCTTTGAACTGCGGATTCACTTTAAATGGATAATTGTTGTCGTCTAAGAATAAACGTTTACTTTGCCCAGAATGGATTATCAGTCCGTCAATGCTCTCTCGCTGAATAGCTTCTCGTGTGCGGCTTTGTAACTCTGAAATATGTTGTGGATAGGTTTGTTCAAGTTGGGTTAGAAGTGACATGCCAGATTCTCATCAAATTATATAACGGTAGAATAACATAAGCTTAGAAACTCTTTTGTTTTGATATAACGCCAAAATGTTACTAACTTTTTGGCACTATTTGCATAGTCGCAAGATCTTTAAACAAATTTTCGCTCCCTCCTAATTGTTGACGATATATTTGTTGGTAAGCCAAAACAGCCTTTACATAATTACGAGTTTCTTTATAGGGAATAGTTTCAATCCATAAGTCGAGAGGTACATTACCTTTTTCTGGAAGCCACTGTTTTACTCTGCGCCACCCAGCATTATAGGACGCTGTAGCAAGAATAGGATTGTTGTCCATTTTGTCCATTAGATAACGCATATACTGAGTGCCTAGTTCGACATTGACACCAGGATTAAACAAACTATTTCTATTGATTTTTTTCTTAGCCAAATAATGGGCAGTCCCAGGCATCATTTGCATTAGCCCTAACGCCCCCGCATGCGAAGCAGCATCTGGCATAAAAGAACTTTCTCGTCTGACGATGGCGTATGCCCATGCAACATCAATATTGTTTTTCTTGGCATTACTTTGCAGCTGACTATCGTATGCCATGGGGAAACGTCGGCTCAAATCATCTAAATAACCGGATTTAGAAAAACCAAAAATAGCTTGATCGTGCCAATTTTGTTGACTAGCCAGCACCGCCGCTGTGGCTTTTTGCTGCTGGGTTAATTGACTTTGCAAAAAAATCCATTCGCGTCTAGCACTAAGACTTCGACCCAGTTTTCTAAATTCAAAGGCTCTTTGCGCTGCCGGCATTGCCGCCATTTCATCTAAATCGGCTTGGGAAACCAACAAAGGATTGTCATTTAAACTTGCCATTTCAGATAACTGTCCGCTTGCCAAAAATCCGTAGTAATGGCGTTGTTTGGCTAGCTTTTGTAATCCCTGCTTAGACAATTCTTTTGCTCCTACTTCAGCATAAGCTCGAGCTTGCCAGTACTGAAACACATTTCCATAGGAGATATCTTGAGGCACAAAGTCTATGACATCCAACGCATGCTGCCAATTTTGTTGTCTTAAAACGTGCGCTAAATGCCAGCGCATTAATTCAGCATCAGGCTCAAATTCTGTCGCCTTTTCTAACCACACCTCAGCCTTTTCATGGTCTGCAAGGGCTAAAAAGATAGCAAAACGATGAGTGATTTGTTTGAGTTGTGAATGTGAAAAAATAAACCGACTAGAGAGTTTCTCCCAACTACGCAGTGCCAAATCTCTGTTGCTGCTTATTAAACGCTTTAAACCGTATACTTGTATCTCAGTTTCCTTTTCTGGAAACTTGCCTGGAAAATTTGAAAGCCGAGACACTTGGCTAGATGAACGACGCACTTTTAACCACAGATCAGCTAAATATTGTTGCTTCTTAGGCAATAAGGTTTTTAGATAAGGGATAAGTGTGTGATTGCCTCCATCAGCCGCTAAAGATAGGCGCTTCCATACTAATTCCGGTGTACGCTTGCCAGCTTCGTACCATTTTCGAAATAAAAGATCGCAATCCTTAGGCTGTGACTTACCCACAACCCAAAGTTCTTCAGCCAATTTAAATGCCTGAGCATCTAACGGATCTTGCTGCAACAGTATTTCGGCGTATTTACAAGTTAAAGCGGCATTGCCCATATCTCGATAAAAATGCTTAAACAATTCAGGTTGCTGTTGTTTGCTTAAATACTGCAACCATTTTTTGCGCAAAGGTCTATCTAAGGGGGTGGATTCATATTCTGATAAAAAACCCTCTATTTGATTTTTATTCGCCATAAATGGGAATTTCTTTAAGGTTTTTGATTCAACATAAGGTTTAAGAGGATAACCTTCGAGTTGCTGCATTAATTTTTTGAATACACTGCTATTAGGATTGTGCGCTAACCTCTCGGCTTCAATAAAAAGCTTTCGTTGTTGCTCGCGGTCAAGCACTGGTGCAGCCAGAACAACTTGAGTTAACAAGATACTAGCGATTGCTAAATGAAGAAAATAACGAATAGTCACAAATTCCACTATATCAACGATACGTTAGATAAGATGATAGACCTGATACTAGCAAACTTGTTTACTGATAAATGCGATCATTTAAAAAAATTCTCACTTTAACTGGAATGACCAGTTGAATTAACTACATTTACCCGCATGTAAAGACTATGACTGATTTTGTTGAAAGTTGTTAAAACAAGGTTGCTCTTTTAATTGGTTTTAACAACAATTCACAGGAACTACATTCGGAGGCCGTTGGCCTGCTCCCAACCCACGCTTTGGCGATAGCCATAGGAGATGATGATGATATACGAAAGTAAAAGCCTCAAGGTTAATTTACTACAAGATGGCATTGCTGAATTAGTATTTGATGCCCCTGGTTCGGTAAACAAGTTTGATCAACAAACGGTAGCAGACTTAGATGCTGCAACTCAGGCCTTAGCGGCCAATTCAGACGTAAAAGGGGTGGTAGTTCGGTCTGCGAAATCCACCTTTATTGTGGGTGCTGACATAACCGAATTCACGGGCTTGTTTGATTTGCCAGATGAAGAAGTACTGACTTGGGTAGCAAAAACATCCCAAGTATTTGACCGTTTTGAGGATTTACCTTTTCCTACCATCGCAGCAGTTAATGGTTTTGCGCTAGGTGGCGGTTGTGAAATGGCTTTAGCGTGTGATTTAAGGGTGGCAGATACGTCAGCCAGTATCGGTTTACCAGAAGTGAAACTAGGTTTAATGCCTGGTTTTGGCGGTACTGTGCGTCTGCCTCGTCTTATCGGCGCCGACAACGCATTAGAGTGGATGACAACGGGACGTGACCGTAAAGCTGCGAAGGCCCTAAAAGAGGGTGCAGTTGACGCCGTTGTTGCACCTGAAAAACTAACTGATGCGGCAATTAGCATGTTAAAAGACGCCATTGCAGGTGATTTAGCATGGCAAGCTCGCCGCGAAGAGAAGAAAGCGCCTCTACAACTCAATCAAAACGAAGCTTTAATGAGTTTCTCTACCGCTAAAGCTATGGTGGCAGCACAAGCAGGTAAACATTATCCAGCACCTCATATGATGGTAGAAACAATTTCTAAAGCCGCAGGCTTAGATAGAGACGGCGCGCTTAAACTAGAAAATCAAGGCTTTGCTACCTTAGCCAAAACCGACGCAGCTAAAGCCCAAGTCGGGATATTTTTAGCGGATCAATTGGTAAAAGGTAAAGGCAAAAAACAAGCTAAAGCAGCTAAAAAAGCAATCAAGCAAACTGCCGTTTTAGGTGCAGGAATTATGGGTGGCGGTATAGCCTATCAGTCTGCTGTAAAAGGCACGCCTGTAATCATGAAAGATATTAATCAGGCTGCACTCGACTTAGGCCTAAAAGAAGCCGCAACCATTCTAGGTAAAGGCATGCAACGTGGCAAAGTAGACGCCACCAAAATGGCCACCACACTCAACAATATTACCCCTACACTTGAATATTCAGCGATTAAAGATGTAGACCTTGTAATTGAAGCGGTTGTTGAAAATCCGAAAGTAAAAGGCATAGTGTTAGCCGAAACCGAAACACATGTTGCTGACGATGCCATTATCTGTTCTAACACTTCTACTATTTCAATCAATCAATTAGCAGAAAGTTTACAAAAACCTGAACGATTCTGCGGTATGCACTTCTTTAACCCTGTGCACAAAATGCCACTGGTTGAAATCATTCGCGGTGAAAAAACGAGCGAAGATACTATCTCTGCCGTTGTAGCAGCCACACTAAAAATGGGTAAAACCCCAATAGTAGTTAACGACTGCCCAGGCTTTTTAGTTAACCGCGTGCTGTTCCCGTATTTTGCTGGATTCAGCAAGTTAGTGATGGACGGCGCCGATTTTGTGGCTGTTGATAAAGTCATGGAAAAAATCTTCGGTTGGCCAATGGGCCCTGCATTTTTGCTTGATGTAGTAGGCATGGACACAGCTGACCACGCATCAAGTGTCATGTCAGATGGAATTCCACAACGCATGCAAAAAATTGCTAATGACCCTGTGACGCTTTTATACAAAGCTGAACGTTTCGGTCAAAAGAACGGCAAAGGCTTCTACAATTTCAGTTTAGACAAACGAGGTCGCCCTGCAAAAGTAGCAGCGCCAGAAGCCTATGAATTGTTCGCACCGCACTGCGCAGACAAACGTGATTTCGATAAAGACGAAATTATTGCTCGAGTAATGATTCCTATGGCTAACGAAGCGATTCGTTGTTTAGAAGAAGGTATTGTAGCCAGCGCGGCAGAAGCTGATATGGCCTTGCTTTATGGATTAGGTTTCCCTCCATTTAAAGGCGGTATTTTCCGTTACATTGAAACTATGGGCTTAGCCAACTTTGTAGCCTTGGCTGATAAATACGCAGACTTAGGTCCTATTTATCAAATATCAGATGGTGTGCGCGAAATGGCCGCATCAAACAAATCTTATTTTGCGCAGTCTGTGTAACAAATTATCAGGAGAAGATCATGAAAGAAGTCGTAGTAGTTGATTGTATACGCACACCTATGGGTCGCTCTAAAGGCGGTATTTTTCGCAACGTGCGCGCTGAAACCTTATCCGCACACTTAATGTCAAAGTTAGTTGAGCGTAACCCCAACCTAGATCCAAACGAAATTGAAGACATCATTTGGGGCTGTGTACAGCAAACCAAAGAACAAGGCTTTAACATTGCCCGAAATGCACAGTTGTTAACCGACATTCCTCGTTCAACCGGTGCTGTTACCGTCAACCGTTTATGTGGTTCATCTATGCAAGCCTTACATGACGCCACCAGCGGTATCATGTCCGGTCGCGGTGATGTTTACATGATAGGTGGTGTTGAACACATGGGTCACGTGCCTATGGATTTCAATTTAGACTTTCACCCTGGCATCGCCAAACATACCGCTAAAGCCTCAGGTAGCATGGGCATGACGGCAGAATTGTTAGGCCGTCAAAATGGCATCTCCCGTGAGATGCAAGATGCGTTTGGCGCCCGTTCACATCAGCGCGCCCATCAAGCAACGTTAGAAGGCCGCTGGGCAAGTGAAATTGTGGCTACTCAAGGCCATGATGCTGATGGTGTATTAAAGTCTATTAGTGTAGATGAAGTGATTCGCCCTGACTCAACTGTAGAAACTATGGCAGCGTTACGCCCAGTATTTGATCCAGTTAATGGCACAGTCACGGCTGGCACGTCTTCCGCTCTTTCAGATGGTGCCTCTGCTATGTTGATTATGTCTGCCGACAAAGCCAAAGCATTGGGACTCACACCTCGTGCGAAAATACGCGCTATGGCAGTAGCCGGTTGTGATGCAGCTATTATGGGATTTGGTCCGGTACCTGCCACTAAAAAAGCATTAAAGCGCGCTGGCATGACTATGGCTGATATAGAGTTAGCTGAATTCAATGAAGCCTTTGCTGCCCAAGCGTTATCTTGTATCAAACAGTTAGGTTGGATTGATAACTACGACGACAGAGTCAACTTAAACGGTGGTGCAATAGCATTAGGCCATCCTTTAGGCTGTTCTGGTTCACGTATTTCTACTACCTTAATCAATCTAATGGAAGCTAATGACAAATCAATTGGCTTAGCGACTATGTGTATTGGCTTAGGACAAGGAATAGCAACAGTATTTGAGCGTGTATAACTCACTCTAATCTGTAAATTAACAAGGCATTACTTTAATCAAAGTAATGCCTTTTTTTATGGATAAACAGTCATTCAGGTTTGAGTCAAAAACTAATCAAGGCAAGCCCAAACTTACACTCTCGATGTCTTTGTTGGTATCTATCTATAAGAAGTGACTTTTTGTTTAACTAAATAAACCAATCGTTGTTTAACTTGAGAGGTAAGGCCTAAACTGACCAAGAAAGATGAAAAAGCGGAAATAAACACAATACTTTTTAAGATTTTTACACCAGTGAAAACCATGGTTATTACCAATATCGCCGCATAAGCTAAACCGATCATACCCAAAAACAAACACAAGCCTTTTATATCTTTATTCACTTTACATTCCTTTTATTGAGACATTAATCATGGCTTAAGCAAAGACTTAAGTCATGACTAAAAGTGTAACTAGATTTATCGTCTCGTTATCCAAAACACCAAGTAAGCTTTCAATCTAAGTTAGCTATCCACTATTTTGTCTGTTATTGGTCAAAGTCATACTGCTCAACATCAGCTTCTTTAATCATTTGGCAAAACTCGTGTAAGCGCCAAGGCATGTTAAGTCCAGAGCGTCCATGTTCGTTGACGTAATAGCTACCACCACCTTGCTCATCTTCCCATAGTAACTTAGACATAGCCTTATCCATCTTAGCGTTGTAATCACAATAAGCGGCTTCTTTCACTTCAATCGTTGTGGCGTCCTGTTCAACTGTACTAGCGATTAACTCTGATATATGTCGAGTTAAACACTCAACAACCGAATGAAATGAGCCAGCTCTAGCTTGGGCATTTGGGCCATATATCATGAAAAAATTAGGAAAATTTGGCATGCTAACGCCTTTGTAGGCGCGAGCGCCGTCGGTTTTCCACATGTCTTCGATGGAGGTGGCATTTCGTCCTTGATAACGGACTGGCCATAGATATTTTGAGACCTTAAAACCAGCGCCTAATACAATGAGATCAACTTCATGTTTTTGACCTTTACTATCTATGATCCCATCTTCTGTAATCTGCTGAATACCATCCGCAACTAATTGCACATTATCGCGGACTAGTGTGTCGTACCATTCATTGTCAATTACCAGTCTTCGAGACAAGGGAGAATGGTCTGGTACTAGCTTTTCAAATAGTCCCTCTTTGTGCCCTACTTTGCTTTTTATAAAGGCCGTTAGGGTCTCTCTGAGCTGCTGGTTCTTTTGATTAACTTTGCCACCATTGTTAATCCATTGCGGATCAAGCTCTTGAAGATCCTGCATGTTTAATTCAGAAAAGTAATTCGTGTAGATAAACCAATTCAGATAGCCAGGCATATTATCGAACATCCACTGCGTTTCTTCAGGGATCTCGGCGTGATAACCTTTTATGGGGGTAACCCAATTAGGAGTCCGTTGGAAAATAGTAAACTGACTTGCTTTGCTTGCTATTGCTCTCGAAAGTTGGGTACCGGTTGACCCAGTACCTATAAGTGCTACTTTTTTCCCTTGATAATCAAAATCATGGTCCCACTGTGTGGTGTGGAACATTTTTCCTTGGAATTTTTCGATCCCTGGAATATCCGGTAGTTTAGGCGTACCAAAAACCCCTGTAGCACTAATAACAAAATTTGAAATTAACGTCTCTTTTTTGCCGCTACCATCCTCTAACTCTAACACCCACTTTGATTGGTCTTCATCCCAAGTAGAGCTAAGTAATTTAGTATTAAAACTGGTATGTGAACGTATACCGTACTTATCAGCGATGTAGTCGGAATAGTTTCTAAGTTCGTCAACAGGGGCAAAAAAACTCTTCCATGCGTAACTTTTTTCAAACTTATATTGGTATAAAAATGTGGGAACATCGACTCTGGCTTCGGGATAGTCATTCACATGCCAAGTTCCACCAACCTCGGGGTGACGCTCAATAATCCGATACGCAATACCTAACTGCTGAAGTTGGATTGCAGCACACATGCCACTAAAGCCGGCCCCAATAATTGTGACGCTATATTTTGCAATTTGCTCTTTAGAGGGCTGTTGTTGCCATTGAGCTTTCCTAGAAAAACCTTCAAATGCTAATTCTTCTACACCAAAATCTAGCTCTTGTGGTGTGGGTTTTTTACCTGAATACAAAGTCATCAAGTTTTCCGCCTCTTCAAGAGTTGGAGCAGGCTTCATTTGGGTATTATTGCGTAAAAATTCGAACGCTTTGTCGCGGATCTCTTGATGATATTCGCGAGGCACTACGTAATTAGTTAGCGCACCACCTCTAACGGGCTGCTCCGAAACCGGCATTTCAGCTAGAAAAGGATCTTGAGTCTGGTGGTAAAGCGCAATACGCAATGCTCCGATACTCGCAGCATTAACGGCTTTGCGAATATAACTATCACGACTACTTTCTGTTATTTGTTCTGATTGCTTTAGTGAACTAATGTTCATGGTACGATGCTCCCGCGAATTCAAAGTGGTTTTATTTACTGTTGCTCTGCTGGGCATCCCAGTCACTAAAACTAAGGTTTTTCTCAGCTAGTTCTTTCAACAAAGGTGAAGGGGTCCAATAGGTATCGCCAAACTTGGACGCAAAATCACACACCATTTCATATACTTTTTTGGTGCCTATGGTATCTGCATAATGCATGGGGCCGCCTCTATAGGCAGGAAAGCCGTAACCGAAGATGTACACTACATCAATATCGCTTGAACGCTGAGCAATGCCATCGTGCAAAACGTTAGCTCCTTCGTTAACTAACGCAATGATCATACGATTTAATATCTCTTGCTCAGTTTGCGCTTTACGAGTTATGCCAAATTTGGCTGATTGCGCTTCGATAATTGCAAGCGCGTCGGGATCATTGATGCGTGCTCGTGTCTGTGGATCATAACGGTAATACCCAACCGCTGTTTTTTGCCCCAAACGGCCCGCGTGGTACATTGCATCAGCAATAGCGTAGACCTCAGGAGATCCCTTCTTGTCAGCGCTTAAACCTTGACGAGCTTTGAAACCTATATCAATTCCCGCTAAATCATTCATTGCTAAAGGACCCATAGCCGCTCCCCAGTTAGTCATAGCACTATCTACCTGTTCAGGTGTCGCGCCATGTAACAAACAAAGTTGGCTTTGTCTTAAATACACCGATAACAATCTGTTACCGATAAAACCGTAACAAACACCAGACAAAACGGGGATTTTTGCAATGGTAGTGGCTAAAGCCATACTAGTAGCAATGACGACATCTGCAGTTTGCGCACCTCTTACTACCTCAAGAAGCTTCATCACATTCGCAGGGCTGAAAAAGTGCAGACCTATAACATCTTGTGGGCGCTTTGTTACCTGAGCAATCGCGTCCACATCTTGATAGGAGGTATTCGTAGCTAAAATTGCGCCTGCCTTACAGACTTCATCAAGTTTTCTAAAAACTTGTTTTTTAATTTCAACGTCTTCAAATACCGCTTCGATCACTAAGTCAACTTGATTCAATTCTTGATAACTAGTTGATCCACTTATTAAAGCAAGTCGTTGTGCTTTTTGGGATTCTGACAAACGCCCTTTGCTAACAGAAATTGCATAGTTTTTCTCAATTAGCTGCAATCCCTTAGTGAGTGACTCTGCTGACAATTCTAATAAGGTAACTGGAATACCCACGTTCGCAAAATTCATTGCGATACCGCCCCCCATAGTTCCGGCACCTATAATTGCCACTGATTTTATCGGGCGTTTTGAGGTATCAGGAGACACTCCTTTTACCTTTGCTGCTAAACGTTGTGCAAAAAACAAATGGCGCATCGCTTTAGCTTGCTCAGAAGTCACGCAATTTAAAAAGGCTTCTCGCTCAAACTGCATGCCTTCTACAAACTCTGCATTTAAAGCCTTTTCAAGACAATCAACTATGTGTTGTGGCGCAATTTGGCCACGTGCACGTTTCGATAACTCGGCGCGCTTTTTATCAAACCAGTCACTATCAATATTTTGTTTATCAATTGGGCTCTGACTTGAACGCCTTATTGGTAGCCCTTCATTTAATATTTGTTGTGCATATTTTTGCGCCGCTGCAACTAAATCTTGATCGTGCTCTACAAGATGATCAATCAAACCTATGCTCAATGCCTTTTCAGCTTTGCATGGATTGCCACTGGTGATTAACGTAAATGCTTGTTCTAGGCCAATAATTCTAGGAGCTCGTTGTGTACCACCAGCGCCAGGTAAGATACCCAGTTTCACTTCTGGTAATCCTAATTTTGCACTCGCTAACGCACACCTATAATGACAAGCTAACGCGAGCTCAAGACCGCCTCCAAGTGCATTACCGTGGATAGCTGCAATAACAGGTTTTTGCATGTTTTCAATGCACTCAGTAACGTCAACTAAAGAGGGAGCTTGTGGTGTTTGGGAAAATTCTTTTATATCAGCGCCGGCACAAAACATGGCACCGTTTCCTACAATAATGATGGCCTTCGATTGATCAAGGCTTGCCATTCTCAACGCATCAACTATGCCACTACGTAAAGAGTGAGACAGAGCATTAACGGGCGCGTTATTTAAGGTTAGCAAACCGATATCACCAACACATTCATATTCAACTACCGACATAATTTTATCCCTCTCTTTCAATAATTAAGGCAATACCTTGACCAATCCCAATACACATGGTGATTAGTCCATAACGACCATTTGTCGCCTCTAGCTGGCGTAACGCTGTCAACACAAGCCTTCCGCCACTGGCACCTAACGGATGACCCACAGCAATAGCCCCGCCGTTAGCGTTAACCCTTGGATCGTTCGCGGCGATATTTAATTCTTTTAGGCAACCTAGAACTTGTGACGCAAACGCCTCATTTACTTCGATAACATTCATATCCTTTAATTCCAAACCAGCCCTAGCCAAGGCTTTTTTAGTGGCAGGTACTGGACCTAACCCCATTAATTTAGGTTCGACACCGGCAATGGCGCTAGCAATAATACGTGCCCGAGGTTGAATTCCATGAGCTTCTCCAGCTTTTTTAGAGCCTATTATTAAAGCCGAAGCGCCATCATTAATTCCCGAGGCGTTCCCTGCGGTAACAACACCGTCGGCATAAAGAGATCTTAAACCCCTCAAAGCGTCGATATCGGTACTAGCACGAGGATGTTCATCACTGTCAATGACAATAGGTGGTTTCTTTCTAGGTTGCGGCACTTCTACATTAAGCATCTCGTCTTTGAAAAATCCAGATGCCCTAGCAGCTTCATGCTTCGACTGAGAAGCGGCTGCAAATGCGTCGCATTGTTCGCGAGTAATTTTCAGAGCAGCCGCAATATTGTCAGAGGTTTCCGGCATACTGTCTGCGCCAAAGTTAGCTTCAATTAAAGGATTAGTGAATCTTGCTCCCATAGTCGAATCGGCAACTGTCTGATTTCTATCAAATGCGCTTTGTGCTTTGGAAATAACCAATGGCGCCCTGCTCATGCTTTCTACGCCGCAAGCTATAAACAAATCGCCATCACCAGACTGCACACATCGGCTGGCGTCCATAACACTTGCTAAACCCGAACCACACAATCGATTTACTGTAATTCCACCACAACCGATAGGCAATCCAGCGAGGAGTCCCGCAAATCTAGCGACATTTCGACAATCTTCCCCTGCCTGATTGGTATTGCCAGCAATGACATCTTCATATTCAGATGCCTGAAACTGATTACGCTCAACAAGTTGTTTGATCACAAGTGCCAGTAAATCGTCTGGCCTGACACTAGACAATCCACCTTTGAAACGCCCAAAAGGCGACCTTAATCCGTCGTATATGTATGCGTCTTTCATATCTCAATGCTCACTTTGGTCTTAATTGGCTAAGTAGACAAATCAGCTTTCACCCTGTCTACGGCACTCATATTGTTAATGTTTTGTGAATCACGTTAGCAATTTGATATATACGATACAATAGTGTATCGTTTGATTCAATAGTGTATTTTATTTTGCACCACTTAAGCTGGTTTACTTCAATTAGAGAGGATTCCTTGAACAATCAATTTACCGATCAAGAACTAGCATTTCGCGATGAAGTTCGAAATTTCTTAAAAGTTAGCTTGCCTAAAACAACAAGCGAACGAGTATTAAATGGCTTGAGATTAACCAAAGAACAACGAGTGCAATGGCAAAAAGTCTTATATGACAAAGGATGGATTGCACCTAACTGGCCAGTTGAATTTGGTGGAACAGGCTGGAGTGCCACCCAAAAATATCTTTTTGAACATGAATGTGCCGCCGCTGGCGCGCCAGAAGTTATCGCTTTTGGTTTAAAAATGGTTGGCCCAGTTATCTACACTTATGGAACAGAACAACAAAAAAAGCGTTTTCTACCAGATATTCTTAAGAGTGACGTTTGGTGGTGCCAAGGCTTTTCGGAAGCAGCTGCAGGATCAGATCTCGCTTCGTTACAAACTACTGCGACCTTAGATGGCGACAATTACATAGTCTCTGGTACTAAAACTTGGACAACATACGCACAACACGCTGATTGGATATTTTGTTTGGCACGTTCTCCAGACCGTTCACTCAAAAATCAACAAGCGATCAATTTTTTGTTGATAAAAATGGATACGCTAGGGATTAAGGTATCGCCCATTATGATGTTGGATGGCCAGCGTGAAATCAATGAAGTGCATTTTGATAATGTCGTGGTTCCAGCTGAAAACCTGATTGGTGAGCCGAATAAAGGCTGGTCTTACGCCAAAATGTTACTCACTCATGAACGAACCAACATTGCAAAAGTGGCTATCTCAAAAACTCGCCTTAAGAACTTACGCAAAATGGCATCTGAGCCACCCAAAGGTGGAGTTGCACTTATCGACGACCACGCGTTTGCCCTTAAATTGGCCGAGTTAGAAATTGAATTACGTTCACTTGAATACACTGAGATGCGCACTCTTGCTGCCGTTAGCAGCGGAGGAGCGCCTGGTCCCGAATCTTCAATTCTCAAAATAAAGGGTACTGAGGTAGCGCAGTTTATTGATGAACTGTATGTGGAAGCGGCTGGGTATTACTGCCTACCATTTGTCAATGATCAGTTTCACTCCGATACCAATGCTGAATTTCCAAGAGAGCACCACATAGGCCAAGGAAGTGAAACTGACCGGGCGCCTTGGTACTTCAATAATCGCAAAGCCTCAATTTATGGCGGCAGCAACGAAGTTCAAAAGGTAATAATTTGTAAGTCGGTTCTCGGACTTTAGAAGGAAAATGCGATGAATTTTAGTTTTAGCGACGAACAACGCATGCTGTGTGACAGTGTGTCTCGATTTGTAAAACAACAGTATAGCTTTGATCAAAGAGAAGTAGCGCGACAAAAAGAAGCGGGGTTTGATGACAAAAACTGGGCGCTGTTCGCCGAACTTGGCTGGTTAATGGTGCCCTTTAGTGAAAAAGCAGGTGGCTTAAGCGGCAAAGCTGCAGACGTGATGATAGTCATGGAAGAATTAGGGAAAGGCTTAGTAGTTGAACCTTATTTCGCCAATACCTTGCTCGCCGGAAAACTTATCTCTGAGCTTTCTAGCAATTCGAACAGCAACGCAATGTTAGAAAATATGATGGCTGGTGAATATCAATTTTCTTTAGCCTATTGTGAACCGCAGTCACGTTATGACCTAGCAAACATTAGCACCCAAGCAGAAGTATTCGACAATGAGTTTGTTCTAAATGGACATAAGAGTGTTGTGCTAAACGCAGCCATGGCTGACATGTTAGTAGTTATCGCGCGAACATCTTCATTTCAAACCGACAAAAATGGACTGAGCGCTATTCTGGTTGACCCTCAATCCCCTGGGGTAGATATCCGTTGTTATCCCACAGTAGACGGTTTTCAAGCTGCAGATATCTATTTTTCCAATGTAACCGTAGCCAAAAGTAGTCTTTTGGGCAATCTCGATGATGCTTTTCCTGCATTAGAAAAGACCGTGGATTTTGCCACCTTCGGAGTCTGCGCCGAAGCGATAGGCATGATGGAAATGTTGTATAAAAAAACTGTTGAATACACCAAAGAACGTCAGCAATTCGGAAAACCGCTCGCCAGTTTTCAAGCGTTACAGCATCGCATGGCCGATATGTTTATCGAGTATGAACAGGCCAAGTCTGCGGTTTTAATGGCCGCTATGGAACTCGATTCAACACAAGGTTTCGCCCCTAAAGAAGTATCTGCCGCAAAAAGCCGAGTCGGCAAGGCTGCAAGGCTTATTGGACAAGAAGCGGTGCAATTACACGGCGGAATGGGAGTCACCGACGAACTAGATATTGGACATTACTTTAAACGCCTAACGGCTATCCAGTTTGTGTTAGGTAGCACAGACTTTCATACACAGCGCTATGCGTCCTTGTGTCGTTAACAGCATCAATCACTGAAACTACTACTCGATAATCAACAATAGGTTGGAGAAGAATTAAAATGACCGATCAAAAAGACAGTTCCAAAGGAAAATTAACGGAACACGACATTGCTTTGCAACAAGAGCTTATTGGCTTAGATGAAGTGAATGTCACCCGTGAGTTTCATTCTCAGGTATATGAAGATGCCATTCGGAATTTTGCTTTAAGCATAGGGGATGATAATTCACTATATTGTGATCCTGACTATGCTGCCAGTACCCACTGGGGCTCAGTCGTTGCGCCGCAAATTATGACAGCCATCATTAACGAACCATTGTTGGGCGAGCGTATCCCCAGAGAGTTGAAGAAAAGGACTGCAGGTCTATTTAGAGGTTGCCAAACCTTTGTTTCAGGTGGCACTTGGGATTGGTACAGACCAATAAAACCTGGTGATCGCTTGTACAGTTTTGAGGGCGAAGAATCCATGGAACTCAAGGAATCAGAGTTTGGAGGCAAAAGCCTACATATAGTGCATCGTTATGTGAAGTTCAATCAAGATGCTCAAGTGGTTGGCGTGTACCGAATGTTACGTATTCTTAGTGAGCGAGATACAGCTAAGAAAAAAGGTAAATATAAAGACATTGAATTAGGTGAATATAGCAAAGAAGACATGATTGCTTTTGATAAAGCCTATTTGCAAGAAAAGCCTCGCGGAGCACAGACAAGAGTATGGGATGATGTCGCTGTCGATGATGAAATGATGCCATTACTCAAAGGACCACTAACAGTAACTGATGTAATTCTGGCACACTGCGCAGGATATGGTCTAGCACCTTATCGTATGTTAGCGACCGCCAGAATCGCCGCCAAGGATCGCGTCAGAATGCCGCTGTTATATTCTCCCAATGAAAGAGGAATTTTAGATACCAGTGCTAGAGTGCATTGGGATACCAAAGCGGCGAAAAGTGTAGGTAATCCCGAGGCTTACGATTGGGGTTTACAACGCGAGTTTTGGCTATATCACGCCGTAAGTGACTGGATGGGGGACAACGCTTTTGTGGTAAGTATGCATGACGAAATTCGTCGCTTTAACTATCTAGGTGACATGCAAACTTTGACAGGAAAAGTCACTAAAAAATATACCAAAGACGGAATGAATTTAGTCGATTTACAGGTAGTTGCAACAAACCAAAGAGGCGAAGAAACAGCAGTTGCCAACGCCACGGTATCACTACCCAAAACGGCTGATACAGCGCCAAAATTACCTGATGTGCCTGAAGATATACAAACTAAAGCCGTTAAATTTTTAGAAGCACATAAGCAACTTAAACAACAAAAAGCAGGAAAATAATCCCCTATGCAAACCGTTGACCTTAAAAATATCAATCACGTTGCTGATTATCCTTTTCAGGATATGCCGTACAAAGAGCCACAACTTGAAATGGTTGAAGATAGTGATGGCTGCATTATTTTAAGCTCGGCTACGCCGCTGTGTGAGCTTGAAAAAAGCATCGCTCACATGTTTAAGAAACAAGCGAGCGCATTTCCTTCACGGGTTTGGCTTGCAGAAAAAACACACGATGGCAATTGGCGTGAATGTACTTATGGGGACTTTGATAAACAGTCGGACATGATTGCACAATGGTTACTTGAGTACGGCTTGAATGACACCACACCCATGATGATTCTATCGGAAAACTCAATCAGCCATGGTTTAATGATCATGGCTGCCATGAAGGCCAGAGTGCCAGTTGCGTCAATCAGCGCGCCATACTCTTTAATGGATCAATCTCTGCAAAAACTGAAAGCTGTGGAGGCTATCCTCCAACCTAAAGTTATTTTCGCCCAATGTGGAGAGCGTTATAAGAATGCATTGCAGTTTTTGAATACCCAAGGCCGCATCTTGGTTGTTGAAGACAACCCCAGCGACGAGTTAATTGCGATTTCGGATTTATCAACATCCCAAAACACCGAAGCTGTAGCAGCATCAATGGACAAAATTGATGACGCAACAATCGCCAAATATATGTTTACTTCTGGCTCTACAGGCACCCCTAAATGTGTAGTGCAGACTCAACAAATTTTGTGCGCTCAGGTTGCAGGTATTAAGTCTGTGTTAAAAAACCCTGACGATAAAGAGTACGCCCCAATTTCCTTGCAGTGGATGCCTTGGAGCCATGTTTCGGCAGGTAACATCGCTTACCACGAAGCAATAATGAAGGGTGGTGCTATCTATATTGATGACGGTAAACCTATTCCCGGTCTATTTGAAAAAACCTTAGATAATCTCAGATCACTCTCTACTAGTGTATTTGGTAGCGCTCCTTTGGGGTTAAGTTGGCTCGCTACTGCACTTGAAAAAGACCTTAAGTTACAAAAAATGTTTTTCGCGAAACTAGAGGCGATTGCCTATGGTGGTTCCGCATTACCCGACGATGTTGCGCGTCGATTGCAAATTCTCGCCATTGCCAACACCGGAAAACGCATTCCAATTATCAGCATGTATGGTTCAACTGAGACTCAAGGAGTAACCGGCACCTATTGGCCAACAGATTTACCAGGAGTGATTGGTTTACCCATGCCCGGTATTGAAGTGAAGTTAGTGCCCTGCGGTCAAAAATTGGAAGTGCGAGCCAAGGGACCAACAGTGCTCGACAGCTACTATCAGCAAGAAGCATTAACTCGCAGTTTTTTCGACGAACAAGGCTATTTTAAATTAGGAGACGCAGCTAGGTTTGCAGATCCTAACGATAGAACTAAGGGATTGGTTTTTGATGGTCGTATAAGCGAAGACTTCAAATTGCTCTCTGGTACATGGGTATCCAACTTAAACATTAAATCAAACTTGATGGAAGTTTTTGGGCGTTTAATTAGAGATACAGTAATTTGCGGCGAAAATCGCGAATTTGTTTCTGCCTTCGCGTGGTTGGATAAACAAGCGGTTGAAAAGGTACTAAATAGCGAAGAATTAAGCATTGCAGACTTGTTTGCTTCCCCCGCAGTTAAACAACTGTTACTGCAACACTTAACTGAATATAACAACAATCATCCAGGCTCTTCAAACAAGGTACGTACCCTAATGATACTTAGTACTCCTCCGTCAATGGGCTTATCCGAAATTAATGAAAAAGGTTACATCAATAGACAATGTGTTATCGACAATCGGGCACATTTAGTCGAAAAAATATATGCCAGCGATGATCTATCTGGAGTGATATTTGAACCCGTTAACTGAAATTGTCATGAGCCTAGCAGTGACCGGCGGATTGCTTGTACTTGCTGGAAAAAACACCAATAAATTATATACATCTACAGAGGGCTAATTCATGGGATCAAATTATTCAAAGGGATACTTACGCTATTTACTAGCACTATTTTTTCTGATTAATGTGTCCAGCTATATGGATCGCATGGTACTAGCTGTTCTGGTTGAACCTATACGTGCAGAAATGGGACTGTCAGACTCGCAAATCGGCCTACTAACAGGTTTCGCGTTTGCTGCCTTTTACGCCATTATGGGATTTCCTATTGCCAGACTCGCTGACAGCGGAAACCGCAAACGTATCATTACTATCTCCATTGTTTTTTGGAGTGCCATGACCGCTTTATCGGGTAAAGCCACAAACTTCGTACATCTATTTTTAGCTAGGATGGGAGTAGGAGTAGGAGAAGCAGGTTGTTTTCCTACCTGTAACGCCCTAATTGCAGAATTGTACCCTCCTAAAAACCGTGCTTTAGCTATGGGTGTCTTTATGACGGGCTCTACTGTAGGAGTCATATTAGGTTTCGTAGTTGGCGGGTTTTTAGCTGAAGCTTACGGCTGGCGAAATACCTTTTTTATTGTCGCCGCACCTGGGGTATTTCTAGCATTGCTGATCATGTTCACTATGAAACAGCCATTGAAACAGGCTATTGAAGATAATACCCCGAAAACACCTTACCTAACTTTAATTAAGCTTCTTCTGTCAAACCCGGTTTACCGCTTGATGGTGATAGGCGCGTCTTTTGGCACTTTTGCAACTTATGGTGTCGCACAATGGGCTCCCGCATTTTTTATTCGTAGTCATGGTATGTCGTTGTCTGAAGTTGGCACTCTGTTTGGCGCAGCCTACGGTGGTGGTTCTGCAATTGGAATGGTCTTAGGGGGCTGGGTAGCCGATAAAATGCAAAATCGTGACGCAAGTTGGATTACTAAAGTACCTGCAATCGCCTACTTTATCAGTTTTCCGTTAATGCTAATTTCCTTTGCTGTGGGTAATCCAACACTGGCAATGAGTATTATTTTCATCGGAGCAGTCTTTACTGGTTGTGTAACCGGGCCTACTCTCGCGGCGATTCAGCATGTCATACCGAGTGAAGGTAGAGCCACGGCTGCGGCAATATTATTGTTCTTTACCAGCATGATTGGTGTTGGCGCTGCTCCCTTTGTAGTAGGTTTAACCTCGGATTTACTAAGTAATCAGTTTGGTGAGGAATCCCTACGTTATGCGTTAATGATTGGAAGTGTAGTAGTCTTGATTGCCAGCTATTGCTTTTTCGCGTCGGCTAAGTACTTTAAAAACCCTACGCAATCTGTAACTGAATAAAACTATGGTGAACAGTGTGATAGACAAAATCAGTAGAAATCGAGGTGGCGATCCTTCAAATTCTACTAATCCACAAGTGCAGCGAACTAAAGCACATATTCTGGATTCAACCCGCAAGCTTTTGATTAAGAAAGGATATAGAAACATCACTGTGGATGCGGTGTCTGTCTTCAGCGGTTCATCGCGCTCCACGATTTACCGATATTGGCCAAAGATAGAAGATCTTTTATTTGACGCCTTTGCAGAATTAGTTGGCGAACCTTTTGAGTCCCCTGACACGGGGGACTTTAAACAAGACTTAATGACAATTAATCAACTTTACGTGGATTCGTTACAACATGCTTCTTGGGCCAAAATACTCCCTTCATTTATCGAAGTTTCACAAAATGATGAACACTGCGCTGAATTGTTGGAGCTTCTAGTAGAAAACCTTAGGTCTTCTTCTCTTAACATTTTGCGTAATGCTCAACATACTGGCCAGCTTAGTAAAGACGAAAATATTGAGTGGATAGTAGACGTTATCTCAGGTTCGTTAGCCTACCGTTTTTTACTCAGTAAAAAGCCGCTAAATGAAAAAGGCTACATCGAATATTTAATCGATGCAGCCATTAAGGGAAAATCAGTTTGAGTCTGTCAAAGTAGAGTCTTTACTTTGACTTTTGTTGTAGCTCTTTAAGTATTTCAATAGTATCTGCACCTAACTCAGGGCAGGCACTTTTAGGTTGTGTAGGCACTCGATTAAAATCAATTGGACTAGCCACAGTTTTACGCGGTTTGTCTTCATTGCCTGCATCTGGAATATCTACAAATGCATTAATTATTTCCGCTTGTTCACTGGCTAACACTTCTTCTAATGAATTAACCGGAGACCACCAAATGTCGTTGCTGTCTAGTATTTCTGCCCACTCATATCGTGTTTTAGTGGCAAATATCCCATCTAGAGTCGCTATTAACTCGGCTCTATTTTTGTGCCTTTTGCGGGTACCGTTAAATCGTTCATCGTTACATAAATCAGGGTGTCCGATGGCTGCCGCTAACTGTGGCCAATGACGGCTTGCTTCGACACATAACAACCAAATATATTTGTTATCAGAGGTTTTATAGCTATTCACTAGCGGGCTTTCAGAATCGACACGTCTTTGTGGCGGCCTGTGACGATTAAAGGCCATTTGCAGTGAGTAGTCAGACGTAGCTGCGTAGATCCCAAGCTTTAACAGTGAAGTCTCGACTATAGTTCCTTGCCCTGTTCGGGTACGGTCAAATAATGCAGAAGTGATGCCTGAAACCAAAGAAATAGCAGTAATATGGTCGCCAAACGCTGCAGGCAATATAGGTGGGTAACCGGTCTCACCAGAAAACTGACTAGCCAAGCCTGAATACGCCCAGAAGGCTCCGCTATCATATCCAGGTCGATCAATTTCACGCCCAGAACTGCCATAACCGGTCACCTGAGCGATAACCAATTGCGGAAATTTATCTCTCAAAACCTCTGGCGACAACCCAAGTCGAGTTAACGCATTTGGACGCATGTTAGTAATAAAAACATCTGCATCAGATAGCAAACTATTTAAAGCCGTTAGGCCTTCTTGTTCAGCTAAATCTAGTACCACTGAACGTTTGCCTCTGTTGTCCGCTTCAAAGGCTGGCGACCGTAAATTTTCAATACCTAATATTGAGGCTAATGCATTTCTAGCTGGATCACCGGATTTGGGTTCAACCTTGATTACATCGGCTCCCCAATCGGCCATAACCGCCGCAGCTGCGGGGCCAGCAATCCATAATCCAAGTTCTACTACTTTAACGCCCGATAAAGGTTGGGGCTGAAGGTTATTGGACATAAAATTTTCCAAGAGTTAGTCATTGGTTTGACATTAATTGTTACTTGATACTAGCAGATATAAAAAAGAATATGAAACATTAATGTATCGTTTAACTATTATTTTTACCGATGCTAAGGTAGCATTATGGATAGCAAATTCAGAATATCGCAGCCTAAACCAAGGGGATCACAGTTATGACTAGCCCACAATTTTGTAAAGTGGATTCAAAAGACGCAATACTAACGGTAACTATCAACCGTCCTGAGCTACGAAATGCATTACACCCACCAGCAAGTAAAGAGTTGGCGGAGATATTTAAAGAATTTCAAGCAGATAAAAAACACAGAGTAGCGATAATAACCGGAGTAGGTGACGAAGCTTTTTGCTCTGGAAATGACGTTAAGTTTTCAGCTACAGCAAGTTTGGCTGAGATGGTATTACCCAGAGAAGGATTTGGTGGCTTAACTGCGTTTTTTGGGCGCACTAAACCTGTCATCGCTGCAATCAATGGTCTCGCGATGGGAGGCGGATTTGAGATGGCGTTGGCCGCCGATATGATAATTGCGAGCAATAGCGCACAGTTTGCATTACCTGAACCCAAAATTGGTTTAGCGGCCTTAGGGGGTGGGATCCACCGTTTAGCACGGCAAATTCCTTATAAAAAAGCGGTAGAAATATTACTGACGGGACGTAAAGTCAGTGCCGAAGAAGGAGAGCGATTGGGATTTGTGAACCAAGTCACTGAACCCCAGGAATTGTTAGAACAAGCTGTTGAGATGGCAAATCGCATCATCGCATGTTCACCTATATCGATTGATGTCACTATGACAGCATTGAACCAAGGAGAAACATGCCAAACTATGTTGGAAACAATGAAGAGTGATTATGGTCTAGTAAAACGTATTTATACATCACCAGACTTTAAAGAAGGTGTCAGCGCATTTGCGCAAAAAAGAAAACCTGTTTGGAAGGCATTATAATGGGCAACGCACAAAGGTGGTTATCACAACTTTGTTTCCCTGAGTCTCCCCGCTGCCACAATGGTTCTTTCTATTTTGTTGATATGTATGAAGGCGAAATTTGGACAATAGACTACACACTTTCTAGCGCGCAAGCTTCACCGCAACGTGTTCTAAAGTGGCATCACTTTGTGTCGGGGTTAGGCTGGCTGCCAAGCGGAGAAATGTTGTTTGTTGATATGACAGATCGCCGCGTAATGAAAATCGATCTATCAGGCAATGTCTGCGTACACTCTGACTTGTCAATACTAGCCAGTGGCTGGTGCAATGACATGGTAGTCGATAATGAAGGTATTGCTTATGTCAGTAACTTTGGTTACGACATTCACAATAACGCTGAATTTAAGAAAACTCCGCTGATTCGTGTAGATCCCCAAGGTAATGCAGAACATTGTTCCGTACCTTTAGCTTTTCCTAACGGCATCATTATATCAGAAGATAAAACATCACTAATAGTCGCAGAATCTGTCGCCAGTCGATTGGTAAAGTTTGCTATCTCTGATCAAGGTAAATTAGTTGACCGACAAAAATTTGCGGACATCGCCAATGCCTTTCCTGATGGCATTTGTTTCGACAATAACAACTGCGTGTGGATTGCCGCCATTGGTTGTTCAGAACTATTACATCTAAACATGCAAGGCGACATTATTAATCGCGTTACCGCACAAGTTGATGGGCAGATATTTCAACCTGTAGCCTGTGTTTTGTCTCCACTTAATACAGAAACCAATACGGCGACCTTATTTATCACCGCAGCTCCCAACGATCCCCCAAGCAAGGTATCGCCAGATGAGGAGCCACCTTCGTATTACCGCAGGCGCAGGCAAGGCGCAATATTTAAGATAGAAGTGCCTGCAGCTACTGCGGGGTTTCCTTAACGATTTAAGCCGCTTATGCTTTTACTTAGTATTAGACAAAATAGCGGCTAACATTTCGGGATTTCCTTGAAGCGCAGTACGTTGCATATAGTGTTTTACTGCACGCAATCCACCTAACTCTTCACTACCTCCGGCTCGACCTGGACCGCCATGGATTAACTGCGGCAACACTATTCCATGCCCTGTGGATTCGCTCGAACAGCTTTCATTTAACAACAGTAAACGTCCGTGATGTGCCGCAGCACCAAGGCACAATTGTTGCGCCAAATCATAGTTGGACGTCACAATTGAGCCAGCAAGACTGCCTTTTCCTCGAGCCGCAAGCGCTAATGCGTGCTCAGTATTAGAGTAACTGAATAAAGTACAAACTGGTCCAAAGGCTTCAATATCATGGGCAGTTTGTTTTGATAAATCACTGCCTGGGTCTTGATTGACCATCAATACAGGCACCAAAAAAGCCCCTTTATTGGCATCACCATCTAACACATTAAAGGAATCTAAATCAGTCGAGCCATAAACAACTTCTGCACTTTCAGATAAACGCTCGATATTAGCTAGTACATCGGCTCTTTGCTCAAGGCCAGCCAGAGCGCCCATAGTTACTGATGGATGTTCCGGGTGACCAATAACCACTTTTCCAAGCCTTAATTTGATGGCGTCAATGACTGCTTCTAATTTGTCTTGAGGCACAATTGCTCGTCTTATGGCAGTGCACTTTTGGCCTGCTTTAGTGGTCATTTCGTTACATATTTCACGGATGTACAAATTAAAATCTGCTGAATCCGTAGCCACATCTTCTCCTAAAATGGCACAATTCAAAGAATCAGCTTCCATCATAAAGCGAGTCGATTCACTAACGATACTGTGATTAGCCTTAAGCATCTGTCCCGTTTGCGCTGAACCTGTAAAACTCACCACATCTTGGTAAGTGGTATGTTCAAGCATATTCCCCAAGCTTCCACAAACCAGTTGAAATGCGCCTTTAGGTAATATTCCTGAGGCAACAATATGCTGTGCCACTAACTCGGTTAAAAATGCAGTTTGAGTGGCAGGCTTAACAATAACCGGCACTCCAGCAATAATACTCGGTGCGAGTTTTTCGAGCATACCCCAAACCGGAAAATTGTAGGCATTGATATGGATTGCTGCTCCAGTAATGGAGGAATATATGTGTTGTCCTACAAAACTCCCTTGCTTTGAGAGTGCCTCCTGTTTGCCATCCAATAAAATATGTCCGTCCGTTAAAGAATTAATGGCTTGGCTGGCGTAGGAAAACAAAGTGCCAATTCCGCCTTCAATATCAATCCAAGCGTCTTTTCGAGTAGTACCTGTGCCTATTGAACAGGTATAAAACAATTCCTTTTGTTCGAGCAGATAAACACCTAATGATTTTAATAATTTTGCGCGTTGATGAAATGTTAGCGCTTGTAGAGCAGAGCTTCCCTGTGTTCTGGAATAATGAAGCATTTCAGAAAAATCTAAACCGTTACTGTCAACCTCTGCAATAGGTAAGCCCGTGATGGCGTGATTGACAACTTTTCCTGTATTTGAGGATGTATACCATTCCCCAAGTGCATAATTTTTTAATTTCATGATATTCGCTTATTAAGATGGACAGCTGAAGTGACCTATACGATACTATATTGTTTCATATAGTCAACTACCGCGAGTCACATAGCCTAATGAATAATCAATATCTCAACATAGAATTTGATGTCAGCGACGGGTTAGCCACCTTGACGTTAAATCGCCCTAACAAGTTAAATAGTTTTACGGTCGCCATGCATGAAGAAGTGCGAACAGCGCTACAAGAAGCCCATAACAATCAGCAGATACGAGCACTATTAATTACAGCGAAAGGCAGGGGATTTTGCGCCGGACAAGATTTGAATGATCGCAAATCGAGTAACACCACAAATAATCCTCCTGACCTGTATGCGTCTCTCAATGATTATTACAATCCACTGATCCGTTCTATCTGCAATTTGAGCAAACCAGTGGTTTGTGCCGTTAATGGTGTGGCCGCAGGTGCTGGTGCCAATATAGCCTTAGCATGCGATATTGTTGTAGCGGCGGAGTCTGCGTCATTTATTCAATCATTCAATAAATTAGGATTGATACCTGATTCAGGTGGTAGCTGGATATTACCTCGTTTAGTAGGTCATGCTCGTGCCATGGCACTCACTCTATTGGGAACAAAGGTAAGTGCGTTAGACGCTAAAGAAATGGGGATGATATGGCAAGTTGTGCCAGATTCTGAATTAGCTACGTCCGCAGCAAATTTGGCCCGTGAATTAGCGCAATCGGCAACATTTGGATTAGGTTTAAGCAAACACGCGCTGCAATCATCCTATACAAATACCCTAGATGAACAACTTGATATAGAGCGAGATTTGCAAGCCAAAGCCTCAAAAACTTACGATTATTCTGAGGGCGTTAAAGCATTTAGTGAAAAGCGACCCGCTGTTTTCAAAGGCCAATAATTAGTCTTTTTGTAGGGTGGTACTGAGTACGCTATCAATCAGCCAGTCTACCAAGCCGGGTTCATCTAATGCAGTACCAGTGATCAAAAGGCGATGGTAAAGTGCGCCCGAAAGCGTATCTAATATCCACTCAACATTCGCCTCTGGTTTGAGCTCACCTTTGCTTTTGGCACGTTGCAGCATTTCCCTTGCATTTTGTCGACGCACATTTGCCATTGAGCTCAAGTAATTTTCGAATTTGGGATCATTGTGTGAGGCTTCGATAAGAGAAGGTAAAACACGGCCCCAAATAGAGCGACTTAAGGATTTTCCAAATTGTCTATATAAAAACACCAAATTTGAACGAACATCACCTTGCTCTGGAAACTCAGGTGTATCACCAATAGCTGAATCGAATGCATCAATAGTAAGTTCCGGGATATTTTTCCAGTGCCTATAAATAGTGGAACGCGCAACACCGCAGCGTTGGGAAATGATTTCAATGGTTATAGCCCGGTAACCAATTTCACTCAGCAGTTCAACAACTGTGTCTAGTACAGCCTGTTTTGTTCTCATCATTTGTGTGGTTTTTCGCGCACGTTTACCACTGGGCTCTGGCATTTTCTTCTCTAATACTTCCGATTTTTGCGGTTTCAATAGCAATTCCCTATCAATAAGTTAGTGCCTTCAAATACGATGTAAAAGATACCCTAGCGGCTTTGTTCAAGCAACGATTGTATTATTTCACTACCTCTATATAGAACCAATGTGTATCATATAGTATGTGTGTTTTATTTTTGAGTATCCGTGATAAGCAGATAAGTGGGATTAACAGAGTTTTCTATTCGGGATCTACATGAACTGCTATGTCAAAAGTGATCTCTGGGTGGTTCAACCTATTCGACGAAACTTGGCATAACCGAAATACATCTGATTCAGTAAACCCAGATTGAAGATAACTAGCAGAGAAAAACACAGCGACATACTCGTTATGTCAAAAGGAACGAAAAAATGCAAAATTTAACTGATAGAGTGGCGGTCATTTCCGGGGGTACCAGTGGTATTGGCTTTGCAATAGCCAATGAGCTAGCCAAAGAAGGTGTCAAATTAGTTTTAGTAGGAATGGATCACGATAAAGCGAAACGGGCCGAGTCTGAATTAAAGCGAAATGGCGCCGAGGTCATTGCTTTGCGGTGTGATGTAACCAAACAAAGCGAAATCGATAGCCTAGTTGCATTGGCATATAACACCTTCGGCAAAGTAGACATCCTGATAAATAACGCCGGCGTCGGTCAGGCCGGAACGTTACATGAAATCACAGAAGCAGATTGGGACTGGATTGTTGATGTGAATTTAAAAAGTGTTTTTTTGATGAGCTCAGCGTTTATTAAACAATTCATCAAACGCGGAGATATAGCGCATATTATGAATACAGGCTCAGAAACCTGTTTTGGCATACCCGGCAAGAAACTTGGCAGTATGTTTCCTTATGTTGCGTCAAAACACGGTATGTTGGGTCTATCAGAAATGATGCATCGTGATTACGCCGAATATGGCATAGAGGTTAGTTTGTTATGCCCTGGAGCAGTGGCAACTGAAATTTGGGATGCCGAACGTTCACGCCAAACTGAATATGGCGAAAAAGCAGTGAGCAAACCTAAGCTAGGCGAATTACTCCACGAATTAGGCATGGATCCAAATGATGTGGGTAAAATGGCTGTAGCAGGCATTAAGAGGGGCGATTATTACATTATCACTCACTCAAATATTCGTAACCTAATTGACAAACGCCATGTCGATGCTAGTACAGCATTAGACAAAACTGACGCATGGCATGCCAATAATTCAACAACATAGGTAGGTGTTAAATGACAGCAGCAAAACCAGATAATACAAACTCAAAAGCTATCGCAATAGTAACAGGGGCAGGCTCTGGCATTGGCGCGTCAGTGGCAAAATCACTGGCCTCAAAAGGCCATGTGGTGGTTATTTTTGACTACAACATTGATGCAGCGAAACAAATAATTGCGGAAATCCAACAAGACGATGGAGAAGCATTTGCACTACCGGTTGATGTAAGCAACGAACAATCTGTTTCTGATTCTTTTTCTGAGGTGGTAAAGTCCATTGGCATTCCCTCTATGCTTTGCAACTCTGCTGCAATCCAACGTTTCGGTCGCACAGATTGTTTCGATTTTGCGCAGTGGCAACAAGTAATCAACATTAATTTAAATGGCACATTTTTGATGTGTAAAGCCATGCTACCCCATATAGAGTCTACACAAGGGCGCGTGGTAAACATTGCCTCATTGGCAGGAAAAATTGGCATTCCATATAGTGCCGCTTATTCCGCTTCTAAAGGCGGCGTCATTACGTTTACAAAAGCGCTAGCCAAAGAATACGCCGACAGAGAAGTGTGTATTAGTGCCGTGACACCTGGTGCGGTAGATACACCAATGTTAGCAATCAAAGCACCAGAAGATATTAATCCAAAAGTTTTGGGGGTGATTCCTCGTACAGCTCGAGACCCTGCCAGCCCGCAACAGATAGCCGATCTCATCGTATTTTTACTGACACAAGCGCCTTATTCGATGACCGGATCTATCGTTCCTATTGATGGAGGTTCAGGTTAATTCTGATTTATTATACAAAACACTATTGTTTCGTTTTCTTTTTGGCGGTATATTGCTCCTACATTTTATTAACAATGTACTAACAATACTCAACGAGCTTAAGGGTGTTACATGAACAGAAAAATATCTATTCTTTCAGCTGCCGTTTGTTTGGCCATGTCAATTCCGGTCAGTGCGCAAATCGATGAAAACGCTGAAAATGAAGCGAGTCGTGTTGAAGTAATTCAAATTACTTCAACAAAACGTACTAAAACTCTTCAAGAAGTACCAGTGGCAGTATCAGTAACAACTTCGGAAACCATAGAGAAAGCACAAATCCAAGATGTAAAAGATTTGCAAACCATAGTGCCTTCTCTTCGCGTCACTCAACTTCAATCATCAGGTAACACCAATTTTGTCATTCGTGGATTTGGCAACGGCGCAAATAACCCCGGAATAGAACCATCGGTTGGTGTGTTTATTGATGGAGTTTATCGCTCTCGTTCTGCGGCAGCACTGTCAGATTTGCCTAGGCTTGATAGAGTTGAAGTATTGAGAGGGCCACAAAGCACCCTGTTTGGTAAAAACGCTTCTGCGGGTGTTATTAGCATTGTTACCCCTAAACCCTCAGGTTCAACCGGCGGCTATATATTGGCTGGATTAGGTAACTACGGATTTAAGAACGTGAAAGGGTTATTCGAAAGTGCTATTTCTGATGAGCTAACATTTGACGTTTCGGGCAGCATCAATAAGCGGGATGGATGGTTCGAAAATCTAGAAACTGGCACTGACATGAATAATGTAGACCGCTGGAGCGCACGGGGTCAAATGGTATATGAGCCAACAGAAACCGCCGAGTTTCGTTTTATCGCCGATGCCAGCGAAATGGAAGAAATTTGTTGCGGCATAGCAAATGCGCAAAGTGGTCCGGCTACGGAATCGATTAGAGCGGTAGGCGGTGATATTGTTGAAAATGATGTCTATGCGAGAGAAAACTACTTAGATATCGATCCTGTCAATAAAATTGAGAGTTCTGGGGCTTCCTTACAAGCAGATATTGAATTTGATACTTTCACGTTAACTTCAATTACATCACTTCGCAGTAACGATAATTTTTTTAGTATAGATACAGATTTTTCGGGCGCCGACATTGTAAATGGTCGAGATAAAGTCGAAACCGATACTTTTACGCAAGAACTCAGAATAACATCCAATAACAACGACTCTAATTTAGAATGGATGATAGGTGGTTTCTTTTTTGATGAAGATGTGAGCTATCAGTCATCGGTCCGTTTTGGAACAGAAGCTCGCGCATATTTTGACGAACGTTTAGCACCACTTTCCGCTTTAACTGGAGGCGCGCCGCCACTAGCGGTAACAGAAGCCGCTTTTAGTGTCGCTCCAGGTACATTGTTTGGTAACGAGCAAGGGGTAACCGAATATCACGAAATGCAAAATGAAGCATTTTCACTCTTTGGCCAATTTGATTACCATTTAAGTGATGATTTAACAGCTACCCTTGGGCTGAACTATAGCAATGATGAAAAGAGCGTTAACATATCCCAAGATAACGATGACTCTTTCTCAGCGCTACCATTAACAGGCACACCGTTTGAGGCAATTGCAGGATTACAAGTTTTCCCTTCTTTCCTTGACGTACCTAACGAAGTTGAATCAGGTAAAACAGATGACAGTGAAACCACCTATACTGCTCGTCTTTCTTACAAGTTAAATCGTGACATCAGTGTATACGGTAGTGTAGGAACCGGTTTTAAAGCCTCGTCTTGGAACCTAACCAGAGATTCTAGACCGTTTTCTAGTGATATGAGTGCCATAGTTGCTGCTGGAATTGCGCCACTTAACCTAACCTCTGGTACTCGTTATTCTGAACCCGAAAAAGCGTCAGTAATAGAACTGGGATTAAAAGCAAGGTTCGATGTATGGTCACTTAATTTGGCATTATTTGATCAGAAAATTGAAGATTTCCAAGCAAATATATTTGTTGGCACCGGCTTCGTGTTATCTAACGCGACTGAGCAGTCGACTAAAGGTTTAGAGTTTGATTTCACTTATTATCCCCTTGAAGGACTAAGACTTGGTTTAGCGGGCACCTTACTTGACCCAGTTTATGATTCCTTTGAAGGAGGAAATGGCCCTGATGGACCTACTGATTTATCTGGTATGCAGCCTTCAGGTGTATCTGAAACCAACTTGTCTGCATCTGCCACCTATAGTTTTTACGTTGGTGATTGGGATGCATATATAAGCGGTGACTATCAATACGATTCTGAAGTGCAATCTAATGACAATGTCAGTGCCGACATTGCATCAAGAGAAGTTAAACAGCTTAACCTAAGTGCTGGAGCAACATCAGAAGATGATTTAACTGTCAGTGTTTGGCTCCGTAATGCCACTGATGAAGATTATTTACTCAGCGCGTTTCCAGCACCTGTGCAAACTGGAACTTTTAATGCCTACCCAAGTATCCCTAGAACCTTTGGCGTGTCGGTGAAAAAAGCATTCTAGTCGCTTAGCCTCTGGGAAATTCGGAGATTTGCTTGGTGCTATTGAAGTTCAATCAATAGCACCAAAGTTATTTGCAACTGAGTTCCATTCGCACTTAATATATGAAAAACTAAAACTAGCGCTAATTCATGATTCAAATACACGTATCGCTTCAAAGCTCCAATAAACATCTCGCCTACAGCTTGTTTACATAACTGACTCAAGTCGTAAAGAATACGCTACTTACACACCTATCCGACCTCAAACTGAAGTGCTTGGTGGCCTAACAATATAAACCTAAATCTGTAGAATGCGCGCCTTGATAACAGAGTGATTTTTAGCCAATTATTTGCATACGAGGTATGGCAGTGAACTTTCCTACGCACAGATTTTATGAAGACGTTTTAGCACTTTTTTGTGCCGGGGTGCTTGTATCCTTCGGTGTGGTGTTATTTGGTACTCATGATTTACTAACTGGCGGTACTGCGGGCATAGCGATTGTTGGTACTCACTTAGTTGATATAAACTTTGGGTTGTTGTTTTTTTTGGTGAATATTCCTTTTTACTACATAGCTTGGACGCAATTAAGTAGACGTTTCACTATTAATACCTTTATTTCAGTCTCTATGGTGTCTGTTATGACTGAACAAATCGGGCATTTGATTCATATTGAAAGCATTCACCCATTATTTGCATCAGTAGCAGGTGGTTTGCTAATTGGTGTGGGGCTATTAATAATGTTTAGGCATAAATCTAGCCTTGGTGGCCTAGGAATTTTAGCCCTTTATCTGCAAAATAAATTTAACATTCGAGCGGGAAATTTTGGGTTGTTGGTCGACGCCATGATTCTGGGTTCTTCAATGCTCATTTTTAATTTCGATATCGTCATTTTATCTGTGATCGGGGCAATTACTTTAAACCTATTGATAGCCGTCAATCACAAACCTGGTAGGTATCAAGCGTATTTAGAGCCGAAAAAACCGAAAAATAAAGATGCAACCTTAGAAGAAGAACTGTTGAAAATCACCGAATAATCAATCCCAACAACAAAAGGCCAAAACATATTAATACGTTTTGGCCTTTTGGTTTTAATCGGTTATTGTGCCTTACAACTTAGCTTAGGGCGCGTAACATCCAAGCTGTTTTCTCGTGGATACGCATTCTGTCGGAGACTAATGCTGCAGTCGACTCATCATCAGCTTCTTGGGCGCTGGATAATACTTTACGACAAGTCATCACTACTGCCTCGTGGCCTGCTAGTAATATTTTCACCATTTCTTTTCCAGAAGGCACACCGTCTACTTCGTGGATAGAACTTAGCTTTGCAAATTCTTTATAAGTGCCGGGAGCTGCTACGTCTAGGGTGCGAATACGCTCGGCGATATCGTCAACTGCCACTGCCAACTCGGTATAATGTTCTTCAAACATTAAATGCAGTTCTCTGAATTGTGCTCCAGTGACATTCCAATGAAAGTTGTGGGTTTGTAGATACAAGGTATAAGAATCAGCTAACAAACACTTCAGCCCTTGGGCGATAGTTTCTCTGTCTTTTTCATTGATACCAATGTTGATATTACTCATTGTATTTTCCCTTGTTGAGTTGAAACTTAACGTAAAGAATAGGTGGTTTGCTGCCTAATTGCTAATGAAGATTATTAAACACCACAATCGATTTAACTAATCACAAACCATCTAATAAATTGTTTTTTTGTATTAAGTGGCAAATAACTGATCAAGGTTCCTGAAGGCTTTAAACTCCAAAGCGTTACCGCTAGGATCTTGAAAAAAACATGGTTGCTTGTTCACCTGTTTGCCCTTTAAAGCGTATTTGTGGCTCAATGACGAAATCTATCTCATTGCCTTCAAGGGTTTTGGCTAAATGTTGCCAATCTTGCCACGGCAATACCACACCAAAATGTGGTACCGGAACTGCTTGATTCTCGACTTGATTGTGACTCGGCAAACTAGGCATAGTATCGACTAAATGCGTTACTAATTGATGCCCAAAGAAATTCCAGTCAATCCATTGTTCACAATAACGACCTTTCTCACAATCTAATAACCCGCCATAAAAACTCTCGGCTAAGCATAAATCGGTGACAGGAATCGCTAAGTGAAATGGAGCAAGTTGCATAATAAACCTCTATATGAGCTTCTTAAGAAGTTTAAATTTTTTGTCAGTAAAAGGTGGATAACGTAGCGGCACATCAAACCAAAAACTGCGTTTCATAACGGTTTTCAAGTGACTAAAATTGTCGAAACCAATTTTGCCATGATAAGCCCCAGTACCACTATTACCAACGCCGCCAAACGGCAAATTGGGATTAGCAGCAAACATAAACCCGTCGTTAACACAGACCATACCGGCACTAGTA
Organism: Paraglaciecola arctica; assembly: GCF_018861065.1. Lineage (GTDB taxonomy): Bacteria > Pseudomonadota > Gammaproteobacteria > Enterobacterales > Alteromonadaceae > Paraglaciecola > Paraglaciecola arctica_B. The sequence continues at coordinate 43,407 of NZ_JAHKQO010000030.1, forward strand.
GACGTTAAGACTTGTTGTTCAAAGCGACTGTCTTTAGTAAACAGGTACAAGGCTAGAGGTTTTTCGCGATCGTTAACGTAGGGAATAGCCTGACCAATATTGTCTAGGGTGATGATCGGTAGAATTGGACCAAATATCTCTTCTTGCATAAGTGGACTGTCGGCACTTGGGTCTAACACCAAAGTAGGCTCAATGTATTTGTTTGATAAATTATGATTACCACCAAAAACAACATTCTGGTCAGCTAAATATTTGATAATACGCGAGCAGTGACGTTCACTCACAATCCGTCCATAGTCTTTCGAATTCGCCACATCGGCACCGTAAAACTCTGTGATTTTGTTTTTAATCGCAGAGATTAGTGGTGCCGCAAACGATTTTTCCACTAACACATAATCAGGAGCTACACAGGTCTGCCCTGCATTCATCCATTTACTCCACACTATTCTAGATGCAGTAACCTCTAAATCAGTCGAACTATCCACAATGCAAGGACTTTTACCTCCTAGCTCTAGGGTCACAGGTGTTAAAAACTCTGCTGCAGCGCGCATCACAATTTTGCCGACTACGTCCCCGCCAGTATAAATAATATGGTCAAATTGATGTTTTAAGAGTTCAGTGGTTTCCTCTACCGCGCCTTCCACCACTTTAATGGCGTCGTTATCTAGATATTCAGAAACCATTTTTGCAATTAAGCTAGACGTATTCGCTGACAACTCAGAGGGCTTAATAAGCGCACAATTGCCGGCCGAAACAGCGGCGACTAGTGGAGACAAAACCAATAACAGCGGATAATTCCATGCACCAATTATCAAAATTGTACCTAGTGGTTCTGGCAACATATAACTCTTGCCTGGCTGTGCCACTATAGGGGTAGATACTTTACGCGGTTTCATCCACTTTTTTAGATTTTTGATCGAATGCTCAACTTCAGTTATTACACCACCTAGCTCAGCAGTCCACGACTCCATATCACAACGACCTAGGTCTTTTTGCATCGCAGCAAAAATATCATCCTGATTTTCCACTACCATCTTTTTGATTTGTTCAAGTTGCGCTACACGCCAAGAGAATACTTTGGTATTTCCGTTGGAAAATGTCTTTTTTAATGCGTGGATCTTAGGAGCAATATCAGCAATTAAAGTAGCAGAAACTTCGGTGGACTGAGTAGTGGTTTGCATCGAATACCTCTAGTGGTTTATTTCATCGTTTATCTTATCCCATAAAAAGCCGAGGAGATCACCTGTGAATTGAATTAATTGCGCTGCATCAAGATCTTAGGCTTGAAACTAAAACGTAATGTTTGATTCAATGATAAAAACTCACTATATTCGGAAACCATCTCTTACACAAAATTCGAAAAATCACTCCGGCACTAAAAGTTAACTACTTTCAGCCGTTATAAACAAATCAGTGCGGTATAAGGGAATAAGTAATGCAATTAATTCGCTCACAAATAAGAAATAAAATTTTACTGCTATTGGTTTGTACAATGTCGAGCATTGTTCTAACAGTGTTCTTAGGTTTTTCGTCAATTAAAGACGCCATTTCTGATTATTCCCAGAGCGTTAACGAAGAGGCGATAATCATGTTGCAAGTCGCTGATTTAAATGTGCAATTCAAAACCCAAGTTCAAGAATGGAAAAACACCTTAATCAGAGGAAAGGATCCGCAACAACTCAATAAATATTGGGATAGGTTTAATCAATCAGCCACAAAAATACAATCGAGTTATGAGCATTTATTACAGACCATGCCTAATGATTCCGCTGCAAAACAATACATACAGAAATTTGCGAAAAGTTACCCTGAGATGATATCCGCCTACCGCAACGGCTATGATGTTTTTATGGCGTCCAATCAAGACATTACTAAAGCTGATAGCAGTGTTTCAGGCATTGATAGGGTACCAACAGAAAACTTAGTGTTAGCCGTAGATGCAATGAATAAAAGCATCCTAAGTCTCAAATCAACAAATGAGTCTAGAGCACAATCAACCTTTTTATACACAAAAGCCAGCACTGTGATCATAGTTATTCTGATTTTATTAGTGGTCAGTTGGTTCATGAACACCAGAATAATCTCTCCTCTTAAATCGATTACCTTAGCCTCGCAAAAAATAGCCAAAGGTGACTTTACTGACGACATCAATAACACTAACCCTGACGAAATTGGTCAAGTTTCCAGAAACTTTGTACAAATTCAGGTAGGCCTAAGCCGCGTTTTAAAAGAAATTGTTAATGATATAAAAGGTTTAGGAAATATTATTGAAAATACCTTTAAGGCATTCGAAAAAGTAAAATTGGGTTTAACCATGCAAACCCAAGAAACTTCAAGACTTGCTGAAAACATGCAACAGTTGTCTGACTCAAATAATTCAGTAAGCGATGCTATTTCACAAGCCAATACCTTAGTAAACGACAGTGCTAACCTGACCGATGCTGGCCAAGCTATGTTTAAAGATAACTTAACCACAAGTCAGAGTATGCTTAAAGCCACTAATCACGCCTCACATATTATTGCTGATTTAAAAACAGACACCGACAATATTGGAAATGTCGTTAACGTGATTAACGGTATAGCAGATCAAACCAATTTATTAGCACTTAATGCGGCAATAGAAGCAGCGCGTGCTGGCGAATCCGGACGAGGCTTTGCTGTAGTAGCAGACGAGGTCAGAAGTTTAGCCACTAAAACTCAAGAATCAACCAAACAAATATCTGACAATATAACTAAGTTGCAAGAAGAAGCAGATAGTGCGGTACAAGCTATGTCTCAAGGTAAAGAGCAAGCCGAAATTAGCTTAGCACAAACCGAAAAATCACAAGAATTTATTGATTCGCTACACAAAATCATCAAGCAGATTAGACGTTTACATGGCGTTATTGAAGTAGAAATGGATGGTCAGCTACAGCAAACAAATACCATAAATGAAGCCTTAGGCAATATCGAATTGCAAAATACCCAGTCTTTGCAAGAAGCGGAAATAATGGAAGAAACATCAAGACAACTCGAATTAATCTATCAACATATTGAAAATTCGATAGGTGAATTTAAGATCAAATCTTAATTAGAGTTTTTGGTTTAGCCCTTGAATTAGACTTTAACTTAGATAGTACCTAGTGTAAAAACGGCTGCAAATGCAGCCCTTTTTATGAGTTAATTAGCACACAACTGGTAACCTGAACCCAATTAATTTTTATCTCCCCATTTATCATCCCTCCAAAAAACAGGCACCACCTAAACGAGCCGATTATTAGATAAACAATCGGGTTACATTCAATACTTTAACCACTCAGCAAGTAAGCCAACTCGGTTATGAGTATCGGTTTTTTCGAAAACCGGTACTTCCCAGTGGGGGGGGGGAGTCCTGTCTCGCATCTTTCCTACCAATATATTGTGGTCGTTGTTCAGAAGATACTGCTTCGGTTAACCCGACACCAAAATGAAGCCTAACGAAATTCACAAGCATCTTTAAATTTCACAAACCTTACAAAAATTGACAAATAGCTATTTTAATTCCATTATATTTCACTTAGAATCAGAATCGAAACATAAAAGAGGTTTCACACAACCATCTGGGTTTCAATGAAATGAATGCAGTAGGTGACGGATGTTCTACCTATTCCATTAGCAACACTAATGGCACATGTTTAAAAATAAAAAGAAAAATAGGCGTCTATAGATTATTAAGAATTAGGCATTCACCAATAAAAACATATAGCAGAGCAATAACTTATGAAAAATTTAAAATATATATTTGTACTTAGTTTATTGGTTACGACTTTAACGGGGTGTTGGGAGCAGAGTTTAGACAGCAATGTAGAGCCTGTTGATGAAGCCCTAGTCGCGGCGGTTGCCGCAGCCGAAGCAGCAGCCGAAGCGGAGGCTGAAGCTGCAGCCGAGGCCGCTGCAATTGCGGCCGCAGAAGCTGCTGCAGCCGCCGCAGCCGAAGCAGCAGCGAATGCTAATGTAGCCCTAATCACAGAAACAGATGATGATATAAGCCCTCTTGGCAATGATATTGATTATGTGTCTTACAAAATAGTCGGCAGCGACTTAGTGATATCACAAGCCCATAAAGCGCCTAAAGATGCTTGGCATACCATAAGGGTATATTTGAACACTGACGATAGCGATACAACGACCACACCTATGGGAGGCGGCGCACCAAGTTTGACTGGTCTAGTGGCTGAGTATGGTTATATTTTTGAGTATACCGGTGAAGGGTGGAATACCTATAAAAAATACGTAGATCAAGGTGTTTGGGCTGATGCTGAATCGCTAGCAACCGCTACCGGTGGTGATACAGTACTGACAACTATCACTATCCCGTTGAGTGAAATTGGTGATCCGGCAGATGTAACAGCGCTTAAAGTCATGTTTGTAGGTACAGGAAGTGGTTGGGGAACAGACCAAGCACCGAATGATGCAATGTTTCAATTTGCTAAACCCACGGTAATAGAAATATCAGAGACAGATGATATCGGTATGCCAGGTAACGATATTGAATCAGTATTAGCCACGGCAGACGATACAAACTTAGTCATCACTCAAACTCATAAAGGCCCCAAAGATGCGTGGCACACCATTCGAATATATTTGAATACAGACGACAGTGATACGAGTACTACACCTATGGCTAGTGGTGCAGCCAGTTTAGCTGGCCTAGTGGCTGAGTATGGTTATAGCTTTGAATATACAGGCGAAGGTTGGAATGTTTATAAACAAGAGGTATCTGCCGGCGGTTGGAGTGATGCTGAATCAACAGCAACAGCAACAGGTGGCGATACTGCCATCACCGTAATGACTATCCCGTTAAGTGAAATCGGTAACCCCGCAGACCTAGCAACCGTTAAAATGATGTTTGTGGGTACAGGTAATGGCTGGGGCACCGACCAAGTACCTAATGAGGTAATGTATGAATATTCTGCTGACCCAGAAACGATAGAATAGCTTGCCCTATCTAAACGGTTAACTTGCTACAGTGGTGCCTTTAACGGGCACCACTTTTATTTAGCCTATGAGGTTAAACCTCTATCGCCGCGACACCTATTTTTATCTAATTGTCTCATTCATTGGCAAACTCACCAGATTATTTCCCAGCACACAGGGTAAGCCTGACAAAAACACAGCAGAGCAAAGACTTATGAAAAACTCTAACAATATATTGGCTCTTAGTTTACTACTCATCACTTTAATAGGTTGCGGGGGCGGTGGTAGCGGGCAAAAAGCTGACATTGATTTACCTGTAGCGCCTGCTCCAGAACCAGAACCAGAACCAGAACCAGAACCAGAGACTATATCGCTCGCTGGTTTTAATGCAATCAACAAAAACTACCTTAAATCTGATGAAGAATTTGCTAATCCGAGTAGAGGTTTTTATCAACATACAGAAACTCAAACAAGCCAGTTCACACCACTAAACAAAGACGAGTTGATCGCGAATAGAAATGTTTATCAGTCTTCGACCGCCAATTATAGCGTCAATAGCACCCTTGTTTTACGAGCCTTTATTTTAGATAACTACGTCAACAACCCAGTTTTATCGAACGATACTTTGGCCGATATTCAGACTGATTTTGATACTGCCAGAGAAGCAGGCGTTAAACTGGTGGTGCGTTTTTATTATCATAAAAATACCACTGCACCTTACGGTGATCCTGAAAAAAATATTATTTTGGCCCATATTCAACAACTAAAGCCTATTTTGACAGCTAACGCAGATATGATGTTAGCGCTACAGCAAGGTTTTATTGGTGCATGGGGAGAACAATACTATACCGACAACTTTAGCCCTTCTGGCGATGTGACAGCCAGTTATACCGACCAAAACTGGCTAGACAGAAATGAGATCCTTGAGGCTCTGTTAGCGGCCACCGCCGAGCCCACTATGCTGCAAGTCAGAACGCCACAGGCGAAACAAAAATTCATATACGGCGCAGCAGCCCCCATTACTTCAGGGCTAAATGGTACAACAGGGAGTTTAACAGCTGATGACGCTTTTAGTGGCGAAGCCATTGCCCGTGTAGGTTTTCATAATGATTGTTTTTTAACTGACGCTTCAGATACTGGCACCTACGCGGATTATGGCACTGCTGGCGGCTCTAAAGAGGACAATGCGGTTGCTATATTTAAAAACTACCACAAGAATGACAGCCAGTTTGTGATTGTAGGCGGAGAAACCTGCAAAGACGAAAGTTGGGCAACACCGCCAATACCTTATGAAAATGATTGCAGCGACAATGTGGTAAACACTATGGATGAACTAAATTATAGTTTTCTAAATAGCGACTACAACAACACAGTCAATAACGATTGGGCAGAAGGCGACGCTGCCTGTATGCAAGAGATTAAAAACAGGCTGGGATATCGTTTCTCGATGACAAGCTCAACAGTAGCGTCACAAGCGAATGCCGGCAATTACATCCCGTTTTTATTAACCATAGACAACGATGGTTTTACCTCTACTGTGACACCTATGCAAATACGCATTATTTTTATCCACCAAAGTACAGGTGCCGAAACGGTTGTGGCGTTAGACGCTACACGTAACGACATACGTACCTGGCAACCAGGAACCATTGAGGTAGGCGAGTATATTAAGTTGCCGGACGATTTAGCTGTAGGTGACTACGCGTTATCAATTCACATAGCCGATATGTCGAATAACGGTGCTATTGCCTCGCGCCCTGAATACAGCATTCAATTAGCCAATATTGATTCATGGGATGCCACCAGCGGTTACAATAACTTGCAACAAACTATTAGCGTACAAGCTTTTGTTGAAGGTGATGATAAGAACACTGAGCCAACAGAGCCATTAATAGAAGCTGCGCAGCCCACAACCCCATCCGAACCTACAATATTTACTATATCCATTGATGGAGACAAAACCGATTGGGATAAGGTTCCAGCACTGGCTAGCGCCGATAACCAACCAGCAATATCGTTGAAGGTTGCCTCTGATGAAACCTATTTGTATATCGCCATCATAGGCAATGAAATGGGGCCGCACTTTGATCTTTTTATTAATTCTGACGGTGAAAGCAGTAGCGGATTTCAATCCTTTGACTGGCCGATATCCGGCGCAGATTATTTAATTCAACAAGGTACAGATGCAGTGATTAATTTACATAAATCAACAGGCCCTGACTGGAATTGGCAACAACAATCCACAAACAGTATTGATGTATATAGTACCAATAGTTTTGTTGAACTATCCATCGAAAAGGCTGACTTTGAAAGCCTAAATACCACCATCAGTTTGGGGCTAAATGATCTAAACGCACAATGGCAGGTTCAATCGCGGTTACCATTAGCCTCAGAAGTCATGGCAACTTATACACTTCAACCTTGAAACCTGTTCTTTGGTTGACTGCTCTCGTTATCAGTAATTTCGCACTAATCACTTAGTGAACTAAGCTCATGGGGTAATGCCGATCAGTTAAGAAAACTTTTAATACTCGATTGATAAATTATTGGTATAAAAACAATAAAAGTGGATTCCGGCCAAAAGACTGCCGGAATAATGGTATGGACCCACCCGCTTTCTAACGGCTTCGTAATGAGCCAAGACGGTAATCCCCCTTGTCATTCCCGAATGCTTTTATCGGGAATCCAATGTTAAATAGACTGGCTGGCGTTCCATCAAAAAAATCTGCTGTTCACCTTAAGTGA